>CAZIDX010000019.1:0-3767 GCA_964538435.1 uncultured Gammaproteobacteria bacterium | reverse complement strand
TTTGCTCTGGTGGATCGTTCTCATGTTCGGTGTCATCGACAAACCTGGTGAAGGCGAGATGTACTACCGAGTCAACCAGGATTTCCTGGATGAGTCAGGTTCAGTACTCGAAGACATCACAAAGCGTGTAACCCAGCGTCTTGGAGGAAGCACAGACGAGTCCGAAGTCATCATGATTCCAGACAAGCGTCTGAGCCGACTTCTTGAGCAGCGTCAGGTTTGTGTGCGCGTGACATCCATGCAGCGCTACGCCTACTGGTCAAGCAACAGACAACCCATGCGGACTTGGCTCTTCACGATTCAACCGCGGGCAGATCACCATCCTCCCATGACCATGCAGGAGTCCGTTCAGCAGGTCTGGGACCTAGCATGCAGCTCCCCTCTCGTTTACTTTGACGAGCAGGGAATAAGAATCACCATCGAAGGAACAAGGAGGTAGTTCCATGAAGCTTCACAGAATCCTGCGCAGGATCGGCCACATCCTGATCGAGTTTGCAGACGATCACGACATGGCCGAGGCCCAGCGCCTGCGACTGGCCGACGAGCTCGGTGTCTCGCTCGAGGTCCCCAGCGAGCTCGTGCTCGACGTGCGCGGCAAGCCGATCGAGATCACCGACGAGATGCGGCGGTTCACCATCGAAGCGCGTGAGCTCGTGTCCTGCGACGAACACTGGCTCCGCAAGGGCGGTCCTCGCGATCGGGTCTGCGTGCGCCTGGGTCTCATGCCCGAGCAGGTCGCCGGCATCCTCGCCCGCGATACCTACAACAAGCGCAACGGCAACGCCAAGCCGGCTCCCGCAGCCGCGCCCACCAAGCCCCCACCTGCCGATGGGACTCTGCCCGGTCAGCTCCCGCTCGACATGCAGGAACAGGGCGGTTCCGACCCCGACCCCGCACCCGAGGGTGGAAGTGAGGACGAGGAGGTGGACCTGAGCACCATCACGCACGAGCCAAACACCTGGCCTGCGCGAGAGTCCCGCAACGGAGCCGACTTCCCTCCCAAGGGGAAGAAGGAGTACACCTCTGACAAGGTGGACCTGGCCATCGTTCAGGCCATCCTGGACGAGGGTGGCAACGATCGCTACCAGGAGCTGCGACGTCAGGTGGCGATCACCCGTCGCCTCACTGGCCAGCAGGTCGCCGAGCTCAAGGCTCGCATCACCCGCCAAGCCAACCGAGATCGCGACTAGATCGCATCAACGAGCCCGCTTCTAAGGAAGAGGGCTTTTCTAATAGAAGCAATTCTTTCCGAGATACCATATAAGTGCCGATCGGCACTTATATGGTATCTCACGGATTGACAAAACCCAGAAAAACAGACAATCTTGGAGTATCAGAACGCAGCAGCACAGCAGTGGAGAAGCACATCATGCGCAGGCAAAGCACGCAGCTCTCAGTCGTAGGAAGCATGGTTCGCGACATCGTCGAAGCGATCGTGGATCATATAGACGATGTCGAGATCATCGAGGTCGAAGGAACCAGAAACTCGATGATCACAATCAACACCCACCCCAGCGACACTGGCAAGGTGATTGGAAGGGATGGTGTTCACGCAGACGCCATCCGAAAACTCGCCACCGCAGCGGGTGGCAAACTCCGTCGTCGCTACACGATCGAGATCATAGAGCACCGCAGACGCTGGTGACTCACACGAACCGAGTACCCGACTCGGTTTTCTTATAAGCGAATCCCTCCTGGAGAGGTCGACGCGAGTGGGTCGACCCCACGAAGCGTCGTGACACCCACCACCCCTCCCCATGGCTCAGGACGCCAAACAGCCGTTCGACATGTTGTGTGCCAAAACCTGTGTGTTTTGGCACACAACATGTCGAACGGCTGCCTAAACACCCGAAGCAAGAAAAGTTCGATCCTAGTAATAGTGAAAAGAATCGAAACAAAAAACCCGGACCGGTCGGTCCAGGTTTTATTTCTTGTCTAGATGATCAAAGCAACAATCAAGAGCGCAACAATATTCAGAATCTTGATCATAGGGTTGATCGCAGGTCCAGCAGTATCTTTGTACGGATCCCCCACAGTGTCACCAGTCACAGCCGCCTTGTGAGCATCTGATCCCTTTCCACCATGGTTCCCAGTTTCAATATGCTTCTTAGCATTGTCCCAAGCACCACCACCAGTGGTCATTGCAACCGCCATAAAGAGTCCTGTAACAATTGAACCGATAAGCAGTCCCCCAAGAGCTTCTGCACCAAGAGCGAATCCAACAACAACTGGAGCAAGTACAGCAAGAAGCGATGGAGCGATCATTGATTTAATCGCAGCTGCTGTTACAAGATCAACAGCCTTTCCATATTCAGGCTTTGTAGTTCCCTGCATAATCCCTTCAATCTCACGGAACTGACGCCGAACTTCCTCAACAACAGCACCAGCAGCTTTTCCTACAGCTTCCATTGCCATAGCAGAGAAGAGGTAGGTCACAAGACCACCAAGAAAGAGTCCTGCAAGCACACTTGGATCCACAAGCTCAAAGGCAATGTGAGCACCTTCTGCTTCAATTGCATGTACATAGTCTCCAAAGAGAACGAGCGCAGCAAGTCCAGCTGATCCAATGGCATATGCTTTTGTCACAGCTTTTGTTGTGTTTCCAACAGCATCAAGCTTGTCAGTGATTTCACGTACTTCCTCAGGGAGATCACTCATTTCAGCGATTCCACCAGCATTGTCTGTGATCGGACCAAAGGCATCCATGGCAACAATGATTCCAGTAAGTGAAAGCATGGCCATGGCCGCAATCGCAATACCGAAGAGTCCAGCGAGCTGGAATGAAATAAGAATACCAGCAACGATTGTAAGAACAGGGAGTGCAGTTGAGCGCATTGAAAGCGCAAGTCCTGAGATAATGTTTGTTCCGTGTCCTGATTCAGACGCTTCAGCAAGCTTTTGCACAGGCTTGTATTCTGTTGCCGTGTAGTACTCAGTAATCATGATAAGAAGTGCAGTCACAACAAGTCCCAAGATCGCTGTCCAGTACACATTCATTGCGTTAAGTCCTTCAACACCAGAGAGAAGGTTGTTGGTCACAGGATAGAATCCAATCGCAGCAAGAACACCTGCTACAGCAAGTCCCTTGTAAAGTGCCTTCATGATCTTCTGGTCCTTCCCAACCTTAATCACAAGTGTTCCAAGGATAGATGCGATAATAGCAACCGCACCAATCGCGAGTGGGTAAAGAATCACCTGTTCGTTTCCTGGGAACAAGAGTGAAGCAAGAAGCATGGCAGCAACAGAAGTTACGGCATAGGTCTCAAAAAGGTCAGCTGCCATTCCTGCGCAGTCACCAACATTGTCACCAACATTGTCTGCAATCACAGCTGGATTGCGTGGGTCATCCTCAGGGATGTTTGCTTCTGTCTTTCCAACAAGGTCAGCTCCAACGTCAGCAGCCTTTGTGAAGATTCCTCCACCAAGACGCGCAAACACAGAAATGAGTGATCCTCCGAATCCAAGTCCGATGAGCGCATGCACATCACCAGTGGCTCCATAAAATGCTGCAACACCAATAAGAGCAAGTCCCACAACAAAGAGTCCAGTTACAGATCCACCACGAACAGCAACGTCCATAGCAGAGCTAAGATCCTTCTTTGCAGCTTCGGTTGTTCGCACATTTGCTCGCACAGAGACAAACATTCCAACATAACCAGCAGCTCCAGAGAGAACAGCGCCAACCAAGAAACCGATTGCTGTGTTCCAGTTAAGAGCAAAGCCGAGAATAAAAAACACGACAATACCAATCATGGTGATCACCTTGT
>CAZIDX010000018.1:0-5292 GCA_964538435.1 uncultured Gammaproteobacteria bacterium | reverse complement strand
CTGACAGTGCTAAGCCAACTAAGTATACGGCTGTGGGATGGTAATGTGGCACTGCTTTGTGTGCTTGTTCATCTACAAGATGTGGTTTGATCCATGCATCTCTTCTCCCAGCTTTACTCTCCAAGACAGCATTGAGAATTTTTTTCACGCGCTTCTCGTCCTTGTCGTGCAGCTGCTGCAACTCTTGCCTTGATAACCAACCATCGGGTCGTACCGTTAATGTAAGTTGTTCAACAGCTTTTTCTATAAGATCAGGATGGTAGTGGTCTGTCGACTTTCTTGTTTTTTTTGTCCTGTATTCCTTTTTCCAGATACTCGCCTTGTCAGGGTTCTCTTTGAGGATTTCCTCAAGAGCATCTTCAACAACATCAAAGGATCTGCTGAAGGACCCAGCAATGACATTGACCGGTAACCAGTCATCAGGAGCTATTTCAATTTTATTAATCCGTTCATCTATAAGTTGGATAAATTCAGGGCTGTAAAAATCAGATACTCCAGTGTTTGAGTATTTGTTTGGACGCTCCTCAATCCAATCCGGCCTCTTGTCTGGGTTTTCTGCTAAAAGTTCTTCACTGATTTTTGCGATGTAACCTCTGGTCGAGCCCAACAGATTCGACACCCCGCTGAGGTGCAGCCATTCGTCAGGAGTGCGTTCGGTGTCATTATTACCATTTTTTGATTCCCCCTTTTTTCTCGGTGTGATCGGTGGGTATGACTCTGGATTTGTTTCCAGTTCGTGCCGCATCTTTTTTTTCCACTCTTGTGCATCACCGGGCCATATAACATCACTTACGCGTGCTCCAGGTCTTTCAGCCTTCAGTTCCTCCTTGGACATGCGGGCGTAATGCACGGCTGTGCGCTTCGGATCAATATCGTGAATGATAAATGTTCTGTTTCCTTCTTCGTCATTTACAAAGACGAGTTTACGAATATCGGGAATCAAAAAAATGACATAGCTTTGCGATCGTACCATTCTTGGGTCCACAAGACCCGTTACCACCGAATGGGGGAGGTTCATATCAGTGAGGAGCTCACGTAGGTACTGGGTTCTCGGAAACGTCTGTGCTTTTTCAAAATCAGTCTCTCCTGGAACAATTCGCGTTTCTAAATCATCTGGAGGGATAATGACTTTATCCGATGTTTGTATATCATCTGGCAAATCAACAGGATTCAATTTGCCCAGCTCTCTAGAAACAAATCCGGCTACATCAAATGAATAGACATCACTTCCTTTCTTCCCGGCAGATTTTTTTGTTAAAAAATCATCTGCATCAAGAATATGAGCAGCATCCCGGAGTCTAATACCATGACTGAGGAGGTTTTGCAGCCTTTGTTCAAGTGCTTGGCGACGTTGTTCTTGCTCTAGACGAGGTGGAGGAGTCATATATCGAGATTCATACTATGTACAGTGTAGCATACACATGCTGGAGCTGTCTTGACTGGATTCATTACTGCATTACCGATTTGTTAAATTAATTTACACACTTTTCACTTTACAGGGTGCAACAAAGGTGGTATGGTCGTCAGGTTCGTCTGGGTGTTTACCCACCCAGTCGTTTTTTGTGTTCTGTACAAGTTAACCATAGGAGGTGGCCAAATGGCCCAGGAAGAACCCCGGACAGATGTGCCTTCGTCCGACAAGGACACAGGCACGCAAGCGCCCACCAATGGGCAGGAAGAGGAGGTGCGCGCAGCGCATCCTCCGCATGCCGTACTCAAGCCAATGGGATTCATGCCCCGGCTCCTCGATCAGATTCACGTGAGGAGGCCTCAGGTCGACACTGATGCTGCCGACCTGCTCGCTCGGCGTTCGATCAAGAAGCAGGCACAGGTGGCAGCCGACTTGCTCAACCTGCAGTGCATCGACCTGACCACGCTCTCCGGAGGAGACTCCGAGGGGAACGTGAACCGTCTGGTCGAGCGTGCGATCAATCCAGTCCCTGCCGAGGTGTACGAGGCGTTTGATCTTGATGATCAGCGTTTCACTGTCGGTGGCGTCTGTGTGTACCAGCCGCAAGTTGCTCCGGCCGAGGCACGGCTCGCTGGTCGGATTCCTGTCGCTACGGTGTCAGCCGATTTCCCGCATGGTCAGAACTCGCCCATCAAGCATCGGTGTGCGCAGATTCGTGAGGCCGTCGCAACGGGCGCGACCGAGATCGACATCGTCATTCGTCCG
Source organism: uncultured Gammaproteobacteria bacterium (assembly GCA_964538435.1). Classification (GTDB taxonomy): domain Bacteria; phylum Patescibacteriota; class Patescibacteriia; order UBA9934; family GWF2-40-263; genus CAZIDX01. The sequence continues at coordinate 3,116 of CAZIDX010000018.1, read as the reverse complement.
TCTCTTGTCCTGACGGGCAAGTGGGGGGAGTTGTACGATGAGATCGAGGCCATGCGTAAAGCGTGTGGCGATGCGCATCTCAAGACGATTCTGCAGGTCGCGCATCTGCAGGATTACGAGATCATCGCCAAGGCTTCAGCAGTCGCCATCATGGCAGGCTCGGACTTCATCAAGACGAGCACTGGCATCGGTGACGTCGCTACTCCGCCTATCGCGCTTGTCATGATCCGGCAGATTCGCTGGTTCTACGACGAGATCGATCCTGGGCGGATGGTCGGCTTCAAGCCTGCTGGTGGCATTCGTACTGCAGCCGACGCGCGCAAGTACTTCGTGCTCATGTTCGAGGAGTTGTCGCTGTGGGACAATGCTCAGCAGCCGGACATGCGGTGGGTCCAGCCCGGACTCTTCCGCATCGGTGCGAGCAGTCTGCTCAACGACATCGCCATGCAGCTCACGACCAACGCTCGTGGCGGTGGTGACAACTACGCCGATCCGACTCGGATTCCGGCAAGCTAGAGGAGATCGACATGTCTGACAATCCTCCGTCTGTTGCGGATCTCCTCAAGAGATTCCGCTACTCACCTGCTCCCGAGAGTCCCAAGCCTGGGATGGATTGGCTTGAAGGCGGCGAACGTCGCTTTGGTCATTTCATCGGTGGCGAGTTCACCGAGTCGTCCGCGGACTTCGAGGTGCGCAACCCTGCAACCGATGAGGTGCTTGGCCAATTCACGCAGGGAGACGAAGCTGATGTTGTGGCAGCGTATGCCGCAGCGGGGGCCGCGTTTCCCAACTGGCGTGCAACACCGGCCTTCGAGCGGGCGCGGATCCTCTACAACATCGAGCGACTGATCCTGCAGTTCCGTCGGCCACTCGAGGTTCTCGAGTCCATGAACAACGGCAAGCCGTTCCGTGAGTCTCGTCTTGCGGACGTTCCGCTCATGGCACGGCACTTCGGTCATCATGCGACGCTGGCGATCACCTTCGAGCAGATGTACCCGAATCGTCGCCCTGTAGGTGTCGTCGGTGCAGTGATCCCCTGGAATTTCCCGGGGCTCATGGCAACGTGGAAGGTGGCCCCTGTGATTGCAGCGGGTAACACCTTGGTGCTCAAGCCAGGCGATACCACGCCCGTAACGGCAATGTACCTGGCTGAGATCTTCCAGCGCGCAGGTCTTCCTCCTGGGGTCGTGAACATCGTTACGGGCGATCGGGAAACCGGTAAGCTCGTATTCGCTCGCAATACCCCAGCGAAGAAGTACATGTTCACCGGCTCCACTGCGGCAGGCAAAGCCATCCGGCAGGCGACTGCTGGCTCTGGCAAGAAGCTCACTATGGAGCTTGGCGGCAAGTCGCCGATCGTCATCTTCGATGATGTCGATATCGACAGCGCTGTCGAGGCCGTGGTGCGCTCGATTCTCCTCAACAAGGGAGAAGTCTGCTGTGCGTGTTCTCGTGTGCTCGTGCAAGAGGGGATCGCCAAGCGGTTCGTACATCGACTCAAGAAGCGGTTCTCACGGATCATTGTGGGCGATTCGCTCGACAAGTCAACAGACGTTGGCGCCATGAATTCTCGCGCACAGTTCGAAAAGGTCTCTGGCCTGATCGAGCTGGCACGAAAGACTGGTGTCGATGTGTGGCAGTCGAGCTGTCTGCTTCCCAATACCGGCTTCTTCATCCGTCCGACGATTCTCACCCAGATCCAACCAGATCATCACCTCATGCAAGAGGAGATCTTTGGTCCGGTGGTTGCCGTGACGACGTTCACCACGACTGCTCGCGCGATCGCTCTGGCCAACAACACCCGCTACGGGCTTGCCTGCAGCGTGTTCTCCAGTGACGTCGGCAAGGCGAACTGGGTGGCGAGCAAGATCAATGCTGGCACTCGCTGGATCAACTGCGTGGAGCAGTTCGATGCAGCGGCTGGCTTTGGTGGCACACGTGAGTCTGGCTTTGGTCGTGAAGGCGGGTTCGAGGGCATGTTCGACGTTACAGTCGAAGGTCCTGAGCCCATCGCAGCGCGACACATCGTCGAGGACATCGAGGATGATGCGGATCTCGAGAAGAAGATCGAGGAGCTGCTCGGTGGGTGGAGCCCACTAGACCACACCTTGCGTTTTCTGGTCGGCAACAAGACCGCTCGTCCAGATGGTGCTGCCTGCTTCCAGGTGTTCTCCTCTGACGGAGAGTGCATAGGAGGTGTCGGTGACGCCAATCGCAAGGACGTGCGAAACGCGGTGAAGGCCGCGTTTGGTGCGAAAGCGAGCTGGGCAGCGGCTGGTGGTGATCTGCGTCGTAAGATCCTCATGTACATGGCCGAGAAGATCGAGCGTAGCGAGCTCAGGCTGGCTCGTGAGATCAGCAAGCAAACCGGCGAATCGCTCTCCCTCTCTATGATGGAGGTGCGTCGTTGCGTGAAGCTGTTGTTCCACTGGGCAAGTTGGGCCGTCAACTTCGGTGGCACGGTGCAGACCGTGGCGCAGGGAAAGATGCAGGTCATCGCGACCAACGAGCCAATCGGCGTGATCGGAATCCGGGCGTCTGATGATGAGCCGCTTCTGGGTCTCATCGGCGCAATCGCACCGGCACTCGCCATGGGTAACACCGTGGTGGTCGTTGCGGGGAACCATTCGCTTTCGTCGATGAGCTTCGTCGAGATCGTCCAGAACTCGGACGTTCCGGCGGGTGTGCTCAACATCCTGACAGCACGCGATCCTGACGCGATCACGATCAACCTTACCCGTCACGGGGCGGTCGACGCACTCTGGTGCTTCGGTGGTGCCGATGACATCGTGGATCGGATTGAGCATGAGTCCGCTTCCAACCTAAAGCGCACTTGGTGTCCACCCTTGGACACCTTCTCCGGACAGAAGGCTTCGGCCGAGTCTTCGGAGTTCCTGCGCCACGCGACACAGGTGCACAACACCTGGACGCGGATCGGCGCATAGCCTGAGTTGACTTCGGTCAATGACGGTTCTCACCTTACACGCGCGGCAGTGACTGACTAACCCTCACTCACTGCCGCGCAACTAATTATTATCTTTATCTGTAGAGGTAATTGAGGAAACAAAAAAACTCCCTTTTCGGAGTTTTTTTGTTCTCATCTACATTCATTAAAT
>CAZIDX010000017.1:0-7339 GCA_964538435.1 uncultured Gammaproteobacteria bacterium | reverse complement strand
GACCTGCTGGACCCTGAGCACCATCAGCGCCAGGAGCACCATCACCACCAGCCGGGCCAGGTTCACCTTGAGGACCCTGAGCACCATCAGCGCCAGGAGCGCCATCACCACCAGCCGGACCAGGCTCACCTTGAGGACCTGCTGGACCTTGAATGCCCTGAGCACCTTGTTCACCCTTGCCGGAATCGATGGGGCCTGCCCATCCGCCGATGACACCATCGCTACGCTGGTAGAACTCCTGATTGTCCTCGTCGAAAAAGCCGAAACCCTCCGGCTCTAGATCGAACAAGTCTCGATCAGCGAGGCTTCCCTGCGCATCCACCTGGAACACACCAGCCGGACCTTGCGGACCTGCTGGACCCTGAGCACCATCAGCGCCAGGAGCACCATCACCACCAGCCGGACCAGGCTCACCTTGAGGACCCTGAGCGCCGTCAGCGCCAGGAGCGCCATCACCACCAGCCGGACCAGCCGGACCTTGCGGACCTTGCGGACCTACTGGACCTTGAGCGCCGTCAGCGCCATCACCACCAGCCGGACCTTGCGGACCTGCTGGACCTTGAATACCTTGATCACCTTGAGGACCGGGTTCGCCTTGAGGACCTTGCGGACCTGCTGGACCTTGAGCGCCGTCAGCGCCATCACCACCAGCCGGACCTTGCGGACCTACTGGACCTTGCGGACCTCGGGTGAGATCTTGGAACTCCTGATCGGCCTTCAGATGATCGGTCACCGCCCGCACAAGGGCATCATCCGAAGAAAGCCGTAAAGCTAACTCTCGAACGAAAGGCAGTGAATCCTCCAGCAGCGCTGCCACCGTTGCTTCGTCAGCAGTAGCACCAGCCAGACCTCGCGGACCCTGAGGACCAACGGGACCTATCAAACCCCGCAAACCAGGAATGCCCTGCGGTCCTCGCGGACCCTCGGGGCCTTGCAAGCCTTGCGGACCTCGCAAACCCTGAGGACCGGTGACATCACGAAGGAACTGATCATCCCCGAGCAGGAGGGCGGTAGCCGCTTCCCCTGTGAGGAAGATGAACCCACGATCGTCGATGAGTAGGTCAGACAGACCCTCCATGAACCCCTCGAGGTCAGCGATCTCCTGTGCAGTCGGGGACTGCCCAGGTTCACCTTGCTCGCCTTGAGGACCGGGTTCACCTTGAGGACCCTGCTCGCCCGGTTCGCCTTGGGGACCCTGCTCGCCCGGTTCGCCTTGGGGCCCAGGTTCACCCTGGAGTCCCTGCTCACCTTGCTCGCCCTGGAGTCCCTGCTCACCTTGCTCGCCCGCAGTACCGTTGGTACCAGGCTGACCCTGCTCACCCTGCTCACCTTGCTCGCCCTGGAGTCCTTGAAGACCAGTGCAGTCAGCGACATCGACAACGCCGTCGACGTTCAGATCCTCGTCCCCTTCGTGGGTGACGATCTCTGGATCTTCCTCGCCTTCACCTTCGCCTTCACCCTCACTGGGATCGACGAAGCCTTCGCACAGGGTGTTGAGGCAGTCAGGCTCGTGGTTCCGGTTCAAGTCCCAGCAGTGGAAACCGTCTGGTCCCTTCTCGCCGCGTGCGGCATTCTGGAACTCTTCGTCCTCGGTGACCTTTCCGGCCAGCTCGTCGAGCTTGCCGTCGACGGCAGCGTCGACCTGCTCGTCGAGCTTCTCGCCGAACTGATCCGAACCGAGAACCTCCTCGGCCGAAATCGCGTCACCCTTGGGTCCCTGCGGACCCATCCGCTGCTCCTCGGCAGCGCAACCGGCGATAACACCCAGGATCACGAACTGCAGCATCTTCACGTTCTTCATCTTGACCTCCGTCAATGTGTTCAAATCGTTTCTTCCGATAGGTCGCGTGGCGACCTGCTTCTTTTTCAAGCAATGTCGCATCGCCGCGACCTCCTTCTAGCTTCCATATCAAATGCGAAAGGCATCTCATATGGAAGCTAGAGATATAGATAAAATGTAATGACCAATTGTGAGATGTTCTCACCCTGAGATGGCATATATACCAGCTCGGGGTGAGGCGCGTCGAAGGACTCGACGCGCGATGTGCGAGGGTCCCGATCGCCCGAAAGCAACCGGGACCCTCTGAGCACAGGTCAGGCTAGTCAAAAGGATCCCACACGAGCGAAGCACGGATGACCAAGTAGGTGAACTCGTACCCAGCGTCGTTCATGAAATCCGCTGCCGCGAGGTAGGCGCCGCCTTGCACTGCGAGCTCGTCTCGGAACTTACGTCGCGCTACGAGACCCACTGCGGGCATCATCATGAGCACCCCGTTGAACTTCGGGCTCCCCTGATTGACGATGAGCTCTGCGACAGGACCCCATGTCCGATCGACCAGAAACGAAGCTGAAAGCCCGGTCCAGACCGATCCGATAGTGAGACTATCGCTACGCCCACCTGCTCCTGCCGAAGGACCTACTCCGACCAAGCCATCGATGGTGATGTAGTGAGGAGAGTCGAAATCCCAGTGCACGCCCGCGCCGAGTGATCCATGCAGTGCCTTGCGGTCTGACGTGAATGCACTCGAAAAGAGGAAATGCAGTGGATTGATGCCTTCGCTGGCCCGCTCAATCGCCTTTGGGGCCAATCCCCTCATCTCCGTGACATCAGCAGCACTCAGCCCTGCGGAGTCGCCGTCGGCTCCTGCTACCCCAGGCTCGCCCCTTTCACCGTCACAGGTGTAGACGCGCTCCTCCCCGGGATAACCATACCAACTACAGCCAGCCGTGCACCGAGTCTTGTCAGGACAATCGGCTGCCTGTCCAACCTCCAGCTTTGGAGCTGGTGTTGACTCGACAGGAGGCGCAGGTTCATCGCGAGAGACTCCGTACTCTACACCGATACTAGCCCCGCAGACGATCGCAAGCTCTCGCTTGGGGCCACCTTTGGTGACCTTAAACTCGGTGCGTCTGTTCGCCTGATGAGCGGCATCGGTGTCACCGAGCAGAAGGAGTCGATGGGAACCATAGCCCTTCAAGTCGAGACGTAGTGCAGCGATTCCTTGTCCGAGAAGAAACGCTCTAGCAGATCCCGCACGTCGCTTTGAGAGTGGGTTGTTCACCGACTCGCAGTAGCCAGGTGCGCACTGCTTGTCAGCATGTCCCTGAACTTCAACGTACATGTCGGGATACTTCTTCATGACCTCAGCAACGCCCAGAAGTGCAGGGACCGCTTCTGCGCGAATCGCATACTTCTTGAAATCGAAGTGGATCTTCTGCTTGGGCACGATGCGCCCGTTGCATAGGACCACCTCGGAGGGCCTTCTGAGGTTCACATCTGCACACCCGTCGTCGTCCTGGAAGCCGTTGAAGACTTCGGCTTCGTTCGGACACCCGTCTCTGTCGTCCGGAAAACCGTCCTTGTCATTGTCGGCATCCGGACACCCATCGTTGTCTTGGAAGCCATCCTTGTCTTCAGGGTCCTTGACGCAGTCATCGAGTCCGTTGAGAACTCCGTCTGCGTCGCAGTCCTCACGCTTCTTGGTCTCCCAACCAAAGCACGGGTCGGTCGGCAGGATCTCTTCTGCCGGGCTGAGTGGGTCGGCAGGAGCTCCTACCGGAGCCCTCTCGGGCGCTGATGGCGGATCAGGAGCGCGCGACATCACATCCCCCGGATCGAACGAGGCGTTCAATGGGCACCCATTGTTTTCCTTGGGGCCAACATCATCAGGGCACTCGTCGACGCCGTTGGCAAGCTCGTCACCATCGTTGTTCTCGGCCGCCCACCGCAGCTCCGCCTCGCTGTGCCCTGGCATCTGTGCCATCGCGACCGCAGGAAGCTGCAGGAACAGAGCGATCAAAACGATCTTCTTCATGATATCCTCCACGAAAGACTGCCTTCGGGCAGTGTCTAGATGAACCGGACACTGCCGGCATGTGACTTGTCAAAGAGCACGCCGGAGCGTGCTCGAATTTCTAGCTGAATTTTGCGAAACCCAGCCATAAATCCAAGCACGCATATGGCCATGTACCCTAGCAATTTTGAGCCTGTTTGTCAAGTTTTGAAGGTACCTCTCAGGTGCATAGTAGCACAGCAACTAAAAAAGGCCATAGACATGGCCTTTTTTTACCTTATTTTACCCAAATTATCGCTTTGCGAGCCGAACTGCGAGTACTGATCCAAGGAGAAGTCCAAAAACAAGTCCTGCAATGCCGTTTGTCAGTGGATTTGGCTTGACCGGAAACTGAGTGACAACCGGATCATTGACGATTTTCATGCTCACATCTCCTCCTACATACTCCCATCCGCGTCTCACGAGCGTATCTGAGACAGATGCTGCAAGCGTAAGTGCTTGTGCGGGATCTTGATCAAACGTGCTCACCGAAAGAATTCCTGTCCCGTATACTACACCGGTAGAGACATTTTTCTGCCATAGTTTCCTTCGCTTCTTTTCTGTTTTTGCACTATCATACACACTCCAATCAATACCGTAATCATATGAACGGACCTTTGTGTAAAAGTCGGTCGTGTTGATTACACGCGCTAAATTTTCTCCTACGCGCTCTGCGGATTTTACAATGGTGTACGGATCAACACCAAAACGAGATTTTGTGATGATAAGAATCTGCGCATCAGCTCTATGCTTAAGAGGAAAAAGGAGTGTCAGTGCAAAACTTAAAAACGCACACAAAACTCCGAGCAAGATAATGGCCCTTTTTCGTTTAAAAACTGCTTTAAGTGAATGTGACATAACAGGCGAGCTTAGCACAAATCCCCTAGTCTGTCAAGGGGGATATGCTGAGCACGAGCTCCTCCCCTTTTCTGAGAATGGTGAGTTGAATCTCTGTAGTCTGATCAAGAAGAATACGATGCAGACTAGAGGGAGTTATCGATTGATCATTAATTGCAGTTAGTATATCACCTGAACGCACTCCTGTAGACCATGAATCAAGAGAACGCGTCACATAATAGACAAACGAGCTATCAGATGCGTGAATATCTTTGACGTCTGTCACAAAATACCCATACCACGGACGAGCACCCGAACGCAGTGCTGCTTGTTCCAAAATATGTGCAAGGTGATACTGGGCAAACCAAGCAGATATGAATCGGTCGTCTCGTGCAAACCCGTACAGATCCCCCGTGTCGCTCATAGCAATGCCTTCATATTCTAATGCGCTCGCAAGCGATATACTCATAACATCTGATGTCGCCTGTGCTGGTGATCGTCTGTGTGAGTCAACGTGCAGATCATCGATACGCGCATAGTCCCACTCCTGACCGACAACCCACATACCCCGCCCCTCGGTCAGATCATCCCACTGTCCAAATGACATGACCCGTGCGTCTTCAGTATCGAATTTGATGAACAAAAGTCCGGTCTGCGTGTCACGAAGCGTCTTTTCAATTCGCAGACGCTTCCCTTGATAATCAATACCAAAAATGTCGTGAAGTCGTGCTGGAAGCGAGCCTGACTCCGGAAGAAGCATCACACTCCACCCATCTGAACTTAAAAGAGCCGCAGAGCCTACATGTGCCGATGCTTCCAGATATTGATCAGAGATTGCAGAAGAAAAATCAACGACCGTTACTACGCGCTCGCGGGTTCGCCTGATAAGTTCAGCATCAAGTTTCGGTTCTTGCGCAGTGTCACTCTGCACAAATCTATTGACGATGTATGATCCTGCGCTGCGATCTGAGGGAAAAAGCCAGGCAAGCGTCACTGCCCCAGCGATAGCGCCGGAGATAACACCGGTGACGACCATAATCAAAAACCACTTGAGCTGGACTAATCTTCGAAACCCATCAAGTGAAAACGTGTGAGCTGGTAGATGTGGAGGTCTTTTCTTAGGACTCATAGAATTATATCCATCGCACGAAAGCGAGTAATGCTACCATGCAAAGTGTATTTCCTGCAAGGAACCACCGTTGTTTCTCCCAGATAATACCCCTGGCACTGACATGAAAGCGAACAAAGAGCTGTGCAAGATACCATACCCACGAGACGATCAAACCCAAGACAAAATACCCAAAAGGGAGTGTTCGCACGACCCATAAAAGCTCAAGAACAATGAGCGCAATCACGCCGGCCCAGACGCTCCATGCCTTGTATCCTTTTTCATAATACATCTCCCAAATCGTAACCGCGATCAGTGCTGCTGCGGCTGCCCCGATGAGAGAGACGATCCAAAAAGGTGTTCTTTGAAAAAAAGTGGTCAGCGCGTACAGTGCCATCATGAGAATGTACAGATCAAAACTCGCAATGATGGCAACGATTCTTCTTAAGGGTTTAAAATTGACATGAAAATGTTTTGCAACCCGTACATGTATCCAGTGATCAAGTGTGACAAATACTGGAAATGAGACACCGATCACTATCCACGCTATCCATGGCCTTTCTATCAGAGATAGTAACACAACAAATGCTACTGATGTCATGTACACAAGACCCATCGACAACCATGAGGTTCCTTTTCTCTTTGCTGCAAACCAAAGTACTACCCACCACACAATAAGCGCAAGAAAAAAAGCATACACGTTTTTGAGTGTATACATACCTAAAAGCGCAAGGACGGCAACAACACCTCCAGTGATACCGCGCACTGATTCATGATCGTGTGACATACCTAATACCGACGTGCAAGCTCTGTAAGTACGTGAGCAAGAGAAGTATTAACCTGCTCGTCTCCCCCTTCTTGCAACCCTATGAGCCTACCGATTGACAGCACTGCTGTCAAGTGTGCCTCCTGCATGTGCGCTGGTACGCGCATGTCAATAAGGACAGATTGAATACGCTCGAGGTGATCCTCTCCCCCCTGCTCTTGCACCTCCTCAAGGAGTGCATCTACCTCATGAAGATAATTACGCGTGAGCACTTCAATATCCTCCTGCATCTGATCTTCGTATGTGAGCGCTGTCTCATCATCTGAGCGTGATGCAACTGAAAGCACAAAGAGTGCTATAAAAACAAGAAGAAGAAGTGCAAGAAGATCAACTGCAACCAATGCAGTATTAAGCGAATGTTTTTTTCTAAAAATTGACATGTCCATAGTATATCTTTTTCTTAGTTTTTTGCCAAACAAAGCCACATTGTATATACTCTGCCCTGTATGGCAATTCTTGCAGAAAACAAAAAAGCCAAATTTGACTATGAACTCCTCGAAGAACTTGAGGCTGGTTTAGTTTTGCTTGGACACGAGGTGAAATCAGTTAGATCTGGTGGCATGAACCTCAAAGGGGCATTTGTCAGTTTTCATAAGGATGATGCCTGGCTGAGCAACGCGCATATTCGAAAATACAAGTACGCAGGTTCTGTGAAAGACTATGATCCAACGAAAAGCCGAAAGCTTCTCCTTTCTAAGAAGCAAATCCGCTATCTTCAGGGAAAATCTCAGGAAA
>CAZIDX010000016.1:0-8453 GCA_964538435.1 uncultured Gammaproteobacteria bacterium | reverse complement strand
TTTGGGCGATCTAACTGAAACTTAACTGGGCACCGGTAGGAGGGTGGTTCATTGAAGAAGAAAAAAAGAAAAAGTACATTGTCCAAGGAGGTGAAAACCCTACTTGGCGACGGTCTTAGTGCAGATGCCTGGGAGCGTAAAGTTGACCAGTTGGTCGAGGGGATTTTTCAGAATGGCGGGTTGCACCGTCAATCTAGTCACCTGGCCAGAATAGCCACTTATGCTGAGCGGAGGTACTGGTCTTCATCAGACAGAAAAAGATCAAGAAGCGCCGGACTAAGGCTTTTTGCCGGGATTTCCAGGCGGCTCTGTGACCGTGATCGGATCGACGTAATGTTGATGCTTTACGGTAGGGTGCGTGGTAGAGCAGACCTGATTCGCGAGACTCAGAGTCTGATCGCACGAAGCGGGTATTTTCACAGTGAGCGTGAATGGCAGATTGCCGGCATTGACTACTTCTTGGTTGGCTTTTTTCGCTTTGCTGCTTCAAGTCTCGATCGGAGCATCGAGGTTGCGTTGGCTCTTCTGAGCTACGTCGCGTCAAGCTTCGAGGAGGAGGCTGCAGGTGTCGAGTACCTGCATAAACAGTCGGTGAGTTTGCATCAGTCGACTGCGATGCTCTTAGCTGGAGCGTTGTTCACGCCACCGCTTTCCGTTGACGACGCACCAGTTCGTGCCTGGGTTGATTGTATTATCGATGCGGTGGGGGTTGGTAATAAAGTCGTTGACGAAATCTTCTATGCTCTGCTCGCCAATGTGGAGGTGCCAAATGATCAGCAGGTCGACGAGATCTGCCAGTTGTTCTCTAAGCTCATGGATGAGTTGGAGGATGATGAGAAGGCTCTTTTCTCAGCATTCGATGATCTCGGCGCTGAGCCTGAAAATGTAGATAGCTCTGTCTCCAGGTTGCTTTCTTCTGGTATGTTTGATTCAGGGCAAGAGTTGCTTCAAGGTCTTAGGGCGGAAAAATTCACACCTCTCCCTTGGTTCAAGAAGATGCTCGAGTCTGACTTGTTCAATCCGAGCAGGTCTTCTGATGCGCCTGGGCGGGAGCCTTGGGCATCTCGGTTGAGCGTGCAGAGTGAGTCAGAAGCCCAAGTCTCGATGGTTGGCAACCTCGTTGAATCTATCCTGGGAGGTGAAGGGGGTTCTGAGCAGCCGCTTTCTTCGATGATCGGGTTCGACTCCGCTTCTTTTCAGGGGCGGGTGCAGGCCATGTCTGTGAAGTTGCGTCCCGAGCAGGAGGAGCGAATCAGGGGCTGGCTTGATGTAAGAGAGGAGCAGGTCAATCATGATAAGGTTGTGGGTGAGGCCGCGATTGAGTGGTTTCGTCATAACCAGGATCAGATTCAGCAAGCCTGCGTCCAAAAAAAGGACGAAATTCGCAGAAAACCAAAACGAGGTGTTAGGCGTGGAGGTGACACTCACGTAGAGATTTCAGTTAAGCCCCTTCATAATGTCGGGGTGCGTTCAATTGCTTTCCATCCAGAAGGGTATGAATTCCCTAACTATGGTGTGGATATCGTGTCCCGGCGTCGAGAGACTCCGCATCTCGTCGTGATTCATGCGGAGTTCAGACAGTTTGAGTTCATCTCTCCGGTGGATTGGCTCCTTGGAAGTCCGATTCACGTTGGTGAGCAAGAAGTTCTCTCTCGTCTACTCGAAGTTGTGGTTGTGGACATCTTGCACAGGATCATGGTGTTAGACCGTCCACTTCGTCCTCACCCCAAAAACAGCAGGAATCGGAGTTCTGCTGGTGCGCAGGTCGTCTCGCATCTGCGATCTCTTCCTAAAGGGTCGCGAGCGAGTGAGGAGGCGCGTCGTGGTTACGAAGAGGAGTTTGGCCACGTTAATCTCCCAGAGGGCTACACTTTTGTTCAGGGGTACTATAAGGAAGGCGCTCTCTCTTACGAAGGAGCGTATACTGAGCCGACTTTGGTTTACGGTTTAGACGACCTTAAGGACTCTCTTTAGTAGCTCTTTTCTCCGCCCGCCTTTGAGGTTTCTGGATCAACCAGTAAAGAAGCCTCTGTCGAATCCCATCTTTTCGACACCAACAGAACCCGCGATATCAAATCGTGGGTTTTTGCTTGGGCAAGTAAATGTTGACAAGTGGGGAAAAAGACATTAAAATGCATCCTTGCTCTTTGACAGTTCAATAGATTCTTTACCTCTGGAGGTGATATGAGACTTACTAAGCGAGAACTTCTCGAGTTGGTCGCTTCGCTTCCAGAGTGGGAGCTGAAACGAGAACTTATCAACAGGGTCGTCAAAAGCGGAGAGTTCAGTGAGCTCGACGTGGCAGAAATCCTGGTCTACGACATTGAAGCCAACTCAGCTGAGTTTGAAGAAACCATTAAGAGTGACACCTTCCTGGAGTTTCTCTGGCGACGGTTTCACACTAGGCCGCGCTACTTGGCGCGTGCGTTGGTGCGCTACAGACCTGACGTGTTCTACACGACTGGGTTTGCGTTCCGACTCATTCTGAAACTGCGCGCAAATCTTGGGCCGGTGCTAATCAAAGGACAGCAAGGTGGTAAAGGGGCTGAAGAGGTCTCTCGCTACATTGCTGAACTTCCTGAAATGACCAGGAGTGACATCCTGGAGCTTGATCAGGAATCCACGTTTCGTGAGCACCTGTACTTCATGAGTCGTGATCCGGAAATCGGATTGCAGATTCTGGACGAGGGGATAGCGTCTGCGGACACTGAGTATGAGAGAACCATTCTCACTCAGGTTAGGAATCGGTGTGTCGAGCTACTCGACATGAAGTTTCCAGGGTTTGTCGACACGGTCGGCGGCTACATGTTCCCGGCGTTTCATGTTAGGTGGTGGCTGAAAGAGTCAGAAAAAGTTTCTCGAGTGCTTAACTCGGGAGATACTGGCGCGTATAAAACGTCTTACGCCGTGCTGAGTACTCAGATGGCGGGGTGTAAACACGTGTTGGTGATCTGCACTGCTCACGCTCGAGTGAACTGGTCTCGAGAAATCGGGATTTACTTTGAGCAGCCTGATGATGGTCGTGTACGTGTGGTGAGAAAAAAATCTGACCTGCAGTCAGGGCCGGCACTGTACACAATCGTCGGGTACAACACCCTTATCCAAGATGGAGTTGTCGACGCTTTGCTCAGTCAGTCTTTTGATGGTCTGGTCTGGGATGAGGCACACTACGGCAAGCACCTCAGTGAAGGAGAGGGTGGCTCTCAAAGGGCTAAGGCGACAGCGAGACTGATCAGGGGTTTGTCTCTGACTAAGTTGTTGGCGCTCACAGCGACCCCTTGGGAAAATCATCCTAAGGAGTTTGCGGCGATTGCTTCAGCGTTGCGCCCCGACATATTTCCAACAGCGGAATCGTTCCGGCAAGCACGGCCGGAAGACCCGCGCTTTCTCAGGGAGTTGTTTGCTGGTCAGATTTTGGAAGTTGATGTCCCTGAGATTCGTGACTTACCAAAGATTTCTCCAAATCCAAGTGAGGATTTGTTTGGTGCTGTGCCAATTCAGGCCAGTGCTAGGCATCTAAAGGTTTACGAACATGTTCGTGAGTCAGGAGACGTATTTGGTGAGTACTTGGAGCCAAGTCAGAAAGTCGCAAGGCTGTTGCTGGCTGCTATTCACCCTCATCGAATCCAACATCAGTACGAGTGGCCAGATGACCTTGAAGATTCGTTTGACGACTGGGGTCTTTCTACAAAGCTGCTTTGGATCAGAGAACGCACCGCGGCTGAGCTCAAGAAAGGGGCAAAGGTCGTAGTCGCAACCGGTATTTTTACCGAAGGAATTACCTATGTAGATGACGACGAAGAGATTTGGGTAGGGGACCAGCTGAGACAATGGTTTGGTGAAGCGGCTGTCCTTATTTTGGACGGTTCCGTAAGTCAGGCTGTCGATCGTGATGGTTCTAGTGAGCGTGATCGCCTTATCGGGCGGTGGCGATCTGACCCAGAGGCAAGGATTCTCCTTGTCTCCATGCGTTCTTGTCCAGACTCAGTAAACCTGAGTGTTCCTGCTATGGAAGGTGTGTCAAAACTCTTCCTGACTGCCATCTCATATCCTTGGGTGCCTTGGAAGCAGTTCCTAGGTCGCTTTTGGAGGCAGGGTTTGGGAGTTCCTCTTGAGTACGCTGTCCCTGTTTTGCAGGGCACGCTTGATGAGAATCTCCTTCATCTGGCAGAAGACAAATGGGAACCGCAGCAGTTGTTTCGTGGAATGGTGGCGCTTACACCTGAAGAACTTGATCGCATGGACAAGGAAGTCCAAAACAGGCGATTGGGAGAAGAGGCACGGAGCGACATTGAGCGCGTAAACATCATCAATGCCCGAATGCGTGGACTTGGAGAAGAAGGCGCTGAGCGGGTGTTGCAAGATACGTACGGTATGAGCACTAACGGTGAGGCGCTTGCAAAGGCGTTCTTGAGTGTTCATGGGTTTGCGGCTCCTGGGCATATTGCGCGGTTTATGTGTCGGGTCATTATGCGATTTATCGCTGAAGGCTTGGTGCACCCTGAAGGCATCTTTGATGCTGGATGTGGGCCGCTGACTCTGGAGCGTTACCTGGAACTGCCGGTTTATGGTGTGGATCTCAATCAACACATGGTAGAGATCGGCTCTAGGGCTTCACGACATGGAGGTGTAAACGCCCGTGTTGGTCGTCTATCTGACCTACCCAAAGAATGGGATGGAAAGTTTGAGCTAACCGTTGCTTCCCTGGTTCTTGATTGGACCTCTGCGAAGCAGAAAGTTGCGGGGAGTCGTCTCCCAGAGCGATACGCCATTTTGGCTGAGCTCATCAGGGTGACACACCCGCAGGGACGTATCTGGATCACAGCAACGCAGGGCTCGTTGACTGAGGGGCTTCTCAAGCAATGGGTCAGGGTCTTGCGGAAACAAGGTTTTGTGATTGTGCCAGAGCTTACCGGTCTGGTGCGAGCAACTGACGACCTTGAGCATGATGGTGATTTTGCGTTCTGGTCGTTGTGCTTTGTGCCCAACGGCAATACCATTTTCACCATTCCCAAGAAGGGACTTACGTATGTCTTTGAGGACGACCGCATAAAAACAAAGCGTGGTGGAAGCGGGGCCCAGAGTAGTCCTGATAAGCGCAAAAAAGTTCACGCGGAGTTTGAGGTTGTTCAAGTAGACGATGGTGCTGTTTTGGATGCCCAAGAGGCGGCTGAGGCAGCAAGTGCTCGGGAGACACAACGACTCATCCAGAAGGGTGACTTGAGTGGGTGGAAGTTCCACCGGATCCCGAGATCTGTCCGCAGTGATTGGCGGGTGCTTAACGAGCTGCGGAAACGTGGCATTCTAGACCTGGATTAAGGAGTGGGGATGGAAGAATCGTTCTGGGTCGGGAAACCGAGCCAGGTAGCAAAGGCGCTTTTGGGTAAATGCATTGAGATCAACGGGCAATTTATCTGGGTTTTGGAAGCGAGAGGTTACGGTCGTGACGAAAACGCGACTGACGGACTGTATCGCCCCATGCTCGATATGCCCGCAGGTGCGGTGTACTGTCCAAAGCGTCGAAACTCTGTCCTTCTACTGCTTGTGGTTGAGTACGAAGGTGCTTCTGGGCATTGCGTTCTCGTTCGCAAAGCAGAGATGGGTGGGGTTGTGTATGACGGTCCTGGTAAGCTGACTCAGGCTCTTGGTCTCGACACTCACGCGATGAGGGGTGAGATCAAGTGGGTTGGTGAAGACCATGCTGTTGTCACGTTTACTGACGTGCCAGCTGCTCGCCCAGCCAAACAGCGCTCTGAGGAGCGTCCTCGCCCACGGCAGGTTAGCGGAATCGGCAAGGAGGGGCTCAAAAAGCTCATGCCTACAATCGCGCGAGCCTTCATGAGGGCTGGTGAAGAGGGGCAGGCGTTTCAGGACTTTGTCAACGGTTTGCTTCGTGAGCACCGCACTGCGGCTTCTCTACGTAAGGCACTCCGTGAGATGAAGAAATGAGTCGTCAAACTCAGCTAACCGTTCGGTTTCTTCTGCCGGAGTACATCCGGTGGAAGGGGTTGAAAAAAGAACTTACCGGTCCTCCTTCTCGGAAGTTTGAACGTTGGATCTTGCAAGAGCATCCTGGAATTGCAAAAGCATACCAGGGGCAAGGCGCTCTTGTTAGGGCACAGTGCCAGATGGTCAAGCAGATGGTCGACGTCCCTCGCTCGCGAGGGATCGGCAAGCGTACGTTGGAGAGGTACCTTCCTCAGTTGAGCCGTCGCTGGCTTGACGTTACTTCCAAAGAGTCTATAGGGTTTCAAGAATTCCTTCAGAATGTTGTCGATACGTACTCAACTGAGCGTGCGTTGAAGCGATACCTGGGAATTGATTGAAATCTGCCTTCCCGGATCTTTTGCATGGGAAGAGGCGCTATTCTAGCGGTCCAATCTACGGACAAAACAGAGCCATTGCATAACTGCAGTGGTTTTTGTGTTGACAGAATGCAAAAAAGATGAGAAGATGGTTTCTTGTTCTTTTCACGTTGGAGGATAGAGTGTCTAGAAAAAACAGAGAAAGAAGGCAGAGAAACAGAAATAACCCAAACAGGCTTGCGCTGCAAGTCTTGACTGATCTCGAGCAGAACAAGCGAAAGGTTTTCAATTGGGTTCTTGCTGACCAGAGCGAGCGCCGTTGGGAGCGAGTAATCGAATTTTGCGAAACTCTCTGGCTGAAGCAGCTTTCAGGTGCTAGTTCTCAAGCTGTAGTAAGTGCGATGGACGCACTGGTTCAACGAATTTTTCAGGAGGGTGATCTCGAGACTTTTTTGGTCGTTTGGGAGAGGACGTATGGGAATCTTCCTGTTGATAAGATGAACAACGCTTGGTTGACCAACTTGAGTTTTGGAGTGATCGACTCTGCAAATTTGTCACGTGTGATGTTTCTTGATGCGTACCTGATTCACGTCGGGAAATCTCCTGACAGGAGTTTGGAGTTCGCACTTGGACTCACAGATCAGTGGGCAGAGCGCACTCGAGTCTCGCTCGATATCCATGCTGTCTCAGAGAGCACTCACGCTTTGGAGGAGCACCTTGACCAGCTCATGAAGGCTGATACGCCTGAGGGCTTAAACCGACAATACACAGACGGTATTTACTCCAAGGTGGTTGTCGCAAGATCAAATCGAGTGCGTTCGTTCTTGACCGGCAATCTGGATTTGAGTGAGTGCAATCAAGAGAGTCTCAATACCCAGAGGTGGTTTGTTAATCTGATCAACGCTGCGGGCTGTCATGGGGCGGCTGCGAGTGTTCTGGAGTCGGTGCTGTCAGTTTTTTGTGTCACTCACTCAGCAAATCCATTACTGCTGTTTTCTGGCGATAGAGACACTGTGCAGAGCCTCGAGCTTCTGGCCAGTCCTTTGCTAAAAGGAGATTCGCTCCTTACAGATGAGGACTTGAAACTTTTCGCGGACTGCGAGGCTCAGATGGGGTTGACTCTGCCTCAGGAAGAAAAAGACCTGATAAGAGAAGTCATTCTTAATGGGTTCTCGAAGAGTCTCATCACAGAGCTTGGATTGGTGGACCCAGAGGCCCAGCCAGCACTGCGCCGGTGGTGTGCTAAGCAGTATGCTCTGCTAAAAGAGCCCATCTCTTTTGCTGAGCGCACGGTTGCGTATTTTCGCGAGAACTCAATAGAGGTCGAGGAGGAAATGCAGAAGCGTGTTTCCCAAATCCGGGAGGGTATGACTCGTGGTTTGCGAGTGGGGGGTGCGGACCATTTTGCTGTTAGACTGTCAGCTTTACACCTTGCGGGAGTCAGGGCCGTGATATTCCAGCCAAGTCAAGACATGGTCTTGCCGGACACTGGGATTGAAATCTTGGTCAAGGAAGAAACTCCCCATCTCTCAGTTTACAGGACTGTCTTGTTGGGTGGTGAACTTGAATTGCACGAGCGAGTAGTGCGAAACAAGTTTTTCCCTGATCCGGAGAATGACGCACCTGTTTTACAGCTCATCCTTAAATGGGTAATCGTGGACATGCTTTACCGCATTCTACTGAAAAAGCAGGAGCTTCGATCTTTATACAGACGAAAGGTTAACGGTGCTCCGCCTCCTAATCAGGTGCCTGTCCGGCCTACGCTAAGAAAGCTAGTGGCAGGTACTAAGGCTAGTGATGAGGCGCTTGAACGCGGAAGACTTGCTGGTTTTAGGATCCCCAAAGGAAAAACTTTCGTTAGAGGGTTTCTCAGGGGTACTGAGATTGAGTACGATCTTCCCACTGAGCCTATCGGTTTCTACGATGACGATGATCTGAGAGATTCGGGTCTAGAATTCGATGAGATTGAATAAGGTCGTTTACAAACTTCTCGGTTTTAATATGAGGGGACGTGCCTCGCCATTTTGGCTGGAGGCTTGGCAACAAGCACTGCTTAGCGTCACGCGGCGGTGTTTTGTTTTGTGTGGATTTTACCCTCTTGCCCAAAAAAAAGAATTCTGGTATTCTTTTCCGTGTTGAAAGCCTGCC
>CAZIDX010000015.1:0-10681 GCA_964538435.1 uncultured Gammaproteobacteria bacterium | reverse complement strand
CAGATGCTAGCGCACCCGAGGCGGAACCTCCTTGTAGTACGGGACCGAAACTTCCGGCTTGACCTGCCGCCCGTCGATCGCGGTACTCTCCACAAATTCATTGCGAAGGATCACACCCTCGAGCTCGTCGTTCTTTTCAGCCTCGACCATGCTGTCGTAGCAGTTCCCGCAGTAAGCCTGGTGCTGCATACTCAGAGGCGGCTTTGCGAGTACAGCACTCGTCCACTCAAGCCCCTCCGACTTGCATGCGTGACACCGATGCTCCTGCATCTCGAGCATCTCAAGGAGTGATACCAACGCCTCGAGCGGAATCGTCCCCTCATGGCGATAACACTTCCCGTATCCGATCGGAGCAAACGGCGGAAGTTTCTGAGCATCGATCAGGACACGATCGTCATTCATCTTCTGAGCACAGTGCGAGCACACAAGCTTGAGCTCCTTGTGATCCAACACCGCAAGCGCAGTACGCCTGCGATCCAGATAGCTCATTCCTGCACCCGTGCAGTATTCACCATACTGGAAATCGCAGAACGGTCCGACCCCGGAATGATCGTGAGTCTGCTCAACCCACATCCTCGTCATCTGCAGCACCAAGTCGAAACTGGTGCTGTCAAACTCCATGACCGGTGCACGGAACTCAGGTCCACCCCGCACGATCTTGCCACTGCGCGATTCGCACATCTTGGCAACAACCTCATCTCCTTCGAGCGAGACCAAGTACCAGTGCAGCTCACGCATGTGCTGACGCTCACGGATGAGCCCCGGATGATAGCACACGCCAGCACGACCATCGCGCTGAACACTACCGCTACAAAGACCCCAACCCAGTGAATCGAACTCTCCAAGACTGACCTGTGAAACACCTCCAAAGAAGGTTGTCTTCCCATCCTCGCCGAATGCTTCTCGCGTCAGCGCAAACACCGGCACCCCAGTTCCTACCCCGTAAGGCATAATCCATCCCTTTCGTCTCTCGGATGTTTCACAGAAACTACCAAAAAAGACGCAATCTGTCAAGATTACGCCCCTTTTGCTATCACCCACCCCCAAACCGTTTTCGCTCCATTTTCCTTTAAAACACGTGCTGCCGCATCCATGGTTGCGCCGCTCGTGAACACATCATCGCACAAAAGCACATGTTCTGGCACTCGAGCTCCTTCTCTGATTCCAAACACCTCATCCATCTCCCCCACCCGTCTTCCAGCTCCCTGCCGCGCTTGCGGCTCTGTTTCGCACACACGCTCAAGCACAGGCTCAACTCCCAACCCATATTGCTGTGCAACCCAGAGTGCTACTTGATCAGCCTGATTAAACCCACGCACTCGCTCTCGCTTAACATGAAGCGGCACTGAGCACACAACGTACGGCGCAAGCGGAGGCTCACATCGAGCGGCTGATGCAATCACCCATTTCTCAAGCACCCCCTCAATCTCCCGATCTCCATGATACTTCCAGACCTCCAACGCCTTTCTCAGTGTCGAATTCCCATACGCACCGCACGCACTCACCCCATCAAGATACACCTGCGACCGACATGCATGACACACTCGATCAGAACCTCGTTGTCGACAATAGGGACACGCTGCCAAAAACCCATCGCTCGTCCACACACTCTCACAACCCACGCACCAAAAACCACCTTCTCTCCCACACCCAACACAAAATCGAGGAAACACCGCCTCGATTATTGTTTGCTTAATTACTTTTCTCATATTCCCTTTCATCTCACCCAATGGTCCAGGACGCCAAAGGGCCGTTCGAGGTATTCATTTCAAAACCATTCTTATGTGTTTGAAATGGATGCCTCGTGGCCCCCCCAAACTTTCAAAACAAGATTACAACCAACTTGCAGAATCCACTTTCCACTCACCACTTTGCTTGATATAGAGAAGCCTAATCTCCTGATATCTAACACTGGTGTTTTGCGGACTATTATCTGCCTCTTCACGCTGAGTATTCACAAGCACCTGAGCTGTCCCAGCATCATCATCCTGACTCTCAACTGTAACAGTGATCACTCTTGTTGTTACACCATAATATTGCTCAGGCGCAGAATTATCTTCAATAAAAGCCTCTGTATCAGCTGCAAAATCATCTGTCATGAGCCCCAGCACATCACGCAAGTTCGCAAAATCTGCTTCATTGGAATAACTTCCATAACGCTCAACAAAGGTCTTTGAAAGTGAGATAACATCAGCAGATTCAGTTCGTGTAGCCTGCTCTTGAGCTGTCGCTTGCTCTGTTACAGTTGGCTCACGCTCAACAACCTCTTCAATTGGAAGAACGATCTCTTCTGGAATCGGTTCTACAACCACAGGTTCAGGCTCAGGCTTTGAAAAAAGTACGTACAGAATCCAGATAATAACCAAAAGAAGAATCAAAGCGATCAGCGCAAGAAATAATAGTCGTTTTCGTCTTGTCATCATACAGATAGTGAATCACGAATCTTATCAGCCTCAGCCTTCCCATCCTCCTCTTGTGCAAGCAGTGCCGCTGCTGCATCTTGCCGAGCCTGTTCCTCCTGTTGTTGTTTAAGCACCTCCTGAGCATCAGCCTCAAGATCAAACTCATCTGACACTGGGGCAGCAACTTCCTCAGTAGCAGGTGCCGCCTCCTGAACCTTTTTTCCCTGCGCACGCTCCAACTCCTCTTCAAAATCCTTTTGCTGCTTTTCCTGCTCAAGAAGCTGTGCTGGATTCGTTGTCACAATTCTGTCTTCTGTGTATGAAGCAACGACCTTGATCGCCACATGCTTTGGACCCGCAAAGAAAATCCCTTCACCAACACCTGACTCAAGAAGCAAGTACTTCTCTCCATCTGTAAGACTGAAGGTGTTCTGAATCATGTCGATCGCTGATGGTGACTGCTTGAGCAAAATCTGAAGCGCAGAGTTGGTCACAATCGCCTGTCCATACGGTGAGCGTAGGAAGTCATTCACATCCTGTGTGATCGTTGTCACCCCAAGGAAATACTTTCGCGCGCGCTTTACGAGCGCAAAGATAAATTTTGCACTATCCTCATGCTGCATGAGCCACCAAGCCTCATCAACTACCAAAATACGTTTCTTGCGCTCACTGCGTGTGATGTTCCAGATGTAGTTAATGATGCTGTAAATCGCCACTGGACGCAGCTCGTCTTCCAAATCTCGCACCGAATACACAACAAGCTGGTTGTTCATTGAAACATTTGTTGCTGAGTTTAGGAGCCCAGAGAAGGTTCCTGTTGTGTACTTCTTAAGCCGCTCAACCAAATTATCAGACCCTTCCATACCCTCAAGCACATCCTGAAAATCTGTAAGCACAGGAGCCTCAACATTGGCTAGATCAAGAATGTCAGGAGTGATGTCATTCTTTGCATACGTTTCAATAAGCGCCCTATCAAGCAAAGAATCCTCTTCTGGTGTGAACCCAAGTTTTCCAGATTCACCCATTGGCACACCAATCATGATGCGCAAAAGCCCTTTAAGCGTAATCACTGCACTTCGAATAATATCCTCAACTTTTGTTCCCTCTCCAACAGCACGCGGAATATCAAATGGATTCACTTTCGCCTCTGATGCAAGCGACACGTTCACAAATGTCCCTCCAACCGCATCAGACAAATCCTTATACTCATACTCTGGATCAATCACAATCACATCAACCCCCATCATCAGTGAGCGCAAAATCTCAAGCTTAATCGTATACGATTTTCCTGCACCAGAAGTCGCAAACACAACCGAGTTCGCATTCTGCAAACTGAACCGATCAAAAATAACAAGCGAGTTGTTGTGCCTATTAATCCCGTAAAGAATCCCTGTATCAGATGTAAGATCAGACGAAATAAACGGGAATGAAGCCGCAATCGGAGACGTATTCATGTTATACGTAATCATGAGCTCGTCGTTTCCAAGCGGAATCGTAGAGTTAAATCCCTGCTCAGCCTGATAGAACCCACTCTTTGTATAGATAAGCTTTGAACCAAACAGCGATTCAACCTCTTGAGTAAACTTATCAAGTTCATTCTCATCCTTAGCGTAGATCGTAATGTAAAACGCAAACTGGAAGAAATGCTCAATCCCCTGCGTAAGCGCATCTCGAAGCGCCTCGATATCACGAAGTGCCGTCTCAGCAATCGGATCACGCGGTGCACCTTTTTCTGCATCAGCCAAAATCTTTGCCTCAAAAATTCCCACCTTCTTTTGCAGCTGCTTCAAAATCACATTGGCCTTAATCGGATAAAAGAACATGGCCACATCAAATGTCTTGTTGAGATTGATAAGCGGCGCAGACCACCCCACCCCGATGTGACGTGGGTAAGTGATGATAAACAATGTCCGCGCAAACACTCCAGACAACTTAAGTGTCTTTGGCGTAACCTCAAACGAGGATGGTGAAACAATATCCTTTACCGTAACAACACCCTTGCGATAAATCCGCTCCTCTTCAAGCAGCGTCTTCTCCTGTTGCACTTTCACCTGTTCTGGCTTCACCTTCTTTGGTTTCTCAGGTGGTGGTGCTGGCATGGATTGTTTAATTTGCCCAATGTCAATGGCCATACTAACCCTGTGTTATATGTGTCTCTTCCTCAAACTTGATCTGATTGATATCCATAAGCTTCTCTGTATCAAACAAATCTGGGTTATACACGTTGTAATAAAGTTCAATGAGCCCCTGCGTATCAAGCGCAGCACTTGAGAGTCCCATGCTATTCAATTGCCCCTGCGTAATGCTCACACGCCGACTCAGCTGCTCAATGCGATCTGCAAGCTGCTTGCGATTAAGCTTCGCGGCTGAGGCTGGTGAAAGCGCTTCAGAAAACCGTGTCCAAAAATTCTTACGCTTGTTTGTGAGCGGATCATAAGGCACAACCACATAAAAAGATTTTTGCATGATCTGCCCCATATCAACGAGCTCGAGCACAAACGCCCGGTAATCATCAATCTGATTGCGAAGCAAATCATTGTCTGTTGTTTTCTGAAACGTCTTCAATCGATCAATATACGTATCAATATTCATCTTCCGAGACTGAATCACAATCTGGATTGGATACTCAAGCGAGTTTAAAAATGTCATGTACGCAGAAATGATCGCCTCCTGCTCTTCCCCGCTTTTCAAGGCAAAGTTAATGCTCGACACCAGAAGCACAGCGCGTACAGTCCCGTCTTTGAGAATCACCATATTGTCCCGAATCTCCGCGATGTCGAGATACTTCACGGTTGACGGTCCTGGTTTTGGTTTTGCGAGCTTTTTTGATTGCATATAATTCTAATTGTCTTGCTCTGCATCAGGGATATAAATGCCACCTGTATTTACAACAAGGGAAATCTCCTGAAGATGTGAAGAAGAAGCAAACTCTTTTCGTGAAAATATGTCTGGTGGTGGAAGAGGTTCTGTTTTCATGTATTCCTTAAGCTCTGCATCTGTCCTTGCCTTATCCCACACACGAAGTTTTGGTTTTTTCAATGTCTGAATCAGATTGAGAACAAAGTAATGAAACGGTTGCCCATTGATTTTCACAAACGCAACAATACCAGCCAAACAAATAATTGGGATTCCAACAATTAAAAACGTAACAAATGAAAGCATCTTAAACAGAGCAAAGTCGAGCATGAACGCAAGCATGAGTATCACAAACTGCCTAGCCGTGATCGGGCCAAAAATCTTATCCTCTGCATCAATAAATTGTGGAACAACAAACTGCTCTGGCATATCAGAATCTGAGTGTTGCGTTTAAATTCATAATAGCTTTTAACTCCTCATCTGAAAGCGTGTCCTCCCCTGCCGAGCGCGCGCTCTCAAGAACCTGACTCAATGGCACACCCTCAAGCACAGCCCTCTCAGCAAGTTTCATGTACATCATATTAAGCGGAGACTGCCGCCAAGCCTTCACACCCGCAACCTTAAGCTCATACCCACGATTCTCAAGCAAATCAATCTTATCCTTAATCTTTGTCATGGCCTGAACAGGATCCTTTGAAAGCCTTCGAAAATCAATGAGTGAAAGTCTTGAAAGCTCTTCTGTTGGGCCTGCAAGGCGCTTTGAAGACACAACATCAACCATTTTTGGTTGCACAGCTGGGCTAGATGGTTTTGACTTTGGCGCCTTTGATTTCTCAATCACCTCACGAACCTTGTCCTTATCAATCCTGCTCTCAAGTTGCTGCATCTCAACATGCGCCGCAATCGCACCTGTAGTCCGAGAATTCCTTGGACCAACTGGATGAACCGTCTGTGTTGGAGCCTTCCCAGTGATAGCTGCATAGCGCTGATTCATCATGCGCTCTTTCTTGCGCACACGCGCCTCTTTGTTCTCACCAACCACTTCTCTTACTCGCCTCTTCAGGCGCTTATCATCATGAATCCTGTCTTGCGCTTGAACCTCATACGCACTCACTGTCTTCTCGATATGCTCTGTCATATCCGCAAGCTGACGCCCCTTCACACCAAGCCCCCCCTTATCAACCGAAAGCTCAAGCCTTCGCCGCGTCTCATGCGGATCGCGAACATCACGAACACGTGACTCAATAATCTTTGTGCAACGATCCTGAAGCAAGCCATCTTCAAACTTAAACGGATCAAGTTGACAAATCTGCGTAACCACCTCTTCAACTGATGATGGTGGCGCACTTGCAATCACCTCCTTTTTCTCTTCTTTGAGTTTTTCAATCTCCTTTGCGTCTTCCTCTGTAAATGCCGCAATCCTCGGCTTAGAAGCAGGCTTTTCCACTGGCGCAGGAGCAGGTTTTGGAGGTTCTTTCTTAAGTTCAATAGGCTCTGCAAGCTCAACCCTCACTGGCTCAGTCTTCTTTTTTGGAACCGGTTTCGGTTCAGGCTTTGGCTCAGGCTCCGGTTCCGGAACTGGCTCAGGATCAACCACAACCTCTGGTTCTGGCTCAGGTTTCTTTGGTGGTGCTGAAGGTGGTGTCGGAGGAGTCGGAGGCTTAGGCGGAGCCGCTGGTGACGCTGGAGGAGCTGGAGGTTCTGGTTCTGGTTCAATCTCAGGCTCCGGTTCTGGTTCCACAACCGGCTCTGGATCAGGAGCAACCTCAGACTTCACCTCAACCTTCACACCCATCTCATTTACTGCATGAACAAACTCAACAACGATCTCACGCGCGTTCTGCTCAGTAATCTCAAGACCATTAAGCTTTACCGGCCTTTGAAGCTGCTCAACAATCTCATCCTCAGTATGTTCTTTTTGCACGAGCGATAAAAACGCAACCTCAAGCCTTCGCATGGCACGCTTGTCTGTAACACCAGGCAAATCATAAACATACTTGCGAACAAAATCTTCAGGCGTCTCAACAACACGCGCAACATCTTCCTCACCTCCCCCATACATTCGAATCACCTGATCAAAATCAATCCACTGCAGCTGACCATGAAACGGAAATAGCACCTTTGTAAAAATCTCAATCGAAATCTTATTTGCATCCTCCTGAGAAACAGACAACTTCTCAGCAACTTCTTTTGGAAACGCCTCCAGATCAATACCACCTTTTAACGTCCTAAGAACCACTGCCCCAAGCTCCCCAAGCATTGCATGACCAATCTCAAACGATTTTAGGATCTCCTCATACGCATCAAAAGTGGCCGATTTAAAAAGCTCTTGCCGTACCTCCTCTGGCAAATTTGGTTGAGAGCTTTTAGTATCGTTATTTTGAACCATGAGAATTACAATTTTGTTTTAACTATCTCCCTGCTCTTTTATCAACAATGCTTTGAACAGATTTTCTCATTGTTTCAAGCGCTTTAATCTCCTTTTGAATTGGAGCCGTGGCCTGCTTAACAGCTTCAGCAGCCTCTTTACCAAGCCTCTCTTCAACTTTAGAATACTGTTCCTTTAGTGCGCTAAGATCGGTATTGCTTGCAATCTCAGTTGTGATTTCCTGCTCAACCTTAATCTGCAACTGCTCAAGCTCCTTTTGTTGCTTCTCAACAGGTAAACCTCTTGCCCCTCCCTTTTCAACATAGGTCTGAAGCCCCTGCATTCGATCTCTATTCTTTGCCAAAATATCTTCCCTGATCCTCAAAGCAAGTTCTTCAATGCTGCTATTAAGTTCTGTGAGCTCTTCTGTCTCAGGAGATGCTCCTGCCATTGCAGCCTCAAGTGCCTGATTAGCACCCTCCATTCTTTCAGCGATCTGATCCAGAGCATTCGTCAAACGCCCCTCACTCGCATTTTCAAGAGAAGCCGCCACTGCTTCACCAGCCTGTTCGTTGGCCATCTTGCCTGAAGCAACAGATTTCTCATGTGCTGGAACTTCTCCAAACGGCATTGAACCACCCTCACTCTCAGCCCTAGCTTGCGCCGCTTGTGCAGCAAAATCTCTGTAAAAAGTACCTTCTGAAGCTTGCCGACCAATTGTTTCAGCTTGACTCCGATCATGTCCAGAAGCTTTCTCATCTTGTCTGGTTTGTGAAGTCATTGCCTCAATATTGTCCAATGCCGAACTTGCATGAAAACGCTGCTCGTCTGACAAATTAGAATTATTCATCGCCGCTGTAATAGCTGCAACAACCTCACTTGCCCGACCAACATCCCCTGATTCAAGAGCTTGTTGAACAACCTTTTCTTGTGTTTTGTGATCTGTTCCCTCTGCAATAGTTTGAGCATTTGCATGCTTAAGCTCAGCCGCGGTCATGTTATCAAACCGCGCCTGCTGACCACCGTTATAAATATCCTGTTTCTTTGAGCCAAGAAGCCCTTCAGAAAGCGCCTTATCTGCTGTCATTGACTCACCGCCAATGGTGACCTTTGTTTTCTCAAGCTGCTTTCTAACAGCCTCATTTTGAAGCGAATCATCACTAAGCCCCTTCACATCATCAAGGTCCTGAATCAAATGCGCTGATCCAGTCATGCCTGCATTCTTCTTCTTAAAGCTAGAGATCTTGTCAGTCATGGAATCATCATGAGCAAAATTCTTTTCAAGATCCTTTCCGTATTTCTCCCAAAGCTTAGGCATGGCACCAGAAGCTGTGAGTTGCTTTTGCATCTTCTCGTCTCCCATCGCTTCTGACAAAAGGTGCATAACCTCGTTCCTACCATCCATTCCCTCGACTCCCTTCTTATGTGATGCAACACGATTGAGAAGATCTACCTTTGATTCTCTTGAATCACCCTTAAACTTCTCACCAGCAGCCTTAACACGACCTGCCTTTGCAGCCACTGCTTCAGATGAAGCACGATTTGCCATCAAATTTAGCTGACGCCCAACTGCTCCATCCCCCATTTTTCCAGCTAGATTCTTATAAATGCCAGCACGACCACCCTTTGTCATGGCTCGCACAGCACCAAACTTTGAATTTTCCATTTTGCTTTGAAGCTTCCCGACAGTTGCTGAATTCCTAAATCCCCATCGAGCGCCAGCACCGATCCCTCTTGCTGTCTTTGCCCCAACCTTAAGCGCAGCACCAGCAACAAGAGCTCCACCCGCCTGCTTAACAGCACCAGTTGGACCGCCCTTGAGCCGCTTTCCAATAAACGATCCTGACATGGATGAGCAAATTTGCTGAGCCGCATCAAAACCGGCATAAAGCATAGCAAGTCCAATGATAAAACTCATGAACTTATCCATTTCAAAAATCGCCGCAATAAGACCTGAATTATTTGAATCGCTCACATCAAAACCAGACGAAGCTGCAATATTTCCAGCACCTGCCACAGCAAGAGTGAGCCACAAGAAAAACGTAAGCACCGGCCCGACCATGACAAGACACTTAAACTTGTCCCACCACTGTGCGTAAGCATTCGTATCAATAAACCCCTTCAGACCTCCGGTGAACCACGCAAGAGGAGCAAGAACGATCATGATCCAAAGCATCACAACGCGATACATGAGAATTGCAGCAAGAATAATGATTGTTGCAAGCACCATCACCACCATTACAAGCGCTGCAAACCCAGCTGCAAAGTAATCAAACGTATTTCCAAGTTCTGAATCATTGTTTCCATATTCTGAACCACCTGCAATGGCTGGCGATGTGGAACTGATATTCCACATGTCGCCGAGCCCCAAAAGCTGCAAAAAGTTTCCAGCCGCAACCTCACGAAGTGCGTTTGCAAACGTAAGCATCACCACCTGAGCAAAGTCGATCATGATGCCACAAAGTGTTTTTGAAAAGTTGATCACCAAAGCAAAAATCATGAGCTTTGGAACCTGCTGCTGCCACTGAAAGCGTTGGTGCCCAAAGATTGTTCCAAACGCAATCACGATAAGCACCACAACAAAGAACATGTTCACAACATCACGCACAATCGCCCAACCAGCACTCACAACCCGGTTATTTGAAAAACTGTTATAGAGCATGATCTCAATCACTGCCCCAAGAACAAGCACCACCAGCTTTGTAACAAGCGATGCAATCCAATACACAAACCTTGCAATAAACAGCAGGAACGCATTGAGACCAGCTGTGCCATCATTAGCAAGGGCCGGATAAGCCACTAGCAGAACGGCAAAAAGCACCACAAAAGAAATGATGCCGACCCGTCCCCAAGGACGCGTGGTGAGCGCGTAAAATCGGTCGCGAAGAATTAAAATCTTCGCCAACAACCGCGTGATATTATCAGACATAATCTGCTCAAATTATAGCATAGTTGAGCCAGATTCTGGAGGTTTTTACGCGCTAATATCCACATATTCAAAAAATAAACTACCCCGGGTTGAAACCCGGGGTATTTGTTCACAATACAAGCTTCG
>CAZIDX010000014.1:0-11998 GCA_964538435.1 uncultured Gammaproteobacteria bacterium | reverse complement strand
GCCGAGAACAAAACGAAGCGACAGAAGAATGGGAATGTTCACCATTATGTGTATTACAGATGTACCAAAAAGAGAAAAGATTTTAAGTGTAACGAGCTGTCGCTTCGTTCCGAAAAATTAGACGAGCAGTTATCATCTCTTATTCAAAAAGTTTCTTTGCCCAAAGACTGGGCGGAGGAATTATTGAAAATGGCTGACGATGAATACAAAACCTCCGCCCAGTCTTTGACTGTTTGTGTGAAAGAGAAAGAAACGAGAATATCTGAAATTTCACAAAAGTTAGAGCGACTTCTTAATGGATACCTCGACCAAGTTATTGACGAGCAAGATTATCGTAGTCAAAAGGCTAAACTCCTTTCTGAAAAGAAGTTGCTCCAAGAAGAAATTTCAGATTTTTCACACAAGCAGAATGATTGGCTCGCACCTTTTCAAAATTGGATAAAAGACGCTCAAAACTTGGACAAAATTGCTTCTGATTCAGACCTTTTTGCCAAAAAGGTCTGGGCCAAAGAAATCTTTGGCTCGCACCTCCTCCTCGGCGAAAAAAGATTGCGCGCCGCCGCAGGCGGCGCTCCAAATCGTTTCGAAAAATTAGGCCAAACAGCATGGGCGGCGCTTTGCGCCGCCCATGCGTCTGTCGGTCAAAAACCGTTAAGTTCCGTATTGGTGCCGCGGGCGGGAATTGAACCCGCACATGGTTGCCCATACAGGATTTTGAGTCCTGCGCGTCTACCGATTCCGCCACCGCGGCTCAAGAAAAACCTCCAGTTTCCTGAAGGCTTTTCCTGGTAGCTGGGGAGGGATTTGAACCCTCGACCTCGGGCTTATGAGTCCCACGCTCTAACCAACTGAGCTACCCAGCCATGTTTCTCAGTAACCAATCCCGACGATCTGACTACGTCAGATGTCGGGACCCCGACACCAAAGGTCGTCGGGGCTGAGCTACCCAGCCTCAAAATGGCAACAAGAATATATCGTATTTTTTCAAATCGTGCAAGCCTATTAACAAAAAACCACTACGTATTGTAGCGGTTTTTTGATTTTGCTATTTGAACGTTTCATCAATGTACGCATCGATTTTTTCCTGGGTTGGTCTTTCCTCTTGAACCGCCATTACATACAACCCTCCGTCATGATCTAGACGATCAATGATTTCCACAAGTTCATCAGGGAGACCATCTTCTGTCATTGGTCCGTCATAGTCTCGAAGGGCAACCAACTCTGAACCATCGCTTTCTCGAATGGTATTTCCCCGATTGAGCATAAAGATCCAGACAGGAGCCATACCAGTGATTGTGGGATACTCTTCCTTAACTTGTTCTTGGTATTTTTTAAGACTGTCTACAACTGTCCATTTTTCAGGTGATGTTTCATGTTCAACACCAGAGCCCAATGTATCAATAGCCATATTTTTCTCTTATCTAAATGATAAAGTGATTGTACTATTACCATTGCTTAGTTTCAATATAAGAAAAACGTTCCGTTTTCGCGTTGTGTTTAGGGAACCCTCTTTTCTTCCAGATAATTCTTTAATTGTTTCTTTAGATACCTCCAGCCAGATCCACTTTTCAGAAACTTTTCTCTTCCAATGGCATCTTTTTGACTTTGATAAGCTTCGTAATAAATGATCCGCCATGGCCCCTGGTTGGATGTGGAGGTATTTCCAGAACGGTTGTGCTGCTTAATGCGTTCTCTAAGGTTTTCAGAATACCCGATATACCACCTGCTCGTTGATTCGCTCTCGAGAACATAAACATAAAACATATGGGTGATCATATACGAATTGGCCTGCCACGTGAACACCAACGCGAGATGAGGCTACGCCACGTAAAGTCGACACACAAGAGGTCGACCACGTGGCACGTAAAAACACCAACAGAAGTTGGTGTTTTTACGTGGTTGCGGGGATCGGATTTGAACCGATGACCTCTGGGTTATGAGCCCAGCGAGCTGCCTGACTGCTCTACCCCGCAGCGCTAGTATAAAGCATTTGCTTGCTTTGTCAAGAAATACACACGGAAGAGTTGACAATTCCCCCATTTTTGGCAAGATGCCAGCAACGCCAACCACTGGAGGTTTCTCATGAAAAAGGCGGAATATCAGGAGCACCTCCAAGAGGTGCTTGAGAACTTACGCAAGGCTCTTGGGCTGAGCGTGGAAGACAGATTCGACACGGCAATCGTGCTTGGCACGGGCTGGGGCGACCACCTTCGCTTCAAGGCGCTCAAGTCTGTGAAGCTTGTCGAGGTCGATGGCTTCCATGAGCTGGATGAACTCGACGGGCATGAACGTTGCCTCGAGATCTGGGAGGTGGAGAACCCGAACGCTGAGAGCGATGGACCTGCGACCAAGCGCATTCTGGCGCTGCGTGGGCGGATCCACATGAACGAGGACACGTTCAACCCGGCTGTGCGCCTGATGGTGCGTATGCAGGTTGAGCTGCTGCACCAGCTTGGTGTGGAGAAGCTCGTGCTCACCTGCTCTCTGGGTGCAACCATTCCTCAGTTGATCGATGGCGACATCATCACCATCGACAAATTCCTGGCCTTTGGGTCAGGTGAGGTGATGCCTCTGTTCCCGGATGAGTTCATTGCGCCGAGCGCGGCTCTGGATTCCACCTGGATCAACTCCTGCCGGGATCCCAAGTTCCACGAGCAGACGGGCATTCGCTTCATGGTTGGCCCGCACATGTTCTGGTGCGGCTCACACTTTGAGACGACCGAGGACAAGGAGCAGATGCGCAAGCTCGGTGCCTTGGGCGTGGGCATGAGCGTGAAGCCCGAGTGCGCAGTCGCAGCGCTGTGTGACGGCATGGAGGTGATTGCCTTGGGCTTTATCTCCAACAGCATGCTGGAGGTCCCCGAACACGGACTTCACAAGCGACGCGCCAAGAAGCATTCAGCCAAGCTGGCAAAGGTGGCTTTGCTGGCGATCTGGCACTGACCAAGGAGGTCAACGCGCGGATCATCCCCTGTGGATGATCCGTTTTCAAAATCTTCAAAAAATGTTACTCTTTTTCGTGCATTATGACGCTCACGACACACGCAACACTAGGAGCAGTGATTGGCCACACAGTCGGTATTCCGTACCTGGCTTTTATTTTTGGCTTTATTTCGCACTTTATTGTAGACATGATTCCACATGGCGACACTGGCATGTCTGATAACTTTCGCGTGCACAAAAAGCGAAGAAAGCATGCTGTTGCCTATGTGATGGTGGACGCAATCATTGCCATCTTCTTCATCTTACTTCTGGCAAACACACGTGATATTGAATCTATGCGTACGTTTAGCTGGGGTATTGTGGGGAGTGTTCTCCCGGACTTTTTGGTGGGGGTGTATGACATTACAAAAACACCGCTGCTGCGGTGGTTTAACTCGCTTCACTTTTACTTTCATGACATCTATGTGAAGCGTAAGGGTGATGTACCTTTATACTACGCTCTGATGGCACAGATTGTGCTAATAGCGTATTTGCAAACAAAGCTCTAAAAAAAATCGCGCTCCTAGGCACGATTTTTTGATTTCACAATTATCTCGAGGTATTCGAGTGTTTCATTTGCAGCTCGTTCCCATGTTAGCTCTTGTGCGCGCCTGAATCCGTCCATGCAGAACTCTTTTACTCCCTCTGGCACAAGCAGACACTGAGCGATTGAGAGCGATATTTGTTCGATGTCGTCTGGTTTTACGTAGAGTGCTGCATCCCCTGCGACTTCCGGAATGGCACCTAGTTCTGTTGTGATCACTGGCGTACCCACACTCATGGCTTCAAGTACGGGGAGGCCAAAACCTTCGTCGAGCGATGGGAATAGCAGACAACCTGCTCGTGCCATTAGCTTCCATTTTTCTTCTTCTGTTACAGGGCCAAGAAATTGAATTACACCGTTGGGCTCTTGCTCTTTCCATTCTCTATTGATCTGCAGAAACTCCTCTTCAATTTCTTTTGTCTTCCAACCGAACTTTCCAGCAAGCACAAAGCGGACACTCCCAACAAGCTCAGGGCGATTTGTGAGAAACCGATGAAAGGCCCGCATAGCATGTACGAGATTCTTTCGCGGCTCAAGCGTGCCAAGGTAGAGCACGTAGTCTTGATCAAATGGAAATCGTGTGTCTGTTGGGTCCATGTTTTCAAGTGCTTCATGAGGGGGACTAACACCTTCGTAGACAACCTGAGTTTTTTCTTTTGCAATTGAAAACTGGTGCATCAGATTCTCTTGAGTGGCTTTTGATACAGCGATAATCCCAAGCGCCTTTTCAATACTTCTCGGAACGATTGTTTTGATAGAAAAGTCTTGCCCCTCTGGAAACCACTCTGGATGCGTGTAGATTGATAGGTCGTGAACAGTGATCACTGAAGCCCCTCTCCAGCCTAGCGGCATCTGACCTGACGGAGCAAATACAACATCTGGACGATGTAACCAAAAACGCAGCGGAAGCAGAAAATGCCTGGAAATAAAGGATATTTTGGGCCCAATCGAACGAATAAGCTGCACGTTTTTGCATCCTTCAATGAGCTGACTAACACGCACGCGATTGAGTTGTGGCGGTACGAAAATGAAAAACTCATGACCTGAATCAGCCTCAAGCATGGCACGTGTTATCTGCCAAGTGTAATGCTCTATGCCGGCCCCTGTTCCCCCTTGAGCATCACAGAGTGTTGTTCCGTCTATGAGAATTCTCATAAGAGAAAGGATAGCGCCCCAATGGTTCCTTGCGTGATTAGCATGACAAGCACACCAGCTGCAAGGAGCCCTGCAACAATCGCTGGGATGGCGCGCTGTGGTTTTACGTTAAACAAAATTGCGAGCACACTCCCTGTCCACACACCAGAACCTGGAAGTGGGATCATGACAAACAAGACAAGTGCAAGCGTGCCATAGCGCTGAAATTTTTTTTCGTGTTTTTTTGAAAGTGAACGGAAGTAGCGATCAAGAATGTTTTTCAGCCATGGTGAGTGGTTTTCTGCAAATCGAATCACACTTGGAAGAAGGGCGAAGATGAAAAAAATTGGGATGAGATTTCCGAGTACTGTTGAGATGTAGGCTGTGGCTGGATCGAGCTCAAACACAGTCAGTGCAAGTGGGAGCGCTGCGCGGAGCTCTGTCACAGGCAACGCTGCAAGCAGGGCTGATGCAAGTTCAGGAGGAAGCAATGAAATGTATGGCAGCAAGTCAAACATAGTTACCACTGGAACGTATCGTACGTCCACACAGCTAATGATTTTACATCTTGAAATCGACCCGTCTTTGTTCCGGCACCTAGCACTACCACGAGAATCTCATGATCGTTTGAGTGGGAGAATGCAGAGCCGAGGCAATACCCAGCCTCTGGAAGATATCCTGTCTTTGCAACCTCGATTTTATATGGATCTTGATTTACAAATGTGTTTAGCAACTCGTCCGTGCTCTCAACCAAGTATTGCCTCCCAGAGGTGGATGTAATAGTTGCACTCGACAGTTGTGTAATCTCCCTAATCGTTTCCTCTTCCATCATGTTGTCTAGCATGGTGGCAATATCTCGGACAACTGAACGATTCTTTGATGAGAGACCTGTCTCATCTGCAAAGGTGGTTTGCTGCATTCCCATTTGCGCTGCTGTTTCGTTCATGCGCGCCACAAAGTCACCTTGACTGAGTCCAGAGAGACGAACCAGGCTGGCTGTTGCTGAGTTGTCAGACCCAACCAAACTTGCTTTAAGGATATCGAGGACGGTGACTTGATCTCCCAGCGTGAGATGCAAGCGTCCACCTGCGCGGTAGTCCTCAGAAAGAACAGAAGCTGACGCATCTAGATCAGGGTTTGACGAGAGAAACACAAAAGCCGTCATGAGCTTGGTGATGCTCCCAATCGCTCGCGGCTCGCTAATATTTTTTTCAAAAAGCACTTCTCCGGAACCCCTATCAACCACAATGGCACTTTGTGCGCTCGTCACCACCCCTATGCTGTTTGGGTCAATTTTTTGCGGAGCTTGGTCAATATCTGGGGCTGTTGGAAGGTGGTTTGCGAGTGAATAGGCTTCGAGCAAATCAAAAGGTTGACTCTCGTTATTTGGGAGCGTTGCAAGTCGTTCAATCTCACCGGCGTCTGCAGGAATCATCTGCAGAACGACACCGGTAATCAAAATGTGAGATAGGAGTTTTAGGAACATACTTACTCAACTTCTTCTTCCCCTCCTTGTGCTAAGAGCTCTGCGATTTTTTCGTTCTGAGCAAAGGCTTCGTATTCAGGCAGGTCTGAGACAGCAGTAAGCCCGATCTTTTGCATGAACTTTGGTGAAAGCGTGTAGACGTTCTGCAGTCGTTTTCGATCCTCCTTTTCGTCGATGTATCCACGGATGAGCAGGTTGCGGATGATGAGACTGCAGTTCACTCCACGAATCGTTTCGATCTCTGGTTTTGTGATTGGGCCACGGTAAGCAATGATTGTAAGCGTCTCAAGCGATGGACGTGTGAGAGGGCCTGAGGCTTCCCGCTTGAGAAACTTGGCTACATCTTCTCCAAAGTCAGGATTGCTTACGAGCTGCATCTTGCCATTGTGCTCAAGGAGATGAACACCAGAGCCTTGTGTGTTTCTGTTTTTTTTGATTTCTTCCAGCGCCTCTTTCACAACCTCAAGTGAGACTTCAAGATTTTTTGAAAGCTCTTTTGGTGTGAGTGGTTTTGCAGCAGCAAAGAGCACTGCTTCGATAACAGGAGTAATCATACTAGTCCACGTGAGTAATTTCGATGTCGTTAAATGTCTTTTTTTGAACCGCTGAGATGGTACCTTGCTTTACGAGCTCAAGTAGCGCGAGAAAGCTAACGACCACATCAACTTTAGACTCCCCCTTTCCAATCACATCCTTAAACATGAGCCTTGATCTTGAAAGTACAGCGTCATGAATTTCGCGCAGACGTTCTTTTACTGACACAACACGCTCCATGGCTGTTTGTTGGAGCTTGAAAAATGGCTCGAGTCTTTTGAGGAGTCGCTGGAAGGCATGCTCAAGAGTGATTTGATTCAATCCCTCATCCACCTGAAGCTCTTCAACTTTTACCACATCTGCTTTTGCGCGCTGGAATGAACACTCTGGCCGCTCAAACAATTCTTCCAGGTGCTTGCTTGCCTCAACAAACTCTTTATAGAGACGTAGTTGCAACGCAAGGTTTGAAACATCTTCTTCCTCGTCCTCAACCTCAATTGGCAAAATCTCTCTGGACTTGAGCAACAAGAGCCTGGTGGCCACAACTAAAAAATCCGCCAGCTCACTTGGAGGAACCGGGTGATTATTGATGTGCTCGAGATAAGTATCCGTCACTTGTGAGAGCGAAACTTCTGTAATGGGAAGCTCTTGGGACTCAATAAGCTCGAGCAATAGATGAAGCGGTCCATCAAACGTTTCAAGCTGCACTTCAAAATTCATACTCTATGCTCATTGTACCTGAGAATCCCCTGCTTCGCAATACAAAAACATGCACATTCGATGTGCATATTTTTGCTTTGTTTAGTTCTTTTTTACGTTGATACCTAGCTCGTCAAGGGTTTCTGCACCTAGCTCGGCTGGCGCGTCCATGACTGAGGTGTTTCCTGAGCTTGTCATTGGGAACGCAACGACTTCTCGAAGTGCGCTCTCCCCTGTCAGGTTCATGAGGTTGCGCTCGACCCCTAGACCAATCCCTCCATGTGGCGGTGCTCCGTACTTGAAGGCCTCGAGCATATGCCCGACGGATTCTTGAATTTCCTCGTCTGAGTAGTTCATGATCTTGTATGTAGCCTCGAGTGTTTCTGCCTCGTGCGCGCGCACTGACCCTCCACCTGATTCGTATCCGTTGCAAATAAGATCGTATTGAGTGGTCAAGATGTTTTCAATATTTTTCCCTGCAAGCAGGTCTTCCTTATATTCTGGCAGCGGCTCTGAGAACGGGTTGTGTGTAAACGTCCAGTTTCCGGTCTTCTCATCCTTTTCAAAGAATGGAAAGTCGATTACCCAAGCGTAGGCAAGCACTCCTGCTTCTTTTTCTTCTTCGGTGCGCAGGTCGAACTTGTCGTCTCCGTATTTCTCCATTGATTCTTTGTGGGTGAGCCTTGGGAATGGTTTTTCTTTGATTGTGAAGCCGAGTTTTTCTGCAGCGTAAATCATCATTCCTTCAATCATGTTCATGATCTCATCTCGATCCATGAAACTCATCTCAACGTCAACTTGCGTGTGCTCGAATCCACGATCTGCACGTAGGTCTTCGTCGCGCAGAGCACGCGCGATCTGGAAGTAGCGCTCAAATCCCGCTGTCATGAGAAGCTGCTTGTACTGCTGAGGACTTTGTGGGAGCGCAAAAAACTTACCTGGTTGGAGTCGAGACGGGACCACGAAGTCACGGGAGCCTTCTGGTGTTGCTTTGGTAAGAAGTGGGGTTTCGATTTCAGTAAACTTTTCTTTGAAAAGATATTCGCGACAAGCCTGCACCCAGTCGCTTCGCAGTCTGATGTTGCGCTGTAAGCGCTCTGTGCGAAGGTCAAGGTGACGATGCTTTAGACGAACCTTTTCATCAACATTTATGCTGTCATGTTCGATTTCAAACGGAGGTGTCTTGGCTGTGTTTAGAACTGTGAGAGCTTTTGCCCCAACCTCAACCGTTCCTGTTGGGAGATCCTCGTTAATCTGTTTTTTGCCACGCTCCTGAACAACACCTTCAATCTCGAGCACGTACTCAGGCTTGATTTCGTCCACAAGCGCACTGGTATCATCATCGAGATCCGGCTTATAAAATACAACTTGAACAAGTCCTGTGGCGTCGCGAAAGTCGACAAACACAAGCTTATCCCCCATTTTGCGGAGGCGATGAACCCATCCGCTGAGCCGTACCGTCTCTCCAATATTTTGAACGGTATCGATGTTCCATGTTCGCTTCATAAAAATGCGCTTAAGAATCAGTTAAACAGAAAGGACCAGTTGCGCTGGTCCTTATTATTACAGATTTTTCAAACATGTAAAAGCGACCAGCTTTACTGGGTATCATCATTGTTATCGTTGTTATTGGTCGCGTAGTACATAGCAATAGTCAGTATAGAGGGATTTTTTGGCTTGTCAAATAGAAAAGGACTGGTGCGTGCCAGTCCGTGCAGGTTGCTACCTGCTCGATCTCTGGAAAACCCAAGTGTTCCCAGGTGCGTATTCTGTTGCTGCGTTGCTCTCCGAGCCGTTGATCATCAGGCGCGGGCTGCCGAGGTTGACGATGACCATGGTTGCCATCCGCCCTTCTGACTCGCGCCCGATGGGCATGAGCATGAAAAGGCGATCACCAGGAGGTTGGTCAATGAACTGGTTGCGGAGTGCTGGGACAACCTCGGGGTGACAGATCTCGAGACCACATTCTTGAGCGCGTCTGATGAGCAGATCCTGAGTTACTCGTCTGGTAAGCCCAAGATCCACTGCTGCCACACGGACAAGCTCGACGTCTTGACGCGTGTCTGCAACACGAATTCCCCTGGAAGCTCGTTGACACCGAAGGCGATCTCGATTCCCCTTCCGCGAATCACATCGAGAAGGCACCCAACGTTCCTGTACTGACCAAGCTCGACTGTGCGCCACGTGGGAAACCTTGCCAGAGGCTCGGTGTCGGGCCAGGGGTTCTCGCGATTGAGAAAGCGCTCAAGGGCACTGAGCCACATCTCGCTTCGCGGCCCACTGAGCTTGGTGACGAGCTCACTGACCAGTCTTCAAGCCTTAGCTCCCATACTTCCATTCAGAATGCTTTCACTCATTGGAAGCATCCCTTCAACCCGCTTGAGTGCGGGAGTTTTGGTTGTCGACGTATTTCGACTGAACCAAAACCTTAATGAGGACTTTTGCAGAAAAGACCTAAATTGTCAAGAGCTCTGGCAAAAACCAGAACTCTTTTGTGTGTTTTTGATTGTGATTACGGATTCAGTCGGCTGATAAGGCGTGGGAATGGAATTGTTTCGCGGACGTGTTTGCGGCCGCAGATCCAGCCCACGATGCGCTCTAGTCCGTAGCCGAATCCTGAGTGTGGGACTGAGCCGTAGCGGCGCAGGTCTAGGTACCACTGGAATGGATCTGGGTCTAGATCGTGTTCTTTCATGCGAGACAGGAGTGTGTCGTAATCATCTTCACGCTGTGAACCTCCAATGATCTCTCCGTATCCTTCTGGTGCGAGCAAGTCTGAGCAGAGCGCGAGACTCTCGTTTTCTGGGTCGCGCTTCATGTAGAACGCTTTCACTGCTGCTGGGTACTTCTCGATGAAGATTGGTTTGTCGAATTCTTTTGTGAGCATGGTCTCGTCGTCAGCACCCAGGTCGGCGTCATCTGCAATGTCACTTCCCATTTCTCGGAGCTTGGCTACAGCCTGGGCGTGTGTCATCTGCTCAAACGGTGCTTGGACTTTCTCAAGGGCTTCTGTGTCGCGCTCGAGGACTTTGAGTTCGTGTTGGTTTTGCTCGAGTACGGTCTTTACGATGTGGCAGATGAGTTCTTCTTGGATCTTCATGTTTTCTTCGTGCTCCACGTACGCTGCTTCTGCATCCATCATCCAGAACTCTGTGAGATGACGGCGCGTCTTTGATTTTTCTGCACGGAACACAGGACCGAAGTCGAACGCGCGGCCAAGGGACATGATCCCGGCTTCTAGATAGAGTTGACCTGATTGCGCGAGGTAGGCTTTTGAGTCGTCTGCATCTTCTTCCCCGCTGAAGTAGTCCATCTCGAATAACTCGGTTGTTCCTTCGCAGGACGTTGGTGTAAGAATCGGTGTGTCGAATTTTGAAAATCCGTTTTTGCCAAAGTAATCGTAGGTTGCTCTGATGATGGTGTCGCGCACGCGCTGGACAGCCCATTGTTTTTCTGAGCGTAGCCAGAGATGTCGATTGTCGAGCAGGAAGTCTGGTCCGTGTTCTTTTTTACCGATTGGATAACCCTCTTCTGCTACCTGCACAATCTGAACGGTTTTTCCTTCGAGCTCAAACCCAGACGGAGCGCGATCATCTTCTTTGACAAGTCCCGTGATGATCACTGAGGACTCAAGACGGAGACTCTGGAGCGCCTCCCAACCTTCATCACCAAGGTCAGCCTTTGAATACACAATTTGCACACGACCAGAGCCGTCACGAAACTGCATGAAAAAAATCTTCCCGCTTGAGCGGAAGTTGTATACCCAACCACGGAGCGTGACCTCTTCACCAACGTGATCGGCAATCTTTGAAACAAAAGTGTTAGTCATAGTGCAAATAGCTTAGCATACCGAGCAGGAAGCCCTCAATGAGCTTGCTGGGATGGTTGGAAAATGACAGATAACAAGGGACTCAACAGCCTCGTGGAAGCCTAGGATGCTCTCTGCGCTCAGATGGAGCCTCAGAAGCTCTGAAAAGCCCTCCTGAAGCGAGAAACGGACGAGTTTGAGCGTCTCATCATTCATGGATCTTGCGGCAAACCACTGCTCCTGATCGATTGAAGTGCAGTTCTCGCACACGACCCCACCCTTGAGCGCGTGCCACTTGAACGCTCTTGACCTGAGCTCGGTGCGGCAACCCAAACAATGATGGAGCTCTGGCCTGTACCCGGTTATGGCAAGCAGCTTGAGCGTGAATGCTCCGAGCAGGAATCCGGCGCGCTCTTTGCTAATAGACGGGCTCTCTTCGAGGAACTCGAGCCAGTCTGAGAGTAGTGAGTAAATGTTCGGATCATTCTCGTTTTGGCTTGTTCCAATATCTACAAGGTGCAGGGCATTGCGAGCGAGCAGATGTTTTGA
Organism: uncultured Gammaproteobacteria bacterium; assembly: GCA_964538435.1. GTDB lineage: Bacteria > Patescibacteriota > Patescibacteriia > UBA9934 > GWF2-40-263 > CAZIDX01. Next base: position 262 of record CAZIDX010000014.1, on the reverse strand, counting down.
CATGTCCTTGTAGAGCCGTGTGAACGCACGCTTTCTCTCGGTTCCGGCCACGGTCTGGTAGTGTCGGCCGTACACGAGCAAAAACTCGACTTCGGCAATCATTTCCAGGTGTGGAGTGAGTTTTGCAAGTGCTTTTGATCCTCCACGCGCCAAAAACTCGACTTTTCCGCGGTCAGGAGTGTAAACCGAATACCAACGATCAGCTTCTCTGTAATCGCGCCGCGAGAGTACTATTCCGGTTGTTTGGTAGAGGAGGGACATG
>CAZIDX010000013.1:0-25534 GCA_964538435.1 uncultured Gammaproteobacteria bacterium | reverse complement strand
AGAGCCACTTCAAACCAGTGTCGGCATTGCAGAGTAATCACTAGAGACTAAAAAAACACCCCGGATATCCCGGGGTGTTTTATTTTTGTGCTACACTATGGGTGAGGAGTTGATAAAAAGGAAATATTATGAACAAGAAAACTGACTCTCAGGTCCTGCATTGGATTCTGGGAGCTGCTCTATTCCTCATAGGTCTCTTTGTATGTATTGCGCTCGTTGGTCAAAGCTCTCAAGCTGACAACCTTTTGTCATCTGCTGGAATATTCAATGCAAACCCAACTGTCGACTCCCTGTATTTTGATACAGTAGACACATTTCAAACGGATGGCGATGGGATAAATGAAGCAGATCGAACCATTACCCTAACCTCTGGCGGAGACACCACACTGAATGTTTCTGGTGTGATATCAGACGAAAATGGAGATGCTGATATTAACTATCTGAAGCTCGATTTCTGGTCACCAGAAGCCACGAACTCATCCTGCACAACTGATGCAAATAACTGTTATGAAGTCGTTTCCTGCTCAACACAACCAAACGACGCAGATTCCCTGACTTACAACTGCGCTATTGACCTGGCATTCTGGGCAAACTCCACTGCAACTGGAGGAAAAGAGGCCAATGGAGCCGAAGCCTACTGGACGGCAACAATCTTTGTGCAAGACAACCAAGGCTCCATTGCTGTGAAGTCTGAAACGATTGATATTGAAACTCTCCTCTCACTTGATATGGGAACTGTGATTGACTGGGGCACCCTTTCGCAGGGAGTGTCAACAACCGGCGTCAACAACGTAGACCAACTCATTACACAAAAAGGGAACGACCGAGCCGATATTCAAGCTTACGGATCAGACATGGTTTGCTCAAACACCGGAACTATTCCTGTTGGTAATATTCGATGGGAAATGACAGATAGCGGGTGGGGTGGTGCAGACTCTTTGTCTGGGAACATAGGGAGTCCAGATACGGTTGACATGAACCTGCCTTACCAGCTTACTCCTTCAGCAGTGACAGATACTGTGAGCTGGAATATTCAAATTCCAGAATATGATGTTTCTGGAACATGCAGCGGAACCATCACCATGACTGCCATTGCTTCGCCAGACTAAACACATCATAAAACACCCTTTGCCACTGGCGAGGGTGTTTTGTTTTCCACAACCTATCTTGAAAAAAGCCGCTTGGCGTCGTAAAGTACTATTTGTCAGCTGTAGCGAGTTGACTAGCACGGAGAAGTCATGCCGCATGAACTCACATTGGCGCCTGGTTACAGAGTCGCCCGCGGTTTCCCGCAAGGGGGAGCCATGGGTGGTTAGGCCAAGGTTGCCGGGTCGCGAGCACACCCATCTCTTTGGTGTGCAAAGGCGAGCTCTGGCGCAGAGATGGGCGTATGAACAGAGCTTGAGGGGTGATTGTGACACCCCTTGTGACTGACCTAAGGGAAAGCCCTGGGTACGCGCTGCCTTTGCGGCAGCCAGGAGAGCCCTCTCCCCAGCGGGAGGGACAGCTAGACGCGCGCTCCGCGCAAAAAGGTCCCTTGCGGACCCACGCTCCGTCCGATGGAGAGGTTCAACGAGCCCTGCCTCTCCATCGGGCGGTTTCTATTTTTTGGAATCGATCTCAATATCATGCTCGGTTCCGCTCGTCTTGAATCGAATGGTTGTTGTAGGGAAAACACCGTAGCTATTTAGCGCATTTGATGGCCACTCAATAAATGTAATGGTTCCTGGTTGACCCAACTCTTCTTTGAGGGCAAGTGTTTCAAGCTCGATCTCATCTTCGATTCGATAAAGATCTAGGTGAAGCAGTTCTTTGATGGTCTTGTGATCAATTGGGTGTCGATTGATGATTGTGAAGGTTGGGCTGCGTACTGGATCTGTGTAGGCGAAGTACTCTGCAACCCCACGCACGAATGTAGACTTTCCGCTTCCAAGATCACCTCGTAGAAACACAACTTCCCCGCCCTTTAGAGTGGCTGCAAACTCGCTTGCGAGTTTTTTTGTTTCTTGCTGTGAGCGTGTAATCATAATTAAACAAGCCTAAGGTTTGGGTCTGCAACAAGTCTTAGTGGGTCGCAATACTCTTTTTTCTTTGCACGCATGATCCCAGCGGCTGCAATCATGGCACCATTGTCTCCTGTGTATTTGAGTTCTGGCGCGTGAAAGCTTGCATGTGGCGATTGCTCTGATAGTTTTTGTTTGAGCGTTTCTCGAAGAGCGCTGCTTGCTGAAACTCCACCAGAAAGAATTACTGATGCTGGTGAGTATTCTTTTACTGCTTGCATTGTTTTTGTGGTAAGAGAATCAACTACAGCAGCTTGAAAAGAAGCGGCTACATCTTGAATGTTGTGATTTGGATTCTCTGAAAGATAGACACGTACAGCGGTTTTGAGCCCTGAGAAACTAAAGTCGTAGTCACCACTATCAGCCATTGGTCTTGGGAAATCGATTGCTTCTGGGTTCCCATCAAGAGCATGCTTGTCAATTTGAGGACCACCCGGATAAGGCAATCCGAGCATTTTTGCAACTTTGTCGAATGCCTCCCCTGCTGCATCGTCGCGTGTCATGCCAATAAGCTCATAGCGCAGGTGATCTTTTATCAAAATGAGTTCGGAGTGCCCACCTGAGACAAGGAGGCAGAGCGCGGGAAATTGAGGTGGGTGTTCTTGATCCAGCCAGACAGAGTAGACATGACCTTCAAGATGATTGGCAGCAACAAGTGGCTTCTTCCAAGCCCAACTGAGTGTTTTGCCGAGCTCGACTCCAATGCGAAGCGCAGGCACAAGACCTGGTCCGGCTGTCACGGCAATAGCGTCAATATCTTTTCCGTCTGGACTGACCCCAAGCTCGCGAAGGAGCGGGATTGCGTGCGCTGCGTGCTCGCGGGCTGCTACTTCTGGAACAACCCCACCGTACTGCGCATGAATGTCAATCTGGGATGAAACCAAACTTTTTTCAACAATAAACCTGCCGGCTTTCTCGCTTACGAGTGCCATGGATGTTTCGTCACAACTTGTTTCAATTCCTAGAATTCTCATAGTGAGAACATTTTATCATGTGTAGAAATAGGCTGACCCTGGGGGTCAGCCTCGTGAGCGTTGCGCAGCTATGCAACCGCGGCATCACTCGCCCCCCGCTTGCTGAAAGGGACATCGGGACTTGTTCCGGTCCCGCCGGTCCTCTCAGGAAAGCACTTGCGCAAGTAGTATGCCTCGAAGCCCTCGAAACCTGCTCGAAGCTTCTCGTGCATCTCGGAGCGCTGCCAGTACATGTACATGGGCATACGCTTCTCGTTGCGGAGCATGATCCAAGCGGTCAGCGCTGTTGCCAACCTTCCAGATCCATCCGCAAGCGGGTGGATTCGGAATCGCGTTTCGTACTCCACCCACGCGCACAAGCGCTCGAGATCACTGCCACCACGCAGGCGCAGCTCGAGCTCGCAAAGGAAGGCTTCCCAGCGCTCCTCGACCTCGTCAGGAGGACACCCGTAGTTGTGCCTGGTCTCGTGTGAACGCAGCGCTTTGAGCAGATCCTTCTTGGGGAGATCTCGGTGGATCCGATCGATGAAGACGTTCACCACCCTGCGAACCGACCATGTGTAGGAATCGCTTCCGGGATCAGCTGCACTTGCGATGAACTTGCCGATCGCTCGCATGTTGTGGTTGGTCTGCTCGGCTAGATCATAGCCAGAGATTCCAGCAGAGGGCTTGCCCGGACGAGATCCACGACTTCCTTGCTGATCACCTGTCACGGTCGTGGCTGACGTGTTGGCCACGTTCGCCATGAACGCAAGGAGGTAGTCCTTACGTGTCCGGTATGGGAACGGAACTCTCTCTTGGTCGGAAGCCATGGGTTAACCCTCCTTGTTTGCGGTTGACCTCCCTTCGCATCTGCGTGCGGTCCTGGGGCTGCTAATTCAATTGTACGCGAAACCTATCAAAAAACAGCTTGAGTGTCAAGCTGTCTTATGAGCTTTCTTCTCTATTTTGTGGCTTTTTCGTAAATATCAGTTGCAAATGCGGAAATGTCATCAGATAGATGCTTAATTCTTCGCTCATGCGCATCAAGTAGGTCGATATAGCTCACAGAGTTCTTTAAAAGCACCTTTGTCTCCACCCATGTCTGATGAGCCAAGTGAATGAGGTACATTTTGACACCTTGGATGAACTCGTCCAGAGGAAGGGGTTGTTTTTTTAGGTACGCGGAGACGAACACCACTCCTTGATCAATATTTCTCTGCTCCCAAGCATCATCAAAGCAACAGACAAACATGCTCCTGGCAACTTCAAATGCCCGAGGTCCACGCGCGGACTTTTCAAAGTCAAATACTGCATCGATCTTGGTGCCGTCCTCGGAAAAGAAAACATTCTGGTAACTAAAGTCGCAATGCAAGAGCGTGTCACTTGGCAAGCTAAAACTGAACATGTCCATGGTGTTTGAAACCACAAACTCCCGCTTAAGTTTAACCATGCCTGCGATTTTTTGCTCAATCCGAGAAAGTACAGGTTGCCCCTCAAGGAACATTTCAAGCTCGGTTACCTCAAGAAGAAATCTGTCTTTGTCCCAAAGAAGCATTGGTTGAATTTCGTCACCCACTCCTCTGCCAGCTTCGTGAATGTCAGCCAGAAACTCCCCCAAGAGCTTGAGCATGTGATCTGTAAGATCGCTCACTTGCCGTGGCGGGTTTGAGTAGTGTGGGAACAGGCTGTACCAGTTATGATCCACGTAAAACGCTGGGCGGTCGTGCTTGTCTTTGATTGGAAGCACTACTGGAATGCCGCGGTCTGCAAAATACTGCTCGGCATGCTTGATCTGATGCACGGTCTGCGAGACTTTGTGACGATATTGCTTGAGAAAAAACTTCCCTTTGGAAGTTTCTATGATCATGTTTTTGCAAAGATGTCCTCCGCTGAGCAGATGCATTCCAGAAACCGAATCAATCCCAAAGAGCTGTTGCAGCTTGAGTGAAATCGCGTCAATTGGTGGGACTTCGTCGTGTTGAATCATATCTGACTCTAACTTACACGAAATGATGGAAAAATGGTAGGGAAATGCTGTTTTCAAAATAAATCCAACAAATTAACCAAGGTCTGTGTGGCTCCTTGACAAAATTGAACAAAAATCCTAATCTCCCGGGTCAAACTGCGTATGAAAACCAGTTTGTGCTCTTCACAACTGAGGTGCAAAAACAGATGGAATATGTGAACCAGAGTCCTGACGGACTCACCTTCACCCATTTTGTCGGTCCAGAGGCGGTTGCCACGCTCGACGAGAGTGTTTTGACTGTCCTGAAGCGACAAAATCATGTCCTCTGCGGACTCAAGGTTGAAGCGGCCATCATCGGTGAGAGCCATCTGGTTCGGATCCGAGGGCCCGACATCGAGCTTGTGGAGCTTCTTGCTTGCGTGGATATCCGTGAGTATGGATTCCACCCAACACATTGGGCGCGGAACATCCTTCCGTCTCATCGCTGGCAGGGCCAGTTCGGACCATGGCATCTTGATGCCAATGTCTGGATCAGACGCCTTGTTGATGATGCTGTGCGAGCCACGCTCGTGCCTCCTGCTGCAACCTTGCCGAGGATCTGCCTCGTGCATTCCTTCCCTGGGCCTTTGAGCCCGAGAACAATCGTTGTCGTGTCTGAACTCGTGGATACGCTGACGATCAACACCTTTCACGAGTACAGCAACACTGGTCAAGGAGTTGACATCGTTTGCTCCAAGACATCCCTTTCCTCAAAGGAGACAGAGAGATGAAAATCCGCCTGACCCTGATTGTCACCCTGGTGACCTTCACGATGGCGCTGATCGGTTGCCAGTCCAACCGTGACCGCTTCAACAACCCGCAGACCTCGACCACGACCACCAAGTCCACCGAAGCCAGTGGCACCAGCTTCCTGCTGGACGCCAGTGCCTTTGACCTGGAGACCGTGGTCGCCCTGATCAAGGACGGCGCTCTGGAGGACATGCAGGCGCTCGAGAAGGAGATCAACGACACCGAGTCCGCGATCAACAACGTGGACATCGATGGCGACGGCAACGTCGACTTCATCGCAGTCGAAGAGACGCGCGGTGACGATGGCAAGATGGTCCTGTCCTTCATCGCCTACCCCAGTTCGGATCCGGACAACGAGGAAGGCTACACCACCGTGGCCGAGGTCTCGGTGAGCCAGAACACGACCACCAAGGAAGTGGAGATCTCTGGCGGTTACCCGGACTACGTGAGCGGGTACGACAGCCACTACTACCACACCCGCCACAGCGGCATGAGCATGGGCGACGCCATCTTCCTGAGCTGGTTGCTCACCCCGTCGCGCCCGCTCTACTACGGGTACGGCTGGGGCTACTACGACAGTTGGTACTACGGCGGTGGCGGTTACTACTCCAGGCCGGTGCAGAACATCACGGTCATCAACTCGACGCGCTCGAGCTACGGCACGAGCACGGGCATCAGCAGCTCCAAGAGCTCGGTGTCGACCTCGAGTCGTCCGTCGACCTACAAGTCGACCAGTACCAAGGCCACGTCGAGCTCGTATGCCAAGTCGAGTCGCTCGAGCAGTTCGAGCACCAAGTCGGCCACCACCAACTCGGGCAGCTCCAGCCGCTCGAGCGGATCCAGCACCAAGTCCTCGGGCTCCTCGGGTTCCAGCCGCTCCAGCGGATCGGCTCGCAAGTCGGGCTCGAGCTCTCGCTCCCGCGGTTCGTCCGGCGGCGGCAAGTAGATCCCTCAAGAGAAACAGGAACACATCATGGATATCATCCTCGACGCCCTGAAGTTCGACTTCCCGTACCTGCTCGTCGCGATCGCTCTGGTGATCGCGGTCGGCTTCCCGATCATGAACAAGGTCCTCACGCCCGGCATCAACCTGCGCGACGCCCTGTTCGAGAAGGACAACCCGGTCGCTGGCCTGGAAACGGCTGGCTTTCTCCTGGCCCTCCTGTACGTGGCCTACAGTGCCATCACCGGCCCGAGTCTGGCCAGCTTCGCTCACGACGTGGGTGCGGCGGCTGTGGCAGTGGTCGTGTCGATCGTGCTGGTGATCATCGCGCGGACGATCCTGTCGGGTGTGGTCAAGTCCTTCAACAAGGGCCTGGACCTCAACGACGAGATCTTCAACCAGAAGAACTACGCCGCAGCCGCGGTGTCGATCGCGCTGATGATGGGTATCGTCAACGGCATGACCGAGGAGAACACCCTGGGCAGCACGCCGGTCCTGGATGCGGTCATCGCTGGCACGATTCTGCTGAGCTCGATGTGCGTGCTGGTCCTGTACCGGTTCACGCACATGCGCGGCGCCAGCTTCATGAAGGAGTTCTTCGCGGATGACAACCCGGCGGCGGGTGTCTCCCTGATCGGCTTCGCCTTCGCGTGCAACTACCTGCTGGCAAGCCTTGCCGAGACCGTCCGTGGCGTCGAGAACATCGACATGCTGATCACGGTGGTGAGCATCGGTGGCTTCGGCCTGGTGCTCATCCTGGTTCTGGCGCTGATCCGCGGACTGCTGGTCCTGGCCATCAACCTGATGCAGAAGACGAGCATGCACGACGAGATCTTCGAGCAGAACAACGTGGGTGCCGCGTTCATGGACGCAGCGCTCACCGTCGGTTCGGCGATCCTGCTCGCGGCCGCCTTCCTGGGCTAGCTGCAAGCCTCGCACCTCATACGCGCTTCTGGAGTTCCACCTGGGACTTCAGAAGCCTTTCCTCGAGACCCTCAGCACATGTGCTGGGGAACTCAAGAGAAGTTTTGGAGGGAAACCCATGAGAGATCGTTTCATCCTCATAGCCGCCATCTTTGCGAGCGGCTTTTGTGGAATGGTGGCCGAGTACTCGGTGGGGACGACGGTGTCGTACCTGATCGGAAACTCAATCGCTGCCTACACTGTCAGCATCTCTGTGTTCATGCTTGCCATGGGCATTGGTGCTGTGGTGAGCAAACAGTTCAAAGATGGGCGCGAACTGGAAACCTTCCTGTTCGTAGAAGTTGCCCTGAGTCTCTCAGCGGCTGGAAGCACCATCTTCATCACCCAAGCAGCTCGACTCGGGCTCGCCTGGGTCGCCACTGTGGCCATCTCGATTCTGATCGGCCTTTTGATCGGCTTTGAGATCCCTCTGCTCTCTCGCTTCAACGAGCGACGCGACATTGTGCTCAAGGACAACTTGGCCATGGTGTTTGGTGCAGACTACATCGGTAGCTTCGTTGCCGGCATGAGCTATAGCTGGCTACTGCTCCCGATGTTTGGAACGGTGGTCACCCCAGTATTCAGTGGTGCGATCAACCTCGCATTGGCTGTGGTCATGGGCGTGATGTTCCTGCGCGGCAGGGGCAAGCGAATCGTGCGCATTGGTCTGACTGGCGCTGCTGGCGCGGCTGCGTGCATCCTCGTTCTTCTGAGCATGCATGGCGAAGAGATCGCTTTTGACGCAGAAAGTCGCCTGTACAAGGACCCGATCGTGTTTGTCCAGCAGACGACCTACCAGAAAATCATCTTGACCGAGATGAAGGATCGGCACTGCTTGTACCTCAACGGTGGCACGCAGTTCTGCAGTCATGATGAGCGCCGCTACCACGAGATGCTCGTGCACCCTGCCCTTTGGGTCAAGCCAAATGCGCAGCGCGTGCTCGTGCTCGGTGGCGGAGACGGTCTTGCTGTGCGCGAGCTTCTCAAGTATCCTGGCATCGCTCAGATCGCTTTGGTGGACCTGGATCCTGACATGATCGAGACCTGCCGGACCCATGAGATCATCAGCGAGCTGAACGAAGGGGCGCTGGATGACCCACGTGTCATCACGATCGCTGATGATGCCTATGTCTGGCTTCAGTCTGACACTCGGCTCTGGGATGTGATCATCGTGGACCTCCCAGACCCCAGGCGTGTTGAGCTGGCCAAGCTCTACTCGACCGAGTTCTACTACACGGCTCGCAATCACCTGACAGACGACGGTGTGATGGCGGTTCAGTCGACCTCGCCGATCCATGCGCAGGAAGCCTTCTCCACCATCTGGGGAACCATGCTTGCCTCGGATCTGAGCGTTGTGCCCTACCGTATCAATGTTCCGTCCTTTGGCGACTGGGGCTTCAACCTGGCCGTTCGAAACGGACACCTGTCTGAGGGTGAGCTTCGCACGCGGCTGGACCAGTTCGAAGAGCAGGTCCCGCTGGACGTGCTCAACCAGGAGGCCATGCAGGCTGCTACCAGATTCGAAAAGGGCATCATCCCTGAGAACCCTGAGGCGATTGCTGTCAGTCGTCTTGTCCACCCAACCGTCCACGAAGCCTATCAACAGGGCGCGTGGAAGAAAATTCCCTGACATGAGAAGGAGTGAATCATGGCAACTGGCCTGACCATCAGCATCAGCCTGGGAGGGTTGATCGTCATCGGTATCATCGTCTTCGTGGTGCTGCGGCATCGCCGCAAGGTCCGCGAGGCAGAGCTGCGCGAGGAGAACAAGATCGAACATCTCACTGCCGAACAGCTCCTGCACGACCTCACGGACGATCGCATCAAGGACCTGCTCGATCGAGAGATCATGATCGGCTCGACCGTGTACACCGTGATCGCGCTGGACAAGCACAGCCTGGTCGACGATGACATGGTCCCGGACGAGGACGAGTACTGGTGGATTCTGACCTGCCGCGACAATGTCGAGCAGAAGACCGTGCACCTGTCTTGCGAGCAGGATGACGATGGTGTCTGGGAGTTCCTGCTCTTCGTGGAGCTCGACAAGCAGGTCCGGATGAAGATCCCGGAGCTCAAGGGTGTGGCCTTCGACGGCGACGACAACCTACCTCCCAAGGAGTTCGAGTACGACTTCCTGACCTGGACCGTGCTCAAGGACGACGACGGTGAGGACGAGTACGACTACACCGTGCATGTGAGCAGCTACCACAAGGGTCGCAAGGACCGTGTGCGTGACTACCTGACCCAGGTCACCGAGTACGGCTCGGATGTGGGCAACAAGCTCATGTACCTGGAGCTCTGGAACACGAGCGGACGCCTGGCTCGCAAGGGTGGGGGCGTCTCCCTGTCCACTGGCCGCGAGCTGATGGCAGACGAGATCAACCTGTTCCCCAAGAGCAAGAAGAAGTAGCTTAGGCCACGCTAGGTCTGAGCACGAACCCCGCCTTTGGTGGGGTTTTTCTAATACCATGAATCACTTGACAAAATGCTGCATTTTTATTAAGTTTTGCTGTTCGTGATTTGTCCGGACAACAGAGGAAACCCCGTTTCGAGGAGGGAAATCCATGCGCTTCATGAACAGGAAGCGGCTCATTGGGCTGCTGGTCGCACTGTGCGTGGCGTTCATCGTCTTCCATGCCAACACCAGCAACGCCGATCCTCCCAACGAACCAGCAGAGCCCGTGGTCGAGGATGGTGAGAACGTCGAAGATGTCGCTCCGTTGGCTGACGATGACGACAGCGCGCCGCAGGAGATCGCCGAGGACGCCGAGGGTGACCCCCTGACCTCGGAACCGGAGGAAGAGGGCGAACTCGATTCCGACGCAGAGATCCCGCTGGTCGACATCGATCTGCCAGTGGTCGAGATTGATCGCAACGAGTGCCAGGTCGAAGAACCGCTGACGCTCGCCGTTCACGAGATGGTTCCCATGGTCATGTACGAGGAAGGTGAGCTCACCGGCTTTGACATCGACTTCTGGAACATGGTCGCTGAAGAGATCGGCTGCGACTACGAGCCCGAAGCCGTAGCCTCGGTTGGCGAGCTGATCGAGCGCACCAGCACGGGCGAGTTCAAGGCTGGTATCGCTGGCATCACGATCACGGCTGAGCGCGAGGAGATCGTCGATTTCTCCCTGCCCTACTACGACGGCGGCCTCGCGATCATGATCGAGAACAAGGGTGCGAACATCTTCCAGATGGCGGCTCACATCGTGAACACCGAAGGATTCAACTCCTTTGTCATCGTGGTGGTCTTCATCTACTTCCTGCTCCCGTTCCTGATCTGGCTCATCGAGCGCCTGTTCCACCCAACCAAGAAGGACCGCGAGGATGGCAACATCTCTCGGAGGTTCTGGCCTGGATACGGCGAGGCGCAGCAGTTCATCCACTGCTCAGTCACCACGATCGGTGAAGGCTACTTCTCGGTTCGTTCCTGGCCGGCCCGTTACCTGATGATGCCCATGTCGTATGTTGGCTTCGCGGTCATCGGTACGATCATCGGCTTCTTCGGTGCCATCTCGTTCAACAGCGCGCAGATCGCCCAGATGGAGAATGCTGAGGACCTGGTCGGTCACAGCGTGGCGGTCGTAGGTGACACAACCAGTGACTTTGCGGTCCAGGCCGTGGGCGTGTCTCCGGTTCGCGTGTCCGATGATACCGACGGGTTCAACCTCGTGCTCCAGGGCAGTGTCGAGGCACTGGTCTTTGACAAGCCCACGCTCGACTACCTGGCCCAGCACGAGGGTGAGGGACGCGTGGTGGTGACAGACACCTTCACCACTGAGCGCTACGGCGTGGTGCTCCCACCCGACTCCCCTCTCAAGGAGCCGGTGAACCGAGCAATCCTCACCATCATGCAGGACGGTCGCTACGACCTGCTGATGGAGAAGTACTTCGGCACGGACGAGTAGTCCAACGTGCTACGAGCTCAGGCAATGCGCCTGGGCTTTTCTTATTGAAAGGCTTGACAAAAATGTGTTTTTTGGGCAAGGTAGCGAGTCCTTCTGGAAGGAGATCGGCATGAGACACTCGATTCCGCTGGTACTCGCACTTCTGCTGAGCTGCTGCGCCCCCTCACCCGAGACCGTGGAGATCACGCAGACCTCGCTGGACAAACCAGCAAAGGATGCGATTCTTCTGTGCATGGCCAAGCCAGCAGAGGGTGATGAGCAACGTAGCTCGATCGCTCCCAAGTTCACGCTGTACAATGATCGCTACTACGTGAATGGTTCGAACTGGACCTTCAGGGATGTAGGCACGCACTGGTGTCGGTGGGACGATCAATTCCACGGCGGCACCACGTTCGCATTCTCTCTCGAACCGCTCAACGGACAGGCCTCCAAGATCGAGAAGCTCGAGATCTGGCACGCCCGTCAGGGTGAGCTCATTCGTGAGGTCATTGCCAAGAATCCCCATGCTGTGATCGAGCCTGAGAACGGTGTGGTGCGAGGCGTGATCATCATTCGCGACCCTGGTGCGAGCGTTGTCGTGATCGATGCTGACCTTTCTGTGGAGCTGCCGGATGTCTAGAACGCAACGAGTCGCTCCTGGGAGCGGCCATGCCCACCATAGCTCGAAGAGCGACGGTGGGTTTTCTTATTGAAGGCTTGACAGAAAGAGAACAACCGTGTAGCGTCAGATGTTTGGTGAACCTCTTTAGGAAAGCGGTTTAGAGATGAAAAAACTCTACGGACTCACCGAAGATCAGAATTATGAGGCGGCATACACGACCTACATGCCTCCTTGGAACACAAAGGCATTTGCGTTTTTGCTGGCCAGCACTGTTATCCCGACCGCGATCGCACTTGGGTCACTCGGTGCGCTTGGAACACTCTTGGTCCTGTTTGGGCCAGATGCTGTTTCGCAAACACTGAGCATGCTGGGGATCACTACTGAGGCAGTCAAGGTGCTCTCGGTCCTCAGTTTCATGGCCATTGTTCTGAGTGTGGGGTTGAACTCTGCCTTCAATCTCCCGATCCTGAGGTTCAAGCACTACCTCAGGCAGCCGACTTCTGTGCGGCGGCGCTCCAAGCTGTGGTTCGAGGAACTTCGGATCCTGGACTACCTGGCAGCCAAGCAGATCAACGCGCTCACTACGGAATTCAACATCTACATGGAACGACTTGAGAACATCGGTGTAGAACCTGGTGAGCGCGAGCAAACTGCACACGATGCCATTTGCGCTCTGCAAGAGAGCTACCACGATGCACACGCTTCAGTGAAAATCGAATTGCAGGGAGAAAGAGATGGCAGCGCTGACGCCAACAAGGCGGTTGACACCCTGAATCGTCTTCATGAAGCAACCAGCTCTGGTGAGAGCAACACGCTTCCTGAGCGGATCGCCGCGGACCTGGAGGCAAGTACTGCCAGCTGGCAGCCGGGGAGCAAGCCTCTTGTTCACACCAGTAAAAACGAACTCACGCGCGCTCAGCGTGCCGTGGCAGCCCTGCGACAGGGCTAGCACCATATACGGACCGAGTCTGCGGACTCGGTTTTCTGATTGAAAGGCTTGACAAAACTAGTAAAAACTGGTAGCGTCGATTGTTCGCAAACCCGTAAGAAAGTGGTGTTGAGATGAAAAAGCTCTACAGTCTTTGTGAGAGAGATGGCTATGGGGACACACACAAAACGTATGCGGGCTCTTGGAGTGTGCTGTCGATCGTAGTGCTCGTTGGCGGCATTATCACCACCGGCTTGGGAGCGCTTCTGACAGCACTTCTGCCTTTGCTGGCTATCCTTGTTGGCTCTGCAGACTTCAACGCTCTGATGGCAGCCTGTTTCACCACTGTGGTTCCTGTGCTCTTGTTTGCTGGTGGCACGGTCGCTGCGATAGGAGTGCTTGCCAATGCGGTCTACAACCTCCCGATCTGGAGGTACAGACGCTATCTGAGGAAACCAACATCAGAGCGTCGCAAATCCAAGATGTGGTTCAACGAACTTCGTGTCTTGGACTACCAGGCTTCCAAGCGAGTCAACGCACTCATCAGATCGTTCAACATTCACATCGATCGGCTCAATGATCTGGGCATAGAACCTGGAGAGCGTGAGCAGGTTGCGTGCGACGCCATCAACGCTCTCCTTATGAGCTACAAGGATGCGCATGCCAATGTGAAAATCAGTCTGCGGGCAGAGCTCGATGGTCCAGCTGATACAAGTAAGGCCATTGACGCTCTTGAGCAATTGCGCGAAGCAACCGGGTCATCAGAAGGCAACATCCTCCCTGAGCGGATTGCTGCTGACCTGGAAGCCAACACTGCAAGCTGGCAAGGCGACGGAGAAGTGCCAGACCTGGCTCCCTCAAACCAAATCCTGAGCGCCCAACGTGCAGTGGCAGCCCTGAGTCAGGGCTAGCACCACAACGGACCGAGCCCCAGGCTCGGTTTTCTTATACCTGAACGACTCCCGCCATATCGAGACTGCCAGAGCCAGCCCGGTGAAAGCTTGTCGATCCCTTCTGAGAGGATGGCGAGGATGGTCCTAGCACCGATTCTGACTTAACGTCCAGCTAAGAATCGTTGTTCTCTAAGCTGGACGTTGTCAGAATCGGGCGCCGTTCCGCAGCCAAGACAAGCTTGAGACGGGATCTGGCCTGGCAAAGCGAGATCTGGGTGGGATTGTTTTCTTTGCCTACTTTCTTTGCGACCAAAGAAAGTAGGTCGGGTTCTAGGGGTCGACACCCCTAGTGATGTGTGAAGATAACTATTGACAAAAAGGCGAAAATCGGCTAATCTCTGTTGTTCTCAACTGTTGAGAAACTGCTCCCCAAAAACAACGACAGGAGACAGCTGTGAGCCAAGACGCATTCAAGATCGAGCTTCTGGCCACACTCTGGCTAGGCTTTGCGCACTTCGAGCGATTTGCAGAAGATCCGCGCCTGAGCGGCATCCGAGTCAACCCGGCAGCGTATACCCCGGACGAGGTCGCCGCCGAGCTCAAGGGTGTGGACGTCCCCGGCTCGACAACTCCCCTGTACTTCGACATCAAGGGTCGTCAGCTGCGCATCGAGGAGATCGTGGACAAGGACGGTCGCTTCGAGATCGTGCTCAACCACCCCATCAGCCTGGACACCGAGGATGCACGCGCATGCCGGATCCTGTTCAAGGGCGGTGGTGACAGTGGTTTCCTCGAGAGGCTTGAGCAAGGCGGCCGCAGGCTGGTGTTCCACACAGATCCGGCTCTGCAGCCCACCTGGGGTATCCACGAAGGCGAGTCGATTCACATCCTGCACCCGAGCCTGAAGATCAACGGTCCCTTGCTCTCGAGTGCGGACATGGTCAAGATCCAGATGGCTCTGGAGGCCGGGTTCACCCGTTTCTTCCTCTCCTACGTGGAGAGTCAGGCGGATGTCGACACCCTGCGCGAGGTCATTGGGCCGAGCCACGAGATCTGGCTCAAGATCGAGAGCCCTCGAGGCCTACAGTACGTGCAGGACGCGTTCGTCAAGCAGGACGGGCTGGTGCTGACGGCTGCGCGCGGTGACCTGTACGTGGAGATCCGCAACCCTCTGACGATCACGGATGCCACGCGCATGATCATCGAGAAGGACCCGGAAGCATGTATGGCTTCGCGCCTGCTGCTCTCCACGGTTCGCCAGAGCGTTCCTGCAGACGAGCGCGAGCGTGTCGCCAAGATGCTCATCGATGAGGTCCGGCTCAGCTCAGAGGAAGGCAAGGCGCTGCGCAGGCAGCTCGTGGACATCTTCTTCGAGCCCCGCACGGCTGTGGCCGAGCTCTCAGAGCTGGCGTGGCTGCTGGACATCGGGTACCGCCGGTTCATGCTCTGCGATGAGCTGTGCGCGACCCTCTCGACCCTGGACGTGGGTATCGGGACCTTCCGAGACTACGAGGGGACGTACCGCGCGCGCGACCTGAGGCGCATACGTCGCTAGCGCAAACGCAAGGCGCTGAGTCTTTGACCCAGCGCTTTTTCTAATCCCCGTCCACCACGTCATCCTGAAGGAGCTTGAATTGACTGAAGGATCCCATGCTTAGCAAGGAACCCTTCAATGAGCAGCTTTGAACTGTTTCCTGGAGGGGATCCTTCGCTCCGCTCAGGATGACGAGGCGGGCCGGTTGGGTTGACAAAGGCGGGGTTTTGGGGCAGGTTGGGTTGTTCGCAAAAAAGGAGGCGATTATGAGGCGTGTCAAGAAGATTTTCGATTCCTGGTGAACAACCTGGATCCGTTCACTCTGATCGACAATCTGTACATTGTGTACCTGCGTCTTCTGTGCCACTTCACACTGGAGATCAGCTACCGAACAGTCTATCTGGTGGAGGGCTTTGCCCCCAGCAGAGAGGAACTCGCTCGTGGGAACAATGTCTGTCGCACCCGAGATCACGTGGGTGAGTTCAAGGCAATGATGTGAAGCTAGACGTCCAACGTCCAAAGCGGGACTTCCAAAGCCAGACGTCCAAAGCTGGACTTCCAAAGCCAGACGTCCGAAGCTGGACTTTGCTGGTTGACAATGAGGGAATTTTCGGTTATCTTAATCAGTCCCTAACCCCCAAGCGTGATGCATGAAATGGCTCAAGAGCATCTACAAGTTCTTCTTCCCCTGGACGCTCGAGGTGGCCTACAGACAGGTCACTTCGATCGAGAAACGGCGCCAGCGTGACGGCAGCCTGCGTGACCGTGAGAAGAGCCGGTGGTTCACTGAGAACCGGCGCTTTCGCAGTCGCACGTGGCTGGACTGGCACCTGAAGCGCAACCCACATCTTCGCGTGACCTCACACGGCCACGACACGGATTCTCACCTGGTCAAGGCAGAGGATCAGCTCCAGAGGTGGTAAACCTCAACGAGTCACCCTTCGGGGTGGCTTTTCAATTAGAAAAACCCGCTGGTGGCGGGTCTAGTCGTCTGAGGTGACTCGGACGACTTCGTCAACGGATGTGAGTCCGCTCTTGAGGTGTTCGAGCGCGCTCATGCGCAGCGTACGCATGCCGCCGCGGATGGCTTCGCGCTTGAGCTCGTCAGCTGTGGCGCCGTTGATCGGGATGAGCGTGTGCTTGTCCACGACCTCGCGGGGGACCGCCCGAAGCACCTTGGGGTCGATCTCGAACTGGGTCAGATCAACAGCTGGGACACCGTACTTCTTGTGCAGCGCCTGCACGATGGCGTTCTCGTTGATCACGCCAGCGAGTACAAGCTCGTGGGAGAGCGGACCACCAGTCTTCTTGACGCGCTCGAGCGCATCTCTGAGCTGGGGAGCTGTGACAAGGTTTGCCTTGACGAGCAACTCTCCGAGTCGGGCGTCTGGGCTCAGGGCAGCAGACACGAAACACCTTCCTTGCATGGGACGGTTTTACTTTGCCAGAGATTGGGGGTGGGTGCAAATGGTGTTTAGGCACATATGCGTCGATCGTCGCATAAATGGTTGAGGTGTAATTTATACTTGACTTTTAGGTTAAAAACACATAAGTTTTTACTCCCACTGATGCCCAAGGAGAGGGACATGGGAAGCTCAAAGTCCTCGCATTCGTATGCGAGAGAAATCCAGAAGCAGATCACGTACAAGAAACTCTGTCATCTGGGAATCATTGCGGCATTCACGGTCGCATCTTTCCTTTGGCTCATGAGTGCGTTTGTGATCATTGAGCCTGCACACATACTGTGGCTCAACGAGCTCCTTTCGCTGGTTGGGGTCATCATCGCGCTGTTTGGGGTCTTCCTGTGGTCCGAGCACAAACGCGCGAACGAGGCTGTCAATCACCTGGCACACCTGAACTATGACGCAAAGCACAGCGCTGTGGGAGAAGAGTCATGAGCGGGCGCAGCACGGAAGTGCCCACAGGGATCGACAGACTGATCGACTCGATGGAAGACAGTATCCGGCGCAGCTTGATCGGAGCGATTGGCTTCGGTATTACTGCGGTGCTGGTGGCCATCCCCCTCAGCTTTGACCTGATCGGGGAAGACTACGCTTGGCTCAAGAACATTGCGAGCGTTTCCGGATTCGTATCCGCGATCGTTTGCGTGCACTTTCTTCACGAGGCGTACCGCGAGCATGACACGCTCCAGTACATCCTTCTCGCGCGAGTGCACATGAAGGATGATTCGCCATGAGCATCTTCAGGCAGCGCGAGGACCTGCCACCTGCGACTCCGCAGAGCAAACGCCTTCATGCCATCACGATGATCTTCTGCTTTCTCAACATGTCGCTTTGCTCAGGTGTTATCTGGGTGAGCGTGCCGTTTGAGGAGCTAGACCTTGGTCTGAAGATCATGGGGATCGGGAGCTTTCTCTGGGGACTTGCTGGCATCTGCGTGGTCGCCCACCTGTTTGTCAAAACCCGAAACTTCACGCTCGATGAGCCGCTTGCACCCGAAGAGAACTAGAACGACCCGTGGTACGCACCGGTCGCCTGCCCGTCCGTAGCTCAATAGAGCAAAGACGGGTTTTCTTATACTTGACATTTTGGCGATGAAGCCAGACGTCCGAAGTCAGACGTTGGAAGTCAGACTTCCAATGTTTGCTTGGGGTTGACCTGGGGCCTGAGAAAGGCTAGTCTAAGCCCCTGGCTACAGACGTGAGGAGATCATGACTCAACCTCTGATCATTGACGTACACGTTCACACCTCGAACAATCGGATGCGTGGGCTGCACACAGACGACGCTTCGATACACACGATCGAGCGCAAGATGCTCAATCACAACATCGAGCGCGGGCTCGTGCTTGCGACTTACTTCCCGTTCAAGGGAACAGGGCTGCGCAATGAGGACCTGCTCATTCGACTGAGCGAGTATCCGCGCATGCACGCGATCGGGAGCCTGGACGTTACTGGCGATCTGGAGATGGGTGTGCGTGAGCTCGATGATCTGGCGCGCGCTGGACTCATCATGGGAATCAAGCTCTATCCTGGCTACCAGAACTTCTCCATGGAGGATCGGCGAGCTCGGCGCGTGCTCGAGACAGCCCGCATGCACGGCCTGCCTGTGACGATTCATTCAGGAGAGCTTCACCACTGCTGCTCAGCGCGCAGACGTCAGGAAGGCGATCTTCGTTGCAGCAACGACTTCTGCTGGATCGATAGGCTCGGAGACCTGGCTCACCCCATGTCCATGGAGCTGGCTGTGAGCGCATTCCCAGATGTCATGTTCGTGATCGCTCACATGGGCAACCCGCACTTTGAAGCTCTGCGCGAGCTGATGCGGCGCTACCCCAACGTGGTCACTGACATCTCTGGGCAGTTTGTCTCTGGAACGCATGAGGACACACCTGAGTACAGGCAAGAAATCCTCGATGAGATGATGCAGTTTCTCGTGGACGTTCCCAACGGATTCCAACGGCTCATGTTCGGCACGGACTTCCCGATCCAGTCGTTTGAGGATTCGATCTGGCTGGTCGAGAACCTGGGTGTGACTGATAGGGTCAAGTACGACATCTATCGCGGTAATGCCCTGGGGGTCTACCCTGGGCTAGCTCGATGACGCAGGCGTCTCTCTGAGGCGTCTTTTCTGTTGACAAGAACCTTGTTTCTCGCTAAGTTTTCTTCTCGTTTCCCAATGACTGGGATTCGTAAGGAGGCAGGATGCCGATCGTTCAGGTTCTCAATGTCCACAAGCAAGAGGAACGCCCCTTATCAAGGGCTTGGCGCTCTGGGCTGGAAGCCAAGATCACCGCCATGGTTTCCAGACACCTCACGATTCCCAAGAGAACCGTTGTGGTGACCACACCCTCGACTCCGGCGTGTGGCATCAACGACACTGTGGTCTGCTACGTGGATCTTCTCCCGGACGAGACGCGCCTGAGCACACTGCTCTTCACGGAGTCGGCTATGGTATTCATCCAGGATCTGGGTGAGCTGCTGGAGCAAGAGGTCTACAAGATCCGCCTCGCACTCAAGTCCTCGGACGAGCGCGTGCGTCGACCCAACGTGATCATCCGGACGATCAAGACCACTTCGCTGAGCTACATCACTTCCCTGGAAGACAAGATCGAGGTCCTGGCAAGCCAGCTCCCTCTGGGTGACTGCTTGCGCGACCGGCAGATCGCCGAGTTCGTGGATCAGCATGGGATCACCTGCATCCGCGACTGGCTCCCGCTCCGGTACATGGCTCTCATGAAGGATCTGGAAACGAACTGCCTCAACCACGTCAACGTTCTTCTTGCTTATCATGGCCTGCGCCTGGGTATGAGCGAGGACGAGATCGACACCTGGCTCGAGGAATAGCCAACGGACCGTTTCAGCTTTGCTGAGGCGGTTTTCTAATCTTGACAAAACACTCGTTTTCGGCTACATTCAGCTCTTGATCTGCAAAGATTCAAAAGGGAGGAATCATGCCCCTGATCCAAATCTTGAACGTCCATGCCAGCGAAGGCTGCGGTCACCGCCCTGAGCGCGAGAACACATGGCGCGATGACCTTTGCGACAAGGTCGAGGCGTTCGTGAACGACTTCTTCGACATCGATGGCGAGTACACGGAAATGTTCTTGCCGCACGATCCCTCAACTCCGCTCAATGCTCCAGTCACGGTTATAGTGGACTTCCTTCCGGAGGATCCCGCTTCTGTGCAAGACAAGATTGCGCGTCGCAGCGAGATGATCGACGCGCTCGGTCACATGCTCGAGCTGGAGATCTGCCAGCTGCGTCGCAGACTGGGACCTGGTATTGTGCGACGTGTGCGTGTGCGCGTGATCGGGAGAGAACCCTTCCGCAACGATGGGTTCTACTACATCTCTCCCAAGGTGGACAAACAGGCACTGCTCATGGGCCTGCTCCCCCTGGACGCCACCGAGTTCGAGAAGCGGATCGCAGGCGCACTCGAGCGCATGAGGATCACGAGTGTGCACCAGCTGGTCAGACAGACCTCAGTGACCCTGACGGATCTGAACGAAGAGGAGGTCTACTACATCCTCGACATGCTCGGACTCGACGACCTGCGCTTGGGCATGAACGAAGAGAGTATCGACGCCTGGCTCAACGCGTAGCCAACGGACCGTTTCAGTTTCACTGAGGCGGTTTTCTAGTCTTGACAAATCCCCCATTTTGTGGCATTATGGGGCGTCACTCGAAACAAGGGAGAGATGCATGACTCGAAATTACAAGGAAGGATTCGGCTAGCACCCTAACCAAGGAGCTAGCTCATGTCCTCTCAGACCAACCGCTGCGGCCGCCGCGTTCGTGCTAACCACTCGGGTAACACTGATTGGTGCAAGTTCGTTGCGCGCATGCACAACCGCCGGTTCCGTCACGCGGCCCGGCTCATCCTGTCCGATGTCCTTCGGGGCGATGCGGACGCTGACTCTCGCCTGGAGCGCCACCGCCGGCACACGGCCGACTGGGACGCTTACTGAGCGTTGCCCCTCGAACTTCGGTTCGGGGGGTGTTTCGTTTGGGCGAAATGAAACACCCGCCATGCACGAGTCACAGGAGTGTCTCGTAGATAGCGGGCGTGCGAAGGATCGGGTGGCATATCTTACGGCACACATTCGCAACAAAGCTCTGTGCAAGAGGTGTTCCTTTGCGTGCAGTTCAAGAGCTTCTTGGTCATTCAACCATCATGATGACCGAGCAATACTCGCACGTGGGCAAGGAAACCCTGCATCAAGCAGTAGCGTCTCTTGAAACTATTCCAGTGGATTATGGTTCGTTTCACACATCTCGTGAATTGGCGCTGCAAAAGAAACAACCCCGCGGACAACGAGCATCCGCAAGGGATGTTTCTCGCTGACGACGGGGTCAGCTACGGCGGCGGTAGAACACCGCGTAGAAGATGAGAACCAGGACGGCGGCGATGAGCCCGATGAAGAAGCCGTCCGTGAAGCTGCGGGACTCGAAGACGAGGGGCACGACGAACCAGTTGCCCAAGAAGACTCCGAGTGCAAGTGGAATTGCTTCCGATTTCATTGAGGTCTCCCTAGTCGGTGTTCTTGAAGATCGCCATGGGCTGCGTGAGCAGCAGGTCGGCGATCGTGAAGTTACCTTCCTTCCACCGGGCCATCGTGGCTTCGGTGAAGCGGCCACCCTTGGGGTGCCCCAGGAACATCTCTTCGTTGATGCCCTGAGCCTCGACCCAGGTGTAGATGTCGTCACCCATGATCTCCTCGAGCTGCTCGATCATGCTGCGCATGGTGGGTAGGAGCATCTCGATCAGATCGGAGAAGTCGAAGCCACCGAGCATCTCCGTGGGGTAGGCGCGGATCATGCGCTGCATCCAGTCGCCGTCCAGCAGGAAGCGGAGCACGTCCATCTTCACGTTGAAGAGGGACTCCAGCGTGACGGACTGGTCCAGGTAGTCGGCGAGGAGCTCGGGCATCTGGTCACAGGCCTCGCGCCAGATCTCGTGACAGCTCTTGGGTGTCTCGGCGATGAAGGACGGATCGCGCTTGAGCGCTTCGAAGATCTGCTCTCCGGTCAGGGTCGCGGTCATGGAAGTACCTCCGTGGGTTGATTGTGTCCTGGGTTGTGCGGTCTGCACAAGAGAAAGAAGGTATCACTAAAACCGTTTTTTGTCAACGGTTTTAGTGGGAAAATGCAAAATTTTGGGCAGTATATGGGCAGTGGATCGAAAAGAGAGACAGCTCCAGCACGTTCATGGTCTCGTGGTCAGGATGGAAATTCCCCTTAGGTAAAGAAAAAACCGACTGCTAACTCAGTCAGTTCTTTCTGGTGACCCCAGGGGGAATCCCGCCGTTGGCGGGATTGCTGTCGTTCGCTCGGAATCGTCAGAGCAAGCTCTGCCGTTCTCTCACTCACTCCAGCATCGAACCGTGGGGGTTCTCATCCACCCTGAACCAATACAAAATCCCCCAGCACAAGGCTGGAGGATTTTGTGGTGACCCCAGGGGGAATCGAAAATTTAATCGGGTGAGAACCGTATTTGGCTGAATAGAAACAAAAAGCCGAGTTCGGCTAGTAAACACGGCTCAAATCCTGTTTCTCATTTCTCCCGTCTCGTCTCACGAGCAGACATCATGCACCACACTTTGGGCAGTATATGGGCAGTAGTCCGAGGGGTGTGGTGAAGCTGTTTGAAGAAAACTCCATAATCTAATAATCTTCATCGGGTATGATTGTATTCACAAACGATTCAAAGACAGACATGGAAGAGCTGGTCAGGCTCCACAACGATGCAACAGAGAGACTCAAGGATAGGGTGGAGTATGAGAGGGTCGTAAACTCTATGCCATCTGCAATTCGCAGTCTTGCAGATACAATTCGAGACTGGAACGATAAAATCATGAAGAAGACACAGGTGAATCGCGATGCGTTGCTAGGTTCTTTGAGGAGGGTGCGAATTTCATACGAGCGACTTTCTGCACTACCAAACGCTCTTGATAATGAGATTTGTGATATGAGGGAGATACATTCCCTTGCATTCTTCCAGAACGCCCTGGCTTTTCTGAGAGTTGCGGAAAACGTTCTTCCAGAAGTTGGCAGAGATAAACTTTTTCAAAGATCTCTTGGTGATATTCAAATCATAAGAAACTGCTTTGCACATTCTTACGATTATGATTTTCAAGGACGAAAATATGTAATAAGGATTGATTTCAATCACCACCGAAAAAAAGAAGGAGCGGGCAAGATATTCGAGTTAGAGGTTTTCGATATGGACACATCTGAAAAGATTGACGGTCTTCACTATTCAATAAATAAGTTTTATCTGGAGTTGATACAGATAATTGTCATGACAACCACCGCTATTATCAACGAACTGAAAACGAACGTATAGATACGATCGTAGAAAAAAACCACCTATTCGGTGGTTTTTAGAACCCTTCTCCATGTAAATACGAGTCCCCAGGTTCGTTCATCGGTGCTGGCTCAGAACCCATCCCATCAAAGAAACCAGAGTCTTGAATCAGCATAAAGAGAAAAGCCAAGACGCAGATAAATATCACAGCCCCTATTACGTCTTTTAACTTCTCATTGAAACTTTGTTTTGGTTCTTTCATACTTGGGTATCAGAAAGTTTTATAGAACCAACCATTTTCACAGCTCTTGTATTGTCTAAAACTGAATATGGCTAGTAACTCTAATTCGTCACTGCTTGTTAATAGTTCGGAACAATTCTGGTCTCCCCATTTTGAATCCGCATCAGAATCTTCATACCAAACAAGACAAACGTCATTTACCTCATCGTATTCTTGATCTTTCACATTATTCCATTTCTCTTTCTCTGCCTCATAGTAATTGTAGCAATCCTGTTTTCTTTCGGTAAGATATTCTTTTTGTTCTTGTTCGATCCTGTCCTCGTATTCCATTTGCTCAAGTTCTTGTTCTTGTTGGGCGATATCCGCCATGCTTGTTAAGTGGTTCGTGTAACTAGACCACACCAAGAATCCAAGTATGGCAATGATTACCAAAATTGAAACCTGGAATAAAGATATTGTTATTTGTTTCTTTTTCATATCATTTTAAGACATTCTTCATTCTAATTCTCAGATTAGACGATTATCGAAAATTATTCAAAAAACCGCTGTAAACAACGGTTTCGGTATTCTGTGATTAGTTGATAATTCCCATCTCGATCTTCGAGATATTTTCATTTGACACACCAAGACTCAGGAATCTCATTATGTCATAGGCGGCATCTCCATCTTTCATATAAATACGTCTACACCTATCAGGATGCACATACCATGCTTCCCCATGCTGCTCGACCTGCAACAAAATTTGTCCTCTTAATCGGTTTGCGATTGAATTTGTATCACAGGCACTTTCTGATTCAAGCATTTCGTTTGCTGTATCAACTGACGGAATGTCATCTAGGTTTATGTCTGTGATCCCCAGACCGAACGATCTCATCATTTCGTATGCTACATCACCATTTTCCATGTAGTACCTCTTACCCTCATCAGGGTGTACATACCACGCCTCACCATTTGCGTTTACCTGCAGCAAAATGTATCCAAGCAATCGCTCTGTTAGTGTTTGATCGTAGTTTTCTTCTTGAGTTGCTGGATTGTTCTCAGTCGAATTCTCTGTTTGTGAATCGCTTTCAATAGAATCGAAACCGTCAGAAACCTCACCTTCATCAATGCCTATGTTGTAACAAATTTCATCCCAACACACATAATTATCACTCTCATAAAGTGTGTTGTAATCCCTCTGAAAGCTATATGATCCAAGCGCATCTTCAAATATCGCATTGATATTTTGAATATAACTGACCGAAGAGAAGCCTCCAGCAATCGCTTGGGTCGTGAGTCCAATTAGATAATTCGCCGCATCAAATGCTGCACCACCCGAATTTCCATAATCTGTATTCACATCAGATTTGATCCAATAGACACCATCGAAACCAGAAACAGAACCTGTCGTTGTTGTGAGTGTTGAGCCACCAATGGTTGGGTATCCAACAGCTTCAATTTCATCACCCACAACAAGTGAATCAGCATTTCCTAGCAGGGCAAAATTATCGAAATAATAATCATTCCACAACCAGTCGTACGCAATCATTAGAGCATAATCTAAATTATCATCAAGTCTTGCAGCGCTGCTTGGTTCAAGGAAAAAATCCAGTGAAGGAGAAGTGTAACTATTGGGTGCTATTCCACCCGCACAATAGTCATAATAATCTCCGTATTCATCGGTTACGACATGAGCATTTGTGATAACAACATTGTCTGATATCACTACTCCCGAACCAGAGGTCGCCTGATAGTAGTTATCAAATATAATGTAGCCACATTCGATGTAAACGATCGTGCTAATGTCTGCCGCTTGAATACCGAAAGGAAATACTAAGAACGAACTCAATATGATTACAGCTAAGGTTTTTTTGATGATTTTCATATAAACAAAAAGCGACACCGGTGGTGTCGAAACCCAGCCGAACACGGTAGTGCTCGAACTGTTGGAACCGGTGCCGCTTACTAAGCGCTACCGATTCCACAGCAAAAGAATTGCCAT
>CAZIDX010000012.1:18441-30527 GCA_964538435.1 uncultured Gammaproteobacteria bacterium | reverse complement strand
AGAGCCACTTCAAACCAGTGTCGGCATTGCAGAGTAATCACTAGAGACTAAAAAACACCCCGGATATCCCGGGGTGTTTTGGTTGAGAGTTCTCCACAGGCAGGATTTTGCAGGGCTGGTAAGATGGCCTGGTATGAAGCCCACACCTCTTGAACAATCGATTTTTAGGACAATTACGTGGTTTTCACTTTTTGAGTATCCACTTACGGTTTTTGAAGTTTGGAAATGGCTCATGGAGCCTGATCGGGTCTATGATTTAGCTGAGGTGCATGCAGTTGTCAGTGAAAGTGAATGGTTAAAAGATAGGACGCAGGTTCAAAATGGGTTTATTGGACTTGCTAAGGAATCACTCTCTGAGCAGATTGCAATTCGGCAGGAGCGGTTTTTAGATAGCGTGCGAAAATATAAGAGTTTACGAAGAGTGAGTTACTGGTTTCAGTTTTTGCCTGGGGTTCGTGGGGTTGCTGCAACAAATACCATGGCTTGGTGGCATACAACAGGGGAGAGTGATATTGATCTTTATATCATTACAAAGCCAAAGATGATTTGGTCAACGCGGCTTTTTCTTGTTGCGCCATTTAAGCTTTTAGGGAAACGACCCGGTGCTGCAGCAGGAAAGCAGGATCCGTTTTGTTTTAGTTTTTTTAATTGCATTGATAATCTAGCTTTGGAGAGTTTGCAGATTGAGCGTGATTATTATCTTGCGTTTTGGACGAAGTCTCTTATTCCAGTGCTTGATAAAGATGGTGTGTTTGCGCGACATGTTCAAGAAAATCGATGGGCGTCTGCTCGGCTTCCTCATTCTCGTTTGCGCAAAGCGCATCATCAGCACAAACCTCGACAGGTTCGCGCTCTTCCGATTCAGATAAGTTTTTTTGAACCTGTTGCGCGTTTTGTCCAGAAAAGGTTTTTTCCTACTTCTATTCGTGAGATTGCAAATATGGACACGCGAGTGGTTGTGAGTGATCAGATGCTTAAGTTCTATCCGACTGACAGGCGTGAGCAGTATAGAGATATGTTTGAGTCAAAAGTTAAGTTATGAGAATGAAGTTGGCACAGTATCTACTCTATCTATCCCTGTTTCTTTTGCCTTGGCAGACGAAATATATTGTAGAGCAGCTTTTGGTGATAGGCGAGCCGTCAGAGTACGGGGCTCTATCGATTTTTGTTGTGGAGGTGTTTATTGTTGCGGCATTTGCTTTGCGCGGTCGTGCTTTCCATCACGAGAAAAGCGCTGCAATTATGAAGGCTCTGTATTTTTTTGTTGCCATCGGTTTTTTCTCCTTGACGTTCAGTGGATTTGGTTCAGTTGGTTGGTTTCACATGATGCATGTTCTTGCAGGCACCATGCTTTTTTCACTTGTGATTGATCAGCGGATGGAAGTTAAGCTTATGATTGGTTCGTTTGTGGCTGGGCTTGTCCTCCCGATTGTTTTGGGGGTGTCTCAGGTGATTCAAGGGGGAAGTGGGGCGTCGACGTGGCTTGGGATTGCAGGTAAGGATGTTCGGGTGGCTGGGGTCGCTGTTGTTGAAACGGGTGCGGGTCGTATGCTTCGTGCGTATGGTAGTTTTCCTCATCCAAATATTTTTGGTGGTTATTTAGCTGTTGCGATTGTGATGCTTGCTTGGCTTGCCCGGTATTTGAAGTCTAAGCGTGATCTGTTTTTACTTTCTATTCCAATTGTTTTGCTGTCTGCAGCTCTCATCATGACGTTTTCGCGTGGTGCGTGGCTTGGGTTGCTTGCTGGAGCACTTTTTCTTGTCTGGCAGATGCTTAAGCAGAGAAAAAAACCTCCATCAAAGGCAATGCCGCTTCTTACGCTTGGACTGCTTACAGTGATCATTACATTGGGAGTGTTTCATAATCAGGTTTTTTCTCGGTTTGATACTACTGTGGGGATTGAGGCGAACTCTGTTGAGGAGCGGGCATCTCAGTATATGACGTTTAATGATGTGTTTTTTACGCAGCCTGTGCTTGGAGTAGGTCCAGGAGCATACACGTTTGCGCTTTCTGAGATTGAGCCAGGTGCGCCTGTGTGGAGTTATCAGCCGGTGCATAATACAATTATTTTGATTCTTGCTGAGCTTGGGATTGTTGGTCTGGTTTTTGGTGCAAGGTGGGTGTACCTCATGGATAAGCAGACGTTTTCAATGAAGCGGGATGCTCATACTATGTTTGCGCTTTCGCTTGGGTTGACCTTGCTGGTTGTTTCGTTTTTTGACCATTACTTGTGGTCACTTTGGCCTGGTTTGGCGCTTAGTGCACTGACATTTGGGATCATTTGCAGGTGGTCGATGCCACATGGGCAAAGCACTTGACACAGGAGTTGTTTTTCGACAAAATGACGACGTTAGCACTCTCTTAAGAAGACTGCTAGCGTCTTTTTACAAATAATACATAGATGAATAATTTATGAAACTTACTCCAGTTTCTGATCATATTATCGTGAAGCCAGTTTCAACAGAGGAAACTTCGGCTTCTGGAATTATCATTCCAGATACGGTTAGCAAGGAGCGTTCTGAGCGCGGGGAGGTAATTGCTGTTGGGCCGGGAAAGATGCTTGAAAGCGGCTCTCGCTCATCAATGGATGTTTTCGTTGGGCAAACAGTTCTTTTTAAAAAGTATGCTCCAGACGAGGTGAAGGTCGACGATGTCGAGCTTTTGATTATTCGGATGGATGATGTAATGGCAATTGAAGAATAATATGGCAAAACAAATTTCATTTAGTGAAGATTCTCGAGCTGCGCTCAAGCGCGGCGTGGATCAGCTTGCAGATGCTGTAAAAGTAACACTTGGACCTAAGGGGCGAAACGTTGTGCTTGATCGTGGTTACGGCGCACCGACGGTTACCAAGGATGGTGTTACTGTGGCAAAGGAAGTTGAGCTTGAGGACAAGTTTGAAAACATGGGGGCTGAACTTGTGAAGGAGGTTGCTAGCAAGACAAACGATGTTGCTGGAGACGGAACAACCACCGCTACGGTTCTTGCTCAGGCGATTGTTGCTGAAGGACTCCGTAATGTAACTGCTGGAACAAATCCCCAGTCGCTTCGTCGTGGGATTGAAAAGGGAGTTGAGGCAATCGTTGGTGAGATCAAAAAGATTTCAACGGATATTCAGGGAGGTGAGATTGAAAAGGTGGCTAGCATCAGTGCTAATGATAAGGAGATTGGAGGGATGATTGCTCAGGCCATGGAAAAGGTTGGTGAGAATGGCGTGATTACTGTTGAGGAGTCTCAGTCCTTTGGTGTTGAGGTTGAGGTGGTAGAGGGGATGCAGTTTGAAAAGGGGTACGTGTCTCCGTATATGATTACGAACACGGATCGCATGGAGGCTGAGTACTCTGATGCGTACGTACTTATCACAGACAAAAAGATTAGCAGCGTTCAGGATGTTGTGCCGATTCTAGAAAAGGTGGCGACCACTGGAAAGAAGGAGATGGTGATTATTTGTGAGGATCTAGATGGCGAGGCGCTTGCTACACTTGTGGTGAACAAGCTTCGTGGAGCGTTTAGTGCGCTTGCGATCAAGGCTCCTGGTTTTGGAGATCGGCGGAAGGCTATGCTTGAGGACATTGCTGTGCTTACAGGTGGAAAGGTGATTTCTGAAGAGGTTGGGCTCAAGCTTGAGAGTGTTGACTTGCATGACCTTGGGCAGGTGCGGAAGATTATTTCAGACAAAGACAGTACAACGATTGTTGAGGGGCATGCAGATAAGGCGGCTGTTGCTGAGCGTGTGAAGCAGATTGAAACACAGCTAAAGCAGACGACCTCAGAGTTTGAGAAAGAAAAGCTTATGGAGCGCATGGCTAAGCTTTCAGGTGGTGTTGCTGTTATTAAAGTAGGCGCCGCTACTGAGACCGAGATGAAAGAGAAAAAAGATCGAATTACTGATGCTGTTGCTGCAACTAAGGCTGCTGTTGAGGAAGGGATTGTGCCTGGAGGCGGGGTCGCACTTGTACGCGCAGCCAGTGCTCTTGGTAATGCTGAAGTTGAGGGTGATGAGCGTGTGGGAATCGATATTCTCAGGCGTGCGCTTGAAGAGCCACTTCGTATGATTGCAGAGAATGCAGGTAAAGATGGTTCTGTGGTTGCTGAGAAGGTTCGTGGAGCAGAGGGGGCGTTTGGGTATAATGCGGCTACAGATGTGTATGAAGACCTCGCTCAGGCTGGTGTGATTGATCCTGCAAAGGTGACGCGGTCTGCACTGCAGAACGCAGCATCGATTGCAATCATGATTGTAACGACTGAGGCTGCGATTACAGATTTGCCTAGCAAAGATGAACCAGCACCTGCTATGCCAGCAGGTATGGGCGGGGGAATGCCAGGGATGTATTAAGAGGAATAAAAAAGACGGGCTTGATGCTCGTCTTTTTAAGTGCTGACATTTCTTCACCATGGTGAGGAAATGTCAGCATCTTACGTGAATGTTGAGTTTTTGGTACGATGTACCTGTAATAATTTGTTTACAAAACTATGGAAAATGAATATCCGAAAGATTCACTCCCTCCTCAAGAGCATTTAGATGATGATCGCTTTATTGCTGCGATTGGGTATCTTGGTGTGCTTTGTGTGCTCCCTCTTATTTTGAAGAAGGATAGTGCGTTTGCTGTGCATCACGGAAAGCAGGGGCTTGTGCTTCTGATTACTTGGATGATTCTTTGGGTGGGGAATGTCATTCCTGTGCTTGGGCAAATTGTTTGGATGCTTGGAACACTCGCACTGCTTGTGTTGATGATTCTTGGAATCGTGAATGCGCTTAATGGGAAGATGTGGGAGATGCCGTTTTTGGCTAAGTACGCAAAGATGATTAAGTTTTAAGATTGTGAAGGAACTTACTCGTAATATTGAAGCCCTCCAGGTGAAAGCGAAAGACACTTGGGGGTTACTTTGACCTCGATGCTGTAGCAACGCAGGTGAAGGCGCTTGAGAGTCAGATGTCGGCTTCGGGTTTTTGGGATGATGCAGACAAGGCTCGAGAGGTGAGTAAGCAGGCGGCGGATCTTCGAGGCGAGCTTGAGACTTGGGAGGGGTTTATCGCAGAGATTGGTGAGCTTTTGGAGCTTGCTTTGCTTGATGACGAGTCTCTTCATGATGACATTGCAACTAAA
The DNA here is from genome assembly GCA_964538435.1 of uncultured Gammaproteobacteria bacterium. GTDB lineage: Bacteria > Patescibacteriota > Patescibacteriia > UBA9934 > GWF2-40-263 > CAZIDX01. The sequence goes on along the minus strand of CAZIDX010000012.1, from coordinate 25,418 downwards.
CTGACTGACCTTGAAAAGCGTTTTGCATCCCTTGAGTTTGCAACGCTTTTTTCTGGAGATTATGATTCTCGTCCAGCCATTGTGGCGATTCACGCGGGCTCTGGTGGAACTGAGGCGCAGGATTGGACGCAGATGCTGCTTCGCATGATTATACGTTTTGCTGAGGCACAGGATTGGAGCGTGACCACGCTTGATGAGTCGCGGGCGGATGATGTTGGGCTTAAGAGTGTGACGATTCGGATTGATGGACGTTGGGCGTATGGATATCTAAAGTCTGAGGCTGGGGTGCATCGTTTGGTGCGCATCTCGCCATTTGATGCAGAGAAGATGCGGCATACGACGTTTGCGCTTATGGAGGTTGTTCCTGAGATTGATGATGTGACGGAGATTGATCTTGATCCAAAAGATCTTCGCATTGACACCTTCTTGTCGAGTGGAAAAGGTGGGCAGAGTGTGAATACAACCTATTCTGCTGTGCGTATTGTTCATACACCCACAAAGATTTCTGTTTCATGTCAGAATGAGAGGTCTCAGCAGCAGAACAAGGAAACAGCCATGAAGATTTTGAGGTCAAAGTTGCATCAAATTGAAGTGGAGGCGCATCAGCAAAAGAAAGCTGAGCTTCGTGGGGATTATCAGTCTGCGGAGTGGGGGAATCAGATCAGGTCGTATGTGATGCATCCGTATAAAATGGTTAAAGATCATAGAACAAACATTGAAACCTCTGATGTTCAGGGGGTGCTCGATGGTGACCTTGAGCTTTTTATGGAGGCGTATCTTCGTAAAGAGCTTGATGAGTCTGATCGATTTGAACAAGCAAATAAAGAGTAATATGGCAAAGAAATACAAAACAGCACTTGTGACTGGTGGAGCGGGGTTTATTGGCTCGCATGTTGTTGATGCGCTTATTAAGCGGCGGATCAAAGTGTATGTGATTGATGATCTTTCTAGTGGTCAAAAGAAAAATATCAATCCGAATGCGCATTTTACGAAGATGTCAATTTTGAATCCGCAACTTCCAAAGTTTTTGAAAAAGATCAAACCGGATGTTGTGTTTCATTTGGCTGCGCAGATTAATCTAAGAGAATCTGTTGGAGATCCGTGTGGAGACATGCGCACAAATATTCAAGGCACGCTTTCTTTGGCTCATAATTGCGCGTTGCTTGGTGTGAAGAAATTTGTATTTTCTTCAACAGGGGGAGCTATTTACTCTGAGAAAGCTCGACCTCCGTGCAATGAGCAGGCGCTGACTGAACCTCTTTCGCCGTATGGCATTGCCAAACGGTCGTCTGAGATGTACCTAAGGTTTATCTATCAGGTGCATGGTATGCCCTATGTTGCGCTGCGTTATGCGAATGTGTATGGGCCGCGGCAGAATGCTAAGGGGGAGGCTGGTGTAGTTTCGATTTTTGCTGAGCGCATGCTGCGTGGTGAGCCAACGATTATTAATGGAACAGGACGTCAGACGCGTGACTATGTATATGTTGGTGATGTGGTGCGTGCGAATATGATGGCGATGAACAGGAATGTGGCTGGTGAGTTTAATGTGGGAACCGGAAAGCAGACGAGCGTGAATGCGCTTTGGAAAAGTTTGAAGAAGCTAACAGGGTATAAGATGCCAAAGCGCAATGTGGCAGCTCCTCCAGGGGAGCTTATGCGTAGTGCTCTTGACGCACGAAAAGCACGCAAGTATCTTGGGTGGGAGCCTAAGATGAAGCTTGAAGATGGGCTTAAAAAGACAGTAGTGTGGTTTGCAAAACAATGAGTTTTTTTGGGAAAATCAGTAAAAATGACATAGAACACGCCGTCCGCATCTTAAGGCAGGGCGGTGTGGTTGTCTTTCCAACTGAAACAGCTTATGGGTTGGCAGCTGATGCTCGAAATGCAACGGCTGTAGCTCGAGTGCTTCTTATTAAGGGGCGTGACGCAGGGAATCCATTGCCACTTATTGCTGCAGATCGGGAAATGGTTGAGCGAGTAGCGCATATTCCAGATGTGCTCTGCAGGTATGCCAGCGAGCATTGGCCAGGTCCTCTCACGCTTGAGCTCAAGCTTCAGGAGACGGGTTTGGCACTTCGTTTTTTGGAGAGGGGTATTGCTGGTATTCGTGTTTCATCGCATCCTGTTGCTCAGTTTTTGTCTCGAGAGCTTGGTGCACCAATTGTGGCCACTTCTGCGAATCGTAGTGGAAGACCATCTTGTTATCGATTGGAAGATGTGAGGGCACAATTCGACGGTCGGGAAAACACCCCCGATCATTACTTGGATGCAGGCCAGCTTGAACCGGAGCTTCCTTCAACGATCGTCGGGGTTGATGAAAATGGTGAGATTGCCATTTTTAGAAAAGGAGGAATTGAATTATGAGTCTGCCGCGCGCAAAAAAGCATTACAGTCAGAATTGGCTTGTTGACGAGTCTGTTGTCGAGAAAATTATTTCGGTTGCTGAGATCACAAAAGGGGAGTCTGTGCTTGAGATTGGTCCTGGGACAGGGCTTTTGACAACGGCTTTGGTGAATTCGGGTGCACGAGTGACGGCTATTGAGGCTGATGAGGATCTTGTTGGGCCGCTGGGAGAGATGTTTGGTGACAAGATCGAGCTTATTTGTGGAGATGCACTTGACGAGGAGTTTTTTATGTCAGGTGAGTATAAATTGATTGCGAATCTTCCCTACAGTATTACTTCAGATATTCTCAAGCGCTACTTGACACATTCTTTTCCGCCAACTCGGATGGTGCTCATGCTGCAAAAAGAGGTTGTAGAGCGCATTATTGCAAAGCCTGGGGCAATGAGTTTGCTTTCAGTTGTGTGTGGGCTCTATGGTGAATGCAGTCGAGTGACAAATGTGCCTCGAGGGGCGTTTCGTCCGATTCCAAAAGTGGATTCTGCTGTTTTGAAGATCGATCTTACTTCAAAAAAAGATCGAGATTTTGATCCTGAACAGGTGATTTCTCTAGCAAAAACGGGGTTTTCTTCACGGCGCAAGCAGCTTCACAGGAACCTGTCTTCACTACCTGGCGTCTCGTCTGATCAGGTGAAAAAAATACTCGAAGATATGGGGCTTGATCCAAGGCTCAGAGCACAGGATTTGAGTGTTGAAGACTGGATACAAGTTACCCACAAAATCAGCTAGAAATACGTGAAAAACAGCTAGGCTCGGCCTAGTTGTTTTGGTATAATACCTTCGAATATATATGGCGATTAAACGACTTCAAAATCGCCCGAAAAAACCGCTGACCTCGGAGCAAAAAGTTGCTTTAGTTCTTTTTGTTGTGCTGGGTGTTGGTGGTGTTTTTTTGGGTGCTAAATCATTTGGCGCAAATTTGATGCGTCCAATCCAACAACAGATCGCACAGATCTATCAAATCGAGCCGTTGGTAACCACGAGCGAGCGTGAGGCTATTGAGCTTGAAGAGTCCAAGACAAAGGACACGGATGGCGATGGGCTTATGGACTATGACGAGCTCTATGTCTTCAGAACAAGTCCGTATCTTGTGGATTCTGATTCTGATGGGCTTGATGATAAGAACGAGGTCTATTCAGGTGGAGATCCAAACTGTCCTACAGGTCAGGATTGTGGAGTTATTGCTGCTGCTGAGGAGGCAGATACAGACGGAGTGAGTGTTGGGGATCTTGTGGATCCGCTTGGGCTTGATTCTGCTGTAGAGCAGGCAGGTTCAATTGAGTTTAATAGCGAGGCTGAGCTAGAGGCGTTTTTTCAGCAGGCAACGATTGGAGAGATTCGGAATGCTTTGATTACGGCTGGTATGAGCGAGGAGGAGCTTGCGCTTATTGATGATGAGACACTTAGGTCATATTTCTTGGGGACACTGGGTCAGGTGACAGAGTCAGGTACTTTTGATGATTTGATTGCTGATGAGCCAGTTTCTCAAGAAGGTGAGGAAACAACTACTCAATCTGATGAGCAAGAGCAATAGTATGCAAATTGAGAAGAAAACAAAACGAAGAATTGCAGGTGCTGCCCTGCTAGGAGTGCTGCTTTTTGGCATGGTGATTGCTGGTCTTGCAACGACAAAGGTTGCCTATGCGCAAGACACGACTGAGACCATCAATGCAACAACACAGATTGTTACCACGGCATCCTGTGCTCCATCTCCTGATACAGGTATTGTTCCTGTGTCTTGCCCAGGGCATGAGCTTGGTGATGCGCTTGAGATTGTTGGAGATAAGATTGCTGCTCCAGCATTTCGCGTGGCTTTGATTAAGGGCTTTATGAGTTTGGCGGAGTTTGTTCTCAATCGCATTGCATATGAAGCTGCTGTTGCAATTGCGTCTGCTGGATCAGGGCAAGAATCTCTTTTTTATGGGAAAAGTGCCAAGGAATCTTGGGGTGACTTTGGATTAGATATTGCTGGGGAAGCTTTGGGGCAGATTGGAGAGATTGTTTCAGGGGATCTTGGAATTGGTTTTGATCTTTGTTCTCCAGGTGTTGGAAACCCAATGATTAATCTAGCTCTTAGTGTTGGAATCAAGCAGAAGTATCAGCCGCAAGAACCAAAATGTGACATTTTGGAAGTTGCGAGCAACTGGGATAGTTTTATCTCGGATACGTATACAGATTATCTTGACCCCAAGACGCGCGGAGACAAGATTCAGCAGGCATTTGCTGAGTCTCTAAAACCAGGTCGCAATGAGCTTACAGCTGCGCTTGAGATTAACGTTGCGATTGATCATAAGATTTACAACGAAAAGGTACTTAGCTTTTTTGAGCAAACTGACAGTGATGGATTTAAGAATGTAACAGATTTTATTACTGGCGAAGTTGAAACACCATCATCAACCGTGCAGGCCAACTTTGAAAAACAACTCTTGGAAGTTGAGGAGAAGAAACGAGAGCAGATTGATGTTGGGGAATTGGCAAACTCAAAAGAATTGATCGGTGGTCTTGCTCTTATGGCAGGGTCAACGTTTACAAACACGCTTTTGTCTACAGTGATGCAGCGTGTGTACGATGGTTTGTTTGAGGCCGATGTTGAAGAGATTGACCTATGGGATTACGAGAGTGATGGGTCTGATAATAGGGAAGATGCCGAGGAGCGGTTTGCGAGCGTGCTTGCTACGTCTCCGATTGCGCAGACGGATTACAATGCTTTGAGTGAGTTTGTTGTTTGTACAGCATCGACTGTTCAGAATCGCGCGCTCAATGAGTGTGTGATGGATACAAATTTTTATGCTGCGATTGCGCGTGGAAATGCTGGTGAGCCTTTGACGGTTCAAGAAGCGATTGACGAAGGGCTTTTAAATGGTGACTGGCCGCTTATCTCGCCAGAGGATACGGCTTCAAACATGGACTCAACTTGTTATACGTATGGGTACTGCTACGGAAACTTGGTGAAGCTTCGAAAGGCGCGCGTGATTCCAATTGGTTGGGAGCTTGCTGCCCTTAGGTCAGATCCAACAAATCCAGCAACACTTCAACAGATCATTGATGGGTTTGAGGATTGCACGGATCTGGGAACTGTTGGTCCTGCAAATTCTGATGATGGAAATAGCAAGTGGTGCCATCTTATTGATCCAAACTGGGTGCTTAAGTATCCAGATTCACAGTGTCGCGCAGTGGTAAATGGCGAGATTCGCATGAGCTCAATGGGGAATGCCCGTATGAGTACTTGTGTTGATGCGCCAAGTTGTATCAGTGAAGACAATGATGGAAATTGTGAGGGAGGATACGGGTACTGCACACGTGAGCGAAATGTGTGGCGTTTCCGTGGTGATGAGTGTCCTGAGGAGTATGCGACTTGTCTTGAGCTAAAGGACACAACCTCAAATGACAAGTTTGGGTTCTTGCTCAATACAGTTGATTTTAGTGTTTGTGGCGAGGATAACGCAGGGTGTTTATGGTATCGCACGAACAAATATTATTACGATGGCGGAACTGAAGACGACACAAGTGACGACACGTACGAGTGGCTTCCTGATGGCACCGTTTATGACACAGAGGATCGCGAAGCTGTGTGGAAGTATCAGGATGGGGGCGGCTCAAGTTTGCGAGCAGCTTTTGCTGAATATGCAGATTACGAAGATTACGTAGATGGCACAGAGGCAGAGGTTTATTCTTTTGAAGATCGAATTTATCTAACGCATTCAGTTAGCGAGTGTTCATCAGATCATGTTGGTTGTAGCTGGCTTTATGAAATCGATGAAGATACGGTATTGAATGTTATTCAGAACCCTTCTTTTGAGGATGATGAAGATGGAGATAGTTTCCCTGATTATTGGATCGATGGGTCAGGTACAGATGCAGGGCTTGATGATTCAGGTGATGCCTATTACGGCAGTGATGTGATGGTTGGGGGAAGTGGACTTTCTGTGTCTCAGATTGTTCCGCTTGCTGCAGAGAATTTTTACACATTCCACATCATGGCTTACACCGCAGATGCTGGGTACTCAGCAGCTGATGTTTCGGTTCAGCTTTTTGATGATTTAGGAAGTGCACAAGACTTGAGTGGAACTTCTTATTCTGGAGACTGCACAGCCACTCAGTCTAGCGGGCTCTATGAGCTCACCATTGATCCGGCTGATACAGACGCGTTTCCAACTAGTGAATGGACGAATTTTGCTTGTACATTCACAACAAACAGTGAGACAGCGAGTGCTCAGGTGGTTGTAAGTAGCAGCGATGAGATTCGGTTTGATATTGCTCAGCTTGAGCTTGGAGAAGATGCAAGCTCTTACACTGATGGATACAGCGAGGAAGAGACAAGTGTTTACTATCAGATCGCCCCAGATTACTTGGGTTGCAATGGGGACGAGACAGATCCAGCAGACTGTGACAGTTACGCAACGATGTGTAGCGCGCAGGAGGTTGGGTGTAATCTTTATACTCCAGATGACGGTGATCCAAGTGTGCCGGCTATCGCTTCTGATCTAGATGAGTGTCCTGAGGAATGTGTTGGATACACCACGTACAAGCAGGAGTCTACGCCTTTTGATGAAGAGGAGTTCCCTGTGTACTTTA
>CAZIDX010000012.1:0-18341 GCA_964538435.1 uncultured Gammaproteobacteria bacterium | reverse complement strand
ACGTACAAGCAGGAGTCTACGCCTTTTGATGAAGAGGAGTTCCCTGTGTACTTTATTGCTGATAATGCCGCAATATGTAGCGAGCAGTATGTTGGTTGTGATGCGTTTACAAATTTAAGTTCAGTTGAAGAGGGGGGAGAGACGGTTGAGTATTATTCTGAGCTACGAGCCTGTCTCACATCAGACATGGCAGACAATGATGAGTCTGACATGACGGCTTCCACATTCTTTACGTGGGAGGGGTCAGACAACGAAGGGTACCAGCTTCAAACTTGGTATCTTCTTGAGTCAAATATTTCTTCCGGTACTACTATTACTTATTCTGAGTCAGGGGTGGATCCGGACGAGAGCCCTGAGTATGCGCCATGTGTGATGTGGGATGTTGCCGAGGAGTATGAGGTGGTTTGTGTAGATGCTTCAGAAGGTGCTGCAGCGCAACTTGCTGCAGATGATGATTGTAATGAGCATGATGATATTTTTGAGAATCCAGACTGTCGTGAGTTTTTTGATGAAGAAGGGAATATTCACTATCGACTTTATTCTGAGACAATTAGCGTAGACGATGAATGTACGCCGTATCGAAAAGACGAATCAACTGAGACAGACTGCTTAGCATCAGGTGGATTCTGGACGGATCAGGGATTCTGTCGTTACTTTGGCTTGCCAGATGAGAGCACAGAATGCCCTTCATCTGCGGCTGGTTGTCGTGAATACACAGGTGGTTCTGGGCGCAATGCCTCAACGGTTTTGAATGAGACGTTTGAAGATGGAACGTATGAAGATTTTGTTGCATATCAACCTTCTGGTGTTGCTGAGCTCTCAATTAGCAATGAGTCTGTGGCAACAGATGGTCATTCTCTGCGTCTGTACGCAAGTGGTGGAGAGGCTGGGTTTGAAACGGTTCAGATTTATGTTGATCCAGCAGATACGACCTACGCTTGTGAAACAGAAGATGGTTGTGAATTAACAGACACAGACGAGGCTTGCACAGCTGAAGAGGGTGATGTGAGTTGTGGAACTTTGGTTGATTCACTTGTTGCTGGAAAGACGTTCATGCTTGATTTCTGGGCAAAGGGAGATGGTGAGCTTGAGGTTCAGTTTGTAAATGAGGGAGGAGACGGAGATTGGTTCAACATGGTGGATGCTGATGGTGATGGACTTGATACAACGATTGAGCTTGGAGGAACATGGGAGCTTTATAGCCTTGGGCCATTTGATAGTGAAACAGACGACTTGTTTGATGAGAATGCTGTCCTTCGCATTTTTGTGAGTGCTGAGGGTGAGCTTTACATTGATAATCTTACGCTCAGGCAGACCGAAGAGAACGTGACGGTTATTAAGGATTCTTGGGTTGTGCCTTCAACTTGTGATACTGCGCCATCTGGTACGGAGTCCGATCAGTACTACCTGGGTTGTGAGGCTTATTCAGATCAGAATGGAAATGATGCAAACCTCTATCAGTTCTCAGAGCTTTGCTCAGAAGACGTTGTTGGTTGCGCAGCGTTCTACAATACGTACAACTCTGAGTCAGAGTACACACAGATTTTCAATGCAAGGTGTGCTTATGATGATGACTATGATTTGTCTACAGAAAATGAGGTAAGTGAGACGACCACTTGTACAATAGAAGGGGAGGACTTGTGTACGATCACAGTTGGTTCTACTTACTGTACGTTTGATGCAGAGCGAGCTTATGCTGATCCGCTTCCGTATGAGATTGATTCCATGACTGGAACAGGGTTTGGAATTATCTACGGTCCTGAGACCGTTGTTGTTCCTGGCGATCAGCCGGTTTACATTGTTGCTGATAGCTCTTATGAGTGCTCATCGCAGTTTATGGGTTGTCAGGAGTTTGGAACACCAACGTTTAATCAGGATCAGTCAGAGGTGGAAGGATTTGAGTCTGTTTATCTTATGAATCTTCCAAGTGAGTACGAAGATACTCTTTGTGCTGATGAGGCGCTCTTCTGTGAGGAGTGGTCATCAACACAGGATGGAAATTTCTACTTTAAAGATCCTCTTGATAAGACTTGTGACTACGAGTCTTCTGTGACGATTGACGGCCAGGATTACTTTGGATGGTTCCGCACAGATACAACAGAGCCATGTTATTACGATGACGATGATGGTGACGAGGAGTGGGATGTTGGCACAGAGGATGCGTATTTGATTGCAGGAGAAGAGCTTGGTGTGTGGCGGAATGGAGATGAGGGCGAGTACGAAGGCTGGGTTTCAAATTGTCCGACTTCGCATGATCTTTGTACCGAGTTTATTGATGTGGTTGATACTGGTGGAGGGCTCAATGAAGACGGTTACTCTTACTACTTTGTAAATGATGAGCTTCTGGACGAGGACACGCTTTCTGATACGCAGCGATGTGAAGGATTGGTGAGCCAGAAGTTTGGTTGCGCACTCTTTAACAATACGACCGATTCAGATCTTCAGTACAACGCTGGGGCAAGTTATGTTGCCTCAATGCATGCAGACGCTTTCTTTGACAATGAGAAGAACTCACTCCAAGATCCAATCAACTGTGAGGTTTCAGAAGGTGGGTATGTTGAGATCTCTCAGTCAGAGGCAGCTAAAGTTGGTGTGAGCGTGGATGCGTACGGAAATTATGTTGTTGATCTTTGTTCAAGGCGGTGTATGTACACACTTGAGGACGATGACGATGAGATCGACACGCTTTCTGCCGACAGTCATCATTCTTACAACTCATTCTTGGAGCGATCATGTTATGTAGACGATGATTGTCCTGTGCTTGAGTCTGTGCTCGGAGAGACTGTTGAGGGAACGTGTTACGAGACAACATTTGAACAATATTACTTGCAAAACGATACAAACGAGATTATCAAGGTAAACCGCGATCGTGCGTGTGCGTCTTGGCTTGCGTGTGAGAGTTCAAGGACAAGTTGGGATCAGGTGACAAGTACATACCAGACGATTTGTGACTCAATCAATCTTTGTACAGAGGGAAGCTCGCTTGGAGATGTTTCAACGTGTACGAATTGGGATGAGACAGAGCCAGAGATTTTGACAGATGTGAAGTACTCAATGCGTGATGTGAACTGGACAGGGTATGAGTTCTCCGGATACTCAATCCCAAACCAGCTTCCAGTTGAGTTTTACGATCAGTTTAATATTAATCCGAGTAAGGTTTGTTTAGATTCAGATGGAGAAGCTGAAACAAATAATTTAGGGTATGAAAAATCTTGTTCAGATGATACGGATTGTGAGTTGGTTGATATTGGTGCAGATTGTACTGATGATCACGCTTGTTCAAGTCATGGATATGGGGATTGTGATATTGGTTCGGGGTTGTGTTATAAGCAATGTGACACATACGAAACGGACTATCGATTGGTATACAATGCTGGGCCTTGTGATTCATCAGAAGATGGTGGTGTTGGTGAGGGTGGAGAGTGTTATGTAGGTTTCTGTTCAGATACGGGTGATGTTTGTGGGGGTGATGCTGATTGCGACGATGGAGACTGTGTTGTTGGGTATTGTCAGATTACAGGAACGCTTGGGTTTGATGAGGGTCAGGATAGTTGTACAACCAGTGATGATTGTGCAGGTATTACATCCCCATCAGGTTATCCAACCGAGGTGTGTGACACTGTACAGCAGATTTGTGTAAATCATTTGATTGAGGATGCTGCCAATGCGTGTGTGGACACTGATAGTTGTTTCCACCCAGATGCCGATTGTGTTGCGGTTTCAACATCAACGGTTGGAAGTTGTTTTAATGACAGGTGTTTAACAGATATTGTTGATAGAAATGATGACGATATTGCAGATGCGCTAGATGAGGATGTGGCAGAGACAGAGCAGTGTCGTGGTTATCCTGAGATTGATTCACCATTCCCATATGAAGTTGTCGAGGAGTGGTCATCAATGACAAATGCTGCCGTTCCTGAAGAGTGGAGTGAAGATGATGAGGTTGATGGTGTGCCAGATGATCCTTTTGCTTTAGAGACTCACACGACAGATGGGGGAACTGTATACCCTTGGTCACAGCCGTATGCGTTTGTGCCTGGGTACCAAGATTCAATTATTTGTTCACCAAATGAAGAGGGGGGAGTAGATGATGATTGCATGTGTTCTTATGACAAAGTTGGATATGGACAGGGTGCAACGAGCAGGTATTACGATCCAGGTGCTGGGTATCCAGATGTCATGAAGGGGGTTTGTAGTTATGGTTCGTATGCGGGTTGGCCTTGTGATGAAGATAGTGATTGCACAACCAACACAGAAGCCTCAGAAGGTTTGTGTCAGCGTGTAACCAGTGTTGATACTATGTATGGATGGATGGGTTATTGTCTTGAGCGAGACACCTCCATTCAGCTTTATGGTTCAGCAGAAACACAAGATAGAGCTTGTCTTACTTGGCTTCCTGTTGATCAGCTTTCAGGTGCTACTGATCTTTACGGAAAGTACACTGAGGCTGGGTATGAACTTGAGAATACGTATTATTGTGCAGATCTTGAAGCTGCGTACGATATTCATACTACAAGCAGCTATGGGTGTGCAGAGTCGCATGATTCTTGTGATGAGAATGGGGGGTGGGATGAATGGGTTGAAGGTGATCTTGTAGATGATGACGGTGGTTGTATTGGGTCAGTTACATGTCCAAATGGCTTCTTTGCTGTTATGACAGGTTGTGGTCAATTGAGTCACGATGAGGAGAGGGATGGTGAACGAGCAAATTCTCAGGAAGATGATGATGATGTGTTTTGTGATGAGATTGCAGGAGATGCTGATTGTCCGTTCTTCTGTGTACCTAAAGGATCAGTAAAAACTGAAACAGATGATATCGAAGGGTTTGAGTTTGCAGAAGGAGAAGTGTGTTATCCGCCAGGTGAAGGAGTTGTTGCTGGTAGTCCGTTTGCAGATTACAACCGACCAAGTAATTACTCATGGACGTATACCGAGCTAGAAGATGCTGGATATCGAAATGTTGGTTATGAAGATGGACAAGAATTTACCATTTATCTGGTTGAAGATATTCAGTACGGCATGAGTGCGGATATTTCTTGGCTTGATGTTTATGAATCATATGATGATTGTGCGGTGCGAGGTGTGGTAGAGAACGTGGAAGAGTATTATTTTCCATATGAAAATTTTGAAGATGTTCCGTTAAGTGCATACGGTAATCACGGATTCCGAAATCTTGGGGATTTTTATCGGGCATATCCTGTTTGCGAAACAGTTGTGCAAGTAGCTTCTGAAAATCAAGAAGAAGTTGGTGAGTATAATACTGCTTGGACAGACAGGTTGATGGGTGCTGGATATACCATTCAACCTATCAGCGATGAGTGGTTTGCGTTTGAAACAGAGGGGGAGGTTAGTCCGTTTGGTGCCGCGATTAGTTTTGAAGAGCTTGAAGATCTTGATGATCCATACCCACATCAGGTTGTGAATTGTAACTATCAAGGGTTTGTTGCAGATGATCTTAATACTCTGGGTTGGTACAATGGATATTTGGAATTCATGCCTCCGCTAGCAGATCTTTCTTGTTATGATCTTTCAGAAGTTATTTTGGGGGCAGAGGATTATGATGTTTCGTCAGAGGAAGGGGAGCATGCGCGTTCATGGATGAATTTTTGGGACAGTTCAGGAAGCGAAGATGTGTTATTCCACTATGATCAAGGTTGGGATGAATATTGTGCAAATGAAGACTGCAGCTGTTTTAGAAGTCAAGAATTTGAAGATTGTAATGACGGAATAGAATGTGATAGTGGAACATATCTGTGTAATGGAGGTGCAAACGAAGGGCAAGATTGTACAGGTGAAGATGCAGATGGAAATGCTGCACCTGACGATTCAATGTGTACTGTCCACACATGTGAGGTGTCTGGCTCTGAGACACATGATACGGGGTCAAGTGATTACACATTCCCTACATATCATTGTGGTTTTGGAACGTCTGATTATGCAATTGGAACAGAAGAATATGAATCGGCTGATGATAATCCGGCAGTAACTAGACTTAAACAGGTTTTTGCTAAATCATACGATGTTTGGTTGTTTGAGGATGGATATGAGGATCTTGCCAGTACCATGGAAGATGATTCTGTGTGGCCTGAACATGGTAGTTGGTGTTCGATAGCTGATAGTGAGTGTGGACTTTCTGAGGCCAGTAGGTTAGATGATTGGATTTGGGATGTGACAGCAGAAGGTGATGGTTACTCAAGTCCAGAAGCTCCGGTTGTGATTGGTGTTGGGGATTGTGTGGGTACGGATTGTTTTGAGGAGGATGATGGGTATATCACTGTGAATAATGTTTTGGGGGGAGCGATTGTTGGTGAGGAGCAAAAGCAGGTAAATGTTAGTTTCTACATGGCAGCTGATAAAAATCAAATGCCAATTAGGCAGGTGATCGTGGACTGGGGAGATGATTTTGTGGGGATTGACGATGTTGGTAATGATGTGTGGCCGACAGGTTCTCAGAGTGGTTCAACGTCTCACAATAACTTTTACAAAAATCACCGAGGAATGAATGATAATGGTGATTTGTATTGTGATGATGGTGATGAATGGGGAATGACGGGTGATTCGTGTAGTGCAAGTTATGTTTTGTTTACGAAGAACTACACATGTTCTGACTTGAGGCTTGAAGCGCTTGAGAATCGTCAGTGTGAGGTTGATGAGGAGACAGGACGACTCATTAACTCTCCTTGTACTGGAACGGCTGAAGGTGTGATTTCTGGTGGTGATAATGCCTGTGTGTTCCAGCCTCGAGTGCATGTGAGAGATAACTGGGGATGGTGCGCTGGGTTCTGTGATGCTGGGGATGATGATACGGATGAGTGTTATGATGAGGAGTGTAGTTATGAGTATTGTCCTGGTGTGAATGGGGCGTGTCCGGATTATTTCGACGACAGTGTCTTGTCTAATCCATGGGTGAATTACAGTGGCTACATCATTGTTGACCCGTAGAGTAAGAATAAAGAACAGGGCTTAGGCCCTGTTTTTGTATTAGAAAACCCAACGTTCCTTTCGGTTGGTTGGGTGTGAGGGGTTACTGGCGGAAGAGGGTCATTTCCTCTTCTGTGCCGTTGCTGCCGATGGCGTGGTAGTAGATGGTCCCGAGGTCTTCGGAAATCCAGCCGGTGAGCTCGTTGCCGTCCCAGCTTGCGCTGAAGTCGAAGCCGGTGACCACAGCTTCCTGCCAGATGACGCCGTCGATCATGAGGACGCCGTTCTGCATGAAGCTCTCGATGTCGTGCTCGTAGCAGCCGGGCTCGCTGCAGTCGTAGGGACCGCTCGGAGCAGCACCCCAGGCGCCGTCATTGGACCACTCGAGCGCGAGGTTGACGGTGATGTTGCCATCCTCGTCCTCTTCGATCTGCTCGGTGTGACCCGGGCCGTCGACCTCGAGGTCGACTCCGTCGCTCGTCCACATCACCGTGATGGTGTAGGGGGCGAAGAGCATGTGCTCGCTTGTCAGGCCCGCGTAGATCTCCATCTCCTCGTAGCGCTTGGTGATCGTGAGGCTTTCGGAGCAGCCGTCCACGTTCTCCAGCTCGGTGTCCATGTCGCGATCGAGGACGCACTTGTCCACGACGCCGTTGGGGGAGACGACATCCACGTTGAGCTTCAGGTGAAGCTCGGTGGTCACGTCGGTGTCGTCGTCACCGGACGTGTCGTCGTCGTCGATTGGATCGCAACCCACCACCACGAAGGTGAGGGGCAGCGCCATCAGGATGGAGAGGAGATTGCGGGTCATGATGACACCCCTTGTGGCTGCCCCGGCACTCACAAGGAGTGGCGGGTAGTTTATTCTTGTCCCCCCGAAGGGGGACGGCCTTTCGGCCGCACATATGAGGGGAAGAAAAAATCCTCCCTTCATATGTGCAACCGATACCAAGGGGTCAGGTCACATGAGAGACAATCTGTCTAAAGAGCGTTTCTAAGTATATTAGGCCCTATTTTTAGTTTTTTGTCAAGACCTTTGGGCAAAAAAAGTGTTAAAAATGGGCAAAAAATGGTCGTTTTCATTTGGGGTTGTTGTTGGTGGAGGTGTTAAATAAGTCAGTTAATAGTAAGATGATACATATGGGCGAAATTTCTTCAATACAGACCCATCTCGTTTTTGAGAACAGTGAGATGGAAAAGGAATTCTTTGAGAAAAGCGTGTTTTTTGCTATTGAAACAATAACTGAATATTTTTCTAAATTTCCATCAACAATCACGGTCTTTCTTTTTTCAAGCAGGCAAGCATTTTTAGAATCAATAGACCAAACTGAAGCGCCAGAATGGTTGGTTGCACAAGTTCCAGAAGGATCTGTTTCTGAGCTTCATGTTTTCGTTGGGCAGGAAGAGGTTAAAGAAAAACAAAAAGAAACATTGAAGCAAGTCATTGTGCATGAGCTAGCGCATTTGTTTACAAATCAATTCAATTCAAATCTTCCGGATTGGCTAAAGGAGGGAGTCTCTGTTTATATTGCACAGCAGATTTATCATGCAAACATATCAAAGAAAGACTGGTCAGTGATAAATAAAGGAAGTTATCCATTTGATGATGTGTCATGGTCTGAGGCTGCTGAGCACAACGGATATACGATTGCCGGATTGCTTGTTATGTTTTATGTACGACAATACTCGTGGTCCAAGCTTCTTACTATTCTTGAAAGTGCAGATAAGGAGTTTTGTTTTTCTGAATCATTTATCAGTGATTTTGAAAAAGAATTTGTCAATTGAAAAAGGAGGAAGTTTCCTTCCTCCCCGTGTGTGGGGGCGTGGTCAGATGACTACTTGACGCACGGATTCCCGTCGCAGTTGAAGCACCCGCAGTCGCCGTTCTCGTCGCTGCCGTTCGAGTCGGAATCGAACAGTGAGACCTCGGCGAACACCTCAGTGTCTTCGACTTCTTCCTCTCGGATTTCATAGATTTCCGGTTCCATGAGCTTGTTACTCCTTGTATGGGTGGGGGTTGAGGAGACCTTTGTATACGAGTTTTTGATACAGACGCTTTACATCAGCGATCTGTTTTTTTGTTCTCGCACCGGATTGTTTGAGGAAATTTTCGAGTGTGAATACGCTTGCATGCTGCTGCTTTCGTTTAAGGAACATTGCAGCACTTCTGTTTATCAGCATGATAGACAGGGGGTCGGTTGTATAGACCAAGGCTCCAAAACTTTCGTCTCTGAAGCAGGTGTTTGGACACACGACCACGCATTCTGGGAGCGCATCAAGATCGATATTTTGGGTGTTTTTTGTTTGTAGCCGCTGTTTTTGCGTCATTTGTTCTGGGTCTGCATATAAGTCAAGGTTTTTTAATCCTTGTGACAATGTGCAAACTCGACACCCTCCCCTACACGATACCACAACTGAGCAATCGTGGCATTCCGAGGGAATGAAATCGCCCTTTCGCCATCCTTTCATAGCTTCCCAGATGTCTTTGAGGGGTTTTTGGAAGATGTTGCCGTAGCTGTTGTTCATGTGAGAACAGGGGCGTACTTGACCTGTCGCACCAATGGTTGCGGTTGTGTAACCAGCGACACATGTGCGATGGGAGAAGCGTTTGAAAGCATCCATGTCAATGAACAGGCATCGTGGATAACAACCCAAGATGTCAACAGGCATGTTTAGTGAGTGTTCCACATGCATGAGTTTGTCCAGAGAGTATCGAACTTCTTCTGGAGTGAGCAAGAACGCACTGTCAGGAGCGTTGGTGTTCGGAAGGGCTTTTGTTGCACAGAATGTTCGTACACCAATACTCTTTGCAAGTTGTGCCATGAGCTCAATGTCGTGGATGTTGTCTCTCATCAGGACCATGTTGAGGCTGACTGGAACTCCCTTTGCCAAGGCATGCTTTGCACGATCGAGAACACGATCATAGGTCCCTTTAGGGGTACCAGCGAGACGTTCGTGCTTGCATGCGTTTGGGGAAAGCAATGAGAAGAGAATGGACGTGCCTCTGTGGTCTTGGGAAAGCCTTTCGAGGTCTTCCTCTGAAACCAAGCTTAAGTTGGAGTTGATGGACGCATGAATTCCCGTTTCTTGTGCGAGCTTGAGTAGTGTGAATACCTGTTCGCGCCTGAGGAAGGGTTCACCACCAGTGATGGTGGTTGATGGAATCTTGTTCGCGATGAGCTCATCCACGATTTTTTGGAGTTGCTCATTTGAAAGATGGTTTGTTGGGTTGTGTGCTTCACCCAATGTTCGCCAATGGTTGTAGCAGTGGTGACATTTCCAGTTGCACGCTTGGGTGAGTTCGATTTGCACGTCAACAGGTGCACATAGGTTTGCGGGCATGCGAATTCCTTTGTAAATGGCGTTGAATTGGTATCCAATGCTATCTTTGACTCATTTACTTATTCCGTCAAGAATGGAGAGTTTAACTTTTAGGTGATATATTGACGTTGAGCTGGGAAAATGCTAAAAATAGCCCTCGTTCTTTCCATTTTTGAAAGAGCGGTAAGGTCTAGAAACCACGTGACAAGGGGTCTGAGATGAAGCCGTTGATCTACACGCTGTGCGTTTTCGCACTGGGTTTGACCTCGCGGGCGCATGCTGCTTGTGAGGAGCCGACTGAGCTCTCGGAGCTCGAAGCTGTCTACATCCAGGCGGAGCAGGCGTTTGCTGAGCTCGATCTGGAGACACTGCTCATGCACTCGATGCGTGCGCGCGATCAGATCGTTCCGTGTCTGGGCGAGCCGCTGACGATGAGCAGCGCGGCATCGTTTCATCGGCTGATGGCCCTGGAGGCCTATGCTCAGATGAACGAGCCTCGTGCGATCGGTGAGCTGCATGCTTCCCGTCGACTGGAGCCTGGCTACCGTTTCCCGACGGACGTTGCTTACGAGGGTCATCCCTTCTTGGATCTGTACGCGCAAGCGGCAGAGGTTGGGGATGGTGCGCCCGAGATCGTGTATCCGCCTGAGGGTGGGTATGTGATGGTTGATAGCGTTCGCGATGCTCCGCGTCCGAGTGAGACGCCGGTGCTCATCCAGGTCTTCGACGCTGAGTCACAGCTTCTGGAGACGCGCTATCTGCAGCCTGGTGAGACTCTGCCCATGTGGGGAGTCAACCCGCTGGACCTGGCGTTTGTACCTCGGGGTGTGAACCTCAAGGATCCCAGACCTTGGTTCGTGGTTGGCGCTGCCTCTTTGGTGGCATCAGGAGTGTTCTCTGCCGTAGCCATGAGCAACAAGAACAAGTTCATGGATACGAGCGAGCCGGATACGCCCGAGTCAGATCTTCAGCTGCAGGGCTACATGGACCGTGCAAACGGTTTTGGCACTGCATCGATTGTGACTGGCACGGTCGGACTGGCGTTCACGGGATTGGGAATCGGCCTTCAGGTCAAGTTCGGTCCGGGTGGTAAGCCCAAGATCGAACCGAGCACAACCATTCAGCAGGAGGCAGTGAGTTATGGCCCATAGCTCTGCACTCAAACTTCTTGAGCATCACGGACGATACGAAGTCCTGAAGGTGCTCGGAGAGGGTGCCGCAGGGTCAGTGCTGCTCGTGTACGACAAGAGCCTCACGGTTCGTCGTGCAATCAAGATCATCAACCAAGCCTACATGCGTTCAAAGACCATGAGCACACGGTTTTTGGATGAGGCTCGGATCATGGCGCGTCTTGAGAGTGACAACATCGTGACCGTTCACAGTGTGGGCGAGCTCGATGGTTGGCTCTATATTGTCATGAGCTACATGGATGGCGGAAGCCTGATCGAGCACATGGCAGAGTTTGGTGCGCTTCCACCGCGCCAGGCCGTGCAGGTTGCTATTGACGTGCTTTGTGCGCTGGAAGTGGCGCATTTGCATGTTGAAGAGAAGACGCGTCAGGTCAAGCCGGTGATTCACAGAGACGTCAAGCCTGGAAACGTCCTTTTCTCGCGAAATGGGCGCGTAAAGCTGGCAGACTTTGGGATCGCGCAGACGCATGAGCATACCCTGGCGCTCACAACGCTTGGTTCCACCATGGGAACGTTTGGGTATATGGCTCCGGAGCAGGTTGGAGATCCGAAGAACAGGACTGGCGGTGCTGGGACTGTGGATCTTCGCGCAGACATCCATGCTGTGGGTGTGCTCATCTGGATGATGCTCAACTGGGAAACCAGAAAAGTCGAGCACCCTGGTCCGGATAGCTTCTACAGAACATGGAAGGATGAAGGGCGTTTTGACAAGGTGCCGGATGGTCTGCAGGGCGTGATCGTGAGGGCGACGGCAAAGGAGCCTGATGATCGCTACGGGTCTGCTCGTGAGATGATCGAGGCGCTCGAGTCTGTTGTAGGGACGCTTGCAGAGATTCCGGAAGATACCAAGCCACTTGGAGCCATCCGAGAGGTGTGGGATGCGCGCGCACGTGCGCAGGAAGCCAAGGCTGCTGAGGGGTCCAAGGAAGACGAGAGGCCCAACACGATCGTTCCACCTGCGGATCTGGAAGCGGATGCGCAGGCAGATGAGTCAGGTGGGGTTGTGTATGGTCCAATTCCTCCTGAAGAGGCAAGATCGTCCACTTGGAGCGATGACGGAGAGGGGGAAGATGGCGATTCGCCAATTCAGCTTCCTTTTGACGATTTGAGTGGTCCTGCAGAACCAGTTTCGGACACTCAGCATGAGAGGGAGGTGGAGCAGGCACGCGCTGCGTCCATGCTCCGGTTCCACAAGATTCTCAGGGCTGTGGCGATCGTGCTGGTTGGTGTGTTCGTTCTGGCTGCAGTTGGAACGTGGTACATACTGCAAGAGCCGACCGACTCGATTGAGGTGGTTGAGCAGGATGAGCCGACACCTGAGTTGGTTCCGGATTTGCCGGTGGAGACCCTGGTGGAGGAGGTGTTGCCTCCGGATCCAGAGGAAGAAGTGGTCGAGCCGGTCACACCCGAGCCAGAGGTGGTAGCGGAATCGGTTGCTCCTGAGTCAGAGATGGTCACACCCGAGCCTGAACAGGTGGAGGTGGTAGACCCAACTCCTGAGCCGGTCACACCCGAGCCTGAGGTTGCGGTGGAGACGGGAATGGTGAAGCTGATTCTGAAGGTGGAAACCGATGGGGTTGTGCTGCATTTGTCCGGTGATGGTGGCAGCGCTGCGCTGTCGTCGTCCAACCCTCAGGTCACGCTGCCGCTTGGTCAGTATCGCGTGAGCGCGGACTTTGATCGAGGTGAAGCTACGGAGGGTATGAACGTGGGGACACTCACGGTCGACTCTGGGCTGGTCACGATCACGTGCCGCTCACAAATGTCGCTGTGCACAGGCAAGAACCTGTCGCGGTGACACGACGCAAGGATGGGAATTCGTTCCCGTCCTTTTCTAATACTCCACCGAAGATTCCCGGGCTTCAGCCCGGGGTTCTTTAAATAGTCAAAGCTAGACTTTGGAAGCCTAGCTTTGGACGTTGGACTTTGTTTAGTTGAGTAGTTGGTCAATGTGTAGAGACTTTTTGCCTGGTTTCAGGCTAGACCATTTATATTGGTTTAATATGTCTCGAGCTTTCGTCTTGTCTTGCACAGCCTGTTCTTTCCACCTGAGTCCATAAAGGGATAATGGGTTTAGTAGGATATATCTACTGATTTGAGTGAAATGTTCATCGTTTGATATTCGTGTCGATTTATAATTACTTTCAAAAAGTGTTCCCGTTCTAGAGTATTTGTAATTGAAGTATTTTGAGTAGCTTGTTCCAATGCGATGGAGAAATAGAGGAATTCCATTTTCCACCTCTTCGGTTAATAGCAGGTGATAGTGATTGGGCATTAGACAAAATTCATGAATTGAAACAAGTTTTGAAGTTATAACATTCTTAGTTTCAAATTCTTTTAGTTGTTTTGGAGTAGGTATGTTGAATTTTGTTAATGCAGATTGAAATCGAGAATAATCATTTTCATCGAGAAAAATGTCTCGTTTTTCAACTCCTCGGTTGTATACATGACAAGTGTTGTAATCAGTTGTGTTTAAAAACATAAACCTCCCAAATAAGTGGGAGGGTAATTTAATTACACATTTAAACAGTTTTTTTGTCAACGTCTAGCTTTGGAAGTCTAGCTTTGGACGTTGGACTTTGGAAGTCTAGCTTTGGACGTTGGACTTCCATTTTTTTGTGATTTGAGGCACACTGGGGGCGTATGATTGATATTAAACGCATCTTAGACGAGCCGGATCTCGTCGCACAAAATAACGAAAAACGTGGGGTTGAGCTTGATCCGCATGTGGTCAAGTCGCTTCATGAGAAGCGGATTGAGATGATTGAGTCGGTTGAGTCGCTTCGCAAGCGCTCGAATGAGATTGCGTCTAAGATTCCGTCTGCAAGCGATGATGAGAAGGCTGGGCTTATTGCAGAGGGGAAAGAGCTTAAAGAAAAGGTAAAGGAGCAGGAGGCTGCGCTTAAGAATGTGCAGTCTGAGCTTGATGCTGAGCTTCGACGGTACCCGAATGTTCTTCGCGATGATGTTCCTGCTGGGAAAGACGAGTCATCAAATGAAGTGCTTCGTAAGTATCTTGAACCAACAGTTTTTGATTTCGAGCCTAAGGACCATCTGGATCTTGGTGAGGCGTTGGGTGTTATTGATATGGAGCGCGCTGCCAAAGTGTCTGGTGCAAGGTTTGTCTATCTAAAGGGCGACGCGGTGCTGCTTGAGTTTGCTCTCATTCAGTATGCGCTACAGGAAACTATCAAGGAAGGTTTTGTTCCGGTGATTCCTCCTCACATGATTGCGACAGAAGCGATGGGCGCTATGGGGTATCTTGAGCATGGTGGGGAAGAGGAGATCTATCACCTCAAAAATGACGACATGGTTTTGATTGGAACTTCTGAGCAAGCGCTTGGGCCAATGCTTAAGGATGAGATTTTGGACGCTGCCAAGCTTCCGCTTCGATATGTTGGGTTCTCTCCGTGTTATCGTCGTGAGGCTGGGAGCTATGGAAAAGATACGAAAGGCATTTTGCGCCTTCATCAGTTCGACAAGATTGAGATGTTTAGTTTTACAGACAGTGAGTCTTCAGACGCTGAACACGAACTCCTCCTCTCATTACAAGAGCGATTGATGCAAGGACTTGGACTTCCTCATCAGGTTGTCAGGCTTTGTTCTGGTGACACTGGAACACCGTCTGCGCGCACGTATGACATTGAAACATGGATGCCGGCGCAGAATACGTATCGTGAGACGCATTCAACATCCAATACTACTGACTACCAGACGCGTCGATTGAATACGCGTATCAAGAAGGAAGGAAAGAAT
Organism: uncultured Gammaproteobacteria bacterium; assembly: GCA_964538435.1. Taxonomy (GTDB): domain Bacteria; phylum Patescibacteriota; class Patescibacteriia; order UBA9934; family GWF2-40-263; genus CAZIDX01. Next base: position 3,153 of record CAZIDX010000012.1, on the reverse strand, counting down.
GAACTTGCGCATGCGCTCAATGGAACAGCGTTTGCTATTGGACGCACGCTTATTGCGATTATGGAAAACTATCAACAAAAGGACGGATCTATTGTTGTGCCAGAAGCGCTTCGACCATGGGTTGGAAAAGATGTTATCCACATTGATTAGTCCACCTGGACGCTGACAACAAAGCTTGGCTGAGTTTTGCGAAAAAGAATGTTCAGTTGGTAAAACGTGTTCGCGAGATGCATACAAGATTATTCACTAAAATTAGCAAAATACCGCTTGACGAGTCGAGCGGTATTTTATTTGATGTAAGTAGATCGCACAGCAATATTATTGCTTGCAGCTCACGCACTTCTGACTCTGACGGGGGTAAGAGGAGAACGGCGAGAGAGGAGGATATCAATATCCGCGAGGATTTGGAAACTTGGGCTCACGATCAACAACTTCATCCTGCGTCTTAAGGGGAGGACGGCGCAGGAGACATGCAAGCGAGAGGTCAACTTTCGCGTCGGCGTGGAAGTACTGCTGCGCCGAGCGGGATGGTTGACCATGCGGGTCAGCTCACCCATGACTCTTGCTCATGGAGAAGAGCAATGGCTTTCAAGAAGTTCTTTCACATCTTTTCTGGATTCAAGCTTGCTCTGCTGACAGCTCTTGTCAGTGGGTGCACGGTCATGGTTCCGGTGAGCTCGGATGTCTCTGGCGATGACGGTGGTCGTGGCGGAGCGAGTGACGACGTCGTGCTTCATCTGCCGCTTGCGGCTGGTGACACTGCGCGGTGCACGCAGGGGGCTGGTGGTACGTACAGTCACACGAGCGCGGCAACGCGTCACGACATTGATCTGGATACCGACAACTATTCAGACGAGGAAGTGTATGCGCCGATTAGTGGGATTGCCTATGTGCATACGGATTCTGCAACCAACAACTTCGGATATCACGTCAACATCGACATTGGTGGCGGCCAGTATGTGATTATTGGTCACTTCAAGGAGATTTTTGTCTCAAATGAGAGCGAAGTGGCTGCGGGTCAGCTCATTGGCTATGAAGGGTGTACGGGAAGCTGCTCTGGTGATCACATTCATTTGGGACTCCACGAGGGAGACGCCTCAGAGGATGGGATGAATGGCACATCCATTTCTGTTTCGTACAAGGTTACGGATATGAATGAGGATGATCCGGTTGAGCAGACGATCAGTGGTGATGACTTTGTCTGTGGGGTTGCCAGCGAAGGTGATCCGCACGACGGTCACATTTACAAATCTTCTCTTCCTGTCACACTCTGGCATCCAAATGGCACGCTCGTGAAGGTGCCTGAGGATCCCAAGGTGTATGTGCTCGATGACGGGGAGCGTGTGTGGTTTGAGGATGAGTCCGTGTTTTGGAGCTATAACTACGACTTTTCTGACCTCACGCTCATCTCAAGTGAGGAGCGCGATTGCTACGGCAGCGGCTCTGATCTTGCGCAAGATTCGCTCATTGATGCTGCTGAGGATGCCTGGGGAACCATTTGGCTCCTTGTTGGCAGCGATGATGACGAGGATGCGTATAAGATCGAGGTTCAGGATACAGCTTGGCAGCAAGTCCTTGCTTCCTGGGGTCTTGACTACACAGAAGGAACCCTTCCTCTGGACAGTGGTCTTTCTGAGAGCATGCTTTCTCATGATACGCGCAGTGGATATGCAAAGCTTCGTGACGGCACGATCGTTACTGAGCAGAGCACATCTGATGTGTATGTGATAAGTGAAGGTGTTGCTCTTCCGGTCAAGGATTGGGACACCTATCTCATGCTAGGCTTTCATGATCGAGAGATCTTGGTTGTGGATGATGGTGTGGTTGCGCATGTTCAGGGCGAGGTTGGTGATTGCGTGGCTGGTGTCTATTGCCTGACGCAGGAGTCCATCACTACTTGTGGTGGAGGTCTTGATCTTGAGACTGGCAGTGATGCTGGTGGGGAAGAGAGTGAAGACGACACAACGGAGACAGAAGATGATGAAGAGGTCGAAGAGGAAGACCAGGATCCCGAAGACGAAGAAGAGGAGGATGAGGAACAGGGAGAAGATCCGGTGGCCGCAGAGGATTGCGGTGGCGCGGATGCCTGCATCGTTGACCTGGATGGTGACGGCCTGTCTGAAACCCTCTTGATGATTGACGATCAGTGGCTCTCTGGCAGCCTGGATGCGCTACCTGCGTTTGTTTACGGGGGTGGTGGGTGCTTTGATGGCGCTCTGACAATGGGTGATCTGGTGTATGCCCAGGACGGCTACTACGAGATCGACTTCTCTGAGTTTGCTCAGGATTGCACGGTCGAGCTCACGCTCATTTCTTCGCTTGGGACGGACGGAAGTTCGCCTGAGGTGGATATGAGCAACTGGAACTGGTGGCAGAATGCAGATTTTTGCTCTGGTGGTAGTAGCTTGTGTGAGCTTATGGACAATGGAGCGGCTTGGGAGGAGTGGCTTCTGCGACTGAGTTGGAGCCCATCTGACGGTCTTTCTCAGGCTGGGAATGGGTACACACAAAACGATCAACTTTAACGAGGTGAACGTGACAGGTTAATCTCAAATACGAACACGAACGAACCCCGCTTCTGGCGGGGTTTTTCTATTCTCCGCCGAAGATCCCCGGGTTTCAACCCGGGGGTGAAGAGTATCCAGTATCATGTTGGCCTTACCTCTGCTAAGGTTCAGTTTGTATGAAAGAGTATCGAAAACTGAGCCATTGTGTGTTTTACACGAACTACCACCTGGTGTTCGTCACCAAGTACAGAAGAAAGATTTTTAAACCAGGGCTCGGGCGCTATTTAGATAAAGTTTTCAAAGGAGCTCTGCGCAAACATCCTGAGATTCACGTTCTTGAATCAAATACAGATCAGGATCATGTGCACTTGCTCGTAAGTATTCCACCTAAGTTTTGTGTCTCAGACATTGTTAAGCAGCTCAAAGGTGCAAGCGCCCGAGCCATGAAACGTCGGTTTAGATTCTTACATAAAACCTACTACAGCGTAGATGGAATCTGGTCTGACGGATATTTTGTGTCCACTGTAGGAATCGACGAGGAAACGATTAGAAACTATATAGAACACCAAGGCCTGCATGATACTGGTCAAGCGAAGCTTGTATTGTGAACAAATACCCCGGGTTTCAACCCGGGGTAGTTTATTTT
>CAZIDX010000011.1:0-34786 GCA_964538435.1 uncultured Gammaproteobacteria bacterium | reverse complement strand
TTCGCCGTCGCAGTCGTTGTCCAGACCGTCGCAGACCTCTTCGGCGTCCGGGTTGATGGAGGCGTCGGAGTCGTCGCAGTCGTCGGCGTTGGAGACCAGGTAGGTCGAGCCATCGCAGCCGTCCACGTACTCGTAGTCTCCGTCACCGAAGCCGTCACCGTCGTAGTCGAGGTACCAGGTGGCACCGTCATCGACTTCGCCGGAGCAGTCGTTGTCCACGCCGTCGCAGACCTCTTCGGCATCCGGATGGATCTGGGCGTCGGAGTCGTCGCAGTCGCCGAGCTCTTCGACGTAGCCCTCGACATCGTCGCAGGACATGAGCGGGTCGGACATGAAGGCGTCATCGCCGTAGCCGTCACCGTCGTCATCGGGGTAGAGGTAGAGCTGCAGATCGTCGTCGATGACGCCGTTGCAGTCGTTGTCCACGTAGTCGCAGACTTCCTCGGCGCCCGGGTTGATGGACGCATCGTTGTCGTCGCAGTCGTCCATGTCGCTGTAGCCGTCGCCATCGGCGTCGGTCACGACCGGATCGTCCGGAGGCGTGGTGTCTTCGACACCATCGTCGTACGGGATGTGGACGGTACAACCGACCAGTGCGATCGTGAGCACAAGGCTCATCATCAGGGTCAGAAACCGGTTCATGGGATTCTCCTCGGGTTGGTACTTGGAGGGGTTCTCCTCATCTCGCTTGCGGCCAGGCCCGCGAGATGGGGTGCTTGTAGTGTTCGAAATCCTGGTGTTTAACCCGCAAAAACGGGACAAACATCAGAAGGCGAACATAAAAAAAGACCCTAATTTGACGGCTATTTTTATCATTTTTTGACGATTTTGTCAATAGCCTAGCACTGAACCAAGTAATTACACGTGAAAATAGATTTTGTGACGTTTCCACAGACTTTTCGTTCCTTAGAAAAATCGACATTCGAGGTACATATTTTGTTTAAAATTAGTTAAATAATGGACCTCGAATGTCGGAAAAGAAGAACCCTGCGGCCGGTCGTGAACTGCGCGTAGTGCAGAACAGACCGGACACAGGGTCCCGTTGCCACCCGCTGGGGTGGTCTTCGTGGGCAGGAAGGCTGCCTAGGCGCCGTCACCAGAGGCGGTGAGCTCGGTGCCGTCCCAGTCGATCTCGAGGAGGTAGTCCGAGCCACCGTCCTGCAGGGAGCACACCTGGTCCGCGATGGAACCGGAGCTGGCGCCGTAGCAGAAGGACCAGAGGTCCAGCCACGCGGCGTTGAAGTCGTCCACGACGTTGAGGTCGTTGTCCTGGATGAGCTCGGAGTCGTCGCCATCGAGCTCGGACACGATGGTGAACTCCACGTCGGACGTGGCGCTCAGGCCCAGGTGCTCGACGCACAGGTAGCCATCGATGTTCGACGCGTAGTCCGTGGCCTGGTTGACCCAGTCCCACAGATCGTAGCCCACCGCGTAGCCGCCGTCGGACTGGTAGTCTTCGGGCATGAGCTCCGCGGTGATGCACAGGGCATCGAAGACCTCGTCGCCGTCCATGTCCTGCCAGTAGGCCTGGTCCAGGGTGGTGTCGTCGCAGTCGTTGTCCAGGCCGTCCTCGATCTCGCTGGCACCGGGGTAGGTGTTGGCGTTGTCATCGTCGCAGTCGCCATCGAGCTCCACGTAGTCGGTGGGCTGATCGCAGGACGTGACGCTGTCTTCGGTGAGACCGTAGCCGTCACCGTCGAGGTCGCCGTACCACACGGTCGCGTCGGTCGCATCGGTGTCGATGACGTCGTCGCAGTTGTTGTCGATCTCGTCGCAGACCTCTTCGGCACCGGGGTTGATGTCGGCGTTCTCGTCGTCGCAGTCGCCTGCGGACTCGGAGTAGCCGTCGCCATCGATGTCGTAGCCTTCGTCGATCTCGCCGTCGCAGTCGTTGTCCAGGCCGTCTTCGATCTCCTCGGCCGTGGGGTTCACGGTGTCATCGGAGTCGTCGCAGTCGTTGGTGACCGCGCTGGTGACGTAGCCGGAGGGCTGCTCGCAGGCGTCGATGGTCTGGGCCTCGTCGCCGAAACCGTCGTCATCGCTATCCAGCAACCAGGTGTCCGCGGCGCCGATGCTGGCGTCGTTGTCGTCACAGTCCAGGGACTCGCCGATGCCGTCGCTATCGTTGTCGGCCTCGCAGTCCTCGTCCACGTCACCGTCGCAGTCGTTGTCGACCGAATCGCACACCTCGGTCATGCCGGGGTTCACGTTGGCGTCGGTGTCGTCGCAGTCGGTGTCGTCGGAGACGTAGCCGGTGGGCTGGTCGCAGGCCGCCACGGAGGTGGAGGCGTCGCCGTAGCCATCGGAGTCGGAGTCGAGATAGTAGAGCGTGCCATCGGCAGCACCCAGATCCACGAGTCCATCGCAGTCGTCATCGTAGCCGTTGCACATCTCGAGCGCACCGGGGTTGATGTCGGCGTCGGAGTCGTTGCAGTCCACGGAGGAGGCGTAGCCGTCACCATCGGTGTCGGGGTCGTCCTCGGTGGGCTCCTCGTCGATCTCGTCGTCGCAGTCCTGATCGATGCCGTCGCCTGGCTCGTCTTCGGCTCCCGGGTAGGTGTTGGCGTCCTGATCGTTGCAGTCGCCGCCTTCGGGGGTGTAGCCGTCGCCATCCTGGTCGATGCCGTCACAGGCACCGTCCTCGTCGATCTCGCCGTCGCAGTCGTCGTCGATCTCGTTGCAGGCTTCGGGGGCGCCGGGGTAGATGGTGGGATCGTCGTCGTTGCAGTCGAACGGGTTGCCGTCCTCGTCCGGGGCGTTGGAGATGCCGTCGCCGTCGTGGTCGTTGTAGTCGCCCGTGACGTCGTCGTCATCGTCGCCGGTGTCCCAGTCGCCGGTGTCGAGCTCGGGCTCGGCAGTGTCGAACTCCGGGATCTGCTCGGTCTCGGTGTCGCCTTCGGTCTCGGTGTCGGTGGACTCGTCGGACTTGGTGCCCTCGGAGTACGGGATGTACACTTTGCAGCCCGCCAGGGTCACGAACAGGAACAGGGGGGCCAGGATGGCCAACAGAGAGTTGCGCATGGTTTCTCCTCTTCCCCACGGGGGAAGCAGAAAACGACTTTGCACTGCCCCGGATCCACCCGAGGCTAGTACATAGCCGGTTCACGTTCCCGTGGGGGTACGTGAGGGGTGGTAAGTTCGAGGTATGACTTTGTTTTGGGGGTTGTTGGGGGTTCTAGAGATTTACTTCAAGCAAAACTTAAGTGTTTAAGCGCTGCTTGAAGCAAATCTCCGCCTTCCTGATGTAATGAACTGACGTAGTAATATACCACATTTTAGGCATTTTGTCAACCTACACAGACATGGTGTTGATGTAACTTTTTGGGTATTTTTTGACTGTTTTTCGTGATCTTTCGATATTTGTCAGTATGTTGCAACATAAATGTATAAATTATGCTTGAAATGATTAGTTTTCTTGCTGTGAGCGGGATCCTTCGCTTCGCTCAGGATGACGTGGTGGACTGGTTCTTGGACGAATATTTGCCACTCCCCACCCGACACACAAGGACGACTCCGTACGTTCTAGGTCGCAGGGAGCAATTTTTGTGAGACTCCTCTGACAAACAGTTGCCTGCAGTAAAAGAAAAGCGCCCCTGGAGTCCAGAGGCGCCGCAGAGCGGACGCGCGGACCCAGGGGGCAGCGTGTTGGTGACGCGGGATCAGCGCGTCTAGGTTGAACCTAGCGAGGAGGAGGACAGGTTCAGCTCTACGGCACCCTGGACGATCCAGGGAACGACTTTCCTCGCGACCGGGTGGCCGCGGGTTGGGACTAGAAGTCCACCAGGGCGCTGGAGCCCTCACCCTCGAAGGTGATCAGGCCGGCCGTGTAGGCGTAGCCCAGGTAGGTGGTCTCGATGTTGCCGTTGAAGTGGGCGTCTTCCTCGTACTGACCGTAGGCCAGCCAGGTGCAGCCCAGCGCTTCGGCTTCCTCGCCCTCGGGCTCGGACATCTGGTGGTAGCCGTTGGACTCCTCCGGACCCTGGGGGCAGAACGTGCAGTTTGCGCGCAGGGCCGAGATGATGCCGGGGTCGGCGCACATCTGGACGCGGTTGGTCCAGTTGTGCACGACGGTCCAGTGCCAGTTGTCGAAGCTCGTGGTCAGGTCGTCCAGGAACTCGAGGTGGCACCACATCGAACCGTACATGACGCCTCCGGGGCTGGTGAACTCGACGTCGAGCTCGTAGCCGTCACAGGTGTCGGCGGGCGGGATGTCCTCGGTGTCGTCGTTGCCGACGTCCGGGTCGTCGAGATCGTCGCAGCCGTCGCAGTCGTCGGTGGGCTCACCGCTCGACGTGCCGATGCCGACGGGAACGTTGCAGGCACCGAGCGCCAGGGCCAGCAGGCCCAGGGAGATCAGGGTCAGGGTACGCATGGATGGGTCTCCTCTTCCCTCGGGGGGAAGCACGGGCAGCTAGTGATATGCCCCGGACCATCCGGAGCGCATCTCCGGCTGTTTCACGCCCCCGAGGGGATCGTGAAGGGTTGTCCTTTCGGGGTCTCTGAAGGCAATTTGTCAGGATTGCTCCTGAAAAAGTGCCTTCAGATCCCCTATTTGGGTTCTGATCTTTAAAGAACATGACAGTGGATAATAACAGATTTCACCATTTTTGTCAACCCCTTTCCCCTGTCTGTTACTAATCATTAACACATTTCAAAGCCAGACTTCCAAAGCCTGACTTTGGAAGTTAAACGTCCGAAGTTAGACGTCCGAAGTCTGACTTTGTTTTGCAAAAACCTAAGGAAAGCAAACAAGACCATCGTGATGAGAGGGTCTTGTCGTTCTGACTCGCCGTGTTGGAGTCAGGGGGCTCCGGGCCGGCACCCGCTTCAACACAGGGGTTGGACCTAGTGTAAGCGGGTTACCGGTTGCCGGAGGAGGGATCAGCCTAGGGAACTTGCAGCAGCCGTACTAGCCGGCCATGCTAGCGACCCACCGCGGTGTTGACACCGCCGCCGACGCTGACCTGGAGGCCGCACCGGAACAGGGTCTTGTCGAACACCTCGACGGAGCCGTCGATCTCGCCGGCGGCACCCATGGTGGTGGGACCGCAGCCGAGGCGAGCACCGAAGATGGCCTCGTCGTACTCGAAGGCACTGGGCAGCTCGCGCTGGTAGACGGCACCGATCAGGATGCCGCGCTCGACCACACGACCTTCCATGGCGTTGAGCATGGTGTTCTGGGCCATGTACCAGACCGAGGGGCCGACGTAGTTGTCGGTGAAGACGCCGTCCTTGCGGATCCGGAACGCGGCGTCGAAGCCGGTGCCCCACATGGAGCCAGCCGCGGGACCGCCATCACCGACCACCGCGAGGTAGCCGAAGGGTCCGAGGCGAGCACCGGGGAGCTGGGCGCCGAACTGGACACCGCCACCACCGTAGACACCCACACCGTTACGCAGGGTGTTGCCGGTGGGCTCCTCGGTTTCCAGGTCGTACTCGGGCAGGGTCGCGCCGAGGGTCAGACCACCGGTGGCCATGAGGTCGGCGTAGAAGCCGGTCTCGAGGGCCTTGGTGGCGTCGAGCTGGGCGGCGTTGGCCGTGCTCTGGGCGGCGCGGGCGGTGCGACCGTTGGAGGTCACGTTGCCCTCGATCTCGACCAAACGGTCGTTGACCGTGGCCTTGTCACCGCGTGCGGCGATGACCTCGGTCTCGACGCGCAGGATGTCGGCCTCGTTGCGATCGTGGCGAGCGTCCATGTCGGACATGCCGCCGCGAGCCTCGACGATCTCGTCGTCGTGCGCGCTCACGTCACCGCGGAGATCTTCGAGCTCGCCGTCCAAACGGTCGAACTCGTCGCGCATCTCGTCCTCGAGACCGTCGACCAGCTCGGTGGCGACGTCGGTGGCGATGCCGGTGATGGCCTTCTTGCCGTAGCCGGTGCCGCGACGGGCGCTGACCTGGAAGTGCGAGAACTCCTCGTCGGTCACCAGCTCGCGACCGTCGGCGGGCTCGCCGTGGGTACGCATCACCTTGGTGCCGTTGACGAAGATGTCCGCCATGCGGAACTCGTCCTCGGGCACGAAGCGGCCGGCCACGTCGTCGACGGTGCAGTTGGGCGCGGCGCACTGGGCCTTCTCGTAGACGAACACTTCCCAGGAGGGAGCGCGTCCGTTGTACTCGGCGGCGACGTAGCGCTTCCAGATCTGCTCGCTCACGGGGAGCGTGTCGAGCGTGGAGGCGTCGCAGTCGTTGTCGTGGCCATCGTTGCGGATCTCGGTGGCGCCGGGGTTGATGAAGGCGTGGGCATCGTCGCAGTCCTTGACCAGCGGGGTGCCGGCCGGGAACACGACGGGTGCGGTGGCGGTGCAGTAGCCGTCGCCATCGACATCTTCCAGTCCGCCGTAGAGACCGACGCACGGGGGCGCGGCGTTGGCGGCGATGGGCAGGGTCAGGGCCACGAGGGCCAGCAGGGTGGTACGGTACATTGACACATCCTCCGGGTAGGCGGGATTTTTGTCCCTATGCCGGGGTTTGGGTTGATCCGTCAGACGACATGTCTTTCAGGATCAGCCACCGCACCCCGACAGGGGAAACGATGGGGTTTCGCTAGGCTGAGTTGTATAGAACATCAGCCATAGTCGAGACAAACACGCGCCTTAGCGCGTAGCTGACTCGACCACGGCTTCTAGTGGTCTGAGATTCATCACCACAGCAAGGAGGAGGTGCTGCGGGAGAATTTCAGACCGCTACAAACCGCGGTTTGAGGCCCAATGTCAGGACCTGACAGACAGATTCATTTCAATTGTGAACGGTGCACAATAACATAATCTGGCAATTTTGTCAAGCTATCATGGCAGGCCTGGTCAACAAAAACTTGACCCCTCACAAGTCATTTGATACCCTTTGGCTCACCTGGATGTAACAGCTCTGAGAGAAAAGAAAAACAAGCACTAAATGCCCGTTTTTCAGTAAAAAACCTGTTTCCTTGGCTTGGGAGCAGCGGTCTACACGTCTCCTCCTCGTGTCGATTTGCCAGTCTCAAGCCAAGAAAGCAGGATTTTTTGTTTGTCAGTAACACATTTGGAAATCAAAAAATCCCGTTTTGCGGGATTTTCTTTGTTTGGTTTTTTTCTAGAAATCTTCGTGCATAAGCTGGTGCCTGCGGCGGATGCGCTCAGTTTGAACAAAGACGTACGCAATCCCCACAAAACCTCCTAGCACAAAGCCTGAGAGAATGTTTACAAGAATGTTTGGTTTTACTGGCCAGCGGGAGTTCAGTGGTTCATCAACGAGCTGTGCAGACACGGTTCCACCTGATGTGTACTCGTCTACCCTGTCTGTGAGCACGTATGCAACTGCGCGCACAATCTGCTCGGCCTCGCTTACATCTTTGTTGTAGACCGTGATTGAGAGCAGACCTGATCCACGCGCCACAGTTGCCTTTACCATGTTCCCCCATTCTTTTCGTTTCTTTGAGTCATCAACAGAAAACTGCGTTTCATCGATTCCAAATCCACTTGCGATAACCTGATCGAAAAACGTACTGGTGTAAACGATGGTGGCCAGGTTGTCTGCAATACGTTCCTCTGCACGTGACGCTGTGTAGGCATCAACAGAGGATCCCACGTCTTGCAGGATGAGCAAGCGGGTGGTTGATGAATAGCGAAGCGGTTGCACAAACGAGATGATGAGTGCAAGCACCAGGCCAAGCAATGCGAACATTAAGATCGACTGCCAACCGTTTATGAGTATTCGTGTGTAGTTTGTTTGTGCCATACCTCCTAGAAGTTATCTTTAGTATACCCTTTTCGTTATTGCAATGTCACGCTGACATCCACAAGCTCGCCATCTCGATCGATTTGCAAGAGCACTTCATCGCCAGATGCGTATGCACTGACGCGCTCATCAAGCGAATGGTTTGCATCGATTGTTTGACGGTCCACGGAAATGATGATGTCGCCTGTTGTCAATCCAGCCTCGTCTGCTGCACCAGCCTCGTCGACTGCTGTTGACCCGTAAAGGAGTGCGCCTGCGGTATATTCTCGCCCGTATTCAACAGGCACGCTTGTGCGAGACAAATCAATGACATTGACTCCAAGCTGAGCGTAAGTGATCTCCCCGTCTTTAAGCAGGCTTTCAAAACCTTGGATGAAGCTTTCAATTGGGAGCATGACCACTTCCCCGCTCTCTTGCACTTCTTCTACAACACCCATGAACTTACCTGAGAGATCAAAAACAGCTGAGCCGATTTGCGGAGCAATACCTGCAGAGAGAATCACGCGGCGCTGTGGAATGTCTGATGAGAGTGAAACTTCTGTTGGCCACTGAACTTCTGTGACATCGGCTGGCATGAAGGCATCGAATGCGTTTGAGATAAACATCTGGTGTCCAGGCTCAGCATTGTACCCTGACCCAAAACCAGCAACTGAAAGTGAGCGCGCATCACATTTTACATAGGAAACTCCTGTGAGCTCATCAAAGACCTGCTCTGTGATCTCGCATGTACCTGCTTGTGTGATTCCAGTAGTGAACTCTTGCTCAGAAGCAACAAGCAGCCATCCATCTGATGTGAGCACAACGGCTGGGACAAGCTCTGGATCTGAAACAGAAAGAAAATCATTTGATGACTCTGACAGAAGCGCCATGGCTGAGAGGCCGTCTGTTTGAAGTTTCTCAATCGCCTCAAGGTAACTCTCTGGAAATGTGGTTGGACGCTCTTCTGTAATACGAAGCGGCTCAGTGAGTTCACTGAGTTCAATGGCATAATCGGATAGATAGTTTGTTGTCAGCGCTGTTGAAAGCACACCACTTGCTCCCCCAAGCAAGATTGAAAAGATAATTACGCGAATTGTGTTTGACCAAGATTGTGTCATAACCATTGAGAAGTTAGGGCAATGGCAAGGGTAAGAATTATGAAGATAGAAATATAGCGTTTTCCAAGCCTTTTGGAAAGCCTTCCAAGTGCGCTGGCTCGTGTGAGGCCTAGAAAGACGTAGAATGCGAGCGCGATGAACGCAGCATTGGTGTAAAAACCGGTTGGCAGGAACGTGATAGCCAGAAAGAGCTGTGTTGTGAGAATTCCACCAGCGATTGCGTATGGACGCGCTCGGCTTGCCTCCACCTTTCCTGCCCAGAGTGTTGAGTACACAACAAACAGAGCGATGAGCAAGAATATTGGTCCAAGTATCCAGAGCGGTGTTTGCAAGAACAACCGTAGACCAAACCCAAACGAGGAAATAAAGAAGATGGTCAAGATGTTCATCAAGTGACTGAGGTGCTCAATGGAGAATGGTTGGTAGAGCGCAGGGACATGTGAGTAGGTGAAGATGTGCTCAGTGAAGAGCCCGAGCATGACAGCTGCTCCGACACCAAGAATAATCTGGAGGCCGGGTTGCTCAAGAAAGAACAACACCCCGAAACTTGAGAAGATAAACAGGAGCGGTGTGCCGAGCAGGTGCCAGAACTGGAATGTTTGTACTTGCCATCCAAGCAGTCGCATGAGCACGAGCGTTAGGAGCGAGAACCCGAGCACGGCCACAAGAACGGGATGCAGGTTTGTAAAAACAACGCCTGCGTAGGTGAGCAAGACGATCAGCGCAACAACAAATGATGTGATTCGGTGAATGAGAATCATAGTTCATTGATTTGCGTATCTCCTTCTAGTGACGTCACTCCTGTGATTACAACTTCCCCTTGGTGATATTCAATTGCTGATAGACCTGCGTAATCCCCTGCTCGATCTGTCACTTCTTTAATTTCACGCTGGACGATTGGGCCTACAATAGAAGTGATGAACCAGTTTGGAATTGAAGCAGAGCCAAGACGCATGTCAATGATTTCTAGTTTGAGCTGCCCCTCATCAAGATAAGGTTTTGCAACAACCTTCACAGCTGTCTCTTGTGGGTTGTCCTTGATTGGAAGATAAAGTTCAAATCCGTCTTCTGCTGAAATAACAACTTGGGAAGATGAAACATCTAGTGGAGGCTCAACACCAGCCTCTTCCATTCCTGAACGGAGGCTTGAGGTGACAGAGCTTTCAGGAACACGGAATGTGAGTGCTTGATCATCAAAAAGTGGCATGCCTTGCTCAAAGCGTTCTGTGAGCTGGATTTCGAACTCGGCTTTAACGAGATCTTCGATTGGCACACCTGGCTCAACCACACGGGTTGGTTCTGGCTTCTCGTACGCAAGCGAACTGAGAACAGGAATGCGCACGAGTCCTGTGGCTGCAACAAACCACGCAGCAGCAAGACAGACAGACACAACAAGAATAAAACAAAGGAGGGCTACGGTTTTTAGAAACGTATGACCTTCCTTCTTAGTATCTTCTTTCTGTTGTTTTAGCTTTGAAATCTCCTCCTGAATTTCACTGTGTTTTTCAACACGAACCATATACTTATTGCGTGAGCCACGGATACTCCATCTGGATATAACCGAGTTCTAATAGCGGCTCTTCAATGCTTCGATCTGCGCTTCTGAGCCCAGTTTCTAGCTGATTAAAGACAACTGCCAGCTTCAAGTGGAGGTCTTTATACTCTGTTGGCACCTGAATTTCAAGTAGCTCACTTAGAACCCGCTCGGTTACCAGGAGTTTTGAGAGGTCATCTTCGGCATTGTCAAAGTCTACATAGAACGCATCGATGGTGGTGGTTAGGTCGATTCTGTAGTCGTCCGTATTTACCTCATCAACAACTTCTGGGTTGGCAGCAACCGGTTCGGCTGTCTCTGTTTCAACGACTGCATCTTGGGTGAATGCGTAATACATAAAAACAATGAGTCCAAGCGAGAGCAGGATGATAACGAGCGGAAAGGATGAATGTCGGTGGATATGTCTCATAGGATTAGTGTTCTGCAAAAAGATCCTCAAGCACCACCGCAGCCATCATGGCGAGCGGGATTGAGAGGATGGCTCCGAGAAGTCCGGCAACCTTGATTCCAATCAGGAGCGCAACAATACTGATGATTGGACTTAGGCCTGTGACCTTTTGCATGATCTTTGGAACGAGAACATGATTCTCGAGTTGTTGAATGGTGATGTAAACAAGAAGAACGGCCACACCCAGAACAGGCGACACACTGAAACCAACAATGAGCGCTGGAATTACGGAAGCGACAGGCCCAACGTATGGCACAACCTCAAAGAGCGCTGCGAGGAGTGCGAGCAGGAGCGCGTACTTAACCCCCAGAATAGAGAGCGCAAGGAAAACAAGACAACCGACTGAGACGCTGAGGATGAGTTGCGCGCGTAGCCAGTCTCCGATCTTCTTTTGAATCTTTTTGAGAATGTGTGTGCTGTACGGCTGGTACTCTGGTGGAACAAGATGATCAAACGACTTGCGAACCTTCCCCTCTTCAACAACCATGTAAAACGTGAGTACAAGAATCACCACCACGGCTGCGAGCCCACCAATGACACTTGTCACGCCTGTGAAGATCGAGCTGGACCAATCACTCATCCAATCCTGAAACGTCTTGATTGATGCGTTCACGTTATCAGCAAGACCATATTGCTCTGAGAGCTGTTGAATATGTCCCACTGATTGCGCTGCCTCGTCGTAGTACTGCCCCAGGTTGGCTACGAGCTGTGTTCCTTGCTCTGTAACGACTGGGATCATGAGAAGGAGCAGTGCAAGCGTGATCGAGATGAGTAGGACGTAGACAATGAGCACAGCCAGGCCGCGTGGAATGCTTCGTTTCTCAAACCAGTCTGCAAAAGGTCCGATCAGGGCTGCAAGGAGCATGGCGGCAACCAGGATTCCGACAATGTCTCGAACGAACCAAAGGAACCAAACACCAAGCACGATCAAAACGGCTTTTACAAATGTTGATGTAGAAATACTTACCGATTGCGGCGGCTTCATATGCGAGAATTATAGCATAAAATTTCCTCTTTTGGATTGACAGAAGTGTGAAAAAGTAGTATGCTCTTGTGTGTTTCGAACATGAAACAGATAAGGGGCTGTATTGGGTTCGATGGGAGTTCCTTGCCATACAATCAAGTCGAGCGGACATGGCTGCTCGTAAATCAATCCATGTAAGACGACAACTGCAAACAACGTCATCGCGAAAATCAAGAACGCTTTCAGTGTTCCTACATTCGCACCAGTTCTCGCCTAAGGGTTTGTAGAACCATCCGCCTGAGCTATGTCTGGTAGCACAGGAGTCGGGTGTCATATTCCAGACTGGAGTTATGGATTGCGCTGACTATCCATACTCGAGAGTTGCAGTCAGTACCTGAGAGCGTATTTGTTTGCGCCTTGAGCGCACTCAGGTATGCAGGCGCAGATGAACTTGGAAACGTTGTGAGGTAAAGCCTTACCAGACGGGAGTTCGATTCTCCCCAGCTCCACCAACTAAAAACCGTCAGCCTTGTGCTGGCTGTTTTTAGTTGGCTGTGGGAGATGAGAACTCCCGAGAGTTCGATGCTGGAGTGAGCGAGAGAACGGACGTGCTTGCACGAACGATTCCGAGTGAACGAGAGCAATGTGGGCGAACAGCCCACATTCTCCCCAGCTCCACCAAAAACCTACCACATTACGTGGTGGGTTTTTGATTGACACGAACGCCTTTTTGTGATACGATCGTTTTCCTGGTCACGCCAATACGTTTACTGCGTGGACAGCTTTGACAACTTGACAAAAATCTATCGTGCTAAGTTTTTTACCTGGCTCACAACTGTGTGTGTCTAGGAAGCGAACTCTGGAAGAAAGGAAAAAGCAGTGAGAAGCACGATGACACAGAATGAGCTGGATCGCTGGTATTCAGACATGCTGGCCCTGAAGATACTCTTGCGGAGTATGCAGGAGAAGGACAAAGAGGCCGAGCGAGTCTTGCGAGAGTCACAAAACGCTTTCGCGGCTGAAACACCTGTTGCGTGGATCGCGATCGTGTGTGAAGACTACACGTGCCCCAACACAGGCGCGCCGTACCAGCAACTCCTACCTGTCTCTCGCTATTGTCGAGTGACAACCGCTGCCATGAGCTACGGCTTTGGCACCATGCGATTCGAGGTCGTGAAGCGCGGTGGCAGAGTGCAAGGCATTCGCTTCCGGGCTGAATACTGCATCGACGATATTGGCTCAGAGAGTGACCCGGTCGATACAATTCTCGATCTGAATCTCCCTCATCCCTTCCATGGCTACAATATCTGGTTCTGCGTCTTTGAGGCGCGGGAGCAGGCAGAGGCCTGGTTGGAGGAAGAGGAAGGGATCCTGTTCGAGGATTCTGCCCAGATAACCCGCGATCGACTGGGCTCCAAAACCTAGCCGCACCCAACAGAAGCCGCCCTTGAGCGCTTCCACACTTGGGGTGCGGTTTTCTGTTTGACTAATCCCAGATTGACACGATCTTGTCTATCCCCTAAAGTGCATTCTCCGCCCATAAGGAAGGTGATGGATGGATACCTCGACAGTGATTGTTGTGCTCGCTCTTGTGCAATTTGGTCTATGTGTCGCAGCGGTGGTAGCGCGGATCGTGTATGTGAAGCGTAAACGCAACTCCAGCGAGACGACCCTGAGCCGACACGACAGAGAACTGATCGCAAGCGAGCGCCGCTGTGTGATTCCGCACACCAACATGGCACTCATGGGACGTTCTGCAAAGGCGCGAGCTGATTGGATTGCTTACGCAGTCCGAGGCCGGCTCAGTGCCATCCGTCTGATCCAGACTGGTGAGCGCGCCTCCTTGAAGCACAGGGGGATGGACCTGAATGTTGCTACAACGATTGCTGTGGTGTACGCGCGCACAGCAGATCATGGTAACTGGATTCCTGAGATCAGGCACACCCTGGAGTCATTCGAGTTCCATGGAAACGAGTGGCGCTACTGGGTGAACGCAGACCGAGTCAGGCTTTCGTGCAACCCAAACTTCTACTACCTCGATCAGCTAAAAACACCTGAGATGGTGCATTAGCACAGATTGGAGGCGCAATGCGCTACCTGTTCCCCCTCGCCCTCTTGCTGGTCTTTGTGGCCAGCTGCGCCAACGAACCTGAGTCTCTGAGCGCAGATGAGTATGAAGCTGCCTGCTATCCTCTGTGGTGGGACATGGCCGAGCCGCTCGAGCAGGAACATGAAATCTCTCAGAAGGAATCCAACGGGCACGTCGATGACTCGGAGGTTACACAAGCACTTCCTCGCATCAAGCGAGAACGTGTCGAGTACGAGCCGGTTCGACTTCCCGATAACGATGCGGTCGGTCGCTCAACTCGTGACGCAGAGTACTGCCTGAGTGTGGAGTTCCGCGATGGCCTCTGCATGACCAATGGCATGTACCCCATTGATGAGGAAACTCTCATCCTCTGGGAGGCTGCGCGCCAGTGGTGGTGCGGTAAGTACTACGGCTCAGAAAACGAATGTCCAGAGCACAGAGCTGTGCACTGGATCAACTACTCGCGACTCCACGAGTAGACGTGTCAACCCTGCTGCGGCGGGGTTGTTTCTTTTGTGAACTCCAAAACTCGTGGTCTGTTGACTCATGGGGCCCCACGACCACCTCACCGTAGGATTTACCTACGACTCGGCGGCTCGATTCCCCATTCACCAACACCTCATCGAGTTTTGAAGCTCACATTGTTTACATATATACCTAAATCTCTTGACTTTTTGGTGAAAATCGTGCATGATCGTTCGTTCGGGTAACTCCGGATGCGACAAACGGGAAGGTGAAAGGACAATAGAATGACCCTATCCCTGAAGTCATCAATCGAAAAACGCGAGCGGCTAGAAGCAGAAGCTGCTCGGATCCAAGACGAGATCATCAAGGGGCTGATGGAAGCCATTCCTGAGGTTCTCAGACAATTCGTGTTCGCACAGCTGTTCATCAAGCACGGAATGCGCGACAGAGCTGAAGGTATGAAGCGCTTCGTGGACGAGCTGGTCTCGAACTCCAGGGAAGGCCTCTACTACCGCTGGGGCATCGACCCCCACGACTTCGGCACAGCTCGAAGTAGGAACGGTTTCACAAACCGTACGGATGTCGAAGTCAAGATCGAGATGCTCAGGCAGGCCTGGCCAGAGATCAGAATCGATGTGTTCGATGGGTTGAGCGATGACCCCTCGTTCATTCACGTCGGTCTGGTGGCCAAAGGCTTCTACACCGAGAAGAGCTCCTAGGTACACTCTGACCCCTCGGGTCAGTGAGAAACAACCTTAGCGGTTAACTCACTGTCCGCGGGGCTTGCCCGCCAAAGTTCCACATCTGTGGGACGACGGCGGGTTGTTTCTTTTGCGTGATTCATACCATTAAGGGACCGATCGGTCCTTATATGGATAGAAGCTATCGTTGTACTCATATAAGTGACGATCGGACCGTTTGTGAGTACACTGACATCTCTTTGTACAATACCCTTGCTTTCCCCTCTCCTTCTGCTAAGGTGCTTTGCAAGCCAGCCTGTGAGTTGGTGCAACCCGGTCGATTGGAGTCGTAATGGAGACACGGAATTTCAGAGCGCTTCTGGAAAAACTGTGGGCACGAGGACTTTTTGTCTGTGTTGGGCTCGACACCCGCATGGACAGGATTCCAGGTCACCAGATCAAGCTGATTCCAGAGAAGGATCTGGATGGAGGTCAAGACAACACCGACGTCGAGAATACGATTTTCGCGTACAACTGTGCGATCGTGGATGCAACACATGATCTGGTCTGTGCGTACAAGCCCAATGTCGCGTTCTACGAGGCTGAGGGCGAGGCTGGAATAAGGGCGCTGCGTCGCACGATCCAGTACATCCACGCTGTTGCTCCAGACGTCCCAGTGATCTTGGATGCCAAACGCGCGGACATCGGTAGCACCAACGAGGGATATGTGCGAGCAGCGTTCGATGAGCTTGGTGCGGATGCTATCACGGTTCACCCGTACCTTGGAGCTGAGGCCATGCGCCCGTTCCTGGATCGAGCAGACAAGGGTGTGATCGTGCTCTGTCGCACATCCAACCCTGGTGCTGGCGAGTTCCAGGACCTTCTGGTCAGTGGCAAGCCCCTTTACCGAGCTGTTGCGCGTCAGGTAACTGATGAGTGGAACAGCAACGGCAACTGCGCAGTGGTGGTCGGTGCTACCTACCCAGAAGAGCTTGCCATGGTGCGCGCGGTGGTCGGTGATATGCCGATCCTGATTCCTGGAATCGGCGCGCAGGGTGGTGATGTGGAGAAGACGGTCCGTGCTGGGCAGGACGAGCGCGGCATGGGCATGATCATCAACTCGTCGCGTGGTGTGATCTTTGCCTCGAGTGGTGAAGACTTCGCCAAGGCTGCTCGCGCTGAAGTGGGACGACTGAACAACCTGATCAACTCGTTTCGATTCTAAGGAGGGCCCCCAATGGAAGACTTGGTCCTGCAGCATCTTGCTGCGGTTCATGCGATCATCAAGGATAGCCACCTGGTGTACACATCAGGTCGGCATGGCAGTGCGTACGTGAACAAGGATGCGGTGTATCCGCACACCAAACTCACATCATGGCTCTGCGGTGTGATCGCATCGCACTTCAAGGGTGAAAGTGTGGATGTGGTGGTGGCACCTGCCATCGGTGGCGTGATCCTGACGCAATGGACCGCGCATCAGCTCAGCGAGATGACCTCTGGTGAGGACATCCTGGCTGTGTACGCTGAGAAGACCAAAGATGGTGAGTTCGTGATCAAGCGCGGGTACGACAAGCTGGTCGCTGGCAAGCGCGTGCTCGTGGTCGAGGACATCCTCACAACCGGCGGCTCAGTCAAGAAGGTTGTGGCCTGTGTGCGCGAGCTCGGAGGCGAGATCGTGGGTGTGGGAGCACTGTGCAATCGAGGAGGTGTTAGCGCCGAGGATCTCGACGTTCCCGAGCTCTTCTCGCTCGTGGACATCACACTCGAGTCCTGGCCTGAGGACGAGTGCCCGCTGTGCGCCCGAGACGTGCCGATCAACACGGATGTGGGCAAGGGACGTGAGTTCCTGCAACGCAAAAGAGGCCAGTAGGCCCCTTACGGTCTGTCACATTGTGGCAGGCTTTTCTAATCGTCTTTATTCCCTTTCATCCTCTCCCTCATCTGCCTTTCTACGTCTCGTTTTTTTATGGTCTCGCGTTTCTCATGCTTTTTCTTTCCGCGGGCGACTGCGAACTCGAGTTTGATGAGGTTGCCCTTTGTGTAAATTGAGAGCGGGACGAGCGTGAGACCCTCTGCTTGCTTTTTGCCGATTAGGCGTGCGAGCTGGCGCTTGTGCACGAGGACTTTTCGGTTGCGGTCTGATTCGTAATCCTCTTGCTTACCTGCTGGGCCGTACTTTGCAATGTAGACATTCTTGAGCCAGAGCTCGTCCTTGTTTATGTCTAAAAATGCCCCTTTCATTTGCACGCGACCGGCTTTGATTGACTTTACTTCTGGGCCTGTGAGCACTAAACCAGCCTCGAGGGTTTCGAGGAGCTCATAGTCGAACCGGGCCTTTTTGTTTACAGCTAGTGTTGGCATGCACAGCAAGTATAGCTGATTGCTTGATTTTTTCCAGCTTTTAAGCTAGGATGATGCCGATATGCGAATTCACAGACACCGGCAACGTAAACCTAAGTACAACGTGCCGAAGTACAATACGAACGAAAAGATCCGCTCTGAGCAAGTGCGTGTTATTGACGATGAGAACAATGCTCTTGGAGTCATGGATACTGTCAAAGCTCTTGAGCTGGCACAGGCAAAAGAAATGGATCTTGTTGAGGTTTCTCCAAAGGCTGAACCGCCGGTGTGTAAAATCCTTGATTACGGACACTTTAAGTACCAAAAGGAAAAAGAGGCAAAGAAGCAAAAGGCTCAGTCAAAGGAAGTTGAGCTCAAGTGTGTACGACTTTCCTTCCGTATTGGAGCTCATGACTTTGATGTGCGTGTAAAGCAGGCGCTCAAATTCCTAAACAAGGGAAATAAGGTCAAAATCGAGATGCCGCTTCGTGGTCGGGAAAAGGCTCATAAAGACGTTGCTGCTGATCTTGCCAAGCGATTTTTGGAATCTGTTGGGCAAGAGGTGGAGCTGCGCATTGAGCAACCTGTTAAGTATCAAGGTGGTAGATTTACCGCCATTATGGCAAAAGCTTAAGGGTGTCCCCAGGCATATTGACAGATTTTGCTAAATTCTGTACTATCCTGGCGCATAAGAAGCCAATCTATGTCGAAAATGAAAACCCACAAAGCCCTTGCAAGTCGAGTGAAAATCACTGGTTCAGGCAAGGTTACAAAGCGCCGTGCTGGCCAGGATCACTTTAACAGTTCTGATACTGGGAAGGTTGGCCGACGAAAGAAGCGTGGAAAGACCGTTTCTAAGACTCACCGCAAGGCGATTAACACCTTAATTCCAAAGAAGTAGTATGCCACGAGTAAAACGAGGCACGCAGCACACCAAGCGACGAAAGAATCTCTTGGAAAAGACCAAAGGAATGATGTGGGGACGAAAAAGCAAGATCCGTCTTGCACGTCCAGCCATGCTCAAGGCAGGTGTTTACGCCTACCGAGACCGACGTAACAAAAAGCGTGATTTCCGACGCCTCTGGGCAGTCCGAATCAACGCAGCTGTTCGTCCACTTGGTCTTAGCTACAGCCGATTTATCAACAAACTCAAACTTGCAAACGTGACTCTTGACCGAAAGGTTCTCAGCACACTTGCAAAGGACAACCCTCAAGTGTTTGAAAAGATTGTTGATCAAGTAAAATAAACAAAAAAACTCCTAGCGCAGGCTGGGAGTTTTTGTTTTGTACGCTTGCTGGTATGTGTGAATTATTTCATTCGGCGGAGCCGGGCCGTCACTCAGACACAGACGACCACCACCTCATGAACTAATTCACACATACCAGCTTCGCTCTAACTGGGTGTGCAATATTTTAATGTTGCTTTTTGAAGCTTACTTTGAAGACGGGGTACCAGGTTTGGTCATACTCGTCTTTGATTTCCACTGTCTCCCCCTTTACATACTTGTTGAGTGCCAAGTCTGAAATGATCTCTTGGTCAGTGTCGATATCGATTTTGATGTCGTCGAGCTCTCGAAATTCCTTTGCAGATGCGCGCACATCTTGCTCAATCCCCTTTTTCTCGTCGCGTAGAGCTCTCATCTCTTCTTTGATCTCTTGGAAGCGTGCGTGATGCTCAAGCTCGTCTTTTAGCATTTTGTTGATTTCCTTACGTTTCTTTTTGTTTTCGTTTAGGCGACGATACACCTCCTCGAGTTTTGGCATAGTTTTTGGGTAAGAATTACGGGCTCAATGATACCACATCTTGACAAAAAGGCATTTTTCTGGTATATTCTCGAGTCCGATAAAATCGAACGGACCTCTGTGTGCACCCGCGCCAGAGGAACTAGAACACCCCCGAAAGGAGGCATCATGCCCCACGCACTCCAACACGCCGGTGCCGCGATCCCCGCGGCTGGTATCGTCATCGACGAAGGTACGCAGCTCACGCTGGGCCTGGAGATCAACCCGCCCGACATGAACGTGGGCGACAAGTACACGGTCGAGCTCGACGGCGCCCCGGCCGGCATCCTCGACTGGATCGAGACCGAGGTCGAGATCGAGCCCGGCGACGTCACCGCTGGCGTGGCCACGATCGCGTTCGTGAGCACCCCGGCCGGCTTCACGGCCCATGGCGGCCCGTGGACCATCAAGATCACCCAGACCCACCCGGCCCCGGCCGCTGCAGCCCCTGTGGTCGCGACCTGCCAGATCACGGTCAACGCCGCCGCCGGTGGTGGTGGTGGTGGTGGTGGTGGTGGAACCCCGCCCGCGGGTGGTGGTCCGGTTGTCGTGGTGGCTCCGGCTGGCCCTGCTGGTCCGGCTGGTGCTGCTGGTGCTGCTGGCGCCCCCGGCCCCGCTGGCCCTGCTGGTCCGGCTGGCGCCCCTGCTCCGGCCCCGATCCAAGACTGGAAGAGCAGCACGGCCTGGATCGTGGGTCTGCTGCTCGCGATCGCCCTGGTCTTCTTCTTCATGGCCTGGGTGTGGCAGGCGACCATCGGCACGACCGTGAACTTCACGGACGCCAAGATGGGGCAGGCTTTCGCCACCGAGACGACCACCCTGTACATCAACGGAGAGGTCGCGCTCACCACAGACAACCCGACCGAGGCTGCCGCGTTCATCCAGGCGGCCAAGAACAGCGGCGCGTCGGTCACCACGACCCCGCCCGGCACGAACTGATCGCCTAGCGCGGTCGCAACTCGTCATGCTCGACGAGATGCACGAGGCCCTCATGCTTGCATGGGGGTCTTTGCTTTGGTGGCTGTTCCGCCTTCCTTGTCATCCTGAAGGAGCTTGAATTGACTGAAGGATCCCCTACATAACAAGAAAACCTGCACTGAGCAGCTTTGGACTGTTTCCTGGAGGGGATCCTTCGCTTTGCTCAGGATGACAAGGTAGGATGAAGGCACACACGATGAGATCGAGGGTTATAGTATTGATGTTATAAGCATTTCGCTTTACACTAGCTTACGATATGTCTGATGCAATTCGATTGAACAAATATTTATCAAACCATGGCTACTGCTCGCGTCGCGAAGCAGATCGTTTGATTGAGAAAGGCAAGGTTTACGTCAATGACGAAATTGCCACGCTTGGAACAAAAGTCTCAAGCTCTGATGATGTTCGTGTTGAGGGGCGTGATCGGAAAAAACCACCAAAAAAGATTTACATTCTCTTGAACAAACCTGTGGGCTATATCACAACCACTGATCGCAGAAAACAAGATAATGTGATGGAGTTGATTGATCTGGAAGAGCGCGTGTATCCTGTTGGGCGACTTGATGTGCAAAGCTGTGGACTATTATTGTTCACAAACGATGGCGTGCTTTCAAATCGGCTTATGCATCCGCGCTATGAGCATGAGAAGGAGTATGTTGTGGTTGTAGACAAGCCGCTTGGGAAAAAAGACATTGGAACTATGCAAAGCGGTGTTGAGCTTGATGACGGCAAGACACTTCCGACCAAGGTGAGGCAGATGAGCGAGAATAAGTTTGCGATCATTTTGCGCGAGGGGCGGAATCGGCAGATTCGGAGGATGTGCCAGGCGCTTGGATACAATGTGATCAACCTCAAACGAACGCGTGTTGGTACGCTCAAGATTATATCGAGTTATCCTGAAGGGTTGTGGCGACATTTGACTGAGAAAGAAGTTCGAGACTTGCAGAAGCTCGTTGGGCTTGATCCTGGTCCAACTCCGAAGCAGAAGAAAAAGAAAAAGCGAAGGATGAAATAGTACTCACATAAGTGACGATCGGACCCTTAGTGAAAATATGATTGAGAGATTTGACAGAGGCAACCCAAATCATTTGGCAGCTATGCGCAAGCTGCCTTTTGCGTATATGAGCTCGGAGTTTGCTCTTGTGCACGGGGCGCATGTGATTGAGCGCAGTGGTGAGCTTGTGATCGTGTCCCAGGACCTTGTTAACAACCACGAGTTCCCTGCTCTGTTCTTACCTGAGAATGAAAAGAACTGGGAGTGGCTTGCGGTGACGTTTGCGAGTGATGAAGATGTTGAGAAGCTGCGCGCGAGTGGGAACAGAGTTGTGATCGAGAACCCTCTCTCGACTGAGTATTACTACAAGACTGATGAGTTTGTGAATCCGAGCGGGTCGTTTAAAAAGAAAGTAAACAGTTTCAAGAACAAGCACGAGCACAAGGTGCTCCACGAGTACGACCGAGACAAGATTGAAGAGTTCTATCACCTGTGGGCTGAGCAAGTAAAAGAACGGACGCTCACGTTTTCTGAGTCTGAATCGATCTTCTTTTTCCTGCTTGATCGATTCGAGGAATTTGATGTGAAGCAGGTTTACGTTGAGATCGACGGCAAGCTCGCTGGAATGGGTTGGGGTATTGCACATCACTCTGGTGGTTGGGTTGGAACTCAACTCAAAGTCGATTATCAATATCGAGACCTGTCGCGGTTCCTACACCACGAGCGAGCCAAACTGTTTGCGGATCGGGAGGATCTTACGCTCGGGACGGATGTGTTTAAGGAAGGTGTGAAGCAATACAAGCGTGAGCTGCATCCGTTTGAGGAACGGAGGTATACCTATGTACTGACTGGAGAGAAGGAATAATTTTGCACCATATAAGGGCCGACCGGTCCTTATATGGATATTTTGCAACTCGCCTATTAAGGCGGGTTTTTGGTTTGATGGATTGACAACAGAGGGGTTTTGTGATATCTTGCACAGCCAACTCGAAAAGAAAGGTTGCACCAATGACCGCGACACTGAATACCACAGAACGGCAGAGGGCTCTGGATGATCTGCAGATTCCCTACGGTGCGAGTCTGAACGATGACCAGTTCTCAGATGAGATCAAGGCTCAGATCCAGGCTCATGTCGAGTCTGCCGATCTGCCCGATCAGATCCCCTGGCCGGTAGGTTGCACATTCGTGGTCGCAGGAGACCAGCTCCGCATCACCTACCCGGACTGGGATGTGGGTCCAGGAGAATCCTACCTCATCGATACTATCGATTTGGACGGCGTGCAGGTCCCCAAGCAGACAGGTCGGGTCGGTGGGCGCCTGAGCATGTTCCCCAACCTCAGGGAGCAGGCACCGATCGAGTGGATCACGCGCACCATGCCCAACGGGGATGTGCTGGTGCAAGCCATGATTCGCATCAGCATGCCTGGTGCGAGCGTTCGGGCGGTGTTCTTCGACGACGAGCGCTTGGTTCCCAGGAAGATCGGCAAGGTCGACCTGTACAAGCTGTTCCCGCTCGAGATTGCCGAGCACATCATGCCCGGAGACAAGACCCCGAGAATGCGCTACGGCACGCAAGAGGAGTACGAGACTGCGCGGACTCTGATCCGCGAGGCTCTTGGCTCCTGGGGTGACACCCCCAGATAGAACCGCCCCTGAGCAACGACCTGAACGAGGCCGTTCGCTTGCGGGCGGTCTTGTTATTGTTTGGTTTTGGCCTGACGGTTGACAAGAATCAGGCTTTGCTCTACTCTGCGCAGTTGATCATCAGGGAGGTGCCATGAACGAGATCAAAGTCGGAGTGGTGGGATACTGCCCTCCCAGCGAGTTCGATGAGGTAGAGGCGCGGCGGCTCATCCGGCTCTTCTACGACCAGATCGAGCAGACCAACCCGGATGCCATGTTCGCTTGCGTGTCAGGCCTGTGTGACGTAGGTGTCCTGCACATCGCGTACGAAGAGGCGGTGCGCCGCGGATGGCGGACCGTGGGCTTCACCTCGGAGAGGGCCAAGACCTGTGGCCATCCCCTGTTCCCAGTGGACGAGGAGATCATCATCGGCAAGGAATGGGGCGACGAGAGTGCGGACTTCGTGCTCTACATCGATATGATCATCCGCATCGGAATCGGCCCGCAGTCGGTTCGAGAAGCCATGACCTGTCGCGTCAGCGGCAAACGCGCGTATGAGTCCGACCTGCCTCGGACCAGCTAGCTCGACCTCGCCACGGCGGGGTTGTTTCTTTTGGGATTGACAGGAACAGCAAAAACTGCCAATGTGCCGGAGTCGTAACGGACCCGATCACAAAGACGGGAAGCTCTGTGCGACCGGAGGTACGAGACATGGAAGCGAAACTGGTATTCTTCTTCCCCAAGGGAACTCGCATCGGCAACGATGACTACGAGACTTGGAAGAAAGGAGGTTGCAGCGCCACACTCCTGAATAGCCTTGGTATCGAGGGTGTCAACTGGCAGACTCGTGACCAATGGCTCAAGAGCGAAGGTGTGATGCTGATTCCGTACACCACAGCGGGATGCTACAAGATCCTGGACAACGGCCAGGTGATCATGGGTGACCCCAATGGGAAGCACACGCCGTGGTCGCATGACGGGTTCGTAACCGAGGACTGGCTCGAGGAGTGCCCGTTCGAACCCGAAGGTGTGCAGGCCTGGGTCTACTGGTGGTGTCACGTGCCCATGCAAGACTCGGATGAGGACGCCGAGGAGGTGTTCGACGCGGTCGGGCGCCATGGTCCGTACCCGCTCGGAGATCTGCCTGAGACGCACGGCGCCAAGGGCAGCCTGGATCTGGAAGTGCTTCGGGACGGTCGACGGCGCTACAAGATGTGGGTCGAGGCCCCAAGCTTCGAAGCGCTCAACAGGTTCGTCTCTGGTGTGCGCACCGGCGAGATCCTGCCCGAGAAGCCCTGGCTGGGCTAGCTAGGCAACGGCTCTAACCTGCGGGTTAGGGCTTTTCTAATTCAAAAAGAAAAACCGCTAGCGATTGCTAGTGGTTTTTCTGGCGGACCGGACGGGATTCGAACCCGCGATCTTCGCCGTGACAGGGCGACGTGTTAACCAGGCTACACCACCGGTCCGTGTGGAATGCAGCGACGAAATAATATCACAGCTTGAAAAACCGTGCAAGGGGTTATCCAGACCCTGAAAATATTAGAAAACCCCGCGGTGCGGGGTCGTTTCTCTTGAAGGAGATGAGGAATCGTTGTCCTAACCGCCGATCATGCGTGGGGGTGGTGGCTGGAACTGTGCGTAGTACTCAGCTTCGCTCTGCGGCCAGCCCGGCATGGCGTAGAGGAGTTGCACCTCGATCATGGACAGATAGCGAATGTCGCGATGGTCTGGACCATAGTGGAACATTGCAATGTTCCACACACTGTCATCCTCACCCCAGGAATCCATCGGCTCCACGATGATCTTGTCACCGTTTTCAGCCTCGTAGGTTCCGACAGGGAGTGTTCGAACCGAGTCTCTGCAGAAGCTGGCGGACAACTCCTTGGTGAGGACTCTGCTTGTCTCGAGCTGCAGATCACTGTCGAGCTGGTCGATGATGTGATGTTGGTGGATGACCACACACCCGAGAACGAGCGCTGTCAACGCGCTGAGAATTGAGAACGCACGGAACATGAGCTTCATGAAGATCTCCTTTTGACACCCTCTTTCATTTTGTGGAAACCCTATCCACTGATCCATACTCGAATTCTTCGAGTACACATCAGTGGTCCCAAGTGCGTTTCACTTGGGCCGCGTGCACGTTTGTGCTCCTCATATATCACACGAATCTCAGAAGACCCGAGCTAGATAGTGATGAGGATTGCTCGGCTCAAGGGCCGGGCTGTGGCCTGCCTCTACCTGTCGGTAGACAGGTGCCAGTAGGCGGGCGCAGAGACTACTCCTCCCAGGACTTGCCTTGGATGTGTGCGAAAGCTGCCCTCATGTTGTCAGTCCACCGCTCAGCGTCGATCTTCCTCTTGGCGACTCCGACGAACCAGTGCTCGACCACACCCATGTCACCTGTCATGATCGTCAGCAGCTCTTTGTCCGTACCAGGTGCTCTGAATTTGACCCCCATGTACTCAGCCGAGAACTCAACGTCGTAGTCGTCGGACTCGAGAGAGTTGTTATCGAGGTGGAGCTCATGGATCCGGTCATCATCCTGAACAGGATTATAGACGACCACGAACACTGTGTTCAGAAGGCGACTCAACTCCTTCTCGAGATCGCCCCGCTTACTCTCCAGGGCAGCGATCTCAAGATCGATGTCCCCGAGCTCTCTCTTGACTGTCGTCTCATCCCTTGCCATTTATTTATCCTTTCTAGTTCTCTTTGTTTTGATTTCGGGTGAGTTTCTAATCCTTCAAACCCAGTATCTTGAAAAGCTTCATGAGAAATAGCGTGAAGATGATTGGAGTCACGTACAGAACGTAAACCCCGATGAGGAATACGATCGAAATACCAACAATGGTGATGACGTCGATTGCGCACTCAACCATGCTTCCTCCTTCCTCAAAGACCTTACATTAGATGCCTTCCTTGTCAATCGCTCTGAGCTCTCGCAACCATGGGACCGCGAACCACGGGGGCCGGGTCGTTACCTGTAGCATTTTGTCATTTTTTAGTATTTTGAATGACATTAGTTATGAGAAAATGTGTAGGGATAAGTATCATCTTGTTTATAATTGCTAT
The DNA here is from genome assembly GCA_964538435.1 of uncultured Gammaproteobacteria bacterium. GTDB lineage: Bacteria > Patescibacteriota > Patescibacteriia > UBA9934 > GWF2-40-263 > CAZIDX01. The sequence continues at coordinate 8,983 of CAZIDX010000011.1, read as the reverse complement.
TTTCTAAGTAAATTTCTTTTTGACCATGCTACAGGTAACGACCCGGCCCCATAGTGTTTTGTGTACACTGTCAACCACTTCACCTTAAAACAACAAGAAAACCTCGCCGGAGCGAGGTCGTTAGAAGATGACCATGTTTGATCTTCCGAAGATTTGCATGGTACCAGCGTGCAGACCGTGTTCCCAGTGGTCTCCCCTCCAAACACCAGGATCGATCCCCATGGGGCCCACACTACACTTCACCCCCATACAGATGATCACCCCCTTGTCGTTGAGGCAGTCCTGCCCCTTGAAGATGGGACGACCACATACAAAGCACCTGGTGGCAGTTGACGCAACAGCATCGAGCTTGCACTGGCCGCAGAGCGTGCGGTCTGCAAGCATTTCAGGTGTGGGAACGCAGGTTTTGCCGAAGATCACGTGTTCGTAGTCAGCTGGGCCTGTGTGGCCGCAGTCGAACTCGATCATCTCTTTGGTGGTTGGCACGACAAGAAATCCGGGTTTTTCTTCACACACGAGATATTCCTCCAGGCCAGAGATTAGCACAAGTTTTTAAAATTGAAAACCGCATTCCCGAGGGAGTGCGGTTTTTTACAAATCATCTAACGAATCACCTCGTACCCTTCAAGCTCTGTGTCGTTTCCATAAAATATCATTGAAGCCAGCAGGTCTTCTGTGACACCTCTTTCTCGCTCAGGAATCGTGATTGAGACATGCAAATCTTTTTCCCCAGTAATTGATCCAATGTAGTACGTGTGAGGCTCATTCTCTGCTGCGATGTAGTGTTCTTCAAACGTAACCCCATCGAGTGCGTGCACGTTCTTTTGTTCACTATCAGGAATGTTCACATCTTTCCACTCAGTAAATGTAATCGCCTCGCCCTCAAAATTAGTTGTGAGATACGTCGCGATCGTTGCAAGGCTGGTATCTCCTTTTTTGAGATAAATAGCACTCACTCCCCCAGCATCACTTTGTGTAGCAGTTGCACCCGCCGGAGCAGTGAATGCAACAGCGCCTGAGCTCATTACATAGTCAACCGAAACTTCCTCAACCTCTGTTTCTGCAACACTTACATTGGTCTCAAGGGGCCCATCTGTGCTAATGGTTGGTTCTGGAACCCCATCAACATCAGCAACTGGCGCAGTTGAGCACCCTGCTCCAACAAAAACGAGCATGCACAGCATTAGTAATATTTTTTTCATAAAATTTGTAATTATGTATTTTTTTAACGCTAACAGCCGAGGACATGTCTGTCAATTCCGACGCTTTGGCAGGAATGATTTGAAAAACCGCCCCCGTGAGGAGTGCGGTCTAGCGGTAGATCGTTTGATCTGAGTGGGCACCCACACCAATCGTCTTGATGCGAATACCGAGTTCATGTTCGATGTGGTCGACGTACCTGCGTGCGGCGCGTGGAAGGTCTCCCCAGCTGCGCATGCTACTGAGAGACTCGCCCCAGCCTGGGAGTTCCACCAGGACGGGCTTGCACTCAAACATGATACGCGTTCGATTCTCAGGATCGAGATCTGGGATGTTGCGCATGGTACCGAGCTCTGGGTGCTCGTAGCCCACACACATGGGAATACTCTCGAGTCCTGAGAGCTGGTCCAGGCACGAGAGTGCGAGCTCATCGACCTTGCCATTGAGGCGGATGGCGTAGCGCAGAGCTGGAAAGTCGATCCAGCCGGTTCGGAACGGCCCCTGCCATCCATTGGCAAAGTTATGAGGATCGATGAGAACCCCCACAGTCTCAGGAGCTTCGCTCACGAACGGGCCAGCGCCGTGGCGCGTGGCGTACGCACGCAGGACTCCGATGACTGTTTCCGTGCCTTCGAACCAGGCTTCCTTGAGCAAGGTGCGGGCATTGGTAGCGGTAGGATCGGACTGGGTCACATGCGGCAAGAAGCCGTGCTCGCGGTGCAGCAGTGTTCCTTGCGCACCTTCGAACAGGACTGTCTCATTGCGTCGAAGCGCTTCTCTGATCACCTTTTCGGTTGGCGCCACCACGAGCTGCTCGACGAGCCCACGATATTCCACGAACAACTGTTCGATGTCGATCAGCTCGCAGAATGCACGGTGGTACATGTGTACTTCTTCGTCATCAGTCGAAGCAAGGAGTCTTGTGACCTGCTCGCGCTTGTGCGCGTACAGAGCCTCGAGCTTTGCGTAGCCTTCGATGCCGTCGAGTAGGTCTTGGACACACAGAGACAGGCCTTGCTCGGCGTCTCGCGCAGCCTCCCCTACTCCCTGACCACATGACCCGCGCCTCTTGAGAACTTCACGAGCCTGCCCTAGGCAGACGTGCATGGGGGTGATCAGAACGCAACGAGGATCGACGAACAGCCAAGGGCTTGGATCCAATCCTGTGCGATCTTTGAGCATCCGAGCCTCAGCGCTCAGAGCCGGAAGGTTCACCAGCATGAAGCGAGAGAGTGCGGTGCGCACACCCGGCTGCAGCGAGGCAGCCCCGATCTGCGCGAACGGATGCCATGTGTTGTCGGGTGCGACCACGTTATGGATCGCTTGTGGACCTCCGTTATGGCGGACAACCAGCACAGGACCCGAGACTCTTCGAGCGTGCTCGTCAACAGTCCGTCCCTTCGTTTCATCACCGAACAGTAGTCCGATGATAATGGTTGGGTTCATGTCTACTCCAGATCTAGAGATTGTGAGGAACAGAGAATGTTGGCATGGGAGACGGTTTTTGTCAACCAGAGGGGGTCATATAAGTGCCGATCGGACCCTAAGTGGTATCCTCCAAATGGAATTCAACCAAATAGAAAACCCGCCGTTGCTCTGATGAGCTGGGCGGGCCGTGCGAGGAGTCCTCGCTAGGCGCGTCGGATGCGCAGGTGATCCGTGTAGATCTCGGCTTCCCACTTGTAGCGCAGGAGCAGGTCCCGGAGGTAGTCCCATCAGGGTGTCTTGTCGCGCACGAACGACGGGAGCTTGACGCTCTGGCAGTAGGTCCACCCATCGCCAGTGGGCATGGGACGACCCTTGCTCAGGAGCAGGCCTCGCAGCTCGTTGATGAACAGGTCGACCAGCTCTTCCTCGTCCTCGTCGAGATCGGCGTTGATGTCGTCGGGCGTGGGGAAGCTGGTCTCCCGGATGGACACCGCCTGGGTGTCTTCGTCGGACACGCCGATGACCGGGCGCTCCTGCTTCTGCCACGCCTCCCAGAACGGGGTGAGGGCGCGCATGACGACCTCGATGCGCTCGGGGGTCTGCGGGACGTCGCGACCGTGGATCATGTCGTGATGGAACTCTTCCAGGGTACGGGTACCGCTGGCGATAGCGATCACACCGAGCAGGATGTCGATGATGGCCTTGTCGTTGTAGCCGAACTCGACGATTCGCTTCTTGCTCAGACGACGCTCCCAGGTGGCGAGCGCGATACGGTCGCGCTCCGCACCTCCGTACTGACGGTGGAGCAGGAACACGTTGCCGTGATACTTGGCCAGCAGATCCTCGAAGACCTTGTCGGTGATCGCGGACTCGTGGCTACCGCCCAGGAGGCGATTCAGGTCGCTCTGGTAGAGTCTGTCTCGCATCCCCTTATCGCAGATGAAGAAGCAGAAGGCCTCGGAGTCGTCCGGGATCTCGGCCATGTAGGCGTAGTAGTAGGCGGCCAGTTCGTAGGCCTCCACATGGTTGCCTCGACCGTTGCCTTCGCGCCAAAGGCGCGTGATCCAGTCGTCGAGATCCTTGATCCCGGCGTAGTCGCACACCTGGAGCGGCGCGCGATCACCCATGTCACCCACGGCAGCCAGACTGACCTCGGGGTTGTCCATGTAGCGCTGGATAGCCATCTGGCCGGCGAACATGGGCAGCTTGTCCACGAAGATGACCGGCAGGTTGTCCGGCGAGGCCGAGACGTCGTAGATGAGCGAAAGCACAGCCTTGGCGATCGTAGAGATGCGGCGGTTGGGCACCACGCTTGGGTGGATCTCCCGTTGCGTCATCAACTGCTCGGCCTGGGTGGTGTGCCCACGCGAACCTGTTGCTGCACCGTCACGCGTGCTTCGGTGGTAGAACCTTCCGCTGGGTCCTCCCATGGGATACCTCCTGTTGCGATTGAACCGATTCGTTTCGGCTGATCATATTTACGCGAAAGTGGGGTTTTTGTCAATGGTTAAAGCAAAAACACCCGATTGGCGGGTGTTTGGGGACTTGCTTGATTCCTGGAATAGATAAATGTCAACACAGCGTTGTTGTGCTAGGATATTAGTGTATGAAAAATATTCAAAAAGGAACGTATATCTCTTATCCTTCTCAGGCTGAGCATATTGTTCTTCGTCGGGAGGCTGAGCCTTTGATGGTTGAAGTTTGTGGGGAGGAGTTTGTGGTGCATCGTGGTGTGTATCGGACCGCTGGTGACACTGAGCTTTTGGCAGAGTCTGTACAGATTGGTGCTGAGGAGACGTTTTTGGAGATTGGGGCTGGGTGCGGTGCTGTGAGTGTGCTGCTGGCAAAGAAATCGGCTGGGGGGCTTGCTGTGGATGTGAATGAGCTTGCGATTGATAATTGTCTTGAGAATGCAAAGCTTCACGAAGTCGACAACCTGTTTTTCAAACTCAGTTATGGTTTTTCTGATGTGACTGGCACATTCGATGTGATCTTGTGCAACCCACCGTACAGTAATCGACCTGCAAAGGATGCGATTGAGCGCATGTTCTGGGATCCTGAGAATGATCTCAAGCGCGACTTTTTTGTGGATGTCAAAGAGCATCTGAATCCAGGTGGGCGTGTATACTTTGGCTGGGCAGACTTTGAGGATATTGATACTGAGTTGCCGTTTGAGATGGCAGAGAAGAATGGGTTTGAGCTTGCGAATACGTTTGAAAAAAACATCCAGGTGGAAAGTATTCGTTTTATGTGCTGGAGTTTATCTTAAAGAAATAGAAAAGACGTATCCGCAAACCCTGATGTGAGTCAGGGTTTTTGAATACGTCCGCGTTGGAGACTAGCCAGTGATCAGCTTGCCTCCCTCGTCTTCGACGAGAAATCGCATGTTCTCGATGAGGGAATGAACGTGCACGGGCGAGTCATTCTCACCGGGGAGCACGTAGACCGTGATGGCGGTGTCCATCTTGATGATGTGCTCGCAGATCTCGGTGAGCTTGTCGTTGAACTCAACGGCATCGCGAACCCCCATCCCCTTGCGCAGATCGTCGGGCAGGCGGGAGAAGATGCCGTTCCAGGAGCGATCCTTGATCAGCCGATTGATGGCGATGAGCTCGTCCTCGGTTCCGGCGAGTACGTGGTAGCGCCCGTAGTTGGTCACGTGAGTGGAACCGTAGAGAAGTGAGATGAGCCTGAGCTGCTGCTTGTCGAGCTCCTTTTCGAAGAACACGATCAGGTTTCCAGCCACTGCCTAGCTCCTTTCGTAGAGGATTTCCGTGTAGAACACAGCACCGTGCGTGAGCATGGACTGCAGGAATTGATCTTCGACCTCCTGGCCCACCGTTCCCCCGCCCGGCAGGGCAGGAGCTTCTGGGAGGGGGTCGAAGGTGATGGATTCGATCTTGGCAAAGAGCGTGCGTAGCACTTGCTCGAGCCCCTCACGACCATCGAACACCATCTCGATGGCGCCGCGATGGAGGGAGGAGGTGATGAACTCCGTATCGCACTCGGTGAGCATCTTAGCGAGCAGCCCCGCCTCCTCACGCGTCATACCGTGGAGTCGGGTCTTCTTGTCCAGATGTTGGTATGAGAATGCCTTTTTTGACCCAGGGCCATTGATGGCGTTCTCCACAGCGTCCGAGACGAGAATGAGAGCTCTACGCTCCTTGCTTGTCGCCTCTTGTGCGAATCGGATGAGCACCTTTCGTTTCATCGGAATCCTCCGTGATCCCGTGTGACCTGAAGTAGTCAACGCTCTAAACTACCCAGTTTCCTGCCGTTTGTCAAGGATCACCCCAGACGCGCGATGTAGAGCACAGCGTCTCCGCGCTCAAAGTCAATGAAGCTATCCCACCAGGCCTGGATGACCCCACTTCGATGAATGGGCTTTTCTCCGTAGAGTGGGCCGCTGTAGAAACCTGGAACGAGCACGGAGCTCATGCCCAGCTCCTTGGCAACCTGGTGCTGGAGCGATTCGAGCTCGGGATCCTCAAGCTCTGGATGTGGAAGCATCTCACCTGAGAGCTTAGCCACTGAAGACCATACAATGGGCGACTGGGTTCTTCCGCACACAAACCGTATTCCTGAGAACACCTGACTGGTAAGCCGTGTGCCAAGCGCCTTGATACCGAGTCCTTGGTACGATTTGCGGAACATGGTGCCAGCGATGTAGAGCACGTTTTCAAGCGGCATGCTGAAAATCATGAATCCAACAAGCCTTCCTTGATCGTAGACGCTCATGGCAAACTCAGCAGAATCAAGATGCTCTTTTACATCTTGGCAGAGGTCTGCACTCACCTCTTGGCAAAGTGCTTCTGAGACTACACTGATAGCATCGGACAGGCTGGGCTTTACCCATGTATACCGTAGTTCGTGTCGTTTTGGAGTGCGAGCAGAGCCCTTGCTCAGTGTTGTATGCATTCTCTCTCCTTCTGTGAACACAACAAAAAACCGCCCCAGGAAGGCTGAGACGGTTTTTACGTTATCTCAAAGACAGCCTTCCTTTAGGGGAAGCTGATCCACCAGGTCTTGTGTGCGAATGAAATATTCATAGTTTTGAGATGTATTTATGCTAGCTCGACTGGTCAGAAGCGTCAAATCTGGTGTCCACAGCGTGTATATGCTAAGCTTTTTCCAACAAAAATCTTTATTCATTTTTCTATGAAACGTGTAAAAACTCCGCTCGTTCTCATCATTATCGCTGCGGCCGTAGGACTCATTATGTTCTCTGGTGATGGTGGTGTGCAGGTTGACTCAACTGATAAATTTCATAAAGATCTCTATGACAATGCTGTTGGTGGATGGGATGCAACACTCACAACACACGCATTCGAATCGCAAGAGATTAACAGCACAGCGGTTGGATCATCTTCTCGTGTCCGTGTGACATGGAACCAACCTGAGGAAGAGTACAATCATTTTGTGCTTACGATCAGTGATCCGCTTTCAGACTGGTTCCGAAAGGAGTCTGGTGAACATGATCGAATCAGCCTGGATCTGGACATGCTCTCACCTAGCATGGATTACACCATCGCTTTGCAGGCCTGCTTGCAACCAACCTGTGAGGAATGGCTTATTTCAACAGCTGAGGTGATTGGTACTCCATCAAAGATGTATTGGGAGTTTGATGGAACCATTGAGGGTGAGATTCTCCTCCTTGAGCCGTATATCACTTCTGATGAGGATACTCTCCCTGAAGAGATGGTAAGACTCTCAACAACAAACTCTGTGCTCATGTGGCCTGATGGATCAAATGTCAATAATGAAGATGACCTCGGTTTCTTAGACGAGACTTACGACCAAACCCTGATTTACATCGGAGGTGATAGATACAATCAGAAAGTTACGTTCTCAACAACAGATGAAGAGCGTGAGGTGATCGACTTGTTTGCAAGCGCGACACTGATGAATCCGTAAATTCAAAAGCCCCGACTCTTCAGTCAGGGCTTTTTGATTTATTATTTTTTGACTGTGATGATATCGAATCCTTCGCCATGAATACCACCGAGCACAACCGCTAGCCTCATACCTTTTCTGACCTTGCGCTTTTTTCTGAGTGCACGGACAGCTCTTTGAACAAATGTTTTCTCAGTCGGGTTCTTCACAACAAATGGAATGCAACCCCAGCGCAAACTCACCTGCCTTGCCAGGCGCTTTGAAGACACACCGAGGTAAAATGGGATTTCAGGATGGGCCTTAAAGACACACTCTGACCAAGGTGCGAGATCGTAGGCAGCAAGCACACCGTCAATGGTTTTTTGGTATGCAAGAAGCTTAATCGCATGTGCAGCGGATGTTTCTATGCTGAGCGGGTCTGGAACGGAAAGTGGAATGTCGTCAAAGGGTGACTCTTCTGCTTCTTTGACGATCTTACTCATGATACGAACGGTCTTTACAGGGTATTTACCGGTTGCAGACTCCCCTGAGAGCATGACGGCGTCTGTGTGATCGAATACGGCATTTGCAACATCTGATACCTCAGCGCGCGTTGGGCGCGGATTTCGGATCATGGAGTCTAGCATCTGCGTTGCAACCACAACTGGCTTTCCTTTGTGACGTGACTTCTCAATGATTTCCTTTTGTCTGATTGGGACTTCCTCTGCATCGATTTCAACCCCCAGGTCACCGCGCGCGACCATGATGGCGTCTGTTGCGTCAAGAATCTCGTCGAAGTGATCAATGGCCTCGTGCTTTTCGATTTTAACAATGATACGCGCTGGCTCCTCACCTTTTGGTGTGTGCTGCTTGATAAGCCTGCGAAGTGCTTTCACGTCTTTTGCATCCGTTACAAATGAGAGAGCAATCCAGTCCACCCCGAGCTCGCACCCAAACTTCACATCAGCTCGATCCTTTTTTGTGATTGCAGACACCTTGAGGTTTGAGTCTGGGAAGTTCATTCCCTTGTTTGAGCTCACAGGTCCGCCGTTTACAACCTTGGCTGTGATTCTGTTTCCGCGCACGCTTGTGATTTTTGATTCAATGAGCCCGTCATCAATCAAGATCCTGTGCCCGCGCTTCACGTCTTTGTGGAGCTGCTTGTAAGTCACTGGGAATACATTGTCCTTGAATGTTTTTGCGCTTGTTGAGAACACAATTATCTCACCGCTTTTCACACTCACGCCTTCTGGGAGCTTTCCTAGTCGAATCTTTGGCCCCTGCAAGTCTCCAATGATTGGAATGTGCCTATCTGTCTTTCTTGATGCAGACCGAATCAGACGAAACAGCTTTTTGTGCCCTTCGTGTGTTCCATGAGAGAAATTGAGGCGCGCTACATCCATTCCAGATTTAATCATGGTTTGGAGGCGACTAAGCGATGCGCTGGCCGGACCGATTGTGCAGACGATTTTTGTGCGTTTCA
>CAZIDX010000010.1:0-36872 GCA_964538435.1 uncultured Gammaproteobacteria bacterium | reverse complement strand
CGAAGCTTGTATTGTGAACAAATACCCCGGGTTTCAACCCGGGGTAGTTTATTTTGGAAATAGGTGCGAGCTTGGTAAAATAAAGACACCAGAGAAAACACCTTAGCAAAGCTGGGGTGTTTTCTTTTGTGCAGGAAGAGGCTGCGCGCAAGTTAAATCAGAAAACCCCACCTTACGGTGAGGCCGTCAACCTGCGAGGAGTTCTTGGATGTGAGCACGTGGTGCAAGACTTCCATCCTGTTCATCACAGAAGACCGCCGCAATCGCAGCGATTCGACGCTCGTCCAGCACCTGCCAAGTCAGGAGTTTTCTCTTGAGTTGCATGTGCGGAAGGCCTAGCACTGCTTCCATGGGCACAAGCGGATCTGGAACCTGGAAGCGCAGCAGGACGTCAGTGCCATGCTTCTCTGGGATCACGTAGATCTTCCAGAGTTGATACTCACCAGCCACCGTCAGGAGAACAAACCCCTCTCGCTCTCTACCTGAAGGTGAGTCCTGCAGCGTGGCATGTTGTGTGAGTGTGTCGCGTAGCATGCATGCTTCTTCGAAGAACAGGGGTTTGTACATCGCCAGTCTTCCGCGCCTGACGAACTGAATCGAGTTGTCGCCCGAGCTACGAACAAAGAATACGATTCCTTCTACACCAAGTTCGCGCGCAGTCGAAAACATCTCAACGAAAAAACGCGTAGTTTTCACTCTCGCTCCTTTCAACAGGTTGTTTCCGCACCTTAACGTGCTTTGTTTCGTTAAGCAACCCTCCTTTTTCTTTCATGTCTGTAGAAAATCCGGTATAATACACCCACCTTTATGGCACACATCATTTCAGTTGTGAATCAAAAAGGAGGCGTGGGGAAGACAACGACGGCTTTAAATTTGGCCGCGTTTTTAGCTGATGCTGGAAAGTTTGTCTTGTTGGTCGATCTTGATCCGCAAGCAAATGCAACATCAGGTCTAGGTCTCGATCACACTAGCCTCCAAGCCGGCGTGTACGAGGGGATCGTTGGATCTCACAGTGTTCGTAATCTCATCCACAAAACCGACCACGATGGACTCAAGGTCCTTCCCGCCACACAGTCGCTTGCAGGAGCATCAGTCGAGCTTGTGAATGCACAGGAACGCGAGCACTTTTTGCATAGAGCACTTCTTGAGGTGCGCAACGATTTTGATTACATCTTCATTGACAACCCGCCATCACTTGGCATGCTCACGCTCAATGGCCTTACAGCCTCAGACTCAGTGCTCATTCCCGTTCAGGCTGAGTATTATGCCCTAGAAGGCCTCACGCAGCTGCTCAACACTGTGAGTTTGGTGCGTGAAAACATCAAGCCGTCACTTGAGATGATGGGGGCTGTGATCACAATGTATGACGGTCGCACACGACTTTCAAAAGAAGTACTTGAAGAACTCTACCGCTATTTCCCAGACAAAATTTTCCGCTCTGTGATCCCGCGCTCTGTGCGGCTTGCAGAGGCACCATCATTTGGAAAAACAATTTTAGGCTACGATCCGTCGTCAAAAGCCGCAAAAGCTTATGGGCGACTTGCTCGAGAATTTCTCATGCGCGAAGGGGGAATCCTTTAGGCGCGTAACTTGCAAACCAGCATGATGTCTCGCCCAGCTCTTGGTCGAGGACTTGGTTCCTTGATCCCACAAAAAAATCAATCGCCAACCGAACACGTTATCCCCGAGGCTCATCGGGAGATTCTTGATGTTCCAGTGGATGAGATTAAAGTGAATTCCCGCCAGCCAAGGCAACACTTCTCTCCATCAGACCTCGAAGACCTGATCGGTTCCATCAAGGAACACGGCATCTTGCAGCCGCTCGTTGTCACACGCGACAGTGGAGAATACGAGCTCATTGCAGGAGAGCGGCGCCTACGTGCATCAAAGACGCTTGGTCTTGGAACCGTGCCAGTTATTGTCAGAGAGGTCACTGAGCAACAAAAGCTAGAACTTGCCTTGATTGAAAACATTCAGCGCCAGGACCTTAATGCTGTAGAAGAAGCTTGGGCCTACCGCGCGCTCATTGACGAGTTTAATCTCACACAAGAAGAAGTATCAAAGCGAGTTGGCAAGAGCAGGTCAAACGTAGCAAACACACTACGCCTCCTCGACCTGCCAGAAGAGATCCTTAATGCTCTCGTGGTTGGCAAGATCACAAAAACACACGCTCGCACACTTTTAGCTGAACCTGACGCAGAAAAGCAAATGCAACTATTCGAGCAAATCTTGAGCGGGGGAGTGACAGTGCGCGAAGCAGAGGCACGTGTGAACTCGAAAAAAACAAAGAGAACAAAAAATGGAAAAGCAAAAGATCCAAACATTCTCGCGCATGAAAAACGTCTCAGAGAGATTTTGGGAACAAAAGTAGACATCCAGGAGTCAGCAGGAAAAGGAAAGGTGGTCATCTCGTTTTACTCCCGCGAAGAACTCATGGACCTCCTAGATCGCTTAATTGGATAGCGGCAAAGCAGAGCACAGGCTCTGCTTTTGAATTGAAAAAGCCTACCAATCGGCAGGCAGAGAACCCAAGCTTGAGTTCTTAGTCGTCTGTGGGCTCGCGGTCGTTATCCATCTCATCAAGTGTTGGGTAACGATGAACCTGTCTTCCGTTCGGGTTGGTAAACAAGGTCCCGTCTATCAGTGGTCCAAGCCAGCTTGAAGCGCGTCTTTGCGCAGGTCTTGCAAAGCATGGGTCAAGCAGTGCGTTCCGTTGCATCACCGCTTTTTCAGATAATGTGTACGAGATCGGGATCTTATGCCGTATCACCATGTCGTCTGCAAGAAGCTGCTTGAGTGCCTCGCGTGTCTTTCTCAAGCTCAAGCCGCAACCGCGAGAGATGTCTCGATCCGTTTGTTTTTTGTGAACCTTTACAGCTCCAAGCACCTTGTCGAGTGTGACCGTACTCGCCATGTCCTCCCTCCTTGTGAGCGACTATTTTTTAGCTTTATCTCTTCCCTTGAGCACTTCTGCAAACCAACCCTTAACCGTATGCTTTGTTGCATCCTTGATCTTGTTTCTCGCGTGCCTGGTCTTTACAAACTTGAGCCAATCCGGGTTCGGACCCTTCCTGTTCTTGTCTGTTGTGATCTCAACAATATCACCAGAGTTCAGAGGGGTGTCAAGGTTGCGCATCATGTCGTTGACGCGCGCTGCTGTGCATTTATTTCCAACCTCAGTGTGGATCGCATAGGCAAAATCAACCGGTGTTGCCCCTTCAGGAAGGTCAATCACATCACCTTGAGGAGTAAACACGAAAATACGATCCTTAAAAATATCAATCTTCATGATCTCAAGCTGCTCGAGAAAATCCTTTCGACTCGCGAGCTCTTTTTGAATTTGAGCAAGTTCTTCCATCCATCGAGAGTTCTTCAGGTGCTTTCCACCTTCCTTGTAGCGCCAATGCGCCGCAACACCATACTCAGCAAGCTCATGCATTTCTACAGTTCGAATCTGAAACTCAACAATCTCTCCGTTCTCAGTGAACACAGTTGTATGTAGAGATTGATATCCATTTGGTTTTGGTTGCGCAATGTAGTCTTTAATACGCCCAGGCACAGGTCGCCAGGTTCTGTGCAAAAGCCCAAGTGCTGCGTAGCACTCTGCAACATCATTCACAATGATACGGATCGCAATGAGGTCGTAGATCTTTCCAAGATCACCCTGGTAGCGTTTGAGTTTTTTAAATAAACTGTAAAGCCTTTTTACACGACCATGTACCTGGATGTCAGTGATGTTTGTTTGCGCAAGCATCTTCTCGGTCTGATCAATAATCCGGCTTACATACGCACCCTTCTCACGAACTTTAATGTCCATGATGTTCTTCATGCGCTCGTACTCCTGCGGCATCAGGTACGCAAACGAACCATCTTCAAGCTCTCCCTTAAACTCGCTCATCCCAAGACGGCTCGCAATCGGTGCATAGATCTCAAGTGACTCTCGTGCAATTCTTTCTTGCTTTGACTTGGGTTGGCCGTACAAGGTTTGAAGGTTGTGCAGGCGATCAGCGAACTTCATGAACACCACGCGCACATCGCTTGCCATGGCCAAAAACATTTTACGCATGTTCTCAGCATATCGTTCCGCACCTCTATATTTGATGCCGTGCTTGAGCTTTGTGACTGAGTCAACAAGTGCAGCAATATCATCCCCGAATTCACGCGCCACATCAGCAACTTCGATTCCTGTATCCTCAACTACATCATGTAGGAGTCCTGCAATCACAACATTAAGGTGAAGCCCCATCTCTGCTAAACGAAAAGCAACAGACGTTGGGTGAGTAATAAAATCATGCCCTGTCAAACGCTTCTCCCCATCATGTGCATCATTCGCCATCTTAAAAGCACGCCCAAGAGTTTCAAGATCAGGGTTGTCATAATTAAGTTTCACAAGCTCCAGGAGCTCGTCATATGTTCGTACAATTTCGGCCATGTAATACCACAATACGGCCTTTTTTCGCTGCTGTAAAGGGCTTAGCATGATTGACAAAAACGATATTTTGTGCTATGGTTAGGTCAAATAACCATGCTTGTATGACACGACACGACATTATAGGATCACTCTCACAAGAACTTTTTGATGCTCAGCAAAAAGATGGTACACCCGAGAGCGAGCGACTCTCTCAGCAAGAGATCGAAGAGCTTATGCGAGGTAATCCTGAATTGCGGGCAGGAATCGAGCAGATGAGAGCAGATCAAGAATCTGCAGACCAAGAAGCGGCTGGAAGTGTTAGAGAAAACATCGACCGTATCTTTGAGGCTCACGATCTTCCAAACAATGTAAGAAACGGAGTTCGTATTGGTTCAGGTACAATCCGACCTGTGGTTGCACCAGCTCAGTTTGGAATCATGAGAATGTTGGACAAGCTAAGAAAAGGAATTGTAAGAGCACCCGCAAACATCCTTAAACGAGCAGATAATTTTGCGACAGATTTTTTAAAAAAGCACGATCCATGGACACAAGCTTTATCAAAAGCACCAATAATCAAGGGGCCATTTAACGATTGGTGGCTTGGAAAATCTCCAGACACAGAAGCTGAGACAATGGACAAGACTGTTGAAAAACTTGGAAAGGACATCACAAAGTCAAATAAGAGTTTTGAGAAGACACAGAAGAAGAAAGAGAAAGACAAAAAAGAAAAACAAAAGGAAGAAGAAGAGAAACGAGAGGAAAGACAAATCCTGAATGATTACGATGATGAGCTTGAGGCTGCAGGTGATGACAAGGATAAGAAAAGAGCCGCAAGGGTGCGTCGTGACACAAGACTTGCCAGACTGAGCTCAAAGAGGCAAAAGAGGATGAAAAAGAGAATCAAAGACACAGAAGATTCCAAGAAGGATTCAGAGAAAAAGAAAGACAGTGCTAAACCGAAAGTTGATAGTACTTCAAGCGATTCTAGTGAAACAGAAACAAAAGCCGCAGCATAAACAAAAAAACCGGGCCTATGCCCGGTTTTTGAATAGCTATTTCTTTTTCTTTACTTTCGACTTCGTCGCCTTCTTCTTTGCCTTTGGTTTTGTGGCTGCTTTTTTCTTTCCAAACCTACCAGGCCCTCGTTCTCGTTTCTTTGCAAGCATTTCAATCGCAATCTCCTCTGTCACATCTGACGGCTCAAGCTTCTTACCAAGCGATGCGTTCGTTTCTCCATCTGTCACATACGGTCCAAACCGTCCATGCTTGATCAAGATCTTCCCACCGCTCTTTGGATCTTCACCAAACTCTGCAATCGGTGTCGCCATTTTCTTTTTAAGTGCCGCTGCCTCTGTAAGCAAGACTCGCGCCTGCTCCTCGTTAATGGTTACTGGGCTATGCGGGTCTTTGATGGTTGCTGTAACCTCACCAGCCTTCAGATAAGGACCAAAGCGACCAATAGCAGCCACAATCTCATCTCCGCCTTCAGTAACCCCCACAGTGCGAGGGAACTGCAGGCAGTCCAGTGCATCCTGAAGCGTTGCAGATTCAATATGCATTCCCTTCAAGAGCGATGCGCTCTTTGGCTTCGGTTTCCCAGCCTCTTTATCTTCCTTTGTGTAATCACCGATCTGCACAAACCCTCCAAAGCGTCCTGTGCGCAAAATGATCGGCAGTCCAGTCTCTTCGTCTTTTCCAAGTACGCGGTCAGGCATGATGTCTTCGCGACTAAGCTCCTTGGATTTCTTTTCAAGGTTGTCGTGAAAAGGCCCGTAAAACGCTTCAAGCATTGGACGCCACTCAATCTTTCCTTCTGCGATTTCGTCAAGGGTTTTCTCCATGGTGGCAGTAAACTCATAGTCAACATACTGCGTAAAGTGCGCAACAAGCAGGTCGCTTACAATCAGCGCAATGTCGAGAGGGTAGAGTCGTTTGTTGTCATCTCGATCAATATACCCACGGTCGATAATCGTCCCAATGGTTGGGGCATAGGTTGATGGTCGTCCAATTCCATGCTCTTCAAGCACTTTCACAAGGGAAGCGTCTGAGTATCGTGCTGGAGGTTCAGTAAAGTGCTGTGTGCCAATAATTTCATTCGTTTTCACCTCATCGCTTTTTGCAAGCTCAGGCAAGATCTTTTCTTTTGCTGACTGATACACCTTCATAAACCCGTCAAAGCTTACGGTGTTTCCGTTTGCGCGGAAGGTATATGTCTTAGCTCTGATGTCAACAGCTGTGCGAAGAAGTTTGGCAGCTGGCATTTGAGAAGCGAGCGTGCGCCGCCAGATGAGATCATAAAGCTTCTTAGCCTTTGGATCCAAATCTCCATTCAAACCATCAGACTTCACATCGATGTTTGTCGGCCGAATGGCTTCGTGAGCCTCCTGCGCACCCTTTTTCTTTGTCTTGTAACGCTTTGGACCTGTTGAATAAGTACCTCCAAAATTCTTTGAAAGAAAATCTTGCGCCTCACCCAAAAACTTTTCAGCCAAGTTCATGGAGTCCGTACGCATGTACGTAATCTGTCCAGTTTCATACAGTTGCTGCGCTAGACGCATAGTCTGTTTTGCACTGTACCCAAGCTTGTTGTTTGCATCGATCTGAAGCGTTGATGTGGTGTACGGAGTAGGTGGAGATTTCTTAACCTCTTTGCTTGTCACAGAGTCCACCTGTGCCTTTTCTTTTCCGCTCTTGATCGCCTCCAAATCATTCGTAATCTTTGCAGATTCTTCCTCAGAACCAATGCTCATCTTTTCAAGCTTGGTATCGCCAACATGAGTGAGTTTTGCCGGGAAAGCAAGTGAATCTTTTTCAAATTCAGCATCCACGGTCCAGTACTCCTCCACATTAAAAGCTAGACGTTCACGCTCTCGGTCAACAATGAGTCTCATAGCAACAGATTGAACGCGACCAGCAGAAAGGCCTCGTCGGACCTTTTGCCACAAAAATGGTGAGAGCTCATACCCAACAAGACGGTCTAAAATGCGTCGAGTCTGCTGCGCATCAACCAAATTCATATCAAGTGACCGCGGATCAGCAACAGCGCCATCAATCGCGGACTTGGTAATTTCATGAAAGGTAATACGCTTTGTTTTTTCTGGGTCAAGTTTCAAAATCTCAGCCACATGCCAAGCGATCGCCTCTCCTTCACGGTCTTCATCAGTTGCTAGGTAAACTTCGTCTGCAACCTTTGCAGCCTTTTTCAGTGCTGTCACAGCCTTCTTGCTTTTTGTTGGGATGGTGTAGGTTGGCTCAAAGCCGTTTTCTACATCAACACCAAGTTTGCTTTTTGGAAGGTCTCGAATGTGACCAAAAGATGAAAGCACCTCGTATTCATTTCCGAGGAACTTGGTAATAGTTTTTGCTTTTGTTGGTGACTCAACAATGAGAAGTTTTTTGGACATGTGTTTTCTATAAAAGTACTTGCTGGTTTCTATTACTAAAGGGTATTGGAAAATTCGTCAAGCGCTGCGCGTGTAAAACTTACCTCCCTCATGCGTAACTGCACCTTTCATTTCCATGATTGTAAGCGTGCTCGAGCAGGTTGCTGGAGGCAGACCGGTCTTTCGAATAACATCATCAACATGGAGTGGAATTGCAGACATAATCTTGTAGACCTCCCGCTCTTCGTCGTTGGTTGGTTTAAACGCTAGAGCATTTGAAGAGGGCGGCACTGCTGCTTCGTGTCCCAAGATATCCTGCACACGTGTAACTGGCGTTGCACCAAACTTAATCAGTTCATTCGGTCCTTCAGACAGCTCAGAATAAATTGGTCCAGGAACAGCATACACATCGCGATTCTGCTCAAGCGCAGCATGGGCCGTAATAAGCGTTCCAGATTTCTTTGCGGCTTCAACAATGAGTGTTCCGTGAGACAAACCGGCTATGATTCGATTGCGAAAAGGGAAGTGGTGCTTAAGCGGCGGAGTGCCAATCGGGAACTCAGAGATGATCGCGCCACCAGAAGCAATGATTCGAGAAGCAAGATCTCTGTGGCGAGAAGGGTAGAGACTGTCCTCATCGAGTCCGTTTGCAAGCACTGCGAGCGTCTTCCCACCAGCTTCCATGGAGGTTTTGTGCGCGCACGCATCAACGCCATAGGCCATCCCACTCACAATCACGGTTCCATACCGAGCAAGAGTGCCCACAATCTCTTCTGTAACTTTTGTTCCGTATGAAGTTGCTTTTCGAGAACCAACCACAGCAATGTGTTTTTCATCAGAGCTTGGGATCTCGCCTTTGTAAAAGAGAATCGCTGGGGCCGTGTGAATTTCTTTAAGCAGCTCTGGGTACGCGTCATCGATAATCGTCACCACGTTCACACCATGCCTTATCAGGCTCTGCCATTCCTGTTCAGGATCAATATGAAGTCGTTGTTGCAAAAAACGACTCGCAACCTTTGCGTCAACTCCAGCATCAACCAAATCAAGAGCAGACGCCTCAAAGGCGTCCTTCATTGTGGGGAAGTGTCTTGAAAAACGGGTCAGGGTAACAGCGCCAAACTTTGGGAATCGAGTAAGCGCAACCCAATAGGCCTGATCATTCATGGTTTTCAAAAGTTGATTGGATCGTCTCGATCGCTTTTGTAATAGCTTCAGGAAGAGCCTGTTCCTGCTCACGACTCCACCTGGTGAGCACAAAATCCTCCAAAGGAATATCTGGATGATGAGGGCGTCCAATACCGAACCGCACGCGAGACACGCTCACAGCTCTTCCAAGAGTTTCAATGATTGATTCCATGCCACGATGCCCTGCAGAGGTGCCTCCCGCTTTAAATCGAATATCTCCAAACGGCAGATCAGCGTCATCATAAACAATCAAGAGATCCTGGTTGCTAACAGGGTATTTTTTCAAAACATCTGCAACCGTGCGACCGCTTGCGTTCATGAATGTGTGCGGCTTTACCAAGAGCACGCGTTCGTTTCCAAGCTGCCCCTCAGCAATCTCTGCCTCAAGCGAGCGTTTGGATCGAAACTCAGCGCCTATCTGTTTTGCCAGCTCATCAACAACAAGAAAACCAACGTTGTGGCGCGTGAGTTCATACTTTGAACCTGGATTCCCCAGGCCAACAATGCACTTCATATTATTTTGATGCTGATCGCACAAGACGAACCTGGATCATCACAGGTGTCCCACGCAGCCCCCACTTTTCATGAATGCGATTCACAAGGAAGCGCACATAGCTCTTCGCTAGCGTGTCTGTGCGTTTTGATTTGATAATAAGCTCAAACTTTGGAGGCTTGGTGCTGATTTGTTTGAGAGCCAATAGTTTTGGTGCGCGGGGCCCCTTTCCTTTGGCTGGTTTGTGTTTGTATTTTGATTGCGCAAGAAAATCTTCAAGATCCTTTTCAGGAATCTCAATCGAACGATGCTTCTCCACCTCATTAATTACATCGAAAATCGTCCTCACTCGTTGCTTTGTCAGCGCTGAGATAAAGAGCACCGGAGCCCAGCGAAGAAATGGAATCGAAGCAGCAATGTAATCTCGGTAGTCATTCATGGTGTTGGTCTTCTTGTCTTCTACAAGGTCCCACTTGTTCACGATCACAATCACTCCAGACCCTGAGTCCTTGAGAAAGCCAGCCAAGGTTTTCTCCTGTGTGCCAATAGGTTCAGTTGCATCTACAACAAGCAGGGTAACATCTGCAAACTTAATGATGCGCTCATTGCGCTTCACAGCAGCAGCTTCCAGACCACCAGCCTTCTTCACCTTGCCGCGCTTACGCATTCCAGCTGTGTCAATAAAAAGGTATTGCTTATCATCGTATTCAATAAGCGTGTCGTT
Source organism: uncultured Gammaproteobacteria bacterium (assembly GCA_964538435.1). GTDB lineage: Bacteria > Patescibacteriota > Patescibacteriia > UBA9934 > GWF2-40-263 > CAZIDX01. Next base: position 26,676 of record CAZIDX010000010.1, on the reverse strand, counting down.
TGGTTCACGTGTGGTATGAGCAATCGGGCTTGTGATAAACCTCTCTTCTCCAAGCAGGCTGTTGAGAAGGGTGGACTTTCCAACATTTGGTTTTCCAATCACAGCAATCTTTGGACATTGAACATGCTCAGGTTCAACTGGCATCTTATTGCGAGACTCAAGTGTTTCGTAAACAAGATCAAGCAGATCCCCAACACCCGTTCCTCGAACAGCCGAGACAGCAAAAGGCTTATTGAGATTTGGGAAGGCCCACTCAGGGTCATCAACGCTCAAACGATCCGCAACCTTCTCTGCTTTGTTCCCCACAACGATAACAGGCTTCTTTTGATTCGCGAGTTTCTCCGCAAGTTCCTTATCCTGAGGAAGTGCTCCGTCCTTGAGGTCTACAACAAACAAAATAAGATCCGCTCGCTTAAGAGCAAGATCTGCCTGTTTGACAATGTCATGCTCAATCACATCTGCGTAATCAACATCAAGCCCACCTGTATCTACTACACGAATAATCTTTCCACGCCAAAGACAATCACCCTCGTTGCGATCACGTGTAGTTCCAGGCTCATCAGAAACAAGCGCCTTTGGTTTCTCAAGGAGTTTGTTGAACAAGCTGGATTTTCCAACGTTGGTCCTGCCAACAAGGACAACTGTAGGGATTTTGTTTTTCATAATATTTACCTCTATTCTACTGAAGTTTCGAAGCATAGCAAAACATGGCCGTTTTGGCCATGCTACTTCTCAAAAACATATCTATCATTCTTTCCGCCTTCTTTGTACTTTTTTGCCCTGCCTGTTGCGACGAGTTTTTCCCACAAGGCCTTTGCTTCATCTGTTTGGTTTGTATCTGAGTAGAGTGGAAGTCCGTATTGAGCTTGGGTGAATGCATTCATTTCTTCAACTCTGCGAGTGCCAAGTCCCTGACGCCTTTCTCCCAGAGTTCTTGTTCTTGCCACAAAAGGTTTTTCTCGAAATTGCTCATATTGTGGCACAGTGGCATACACAATTTCAGAATACCCCGTGAGCTCATCTCCAAGTGTGTCTACAAGGTACGTACATTCTTCCTTTTGAATTCCTGTCGGACATCTCAGTTCTTTTCTTGTGGATGCAATATAACCAACCTCACCATTTTCATGCTTCACGCGAAAACACTGAAAAAATTCCTTGGAGTATACACATCAGGATCAACGAGTTGTACAGCATACCCATCCATTTTCTCAAGAATATCTTCTGGGATGTCGTCCACCTCAATCTTTTGGAAAGACTTGCATGAAAAGCGTTCGCGGAAATGTTGCTCCATTGATGGTGGTTGTTCCATTGTGCGCGGTATTTCACTCATATTCTAATTCCTTGCCACCGACGAGGCGTTTTCACCCAAGATGATGAGAAAGTCGATATCATCCTCTGTTGCCAGATCCTCATACTCTTCGCTTGTAACCGACAGTTCCTTTGGAACGATGTCTCCACTAATCATCCATCCAGTCGTCGAAAGAGTCACATCCGCCTCAAGAAAATCACGGAGCGCCTTGAGCTCATCTGCGCGCTGCCCATCGGTCAGGTCGTAGATCACGGTATGCTCATACCCTCGTGTCTGCGCATTCCCGATCTTTGTCACATCAAACCCCTGCCCATCCAAGAGCTGTGAGGTCTTAAACGCAAGTCCTGTGATGTTGGTTCCGTTTTGGATCTCTACGCGCACAAACTGAGGCTTGTTCTCAGGCGGCTCTTCTGCTGCAAGTGAAACAGTGCCAGCGTCTGGATTGAAAATGTCTTCAGCAATCGATTGCAAGTCCGACCAATCGTCATTTTTTGGAAGCAGCACGTAAGCGCCATTGAGCACAGTCGAGTAAAGAGGGGAGTCCTCAGAGGCGTCAATCACGTGGTGAGTGATGCTTTCTGTGTCCAAGTCTTTAAACTCCTGCGCAAGACGGACAATCTCCCAAACATCCAGGTTGGTTGCAATGTTATTTTGAAGCGTCTCAAGCATCCTGGAGATACGCGACGGGTTAAGAAAGGTTGAAGCAGATAGTACTTTATCCTTCACAGCCAAGATAACCTTTTGCTGCCGACGTGACCTAGCAAAGTCAGAACCTTCTCCATTGTTCCCGTGCCGCGAGCGCACGAACTTGAGTGCGGTGTCACCATCCATGTGCGTCCAGCCTTCATAAAACGTCAGGCTCTCATAGCGGCATGAATAGTCAATGACCTCGGGCTCGTTCTCTTCTTCAGCAGCAAGCTCTAAGATTCCTTTTTCTTCTGTGTCGATCTCCAAGATCTCAGAGAGTTCTTCCACATTCTCATTTCCTTCTTCTATATAAACCTCTTCTTCATCTGTCTCTCCATACCCACACTCAGCATACTCCATTCCATGTGACGGATAATACGGATCTGTAAACGTTGTCTCAACATACACATCAACTCCACCGATCGCGTCCACAAACTCAGCAAACCCATCAAAGTCAACGCGCAGATAATAATGAATATCCTCATCAAGAACATCACCAATCACATCCGTTGCAAGTGCAGGGCCAGCACCAGGTTCATCCATCTCTCCATAGGCATTTGCATGATTCACTTTGCGATATCCATACCCAGGAATCGGAACAGTCATATCGCGCGGAAGTGACATCATTCCAATCTCGCCAGTTGATGGTTGGAGACTGGTAAAGATGATGGTGTCAGTGAGCTGAGGCCCGCTATGGCCCTCACCACCGATTCCCATGAGAAGAAAGTTCACACGGTCGTCTTCCTCGCCATCAAGCTCTCGCTCATCTGCTGTAACAAAATGTTTAATCGTGTCGATAATGGAAAAGCTCGGGAAGTTGTTGTTTGAATCAGAGGTTGTTGCCACTTGATAAGAAAAAATGATTCCTCCTGTAACAGCAATTGCAATCACAATCGCAACAACACGTCCAAAAAAAAGAAACCGAGGCTTCTTCGGCACCTGGAGATCGTATTTTTCCTTAAGGAGGTCGATTTGAGGTTTTTTCATAATTTCCCGCCTGTATTGTAGTCGTTTTTACCTACACAATCAAGCCCTCAAAGTTACCAAAAACACACCTGTTTGGGCGTGCTTTAAAGACTGCTGAGAATCGAGCGAACATTTTCTGAGATATTCGCCTGAGAAAACGCAGGCTCAGCAGGAGAGGTGATCTGGTAGCTCTCATGCTCATCAGGATCAAGCGCAACCACCCCAGGCTTGGTTTCAACAAAAAACGTATACTGCCGCGCACTCTTCCCTGACCCAGAAACATAATCAAATGCACCCAGATACTCGCGCACATTCGACACCTCAAGATTCGTCTCCTCTTTCACCTCACGCCCAAGCGCCTCCAGAAGATCCTCTCCTGGATCAACAGCCCCACTCGGGAGCTCAGTAAGCCCTCCAAGAAAGTCATCTTCCACACGCTTCAGAAGCAAGACGCCACCATCAATCCAAATCACAGCACCAACAACAAGCTTCTCAATCCCGTCTGTGATTGAAGTCTCAACAAGCTCATCAAGCTTCTCTTTTGAAACCAATGATTCCATACACACCCATTTTCGCACATTTTGAGCTGAAATGACAGATCGAGATACCATATAAGGTCCGATCGGCACTTATGTGGTATCAATCAACCACCACTCCAAACCCTTGACAAAACCAAGTAATTCCGACAATCTCAATTCTTGTAGAAGCGAAAGAGTAAACAGAACGGGGAAACTCATCCATTGGGTGAGTAGAAGGGTTCTGGGATGAGCAAGTCCTGGAAAGTGTTCCTTGCAACCGCAATCGGTGCCCTCATCGGCGGAATCGTTGGTGAGAGCGTGATCAGCTGGCTCTGGTGGGTCGGCATGATCGTAGGTGGCTTTGTCGGCCACTTCGTCTACGACTGGAAGCGTGTGGTCTCTGCCGCTGGCAATGCCTGGCGCGCAGCCTGGCGCGAGCTACCCAAGCGCACGCGCTCGATCCTGTCCTGGCGCCCTCACAAGAATGCCAAGTGGGACTGGTTGGCACTTCAGTCTCTTTGGTTCTCCATCTTCTCTTGGGCGGTATTGGGTGTGTTCGTTATGGTGGGTGGCGTAGCATTCTCCAATGGGGACAGGGTGAAACCTGATGAGATGGGGATCGTTGTGCTTGCAGCATTAGGGATCTACGCATCTTTCTTTTTCCTAATCTGCCTCACCATCTTCAAAACTCCCACCCAGCACATGAGTCGAGAAGACTTACAAGATGTAGTACGCATCTTTCTGAAACTCTCCCCATTCTATTCTGTTCCGTGGTTGCTAATATGGACACCGGTTCAGATCGTGAAGACATTGGTCAAGGTTGTGTGTGCGATTCCGATGCTTGCTCGCTTCATCAAGACTTTCACGGTCAAGCTCTTTCTCGGAATCCACTCTGAGGAGCGACTGATCTGTGGAGTGGACGCGGCTCTGGGAGCACTGATCGTGCATCTGGCCGGGGGAAGTCTGTTGGCGCTGGTGATCGGGACGATTGCTGGTGGCCTGATCGGTGTGGTCAACTACGAGATCATCACCCTTCGCTGGCTCGTTCCCAAGGGGTACGTTACCCTCAAGGACTAGCCTTACGGACGGTAAGCGCAAGCTGCCGTCTTTTCGATTGCAGACCCCTCACGGTCGGCTCCGCCGAGTGAATCCTTCTCACACAACAGCAAGCGAAACCCTTGATCTAACCCCTTTTTTTTGATACGCTGGAGGGGATTGTTTATTCCGGGATAAAAACGAGCTCTATGACCTCTCGATATGAAAGGTTCGAAAACCGGCTTTACGAGAAATTTGGCCCAATTGGCGGAGGTTTGATTGCATTTATCCTAGAAGTTGTGCAGATCGTTGTGATTTCAGCTGCAATCATTATTCCAGTGCGCTATTTCCTAATCCAGCCGTTCTACGTCAAAGGCGCGTCCATGGAGCCAAACTTCTACGAGCATGAATACCTTATTATTGATGAGCTCTCATATCGCTTCCGAGAGCCCATCCGAGGCGAGGTCGTAGTATTCCGCTACCCACATGACCCATCGCAGTACTTTATCAAGCGCGTAGTTGGTCTTCCTGGAGAAACTGTAGAGATCACAGACGGAAACATCATTATCTACAACGATGAAGTTCCAAACGGTTTGCTCCTGGACGAAGAGTATCTAAACCATGAGCGCACAGAAGGAAAAGAACGCATGACACTCGGGGCTGAAGAGTACTACCTCCTGGGTGATAACCGCGACGCTAGCCTAGACTCAAGAAGCATTGGCGCCATCACAATCGACGAGATCATTGGTCGCGCCTGGGTCCGTGGTCTACCGCTTTCCCGTATGGGAACATTCGAATTACCTGATTACAACTTTTAGAAAATAAATGTATGCCAGCAAAAAAGACTGAAGCAAAGAAACCGGCAAAGAAAGCGCCTGCAAAAAAGGAAGACACACCAAAGAAGATCAAGCCAACACCAGAACTCCTTCGCGGATTCCGTGATGTGCTCTCCGATGAGCAAGGGCGATGGAATGCGGTTCGAGATGCAGCGCGATCTATTGCAGATGCCTATAGCTTTGATCGCATTGACCTCCCAGTTCTTGAGCGTGCTGACCTTTTCCTTCGCACGATTGGAAAAGGAACAGACGTTGTAGATAAGGAGATGTACACATTCACAGACCCTTCCAACCGATCAGTTGCCCTCCGTCCAGAAGCCACAGCCTCAGCTGCACGTGCGTACATCAACCACGGAATGCTTGACAGGCCACAACCTGTAAAGATGTGGTACGAGGGTCCAATGTTTAGGCATGACAGACCGCAAGCTGGCCGATATCGTCAGTTTCACCAGATCGGCTTTGAAAGTTTTGGTGTCGACGAGCCAATCGTGGATGCACAGCTCATTGTTCTTGGACTTCAGATCTTCAAAGATCTCGGTCTAAACGTTTCCGTTCAAATCAACTCAATTGGAACACTCGAGTGTCGTCAGGCATACCTAGCAGAACTTGTTGCGTACTTCAGGCAGCACCGATCAAAGCTCTGCGACGATGACAAGCGTCGATTGCAAAAGAACCCGCTTCGACTTCTCGACAGCAAGGACGAGGCAACAATAGAGCTCCTCGAAGGTGCACCACAGATCCTTGACTGGCTTGATGAAAAATCAAAAGAGCACTTCATGAAGGTTCTCGAGTTCATGGAAGAAATGGAAGTGCCATTCACACTCAACCCATACCTTGTCCGAGGCCTCGATTACTACACGCACACTGTGTTTGAGTACGTGCTTGCAGACGAGGATATGTCAAAGTCACAGATCGCCCTGGGTGGGGGAGGACGCTACGATGGTCTTGTTGAGACCTTGGGAGGGCGCCCAACTCCAGGTTGTGGGTTCGCACTCGGCATCGAGCGTATCGCGCGCGCCATGGCCAAGGCTGAGATTGAGCCGCTTCAAAGGCCGCAGCCGCATGTGTTTTTCGCACAGCTCGGAGATGCAGCGCGCCGCGTAGGACTTCGGTTATTCGAGGATTTCAGGCAGGCAGGCATCCCGGTGGCAGAGGCGTTTGGAAAAAACGCCCTCAAAGCTCAATTGGAGTCAGCAAACAAGCTTGGGGTCGATTTAACCCTAATTCTTGGGCAAAAAGAGGTGCTTGATGAGACAGTGATCATTCGTGACATGGAATCAGGAGCCCAGGAGATTGTTGATATGAAAAAAGTCGTACAAATCGTACAAAAAAAGCTGAAATCAAAAGAAGGAGTTGATCCAGTGACCCAGTCTCCAATCTCAGATGAATAAGCAAAAACCGGGAGAAATCCCGGTTTTTTGATTGAAAATGGTCGGGCTGTGGAGTGTCTGAGTTGACAAAATCGCTGTTTTTAGGCATGATCTTGTTGCAATTAATTACTTATTTTTAGAAAGGAGAACGAATTTTGTGGCAGATGTAAAGCGAAAAAAAGGCGAAAGCTTCGAAGCTCTCTACCGTCGGTTCAGCAAGCGCATCCAGCAATCTGGACGCATGCTTCAGGCTCGAAAGATCCGATTTCATGCTGATGCGCCAAACAAGGCCAAGCAAAAAGGTAGTGCACTTCGCCGGATCCAAGTTGGTAAAAAGCGAGCATATCTGATTCGAATCGGACAGCTTGTAGAAGACCGCCGACGTGGACGACGACGCCGATAATAGAGAGCTCGTATGAGTTTGGCAGACCAGATCACAGCAGACATGAAAGAGGCCATGAAGGCCAAAGACAGCGTGACGCTTTCAACGTTGCGCATGTTGCATTCTGCTATGAAAAACAAGCAGATTGATTTGCGTCGCGAACTCACTGAGGAAGACGTGACTTCTACTATCAAGTCTCAGGTAAAGCAACTCAAGGACTCACTTCAGTCGTTCACAGACGCTGGGCGTGAAGATTTGGCAGAAGGTGTAAAAGCCGAACTTGTCATTCTTGAAAAGTATCTACCAGAAGAACTCACAGACGAGCAGATCACAGAAAAAGTAAAAGAGGTGATCGAGCAAACCGGAGCAACAAGCAAGGCTGACATGGGAAAGGTCATGGGAGCATCCATGAAAGCTGTTGCAGGGCAAGCTGATGGCGGTCGGGTAAAAGCGATTGTTGAGCAGCTTCTAGCCGTGTGTGTTCTTGCTCTGGCTGGAACCGTTCTAGCTCCACAGGAAGCACTCGCAGCTATCCCGATGATGGCAAGTGGGGGAGAGACAATGTTCTGGTTCGAACACGGAGCTCGAATTTTCCGAGTACTTATTCTCTGGATTGGAATCTTTAGTCTGGTAGCAATCATCAAAGGCGGCTTTCAGTATGCAACCGCTTCAATGCGGGATGAAGAACACGAAGAGGCTGTTGTAAAGATGACACATGGAATTATTGGAACAGTTGTCGTGCTCGGATTGTTCAGTGCAGCAACGGTTTTTCTCAGTCAGATTGTTTAAAATCAAAGAAAACACCCTTGTCTAGGCAGGGGTGTTTTTGGTTTCAAGATTTTCAGTTAGAATCACCCGTTTATATCCACAGAAATACCTCCGCTTTTTTGCTCAAATACGGTACAATACGTCTACGCTTGAGGCGTACAAACCATGCAACGTCTCTTTAGAAAAATAGGAGCACCCGTTTTGTATCACGCGGCCATTTTTGCCGTAGTGAGTCTTTGTGTATTTTGGATGTTCAGCATCGGAGCCGAGAGCGCACTTGCTCAAACGCAAGATGCCTTTGAACGATTCGGTGACGCTTCAACACTCTCACAAGACAGCATCGCTGTTATTGTGGCACGCATTATCCGCATCGCTCTGAGCGTTGTTGGAATCATTTTTGTTTGCCTTGTTGTCTACGCAGGCTTCCTTTGGATGACAGCTGCTGGAAGGCCAGAGCCAATTGAAAAGGCCAAGAAGATGATCAAGCAAGGAGTGATCGGGCTTTTCATCATTCTCTCAGCATATTCAATTACAACATTCATCCTCAACAGGCTCCTAGACGCAGCATTTGGATCCGATGTCACTGCGATTGCCGACACCTACACCGAACCTCTCTCAGGTGCTCTAGGAGGCGGAATTCTTGATGATCACTATCCAGCACGAAACGCAACAGACATTCCACGAAACACAAAGATTTTTGTCACATTCAAAGAGCCAATCGCCCTTGATTCAATGATTAATGAGTACGTAGACGAGACTACAACAGATCTCAACACCACAAGCGTGCTCATTTACCGCACAGAAGACGGGGCATCAGAAAAGCTTGCGCCAGAAGAAGTTGTTGTCGCCTACGATGAAGATCACGAAATCTTCGTATTTGATCCAGTTGACTACCTAGGCTCAGCAGAAGAAGACACAAACTACACCGTGTTCCTAACATCAAATATCGAGACAGAAGACGGTGAGAGTGCCTTCTCAGGGGCATATTCTGGCGGATATACATGGACATTCGAGGTGTCAACTGAGATCGACCTCACTCCACCAACTGTCACATTCACCATTCCACAGGATGGCAACGATGAACCCCGTAATGTTTCCGTTGAGCTTTCCTTTAGCGAAGCAATGGATCCTGTGGCAGCTACCGGAACGTATTCAATTGATGATGAAACGTATTACACGATCATTTCTGTTGTGGATGAAGCGGGTGATAATGTTGAGGGAACCTTTGAGATTTCAAATGCATATAAGACCGTCACATTCACAACCTTTGATGCCTGCGGAGAAGATCCTTGTGGTGACACAATCTACTGCCTCCCAGGAAACGACACACTTACCGTCACAGCTGCCGCAGCTTCAGTGGACGCTGATGAGATTCCGCAATCGCTCTACGTGTTTGCAGACGGGCTTGTTGATGCTGCTTCAAATGTGCTCGACGGAGATGGAGACTACGATGCAGATATTGCTGGAACAGCCTGTGGATCAGATTCAGATACGGTTGAGTGTTCAGATGGTGATCTAAACGATGACTACGTCTACACATTCACAACCACAAGCGAGCTTGAGGACACAATTCCAGCCATTGAGGTATTTTCACCAGACATAAACGACGACGAGATCGACCAGTCTGAGCCAATCATCGCGGTCTTCAACACGTATCTAAAAGGATCAACACTCGACACAACCACCACTTCCATGTGGCCTGACCCGCTCTACGAAATGTGGTTTGCTATTCGAAAAGACGACACAGTAACAGACGAGGTTACACCAGACGGATGCGGAGATATTCTCACAGGATCCTGCTTACAAATCGAACACCCAACACTTGTAGCAAATGCAGACGGTGGATGGAACTACTATCCAGTGTTTGAAGAGGGGATCAAGAGCGCATATCAAATCTGCATGTTCCCTGCGATCGGAGACAGAATCGGTGGGGATGATGAAGACCCTGATTACTCCTGTGATGATGAAGGGCGATCTGACACACCTTACTGTTGCGATGGAAGTGTCTCACCATATCCATGTGTTACAGACGGTGGGGTTGAAATCGACACCTACGTTGTCCCTGTGGACGACGAATAACTTTCCCATGTTTTTGAAAAACAAGACATTTCTAGGAATCCTGCTTGCACTGGTTTTCAGTGCCGGGATTCTTTTTGCTGCTCCAGCATTCGCGCAAGAGGCCGGACAAGAAGCAATGGAGGCCTTTGGAGAAACAGCAGGATTTGCAACAGACACTGACATCACAACAATCATTGCAAACCTCATCCGAACAGTACTCACATTCCTAGGGGTGGTCCTGGTTGTGCTGATTCTCTACGGAGGTTTTGTGCTCATGACTGCAGGTGGAAATGCTGATCGTGTATCAAAGGCAAAGAAAATCATCACAAACGCCATAATCGGTCTCGTGATCGTGATCACCTCGTTTGCAATCACAACATTCATCATCAACTCCCTCATGGATGCTACAGGCGCAGGAATTGACGGTGACGGTGGTGGAGGTGGCGGGGGTTATTATGATGACGGCGGTGATGGAGGATCATCATTCTATCTACGAACGGTAAACACTGACTGCTCAGAGTCTCTTCAAAACCTCGAGCTTCAATTTGTTTTCAATAAAACCGTAGACGAAGACTCAATTGCAGCCGGTATTCTCATTACAGATGACAGTGGAGACTCTGTAGAGGGAGAATTTGATGTAAGCGGAAGAACCGTTACCTTTTTGCCATCTCAGGCCTGTGAAGATCCATACGCAGATTACTTCTGCTATGACGCATACGCCGACTACACAATCGACTTAGACGACACAGAGCTAGAATCATACTCAGGCACAGCCCTTAGCTGCTCTCTTGAATACCCTTGTGAATTTGATTTCACAACCGGTGAAGGAGTGGATATCGATGGGCCAACGGTAAGCATGGACGCACCAGACGACGGGGCAAGTGTATACATTGGCGCTGGCAACGAACTGCTGCAAGCCCAGACGACAGATGACACAGGTGTATCAACCGTGTATTTCTACGTGGTTGACGATGACGAGGCAATCTACACCTCAGGAACAGACATGTCTCTTCTCGGGGAGCTTACTGGAGATGATGTGGAAAACCATTTCTTCTCAGATGTTGCAGAGGAATGGGATACAAGCGGCTACACAACCAACGAAGAGTACGATATTTGGGCAAAGGGTGTTGACTGTGCTGGAAACTATGACACTGCAAGCAAAATAGAAATCGTGCTTCGCGCCGCAAATTGCAACAACGGCATTCTCGATGCTGACTACGAAACAGAGATCGACTGCGGCGGAGATGATGATTCCCCATACTATTGCGGAGCCTGCGAAGGTGATGCCTGTGAAGACGATGGAGACTGTGGAGGCGGGCAGTGTATTGATGGGATCTGTGTCACAACACCAAAAATCGAAGGTGTCTCACCTGGAGACGGTGCCATTGGCAACCTTGTAACGATCTCCGGAGAAGGTTTCGGTGACACAGAAGGAACTGTCACATTCCTTGGGACAGAGAGCGGTGACGAAGTTGAGGTCACAGCCTATTCCTGTGAAGGAGATATCCAATGGGAAGAAGACCAGATCATTGTTCAGGTTCCAGATACGCTTTCAGCCGATGGTCCAATCATGATCACAACCGCAGACGCAGACCAGGAGCGCACAGACGACGACTACGGACCAACCATTTCTGATTTTGACCTTAACCTCATAGAGCGACCAGGAATCTGTTCACTCGATCCAGATGAAGATTCCGCATATCAGTCCATTGATGTAACAGGACTGAATTTTGGCGATTCTCAAGGAACTTCAACGTTTTACTTTAGAAACTACGAGGCAGACACATATCTTGCATGGGGCAATGAAAACCTGACAGTAACCGTTCCAAACGCCACAGCAGGATACTACTCAACCTCTGTCTACACTGGAGATTTTTACTGTATTGACACACTCGATGCGCCAACAGGAGACGCGTGTGAAACCGACAGCGATTGTGATGAAGAAGCCGGAGAGAGCTGTGCAACCAGCTGGTGCACAGAAACCCTCGATTACTGTGTGGACGATGATGGTTGTGGTGACGACGGAGAAAACGGATCTTGTGAGTCAATTCGAGTAGGTTCAAACACCTACCGCTTCACGCTCGCAGACACTGAAACAGAAACAAGCCCTGTCATTTCCTCAATCGACACAGGCTGGACAGCATGTAATGGGGGAGACAACGACGGTGATCAATGTGCCAATGACGACGATTGTGCAGGCGGAGGAACATGTGATGACGCACCAAACTGGGGGCCGCCAGAGCAGTACGTAACCATTTACGGAACAAACTTTGGAACCGCAGAAGGAGCTGTGGTGATCACAAGTCAGGACACAGAGTATTGGGCCTACGCTGACACAGAATTCCCAGAATACTGCAGCGAAGAGTTCTGGCATGACACCTACATCACCGTAAAGATTCCAGAGATTTACAATAACGATGAAGTTGTCGAATTTACAACGCATGACCTAAAGGTTGTGCGCCAAGACACAGCAGAGTCCTCAGCTGTGGATCTTGTGGTTTTAGATGACAACCCAGGCCCAAGCATCTGCGACATCGATCCAGCAGCAGGACCAGTCGGAACAGAGGTAACCATTTTCGGTGAGCGGTTTGGAGACAATGATGGAGCAGTGACTTTTTACTCAGAAGCTGAGGCTGACATGGGTTCAGTGCTCTGGGACGAAGAGGATATTTACAACGTGCCTGTGCCAGACGATGCGGTAACAGGTCCTGTGTATGTTGTCACTGACGAAGGATACGAATCAAACTCATTCTCATTTGCAGTTGGTAATTGTAATGAAGATGTCAGTCTTTGTGCTGCAGGGGAAGAATGCTGTGCAAACGGAACCTGCTCAGACTCCGGGTGTTTTGAGGACGAAGAAGTTGCCACTCACATGGCCTACATGATCTCAACAGCCACCATTCCAGACACACCAAGTGTGGTGGTGATGTGTGACCTCGATCAAGACATTGTGTCTCCTTCTGTTTGGGAAGGGTGGACACAAGCAAACGAAACCTGTCTCAACTCGCTTGTTACAGCAACGTTTGACATGGACATGGATGAGGCCACACTCAACGCCTCAAACGTGGTGGTTGAGAGATGCCTTGAAACTGATGAAGATCTTTACCCAGACAATGACGCCGATGCTGTCGCTGATAGTTGCTACACCTGGGAAGAGGTGGTTGGAACCGTTATCTCAACAACAGCCCTATCATTTGAATGGGCTCCAACAGCAGGAACGCTTGAGCAAAATAGCTGGTACCAGGTTACGCTCAATGGATACACCGAGGGCGGAGACGATGCATACGAAGCAGGAGCCATCCGATCTGAAGAGGAAGTATTCATGGATGGTGATTTCCAATGGGAGTTCCAAACAGCCGATGAAAACGATTTTTGTGAGGTGGGAGACGTAAATCTTACCCCTGGAACATACACAGAAACAGACGAAAACGCCGATGTCGACTACACAGCTCAACTCATTGCTGCAGAAGATGATTGTCAGGTTTTGGCTTGCGACGGATACACACTCACATGGGAATCAGATTACTACGGAGCCGTGATCGACATTGAAGAACCTGGAGCAGGTGTCTGTACAAACCAGGTCCGAGCCGAGCGCGAAACAGATGCTGGCGACCCAGCCATCATTGAAACAACCGTCACAAACGCAGACGCTGAGCCTTCAGATGACGCAGAGCTCACCATCGATTTCACAGACCCAATGGTTGTTGCGCAGTTCCCTGATTGCGATGAAGCCTGTGTCAATGCGCTCCCATGGGCTCAATTCAACACAGACATGGACGAGACGACTATCACAATGTCGTCAGTGACACTGTATGTATGTGAAGACTCACTCTGCTCATCATCAGAAGTAACGCCATTTGATCACGTTGCAAGCATTGACTACGACGGGGCATTAGATCGCCTTGAGATTGTGTTTGAAGAGATTGATGACGAAAACTCATACGAGATGGATCCAAACACATGGCACAGAATTGTTCTTGACGCAGACGTCATTACCTCAGACAACAGGGTGCCACTTTCTTTGGCTGGATCAAACTACGGCTCAAACGATAATCTTTACTACGACGATAGTTTTTCTTGGAAATTTAAAACAAAAGAATCAGAAATCAGCTGCTCAGTAGATTCCATCGGTGTCTCCCCAGAAGCTTCTTACATGGAATACGTGGGGGAGCGCGAAGAATTTAGTGCTACAGGCTACGGCGCACCGGATGAATGTAGCGAAAACGGACAAGCTCTCCAGGGTTCATTTGCTTGGAATGCATGGACAGCTGTTGACTCACCAAACAACAACGGAGTTGATAGAGATGTTGAAGAAGAGGTTGTTGCTTACATGATTGCAAGCGGTGAGATCGAGCTCACCTCATCACTCCCTGATTGGTGCTCTGCTGCCTGTACAAACACAGGATCAACTATTCAATATGGAGACCCTGTGTGTGGAGATGGAAATGTAAACATAGACGCAGAAGAATGTGACGGTGGTGATGATTGCTCAGACTCTTGCCTTAACGAGGGTTCAGACACATGCGCATATGCCTGCGCAGCCTCTGCAGAAAGCTGTATTTCCGACACAGACTGCCAAGAGTCTTGTGATATTGAGGTAGGAGCAGAAAGCGGCATCTGTTCAATATCAGGAGACGTCTGCGAGAATGAGGATGGAAGTGACTGCACCTACTATTCAGACACGTGTGAGATTTCAAACCCTGGCTGCTGTGGAGATGGCACGCTCGACGCAAACGAGGAATGTGACGATGGAAACACAGACAGCGCAGACGGGTGCTCTTCAATTTGTCTTAACGAAGGTTCTCGCTACGTTGATGCTGTCTGTGGTGATGGAACTGTTGATCACGCTGACGAAGATGGGGGAGAGGATTGTGATGATGGAAACACAGAAAACGATGACGGTTGCTCAAGCCAGTGTCTCTACGAAGGGTCTGTGTCAATTAATGATGTTGATTCAACCTGTGGAAACGGAACCGTTCCAGAAGACGGTGAGGACTGTGAAGGAACTCTTGGTGATGACTCAGACGGCTGTTCAGACTGGTGTCTTAACCTAGGAACCACCCAGTGTGTGTGGGTCTGTAGTGATACAGGCGTAAGTTGTAGTCAAAACGACGACTGCACAGGCGCTGGTGCAACATGTGATCCTATTTCAGAGCCATGCTGTGGAAACAGCAGCATTGAAGATGGTGAGGACTGCGATGGGGGACAAAATGGCGAAGACGGATGCTCAAGCGAGTGTTTAAGTGAAGGTTCATCAGCTCACTACTCCACACCATCATTTTGTGGAGATGGGGGCGCGCCTGGAACTGGGGAGGAATGCGATGCCGACATTTCAGAGACATTTGCTGTTGGTGGATATGGGGTAGCAGAAGTAGCCGCCGGAGCACCACTTGAAGTTGTTGGTGGATACGCTATCTCAACTGTAACCGCAACAGCTGTCAACGGCGCATCAGGGGAAGCACTTGTAACACTCGAGTGCACATGTTCAACAAACGATTCCTGTGGTAACGCCGAAGTATATGGTTGTGGACTCAGTAGTTGCTGTTTTGAAAGGCCACAGATCAATCAAATTGTTCCAGCTAATAACTTTGTGGCAGGATCGCCACCAACAGAAGGGTACTGTCGAAACACAGCTATTTACGTTGAGTTTGATCAAGACATGGATCTAGACTCACTCGATCTAACTGAAGATACAGACGAAGACGGAGTAATCTCATCAGAAGAATTTGACTCACATCTCTACCTCGACCTCGTTGAGTGGAATGGTGTAGCCGTTGTAGACGAGAGCACTTGTCCGAGCAACTACACTTCACTTGTGTACGCATCACCTGAGCCAGAAGGCGCATTTGCCCGCGCTTGGGGGTGGGTAAAGTCTTTTGTCCTAGGAGTCTTTGGGCAAGAAGCCTCAGCCTCAGACACATTTGGATGCTACACACCTGTGACTTACCGCGCGGTTGAGAATGGAGACGGAGTTGATGTCTATGTCCGCTACTCTGACCTGCTTGAAGAGTACTCATCATACAGGCTTGTTGTGGTGGGTGATGACGAGCCATCAGACCTCATTCAAGAAGGGGCGCTTGGTGAAAACCAGGTAGATTTGTGTATTGGAGCCACATGTTCAAGCGGTGAGGAAGAACGCATGTTCTACATTGGTGACGAAGTCTGTCAGGTGGATTTGGTAACAGTGGAAGACACAGGAAACATCGATGCGGCTGACTATGAGTCTGCAAGCGTAGAATACTTCTCCGAGACAGAAGAAACACATAACTTTAATTCCGCTGCGTATACATACCGCGACTACACCGGCAGCTACGAAGAGATTTTTGAAACAGACGACTACGCTTGGGATTGGACCTGGTCCTCTTCCTATGATGACGTAGAAGACGCCGAAGACGATGTTGTTCTGCTCCCAGCCTATGATCTAGGCGATGATCAGGACGCTTACTTTGAGGCGTCTGGAAACGACGGGCGTGAAACCGTGCTTGCAACAACAGAGATCACCGTAGACAACGTGTTTAACCCAACAACAGTGGGTGAGCAGGTTTCTGGCACACTGGAGATCAACGCGCTCCTCTGTGAGAACCCATGGCCAACCATTGATGACGGAGTGCCATTTGTTGAAGAGGATGAAAACACAAACTTCTCATTCTACTATTGTCGCGACGCAGGAGATGATGGAACAAGCGATGATCTCCCTGCACTTGAAGATGTTATTGATGTCACGTCACTTGCATCATCAAACATTTTGCAGGAACTCATTTTCAAAGTTGAGGGATCAAGCGACGCTATTGGTGTGCGTGTGATTCCTAATGAAGAATTCCTTTCACCAGAAGCTTGGATCGAAGCACAAGAGTTTACAGGAAGCTTTTCAGCAACCACCGTTGATGACTATAACGGTGCTCAATCAGGAACAACGCTATACGCTGTGGCAGCAAACCAACACAGTGGAGACCTCTACTCAAACATGTACATCATCTCGTACAACGAAGATGCTGATGAAGACGCAGAAACAATTTTTGAACTTATCCTCGAGAACTGGAGATTCAACGCAAACACAAGTGACGTCACAGATGTTGGTCTCTGCGAGACAGCAAGCGGATATGTTCTAGATGAAGGTGATGATTATGCATCATGTGAGTGGGATGGAGATTGCTACGAAACTTGCAACACAACAACAACCTACTGTTTTGACTATGCTGACGCAGGGGAGACTTGCGAGTCTTCAACAGACTGTGATTCAAATGTCTGTACAGAAGGCGTGTGTACTAGCGCAAGCGATGTGGATGCCACATGTTCGACATCTCTGGACTGTGACTCAGAGCGATGTTTTGGATCATGTAGCGTGACAGGTGATAGTTGTGACTCTGATGATGACTGCTCGCTTTACATTGATGAAGGGGCTTGGTGTGACGCGCAAAAAGGCAAGCTCACACGTGACATGAACCGACTCACAGACATTACAGACATGGTCTCAACACTCAACGCCTACGGAGCAGCAAACATGCATTGCTCAATCACAAAGGGTGAGTCATGTGACGACGATGATGATTGCCCAGGCGATGAAACATGTATAGAAGGTTATCCTGATGTTCAGTCAGGAACATTTGTTCCTGCTATTTCAAACTCAATCTGGAGTTCATGGAGCGCTGTGCTTGGAAACGATCTCGGTTCTGCACTCCCAACGGACCCAGTAAACGAATTTTATTACTGCACAGAAGACGGATACGACACAGCCTCATGCTGGAATGGTGTGACTGGAACATTCGTCTGCCCAGAAGATTCATTCCTCTACGGATACCAAAGCGAAGGTGGTGAGGCATACACACTGTATGCCGAGCTTGAGTATGGGGACGGTATCTGGGTTCTTCCAATCGAAAACGACACAACAGACGACGCAACAATCATTGCGGAGTACTCAACAAACAATGACCCAGATGGCACGCTTCAGGCTGGCTTCGTGGTCCCTGCACAGTTCTGTGATGGGCAGACTATGGGGGATTCTGTTATTTGTGGAGACGGTGTCCAAGGCCCAACAGAAACATGCGAGATCGGAGACACAGAAGACGGATTCGCTTGCACAGTCTGCGTAAACCCAGATGACGAAACATACGACGGAGTCGAGGGGTGTGTTGTTGATGGGGACTGTGGATCTGGGGGAGAGTGTGTGGATGGAACCAATGGTTATGCTTGTTATAACAATGGAGGGTCATGCGATTGGGATACAGCAAACATGTCTGCTTGTATTGCCTTTGAATGTGGAAACGGCGTGCTTGAAGACGGTGAGATCTGTGATGATGGCGCGCAAAACGGTGAATACGGAAAATGCGGAGATCTCTGCGACGGACCAAGTGAATACTATTGTGGAGACGGTTACTTAGCCGGTGGAGAAGAATGTGACTGTGGTTACACTGGTCTCTACGACTATGATCCATCTGTCCCAACCGATGCCTGCGACACAGATCCAGATTCATGGGCCTGTCTTGCCTATGGTGCATCTGGTTGGTGTGAGGCAGCAAACGGACAATACAGCCAAGATATCAACGTCAGCTGCGCCTACAACTGCACAGCCCCAGGTCCTGCCTGTGGCGACGCAGAGGTAAACGGGGCAGAAGAATGTGACGGAGACTACGAGACACACGCAGGCGGGCTCTGCAGCGATGGAATGACAGCTTGTGACACTGACAGTGACTGTGAAGACGAACTCGGCTCAGGCGAGACCTGCGGAGATACTTATGCCGCTTGTGAAACAGGAGATGTCTGCGCAGACTTTGATGACGCTGGTGAGACTTGTGACGATAATGGAGACTGTGATTCAGGAACATGTACCGACAATGTCTGCACAGGTGCAAGCGATGTCGGATACAGATGCTACAACGGAGAAATCGGCTGGCTCTACGGCTTCCGTCTCGATCACTACGGTCGATGTGAAAGCATGAGCTGCCCAGACTTTGACTACGAGCTATTCCGATACAGAACTTGCGATAGTGACTGTGACTGGCCTACAGCTGTTGAAGACGGTGGTTGGTCATACTGTGTCGGAGGCGACCAGCTTTGTGGAAACGGAGAAGTGGAAGGAACAGAGGCTTGTGACGACGGCAACTCATCAAACAACGACTACTGTCTCAATACCTGCGAACTAAACGTCTGCGGAGACGACTACGTCTACGTTGGTGCAGAATCATGCGACAACGGCGAAGAGAATGGTCAGACCTGCGACGCCGACTACGACAGCACTTGTAACTATTGTAACGAGCTCTGTCAGTACAAGACCATGTCAGGTCCGTACTGTGGAGACGGTGTGATTGATGCTGGAAACGAAGTCTGTGACGGAAGCGAAACCCGAATGAGGTGTTTTGACACTGGCACCGGAGAAGTGCTTATCGGAAGTTACTGCAACGACGATGATGATTGTGAAGATGATGACGAAGGTAATGAATACTCATGTCGAACTGTTGGGGTATGTAATGGAGGAACCGGCAACGGAGGCTACTGCACACACACAGGAGGCTTTACATGCGCATACGCGCAAGATTGTGAATCTTGCGGTTACACAGACGAAGGTGAGTCAGTTGAATGTGTCACCCCAGTCTGCGCAGACAATTGTGGATCACAATGCCCAACCTCATACGAAACAACCGGACTCCTCGCTGTTGTTGAAGGAAACGAAGACGACTACGTTGACACCTTCAGTCTCTACAGCTACATGAACAACGACGGCAACACCCCAGACAACGCCGCACTCATCGTCCCAGCATGTGGAGTCGCAACCTCAATCACAGCTGGTGTGAGTAATGAAGATGTTGAGTTGCCAAGCGTGGATATCGTATTCGTCACAGACCTGTCTGGAAGTATGGATGACACTCCTGAAGGTGAAACTCCAGGTGAGGGCGAGTACAGTCGTATTGAATATGTTGCCGAAGCAACTGCAGATGCAATCGAAGAGCTTCTCGATGTCTACGGGGGTGTGACTGCAGATCTGCGTGTCGGGCTCGTCAGCTACCAGGGTTCAGATGCTCAAGATGATCTACTTGAAGCTGGGCTTGATAGTATGATTGATGATGAGTCGTCACTCTTGTCAGTGGTCGCTGGCTACAATACTGATGCAACTTCTGGATCAACTCCGACAGCGGCAGGTGTAGAAAAAGCACTCGATATTCTTCAGGCTGAATCTGAAACAGACACCCTGAAGATCGTTGTTCTTCTCTCTGACGGTGACCCCCGAAAAAGCCTCGATGGTAGCTCGTGTGAGACATTTACTTATGGATACACAGCTGAAGCAGGAGGTTCACAAACAGCAAATGGTTACGAGGCGTGTGCGGCCGAGGTGCGCTACGACAGCGATTTGATTGCTGGGCATCCATCAGTTGTGTTCTATTCTGCGGTTATCTCAGATGACCCAGACCTTCAAGGTTGGATGGCTCACGAGTCAAGTGAGGAGTGTGACGGTCTAGATATCTCAAATGCAGACGAGTGTGGCTCGGAATCCTATGCCTTTATCGCGACAGATGCTGACGGAATCACAGAAATGTACGAGGCGATTGTAGATTCCATTCTCAACACAACCGTGACAACCACCTCAAACAACATCAACACTACTGACCAAGTTGAAACACGAGAAGGAGCAACCATTCCGTTCCCAGAAGGATTCCAGTGCACCTACGAAGAACAGTCTATTCCAATTCGAAACATCTTCTACGGAACCGGCGCCATGGAGTTCAGTAACTTTGAATTCACTTACTGTCCATACGAGGACTAAGTATGGATCTTAATCAGTCATATCAAACTGAAAAAAACATCCCCTGGAAGCTGATAGCTATAGCTGCCGGGGGATTGGTATTGCTTTTGATTATCATCGTTGTCATATTCCGAGTGGTTGGTTCTGACAACGAGCCGCTAACACTCATTCAGGACGATGAGGTGATTCAAGCAGAGACGCTCATTGAATCCTGTGAGAATGCTGACGATGTTGAGGGGTGTGAGCAGCAAGCAAACAAAGATGCAGCAGAACTTACAGGATCAACAGAGTATTGTGGCGACCTTGCGGGTGATGATAAAGATGACTGCATACTAGGTGTTGCACGCGAGCTTCTTGATCTAAAGGCGTGCACAGCTATTGAAAACAGTGCCATCAATACACTCTGTACAGACACTATCAATCGAGAGTTTGCTGCTCAAACAGGTGATGCGAGCTATTGTGACCAGCTCTCCACAGAAAAGAAGCAATCTGGTTGCACAAGCACACTGCTTGGGCCGGTGACCTCAGAGAACTGTTCAGGTAGAGGTTATGACAAAGAGTATTGCGACTTCGTTGAAGTCTCAGAAGGAGCGAGTCAAGCAAATGACCGGTCACTGTGTAATGTTCTTACTGAGGACTATGAAGATGAGTGCAAAGAGCTTGTGCTTGTAGACGATGCAGATGCAGATGGGCTCTCAGGCTATAAAGAATCGCAATACGGAACAGACCCATACAATGCAGATACAGACGGTGATGGGTACTCAGACTACGACGAGATTCAGGCAGGCTACAACCCGACCGGAGAAGGTCGACTTGAGTAATAAATTCAACTTTCAAAATGCTGATAAACAAACCCTATGTTTGATGACGTACAAAAGGAGCCAGAAGACATTTTTGAGCAAACTGATCAGGCTGCTCCACAAGTTCCACCTCCAACACAACCTGAGCCTGCCCCGGCTGCTCCAGAGCCAGCTCCTGCTGAGCCTGCTCCAACACCGGCCGCACCCGCACCAGAACCAGCTCCAGAGCCAGTTGCAGAACAACCTGCTGCTGAGCCTGTAGCTGCAACTGATCAAGCGACGTACGAAGAGCAGCTAGCAGAATACGAGAGGCAAAAGGCTGCATACGAAGCTGCTCAGCAACAACCTGCCGCCCCAGCTCCTGAGCAAGCCCCAGCCCCAGAACCACAAGTATACGCAGACCCAGCACAAGTTACTCCAGAAGCCGCTTACGCTGACGCAGGTGCAGGGAGAGGGAACTGGAAGGCCATCATGCTCGTTGCTGCATCGATTTTGGTAATCGTTGCTGCCTTCTTTATCTCAATGAAGATCCTAAGTTCACGCGGAGACACAACTCCAGAGCCACCAGAAGAACTCACTCCAACCATAGACGTGATCGAAGATGACACGCCAGTAGTTGAAGAAGAGCCTGTCATCGAACCAGAGGAAGAAGAGCCGGTTGTTGAGGAAGAGCCAGAAGAAGAGCCTGAGGAGGTTGACATGACAGACTCAGACAAGGACGGTTTAACGGACCTAGAGGAAGAAGAGATTGGAACAAGTCCAAACAGTCCTGACACAGACGGTGATGGTCTCTATGATTACGAAGAGGCAATGACTTGGGGAACAGACCCTCTCAATCCTGATACAGACGGTGATGGATACCAGGATGGCGCAGAGGTGAGTGGAGGATACGATCCAAATGGAGACGGAGAATTGTTAACCGTTCCAGGTGATGAGGAGGATGACGCTGTAAAATAAACCATGCCAGACCAACCAGACACACAACCTCAAGACGCGCAAAAAAGCACGAAAGATTCTTTCGATGCCCAGATTTTTGCTATGCCTGAGCGGTATCGGCATGGAGCTCAGGCTCCACTAAAAGAACCTGAGAAGGCAAAACCTGTCGTGCAGACTGCGGCTGCCCCACCACCTCCACCACCAAAAACACCTCCAAAACCAGTAGCACCTGCTGCAAAAAAGAAGATGTCACTAACAACCAAGGTTATTCTTGGTGCTGGGGGGTTGTTTATCATTCTCCTCATCGCATTTGGAGCCTACGTCTATCTTGCAACGCAGCAGCCAGCAGAAGACACAAACACACAGGACAATGTCATCGCAGACCCTAGGCCATATCCAGATTCTGACACCGACCAGGACACTGACACTGATCCAGATCCAGACCTAGACAAAGATCCAGACCCAGACACCGACCAGGATCAAGATTTAGATCCAGCTGACCCGTTCGATGTCGAGGTTACACCAGGAACAGACTCAGACTCAGATGGCCTCTCAGATGTTGAGGAGGACCAGGTTTATGACACCAATCCTCGACTTCCAGACTCAGACCGAGACGGCTTTTTAGACGGTAACGAGGTATTCCACCGCTACAATCCAAACGGAACAGCTCCAGGGACACTCTATGGCGCAGGGCTTGTTACTGTGTACCA
The DNA here is from genome assembly GCA_964538435.1 of uncultured Gammaproteobacteria bacterium. GTDB lineage: Bacteria > Patescibacteriota > Patescibacteriia > UBA9934 > GWF2-40-263 > CAZIDX01. The sequence goes on along the minus strand of CAZIDX010000010.1, from coordinate 3,566 downwards.
AGGTCAGGCCGGATCAGTGCTCTATGATCTTAGCTACCCAACCGTCTGGGAGATCCAGGATGACGAAAATGGTGATCAGATGATCGATGCAGAGACAGGCGAAGGCTTTAGAATTTCTTATCGTGTAAAACCAGCATCACAGTCGATCCTCGATTGGGTTGAGAACAACATTGCTGCAGACAAATTCTACGAGGTCAGCACAAAGGAGGGGCTCGACATGATTCAGTCTGAGAACCAGATTATCGCCTATGTAGACCTTGGGGCGTCTGTGATTGTATTTGAGTACGACACCGGCATTAAGACGCGAGTTGATTACCTTCAAACATTCCAGATGATGCTCAACAGCATTGTAATTACAGGCGATGGGGTCTATGAAGAGCTTGTTGAAGACGAGGCAATCGAAGAGTCTGAGGAGGTCACTGAGGAAGAGTTGGAAGAAATGGTTGAGGAGATCGAAGAGGTGATTGAAGAAGCGCTATGATCACAGCTGAGGTAAACCAATCATCACTCAAAGGAGGGCAGCGACTGCCTCTTTCTGTGGTCAAAAAAGTCCTTAAAGCTGTAAGTAGACACGCAAGTGTTAAGGGAAAGAAAAGTATTTCAATTGCTTTTCTCTCGCAGGCACAGATCCGAAAACTTAATCTTAGGTACAGAGGAAAAGACAAGCCAACAGATGTTCTGTCGTTTGGGCTCGGTGATGGAGATCAGCTTGGGGAAGTGCTCATTAGCTATCAACAAGCAAAGAAGCAAGCAGAAAAAATGCATCACTCAACCCGCACCGAGCTTCAGTTCCTGCTAGTTCACGGAGTCCTGCACCTACTTGGCTATGACCACGAAAAGACCTCTGATGCAAAAAAGATGTTTGCCATGCAGGAAAAAATTCTCGAATCACTCAATATAAACCCAGAATTGTGATTGATCAACATCGACTCAAACGAAGTTTTGCCCATGCCCTCAGGGGGGTTGTTGTTGTGTTTCGCCACGAACAAAGCTTTAGACTGCAGACCATAGCTGCTCTAGTGGTTCTGTTCTTGGCATTTTTGTTCCATGTCACAAGCTCTGAGTTTATTGTGCTCATGCTCATGATTGGGTCAATTCTAGCGCTTGAAATGATAAATAGCATTTTCGAGCGCATCGTAGATTCATTTAAACCAAGAATTCACCCGATTGTGAAAGATATAAAGGACATTATGGCTGGAACCGTGCTTCTCGTGTCCATCATTGCAATCATTATCGGATTCACGATTTTTGACTCCTACATTCTCGAGCTTGTGATAGGTCGGTAATGTTGGGTATACTGAAATCAAAGCCAGAAACGCAGTAATCAAAGAATATGAGCGAAGAAATTTTTACAGGATTAGATGTTGGAACATATGCCATCCGTGCTGCGGTTGGAAAACTTGTTCCATCAGCAGATGGGGGAGAGCAGATGCATATCATCGGCGCTGTTGAGGTACCTTCTTCAGGTGTAAGCAAAGGAACAATCACGAACCTCGAAGATGCAGTTTCCTCTGTTTCAAGAGCAATCGAGCAGGCAGAGCGCATCACAGGCATGCCACTTAATCGCGCATGGGTAGGCATCAACGGAAATCACATCATCTCTCAGGAATCACGCGGAGTAGTTGGGGTCGGTCGTAGTGACGGAGAAATTCGTGATGATGACGTTGAGCGAGCCATAGAAGCTGCTCGAACAGTGGCAACGCCTACAAACTACGAGATTATTCACGTCATTCCAAAGGATTTCACAGTAGATGGCCAGCGCGGCATTAAAGACCCAGTTGGAATGAGTGGAATCAGACTCGAGGTTGATGCCATTATCATCCAAGGCCTCAGCTCGCAGATTAAAAACCTTACAAAATCAGTGTATCGAACAGGTTTGGATATTGAAGATCTCGTTTTTTCCATCCTTGCCACATCAGAAGCTGTTGTTTCAGAGAGACAAAAGGAGCTTGGTGTCTGCGTGGTGAACGTGGGAGCTTCAACGACTAACATGGTTGTCTACGAAGAAGGGGATGTCCTTCACACAGCCGTGCTTCCGATTGGCTCAGACCACATCACATCAGATATCGCGATCGGCCTACGAACATCAATCGAGGTCGCAGAGCAAGTTAAACTCCAGTACGCCACCTGTCTTCCAAAGGATGTAAACAAAAAAGAAGAACTGGACCTAGGAGAGCTTGGTGCGCCTGAGCAAGAGATCGTTGGAAGAAAGTTTGTGGCAGACATCACAGAAGCGCGCGTGCAAGAGATTTTCGAGCATGTTGACCGCGAACTCCAAAAGATCGATCGATCAGGAATGCTCCCAGCAGGTATTGTTCTAACAGGAGGCGGAGCAAAGCTTGATGGGATTCTGGATGCTGCTAAGTCCACACTCAGACTCCCAGTTTCGCTTGGAACACCCATCGGAGTAACCTCTGTTATCGACCGAACAGGCGATCCTGGCATGAGCACAGCCATGGGATTGGTGCTCTGGGGCTACCATATCAGGGGTGCTGGAGCCGGAAATAAGATAGGGGACCTAATTGGTAAGTTTGGAGACGTTGGAAAGATCACTGGAGGACTGAAAAAGCTGTTCAAGTCAATCAAGCCTTAACAAAGACAAAAAAAGAAGATATGCACATCTTCTTTTTTGATTTGCTTGACAGCACCTCTGTCAATGTTAAAGTATTGAATGATTTTTGTGCTCAGTAGAGCTAATTTTGAGCACTAGAGTTGTTCAACAGTAATCAATTCATTTTAGTGCGTAAACTCTTTGAACCGTTTAGTTGTTCATGGGTGCGCACACACTGAAAACATTGCATATGGCACAAGTAAAGCCAGACATTGAGACCTTTGCAAAGATAAAGGTCGTAGGAATCGGGGGTGGAGGAGGTGCTGCGGTTAACCGCATGATCAGCGACAACATCAAGGGGGTCGAGTTCATTGTTGTGAACACGGATGTGCAAGCTCTAAATCAGAACCTTGCACCACGCAAGATTCCAATTGGAAAAACCATTACCCGAGGTTTGGGTGCTGGAATGAATCCGGAGGTAGGTTGTCGTGCCGCAGAAGAGAATCACAATGAAATCCGCGAAGCACTCGGTGGATCAGACATGGTCTTCCTTACCTGTGGGCTTGGAGGTGGAACCGGAACTGGAGCCATCCCAGAGGTTGCAAAGCTTGCCAAGGACATTGGTGCGCTAACCGTTGCTGTGGTAACAAAACCATTCACGTTTGAGGGTGCGCAGCGAAGGCGTATTGCAGATGAAGGATTTGATAGGCTCCTGAATCATGTAGATGCCATCATCACGATTCCAAACGACCGCGTTCTACAAATCATCGACAAAAAGACATCGCTCATGGATGCCTTTACGGTCGTGGACGATGTGCTCAGACAGGGTGTGCAGGGAATCGCAGAGCTTATCACTGTTCCTGGACTCATCAACGTTGACTACGCTGACGTTAAAGCCATTATGGAGAGCTCTGGTTCTGCTCTGATGGGCATTGGACGCGCCAGTGGCGAGAACAGAGCTGTAGAAGCGGCAAAGCAAGCTATTGCCAGCCCACTACTTGAACTTTCAATCGAC
>CAZIDX010000009.1:0-41616 GCA_964538435.1 uncultured Gammaproteobacteria bacterium | reverse complement strand
CGGAGCTTGCCAGCATCGTCCATGCCGTAGCCGACCACGAATCCGACACCCTCACCAACGATCCCGATGTAGTCGATGAGGACATCATTGCGCTGGTGGTTGTGTGGCTTTGTGAGCAACACTGCGGTCTTGAGCGTAGCTGACTCTTTGAGGCGGAGACGCTTTTGAAGCGCAGCGAGCGTGTGGAGCGTGTCAGCCACGTCTTCGATCAGGATGACGTTCTCGCCGCGCACGGACCGATCCAGGTCCAGCTTGAGCTCTACATCGCCCGGAGCCATGCTGTCGCCGTAAGCAGACGTACGCATGAAGTCGATGCGGCAGCTTGCCACCCCAGCTCCAGTGAGCGCGATCCGCTCGATCTCACGAGCCAGATCGGCTGTGAAGATGATGGAGCCCTTGAGAATGCAGACGAGCAGCACATCTTGTCCGGCATAGTCCAGAGAGATCTGCTCTGCTATTCCGCGAACAGCTACACGGATATCTTCTTCGGTGAAGAGAATTTTGGTGTCCATAGTTCCTCCTCGTTATGGAATCAGAAGCGTAACAAAAAACACCTATGTCGGCAAGGTGTTTTTTAGCTTTGTTGTGAGTTGTTTTCAAGGTAGCCCCTTAGGATCAGCATGGCGGCAAGAGCGTCTTCTGGTGCATCAGAACCTTCTTCGCGCTGCAGTCTGATGCTTTCAGCAGTTGTGTATGACTCATCTTCCTCAACCACAGGAACATCAACTGACTTTCTAAGCTCTTCAATAAACCCGCGAGTAAGATCAAGCTGGTCTGAGTTGTGATGATCCCCTGCCTTTAGTGGCACCCCCACAACAATTGTTTCAATGTCTTCTTGTGCTATCTTTTCAATTATCAGCTTCATGATCTCTGAAGTGTTTGCAATCACCTCCAGTGGAACAGCGATGCCGGCATCTGTCTCAGCAAAAGCGAGGCCAATCTTTTTTAGTCCGTAGTCGATTCCTAGAATTCTCATAGCTCTGGCTGTGGAGTTAGGATTTCTGGACCATCTTTTGTGATTGCGATTGTAACTTCAAAATGAGATCCGAGTGATCCGTCTGCCATGACAATGCCCCAACCGTCTGGTGCTGTATCAACTTTATAGTCACCACCAAGGCCAAGCATTGGCTCAAGCGCGAGACACATGCCTTCTTTTATCTTAATAGATGGGTATCGATTCGTCTTGAAATTGGGGATGTGTGGAGGTTCATGCACATCATGGCCGACACCATGTCCCACAAGCGCACGGACGATTCCGTATCCATGTGGTTTGACCAGGGCTTCTACAGCCACACCAATGTCTGCGATCTCGTTTCCGATCACGGCCTGTTTGATGCCTGTGTAGAGCGCTTCCTTTGTGACCTGCATGAGCTTAGTTGCTTCATCACTCACCTTGCCAACAGGCACAGTCATTGCCATGTCTGTGCAAAGCCCTTCGTACCAACACCCAATATCAAGACCAACAATCTCGCCTTCTTTGAGCACCCTGTCTCGATTTCCGAGTCCATGCACAATTTCTTCATTCACAGAGATGCAGACCGCACTTGGAAACGGAATGTCGTCAGGACTTGATTGGTAACCTTTAAACGAAGGCTTTGCTCCTCCGTCGATTAAAACCTTCTCGCCTATTGCATCGATTTCTTTAAGAGAGACACCTGGGGCAACAGCCCTTGCTGCGGCTTCTAGCGCACGAGAAAGAAGCGCACCTCCAGTGCGCATCTTTTCAATCTCTTCAGCTGTCTTAACAAGAGCCATATTATTGAATTGCATCCAGCACTCGCTGAGCCACTTCCTGCTTTGTTCCAACTCCATCCACATGCCTCACAGCGTCGCCGTATTTCATGATTACTGGAAGAGTGTCATCCATATAAATCTGCAATCGCCGCTTGATGGCGTCTGGCCGATCGTCTTTTCGTTGATACCATTCTTCCCCACATTCATCACATGCACCTCCAGCTTGAATTCCATCATGTATAGAACCAACTTTTTCGCACCCTTTGCAGGTAAGGCGGTGACCTAGTCGTTTGACTGATTCCTCTTCTGGAAGATCGATAACAACCACGTGGGTAGGTTTATCAAAATCGAATGCGTTGTATTGAGAGATGTTGCGAGGGTACCCGTCTAGAATGTAGCCATTTGCCACATCCGGTTTGCCTAACCTTCGCTTGAGAAGCTCTGCGGCATCAGTGTCTGATACCAGATTTCCATCGTTAATCAATTTTTCCATTTTCTTCCCAAAGTCAGACCCTGTTGCTGCTTCATCTCGAATGAGTCCGCCCATGGCAAATGCTGGGATACCGAGTGTTTTTGAAAGGATTTGTGATTGGGTACCTTTCCCACTTCCTTGTGGACCCATGACCAATATTTTGTAGGTCATAATGTGAAAGATGTTGTTTGGTTATTTCTCAACGCTGACAGTATAGCAGAGTCAGGGATTGAGACGAAATTGGAATCTAAAAACCCCGCCTCAGCGGGGCTCTTGTGTGTCTACATATCGTATTCACGCATGGTCAGCTGCGCCTCGACTTGTTTTACACTATCAATAACAACCGCAACAATAATCAAAATTGAAGTTCCACCAATAACGAGGTTTGCGTTTCCTGTGAACTGCTGAACAATCAATGGAAGAATAGCTACCAATGAAAGGAATCCTGCGCCAACAAAAAGCAATCGGTTTACAACCCAACCAAGATAGTCTGCAGTGTTCTTTCCTGGTCTAATCCCAGGGATGAACCCCCCTTGCTTTTGAATGTTCTCAGCAACATTATCCGGATGGAAAATAACAGCTGTGTAGAAGTATGCAAAAACAAATACAAGAGTAAAAAACAGCAGTCCGTAAATGAATTGATTTTGCATGATCTGAATAACCCATGTCGCTGCCTCGCGTAAAAATTCTGTTCGAGCATTCACGAAAAACTGAGCGATCATGCTTGGGAACAACACAATTGAGATCGCGAAGATGATTGGGATTACTCCACCCATGTTTAATCTCAGTGGAATATGTGAGCTGACGTTTCCTGAAATCCTTGATCCTCGAACGTGACGCGCGTACTGAACAGGGATATTTCTCTGCGCCTCGTTCATGATAACAATACTCACAATCGTGAAGATTGTAGCTGCGATAAACAGGATCAATGTCACAAGCTGACTCTTGTCGTAAATGGAAAGGGACTGGCTTAGGAATGTAGGTAGTCCAGCAATGATACCTGCAAGGATCAAGATTGAAATTCCGTTTCCGATGTTCTTTTCTGTAATAAGCTCACCAATCCACATCAAGAAAATCGTACCCGTTGTCATAGACACGATTGCGAAGAGTAGCGTCCAGATCGATACTCCAACAAAGAAGGTTCCGCTTTGTGAAAGAAGCAGGATCAAACCATAGGCCTGAATCATACAAAGAGGAATGGTGAGAAGTCTTGTCCATTGACTGATCTTTTGACGACCTTGCTCTTCTTTTTGCATCTCTTCAAGCTGAGGAACAATCATTCCAAGGAGCTGGAAGATAATTGATGACGTAATGTAAGGCATCACACCCATTGCTACAATTGAAAAATTCTCCAGCGTTCCACCAGAGAAAATGTTCAACAGTCCAAAAAACTGATTTCCTGCGAAAATATCCTTTAGGGCTGATGCGTCTACGCCTGGCACTGGAATGTGAGCAGCTACACGGAAGATCACGAGCATGATCGTGATAAACAGAAGGCTGTTTCGGACCTCTTTGGTCTTCCAGATGCGAATGAGCGTATTCATAGAAGGATGATTATTTATGAGAACACGACTGTTCCGCCGGCGTCCTCAATCTTTTTCTTTGCGGCTTCTGATACCGCACAATCTGCAATAGTAAGTTTGATTCCCAAAGCTCCGTTTCCGAGAATTTTTACTCCTCGATCACCGTCTGAGATAAGTCCTTTCTCTAAGAGTACCTTAGGTGAGACTTTGTTTCCATCTGCAAACATCTTTGAGAGGTCGGCTACGTTTACAACTTCTGGTTTAATTCGCCCTGACTTGAACCCCTTTTTCTTTGGAGTAGCAAGCATGATCTGTCGGATACCCTTTAGGGCAAGACCTGATTTTCCACCAGAACGTGATCGTTGTCCTTTGATACCTCGTCCAGAATATCGTCCGGTTGACCCTAACCCACGTCCAATGCGTTTGCCGGACTTCTTTGAGCCTTTTGCAGGCTGAATTGAGTGGAGTGATAGTGTCATACCTTCTTACGCAGCTTTTGCTGCCTTAGGAGCTGGCTCTGCAACCTTCTTCGCTTCTGGCTTCTTTGTCTCCTTCTTTGACTCATCCTTTGCAGTTCGAAGTTGACCAAGCGCCTTGAGTGTTGCTCGAGCAATATTAATCTTATTGTTTGAATTGAGAATTTTTGCAACAACGTTTGGAACACCTGCGAATTCAAGAATCATTCGCATAGCTCCACCAGCTTTCAGTCCAGTACCACTTGGGGCTGGTTTAAGCATAACCTGTGCGGCACCAAACTTAACTCTCACAGGGTGAGCAATAGTCTCGTTCACCATTGGCACAGTTATCAGGTTTCGCTTAGCTTGTCGGAAAGCTTTTTCAACAGCAATCTGTACGTCAGCACCTTTAGAAACACCAAGTCCTACACGTCCTTTCTGATCACCAATTACGAGAGCACATCGAAATGACATGCGCTTTCCACCTGCAGTCACACGAGTTACTCGAGCGAGATCAAGGATCTTTTGCTCAAATTCCTTTGGTTGCCTCTGTGGCTTTCGACCACGCTTTCGTCCGCGTCCGCGTCGGTTGTTACGTGAATCATCCTTCTTGCCTTTTCCGGCAGCTGGTTTGTTTGCTGGTTGTGTCTTTTTCACTTCCATATGTTTAGAGCTTCAATCCTCCCTCACGAGCACCGTCAGCAACAGCTGCGACACGTCCGTGGTATCGGTATGCACCGCGATCAAAGACAGCGGTTTCAATCTTAGCGGTTTTTGCTTTTTCAGCGATCAAAAGACCAACAGCCTTAGCAACCTCTAGCGGCTTTCCTTTTGTATCTACATCTTTATCAGATGCTGCTGCAAGCGTTGCTCCTGCGTCATCGTTAATAAGCTGAACATAAATATGTCGCAGGCTTCGTTTGATGGTCAAACGAGGACAAGCGGCTGTTCCGTGCATTCGTGCACGTGTTCGCTTAGCACGCAGTTTGCTGTGCTTTTGTTTTTTCAACATGGCTTTTTTCATACCAATCAGTTTACTCTCCAGCCTTCTGAGCCTTTCCAGCCTTTCGGCGGATCACCTCATCGTCATACTTAATTCCTTTGCCCTTATATGGCTCAGGCTTTCGAACTTTTCGGATGTTTGCAGCAACCTCACCAACCATCTGCTTGTCTGCTCCAGAGATCACGATTACATTCCCGTCAACAGCAGCGTCAATTCCTTCTGGAAGATCGAATGTAACGTCATGCGAGTATCCAACCGTGAGAACAACGGCTCTACCTTGAGTCTTTACACGATATCCAACACCATTTACTTCAAGTTTCTTTGAGTACCCTTCTGTAACTCCCTGAACCATGTTAGCAATAACAGAACGTGCGGTTCCCCACTGGGCATTCTGTTGACCATCAGACTCATCTTCAATCTTCACTACAACAACCTTTCCTTCTTCTGATTCTTCAATCGCAATATTCACGAGTGCGTTAATCGATCGCTCTAGTGTTCCTTTTGGACCCTTTACGGTCACATGATTGTCATCAAGTGTAACCGTGACATCGTTTGGGATTGTGATTGGCTTCTTTCCAACTCGAGACATACGATTATGAAATTTCACAGATTACCTCACCACCGAGATGACGAGCATGAGCCTCTTTGTTGGTCATGAGTCCGTTTGGTGTAGAGATGATTGCGATTCCGAAATTTGAAAGCACAATCGGAAGCTCTGATGACTTAGCGTACACCCGACACCCTGGCTTACTCACACGCTTAAGCGTCTGAATCTGAGGACTGTTATCCTCTGCATAACTCAGGTTAATTCGAATGTTTGGAAATTTTGATTCTGTTGTGCGCTCTACTCCTTTTACATACCCTTCTTTTTCCAAGATTTTCGCAATTGCGAACTTGATTTTTGAGTACGGGAAAACGATCTCATGCTTTTTTACAGCTTGAGCGTTTCGAATACGAGTGAGCATGTCAGAAATTGGATCAGTCATCATATTACCAGCTTGACTTTCTTACGCCTGGAACCTCTCCACGATTGGCGAGTTCTCTAAAACAAATTCGGCACATATCAAAGGCACGAAGGTACCCTCGGTTACGACCACAACGCCAGCATCGATTCACCTTTCGTGTGGAGAACTTTGGCTGTTTCTTTGATTTTGCAATTTGGTTCTCTGTTGCCATACTTATGCCTTTTTAAGCGGAAGCCCAAGATGAGTAAGAAGGGCTTTTGCTTGCTCATCATTTTGTGCAGATGTTGCAATTGTCACCTGCAGACCATGAATGAGTTCAATCTCTTCGCTTGAAATCTCAGGGAACGCGATGTGCTCCTTGAGTCCGATTGAGTAGTTTCCCTGTCCGTCAAAGGCCTTTGCAGAAAGCCCACGGAAGTCTCGAACACGCGGAAGCGACACCTTAATCATCTTTTCCAAGAAGTCCCACATGCGCTTTCCTCGAAGAGTCACCTTCATTCCAACAACGTTTCCTTCACGAATCTTAAATCCAGATACTGACTTTCGCGCCTTTGTCTTAACCGGCTGTTGTCCAGTAATTCGAGTGAGAGTGTTTTCAGCTGTCTCGAGGAACTTTCCATCTTTAAGCCCAGGCCCAAGACCCACGTTAAGTGTAATGGTCTCTACGGTTGGCACAGCATGAATGTTCTTCAAACCAAACTCTTCTTTGAGCTTTGGCAAGACATCAGTTTTATAAAAATCTTTAAACGACATATTACTCAATATCTTCTACGTTTCCTTTTGAACGAATGACGCGAATCTTTCTCTTTCGACCATCTTTTTCAACAACCTTGTATCCAACACGTCCAGAAACACCGCTTTTTGGAGAAATGAGTTTCACATTTGAAATATGAATTGGTGCAGAGAATTCAATCTTCTGCCCAGGTCGGTTTCCTGATCGCTTAAGATGCTTTGTCAGCTTGTTTACTCCATCTACTACAATACGCTGAACTTTAGGGAATACCTGAAGCACCTTTCCTTCTTTTCCTTTGTCTTTACCCGCAGTAATGCGGACTTTGTCTCCTGTTTTAATCTTCATACTAGAGCACTTCTGGTGCAAGAGAAATAATCTTGTTGTACCCAAGACTTCGAAGCTCACGAGCTACAGGTCCAAAAATTCGAGTTCCTTTTGGCTCCTTTGTCTTTTTGTCGATAATCACAGCAGCATTTTCATCAAAACGAATGTAAGTCCCGTCTTTTCGTCGAGTTTCCTTTCGGGTGCGAACAAGCACAGCCTGCACAACATCACTTTTCTTGACTCCACCATGAGGCACAGCGTCTTTAACTGTAACGGTCACAATGTCGCCAATGCGTGCATATCGCTTTTTGTATCCACCGAGTACGCGAATAACCTGAAGCTTTTTAGCTCCTGAGTTATCAGCTACGGTTAACATTGATCTGTTTTGAACCATACTATGCGTGAATCTTAACGAGTCGCCATCGCTTTGTCTTAGAATATGGCCGACACTCTCTAAATGAGACCTTGTCCCCTACTTTTGCCTGTGCCTGCTCATCGTGCACCGGGTACTTTTTGCTTCGAACATAACGCTTTCCATACTTTGGATGGATAAGTGTTCGTTCTACGCGCACCAAAATCGTCTTGTTCATCTTTGTTGAGACGACTTCACCGGTAAACGTTCGTTTAATGGCTGTTGTGTTCTTGGTCATACTTATTTCTCAGTTGAAGCAACTTCGCCTGCCTTTTGCTTCAAGATAGTTTCAATGCGCGCGATGGTCTTTCGTGTCTTCCGGATATCGCGAACATTGCGAAGTTGGTTAGCAGATGCCTTAAACATGAGCTGCTTTAGGTGCTCCTTTGCGTCCTCAAGCTCCTTTCGGAGACCTTGCTCAGTTTTTGATCGAAGAGTCTTTGCGTCCATATCCTTATTTAAGTTCCCCAGTAATAATCTTTGTCTTCACTGGAAGTTTATGCGCTGCAAGCGTGAGAGCCTTTCGAGCAAGCTCATCGTCAATTCCAGCCATTTCAAACATCACTGTCCCTGGGCGCACAACACACACATAGTGATCAACAGCACCTTTTCCTTTACCCATAGGCATTTCAGAACCCTTTGCTGTTACTGGCTTGTCTGGGAAAATACGGATCCATGTTTTTCCACCACGTTTAATTGCACGTGTCATTGCACGTCTGGCTGCCTCAATCTGTCTTGAAGTAACCCAACATCCCGTTACGGCCTTAAGTCCATACGTTCCAAAAGCAAGCTGCGTTTTCTGAGTAGCGATTCGCTTCCCTCGCGCGCGGCCTTTATGCCATTTTCTGTGTTTTACTTTCTTTGGTAACAACATACAACTGTATGATTATTCTTTGTCGAATACCTCTCCGCGATTGATCCAAACCTTGATTCCGATTGCGCCGTAGATTGTACGTGCCGGCATTGAGGCAAAGTCGATATCAGATCGAAGATTGTGAAGAGGGATCTTTCCATCAGAGATCGTTTCAGATCGAGCAATTTCAGCACCATTTAATCGTCCTGCTACAGTAATTTTTACACCTTCTGCATTAGCCTTTTTCACACGATCAATAGCACCCTTCATGACCCGACGAAATGGCATGCGCCTTTCAATATCTGCGATGATCTGCTGAGCAACCACATGAGCTGACAATGACGGCTTCTGAAACTCCTTTACATTAATGCTGATTTTTACGCGTCGTCCGCGATAAAACTTTTTCTTAAGCTTCTTTGTTAGCTCTTCGATACCAGCTCCTGCGCGACCAATGATGATTCCAGGTTTTGCCGCATAGACGTTAAGCCTAAGTTCTTCGCGAGATCGTTCGATCTCTACTCGGTCAACCAACGCGTCCTTAACTTCCTTTTTTACAAATTCACGTACGCGCACATCCTCTTGAAGGAGGGTTGCATATCGCTTCTTTCCAGCAAACCAAATCCCATCCCATCCACGGATGACACCGATTCGGAATACTCTTGGATGTACTTTCTGTCCCATAATCTTTATTTGGTTGGCTTAGCTTTTTTGGTTTCTTTTTTCTCCTTTGACTTTTCTGTCTTAGGAGCTGCTTTGGTCTTTGGTTTTTTCTCTTCTTCTTTCTTTATTTCCTTTTCTACCTCAGTCTTTGCTGTCTTTGGAGCAAGTGTAATTGAGATGTGTGTGGTTCGTTTTCGGATCGGAGCTGCACGTCCAAATGCTCGTGCCCGCCATCGTCCAAGTGTTGGACCACCATCAGCCATAATCTCCTTTACAATCAAATCAGTTTCGTTTAGGTCGAAGTTGTGCTGTGCGTTTGCAACAGCTGAGTTGAGCAGCTTTAACACTGGCTCTGCAGCAGCTTTCTTCATGAACTGAAGCTGTGTTCGAGCCTCACGAATTCCCATACCACGAATTACATCGATTACTAATCGAACTTTTCGTGGTGACATTCGGATGTATCTTGCTTTTGCTTTAACTTCCATATGACTATTTCTTCAGCTTTCCACCATGGCGGACAAACTTGCGTGTTGGAGAAAACTCTCCGAGCTTGTGCCCTACCATGTTTTCAACGATTCGAACCTGAATGAAATCCTTTCCATTATGTACCGCAAACGTGAATCCCACCATTTGAGGAGTGATCGTTGAAGAACGTGCCCAGGTCTTAATGACGGTCTGGTCACCAGCTTTCATCTTTGCAAGCTTCTTCAGAATGCTTGGGTGGACGTAAGGTCCTTTTTTGAGACTTCGTGCCATATTACTTTCCGCCTACGAAACGACCTTTCTTTCGGCGTTTGATAATGAGTTTGTCAGATGCTCCTTTTCGACGTGTCTTCACACCTAGCGCAGGCTTTCCAGTAGGAGTCTTTGGTCGCTTTAGTCCAATTGGGTTTGCTCCTTCACCTCCACCGTGCGGGTGATCAACTGGGTTCATGGCTTTACCACGAACAGTTGGTCGAAATCCACGGTGACGTGTTCGCCCAGCCTTTCCCCACCGAATGAGTCGACGGTCTGGGTTTGAGGTCTGTCCGATTGTTGCCATACAAGTTCGTGGCACCATTCGCACCTCACCTGAAGGAAGTTTGATGGTGGCATATGGACCATCTACAGCCATGAGCTGAGCCATGGTTCCAGCACCTCGAACAATTTGCCCACCCTTACCAGGCTTCAATTCGATGTCGTAAATCTGCATCCCAATAGGAATATTCTGAAGCTGGAAACGGTTTCCAACTTTTACATCGCCTTTTTTCTGTGTTGAAACAACTTTGTCACCAACTTTAAGCCCAACAGGTGCGATCATATACCGCTTTTCACCATCAGCGTAGTTGAGAAGAGCAATTCGCGCTCCACGATTTGGATCATATTCGATCGTTGCAACCGTTGCTGGAATATCAAACTTTGTTCGCTTGAAATCAATCAAACGAATGCGCTGCTTTGCTCCGCCACCACGGTGCCGTACGGTGATCTTTCCTTTGGTGCGGCCGGCAAACTTTTTACGGGTCTTTGTAAGCTTCTTTACAGGCTTTGTGCTTGTAACATCTTCAAATGTATCAACGCTTGAAATACGTCGACCCGGGGTTGTTGGTTTGTATCGCTTTACTGGCATATCAGATTATCGATTAAACACCGTCGTATACATTAATCGTCTTCCCTTCTGGCAAAGTGACAATTGCTTTCTTCCAGTCCTTGCGCTTTCCAAAACGTCGTCCAAATCGAACTTTCTTTCCGCGGACATTTTGAATGTTTACTGAAACCGGGGTAATTCCATACATCGCCTGAATTGCTTTTCGAATCTGAATTCGATTTGCTCGCTTTTCCACAACGAATACGTATTGGTTTTCAGATGCAAGTGTTGCACTTTTTTCAGTGACAAGTGGTCGGACAATGAGTTCTGATCCACTTACTCCAAGCTTAGCACTCGCGGCTTTCTTTGCAGCCGGTTGCTTCTTGGTTTTTTTCTCTGCCTTTGCTTTCTTTTCTACAACCTTCTCTTCTGCTTTCTTTTCATCTTTCTTTGCAGCCGCAGCGTTGTCAGATGTGTCGTCATTTTTTCGCTTAAAGATTCCCATACTATGCGCGGTTATAGGTCTGCGTCAAAACTTCGATTGCAGCCTTTGTTACAACCACGTACTCATTTTTTAGAAGATCAACCACATTGAGTGCGTGTGCTGGAAGTGTGTTTACCTTTTCCAGATTTTTAGCAGCGACTGAAGCTGTTTTGTTCTCTGGGGTGGTGATGACAAGTGTCTTCTTTCCACTTGAAGGAAGCTTTGCTAGTACAGCGGCAAGGTTTTTTGTCTTTGCCTCGTCAAACTTTAGTGATTCAACAGCAATAATCTTTTCGCTTGTAAGCTTGTCAGAAAGAACCATTGCAAGAGCTTTTCGTCGTGCCTTTCGGTTCATTTTCTTTGCAAAGTTTCTGATGCTTCGTGGACCAAACGTAATTCCACCACCTGACCAGATTGGAGAACGTCGTGAACCATGACGAGCGCGTCCAGTTCCCTTTTGCTTCCATGGCTTTCGTCCACCACCACGAACTTCTCCGCGGGTCTTGGTGTGAGCAATGGCTTCACGAGCATTCGCCTCCTGAGCAATCACTGCTTCGTGAACAAGAGCAGGGTTTACTTCGACCTCAAACAAACTTGCGCTTAAATCAAGCTTTCCAACCTCTGCACCTTCTTGGTTGTACATCTTTACGCTTGCCATATTGTTTTTCCTTGTCGAGATTTGATCATAATAAGACCACCGCGCGCTCCAGGAATAGCTCCCTTGATTGCGATTGTCTGTTTGGTTGGGTCAACAGAAACAACTTCGAGATTTTTCACGGTCACCCGCTCATTTCCCATTTGACCAGCCATGCGCTGACCTTTGATCACCTTTCCTTGCGGATGTGATGCTACAGACCCAGGCATGCGCTGTTGATCTTTGTTTCCGTGAGTAGCTTGACCACCTTTGAAATTATGTCGTTTCATCACTCCGGCAAATCCGCGGCCTTTTGAAACTCCAATAACATCAACCTTCATTCCAGGCTCAAACGCCTCGAGGCTGATTTCATCTCCACGTGAAAGTTCAGTTTCGTTGACACGGAATTCTCGAAGTGTTTGAACTTCGGGAAGATCCTTAAGGTGCCCCTTCTGAGCTTTGAGGAGGTTCTTTGCTGACCCTGTTCCCAACTGAACTGCAGCATACCCATCTTTTTCTGAGGTTCGCACTTGCGTAACCACATTCGGGCTCACCTGAACCAGTGTTACAGGTACAACAGCACCGCTGTCTTTGAACAGCTGTGTCATTTCAAGTTTTCTTCCGATGATAAATGGCATAAAAACCTTATTGAACTAGCAGAAAAGCTAGAAGTCGAATGACAAGTGGTCTTATCACACGGCTTCTAGCCTTACAAAACATCTACGCCTGAGGCGCGCTTGAGCTGTAAGAATTTTCTTGTTTTTTATGGGCGTTTTCTCCGTATGCAACTCTCAAAGTCAAGGAAGGTTTTCTCCTGGATGCTTCTGCTATTCATGAGATCTCTCTTCCTGATTCGATCGCCACTGGAAGGGTGGGTTTGACCCACCCCAGACGATTAGGTTTTGATTTCTACATCTACTCCAGCCGGCAGGTTCAAACTCATCAGTGCGTCGATGGTTCGATCTGTTGGCTCAGCGATGTCAATGAGACGCTTGTGAATTCGCATCTCGTACTGCTCTCTTGAATCCTTGTGAACAAAGGTTGATTTGTTCACTGTATACTTTCGCTTCTCGGTTGGAAGCGGTACAGGTCCGACAATCTTTGCACCAGAGCGCTCAGCCGTCTTGATGATGGTCTGAGTGGCCTGATCAATGATCTTGTGATCATAGGCGCGGATCTTGATTCGGATTCGAGGAGCAGTCTCCTGTTCGGTTTTCTGTTCAGTCACAGAATCTGGGGGTAAAGAACGAAAAGGAGGGGCCATTTGCAGGCCCCCCAAACTATTTAGTTGATGATCTTAGTAACAATTCCAGCTCCTACAGTTCGTCCACCTTCACGGATAGCGAAAGACATCTTTTCCTCTAGCGCTACTGGCTGGATGAGCTTAATGGTTAGGTTCACAGTATCTCCAGGCATTACCATCTCTGTCCCTTCTGGGAGTGTTACCTCACCAGTCACGTCTGTAGTTCGGATGTAGAACTGTGGCTTGTAACCTTTAAAGAAAGGCTTGTGGCGTCCACCCTCTTCCTTAGTAAGAGCGTAAACTTCTGCCTCAACTTCTGTGTGAGGAGTGATAGATCCAGGAGCAGCAAGCACCATTCCGCGCTCAACTTCTTCCTTCTTGATTCCTCGAAGAAGAATTCCTGCATTGTCACCAGCCTGTCCTTGATCAAGAGACTTGTTAAACATCTCAACACCAGTAACAACAGTCTTTCGTGACTCTTCTTTGATTCCAACGATTTCAATCTCTTCGTTTACATTTACGATTCCACGCTCAATTCGTCCAGTTACAACTGTTCCGCGTCCCTCAATTGAGAAAACGTCTTCGATTGGCATGAGGTAAGGCTTGTCAGTGTCTCGTTCTGGCTCTGGAATAAAGTTGTCGAGCGCATCCATGATCTCCATGATTGGCTTTGCAGCTTCTGCATCTTCTGGGCTTTCAACTGCCTTAAGAGCAGAACCTCGGATCACTGGAGTGTTCTCACCGTCGAACTTGTACTGTGTGAGTAGGTCTCGAACCTCTTCCTCAACGAGATCGATGAGCTCAGGGTCGTCAACCTGATCTACTTTGTTCAAAAATACCACGATCGCTGGTACACCAACCTGACGCGCAAGAAGGATGTGCTCACGTGTTTGTGGCATTGGGCCGTCTGCTGCAGATACAACAAGAATCGCACCGTCCATCTGTGCAGCTCCGGTAATCATGTTCTTAATATAGTCAGCGTGTCCTGGGCAGTCCACGTGAGCATAGTGTCGTTTTTCAGACTCGTACTCACAGTGAGCTGTCGCAATAGTGATTCCACGCTCCTTAGACTCAGGTGCCTTGTCTAGGTCGTCAACGCCCTTTGACTGGGCGCTCATTCCCTTTGTAGCAAGCACCGCGAGAATTGCCGCTGTTGTAGTGGTTTTTCCGTGGTCAACGTGACCAATGGTACCGACGTTTACGTGCGGCTTATTTCGCTCAAATGTTTCAGCCATATTTAAAATGAGTGCAAGGGCTTTAGCCCCAAATTATTTACGTTTTTTGTATAAGAGACAGTTGTCTCAGAGACGTGCGAAAGTTTAGCAGAAAGTTGAAAACATTGCAAGTCTTTCACCCTCAGGTTATTAACACGATGGGAAAGTTGTTTTTTGGACTAGGTTCTGCAGCTTTTCTTTACTCTGAGCTATTCAATTGGTTCAAGGTAGAACTGTTCTTCTCCAAAGTCTTCATCAGGTCCTGGAAGTTCATCTTTTGGAGGCTCTGGAGCAGGTTCTGGCTCAGGCTCAGGAAGATCTAGCTCTGGCACTGGTTGAGGCTCAGGTTCTGGTTCTGGAGTAGGTTCTGGTTCCGGAGCTGATTCCTCAACGGCTTCAGACACGTTTTTGGCCACAAATGCCTGATATTGCTCTTCAAGCTCGGCTCGCTCTTGGTCTGAAAGCTGGTTTAAATCCCAAGTTTGAGCCTCTTCTCCTGCTGGCGGCATCATTCCCCACACATCCGGGAGTTCCTCTGGCATCTGATCTACTGGCTCCTCAACAGGAGAAAGCTGGTCTTCAATCGGCTGATATTCGCCCAAATCGTCTGTTTCCATGCCAAGCGGACCATCCTCAAACTCTTCTTCATCGCCAGAAAAGCCTAAAAACAGCTCATATTGGTCCAAATCCATGACCGCATAGGCGTCTTTGCCTTCTGGGTCTGTGACAATCATGGTGTCACCGGTCTTGCGAACAAGACTGAGAATGCGTTTGAGTTGATCCTTCATAGTGGGCCTATTTTACTCGAACCCGAGTCAAAGTCAAGCAGCATTTTTCCCATTTTTTGGGCGAAATTTTGCAATAAACAGAAAAGGAGTCCGCTGCGTGCGTGACTCCTGTTGTGTGTCTAGTCGGTCTTACGCATGAAGACCCACCGATCACCTGAGTTCCAGTAGAAAGCTCTGTCATTGAAAACCGGAGCTAGCACGAGACGCCCCTTCTCGTGAGAGACCTTGAAGAACCGATTCTTTCGTTGACAGCCCCGCCTTGGAACCCAACTGATGAAGAGCTGTTCTCCTTCTGGCTGATCTGTGTAGTGCATGCGCAGCACCGGAGCCACCTCAATGGGACATGGACAAAGACCGAAACGCTTTGCACGCTCGACCACCTCCACCATATCTACCCCCTGCTCCCCAAAGCCCAGCTCCGAGATGTCCAGACTCACCAGTTCCACCTCCTGTGGCTCTTGCCAACATTCAATTCCCCTACGAAGAATGTCTTTGGCACCGAACGAAAGCATGAGCTTCCCCCCGTTCTCCAGAGTGAATCCGGAGAGGAGCCTGAGATATTCTGGACCGGTCGTGACCTCCCCCAGAGTCACAGTCCACTCGGTGAAACCCGGCCATTCCAGAGGCTTGATGACTGCGTTTCCTCGCAGCACATCGAGAATGTCTCGCATGAGCTGGAGGTTCTGCGCAAGGGTGTTGACCATCGCCTTGGTTCCCCCTGCCTTTTCCCAGGCGAGGAAGAATTTGTGGGCGAGGCCCAGGATGCTCCATTCAGACTTTTCGGACGTTGACCTCATCGGTCTGTCCTTTCTCTGAGTGCGACGATCCTTACGGATATTGTCGCTAAGTTTCCCGCGTAGGCGCGGCGGTTTCGACTTAACCAGCTGTCTCTGGTCGCTTGAAACTAAGAGACGAAATATACCCTTTTTCCCTTGTTTTGTCAAGGGTTTTGGACTCTGGACTTGACAAAAACGTCTGTTTTTGGTAGGATTCCATCTTGTGCAAATCGCGATTTTCGAGGGATACCTCGATTCCCACCATTTGGGTGGAAGATATCTGGATGCTGTAAGTACAAGAAGAGACGATGCAGAACAGGATGAAGAAACACTGTTAAGCCTGAAACGATTATCTCAATCCAGATATAAAAACACACTTCCTGCAGGAAGCGTGTTTTGTTTTTGTGATCATTTTGAAACGATCGCTTTGACCTTCTCCATCTTTTCCTGAAGCGACTTGTATTCGGCGATTTGACCGCGGGCGCGGGCTAGGTTGTGTGCGCGGCGGGATTCGTATTGATCTTGATCCCAGCCAAAGTAGTTGTCATTGAAATAATCTGCCAGGAAGCGCGCGGCGAGTTCGAGCGTGATGGTTCCGATTGCAATTGGAAGCCAGTTGAGTTCTTCGTCCGTTAGCATATCCCCCGCTCCTTGCTTGTATCCGGTCCAGGCTGATTTGAACTTACGCAAACAGAACTTGTTTTTCGGATCATCTTCTTCGTTGCCGCACCAGGACCGGAACGCATCACCCAGCTCAATGACTAGAGGTGAATGGTTGCAGGTATCAAGATCAATGATGGCGAGCGCGCGATCATCCTCGCTGAAGAGAATGTTTGAGATCTTTGGGTCGCCGTGAATGACACGAACCGGGAGCGAGTCTGGGAGGAAGAGTTTTGGAAGCTCGGTTTTGATGAAGTCCACCTCCTCGGCAACCCCCTCTAGCTCCCCCTTGGGAAGGGGGAGGACTGAAATAAACTTCTCGAACTCTTTTTTTGTTTGGTGCAGCAAGAGGTCTGACTCGAACTTGTGATCGAGGCTCGAGAGTGCGCGATGAAACATACCAAAGATACGACCAGCTTCTTTTGCGATCTGAGCATTCTCAATAACATCAACCGTCTTGCCTTCGAGCTTGGTCTGCATGCGCCACTTATCTTCTCCGTCGATTGCGAGCACTTCACCTATCTTTGTGAGCACACACTCAGGTGCGAGGAAATCTTGTTTTTTAAGAAAACTGGTCACAGCAAGAAAGTCGCTTGCGATCTGTGGAGTCGCGAGTATCCCGTGGAGCTTTTGGATGATATACTGACCTTTGTCAGATTCAATTGAGAATGTTTGGTGCACGAGACCTGTCTTGACTGGTGTGATCGACGCGATCTTGCCGATGTTATATTGGTCGAGGACAACTTGTGGAACTGACATATTTGATTCGTAAATACTTGTTTTGTGAATCTTATCACGTTCATACTCCTGCTTGGAGCCGCGCTTATCATTGTTGCTAATTTGTTTGCCTTGTATTGGTTTGGTGGGATGCTTATCCCCCTTATCTCAGGTGGAGGACCCTATGTTCCCTCTTCTCCAGATCGTGTTAAACGCATGGTAAGACTTGCTGGGATCAAACCAACAGACGTAGTCATGGACCTTGGGTGTGGAGATGGAAGACTGCTCATTGCAGCCGTGGAGGCAGGAGCTAAGAAAGCGATTGGGTGTGAGATACACCCGGGGCTGGTGCGCATGGCGAACTTCAAGATAAGAAAGAAGAAGCTTCAGGAGAAGATAGAGGTTTACAAGAAATCTCTTTGGAACTTTGATACGAGTGAAGCTGATGTGATGCTGCTCTATCAGATTCCGTACGCCATGGAAAAGATTGGTGAGAAGCTTCAGATGGAAATGAAGCCTGGATCCAGAGTTGTTTCAAACGGGTTTGTGTTTCCGGAGTGGGAACCAGATAAGGAAGAAGCGAGTATCTACCTCTACACAATTAAGTAATCAAAAACTCGAGCACTGGGCTCGAGTTTTTTGTTTCTGATTTTACTCAGCCTTTCCGCCTCGCTTTTCAATGATCTCCTTTGCAACGTTTGATGGAACAGCTGCGTAGTGATCGAATTCCATTGAGTAGCTTGCGCGTCCCTGAGTGAGCGATCGGAGTGTTGTTGCGTATCCGAACATCTCTGAGAGGGGAACGAATGCGCTTACAATCTTTGCACCAGAACGGTCTCCCATTTCCTGAATCTGTCCGCGCTTTGCATTAAGGTCTCCCACAACAGTTCCCATGTAGTCTTCTGGGGTCACTGTTTCAACTTTCATCATTGGCTCAAGGAGCTCAAGACCGGCTTTTCGTGCACAGTCCTTGAATCCCATTGAAGCCGCAACCTTAAAGGCTGCTTCTGAAGAGTCAACTTCGTGATAGCTTCCGTCAACAAGTGTGACTTTGGCGTCTAGAAGAGGGTAACCAGCAAGCACACCGCGCTCAGCTGATTCTCGGATACCTTTTTCAATTGAGTTGAAGTATTCCTTTGGCACAGAACCACCCTTGATCTTTTCTTCGAAGACGATTCCGCCACCTGGTTCGAGTTTTTCCATTATGAGGTTCACGTGACCATACTGACCACGACCACCTGACTGGCGCACGAACTTTCCTTCTCCTTCTGAGTTTCCCTTGATGGTTTCGCGGTAGGACACCTGAGGTGCACCTACATTACACTCAACAGAGAACTCTCGTTTGAGACGATCTACAATAATGTCGAGGTGAAGCTCTCCCATTCCTGAGATGATCACCTGGTTTGTCTCGTCATCTGTTCGCACACGGAAGGTTGGGTCTTCTTCAGCAAGCTTTGAAAGTGCAACACCCATCTTTTCTTGGTCAGCCTTTGTCTTTGGCTCGATCGCAATCGAGATCACTGGCTCTGGGAAGACAATAGACTCAAGGAGGATTGGGTGATCTGGATCACACAATGAGTGTCCTGTGAATGTTTCTTTGAGACCCACCATTGCAGCGATTTCACCAGCATACACTTCCTCTACTTCCTCTCGTGAGTTTGCGTGCATTCGAACGATTCGTCCGACGCGTTCTTTCTTTCCTGTTGAAGAGTTGAGGATGTACGAACCAGCTTTCACGATTCCTGAGTACACACGGAAGAAGGCGAGCTTTCCAACATATGGGTCTGCTGCGATCTTAAATGCGAGTGCGGCAAAGTGGTCGTCATCTGAATGCTTTCGGGTAAGCTCTTTTTCCTCATCGTCTGGATCTGTTCCAGTAACATCAGGTACATCAAGCGGGCTTGGAAGGTACATCACTGCTGCATCAAGAAGCATCTGTACTCCCTTGTTTTTAAGAGCTGAGCCACACATCACTGGAATGAAGTCGTTGGCAATTGTTGCTTTTCGGATAACAGTATGGATCTCTTCCTCTGAAACCTCTTCACCACCGAGGTACTTGTTCATGAGGTCTTCGTCGTTTTCAGACACAGCTTCCATGAGCTTTCCGCGCCATTCGTCAGCAGATGCTTTGTACTCTTCTGGAATATCAGTTTCCTCAATAACACGACCGTCGTCATCTTTGTAGATGAACGCACGCATCTTAATGAGATCGATAATACCGACGAAGTCTGATTCTGCTCCGATTGGAAGCTGAATTGGATGCGCGTCCTTTGTAAGACGTTCGTGCACTGAGTCCAAGTCAAAGAAGAAGTCTGCTCCTGTTCGGTCTAGTTTGTTGATGAATACGATTCGTGGAACGTTGTACTCGTCAGCGTAGCGCCAGTTGGTCTCAGACTGAGGCTCAACACCAGCCACACCGTCAAACACAGCAATACCTGCATCGAGCACTCGCATTGAACGCTTCACCTCTACGGTAAAGTCAATGTGTCCTGGAGTGTCAATAAGGTTCAAGCGGTGATCCTTCCAGAAACATGTTGTTGCAGCAGAGGTGATGGTAATTCCACGCTCCTGCTCCTGCTCCATCCAGTCCATGGTTGCTTCACCTTCGTGCACCTCACCAATCTTATGCTTTCGTCCTGTGTAAAAAAGTACGCGCTCAGACACAGTTGTTTTTCCTGCGTCAATGTGAGCGAAGATTCCGAAGTTTCGGATCTTGTCTAATGGATATTCTCGGGCCATATGATTGTTAAATGTCGTTTGTGTGATTATCGTGCAAAGTGAGCGAAGGCTCGGTTGGCTTCTGCCATGCGCTGTACGTCTTGGCGCTTCTTCACTGCGTCTCCTTCTCCTACTGCTGCTGCCATGAGCTCGCTTGAGAGTCGCTCGGCCATTGGTCGCCCTTTCTTTGATCTTGCCGCAGCAATGATCCAACGGAAGGCGAGCACGTACCGACGATCACCTCGAACAGACATTGGTACTTGGTAGTTTGCTCCTCCTACACGTTTACTTTTTACCTCAAGTGATGGAAGTACATTCTTGAGAGCTTTTTCAAAGACATCCATTGGATCTTCTTTGGTCTTGTCTGAAATCATTGCAAACGCATCATAGACGATTCGCTGTGCGGTCGTCTTTTTTCCGTCTTGCATGATGTAGTTAATGAGTTTAGCAACATGAGTGCTACCAAACTTTGGGTCCGGCATGAGCGGACGCTTTGGGGCTCTTTTGCCTCGCATAGGTTATACAGTTATCCCACCGACTTTATTCCCCCTTACGAGAGAGGTACTCGGT
This sequence comes from uncultured Gammaproteobacteria bacterium, assembly GCA_964538435.1. Lineage (GTDB taxonomy): Bacteria > Patescibacteriota > Patescibacteriia > UBA9934 > GWF2-40-263 > CAZIDX01. Next base: position 21,114 of record CAZIDX010000009.1, on the reverse strand, counting down.
GGTTTAGTGAGTTTTGTAAAGCTCAAAGCGACCTGAAGTCAGATCGCTCATTTTTGAAAGGTTTACTTTTTCGGTTTCTTTGCTCCGTACTTCGATCGGCTCTGCTTTCGCCCTTCCACACCTTGTGTGTCATAGACACCACGAACGATGTGATATCGCACACCAGGAAGGTCTTTCACACGACCACCGCGAATCATCACGATAGAGTGTTCTTGAAGGTTGTGACCCTCACCTGGAATGTAGGCGTTAACCTCTGTTCCGTTTGAAAGACGCACACGAGCAATCTTTCGGATCGCTGAGTTCGGCTTCTTTGGAGTCATGGTTGTCACCTTTACACAAACACCACGCTTGAATGCGCTTCCCTTTTTCAAGGTTGTCTGCTTTCGGTGCAAAGAATCCAGCGTGTATTGCATAGCTGGAGACCCACTCTTAGAAGACTTGGTCTTTCGGCCTTTTCGAATAAGTTGGTTGACTGTTGGCATAGTAAAATACTGCTAAAAAATGCGCCGGAAGAGTACCACGGAGCCCATTTTGAGTCAATAGCCGGCTACACACAGTCTTAAAATAGAAACGAGACCCGAAAAACGGGTCTCAGTTGGTGATGACGATTGGGAACTCGCCATTCTTGTCGCGGCCTTGGTAGTAGATCTCCTTGGCTGCCTCGTTGTTCTCGGATGCTGTCTGGAAGAAGGTCTCCACATCATCCACAGGGAGCGTGCGCAGACAGCCGCCGATCGAGATGTCGATGGGGATGGGCCGTCTGTTGTCGCGTCGCAGGTAGTTCTCGCTGGTCACGATCATGTAGATGCGCTTGGCAATGATTGTGAGACCAGCCAGGTCCAGCCCTGTGGTGCGAATGAGAATCGCGAACTCATCGCCGCCGATGCGTGCGAGCAGCACGTGATCATCAGAGCGCAGAGCCATGCGGAGCTTGCGTGCCAGGTGTCGAAGAACGTTGTCAGCCACTGCAGGGCTGTGCTCGTGATTGATCTTCTTGAGCCCACGAAGGTCAATGAAGAGCAGAGCGAATTGCTCCTCGTCAGTGTCGCCACCGATCGCACAGAGGTTGAGCTGTTGGTCGAATGCGCGGCGGTTGGGCAGACCTGTCATGGAATCGACATGCGCACGCTTCTTCCAATTGGTGGACTCTTCTTCGAGCGCACCAATCTCAGCGTTGAGCTGGTTGTTTTCCTCTGTGAGTCGACCGTTCTCAGCTTCGAGCTCGATGACGCGAGCGCGTAGCGCTTCCAGGTCTTCGGGTTCGGTCATGAGCATGCCCTCCTTGGCAATTCTATTGTCTCCCGATAACTATGTTTATTACACCAAAAAACCGTTTCTGTCAACTGTAGCAATTGAAAAAGGACGCAGCTAAGCGTCCTTTGCGTTGGTCTTGAAGTCGACCATGAGCGCGAGCTCGGCGAGCACAACCTTGGCTGTTCCTTCGAGCTCAATGAGGTGTTCGTGACCCTGGCAGAGCTGCCAAACTCGAGCGAGCGCGTCAGGCCCGGTCTTGCGCGCAGTCTGCATCATCTTATTGACGATGATCGAGCGGAACCGCGGCGGGATCTCGCCTGCGCGTTCGAGCGATTGCGAGAACAGGTCCCATGTATCGAAGTCTGTCTTGATGCGACCGAGGCTCTGAGCAACATGCTCGACCTGCTCGGGAGTCTCGGTCAGGTCATAGACCCGACGAATTCGCTTGAGCGTGTCTGCGCGGTTGATCATTTCCTTGAGCGCGCCGATGCGCAGCAGGCCTTCGCTGTCAGCGATCTTGCCGCTCATGGCATAGACCAGCTCCCAATCCCTGAACCGGTTAGGAACGAGATCCTGGAGACGGCCAATGGTTGCTGTGCGCCGACCCGGGATGTTGCGCGTGTGGTACCAGACAACCTCCCAGTGCGCCATGTTCTCACAAAGCGAGAGCACATGCTCGATGAGTTCTTCTTCGAGCTGATCAAAGAGCTCGTCGCAGAAACTGCTCTGAGCCGTGCTGCGCAGCTTGCCAAACTCCTCGAAGGATTCCGTGGCAGCAATGAGCCCTCCCCAGAGAACCCCACTGTCAGAGACCTCGAACAGAGAGTCGTTGTCTGCGACGTAGTTTGCAGCCAACTGACGGTCTTCTGGGGTCTTGACGTGCTTGACCAGGTGATCAGCAGCGATCGAGATCAGGTCAGGGTGATCGATCTTGGCCCAGTCTTCGACAGGGAGATCTCGCATCTGATTTAGCGCTCGTCTCTTCAAGCCATCGGATTGAGGGAGAGTCTGAAGCACATGCCAGATGCGGACATGCTCGTCCATGGTCTTGGCTGCGTCGAGCGCTTTAGACATCAGTCCATTTCGCGCATTGGAGCCTGTGGCAGTCATCTTGAACGCCTCGAGGCACTCGTTGACCCCCTCGGCCGTCTCAACGATCCCCATGATCGCCTTGATGCGATCACCGTCTTGCTGAGCATGCTCGTAGCAGGCCCAGTAATCGGCGTAGGTGGTTGCAACCTCGAAGGCGAGATTGCGCAGGTAGCCAACACGCTCCACGTCCGGCTCGATTGCTGCCAGACTCATGTAGTGCGCAGAGGTGCTCGCATTGTCATCCATGGCCCTGAACAGATCATGCCGGCGCGAGTCTCCTTGGTTCAGAAGGGCTCGTGTTGCACTGGCCTGCTCGAAGGTTTTGGCGAGCAGTAGCATCTTCCTGATGCAGAGCTCGGTCCTTCCCACATACACCCCTTCTACGAGCTTGTAGAGCCGGAACATCTGCTCCCACTCCTCAACCTTTTCTACTGCCCTTGTGAAGGACACCTCTGTGAGGTCTCCTCCCTTCTTGGTGATCTGGGTAAACCAGTCCTCGAAGGAAGCCGCTAGGTCGAGGAGGTCGCTCAGGATCGGGTGGAGACGGCTCGACAGGTCCACGAGCGCGAGGGCTGCGGACAGGTCGTCGAAGTTGTCTCCGACCGTGCCGATCTGGTCCTCGATCTGGGTCATGAGGATGTAGTAGTGCTCACGCTCTCGCTCAGGCACTTCCCCAGCGTACTCATGCGTGGTGAGCCAGAGTCGCGTCAGGTCCTCGGCCTTGCCGCAGAGCTTCATGGTTCTGCGCAGGGCTCGGACAGCGAACGGCGTGCCCTTGGACAGCTCGACGAGTTCGATGGCGTCTGACAGCTCGGCACTGTCGATGTCGCTTGCGAGGAGCTCACGCATGGCACCACGAAAGATCGAGGGGCAAAGCGGACTGCGCGCAAGACGCGCGACCGACATCATCTGATCCATGTTCACAGCCTGCTGAACCATGACATCCAGCAGCGAGAAGCGGCTTGGGCTTCCTTCTGGTAGGAGCTGGATCACATCGAGATTCTCGTTGAAGGTCTTTGTCTGAGCGCACGCGATCTCACACGCGTGCAGACCGACGTCACTGAGCATGTTTGTGCGACGCAGAAGCGTCATACGGCGCACGTGCGAGTCAGCCTCCTCTGCCATCTTTCTGAGCAAGCCCTCGAGCTTCTCAGGATCCTCGGACAGCTCCTCGAGCAGAAGCTCCCAGCTGTTGTCGCTGAGATCCAGCAGTTCACGACCCGGCATGTAGAAGTAGCAGGCACGGACGGCCTGGTTCTCACCCACGACACGGACGAGGTCTTCGAAACTGATCTTCCCTTCTTCGGGCATCTCCCCTCTCTTCTCTTAAACAAACCTTTAGCGTCATTGCTGCTGGTTTGAAAGAGCGGATGTCGATCTTTCCAGGAAAAGATCATTTTGTCAAAGCACCTACCACTCACCACGTCATCCTGAAGGAGTCTTGTGTTGACTGAAGGATCCCATTCATAGCAAGAAAAACAAAGCTCCGAGCAGATCTGCTCGGAGTGCCTATTGTTTGTTCATGGAGGGGATCCTTCACCCGACTCAGACGGGTTCAGGATGACGAGGTGGAGAGAACGGATGACAAGGTGAGGTGAATGTTTTCTAGATCAACGAAAATATCGAGGCGAAGTAGCCGATACAGCTTTGGCCTGTGAGTGCATCGCACATCATGAAGGATGGTGTTGAGATAAATGAAAAGATGTTGAGTGGAGTGAATGCACTTAGGAGCACGAGGATGAGGAGAATCTGTGGACCGCGGTGGGCCACGAACTGACGGAGCTCGGCGTGCTGTGGCTTGTCAAAGAGAGCAAAGAAAAGTTTGGATCCATCGAGTGGGTGGATTGGGATCAGGTTGAAGAGCATGAGAAACAGGTTCAGGATAATCGTGAGGAAGACGAAGATCGAGAGTAGGTTGAGCGGGCCAAGCATGCCACCAACAACTAAAAATCTGAATGCGAGACCACCAACAATCGCGAGCAAAAGATTTGATCCAGGACCTGCAAGAGCCACTCTCACTGAGTCCCATTTTGGATCTTTGAGGTTGTACGGGTTGTACGGCACTGGCTTTGCCCACCCAAACCCAAAGAGTAGGAGCAGGATGAGTCCTGTTGGGTCAATGTGTGATACAGGATTGAGCGTAAGCCTTCCCTCACGCTCAGCTGTACGGTCTCCACGGATCTTTGCCATGAGCGCATGCGAAAACTCGTGAAGCGTAAGCACAGCAAAAATCGCTGCAATCCAGGCGAGTGCGAGGGCTGGTGAGCCGAATAGTAGGTCTAGGAACATAATCTTTGATATTTCTGCTTTATACTACCATATTGACACAGAGAAGTGGTTCTGATAGTGTAATTCGTCGACATGGAGGCAACAATGCTCTCTGCAGCATTTGTGCAGGCACAGCGCAGGCGTCTCCACGAGCGCTTGCGTAAGTACCCGCATGAGATCAGAAACGATTCCCTACCCCCGGACATGAGGAGGCACAAGGCCCGCTCACTTCGCTACACCATCCCTGCCGTCCTGAAGCTCATGGATTCTGGCGAGTACGGAATCTGCATCGAGTGCGGCGAGGACATCCCCCAACGACGACTGCTTGCTGTACCCTCTGCACTGATGTGTGTAAAGTGCGCAACCGAGCATCAAGGAATGAGACAATGACTCCTGAAGAGGAGCGTCTGCTGCGACGCGTGGCAGTGCGCTACATGACGGAAGCACTTGCTCAGACCATCGATTTCGTTGGGCAACCTGACGAAGTTGTTCGCGAAGCGCTGTACCCCCACTGGAGGGAGGCGGTTCACAGGATCATGGTCAAGGTGGGTGCTTGCGAGTGTGAGAATGACCCCAACGGATGCATCTTGGACATGGAAAAGGACGAGCTCCTCGCCCTGTTCCGTAAGGATCATCCTTTGAGCTTTGACGAGCTCGTACGCGCATTCCGTCTTGGTGAGCAGATGGCCCTGGGCCAGCTGATCACTGAGGCGAACGAACAAGGCACCTGCTGAGGCAGGTGCCGTTTCTATTCTTAAAATGTGTAGACTCGCTCAATATACTGAACTGTTGGTGCTGGCCCCTCTCTTGTTTCTTCCCATTCTTCTCTCTCATCAAAATAATCTTCAAGATCAGCATCATCCAATTCTGCCTGACTCAACTGATCTTTTGGAAACATATAGGCAGGTATTCCCACAACAATAAATCTCATGTCTTTTCTTTGAACAACCCCTTCAACTGACCTGTACTGCGTTCGGTCTATTACTTTTTCCTTTTTAGGATCATCTTTGTCTACTGTTCTTGCAAACAACGGCTTCACATCGTGAAATCTTAATCCTTCAGCCCTTGGATTAAATGCCTCAACAACATAGATACCTCCAGCCTTATTACTTTTTCCTTCTCTTCTGACCCAATCAATTGAATCTGGACATGTTCTGTTGTTCCATATTGAGCAATTTAAAGAGTGTCTCCCCTTGTTCCCTCTGTCACTGTTAATTTCAAGCGGCTCACCGCTCATAATAACCTTGAGCAGGTATTGAGGATACTCCCTTCGAACAAACAAATCTTCAGGAAATCGTCGATAAGCCTCGTCTGGATCAGTGTGCTCTTGAAGTCCGTTTTCTCTGAGAATCTCCATGATCATTTGTCCAAATTCTGCTGCAACTTCTGGACCCATGAATTCTTTTGGGTCCCAGTTAAGAAAACTTTCTCGAGAGAGACGGACCTTGTCGAGATCTTTGTCATCTCTCCTTGCTGAAGGATCTGTGTTGCTGATGTGTGTTTTTCGTTCTGTCATACTGTTTTAATTATGCTACTTGTGGCTGTGTATACATTCGAGTGATTTTTTTTCTGAACGGTCGCTGTTTTCTGTCACCATCTTTAAACTCTTGCAATTCTTCCTGAAACACTTCGAGGTCAATCTTTTCGTCTTCTGTCATGTGTTCTTGGGGGAACAGGTCGATCGGAATACCAACAAGAATAAATTCCATATCGTCTTTTTGAATTTCTCCCTCGACTGAACGGAACCACTCCCTTGTTCTCATTGTTCCGTCTTTTTGTCTTAGTTGTTTTATTGACGGTTTTACATCTTCATGAATCGTCACCCCATCAAGATCCGGACGAAATGCTTCCACAACAAAAATGCCTCCGGCACGATTTCCAAACCCTTCTTCTATAGCCCAACCAATTGTTGCTTCACTGCTGTCTGTGCGCTTCCAACGAGCACTGTTAATGTATTTTTCGCTTTCGTCTCTTTGGAAATCAGGTCTTGAGCAAATAATCTCTAGCGGCTCGTCTGTTGCAATAGCTTTCACGAGTCGTGCAGGGTTTTCCCTGCGCACAATAAGTTCGTTGAAGTATCTTCTGTAGACATTATCGAAACTCGGGCCCATATGTTCTTCCAAACCTTTTTCCCTAAACACATCAACAAGAACTCTTGCAAACTTTTCAGCGAATTCAGGAGTCATTTTTTTATCTGGATCCCACGCAAGAACCTCTTCCCTGGAGAGCTTCAATTGTTCCATTTTTTGTTCGTCTTTACATGCTTGGCAGGTAAGCGGATCGTTTCTATGTTCGCAGAGATCACCTCCCCCGTGCTCGCTTCTGTGTTCACGATTACTCATAGATTTTGTTGAATAACTTATGTATAGTGACATTGTAAAGAAATAGTTTTTTTCCGTCTATGTCACCCTCCCCCCACGATCGAGAACCTGGTTCAGGCAGAGGTATTCGGTATGCAAGCGACTCTGAGGCTAGAAGCCACAACGCAACCCTTGAACAATTTGAGGCAAATAACCGCAACCGAGAAGAGCTTCTTAAACTAAAAGAGTTCGCACATGCTTCTGATGGTGTTTCTCTTTTGGAGCACACACGCAAAGTATTCACTGAACTTCGAACTGATGGTGTTGGAGTCGAGCTTGAAGGTACACGATTCAACATTATCGAGCTCATGCGTCTTGTTGCGCTCTATCACGACCTCGACAAAGTTGTTTCAGAGGAAACTGAAAAACGCATGACACATGCAAAATCCGAAGCGGCTGATCGAGCCCTTAAAGAAATCGAGGTAGATGATCCAACGTTCTTTTTTAACAAATTTGAAAAAGATGTTTTTAGATTCTTGATAGGATCATGTGACTACTTCGGATACAATCGCCAGGTTCTTGATTTAACCGGAACCGATCAACAAGCTGCCGTTGATGAGATCTTGCGTATTAAACTGTTTGATCCACTTGATAAACTCGATGAGGAGCATGGGGTTTATCTTGAACCTGAGGCTGTTTTGCGAATCCAGTATGAGATCAGTCGAGCGGACACGCTTGGAATAAGCACGTTTGCTGGGAATGTGAGTGTGATCGATCGATTGTTTGAGAGATTTAGTGAAGAAGTTTAAAACAGGGCGTGGCCCTGTTTTTTGTTTGCTTATTCTTCTCCTCTCTCAATCTTTGCCCCCACACCCTTAAGCTTTTCTTCGAGGCGTTCGTAGCCGCGATCAAGGTGATGGATTCCTGTGAGGGTTGAGGTGCCGTCTGCAACGAGTGCAGCCACAACAAAGGCGAGGCCAGCGCGGATGTCAGGGACTTCCACGTTAGCAGCCTTGAGCGGCTTTGGTCCGTTGATGACAGCTGAATGTTTGTAGTTTTGTCCTTTGAATCGGCATTCGATTTCTCCGAGGCAGTTTGAGAAGAGCGTGATGTCTGCCCCCATGTCTACGAGCGCCTTTGTGTAGCCGAATCGCTCTTCATACACAGTCTCGTGCACGACTGATGTTCCCTTGGCTTGCGTGAGGCACACCACAAACGGCTGTTGCCAGTCTGTCATGAATCCTGGATGTGTGTCTGTTTCCATTTCGATTCCTTTGAGCCCACCTGCAGCGCAGAACAAAATTCCGTCTGGCCGCACCTCAAATTCTCCTCCGATCTTTCGAACAGCATTGAGAAAGGTCACCATGTCTCGTTGTTTTGCGCCGCGCACAAAAATTTCTCCACCTGTTCCAAGTGCCATGCACGCGTACGATGCTGCCTCCATGCGATCAGGGATCACCTCTACGTCTGTGCCGTGAAGTTTTTCTACGCCAATGATTTCGATTGAGCGCCCAGCGTTTACCTGGATCACGGCTCCCATCTTTTGGAGCATCATGATGAGCCCGAGGACTTCTGGTTCATTGGCGGCGTTTCGGATTGTTGTGCGTCCGTCAGCAAGTACTCCAGCGAGAATTGCTGTCTCGGTTGCTCCGACAGATGGATACGGGAGCTCGATGAGTGCACCTTTGAGGCGCTTCTTTACAGTGGCGTGATAGCCGTCTTCTGTTTCCTCGATCTTGGCCCCCATCTTCTCAAGTGCTTGCAAGTGAAAGTTCACTGGGCGCGGACCAATCTTGTCTCCACCTACTTGAGGAACAAAAGCCTCGCCGGCTCGATGCAGGAGCGGGGCGAGGGCGAGGATGGAGATTCTGTTTTTTCGTGAGAGCTTGCGCACGGCTGTTCCAGATACTTCTGAGGTTTGTGCGCGAAGTGTGTTTTCGTCTTCCCAGATCACATTGGCACCGATCGCCTCAATGATCTCTTGGGTGATTGCGCTTTCGCGCTGACGTGGAACATTTGTAATACGAACGACCTCATCCGTGAGTGTGGTTGCAATCATCATCTTGGATGCGGCGTTTTTGGCTCCAGAAAGGGTGACTTCTCCGTTTAAAGAAGACCCTCCTGTGACGCGAAAAATATCAGTCATATTGTTATGTAAATGATACTCCATGAGATGGGTGCGTCAACTTGGCAAACAAAAAAACGGCCGTTTGGCCGAGTTTCTTACACAATTGATCCTACAAAATAAATCGATGATGCAACGATGAACATTGGCAAGATCCAGTCGCACCAATTTAAAAACCAGCGGTCACCGCTGTAGAGATATCGAAACACAATCCACTCAAGAGCCAAAATGAATCCGCAGGCTGTGAGCGTTGTCCAGAATACGGGAGTTGTGTTGAAGAATGCGAAATACACCCAGAAAACCAGCATGAATGCCATAACGAGCACGAGGTAGTGCAGGCCAAGATAGGTTGTGCGCTTGAGTTTGTGGCCGGTATTTACAAAGACCTCAACAAGCACCCAAGCGATGAGCGTGTGAACACCGATAAGCAAAAACGAAGAGATGGTCATATTTGATCGCAAAAATGCGGGCAATATGTACTTTACATGATTGTTGAAACTTGGCAACAAGACCTTGCAAGCATTGACAAATCGCTAAGATAAGCTTAATCTCATTTTCTTCGAAAAGTCTTCGAAGAGAAGGGATGCTCATGCTTGGCAAGAGCAAACTTTTCAGGAATACCAAGTGGCTAGACAACGCTCCTGAAAACGGCAACTGGTACTCGATCAACCGTAACAGAGACCGTCTTCGCGCAGCTGTGGAAGAGTACGCCCACATGCACGGAGCTCCTGAGGGTATTGCTACCGTGATGGCAGACATGCTTGAGAGACAGGCGCTGAGCGCTTGTGCTCCGAGCATGAAGTACGGGACAGCGCTCATTCACGTGCTCAATGACTACTTTGCCTGGGGAAGAAAAAGGAACACAGACGTTACAACCCTGTACGTCTACCTGGAGATGCACGGGTTTCAGTACCCGCACCACACTCAGACACTCGCACTGATGAGTGGCCTCTGGGCAGCATCGAAATCTCCTCGGGAAAAGGCAAAACCCTCTAAAGCAGACAACCTGAATCGCAGACGCGAGTTCATGGCGCTTGCAAGCGTCTTTGCTGCAGCAGCTGGTTGGGGATCAGAAACACAGGATGTCTGTGCACCCCTCTGCTCACCCAAGCTCCCAAAGCTTGCTGTGGATGTTGTGCGCAAACTGAAACCTGACATGGGTGAGTACAGCAACTGCGTCGTGAATACAACTGCTCCCCCCGAAGGAACGGAAAGCAACGTCTCGACTCTGGAGGTTTGGCTCGTTATGCGGGCCATGGAAGAGGCAGGTGCCAGCCAGGTGCTCATCAATGCGTTCTTTGACGCTGATGAGAACCACGTATTCGTTGGACTCGCTCTACTCAAGAATGACCTCATCCACAAAAAGGTGGTCGTTGGTCTGACCAACAACCCAGGTTATGCAGACGACCGTCCTGACTGGATCGCTCAGCTTGGCTTGTGGATCAAGCATGGATGCGCTGGAGGTTTTCCGACCTGGAAGTACATTCCACCAGAGCCCATTGTCCCCACCCCCGACCGCTCGGGCATACTCTCGGAACCAAAAGCTCCGAGTCAGCGCCCCACAGGAAACAAGCGTCATCACCACAACTACAAGGGTGACGACGAAGAGGTGGAGATCGACTGGGAGACTGCAGCGAGTTTGCTCGAGAGCGCAGACCTGCTACCCGGTCTTGACGAGGATCTTGTGCGGGCTGTGCTCGTGCATGGACTCATGCACCAGGGTGATCGCGCTGTCGACCCCAGGGGGAACAAGCTGAAGAAAGCCAAACTCTGGAGAGCAGGCCGACGCGGACTCGAGGACACACCCAAGCGTGAGTTCGAGAGCATGGTTGGCAAACTCGTCAGCGCCAAGGTGTTGGAGTTCAAGCGCGGGTACTACAGACTCGCTACCAAGAACCCATACAACCACGCAGCAAATGAGATGATTGGGCGCACACGAGCGCTCTATAGCTCCCTTGCCAGCTAGAGACCCTTGAGGTCTCCCGGCCCCGACCGCAGTGTCGGGGTTTTCATTTTGACAAACATGTGATTTTCAGGATGTTTTGGACTGTTTTTTGATTGGAAGGGTTGACAAATCGCCTGATTTTTGATATCTTGCTCGACCTGGACAACTGCTGAAATTGGAGGTGACAGATGTCACAAAAGACGCTGGTCCTGTTCCCTGGCGCATGGGGAAACGAGACGGTCAAGCATGTCGAGTACTTCTTTCGCCTTGTCATCAAGTTCTTCGGAACAATGCTGGGGTGGAAGGTGATCTCTCTCACCTACGAGGGAGACAGCTACGACGATCATGTCAGCGGGCTGATCCGTCAGCTCCGCGACATCCCCAACCAGGGCGCGTACATGATCGCCTACTCGCTGGGTGCGCAGTTCGCGCGCGCTGTGTGCGAGAGGCGGCCGGAGCTGTTCATCCGCGGAGCCCTGCTCGGTGGGATGGAACGCTTTGGCGTGCGGTTCTTCTGGGCCGTAATCCGCGCTGTGCTCGCAGCTCCCATCGCAGTGCTCGGTGCGTACCTTGGTCGCCCGGTCAAGATGGGGAGCGTCAAGCACGTCCAAGACATCATGATGTCGGGTCATGACCCGGATCGGTTCGCCTGCGCTCACGAACAGCTGACGAACATGCATCCGCAGAAGGCTCAGCCTGCGCTGAAGATCTTCTCGCCGCTGCTCCGCGTGACGCTCCCCCCGTTCCCGATGCCAGTCCTGGCCGTGTGTCCGGTCAATGACCTGTTCATGCAGGGTGTGACCTACCCTGGGGAGGACAACGTTGAGATCCTCTGGATCCCGAACGCGGATCACTCCTTCTTCTTCGAGAACGAGGCCCCGATGCGTCCCGTGCTCGAGAAGATCCACATCTTCCTGCTGGCTGCCTAGCCAGGCACGGAAACGAAATAGCCCCACCCGCGCACGCAGCGTAGGTGGGGCTTTTTGATTGTTTAGTTTCTCCAGATTAAATTTGTGACTTTGTCTGCACACTCCCGGCATGAGGAGACGCGCTTAAACAAGAACTCACAGAGCCATCTACCTCCTGGGAGTTTGTGATACATCCACTTATGCCAGGCTGGTCCTTTTCCTCGAGCAAATAATTCAACGATCGCTTTTGCACCGGCATGCACCTTTCCTCGTTCGTCTGAGAAATGTGGGGCTTTTAGAAAATGCTCCAAGGGGATGCTGATGAACCTGTACCCCTTTTCTTGAAATGGCACAAACGCAACATGGTCACCAATTCGGTGCTTCCAGCGTTTTGCACATTTCCTGCAAAACCCGCAGTTTCCGTCGTAAATGAAGATTGGTTGCATATTATTTCAAGTGTATCAGAAAACCCTCCTTTGCCAAGGCGAAGAAGGGTGTGAGCGTTAGGAGGACTTGCTAGCACCTTTGAGTTTTTCGATCTTTTCGTTTTGGTGCTGATCGAACAGATCATCGGCTTGTTGCCAGACGTTCTGAAGTGTTACTTGGGCTTGGGCGAAACCAGGGTTACTCAGAGGAAAAGTTGTCACCTTTACTCTTTGCCCCACAAAGGCGTCCCCGTCCCACATAGTCTTTCCTACAAGCGGTGGAATGTCCCAGTCAATGAGAACCACGAGCACGTCACGTGTTTTCATGTTCCCACAGATCTCACGGAACCCCTTGTGCTTTGGATCTCGCACGTGCATGTACGGAGAACCAGGTTTTGGGATCCCATTGAAGCGCGTGCCTTCGGGGTAGATCATGACACTGGACTCATCCATGCGTGCAGTGTCAATCATGTGATGAATGCTATCGATGTCACTACCACTTCGATCGCGGGACACAAACGCGCATTCCAGCTCCTGCATGAGCCAACCCACGATTGGTGCGCGGCGCATCTGGCTCTTGAGCACCCAACGGATGTCTTTGATTCCGTAGTACTTCATAGCCACGAGAGCTACGATTGGGTGATCTAGCACGGTTCGGTGGTTGGCAATGATGATTGGATTTGGCCTGAGCGCTTTTCCGATGTGAGCACCTTTTGGCTTGATTACCTTTTCGACGTCGTAGTCGATCTTCAGGCGCATGACTGTGCAAGCGAGCGTGAGGTACCGCAGACCCCACTTGAGTGCCCAGTGTGAGAGTCGTTTGCGGTATGCGATCTCGTTTTCGCCGTGCAGTGTAGACCATGCAAGCTGCAGAAGTAGGTGCGGGAGCGTAAGTGTCACCATCCCGATTAGAAACAAGAAGGCTGTAAACCAACCTAGCATTTTTTTCATGTGCGTTCCTCCAAGATCTGAGACTAACAAAGGCAATCAAAAAACACCAGAGTGTGTCTGGTGTTTTGGTTTATTTCTTTGTTGTGTGTTTTCCGAGTGTGTAGATTGTGGTGGCGATCAGGAACATCGGCACGATCCAATGCACATATCCCTCGCACGGAGATACACCTTCGTAGATAAAGGTCCAGTACACAATCTCATAGATAACGACCGATGCCATGGCTGAGATAGTTACCTCAAACGTTTCTGCTTTTGGATTTGCTCGGAAGTATATTGAAAATGCAATAGCAAACAGAAGAATCGCTAGCGTGTACTGAATGATCCAGAACCATGGGTCCCCAAGCCCATACGCCGTTGTCTCAGCTGCCACAAGAATGAGCCACGGGATAAATGAGGCAACAATGATGGGAACAATTTTCACTGTATGGTCTTTCATAGTTTATGAGAGAAGATGTTTGCGTGCTTTTCGTGAGAGTGGCCACTTGAGGATTCGGCTGGATGAGAGGTGGTCGCCTTTTTTCAAAAAGACGTGTTTGCATCCCAGATTCTTAACAAAATTTACGGTTGGGCCTATTGGTACTACTTTATCATCTTGAGCGTGGATGACAAATATCTTCGCTGGATCGAACTTGTCTTGCAAGTCTTGTGGCTGGAAGAACTCGCCGCGCGTAAGACGCATCCAATCTTCGTGATCAAACCTGAACGCTTCTGGGTACCCTTTGGTGAGAAGCTGCTCGAGCCAATCCATTGGCTCTTCTCCGCTCTCGTCTGTCCAGTCGATGACTGGGGCGAGCGCGATCACTTTATCAACGTGATCGTCCAAACTGGCCATGAGTGCTGTTGTTCCACCAAAGCTTGAACCTAGGACAACCACCTTCTCTGGAATGAGCCGGAACTCTTCGTTGTCCCAGATGCTTGTGAAGCCGCGGGGAAGCTTGGAGAGGAACTCGAGAACGTCCTGACTTGGATCATGATCCAGGAATCGTCCCTCACTTTCCCATGCGCCGCGGTAGCGGATGTGGAAGACCCAGAACCCAAGACGACTCAGCCATTTGACGAGTGGTTTTTTTGAGGGAAGAGACGGGAGTCCGTCGCAGACAAACGCTACGTTGTTTGAAGGACGTTTGGGCTCGAGAAACTCAGCCACGATTCCGTCGATGTTGGTTCGTTTGAGGTGCATAGTTAATCTGTATTGAGAGGAAGATCTTTTTTCATGTTTTGAATCTTGCTCCACTCATCTGATGAAATATCAGCGAGCGCGATTGTTGTTTCGGCGCGCTGGTCTAGTTGATGGAAAGCAATCTCAGCGAGCGCGCAGCAACGATGTGTGCCTTCGAGGATCCCGATCTCTCCTGCACCCCTGGCTCCTATGAGCTGAATCTTTTCAGGGAAGGCTCCCAGGATGGCTTTTACTTTTTCTTGCGTGTGAGAACCAACATAACCTGGGAATTTCACAATATCTTCGAACCGAGAGTGTTCCATGTCAGGGTAATACTTGCGCCACCCTTTGTAGGGACCTACAAAGAATCTTGGCACTGTGACAAGAGGCTCTGGAATTGCATAGAGGTTCCAGGTATTGCTCTTGAGAAACTCTGTGATCTGTTGTTTACCGCGCCAGGAATCCCAGTCAGCGAATCCTTCTTGTGCGTAGTGATCTTCCCAAAAACCGGTTTCGTCTTTTTTCCATTGCTCCCACATTTCCTGCCAAGTGATTGGTCGAATTAATTTCAGATTCATACCTGTGGATTATACCAGCTTGGGGACTTGACAGCTGCTTTACTTTGTGTGATACTGACACTAACAATATGAAGTATCATGAATCCACACAAAATATTAAGGTCGCTGTTGATGGTGTTATTTTTACTATCAAGGACGATGAACTGCAGGTTCTTCTGATTCAGATGAAGAAATCCCCTTTTGAAGATATGTGGGCTGTGCCTGGAGGTCTTCTTGAAGAGAGTGAGACGACCCGAGAGGCAGCTGCACGGATTCTGAAGACTTCTGCAGGAGTCGATGGGGTGTATTTGGAGCAGCTGCGTACGTTTGATGATGCAGAGCGAGATCCTGCTGGACGTGTTGTGAGTGTTGCTCATTTTGCCCTTATTCCTGACGAGAATGTTGAACTGCATACCACTGACAAGTACAAAGACGTTCGCTGGTGGCCGGTAAACAATCTGCCTGAGCTTGCATACGACCACTCGCAAATCATTGAAACCGCTGAGGCGCGTCTTGCTGCAAAGATTCAGTACACAAACATTGTTTGGAGTCTTTTGCCAGGGGAATTTACACTCACAGAGATTCAAAATGTGTACGAAATTATCATGGGAAGAACACTTGATAAAAGAAACTTCCGAAAACGCCTGAATGAATTGAAAATGATCAAGGCAACAGGGAAAAAACGTTATGGAATGGCGCATAGACCAGCAGCGCTTTATAAGTTCAAGAACAGAGATTTCGAATTCGTGGAAGTCGTATAAGAAGACCTCCTTCACCACTTGTCATCCTGAAGGAGTTAGAGATGACTGAAGGATCCCACACACAGCAAGAAAGACTGCAATGAGCAGCTTTGAAGCGTTTCCTGAAGGGGATCCTTCGCTGCGCTCAGGATGACGTGGTGGGGTGATGGGCGATATTCTGCACACCGGGGCCGAAAAGCCCCGTAAAAACAGGCTTAATAGTTAGTGTATATTCTACAGCAACAAGTGAGAATTTCCTTTTAGCTATTGACAAAACTGCAGAAATGTTGTAACGTCGCCAGTCTTTGGATGGCCTCACATGAGTGCGAAATGGCATACATGTGCGGCTATCTAGCCCTCAGACAAACCCAGAAACCAAGGAGGTGTGTGATGACACTCATCCAGATCGGAACCAATGACTACGCACTCATGGTCGACATGATCGGCGCGTTCTTCAAGAACGGTGGACTCGCCGTGCCTGGTGCGGAAGAGATCGTCCCCCATGTCCGCATCGGGATCGAGGACTTCCCACCTGAGCAGCGGATCATCATCCGCGAGGAGCACCCTGACGGCGCAGCCTACAGCACTGACTCCTACGTGGGTCGTACGCAGGGCTTCCTGACGATCCAGGAAGTCAACCGTGGCGAGGTCGAACTGGCACCCAAGGCCTGCTTCACCATGGAGGAGCTGCAGGCTGCTGTGATCCGACACACGTACCAGCGCATGATGCTCTGGAACCCGCACGCCCACACGCCCGAGCAGCGCCTGCTGCACCCGGGTCTGCGCGACATCGAGTTCCTCTTCGAGCTGGTCAAGGGACCGAGTCGCCTGGTGCACTCGTACTCCCCGTTCTTCGACGACCTGATGCAGCCGACCGGCTTGGCCGCGAAGCTGCGGGCTCTGGGTGCGCGTCGCACGTTCAGCTTTGGCCTGGCCGGTGACTTCTGCGCGGGCCTGTGCGCTCTGCATGCGGCGTGGGAGGGCTTCGAGTCCTACCTGATCTGGGACTGGTGCCGCAACATCGACCTGCCTCCCACGGACGACATGCCAAGCACGGTGGAGGGCATGATCCGCAAGCTCGACGGGGCTGGCGTGAAGCGCATCACGAGCGATCAGATCATTCAGACCTAGACGACCCTGTCTGGGTCACCCTTGGAGAGTCTCTACGACGAGACTCTCCCCTTTCCGCATCATCCTCAGCACGTGCTGGGGACGATACTGAAAAGCACATGGAGGCATACATGAAACCCCGCATCTACGTTCTTGGTGGGAGCTTCGATCCCATTGGCAAGCACCACCTGGCCATCATTCACCAGACACGACTGGCCATGCATGAATGCGATCGCTTGGTCCTGATCCCGTGTGGGTACCGCACAGATGGAAAGGAGTCGGTCAACGACATCCTGCCTGTTCATCGCGCTGCCATGCTCGAACTGGCCATTGCCAAGATCGACGACCACCGCATCAGCGTGGATCTGAGTGATCTGGAGCGTAGTGAGTTCACGCGTACCTGGGACTTGGATCGTCGCTACCAGTGTGAGGACCACGAAGTCTGGCACGTGATCGGCACAGACCAGCTTCGCGACCCGGATGGAACGCGCCCGATCGTGGACAAGTGGTTTCGTGGACTCGAGCTGTTCCGAATGTCCAACTTCCTGGTGGTTCTGCGGGATGGCTACGACATCGAAGAGGATGACCTGCCGGTTAATCACGAGATCCTCACGATGATGCGAACAGGTGGCCTGAGTGGTTCGAGCAAGGAGATCCGCAAGCGGGCCTTCCTACGTGAAGACTACTGCAAGCTGGTCACGGCTGAGGTCGGCCGCTACATGGCGCGCCATCACCTCTACACCAGCCGCTCGATCCTGGGCCCGACCATTATGCAACTCACTGGCAATGCCCATGTGTTCGTTGCGCCGCCACCCCCGGACCCGGCTGACATCGATCCTGCGCGTGAAGAGCGCAAGGAGCAGCTGCGCCTCATGGTCGAGCGTGTGTACGCGGATCGCGAGGGTCCTAAGACCCATGTCATCGTGATCGGCGGCGATGGACCCATCCTCCACACGGTCAAGCACATGCACCGGCTCCGACTCCCCGTTGTGGGACTCAATGCTGGCACGCGTGGATTCCTGCTCAATGATGGCGACATCGAGGAGCTGGAAGAGCGGCTGCGGCGCGGCAAGGTGCATGTGTACCGGCAGCCGCTTCTGCATGCAGATGTCGAGACCGTGGATGGCGAACGCATCGAGAGGCTGGCGTTCAACGAGTTCTTCATCAAGACCACTGACAATCACGGCGGCAGCATGCGCGTCATGGTCGATGGGGTCACCCGTTTCAATCCCCTGGATGGAGACGGGCTCATGCTCTCGACGGCAGCCGGCTCAACAGGCTGGGCGCGCATGTACAAGACAACCCCGATCGTCATCGGCACGCCCCAGATCCTTCTCACTGGAGTGGGAGTGCAATCGGGCATGACACCCTGGAGCTGGGCTCCGCTCTCGATGAGCTCTGTGGTCGAGGCCGAGATCCTGCAGCTGAGCAAGCGTCCCATGCTTCTTTGCGCAGACGGTCGCGACAAGACCGATCCGATCCGCAGGGTCGTGATGCGCGCGAGCCAGGTGTTCGCGGCAGAGCTGGCCTTCTTCCCTGAGACTGACATGGCCGAAAAGCTCATGCAGCTCTACTTCCCGCCGAGCTAGACTCGGCAACGATCCCCGGCCGGGTCTCTCACGCGAGAGGCCTGGCCGGGACGATCTTTCAAAAAAATAGAGGTCTAAGTATTTTGACCAACCGCCCCCTCGTCATCCTGAGGCTGTTGAGTATCAGTCGAAGGATCCCACCCACAGCAAGAAACTCTGCAATGAGCAGCTTTGACTCATCAATGAGTGGGATCCTTCGCTCCGCTCAGGATGACAAGGTGGAATGAATGGTGATCAAGATACTTAGCCTTCTATGGCTTGAAACCCGAAATCTGGAGGAAAAGAAATGACAGTCGCCCCGTCGAGACAGACACGTGCCCGCAAGGTGCCGTGGATCATCCGATCGCTGGCAGACGTGGACTTCTACAAGCTCACGATGCTCCACTTCGTCTGGTCCGAGTACCACGATACAGAAGTGATGTTCCGGTTCAAGAACCGGACCAACATCAAGCTTCCCAAGCACATCAGCTTGAACGAGCTCAAGCGACAGCTCCGACACGTGAGCGAGCAGGTCGTCTTCGATCAGAAGTACATCGACGCTCTGCGCAAAGACTACGGACACCTGTTCTCGGAAGCGTTCTTCACATGGCTCGGTGAGCTGCGGCTCCCCATGCCCCATGTGGACGTGGACGAAGACGGTCGCCTGGTCGTGGAAGCCAAGGGGCTGTGGTGCGAGGTCATGCTCTGGGAGACGATCACGATGTGCATCGTCAACCGGCTCTACTTCCTGGAGCGCATGAAGGCTCTGGGACTCGATGAGAAGGACGTGCTGGCCTCTGGCAAGCGCCGCCTCAACGGGAAAATCGACTTTTTCCTGCGTCACCCTGGCCTGGCCTTCACGGACTTTGGCACCCGCCGTCGGTGGAGCCACGCGTGGCAGTACGAGGTGCTGCGCACGATCAAGGAGCGCGCTCCGCAGATCCTGAGTGGAACCTCGAACGTGATGCTTGGTCTCGAGCTCGGACTCCCCCTGATCGGTACCATGGCCCACGAGATGGACATGGGTCTGCAGGGCGTGTACTTCACCGAGGACGAAGAGCACGGCTTCATGTGGAGCCACGACGAGCTGCTTCGCAAGTGGGAGGAGTTCTACGGTGGCAACCTCACGATCGCGCTGAGCGACACCTACGGCAGCCTGTACTTCTACCTGCACTTCGCCCGGTTCGCCAGGAACTGGACCGGGGTGCGCCACGACTCGGGCGATCCGTTCAACTTCGGCTGGCTCACCATCGGCTGGTACCGCGATCAGAGGATCGATCCCAGGACCAAGACCCTGGTGTTCTCGGATGGCCTGGATCACGAGCTGATGCTGCGCCTCTGGGAGACGTTCCGGGACGAGATCAACGTGGCGTTCGGGTGGGGCACCAAGCTCACCAACGACATGGGGATCGAGGGTCTTGAGCCGCTGTCCATCGTGATGAAGCTGGTCTGGTGCAACGGCTACTGGACCGTGAAGATCTCGGACAACAGCGCCAAGGCCACGGGCCCCAAGGATGCTGTGGAGCGGATTTACCGGCTGACCGGCTTCGATCCGGAGACGCAGGAGTTCACCTTCTGCGAGGTCTAGCACCCTTCCAAAACGGTGTAATACGCAAGGGCGAGCACGCACTCGCCCCTTTCCACGAGCATGGGATGAGACTCTCTCTTCCTGTCCTCGTGCCAAAGGATATCGAACATGTTCAATACAAGTCGCGTCTACGAGCATATTGTCGCTTTTGTGGATGCCCCTGATCCAGACAACTTCGTCATGCTCATCGCACTGGCGAGGCTCAACCCCGAAGCGAACCTGCACGTCGTCCTGACCGGGCGGCCTGTGAAGTTCGGTGCAGACAAGACTCATCAGCTCTGGGAGTGGGATGTTCAGTCCTCACGCATGGCCCAGCAGGCCAGTGCGCTGCGGATCAAGAACTTCCTGCGCCACTTCGGTGTCAACGTGATCAAGGTGTACGACGGCGGCATTGCCCCGCGCACTCTGGTTCCGCACTGGATCCACTTCGAGGAGTACTACCGCTTCCTCGATGCTGACCCGCTGGCAGCCATCCGGCACAACGAGCTGGACCCGCAGGAGGAGCTGATCGCTCGCCTGCTCAAGCTCGACAACTTCCCTGTGGTGGTCGGCGGCCCCATGACTGGCTTGGCCCAGGTGATCGTCCGCAACCCCGCGATCACCGAGAAGATCAGTGAGGTGCACGCCATGTTCGCCACCTGGGGGAACGTAGAGCTCATGGACATGGGTGGCCCGCCACGCGGTGCCAAACAGTTCAATGTGGCCTGCGATCCCATGGCGGCCTACCAGGTGCTCTACGGCCTGCAGTGCCCCATCTACCTGATGCCCACTGAGGTCACGCGCGTGGCTGAGATCGGATTTGCCAACACCCAGGCTCTGCTCAAGGCCTTGCCCGAGAGCAACGGCTCCAAGGCCCTGATGCATTTGTACGCGCTCTGGTACCAGGCTGCAGTGCTTCCTCGGCAGCAGAGCAACCCGGACGAGCTCATCTTCATCCACGATCTGGTGGGGGCACTGAGTCTCGATCCTGAGCTGCGCGAGCAGATCTACGAGGTTGTGCCGATCGAGGTGACTGGCGTCCCGATCCACCCCTACGAGGGTGTGACTGATGCGGAGCGTGAGCAGTTCGCCGCGGACGGAAAGCCGGTTCCGGCTGATCTGCACTGGGGTGAGGTGACTATGCG
>CAZIDX010000008.1:0-60909 GCA_964538435.1 uncultured Gammaproteobacteria bacterium | reverse complement strand
CCGATCGCATCAAGCCGCTGTGCGAGGATCCGGTCTGGATCTCGCCGGGCGGCTGCAACGAGCGCATGGGCTTCTACCACCTCAAGCTCCTGGTCGACGACTCGGTCATCGAGCAGATCCAGGGCAGCGAGGGTGGTGAGGGCGACCACGAGAACATCAAGATCGTGGTGGTGCCCTGGAAGGAGCTCTACAGCATCCCGGACGCCAAGCTCCAGATCGCGCTGGCCCTGTACCAGGGCGAGAGCCTGGAGAAGATCCGTGAGATGCTCGAGGATCTTCGCGAGAAGATGGACAAGATCCTCAAGGCCATCAACGACCGCGACGACCTTCGCTGGATCGCCCGCCAGGTCGACGAGAACCTGCTGGGCGGCGCGCTGAGGCGCCTGCTCCGCAAGCGCAACAAGGGCTGCTAGGCCCAACCAACGAGGCAAGTCTCGCTCTGCGCGGCTTGCCCCTTTCCAACAGAGTTGGACATTCTGTCAACCTCTGTTGCTGAAGGAGAACAAACATGATTCGAGATCCCAATGCCCCGATCATCATCTTCAACGGCGAGACCGGCAACGATCCGGACGAAGAAGGCAGCCTGGTCATGCTCGCTGGGATGAGGAGTCACGGTCAGATCAAGATCGGTGGCGTGATCGTTCACCGCAACCCGGTGGAGATGCGCGCACGTGTGGCTCGTGGCACTCTGGATGAGCTCGGTTTGAGCCATGTCCCGGTGGCCATTGGCAAGAACTTCGGTGGTCGGCAGACCAACGAGCACATCCAGTTCGATGTCCCGTACATCAGCGCGGAAATGGACTTCCCCAAGGGCAGCGACCTGTTCTGGCAGATCCTCGAGGAGTCCCCGAACCACAGCGTGGTGTTCGTGGCGGCTGGTGGCATGAGCGACATCGCTCAGTACCTGCGCGAGGCCGAGGGCAAGCCCTACTACCTGAACCTGCTCCAGCGCAAGCTGCGTGGCGTGTCCATGATGGGTGGCGCTGAGGTGGACGAGCACGGCAACTTCGTCTTCGACGAGAACGGCCTGCTCAAGCCCTGGTTCGCTGCTGTGAACAACAAGCACGATGAAGGTGCGTCCATCTACGCGTTCCACGTCCTGCAGACCCTGGGCATCCCGCTGGCCATCACCAGCAAGTGGGCGGCGTATGCCGCGGCCAGCCCGCGCGACTGCTACGACGAGTTCGCTGACACGGGTCACCCGGTGGGTATCCGTCTGCAGGCCATGCAGGAAGCCCTGATCCAGCACCTCTGGTACCGGTGCAACCTGCCGGCTGACGACAAGGAAGGTCGAGAAGGCCTCCCCTGCTTCCCGGGCAAGGTGGGAGATTCCACCTGGTTCGGCAACGTGTTCTGCGGTGGTCACGACAACATCGCGCACCTGAACGGCGACGACCGGATCTGGGATCACATCCTGGTCTTCAACCTGTACGACCAGACCGCCATCAAGGCCGTCCGTGAGGAGCACTTCGCTCCGGTGCGGGTCAAGGTCGGTAAGGACGACGGCTACCGCGTCCTGGTCATCGGCCAGACCAAGGAGAGCCACCAGGTCATGCACCCTGAGGCCACGGTGGAGTTCCTGCTGGATACCATGCTCGCAGGACTCGAGTAACCCCCTTCCCCGACCCTAGCCACGCGCGCTAGAGTCGGGGGTTTCCATGAGAGCCCCATCGTTTTGATGCGGAGCTCGTGGGAAACCCAACCCTCTCAATCGACTGTAAGGAGAGTCATCATGACCGTCCCTATGCTCAAACCCGTCACCTACGACGAGATGCTCGCGCAGATCGAGTGGATCCGCGAGTTTGTGGACAGCACCGGCGCCAAGGGTGTCTTGCTCAACAAGAGTGGAGGTGCTGACAGCGCCGCTGCTCTGGGTCTTCTGGTCAAGGCTCTGGGCCCGGAGCGCGTTCTGGCACTCACGATCCCGATCGGATCGGCTGACTACGCCAAGACCGATGCTCACCGACTCTGCGAGTGGGCTGGCGTGCGATGCGCCGATCGCGAGCTCGATCGTACGTTCGCGACCTTCATGCTCGAAGCCGACATCGAGGGCACCAATGGCTGGGAAGCGCTCTCGGACAAGAGGAAGAAGATCGCCGAAGGCAATGTCAAGGCGCGTCTGCGCACGACTCTGGGACGTCTCTGGGCCGAGGTGAACGGCTACCTGTTCATCAACACCTGCAACTGGTCCGAGACCATCGTGGGCTACGACACCAAGGGTGGCGGCGATGCGGATGGCGACTTCGGTCCGCTGGTGCAGTTCGTCAAGGAGGACGTCTGGTCCATCTTGCGCATGCTCAACGCTCCGCAGTGGATCATCGACAAGGTGCCGAGCGCGGACCTCGAAGGCGAGGACGCGGACGGCAACCGGCAGAGTGACGAGGCCGACCTGGAGATGTCCTACTCGACCCTGGATGCGTTCGCGCGCGCGTTCGCTGCTGGCGGTGAGAAGGCAGTCATGGCCATGGACGACCCGCATGGCAAGCGCGATCGGTTCTTGCAGCTGATGCGCTCGACGCGTCACAAGCGTGCGCCCATGCCTCGGTTCGAGCGCGAAGGGTTCAACCACTTCGGCGACTAGGCCGAAACGAAAACACCCGCCCTCTACGGAGGTGCGGGTTTTCTTATTGGTTGACATAGAGGACTTACTTGCGTAATGTCGCTTGAAGAGCCCGTCAAGGACGAGAAGGGATACTCGATGGCGCCGACCTGGACCATTGTTCGAAACGCTGATGGTGCTATCACCATGGGGAAGACTGGCAAGACCAGCTATGGCAGTGATGGATTCCGTGGCACGGTCCATCTGAGGCTGGCTGCACTGACGATGACGGACATGAGGATTCATATCCACGAGCCGTGCAGGAACTCGTATCACGAGAGGGATGGAGCCACGCTACCGTTCTGCCCCAAGTGCGGTGCTGTGAAGGGCAATCCGCCTCGCCTCGCTATGATTCGAGGGTGGGACCTGCTCGTTGGGTCGACAAGAGTCAGTCACGGACAGATCAATGCAACGCTCGAGGTGCACTTCAAGCGCACAGCACAGATGCTACGCATTGGTGACAACTGGATCGCACTGAAGCCAAAGCGCGGTGGCGTTCTCGTGTTCGTTGACCTCACGACCGGAGAGGAAATCGAATTTGCAGAGCAACCCACTACGCACAACTCGCTCGATGATGCGTAAACGAAACCCGCCCCCCACGCAGGAAGGACGGGTTTTCAAATTTGGGAATCTTTTTCGTACCTACGAAAAAGAAACACCCTTTTATAGATCAACGATTATTGTTACTGGCCCATCGTTTGTAAGTGACACATCCATCATAGCAGCGAATGTTCCTGTTTCTACTTTCAGGCCTTGAGCACGGATCTTGTCCACGACTTTTTCGTAGTAAGGCTTTGCTTTGTCAGGGTGAGCTGAATCTGTGAATCCTGGGCGGTTTCCCTTGCGAACGTCGCCATAGAGTGTGAACTGGGAGATCACAAGCACGCTGCCGGCCACGTTCTGGACTGAGCGACTCATCTTATCTTGATCGTCAACAAAAATTCGTAGGTGCGAAATTTTGTGCGCCATTTTTTCAATCATGGCCTCGTTATCGTCTTTGTGGATGGCAAGAAGAACCAGAAGGCCCTGATCGATTTTTCCGACCACTTCCCCATCAACGGTGACAGAGGATTCTTTGACGCGTTGGATGACTGCTCGCATATGGATAGATAATAGCACAAATAGAAATCCCCTTCTTAGAAGCCGCAGTGGCCAAGAAGGGGTCGTGTGGAAGTTGCCAGAGCGGCAATCTCGTTTGGGATGGAACCCGTCATAATGATGCGCTGGTCAGGCACCAGCAACTCTTTGCCATCAAGCCACTTGGTTGAGACCACATCCTGTCTGCTTACCACTTTGCAACCGAGGCGCTCCAGGAACAAGTGCTGGATGATGGATTGCGCTGTGCTTGTGCGTGCGCTTACGCGAGTGAATCCTTGCTCTACCCCCAGAGAGAGCAGCGACTCCAGAAGCTTGGTACACACGCCGCGCTTGCGTTTGTTTGGGTCCACGAAAAGCTCGGCTGCGTAGAAGCTGCTCTGGTCAATGGAATCGAGGAGCTTGAGCACGTCAGGTTTTCTTGAGACGTGAAAGCCGATCGTGGCCGCGACTGCTCTTTTGTCCTGGATGAAGACCAGGAAGCGTGTATCGGGCCAGCAGAGCATTTCTTCGAAGTTGGCCTCGAGCTCTGAAGGGTCAAAGCGCTCATGCCAGGGCGGCTCTGCAAAGCAGCTCTGGTAGAGATCGATGATGCGAGACATGTCGCGCGCGGGATCGAACAGGGCGATGGTCATGGTGTCCTCCAGACCTTGGTTTGCATGCGGTAGCCGCAAGCTTCAGCTTGCGTCCGAACACAGGCTAAAGCCTGCGGCTACCAATTTATACTTTTATCTTTTTGAGTTTGTAGCAAACAACTCCGTACATGTTGTTGTAGACAGAGATGAGAAGCGGGGTGAAGGTTTCTCCATCAAGCAGAACTTCTTGAAACTCTTTGAGCTTGAAGCCTGGGTCTTTGCGAAGCTCTCCGTAGACCTCGTAGACCCGCTTGTACCTGAGTGCTTTTTTCCAATCTTGTTTTTCGAGTGCTTCTTTGTTTTCTAGAAAGCTTGTCAGGATTTTCTCGAGTTGTTTTTGTGTTTCTGGAGCATCTTTACGCCCACACTCGATCTCAAGACCAACTGGGAAGAACTCTGATAGTGGGCCAGATAGGTCTGGGGTGATGGCTGGCCAGATGACGATGCGCTCTATGTCGAGCATTGATGCGAGCCTGAGATTCTCGTCAGTCGGGTTTGTGACGATCACAAAGATCCCGCAGTCTTGCGTTGTGCCGTGCAGATCAATCACAGCGTCGTACTTTTTTGTGAGCGAGAGCAGCTCGGCTGCGCGGCGGGATTCGTAGGTGGCGCCTGTAAACAGGCCTGGGGCGCTGCGGTTGAGATCGGCTTCTGTGAAGCGTTGTTCTTGCTTGAGCGCGCGCGGGTTGCCGATGATCCAGTCAAAGTCCTCTTGTTTTTTCTCAAGAGCTTCGAGTGCACGCACACCGATTGGTTCGTCGCCGTGCGTGGCTGCAATGAATAGCGTTTGGTTCATAAAAGTAAGTTAGGTAAACAAAAAACGGCTCCGTGGAGACGTTGTTGAAGACAATTCAAATCAACGCCTCGTTAGGAGTCGTGATGATGCACTCGGTCGATGATGAGTTTGTATCCGTTCATACCTGAATTAAGCCATTTTGAAATGCGAGCCACGGTTGTTGAGCTGAGGCCTGTCTCGTTCTGGATGGTGGTGTATGGTATCTCGTCTGAGAGCATGCAGGCGGCTTTGAAGCGCAATGCAAACTCCTCGATCTCGTTTTCAGTTAGAAGATCTCGGAAAAAAGCTTTTGACTCTTCGAGTGATTCGAGGCTTAACATTGCCTCAAATAACTTTTCTTTGTCTGGTGTTTCTACTCGCATGCCACTAGGCTATCATGCACCTGTACTTTAGTCAAGTAAAGTGCTGTTTGTTTAAGAAAACTCCGACGCTACGGTCGGAGCATGGAGGTCCGAAGACCCCTCAGGATGCGTACCTCTGGCAGACCGCTTCGATCTGCTCGAGGATGGGATGCATCTCTTTGTTGCGTGGATGAGCTCGCGCCAGGGAGTACTTCCCTTTCTTGCGTTCGATCAGGCCGCTTCTGCGGAGATGCTCGAGTGCGCCTGTGAACTGCCCTTTGTCCGAGCACAGCGGACCCTCGCACTCTTTCCAGAGCTTTGGAAGTTTCTTGGATGGAAGCCTTCCCATGGGCATGACTCGGTCTCCAGACCTGAGCATTCCGTGCACGATGATCACGCGCACAATGCATGGATCCAGATTTGGGAAAACCTCCTCGACTCCAGTGAACTCAGCCATGACCCAGTCCCAATCAAGTCCTTCGGGAACAAGTGCGGCAGGTTCTGGCTTAGGCTCGGGTTTGGGAGCAACGTAGACTGGCGCTGCCGCCCTTGGCTCGGGCTTGGGCTGAGGTTTGCGACGCTTCTGCCTTTGTATCTCTGCCTGTCGCTCTTGCTCAGCTTGCTGATGCCTCTCGAAGCTTTCGACTGTCCCCCCGACCTTGATGAACTTGTCGAGATCAGGACACCCAGCACTGTGCCACTGCTCTGTTAAATTCATAATCTCGATCATGGAGAGGTTTTTGATGAGGCTTGGTTTTGCGGTCATGCGAAGGAACGCCGATCGATTGATCAGCTTCTCGCTATAACACATACCAAGCCAGATGAACCTAACAAGCCCATGCTCCTTGATGAAGCGTCTGATCTGCACTTCACCGAGTGTGAGTTCATGTGCCGCCCTTACAGCAAGCCAGATGTCTGGAGCTCCAATGTCCATTTTGACAACTGTGGTGCCATCATCGAATGAGACGTGCTTCACGCCTGTTGGGTCGTCTACATCGAGTTGACAGAGCAGATCCAGGCAATAGCCAGGAAGCCAGGGTGGAACCTCTAGCCGGTCATACAACTCAGTGAAGTCTTGTCCGCCGGGCGTGGCCCGTGAAGTCATTGCACTGATTGCACGTTTCCAAAGTGCGATCGTTGAGTGGTCCCACTTTTTATTCCGGTTGATGACCTTGAGTATGCGCGTGAACGCTTGCATGGTCTCGCGATGGGAATCGAACTGAAGCCCTACGGCCTCTGCAATCGCAAGCGCACCAAGAGCTTCGTGTGAGGCTCCACCCCAGATCTTTGTGTGATCCAGAATGATCTTGGACAAGATATCGTTGGCCTGCTTGACCCTGATGGGGTTTTGCTCCAGATAGTGGCGGACCATAGCGATCGGGAACCACATTTCGACCCAAACTGGGGGCTCGCTTTCACAACAGACTTGGATGAGTGCTTCCTTGATGAATTCCTGGTCTCGCAGGTGGTTGGAGTTGGGAACGATTGGGTACGTAACCTCTATTTGATTCACGAGCTTCATGATGACTCGCATGTTCCTCCCAATTAAAAGAGCAGAAATCACATTAGTCAAAAATCCCCCATTTGTCAACAGAAAAACCCACCATTTGGTGGGTCTATACGTAGCGCTCCGAGAGTTCTCGGATGCGGTCGTGAAGGATGTGGAGTTCGTCGGCAACACTCAGCTGACTGGCGAGGGAGTACTTTCCTGCCTTGAGCTTGATGAGTCCACGTGTCTTGAGCTGGTCGCGAACGGCTTCGAGCTTTGAGCGATTGACTCCAGCGCCTCGACACTCTTTCCAGAATCGCCTACGGCTCCGTGTGGGTAGTCGGTCCATGGAGGACATGCGATCACCCTGGCGGAGCAGGCCGTGCACAATCGTGATGCGCACGAGTCGTGGGTCCAGATCAGGAACTTGATCCTCAACCATGAGCTCGGCCATGACCCAGTCCCAGTCGATTCCATCGGGGGCAAGCTTGGTTTCCTCGAGTTCGGGTTCTGGTGCAGGCTTGGATGACACGGGTGCTTGGACGACGCTCGGGGTGAGAGGAGGCTTCTTGGGTTTCTTGCTTGCTCGCATGAACGCTCACCAGGCTGTGTAAGCATCGAGGCTTCCCCAACGCTGAGCAAACTCATTGAGACGGACACGGCGACGAACTTGGTGCCAGTCGTTTAGGAGCGAGACAATCTCATTAGCACTGCGGTCCTGGATGATCTGAGGATTGTTTATTAATTGCCTGAACACGTGCGCATTTACCACACGCGATTGTGCGAGCGGTCCTAGCGCAACAAACTTCCACACCCCAGATATTTCGATGAGTTTCTTGAACTCTTCGAGTGTGACACTCCGGCTCGAGAGAGCTGCAACGACTGCCCAGAAATCCTCGACACACACCTGATCGCGTTCGGCTTCATTCACCTCGCCTGCTCTGCGCAACATGACATCGAGTGCAGAGTTGGCACCTAGCTGCATGAGCATTGAGATGCAGAACGCAGGAGCAAATGTAGGGACTTGCATTGAAGGCGGGAGTTCTTCACGCTCAAGGTACTTATCAGCACCGAAGCACTTTCCGAAGCGCCACGCAATGACCTCCCACAATTCCACAAGCTGCTGCTCTTCTGTTTCGTCCTCAGCAGGCTCAAAGCTGTGAGTTTTCTCAAGCACAGAAACGACCATGCGAAACATCTCAATGGTTTCTTCGTAGGTCGCAAAACAGATACCAGCTTTTTCAGCAGCCATCAGGGCTCGAACACTGCTTTCGTGCGATCCCCAAATCTCCACCATTCGATTACTCATCTCTTGGTAGTGAGTCATCATGACTTCGAGGGCACCACGTTTCACATTCAAGGAAAGACGCATCACGGCATTTGCATATGCAACAGCATCAATCATCGGACCTTCACCGCCCACCCTCTGCACAAATGCGTCTTTGAGCGCACCCATGTCCGTTGGATCGTTGATGAAGAACGGTTCTGCGATCGCTGTATTGTCACCTAGAATCTTCCTGACCCTCTGAGGCAACTCAACTTCGAGCTTGCATTTGCCGCAGCCTGTGCAGTTATGTTTGTACGTCATGTACAGATCTCCGTCTTGGAAAGAGCAGAGGGTTAGATTAGGAAAAATAACCCAAATTGTCAATCAATGAAAAACCACCCAATGCTGGGTGGCTTTTAGCGCCTAACGGGGAAGTGGGCGGCCCAATGATTACGGGTTCATGTTCGGTCTGACGAGTACTCCTGTTTGCAGTCCTCTCGAGCACGCATCTATCCGGCACTGTAGCGATGATGGCAGCTTGTCGAATCCACCATGTCGTCCACATCAGTCGGATGAACCGGGTTGGCCTTATTGCGTTGCCGAAGCCGCGCATTCCCAGGCCAGGTTTAGATTGTTGTAGGTGGAACACACCCACTCGACCGTAAGGCATAATTAAATATACCATTCTGACATTTCGAATCAAGTTTTTCAAGGGTGAGTAGTCCCCTGTTCATCCACGGTTTTTACACAGCACTTTCCACAACAAAAAATACAGGAATGCTCTTCTCAATACTTGTTCCACTGAACAACATATGTATCCAGCTGTAGTGCGTGTTTTGAATATCGTGATTCCTGTTCGCACCTACGAAAAAGAATTACCCTGTTTTTGCTGCGACAAAGACACACACCCACTCACCTATCTTTGCCTTCCTTACAAAACCCAGAACCTCATCGATGACATTAAACTCTGTCTGCCAGACACTCTGGTTTATTTTCTTGAAACCAAGTTTTTTCAAAAAGAACCGAAAAGCATCTCTGGCCTTATTTGCAGTAGTAGGAATATCATAGGTGACTAAACACACCTGATTGACAGGTAGTTTGCTTGCTTTATTTTTTCTGCGTTTTTTTCTTTCTCTGTCACCTTTTTTTGTCAGCTCAACAATCACTTTATCTTCTTTCTTTTTAACAGCGATAAGTTTTTTCTCTTTTAAATACCTGAGTCTGGCTTTTTTGCTTTGATAGGTTTTTTCACACCCCATACTTTTCCTTGTTCTGGAGTCCCCTGTCCACAAATCAAACAAGTGATTTGCTTCACAAGCACCATTGCTAAGAAATTCTAGAGTGGAGGTTATGAGATTCTCACCTTTTCCTTTTTGTCTTGGCATACAATTCTTTTTCGTAGGTACGAACTTTTATTACATATTTAAAAACAAAAACCCCTGCGGTTTTGTGGACGCGCACGGGGAGGAGAGAGTTATTTGTGTCTTTATTGCAGCATGCGTATGCAATTGTGTCAACCCATGAAATAGAAAAAGAGGTCTTGCGTGGACCTCTTAGGTAACGAGCTCAGCGGCGCAGAAGGCTTTGAGCGGCTCGAGTTTGGGTAATACATGCACTTTGTCGAATGCATGTTCGTGCTTGCAGGCCTCGGGTGGTTTATACATGCGCAGGAGGTCGTAGGGTTCGCTCCTGCTGGTATGACCAAAGCCAGGCAAGATCGCGCTGAATCGATACCCCTGTCCGCGCAAGTCGCGCGAAACTTCCCTTGACGCTTCCCAGTTGATGGGAATGTCTACAAAGGCTGAGCCAGTGATTCCATGTGTTTGCTTTGGCTTAGCATACAAGACATCTGGCATCTTTGCTTCCCGCACCCATCTCCAAGGAGGGCGTAGCTTGGTCCGTTGGAGAAAACGCAAGGAAGCTCGGTAGTCACAGCTAGTCATGTTTACCTTACGTGTACCGAATCTGGTTCCACCATTGAGATCACCAACCATGAGCACGAGCGAGAGCGGCTGCTCTCCGTGGTACTCGGGTCGAATCCAGGGGTGCTGGAACGGAAGGATGCCGTATGGACGAAAACCAAACTTGATGAGGTTGTGCTGGGAAGCACAGTTTTCATAGCAGGCCACTGATTCGGAAACGAGTGTCTTTACACCGCGAAGCCTCAACTGACGGATGCGCTCGATTGTGAATGCGCGTGCGATCCCCATGCGTCGGCAGTCAGGTCGAACAACCAGTCCGCCGAGCTCCCAGACATGGCTGTAGTGACCATAGGGCACAGCGCGCGCGAATCCCACGATCTCACCAAAGAGTTCAGCCACGACATCGATCGTATGTGGATCGAGCACCTGAATCTTGTATGGATACCCTTGGCCGTACTCATCAGTGAACAACTTGTTGATTCCTGGCACATCTGTCTGGATCGCGTTTCGAATGGTTGGTTTTTCTGAGAGAAGACTAATGGCTTGCTGCGTCACGTATCCTCCAGTGACAAACAAAACAACCGCTTGGAGGCGGTTGGTCTTTCTAGCGTTTCGCTTAGACTATGACAAACACACCCCGCTTAGCGGAAGAAGAAGCTAAAGAAAAATGTGTTTGAATGCATTGTCATACGCTGTATTTAGGTTATCAGTGATTGTTTTTTCTGTCAAAAAATTTGTGGATGAGAAAGCCCGCAAACCGTAGCTTGCGGGCGCGTGGAGCGGTGATCAGATGAAGATCGCGGTGTCTCCCACCCGAACCTGGGTGTGGTGGTGACGCAGGAAGTGATCCCATTGCCTGGAGCTGCTCTTGGCACGTACAGGTCGACGCTTGGCTGCTTTGCGGCGAGCATCGTAAGCGAGGTTGCGGCGCTCTTGCACCATGCCTGGGTAGTTGAGCAGGGTGAACATGCGCACACTGCGGCGCCCCATCATCTTCAGGCAGGCATATCGCATCTGCTCGAGCGTGAGATCTCCGATGAGGAACTGTTCTGTGGAGAACGCGTTGACCGCCTCGTAGGCGAGAATATCATCGATGAGCCCGGACAAGTCCGTGATCGCCTTGATGCATGCACACTGATCCCAGATCCACCGCTTGTTGATCCGGAACCGCTGAATCCACTCGAGGGCTTCTTGCTCACTCATCTCCTCCTCTGTGATGAGCTCAGCGTCCTTGAGCGTGATCTTGCCGTTGAGTAGCCAGGCTCTTGCTGCCGGTGACAGGCCTGAGTAGACGTCTTCCAACTTCTTTCTTGTCGATGCCATTTTCGCGGAATACCCCTCTGGTTGTCGTTGTGGCGAAATGCATGGCCCAGGCTATCAAACAATCACAAGATCGTCAAAGGGTAAACCAAAAACTCGTCCGTTATGGGCGAGTTTTCTTTTTGAACTTAGACTCCTTCACCGAAAATGTATCGGTCTGTGATTTTCTCGTAGTTGAAGATTTCTTCTGGAAGGAAGAAGCGCTCGAGCTCTGCTGCTGCTGTCTCTTCTGAGTCTGAGGCGTGGATGAGATTTGATGGCATGTTCATTGAGAAGTCAGCGCGGATTGTTCCAGCATCTGCTTCTCGTGGGTTGGTTGATCCAACGACTTTTCGAACTTCTGCTACTGCATCGAATCCTTCGAGCACCATTCCCACGACTGGTGTTTGCATCATGAACTGCTTGAGGGAGTCGAAGAATGGCTTGTCTGAGAGATGGGAGTAGTGCTCGTCGAGCAAGTTGTCGTCGAGTCGGATAAACTTCATTCCAACGATCTTCATTCCTTTTCGCTCGAATCGATCAACGATCTGTCCAAGCAAATCACGCTGAAGTGCGTCTGGCTTGAGAAGGACAAGGGTCTTTTGTGTCTGTGACATAATTTGGTGATTATTTTCGCCCAAAAAATACCATAGCCAGACTAAAACATCAAGGGTGCTGCGCGCAATGTAGGTTCTCCCCCATCTGATGAAAGTAGAATGTCTCCATCTGTGTCCGTTCGCCAAATCTCTGATTCAACCCCCTCTATGCGCTCAATTACGATGGGGTGTGGGTGGCCATATCGATTATCTATACCGCAGGAAATAATGGTGTCGCGCGGGTGTGTGACGGAGATAAATTCTGGCGAGCTTGATGTAACTGATCCGTGATGACCGGCTTTGAGCACATCAACAGGTCGCAGATCATCAAGGATTTGAAGTTCAGTTGATTCTTCAATGTCTCCTGTGAGCAACACCGTTGTCTCGCCGTATGTCACGCGCAAAACAACAGACTGCTCGTTTCGATCTTTAACCACCTCCCCTTCTTCGAGAGCATTGGGCCAGATAACCTCAAAGAGAACTTCATCGAATACGAAGCTGTCGCCTGCGCTCACAAGATTGTGGTGCGCGTTTTCGTTTTCAATTGCCTGATCCACTTCACGAGCAATGCTTGTGGTGGCCTCTTGCCCTGACTCGATCACAGAGTGAACCTCATAACGTTCAAGCACCTGAGCAAAACCTGTGATGTGGTCTGCGTCTGGGTGTGTGAGCACGATTGCATCAATTGAGCGGTCCCAAAACGGCATGATCTGACCAAGCTTTGAGAGCACACCTTTGTTTGGGCCTGCATCAACGAGAATCTGCTTGCCGTTTGGTGTGACAATAAACGTTGCATCCCCCTGCCCCACATCAAAGAACCAGATCTGCATGGTCTGATCATCCAATCGCCTGATTCCATGCGAAGAAAAAAATGTGATTAAGAGTGCTAGTGTGATTCCAAGAAGAGCAATGAGTGCACGCTCAAGTTGTTTGCTTGGCATCTTGCGTGGTCTTGCTCTATGAGTGGGCATATTTGCGACGGAGAATCTCAAGGAGAGCTGGTGCGAGCAGACTGCAGACAACCACGATTGGAACAAACTCGATTGAGAGCACGAACAAATCAATTGACCCAAGGACCGTGAGGATCCAGAGCATGATGAGCGAGAGCGCCCATGCAGGTGCAGCAAAGACCGTGCCTATCAGCAGAGAAGCAAGCGAGACGGCTAGTGCGAGGATTCCAAATCCGATTGCATAAGGAACGAGCGGGAGGATGAGCAGGTTTGCAATTGGTGCGATCAGTGAGACTTGGCCAAAATGGTAGATAACGATTGGGAGTGTAGCGATAATCGCTGCCAAAGAAGCAGAGAAGGATTCTCTGAGCCCAAGGCGAGCAGGAATGAATTCAAGTTTTTCTGAGAGCGGCTTAGTGTAGAGAAGAAGCGCGGTTGTTGCCACAAATGAGAGCTGGAACCCAACGTCTGAGAGCAGGAGTAGTGGGTTTGTGAGCAGCATGAGCGAGAGCGCGAGCAGGATCACATTTGTCATGAGTGCCTTTCGTGAAATCCAGCGCTCGATGAGCACAAGGAATCCCATGATAGCTGCGCGGATGACTGCAGGTGTTGCTCCGGCTGTGATGGTGTAAATCACAAGAAGTAGCCCAGTGAGAGCGAGGCCGCGTTTTCGGCCAAGAGGCGTCTGCAGGATCCAACCCAAAAAGACAAGTGAGAATAATGACACATTAAAACCCGAGGCTGCGAGAATGTGAGAGGTTCCTGTGCGTGAGAAATCATCTTTGAGATCAGTGCTGAGCGATGAGTTTCCACCAAAGAGCAGGCCTGAGAGAAAGCTTGAATGTGGTTCTGGGACGAGCTGATCGAGTTTATCTAGAAGAAATGATTTTATCGCGAGAATAGAACCAACAACAGAGAATTTGTCTGACTCGATCACATCTGCAAATTGAGGGAACGGACAGGTTGCAAGAATACCTTGTGTGGCCAGGTAGCGATCGTAAGCGAAACCATTAAATGGTTCAGGTTTCTCGAGTGCGCAGCTGAACACAAGTGTGTCATTGTAGCTTGCGGCTGGGTAGAGCGGGAGCTGAACCAACACCTTTCCATCCACTGATTCATCAACCACTCTCACACTATCGATAATCACGCGCTGGTTATTTTCTCGAGACTCAACCTCCGCAGCAACAACCCCCTCCACACGAACAGGAACTCCAGTGTGATCAGCGACGGTTGGGATATTTGGTGGGAGCAGAGCTTGATAGTGGCGGAAGACACCGAGCATGAGCATTGCCAGGAGCAACAGAACAAACTTGTGTCTGTTGTTTGGTGTGAGCAGTCCGAGCCCAAAGGGGATCAAGATGAGTAGCAGCCCTGTTGAGGTTGCGAGCGTGTTTGTGAATCCACCGAGCAGGATTCCAAAACAAAACACCGCCAAAAATGCGGCGAGTGTTTTTGATGGTGATAAGCGGATTCTGTCTAGAGGCATAGCCCTACGCCAAAGTAGGCAAATCCTTTTTGGTCGAGTCTCAGGTTTGCTAGATGATTGCGTCCGTCAAAAATAATCGGCTCAAGCATTCGTGATTTTACTGTATCGAACGAAACATCTTGAAACTCAGACCATTCTGTTAGCACAACAAGCGCCTCAGCTCCAGCTGTTGCATCAACGGCGGTTGGAGCGAACTGGACCGAGTCTGGAAGAATCTTTTTTGCACTCTCCATGCCTTCTGGGTCATAAGCAACCACTTCTGCACCATGCGCAATAAGACGCTGCGTGATATCAATTGCAGCTGATTCTCGAACATCGTCTGTGTTTGGTTTGAACGAAAGTCCCCAGACCGCAATGCGACGCCCTTTGATCCGGCCGAGCACTTGTTGAATGTTTGCAAAAAACATGTCGCGCTGGCGGTTGTTAACCTCGATCACTGATGAGAGGAGTTTAAACGAATACCCATTTGAGCCTGAGATCTGTGCGAGGGCTGAGACGTCTTTTGGAAAGCACGAGCCTCCGTAACCGATTCCTGCGCGGAGGAAGTGAGGGCCAATGCGCGCGTCAAGACCGATTCCTGTTGCAATATCGCGTACATCGGCCCCAACACGATCTGCCAGGTTGGCAATTTCGTTAATAAAGGAAATCTTTGTTGCAAGAAAGGCGTTTGCAGCGTACTTGGTGAGCTCTGCACTCTCGATGGTTGTGTGCACGCGCGGGGCATTCACTTTTTCGTGGAGCTTGTCGATGGTTTGCGCAGCAACCTCGTCGTCTGATCCAATCACGATACGGTCAGGCTCAAGGAAATCCTTGAGTGCTGTTCCCTCTCGAAGGAACTCTGGGAGTGAGACGATGTTGATCAGGCTTGTGAGCGCACCGCGACCTGAAGCTTTGAGATTCTCCCTGATGATGCCAAGTGCCTTGCGGTTGGTTCCAACTGGTACCGTGCTCTTGATTGCGATCACTGCCTCGTGCTCGAGAAGCTTTCCAATCTGCTCTGCCACCTTAAACACCGCTGAGAGGTCTGCCTCTCCTGTGCTCTTTGGTGGCGTGCCTACACCGATCATGATTACGTCGGCCTGATTGATAACCCCCTTAAGATCAGTGGTGAAAACGATTCTTCCCTGCTCTTGAAGGTCGCTGAGGGCTTCTTGCACACCAGGCTCGAAAAACGGCACTTGGCCCATGTCGAGCTTGGCGATCTTGCTTGAATCAATATCAACGCAAGCCACTTTGTGCCCAAGTGTGGCGTATCCGACTCCTGTTGTGAGCCCAACGTATCCGGTTCCAATAATGACGAGGTTCATAGGAATAGAACTTTAGCAAATTGACTGAAAACAGCAAACCGGCCACCTAAAAACTCACGATCTTACCTTTCACGGGCACCCAGGCATCACCTCGACGTACGTTCCAGTACGACTCGGCGATTGCCAGCCCGTTCAAGGTAATCTCATCGAGTTTTTGAGGCGGCTAAATCATATTACCTCCACAGGCCCGTGGCCCGGGATGACCAAAAACTCCCCACAACAAAAAGTTGTTTGGGGAGTTTTGGGACACCGAGATATGGAAGTAATTTCTTACCTCACTCGTCTGTGATTATCGTACATGACTCGTGTTTGTTGTCAATGATACGCTTGTGGAAACCTATCCGAAAATGCGTTTCTTGAGCGCGTCATAGCTTGGCTTGTGATACTTGGCGCGGATGAGCTGTGCTCTTAGCTCTTGCTCGATTCTGTTCATCTTTCCTGAGTCCACGAGATCGACAAGTTCGTCGAATGTTACCCACTCAACTTTGATCTTCTCTCCCCCATCAAGCTCTGGCTCTTGCTGGTAGCGGCAGTTGCGTGCGATGAACACATGCATGGTCCAATCGTATTTTGAGTAGGGGTTTCTTTTGCTGTAATGATCCCAGTCGTCTGAGACATGACCTGATTCTTCAAGCAGTTCTCGAGCTGCTCCTGTGTGTGCATCTTCTCCGTCCTCGATGTTTCCACTTGGGAGACATATGAATTCTGGTTTGTATGGCTGCTCTTGGATCTGAATCATGATCTTATCGTCTTTGACCGCAATGACTTCTGCACCATCGTTGCGCCTGAGCATTTCAAAGGTTGCTGTAGTGCCATCAAAGAGCTCTTGCTCCCACTGGTAGACATCAAAGACGATCCCGTCGAAGACCTTTTTTGCTGATTCTGGTAAATGCGCCATAACTATTTCACGACAATGTTTAGGATGCGACCTGGTACGTAGATGATCTTTACAATCTCTTTGCCTTCAAGATGTTTTTGAATATTTTCTTCTGCGAGCGCGATCTTTTTTGCTTCCTCCTCGCTTGCGTCTGGAGCAAGCTGGATGCTGGCACGGACTTTTCCGTTTACTTGGACTCCCATTTCGATGGTGTCGCGGATGAGCAGACTCTCGTCAAACTCTGGCCAAGCTTGTTCTTCAACAAGACCTGTCTCCCCGATCATTTCCCAGCACTCGTTTGCGATATGAGGAGCAAATGGGCAAAGCACGGTGAGGATCCGCTTGAGCTGATCTTTGGTGCAAGCTTTGTCGCCGAGCTCGTTGAAGAGCTTCATGAAACTAGAAACTGCTGTGTTAAACCTAAAGTTATCAATATCATCTGAAGCCTTTTTGATGTGAGGTTCGATAATCTTTCCGAGGTCTTCTGCACCACTCTCGTTCCAATCTGAAACATAGCGCATGACTTTGTCGAGGAAGCGGCGCACGCCGATGAGTCCGCTCATGTTAAATGGTGCTGGTTCTTCAAATGGACCCATGAACATGATGTACATGCGCAGCGCATCAGCTCCGTACTCTCGAATGACTTCATCTGGATCTACTCCATTCCCCTTTGACTTACTCATCTTCGTGCCATCCTCTGCAAGCACAAGGCCGTGACCATGACGTCGCTTGTAAGGCTCTGACACTGGCACATGACCACGATCATGCATCACCTTGTTCCAAAAGCGTGAGTAAAGAAGGTGAAGTGTGATGTGTTCGTTTCCACCGTTGTAGAAATCGACAGGCATCCATTTTTTCAGAACATCCGCGTACGAGCTCATTGGGAATTTGAAATCGTTTGTGAGTTTCATTGCGTAGGCGAGGAAGTACCAGCTTGATCCTGCCCAGTTTGGCATGGTGTCAGTTTCTCGCTTGGCTGGCCCTGAACACTCAGGACAGGTTGTATTCACCCAGTCCTCGATGACTGCAAGCGGAGACTCGCCTGAATCTGTTGGCTCGTACTTTTCTACGTCTGGGAGCGTGACAGGAAGCTCGGCTTCTGGAACTGGGATCCAGCCTGAGAAGTCTTTTGTGTCAAAATACTTTGAGATTCTTGTAGCAAACTTGGCTCCTTCTTCTCCCCCCATATGACCTACACCTGGCCAGGTGACAATCTGTGCCACGTCACCAAAGTTTGTTTTGTAGAAATCCTGAACTTCCTTTGAGATCCACTTGTCATCCTCTCCAAAGATAACAGTGATTTCATCAACGTTCTCTTTCACTTTTTTAATATCAAGTTCTCGGTCCATGTAAGAGCGAAAGGTGTTCATTTCATCCTCTGTGAGCTCATCTTTGAACTGAGCAAAGTACTCATCTGAACCTTTGAACCCAACCGGAGCTACAAGAACAAGTTTTTTGACTTTGTATTTCTCTGCGAGCTTACACGCAAGCCCACCACCCATGCTGTGACCGACGAGTACGAGGTTTTCTGTGTTGATTCCTTCGAGTTTTTCGTTTGCAAACTTCCACCACTCATCAAAATTCGGCTCCATTGGATTTGGAGCGTCAAAGGCGTGGGTGTTGTAGTTCTTTTTCTCGAGCTCTTCTCGGAGCCCTGGGATGAATGTGTGCTCGGATGTGTCTTCCCAGCCGTGAAAGATTACAACATTATCTCTTTCAATTGTCTTATTGTGACATGCCTGGCAGTACACAAGCGGGATTGGCTCACCCCAGTAGCGCTGGCGGGAGAAGACCCAGTCTCGGAGCTTGTAGTTTGTTGCGGCTTTTCCGAGTTCTTTTTCTTCGAGCCATTTTGTGATGGCGGTCTTGAACTCTTCGGTTGAACGTCCGTTGAACTCTCCAGAGTTAATCGCCTTTCCTTCGCCTGTGTAGCATTCATGTTCGATCTTGATGTCAGACTGCATGGCGTGGGCGATGCCGATGTCTGGGTTGATAACGTTCTGGAGCACTGGAGGCTCAACCACCTTGATGATTGGGATCTCGTACTTGGTCGCAAATGCAAAGTCCCTCTCGTCGTGGGCTGGGACGGCCATGATGGCTCCTGTTCCGTAGCCCATCATTACGTAGTCAGCTACCCAGATTGGAATCTTTTCTCCATTGACTGGGTTGATTGCATAGCTACCCGTGAAGACTCCTGTTTTTTCTTTCTCGTCGTTCGTTCGGTCAATATCTGCTTTTGCTTTTGCTTCTTTGACGTACTCGCTCACCTCTCCCATCTTTTCACTGCTCGTAATCTGCTCAACCAGCTCGTGCTCTGGAGCGAGCACCATGTAGGTTGCACCAAAAAGTGTGTCTGGGCGTGTGGTGAACACTCGGATCACTGGTGTGACAGGCCCCAGTGGGTCAGCAACCTCGAAGTCCACCATGGCTCCTTCGCTCTTTCCGATCCAGTTGCGTTGCTGCGTTTTAATCTTTTCAAGATAATTGACCTCATCGAGTCCTGATAGAAGCTCCTCGGCGTATTTTGTGATCTCAATCATCCATTGCTCTTTGTCCCGCTTTTCTACTTCCCCACCACAGCGCTCACAGGCACCGTTTACCACTTCTTCGTTTGCAAGCCCAATCTTGCAAGAGAGACACCAGTTGATAGCAAGATTTGATTTGTACGTGAGGCCTGCTTTGAAAAACTCAAGGAACATCCACTGCGTCCACTTGTAGTATTCCGGGTCTGTGGTGTTGATCTCGCGCGACCAATCAAAAGAGATTCCAAGACCCTTAAGCTGCTCACGGAATTTGTCTGTATTTTCTTTTGTAATATCCTGCGGCTTACGTCCGGTCTTGATGGCGTAGTTTTCTGTTGGAAGCCCAAACGCATCCCATCCAATTGGATAGAGAACGTTCTTGCCAAGATGACGCTGCTTGCGCGCAACCACGTCGAGCGCTGTGTAGCTTCGTGGGTGCCCAGCGTGCAGGCCAGCCCCCGATGGGTATGGGAACTCAATCAAGCAATAAAACTTCTCTTTATCAGAGTCGTTCTTGGCGTGAAAGACGTCGGTTGAAAACCAACGATCCTGCCATTTCTTTTCAATCTCTTGGTGGTTGTAACTCATACGCGACGTATCGTATCAAATGGGTGAGGATTAGCCAATTCTTGACAAAACACCTTTTCTTGGACTGGTTGCTGGGAAGTTCGTGAAGGTCTTCATAGTCTCACTCTTCCTGGGCATCCACTCGGATGCACGACTGATCTGTAGTGTGGATGCAGCGATTGGTGCTGGCATCGTTCACTTCATGGGCGGCGGGGCAATAGGTGTGCTGGTCGGATCGCTGATCGGTGCATCCTGGGGCGTGTTCAACTACCTGATCGTGACCAAGCTTTGGCTCGAGCCAAGAGGTCTGGTAACGCTTCGGGCGTAAGTCAACGGACGGTTAGCGAAAGCTGCCGTCTTTTCTGTTTGGGTTGACATTTCATCTTCTTTTAAGCAAGATGCTTGAGCCTGGGAGACCCTCGTCTCCGCAACATGGTCCAAGGATAGGACCAGGGAGGATACCCAAGATGGGTTATCGCACTGTTTGCCCCACGCGCGTACGCACCCCCACTGGACACGGCCACACCCAACCGCTGAAGGTCTACAGCGATGGTACGGTCAGGAATTCGGAGGGCTACCTCGTGACCTCGGATGTCGCCCGTGCGGCGCGCGCAGTCGCGGCGCGTGACAGCCAGCGCTCGAGATCGAGCGGCGGCAGCAAGTCCAAGAGCGGCCGGATCGGCTTCCCGCGCGGAAGGCGCGACTACTGGTAGATCCTGCTGCCCATAACGACACGAGGCGGTTAGCGAAAGCTGCCGTCTTTTCTGTTTAGGCGCCTATGCGACGATCGACGCATATATGCCTAAACTAGGATGAAAAGAAGCGAAATATTACCTGCAACATTGACAAAACCCCAGGTTTTGCTTAATGTCCTTGCCTGGCCCTATAGCCTGAGAATAAGGAGGACGCTTGTCTGAGTCGTTTCTTGCCACTCATGAAAAGATCGACCTGAGCACATTCACGATCCGAGGCTTCAGTCCTGAGTTCTACGCGCTTGCATATATCATTGCGCGGACGCGACAGCCGATCCCTGTGATCCCAAATTATCGTGAGCATGTTCCGATCACTGTAATCACTTCGATGTTCGAGCAGATCTTGGAGAGCGAGCTGGCACATGTTCGCGACCATTTCTTGGACAAAGAAGTGTGGATGCTGGAAGCCCTGATCCTGTTTGGGGTGTACCGGCAACTGCCCAAGCGAGATCAGCGCCGCGTGATAGCCATTGTTGGTTCAATGACCCAGCACCGCCTCACCTTGGCGCTTGTGGGCATCAATCGGAATGACCGAGAGCGTCTGATCAGGCTTTTCAACAAGCGAAAGCACAGAAAACTGTGGATCAACACACTTTCTGGGGCACATGCTGCCTCGAATACACTTGTTGATCTTGCAAAGCACAACGAGCTTTCGGTGTACACCCCAACTGTGCAAGAAGATGTTTTGTGGGGAGTGGATCTGTTTGCACACCTCTTGGACGGAACCGAAGGTGTTTGCGTCAGTGTCAAATCTCTTCTTGGACGACGGAGTCATTGGTATATCAGCTCCAAGCAGATCAAGGAAGATACTCCTCCTCAATGCCAAAAAGACTGGAGTCGTATCGCTTATGGCACAAGAGACATCAACCGTGAGTATGAGCTGGACTGGCATCCACTACTCGCGCTTGTTGGCACAAAAAGCCAAGGGTTCCATCAAGTTCCTCACCAGACTCACCAACGAAAATGGACAAACGACCTTGTTCGATGGCTGCGAGCGAGAGCAGAAGAACGCGCTCAAGCTTTGCCTGGCACGTCCTCGTAGAGGGCGTTTTCTTATTGTAAATCAAAAAGAGACCCATGAGGACCTCTTTTGCTTTCTATTTCATTGCTTCTTGGAGTCTGCGCAGTGCGATCACGAATGCGGCGCGGCGAAGGTCAGCTCCGAGCTCTTCTGCCTCATCTGCGATCATGCCGGCTTCTAGCTCCATGATCTTTTTGAGCTTTTCGAATACTTCTTCTTCGGTCCAGTGTTCACCTTTGACGTTTTGCTCCCACTCAAAGGTTGAGACTGTTACTCCACCGGCGTTTGCGAGAATGTCTGGTACAACTAGGATTCCTCGCTCAAAGAGTTCGTCGTCTGCTGCTGGTGTGGTTGGTCCGTTTGCGAGCTCGAGCACAGCCTTTGCACTCACTTTTTCTGCATTGTCTTTATGGATCTGATTTTCCAGCGCGGCTGGGATAAGCAGGTCGCACTCCTGGAAGAGGAGCTCGTTTGGATCGAGACTCTCTGCGCCTTCGAAGTCGCCCACTGATCGGGTCTTGGTTTTGTGATTGATGAGCGCTTGCACATCGAGACCTTCTGGATTCATGACAGCTGCTCGCGAGTCTGAGACTGCGATCACTTTGTGACCTGCCTCGGCCCAGAGCCTGGCTGCGTGCTGACCTGCGTTTCCGAAACCTTGTACTACGACTGAACATTTCTCTGGAAGCCCGAGTCGTGTGCGGAGCGCGTTGAATACATAGAAACCACCCTGCGCTGTTGCTGAGCCGCGGCCTTCTGATCCACCGTTTTCCAAAGGCTTTCCTGTGATTACTGCTCCTGAGTC
The DNA here is from genome assembly GCA_964538435.1 of uncultured Gammaproteobacteria bacterium. Lineage (GTDB taxonomy): Bacteria > Patescibacteriota > Patescibacteriia > UBA9934 > GWF2-40-263 > CAZIDX01. Next base: position 38,583 of record CAZIDX010000008.1, on the reverse strand, counting down.
ATCTCCAGTGATCTTTTCATACTCATCTGCCATCCAGGCCATGATCTGCGGTGTGGTGTTTACGTCGGGTGCTGGAACGTCCTGCTGAGGCCCAACGACATCTGACATTGCGGCCATCCACCCACGTGAAAGACTCTCGATCTCGCCGATTGAGAGCTCCTTTGGGTTTACTGTGACACCACCCTTACCTCCACCCATTGGGATGTTTGCCACCGCACATTTAAGCGCCATCCAGAACGCTAGAGCCTTCACCTCGTGAATGTCTGTGTCCTGGTGAAAACGAATCCCTCCTTTGTATGGACCGCGCGCGTTGTTGAACTGAACGCGATACCCCTCAAAGACACGGAGTGATCCATCATCCATCTTTATAGGAATGTTCACGCGCACCTCTCGGTTTGCATGACGAATCTGCTCAAGGAAATCTTTATCAAACTCTGTAAGCGATGTTGCACGCTCAAGCTGCGTGATTGCGTTTTCAAATGGGTTGTTCATAGGCGAGTAGGTGGTAGCCCCGACGACCCAGGGTGTCGGGACCCTGACTAAAACGTCGGGGTTGTTGTTATTCGTTTGCCGAAAGGTAGCGTTCGGCGTCGAGGGCGGCCATGCAGCCTGTTCCTGCTGCAGTGATGGCTTGGCGATACACGTGATCTGCTACATCTCCGCCGGCAAACACGCCTTCTACGCTTGTCTTGCTGGTCCCAGGCGTGGTGACGATGTAGCCTTTTTCATCGAGGTCGAGCTGCCCATCAAAGATCTTTGTGTTTGGTTTGTGACCGATTGCAACAAAGAGTCCTTCAGTTGGGAACTCGCTGGTCTCTTCTGTTTTGTTGTTGTAGACGCGCAGAGCTGTGATCTTGTCTCCGTCTCCAAGAACTTCTTTTACCTCTGTGTTCCAGGCGAACTCGATCTTTGGGTTGTCGAATGCGCGCTGCTGCATAATCTTTGATGCACGGAGTTCATCGCGACGATGCATCACAGTCACTTTCTTTGCAAAGCGCGTGAGGAAGTTTGCTTCTTCCATTGCTGAATCTCCCCCGCCCACGATCACAATCTCTTTGTCGCGGAAGAAGAATCCGTCGCAGGTCGCACATGCTGATACGCCTTTGCCTTGATACTCAACCTCACCTGGCACACCAATCCACATCGCCTGCGCTCCGGTTGTGATGATCACAGACTTTGTCTGATACTCATCCTCTCCTGCCCAAACCTTGAGTGGTTGCGCAGAGAAATCTACTTTTGTGACATCAGCTGAGACAACACGGGTTCCAAATCGCTCTGACTGTTTTTTGAAAAGCTGCATGAGCTCTGGACCTTCTTTGCCCTCTGGGAAACCTGGGTAGTTTTCTACTTCTGTGGTGAGCATGAGCTGACCGCCTGGCTGACCACCAAGCTGAAGCCCCTCAAACTGAAGCGGCTTTAGCTCAGCGCGGGCTGTGTAGATGGCTGCTGTGTGCCCAGCAGGACCTGATCCAATGATGATTACATTCTCAACACTCATAGCTCTAGATGTGCTTTTGGAGCTTTTCTTTTAGCTGTTCTTTGTTCATGGCGCCTGAAAACTGCTCAACAACCTGCCCGCCTTTAAACACAATGAAGGTTGGGATTGAGAGGATGTTGTAGCGCTGCGCAATGTCTGCATTCTCGTCTACGTTTACTTTTCCAATGACAACCTCCTCCATTTCACCAGCAAGCTCTTCAATAATAGGAGACATCATTTTGCACGGACCGCACCATGGTGCCCAGAAGTCTACGAGTACTGGCTTTTCTGCCTGGAGTACGGCTGCATCGAAATTGTCCTGTGTAAATGTTTGTTCTGACATAGGTTTTTCAAAAAGATATTAGAAATATTATTGCCCCAAGATTGTACACCTATTTTCCCACTGACCCAAGCAAAAACACCGCCCTTGAAATGTGTAGCGGTGTTTTTTGACTATTGTTAGCGCAGGTTGATTCCTTCGATGCTGAAAGCTTTTGCCTTGCGTTCTTCTGTGTAAGCCTCGAGCACATCCCCTTCTTCTGGCTTCACCTTTCCTTTGTACATGATTCCACACTCTTGCCCAACTTGACCTTCCTTTAGCTCAGACTTTCCGAGTTGGATGGAGAGGATCTCTCCTTCTCCAACATATTCGCCGTTTCGAGAGAGGCGAAGCTTGGCTTTTGGTCTGATCTTGTCGCCTTTCACACGACCACCAATGATCCAACCATTGTCTGTCTTCTTGAAGTTCTTGAGCACCTCGAATTGACCTTGCTCTGTGAGGATCATCTCAGATGGCAATCGCTTTTCAAGCTCTGCGAGCACATCTTCGAATAATTTGTAAATGATCTTGTACTCGCGCACATCAACTTCTTTGTCTCGCGCAAGCTCTTCTGCGGTTCCTGTTGTTTGGACGTTGAATCCAACCAGAATGGCGTTTGATGCTTCTGCTGTGTTTACGTCTCCGTCTGTGATGTTTCCAAGTCCTTTTTGAATCACCTTCACTCCGACATCGTCGTGCTTGATCTTGTCGAGCATTCCAAGGATTGCTTCAAGGGAGCCGAGCACATCACATCGAATGATGAGATTGACGATTTCTTTCTTTGCGTCAGACTCTTCAGACCCCTCTGATTCAGGAGCGCTGTACTTGATTGATGCAAGTTCTTCTGTGGCTTTGCGAGAGGTGTCTGTTGATTTGATGCGATCCAGGTCTTTTGCGTTTTCAGGAATCTCCATGATGTCACCAACTGCTGGTGCAAGTTTCCACCCAATAATCTTGGCTGGAGTTGAAGGAGGGGCTTCTTTGATTTCCTCTCCTTTCCAGTTCTTCATCGCGCGCACACGCCCGTAAAGTGATCCACGCACACCGAGTGGGTCCCCTACTTTGAGGGTTCCACTTTGGACAAGTACAGTTGCCACAGGACCAGAACCAGGGTTCATGTTTGATTCGATCACGGTTCCAATTGCACGCCTGTCTGGATTTGCAACAATGTTTTCCTTTTCCATGTCTTCGACAAGCAAAAGCATGTCGAGCAGATCATCAATGTTGGTTCCCTGCTTGGCACTGATCGGCACCATGACGGTCTTTCCGCCCCAGTCTTCTGCTGTAAGATCATGCTCTGCAAGCTCTCCCTTTACGCGGTCAATGTTGGCTTGCTCTCGGTCGATCTTGTTGAGCGCAACAATGAACGGAAGGTTTGCTGATTTGATAATGTTGATCGCCTCCTTTGTCTGTGGTTGCACACCGTCATCAACGGCCACCACCAAGATAGCAATGTCAGCGACCTTTGCACCGCGAGAACGCATCACGGTAAAAGCCTCGTGTCCTGGTGTGTCAATAAATGTAAGCTGACGCCCCTTGCGTTCAACCTGGTACGCACCGATATGCTGCGTGATTCCACCTGCCTCTGTGTCAACAACATTTGTTGAGCGGATTGCGTCGAGGAGTTTTGTTTTTCCATGATCTACGTGCCCCATCACCACAACGACTGGCGCGCGCTCGAGAAGCTTCTCAGCGTCTTCGTTTTCAATGCTGCTCTTGATCTTCTCTAGCCCCTGCACATCTTCTTCTGAACCCTCCTCACCCTCAAGCTCTGCGCGGAAACCTATATCTTCTGCAATGATCGCTGCTGTATCAAAGTCGATGCGCTGGTTGATAGAAGCGAGGATTCCGTTTTGCATGAGCTCTTGCATGAGACGAGGAACTGGAATCTCAAGCTTTGAGGCAAAGTCTCGGACCGTAATAACAGCCGGTACCGAGATTGGCTTGAGTGTTGATGGATCGCGGTTCTCTTTTGCTTCTGCACGCGCTTTTTGGCGCTCAACTTTTTCTGCAAGCCGCTCCTTGCGCTTCATTTCGCTCCAGGCATTCATGATCTTCTGAGCCTGGCGATTATCAATTTTTAGCGCCTTTTTTCCAACGCTAAATCCGAGCGCTGGGAGTTTTTCCCGCAGCTCTTCAGGGTTGGCTCTAAGACGACGCGCAAGTTCGGTAATGTTCATAGGCAAAAAATAGGTATATACGCTGGCGAGTTTAGCTAAAATTAGGAATTTAGTCAATCATTCTCGATGAAGAGAGAGATCGAGAGGGGCCGGAGAGGGGCCGGGTCGTACAGAGAGGGGCCGGGTCGTTACATGTAGCATGGGTAGATTGAATTCATCTTTTGGATTGTTAAATTTCTATGAAATTCTGTTATCATCTTATTCGATGACAATGAGCTTCGAAAAAATATCTATGTTTTTCACTGAAAATTGTTCAAATGCTACATGTAACGACCCGGCCCCATGTCCATGATGCAGGAACTGAAAAAGCACTCCTCGCTGCAGACCTGTTGCGTTAGGTCGCAGGAAGAGTGCTTGAGCGGGAATCTCAGGCAGCCAGGACAGCTGCATAGAAATTTTTTCCAAAGAACCCCTGAGTCCAGTACATGCCCACATACAATTTTCCACTACTGAAATGAATGTAGGGCACATAAAGACTGTTTCTTGAGCTGCGGCTTATTGTTCCCCAGAAGAACACTGAGAATCTCCCCCATTGCTCAGTGACGAGTCTGGTATTCCTCAGAAGATGACTGAGCACCTGCACCGTGAGAACAGGCTTGTCCTCAAGCTCTTCTTTCCAGTTCTCAAGATGTCGTTTTTTCGCAGGCACGTTGTGTGGCGGAGCTTTTACGAGTTTTATGAGATCAATGCTCAGCTCTGGATTACCTTGATATCGACCCGAGATCTGATCCTGCGGTCGAATCTCAGCACTGAGACCGAACTCGTATGGCAGGCAGGCGAGCTCAGGCGGAACCGAGATATCGCGCTTGACCCTACTTCTTCTCTGGGGTCTGGTTGAGGGTTTCCTCGGAGATTTTCTGCCACTCACCCCACAAAGGACCTGCCTTGTGTCGATCATGCCCCAAGGAACCAGCTCCCCGAGCCGATTCATGAGCTCCTGTTGGTCTTTGGTCAGCGTCATGACTGACCACCTTTCTGTGCGTCGGAGTGTTGAGCCTGCGCCTCTTTACGCAATCAGCAAACCTTAGTCGCAACGCGAAAGATCCTTGTAGATCCTTTGCGCTGCGTCCAAATTAGAAATGATTTGTAGCTAAAAAAGACGAATTTGTCAATCCCGACGCCTTGGTCGGGATAAATAGAAACACCCACCTGGTGGTGAGTGTCGTTTTGCTAGCCAGAAGCAGCTAGTGGTTTAAGTTCGTGCTCTCGAAGCGGTAGGAGTACGAGTGTGATCACACATAGAGATGCTGCGAGCATGAGCACAGTGTCGTATCCATATAGTGTCAACTGAGCTACGACAATGAAGATGGGGATGTCGAGCACGCTCTTGATCATGTTGAGATTTGAGAGCGTTGTGGCTCGAGATCGCGATTCGATTCGCTGGTTGATCGCGTGTGCAAATGCTGGTTCGCGTCCGCTTATCACTCCTATTACAAGCGCGAGCGCTACAAAATCGAGCCACAGGTTTGTTGCCAGAATACTCACGACTAAGAACGCAACACCTATCCACGCTGTGAGAGCAATGTAACGCGCAGCACCAAACCACTTCACCAGCACGTCAGTATTCCAACGCATTGATGTGAGAATGATGTAACCAATGACGTCAAACACTCCGAGCCACATAATGCTCATACCAGACTCTGCAAGCAGGGGTTGGTAGATGCGCCATGTGATGAAGACTGCGATAAAGATGAGGATCTTGTTGAGCGATGCCTTGAGGAGCCATGGATGGTTTCGGATTGTGTCGATGCTTTGACGGAAGACACCTAGCTCAGCGCTGAACACGCTTTTTATTCGCTTCGGCTCCACCAGCCTTAGAAGGAACGCAAGAGAGAGCAGGACGGCGGCGATGTTTACCCAGATGAGCAGTTGGAACTGCCAATCGAGAAGATCGCGTGCGACAAATGCCCCGATGAGTGGGATGAAGAGCTTGAAGATGGTTCGCGCTGACATGAGGCGACCGTTGTGCTTGGTCATCTCTTCTTCTTTGCCGATTTCTTTGAGACTCTCGTACAAAAGTGCTTCATCTGTTCCTGAGAAGCAGGAAAAGGATGCAGACATGAGCACAAAGATTCCGGCGAATGCCCACGGTCCATATGCAATCAAGGTTGCGATGTGCGCCCCAAGCATGAGCAGCACACCCAGGATGAGCGTGCGCTTGCGACCAATCTTGTCTGCGAGATACCCAGACGGCACCTCTGTTGCAATTGCGACAATGGACCAAACAATGCTCATGTAGAACACTTGCTCGAGCGACATGTCGCGGCTGAGGTAAAACAAGACAGTGACGGCTGTCATCATCTTGATCTCAAAGAACGCTCTTCCCCAGAAGAGCAAGCGCGGATTCCGCGAGACATTACTCTTCATGGTTTCTCCGTTTTGTTGGCTTATTGACCGAGCTTGCACTTAATCTGATTTGATAAAAGGCGTCAACCTTGTAGACTACAAGATATATGGAAGGATTCTTACTTATCGACAAGCCCGCTGGCATGACGAGCCATGATGTTGTTGATCGTGTTCGGCGCGTGACTGGTATTCGAAAGGTTGGGCATGCTGGCACACTAGACCCGTTTGCAACTGGGCTTCTGATTGTTGGTGTTGGCCGCCCTGCAACGCGGGAGATGCAGAAACTCGTTGGGCTTGATAAGACGTACGAGGCTGTGTTTATGTTCGGTGCGCAATCTGATACAGACGACAGGGAAGGTGAAATCACTCCAGCACCGATTGACAGTGTTGGTGAAAAAGAAATCAGAGCCGTGTTTGAAAGCTACACTGGTGTGATTGAGCAGATTCCTCCTGCGTACAGCGCCATAAAGGTGAAGGGACAGAAGATGTATGAGGCTGCGCGCAAAGGAGAGGTGCTCGAGGTCAAGCCTCGGCGCGTGACTGTGTATCGCATGGATGCGCAGTTCCCCATGTGTGAAGATAGGATCGCTGTAACGATTGAATGCTCCAGCGGAACCTATATTCGTGCGCTTGCTCGGGATATTGGAAAGGACCTGGGTGGTGGCGGGTATGTTGAGGAGCTTCGACGCACAAAAATTGGAACATTTTCGATTGACGATGCACAAACGTTAGATCGACTCTCAAGCGAGAACGTTGCAGAGCATCTTTTTCCCGTTGAAAAAGTGCTTGAACAACTCTCTCCCACCCTTTGACACAAGAGGGTTTCTTTGCTAACCTTCGGATGTAACTATTTGTTAAAGAAGCACTAGACGAAGCCGAAGCAAGATCTCAGGGACGAGCATATTATGTCAAAAAACGCTTGGAATCTCTCAATTTCACTATTACCTTCCTTGATTTTCGAGGAAGATTTGTTGTAAAAACACGCGTTTTTGAAATCCCAAATCTTGCACACCTTTCACAGAAAGGATTGTTGGCTTCTCAGTGTACTGAGAAGTTTTTATGTCATTTGAAACCATATTACTAGGTGTTGGAGCAATGGTTATCGGTGCTGTGCTGGGATACTTCTTTCGAAAGGCTCAGGCCAGGAAAGCTATTGACCAGGCAGAAGATCGTGCTGAAAAGCTGATCTCGGATGCAAAGCAAAAGCACCAAGACGTACTCCAAGACGCAAAATCAAAACATCAAGAGGTTCTTCTCTCGGCCAAAGATAAGGCCATGAAGATCCTTGATGATGCAAAGCGAGATGAACAATCTCGAAGGCGTGACCTTCAGGATCAACAGCGACGACTAGAAAAAAGGGAGTCCATGTTTGATAAGAAGATCATTGAAATCGAAGATCGAAAAAACAAGATCGAAGAGAAGGCAAAAAAGCTTGAGGAGCTAAAGGATCGTGTTCGCGCAATCAAGCAGGAACAAGCTGACAAGCTTCAAGAGATTGCTGGCATGGACAAAGCCATGGCACAGGAGCATCTTTTGCGACTTGTGGAGAGAGATTCAGAGGAAATGCTCATGAGCCGCATTCGCAAACTTGAAAAGGATAATGAGGACGAGATTGAAAAGCAGTCTCGCAAACTCTTGTCACTTGCCCTCACTCGATTCGCTTCATCTGTTTCCACTGACACAACCACCACATCCGTAAACCTTCCAAATGACGAGATGAAGGGGCGTGTGATTGGAAAGGAAGGGCGAAACATTAAGGCTATTGAGCTTTTAACTGGAACTGAGATCATTGTTGATGACACACCAGAGATGATCACAATCAGTGGGTTCTCGCCTATCCGACGTCAGGTTGCAAAGCGTGCGCTTGATGCGCTTATCAAAGACGGGCGTATTCATCCGGCTCGCATTGAGGAATCTATCCATGATGCCAAAAAGAGTTTGGCAAAGGATCTGCGTAAGTTTGGAGAGGAAGCTCTTTATCAACTTGGTATTCCCGTGTCTTCTGTTGATCCAAAGCTTGTTTCTATTCTTGGACGCATGCGCTTTAGAACGAGCTATGGCCAGAATGCGCTACAGCACTCAATGGAAGTTGGACTTATTGCTGGAATGATTGGTGAGGAGCTTGGAGCTGATGTGTTTGTGTGTAAAAAGGGTGGGCTCTTCCACGACATTGGAAAAGCCGTTGATCACGACATGCAAGGAGCGCATCCTGAGATCGGATATAACATCATGAAGAAGTTTGGTTTCCCTGAAGAAATTTGTTACCAGTCGATTGCTCACCATGAGGATCGGCCAAAGACTATTGAGGGTGCCATCATCAAAGCAGCTGACGCTATTAGCGGAGCGCGCCCTGGAGCTCGAAAGCAGTCTCTGGAGCAGTTCATTCAACGCATGGAGGAGCTTGAGCGCACAGCAAGTACGTTTGAAGGTGTTGAAAAGACCTATGCCATCCAGGCTGGGCGTCAGATTAGGGTATTTATCAATCCAAAGCAGATCGATGACCTCCAGGCATATAAGCTTGCAAAGGATATTACAAACAAAATCGAGTCAGAACTCAGCTATCCAGGTGAGATCAAGGTCACGGTTATTCGTGAGACTCGAGTGGTTGAATACGCAAAGTAGACTTGACAAATATCGTTTTCTTTGCTATATTTAGTGCAGATTATTTATAGCTACTTGTATGAACAAAGCAGAACTTGCCGCACGTCTTGCGGACAAACTCGATATCTCAAAAAAGCTTGCCGAAGATTTCGTTGAGTATTTTGAAGAGATTGTTACTCGAGCCCTCGTTCATGGTGAAGAAGTCACCATTGCAGGGTTTGGAACCTTTAGCGCACGTATGCGTAAGGGTCGAATCGGAGTAAATCCTCAAAATCCAACAGAAAAGATTCAGATTCCATCTGTGCTTGTTCCAAAGTTTAAAGCTGGAAAGGCGCTAAAGGATACTCTGAAAGGAAAGCGAGAGATCTAAAACCAAAGATTTAAAAACACCTTGATGAATCAGGGTGTTTTTTGTTGTCTGAAAATTAGACAGTTGGTCTGGTTGCATGTGCCTTCTGAAGGAATACTTAAGGTGGGAGGTGAGAAATGGCACGAACAAGAAAAGAGCTTGAGCTTCTTCGGAAGATCCACCGCGTGCATTCGGAGGTCATGTTCGACTACCACTATGTCAGGCCTGTGCGAGCGCGAGAGGAGGCACGAGCTTGGGTGGGTGTGATCAAAGCTGATGTGATGGGTGGTATCAAGAACTGTCGTCACAGCAGCCGCAAGCCTGTGACCGCCGTGATTCCAGCTGCGCATGAAATCACTATCGAAAAGTGTGGTCTGTGGGTCACCTGGCTTAGGCCTGGTGAGCGCGGATACGAGAACATGGAACCTTGCGTGCTTGCTACCTGGCATCAGTTCGGCCCCCTGTTTCTTCGTGAGGGCGATCCTGACCCGCAGCATGACCACCTGATCCTGCCGGACGGGAGCGAACACGAGGGTGTCCCGCTCTACAGCCTGCTCTTTGCCGCCTTTGGGACCGAGCAAGAGGCCCTGGAGTGGACCGAGCGCCGCTCTGCCGAGCTTCTGGCGGGAAAACATTATACGACCTGATCAATCTTGATCAGGTTTTCTTATTGAAAACAACCCTCACGTACGAGGGTTGTTTTGCTTAGTCACGGCCGTTTGGGCGGACTAGGTAGAGCACGGCGGCTCCGAGCAGGATGAAGGCTGCGCAGATCATCCAGACGATTGAGATCGTTTCTGGGGAGTCTGGCTTGCCTTCCACACCGATCCAGACGATGAATGGGACGATGGCAAAGCCGATGCGTCCTAGGAATGACTGGAGGGAGCCGAAGGTGGCTCTGTAGCTGGTGTGCACGCGGTGCTGCACGAAGCTGTCGGTGAGGGGCACGAAGAACCCTCGACCAAACTCGTGGAGGACTACGCCGCTGGCTGCAATTCCGAGATACGGAGAAGCTGCGGCGAGCAGACCGAGCCCTGTGAGCGCGAGTGCGAGCGCAATGAGCCTTGCCTCTTGCCCGAGCGGGATCGTTAGCTTGCGAGCGAGCATGCCAGCGAGCACGAACCCGACGTAGATCGCGACCCAGAAGTACGACAAGTTCCACTGCCCTACTTGTGGCAGGAAGTAGAGCGCCCAGTAGTGATTGAATGCGACCACTGCACCGAACACGATGAGAGCTGCGACCACCCAGAGGAGCGCGCGGCTTTCTCTTAGGAGCTTGAGGCTGAGCTTGAACGCTTGGAGTTCGGTTACGTACTCAAGTGGCTCGCCTTTGCCGTTCATGAATCGTTTTGCAACGTAGAACGCGATTGCTCCTGTGAAGATGAATGGCACCCAGATAAACCTGTAGCCGAATGTGAGCGCGATTGCAGAGCCAGCAAATCCTCCGAACACCATGATGGTTCCTCGGATTACAGAATCGGTTGCGTACACTTTTCGGAGCTCATCTTTTGCTCCTTCGCGCGCGAGCGCATCTGCGATCCAGGCTTGCTGCGCGCCAGAGAGGAAGGCTCCCCCCACAGCGATCAGTATCTCAGCGAAGACAGCAGACCAGAATCCGATTGCGAACAGATATGCGAGCGCGCCTGCTCCATAGAACACCACACCGCAGCGAAGCGACCAGGCCCTGGACTTTCCATCAGCGAGCATGCCGGTCGGCATCTCTGCAGCGATCAGCGTGGCCCAGAAGATCGCATTGACGAGCGCGATCTCTCCAAGCGTTAGCCCGAGGGTTTGCAGGAAGGGTGTGTAGGCTGTTGCGGTTGCTGCCATGCCGAGTCCACAGAGAGCTGTGAACAGATAGTATGTGCGTCTTGCACCCATACGTCACCTCGTGGTTAGGGTGCACAAAACCAACCGAACGTGAGGTCACGATCGTTCAATTTTGTGCTACGAATTAAAACAACCCGGTTTCCCGGGTTGATTCTGGTCTGATTAAAAAATCTCTATCAGAACATCACTACCCGGAAATGCAAAAGCTGCACGCAATCAATACCTGATGCGAGCGGCTGGAACATATTCGTGTAGTGCTTTCTGTTATTCATATCTGGACTAAGCGTAGCATAAAAAATGGGTTTGTCAAGTAATCTCTTTTGACATGTTGGGTTGCATCATCTATGTTGAAGGTGTTGCCAAATGATTTGGTAACACAACCAAGGGAGCACATCATGCCCGATCCCGTCAGCACCGGAATCGGAATTCTCCTTGGCCTCGGAGCCGTTGCTGCCAGCGGTTCTGGCGGAGGACGCGACGAGGAAGAGGATTCCCGTGACTACGACCCCCCTCGCAGCAGCGATCCGTGTGAAGGCTGCACTTTCACCGATTGCGATCTGTGCAACGCAAAGAGCGGTCGCAAGAACTTCGAGCGTTAGCTCAACCACGCAGAGGTGTCTTGCAGCACCTCTTTTCGAATACAAAAAACCCGGCTTGGTGGCCGGGTTTTGATGTCTAGTGTGATGTGAGGTGGTCTGGGGCTGCGAGCCACTCTTTTACCTCACTTGCGATTGCATCGAGTTTCACGAGTCTCGCTTCGCTCTCGCGCCGCTCTTTCCACTCGATTGAATCTTCTGCGAGCGTCTTGTCTGAGACAACGAGACGTAGTGGCAGTCCGATCAGGTCTGCATCTGCAAACTTCTCCCCTGCTCTTGTGTCGCGGTCGTCCCAGAGCACCTGGACTCCTTCGGCTTCTAGATCATCTGCAAGCGTGGATGCGACTTCTTGGATACGGTCGTTGCCTGGGAGTGTGATGAGCTGGACGTGGAACGGTGCGACTGATTTTGGCCAGACCATTCCTTTGTCGTCGTGGTGCACCTCAACGATTGATCCCATGACGCGTGATGGGCCGATGCCGTAGCATCCCATCAGGATGTCGATCATTTCTCCGTCTGCTCCTTGTACTTTGAAATCGAATGCGTCTGAGAATTTTGTTTTGAGTGGGAAGATGTTTCCAACCTCGATGGCTTTTTCTGTGCGGACGGTTCCCTTGCTACATGCTGGGCAGGTGTCACCTTCTTTTACCTCTACGATTTCTTTGTTCTGCGCGAATCCACAGTCACAGGTGAAGATGATGTCTTCTCCATGCGGGGTCTCTACTTGGAACTCGTGGCTGAAGCGTGAGAACACTCCCCCGTCGGCTTCTACGATCTTTGCATCAAGTCCACAGCGGTTGAATACATTCAGGTAAGCCTGCTTTGAGCCTTCGTAGAACTTATTGAAATCTTCCTCGTCTGTGTGGAAGCTGTACATGTCTTTCATTGAGAACTCTCGTCCGCGCAGGAGACCTGACTTGGCACGCGCTTCGTTGCGAAACTTGTCTTGAATCTGGTAGACAGCCATTGGGAGGTCTTTGTATGAACGCACGTAGTCGCGGACAAGTGGAGTTACTGTTTCTTCATGTGTTGAACCGAGTGCGTACTTTTTTCCGCCATGCCCTTCGAGTTTGAAGAGTACGTCAATCTTGTCCCAGCGTTCTGTTTTGTCATACACATCCTTTGGGTGCAGTGCTGGCATGTAGATCTCGTTTGCGCCGAGCTTGTTCATCTCGTCTCGTACGATGTCTTTGATTTTGTCGAGTGTGCGAAGACCGAGCGGGAGGTAGGAGTACACCCCAGCCATAAGCTGGTGCACAAAACCGGCCTGCGTGAGCAGTCGTGCGTTTGGTGAGTCAGCGTCATGTGGCGCAGACTTTGTTGTTTTTCCGAAAAGTTGTGAATATCGCATACGAAAGGAATACTACCAGAAACGTGGCGTTTTGCCTACAAATAGAAAGAGGCCTTGGGTTAGGCCTCGGGCGTTCCGATCTGGGCGGTTTCGGGCCAGATGCGGAGGATGTTCTTTTCGATCTCCTGGATCAGGCTTGCGCGCAGACTCCAGAATACATTCTCGTTGATCACCTCATCCCAGGTTCCAAGCTTTGACTCTGGAACACCCAGACGAGCTGCGCAGTCTCTCCTGAGGTTTGCACGCAGCATCGGAATCACCTGGGGACCTGAGCGATCGATAGCGTCCAGAATCCTTTGACGGTACTGCTCGGGAGTTGTCACATAGCGGAATGCCTGGTGGTGAGCGCGAACCCCTTGCTCATTAAACGCTTGCGGAGTGATCCTGAACTGCTTGGCAAGGCTCACGAACGCACGCAGATACTCGAGCTCGTCTTGGAACCGGAGGTCTGGGTACCAGGGCGGGCCGATTTGCATGATTGCGCAAGTGAGAACATCCAGGATCGGACCGTAGAACTTGCGCAGGCTGACATCCAGCTCATCCAGGATGGGACGCATCTTGTCTGCGAGGAGATTTGCTGCCTCCTGCTGCGTGACGAGAAACACTCGGTCTTCTTGTGCGAACAGTCGCTTTGCAGCGAGCTGCCGCATCTCATCATCCACCTCCTGGGCCAGGCAGATCACTCTTGGGAGAGCGTCTGCTTTGTCTGTGCTCAGCAGGATTCCGATGGCCCCAAGTGCGTTTGGGCCAAACATGGGAATCAGATCGATTCACCCCTTGAGAATCAGGGCAATGTCCGTGTCGGAAAGTGTTGCTTCCACTGTTTGCTCCTCTTTGCTGCGAACAGCCCATAATGCCAGAAAATGAGAATTTGTCAACAATCCCTTGACAAAACCGTGTTTTGAGGGCAATGTGTCTATCTTAACCAGCTGGAGAAACGAGGCATACAAGTGGCTGGGAAAAAGCGCTACCACATCATCTGCGCTGGGGAGAGTTGTGGGCTCGTCTTGGTGGTCCACGCTGAGAAATGCTGGCCCCCACACCCGTACGCAGACAACCACGAGACCGAGGAAGACCAGACCTACTACCGGAGCGCTGGAGGTGACAGAACGTTCGTCGAGATCACGCTTCAGAATGTGATGGACACGATCGAGAGCATGAAGGCATGCGGGATGAAGTGGCTCACCGTGCGCGATGAGCCAGGTTTCGACTCGCTCGAGGACGTCCGCTCCTGGGTCGAGTCACGGCGTTCTGTCACGGATCTGTGCGTGCTCAACATTGATCGGGATCCGCCGGATCCGGATCAGGTCGGCAAGACCGGGTCTCCTTCGATTCCATTCGTCTGCGCATAAGCGAAAGCTCGGCACACGGCCGAGCTTTTCTGATTATGAAATTTTCTTTGCAAGATATCCAACGGGTTTTCCAAGCACTCTGTGTCGCGGCATCTTTGGGAAGACGATCATTCCGTCATAATCTGGGATGAGTGGCTCGTCTCCGTGTCTTCCGATTTGTGTCCCTGCTGTGAATGGTTCCCAGGACTTGTTTCCAAAACCTTCTGCGTAGCCCCAACCGGCTTCGGTCATGTCGATGCGGAGCGTGAGCTCGAAGACTTCTTGCTCAACTTGCTCTGGAGGCTGCGGATCACCCTCAACGAATCCGTAGTGTTTGAGCACATTCATGGTCATAACCTCCACTTCTGCGATACGACTCACATCATCGGCTTGTCCGGTTTCAAAACAGATTCCGATTCCCCCATTGTCTTCGACATACTCCTCGGTTGTGACTGGTGTTCCACCCACAATACTATCTGGATCAAGCATAATCTTTTTGCATGGATACCACTGATAGAGTTCTTGATGAGCCTCGTCAATACTATAACAAGCAATAAAAGGCTCGGATGGCTTGTTGGTGGCGTGCAGGTCAACGAGCAGATCCGTCTCCTTGAAGATTGGTGCAAGCTCACGAGCCCGAGCATCTTCGTAAGTTCCGTCTGGCTCTCGGTCGAGTAGGTTGAGGTGGAATGCTCGATTGAGGTCTAGGCGTGGCTCTGTGCCGCGGTCTGGGATCTTCATGGCCTCGAGGTTGCCGTGCGCGAGGTAGAGTGTTCCAGCAACGATCTTAATCTTGCCTGAGTTGATCTTTTCGCGCAGGTTTGAGACGACTTCGATCCCTGTTTTTTCATTACCGTGGATTCCTCCAGTGATCGTGAGTGTTGGTCCTGGGTTCTCGCCCTGAACTCTCCAGATTGATGACATGACTTCTTGCATATGAGCCCATCATATTTGACAAAGGGCTATTTTTCAAGTATCTTAAGCGCAGTATGAATTACTCAAACGCAAAAAAGCAGAGCAAGAAGACCCCGATTGCGGGAGATGTTTTGTGATGCCCTGAGTAAATTCATGCAAAGCAAAAATACCTCCTCGCGGGGTGTTTTTGTTTGTCACACCAAGCAAAAATACCTATGACTTTTGTTCGTAGGTACGAATAAAAGTCATGGAAACATAAGGAGAGAGTGATGTTTGGGATGATGGCTACTGATCTGAATACTTCAATCCGCACCAGTCGTTTGGGAGCGGCTGTTCGATTCGCCCTGGATCGTCGGGGTACACCTGGGATCGACTACTTGTGGGGTGAGCGCTTGCTCGCCCTCGATGAAAGCTGGTATAACGAGCTCGAAGACATCACGCGCGAGGAGAGACATCTTCTGACCAAGACCCGAGCTGAGCTTGAGCCTGCTGCGTACGATGGGCGCGTGGTGATCGCGGTGGATCGTACATCTCACAACTGTGTGGTTGGCTGCATCATCCTTTGGGAGCTTGAGCGAGACGATCGAGGCGAGATGTGGTACGAGCTCGGTACGTACGTGGTTGTGCGTGAGTATCGATTCAAGAGCGGTAGCGCGCGCTCCATGCCGATTGGGGACGTGCTCTACCGCCTGTTCCTGGATCGCTACCGCAACTCCAATATCCTGGGAACGACCACGAACATCAAGGCGATTCACATTGGCCAACGCCACGGCATGCAGATGATCAGTTTTGATCAGCTCCCACCTGGGATCTGCCAAGCCACCTGCGTGTGTTCATTTGCAAAGACTGGAAGCACTGACTTTGCGCAGTGCAGACAGCGCGATCGCACCTGCCGCGTGCGTGTGCCGTTTACGACCTGGCGTCGCATGGGATCCCCTGCGCGTCTTCCCCACCCTTAGCGAGTCTACGCCGACTCGCTTTTCTAATTGAAAAAGCGCCAGGGAGAACCATAGCGCAGCAGAGGGAGTCAATCCCAGAGGTCGATGTCGATATCGCCGCAGTCTGGGATGAGGTCGTCGAGGTTTTCCGCCATCCAACTGATCTGGACAGAGTACTTGCGCCTGCGGGAGATCGCGAAGATCAGGCAAGCGAACGAGAGGCCTGAGAACAGAATGATCAGACCGATGTGCCAGGACAGCTTGTAGCCGACCACAGCGAGCATCACGAACGCAATCGTGAACAGGATTGCCAACTTCCACCTCCATTGAGCAAGCTTACTAAACTAATCATTATTCACTCGGTTGTCAAGTATTCAAAGGAAACAAAACACCCGCACAGCAACGAGTCACCGATTGGGTGTTTCGTTGCACGTGCGGGGACGTGCGTTGTGGGCTAGTCGCCCTGGCGTTTCGCTTCTTCTCGCTCTGCTTTGCTGCGAGCGACTTCTTCTTTGTACTCGCGTCTGTACTTGGCGCTGGTGCAGCACCTGAACAGATGAACGATCAGGAGGATGATCGTCATCAGCACGTACAGAATTCCAGCAAGGCAAGCAATGACGATCGCGCAGACCACCAGGAATGCTGCGAATAAGAGGAGGATGAAGATGTTTTCCCAGTTGATGCAGATCGGATCGTCACACGCGTACTGGGCTTGCGCATGAACTACGTTGACGAGCGTTAGGACCACGAGGTGTCTCATGATGTCCTCGGGTGTTGGGGACAGCATAAGATACCACTATTTTACTGTTTTGTCAACCGAATGAGCCATACAAACAAAACACCCTGCGCGACGACAGAGTCACCTCACAGGGTGCTTTGTCGAGCGCAGGGCTCGTTACCGTCGTGTCAGCGGGACGCGATCACGGCGTGCAGGGGCGGGCGCATGAACTCGCCACCGGTCTTGCGCGACACCTTGCGCAGGTTGTCGTGCGACTCCTCCTCGAGCGAGTGGGAGTAGACGGGCGGGAGGTCCAGGCCGCGGAAGCCCTTCCAGTCGTCGCCGGGCTCGTCGCTGACGAGCACGATGGCGTCCGGGTTCGAGGCTGCTGCCTGTTCCAGGGCGGCGCGCGTGGTCTCGACCGAACCGGTGGTCCGGAACTGGACCTGGCCGGTGGACTCGTACTCGCGCGTGAACCCGTCGGCGTACAGGACTACCGTGGCGATGTCCTTGCCGAACTGGCCGGTGGCGCGCATGTACCACGCGCTGACCTCGCTGATGTCGTTGCCCATGGAGCCGGTGTCATCGACCACGATGGCGATGGACTGGCCCGGGATGGACTGCATCACCGAGTCGACCACGGGGTGACTGGTGAGCGGGATGATGACCTTGTCGCCAGGCTGGAGCGAGTTGAGGCCGTACATCTTGCGCCCCTGGTAGACCAACTGCTCGGCGCAGTAGTGTCCACCGTTGGTGCGATTGCGGTAGCGCTCGGAGAGCTTCTCGCACCGCTCGTTGGCGAGCTGGTCCAGATCGGTCTGGTTGCGGGTGGCGACCGCCTGCCAGGGCACCTGGTGCTCCTTGGCGATGGCAATCAGGTACTCGCCGGACTGCACGACGTGGGTGACCTCGTTGTGCTGGGTGTCGGCCGGGTCGACCTCGATGGCGCCGTCACCGCTCGGCCACAGGACGAGGGCGAGCATGAAGGCCAGGACGAAGATGCCGACGATGGTGCCGATGCGACGCTGACGGGGGGACAGACGGCCCAGACGGGCGCGGACGTTCTGCAGGAACTGCTGCATCAGATTCTCCTCTTCGAATCCATACGGGGTAAAGGGGTTTAGTGTGTCTAGATTGGCCCGTAGGAAGAGAGTAATTTACCACAAAATCAGTGGAAAGTCAAGGGTTTGCAACAAAAAGTTTGTTATGTTTTGACAAACAAAAAACCTCAGCAAAAGTTGGGGGGTTTTACAATATTCAACACCCAGTGTTGGACACTGGATGTTGGCATAAAAACTCAGACAAAACAAAAACCACCAGATTTCTGGTAGTTTTTGTGGTGCGGGCGGGAGGACTCGAACCCCCGACCTCGTGGTCCGAAGCCACGCGCTCTATCCAGCTGAGCTACACCCGCACAGGGTGAAGGTTTTGTTCACAGCAAGATACTACCGCAGATATTGACGATTGTCAATATTCTTGGCATACTATTGCCGTTGATCCACAATTTTTCTATGCACCGGTAGCTCAGTGGTAGAGCAGGAGACTCTTAATCTCTTGGCCGTGGGTTCGAACCCCACCCGGTGTACCACAAAAACGATCAGTTCATACTGGTCGTTTTTTTGTTTCAACCACATAAATACCCCACCAACACCACATGGACATTCGATGTCGATATTGTCTGCTCGCGCGGGGGTTTTCTGTTTGAGAAATTAGAAGCCTGACTTTGGAAGCCTGACTTTGGAAGCCTGACTTTGGAAGTCAGACGTTGGAAGTCAGACGTTGGAAGTCAGACGTTGGAAGTTAAACTTTGAAATGAATAACGAGTATTTGAAAAGGAGTTCCCGAAGGAACTCCTGTATGCCGAGCCTGGCTCGGTTGCGCGGGCCTAGTTCGATTCGTATTCGAACGGGGGCTTGTACGCGCGAACGTAGATCGTGCCGGAGCCAAAGCTCACGACCACGAACCGACCATAGGCCGGGACCCAGACAGGCTTGTCGTTGTGGCTGCGCAGCTCCTGGGTCAAACCAGAATGCCTGCTCCAGACAAGCTTGGGGTGCGTGTAGCTTGAGTGGACCACGAAGCCGATGTTGTCGCGGTAGACCACCAGACGTTCGGCCTGCGTCCCCTCATCGATGTCCCACTCGTTCTCGAGAGCCTCTTCTGGCCCCACCTCGAGCAGCTTGCTCGCGACGATGGGCCAGCGCGTCCAGCGAGGAATGCCTCCACGCACCCAAAGGAGCAGGATGGCGTTGTGGTTCAACTGGATGTCCTTGAACTCACCCTGGATGACGTGCTCTTCGCCACCGTATCGGAGACCAGAGAGCATGTCTGTGACGCAGAAGCTGGGGTTCTGCTCACCAATCCCCATGCGCTGGATGAGCATGACCCGGTTACCTACCCGACGGATGTATCCACCTTCGGGCATGAGCCAGCTGCGGTTCCCCTCGATCAGACCGTCCTCTGTCAACTGAGAGGGGGTGTACCCCATGTAGCCTGTTCGCACGAAGTGAAGGAGCCCGTTGCGGATGAGGAACCCGTCGCGACTGACGTTGCTGCCAAGTGGAAGCTTGTGCTCGCAACGATCTCCTTCTGGTGTGAACCACCAGATCAGGCGCGCTCGCTCATCAGGCAGGATCGTGGTTAGCACCAGGATCAAGTGCCCCTCGATGACCGTGGCGTACTCGAGTTCGGCATGTTCGTCGTCACCAGCATACGCCGCATAGAGATCGAGAATCCCTTTGGTTGAATAGCTGACAACCTTGCTTTGACGCCAGAGATTCAGGTCGATCAGGTGCTTACGAGCATTTACATCCACGTAAGCGTGCAGGGCATGGTGGTAGGTCGCGGCTCGAGCCTCACTCGCCTTGGGCCAGCCGAGGCGGAAGACGTCGTCTCCCCAGATGAACTGGAGCGACTTGCTTCCCTTTCCGCAGAGAGAGGACTGGAGAACAGCGGTCCAGGCAGGCTCGTTGCTTCCCAGTGGGAAGTGGAGCCCGTTTACGCGCTTGGTGTCGTTTGGCTGGTCGAGCGGGATCGGGCCACAGGGACCCACCTTGTAGACTCGAGCGCTGGACTCACCCATGTCAGTCATCTTCACACCAACGAAGAAGATCTCGCCGGTGTTGGGATGGATGATCCACTCCGGAACCGAGCGAAACTCAGCTGCCACGTGCGCGGACACCAGAGGCTCGCGCAGGGCGCTTTGTCCGTCCTGGAGAGCTTGGGTTCGTCCCTTGATGTCGAGCGAGGTACGCTCGGCAAACAGGGTTTCGGGTTTGGCGGCAAGAGCCACCTCAGCGGCGAGCGCGGCGAGATATTCGCTTCGCACACCTTCTCGGTCGTCTCTTCGGGAAGCCATGCTTCCTCCTGTGTTGTGCTGAGCTGCGGATCCCGGCGGTTCCGGGCGCAATCTCAGGGGTTGCCTGAGCATCGCAAGTCCATTCTCAGCGTTAAACCGGCGGCGCCGGCTAGAAATGGATTTAAGCGTATTTTGGTGGTTTTGTCAATCCTCCTCGACGTCCAGCATTGGACGCTGGACGTTGGACGCTGGACGTTGGGAATGAAATCCCCTATTCTTATCGACGTACGATTTGGAGGGACTCCTTATGCACGAAGAAATCGTAGCTCGGGCGCGGACACTGGTTGGTCGCGCGCAGTACATCCTTCGTGCTCAGCCGGAGGATGCACCAGAGATTGTGAACTGCTCTGTGATGATCTGGTGGGTGTTTGCTGAGTCTGGTATTCGGCTCCCACGCTACGCTCAGGAGCAGTTTGAACGCACGATCCCAGTTCACCCGGACGACCTCAGACCCTGTGACCTCGTGTTCATGGTTGGTCAGGGCAAGCGACGCTTGGGACACGAGCACGATCTTGTGGGGCATGTTGGCATGACCACGGAGTCTGGACGATTCGTTCATGCTGCGAACTCTTCGCTTGGCGTGATCGAAGCACCGATCGGCAACATCCCTGCAGAGCGCCTGGTGGCCTTTGGCCGTATTCCAGAGCTCGCTGCAATCTAAAACCGACCCATTGCGGGGTCGGCTTTCTTTTTGACTGACTCTAGCAAAGACTCCGTAACCGGGTTACGATTACCAGCCTTTGAGCTCGATTGCTGCTTGTGCGGCTGCCACTTGTGCTTCGTGCTTTGAGGTCCCTTTTCCTACTGCAACCTTTTCTTTGCCAAGGAACACACCTACTTCAAACTCCTTTGCATGATCTGGACCTGTTTCTGACATCACCTTGTAGGAAGGCGTGATTCCAAGGTGCTCTTGCGATGCTTCTTGGAAGCGAGACTTTGGATCAATGTACGATTCGTCTTTGAGGATTGCTGGAAGTTCTGCGAGCACGCGGTCTGTGATGAATACTTTTGCTGCTTCCCATCCGGCGTCAAGGTAGATCGCTCCGATAATGGCCTCGAAGGCGTTTGCTAGGATGTACTTGCGCGCTTTTGACTTTGTATCCTTTGCCTCACCTTTTGACATGTGGAGGTAGGGCTCTGCTGCTAGTTCGTGGCAGAGCTTGGCTAGCATTTCTGAGTTTACTAGTGCTGCGCGCCAGTTTGTGAGCTCCCCTTCTGGGTTCTCGTAATTTTCGTACAAGTTTTCAGTTACGACTAGCTCGAGCACGGCGTCGCCGAGGAACTCGAGTCGCTCGTTGTGTCCGAGCGGAAAGTCTGGGTGCTCATTGAGGTATGAGCGATGAACAAGCGCTTGGCGTAGCGTATCTTTGTTTTGAAACGTGACACCAAGGGTTTGTTCCAAATCAGAAAAATCTTCTTTGGGCATATGGTTTGTTATGAATTAACTTCGTCCTCCTTTGTTTCTGACTCTGGTTTCTCTCGCTTTTCTTTTTTGTCGACTTCTTTGACCACACCGCGTGAGACCATGTCTTTGTAGATGGCTCCGAGCACGCCGTTTACAAATCGACCTGAGGCTTGACCTCCAAACCCTTTTGCAAGCTCGATAGCTTCGTTGATAGCAACCTTGGCTGGGATCTCTTCTGCGATCTTGAGCTCAAAGACGCCGAGGCGCAATACATTACGATCAATGATCGTGATTGTATCGAGCGGCCAGTTTGGTGCGAACTTGGTGATGATCTGGTCGATCTTTTCCAGGTTCTCAAGCACTCCATTTATGAGTTTGTCTACAAAGCCTTCATCATCAAACTTTGGAGCGAACTCCTGACGATTGAATTTAACAATTTCAGCCATGCGATCCGCTGGCTGCTCTTGAAAATCCCATTGGTACAGGGACTGAAGTGCAATTGTACGTGAAAGGTGTCGATTGGACATAGAACAAAAAGGACTAATGAACGAAAAGAACTACTGGTATGGTAACACCGGAAGAGCTGTATGAAAAGCCAAAACCCGGGCAACCCCGGGCTTTTGTTTACTCTGCTGTCTTTTCTTCTGCTTCTGGTGCTGGGGCTGCTGCCATCTTCTTGATGGTTCGCTCAGCCTCACGTGAGTGATCAACGGCCTGTCGTCCCTTGTAGAAACCACATGAACCACATGCACGGTGAGAGAGCACAGGCTTGCCACACTTAGCACAACCAGCAGTGTTTACTGGGTCTACGTGAATGTGGGATCGGCGCCTCTTTCCTGCAGAATTTGACTTTTTTCGTGCTGGTACTGACATAACAAAATTGCTTATTTAACGGCGAAAGTGTATCAAGTTGAGGGTTTTTTGTCAAGATCGCTTGCTATGACATCAAAAACAAAAAACCGAGGCGGAGCCGGGCGCCCGATATCGCAAGGGGCACCACCACCTCGGTTTTTTGTTTTTGATGTCACAGCTTCGCTCAACAAGTATTTTGACACTTTCTTTGGGGGGTGGGGTGTGGTTTTACTCAAATGGGCAAGGATCCTCGAATTTGATGAGTGGGGTTTGATTGTTGATCTGGTCGAGTGTGATATTGAATTGACGAGCGTAGAGATCTCCCACTGCACAGAAAAGCGCCTTAGAATAATCAAACCCGAGTTTTTCAGCAACAGCTCTAACCTTCTCCTCACTCTCCCCTTCTATCTCAATAAACGGACTGAGCCATGGCCATTCATCAATCATGACTTCGACTCCATCGAGTACCCACAACTCTCTCTTGCTCTCTTGAAAAGCCTTTCGCTCGGCACCGAGTGTTTCGAGTAATCTGACTGCCTCATCAAAATCTGACACATCGATTTGTATTTCTTTTTGATCCTCGATTTTATCTCCGTCCACGATTTTGAGGCTGCAGGTGATTCGATCTCCCTCATCCCGAACCCTGAGCCAACCTCCAGGAATCTCATGACCCTTTGGGAGATTGAATACCACCCTTTTTTGAAGAAACTCTTTTCTCTCCAGCTTGGCTCCTGCTTCTTTTAGTCGAGCTCGAATCTCTTCTTTGTTTACGTTTTCAAATGTTGCTTCGTATTCGATTTTCATATGTATTCAAACACCTCGAGATTTCCCCGAGGTGTTCTTTATTTAAACTAGCGCCACGCTGGCGATGGTGTCTCCTGCTTTTTTGAATCGCATGACACGCACACCTTGTGTGGCTCGACCGAGCACTGAGACGGATTTCACTGGAGATCGGAGCACTTGTCCAGCTTCTGTAATCACGAAGAGATCGTTCTTGGAGTCTGCTGCAACCACGCGGGCTGAGACAATGTCTCCTGTCTTCTTGGTGATGTTTGCGGTCTTTACTCCAGAACCGCCGCGCTTTTGAACTTTGTACTCTGTGATGTCTGAGCGCTTTCCGTATCCGTTTTGCATGATCACCATGAGTTGCACGCTCCCCTTCTTCTTTGCAGCTGTTGCGTCGATGGTTCCCATTCCAACGATCTGGTCGTCTGACTTGAGCTTCATTCCGCGCACACCTGCAGCTACGCGCCCCATTGGTCGGATGTCTTCTTCTGAGAATCGGATTCCCTGCCCCTTTGCACTCACAAGCGCGACTTGATCCTTTCCGCTGGTTGGTCGCACCCACTCGAGATTCTCACCGTCCTTTAGTTTGATCGCGATGAGTCCTGAGCGACGCACGTTATCAAACTGACTGAGCTCGACTTTTTTGATGGTTCCACGGTTGGTCACCATGACCAGGTACTTCATCTTTTCCATGTCACCCAGCGAGAATGAGGCTGAAATGTTTTCTCCTGGTGCAAGCTGGAGGAAGTTCACAATGGCCTGCCCCTTGGCTGTGCGCGATGTCTCAGGCACGTCGTAGGCCTTGAGCTTGAACACACGACCACGTGAGGTAAAGAAGAGAAGGTCTTTGTGTGTTGTTGTTGAGAATACCTGCTCTACAATATCTTCTTCCTTTGTTGCAAGTCCTGACACACCCTTTCCACCACGCTTTTGCGTCTTGAATGTGTCTGGTGAGAGGCGCTTGATGTACCCTGCTCGCGTCATCATGACAACGGTTGGGTTGTCTGGCACCACGTCTTCAATAGAGAATTCTTTGATGCCATGCTTGATGATTTCTGTTCGTCGCTCTTGCCCGTGATTGTCTCGCACTTCTTCTACTTCCTTTGCAATCACACCCATCATCTTTTTCTTTGATTTGAGAATGGACTCGAGCTCCTTGATGATCTTGAGCTTGTCTTTGTATTCCTGCTCAACCTTGAGCGTCTCAAGGTTAGCTAGCTGCTGGAGGCGCATATCTAGGATCGCGAGCGCTTGGCGCTCTGAGAGCTTGAACTTCTTCATCAAGTTTTCGCGCGCGATGTCCTTGTCCTTTGATGCCTTAATCGTCTTAATTACCTGGTCGATCTTTAGAATCGCAATGCGCAATCCTTCGAGAATGTGTGCGCGGTCCTTTGCTTTTTTAAGGTCAAACTCTGTTCTTCGGCGCACAACTTCCACCCGATGCTTGATGTACTCCTCCAGGATCATCTTGATGTTGAGCACACGCGGCTGGATACCATCGATCAGCGCAAGCATGTTGTAGTGGAAGGTCTCTTGCAACTGTGTGGATTGATAGAGACGGTTGAGCACCTTTTTCGGGTAAGCATCTTTTTTCAGATCAACCACAATACGCACACCTTCTTTTGAAGACTCGTCACGCAAGTCCTTAATACCTTCGATCTTTTTGTCCCTGACATTCTGCGCAATCTTCATGAGAAGGTTTGCCTTGTTCACCTGATATGGGATCTCGGTCACGATAATTTGATATCCCTTCTTTCCCTCCACAATCTCTGTGCGTGCGCGCACAACCACACCACCCTTTCCTGTTGAGAACGCTTGTTTGATGTCGTTCTTTGAGTACGCAATGGCTCCGGTTGGGAAATCTGGTCCTTGCACGATTTCTGAGAGATCGTCGATGGTAGTGTTCTTGTCTTTGATAAGCGCAAGCACGGCATTGGCAATCTCTGTGAGGTTGTGTGGCGGAATGTTTGAAGCCATTCCCACTGCAATACCAACCGTTCCGTTGATAAGCAAGTTTGGCAGCTTGGCTGGAAGCACGGTTGGCTCCTTGTGCGTGCCGTCAAAGTTTGGCTTGAAATCTACTGTGTCTTTTTCAATGTCAAGAAGCAGTTCCTCTGAAATCTTTTCTAGCTTTGCCTCTGTGTAACGATAGGCAGCCGCAGAGTCACCGTCGAGGGAACCGAAGTTTCCTTGTCCGCGCACAAGTGGGTAGCGCATAGAAAAGTCTTGCGCCATGCGCACGAGAGAGTCGTACACTGCAGAGTCGCCATGAGGGTGATACTTACCAAGCACGTCTCCCACAACGGTTGCACACTTTTTAAACTTTGCTGTTGAGCGCAATCCTGTCTGCCACATGGAGTAGAGAATACGTCTGTGCACTGGCTTGAGCCCGTCGCGAATATCCGGGAGGGCACGTCCGACAATAACGGACATGGCGTACTCAAGGTAGGCTGTCTCCATTTCATTCACCAAGCTTTGCGGCTCGATGTTGCCAACATTGTTGAGGAGCTTCTCTTGATTAGGGTTGTACTTTTTCTTTCGAGGCATATCGTCTTATGCGGAAAATTGTTTACTCGCTTATGTCTTGATTTGTTTGTTGATCTTCTGGCTCTTCTTCGGTTGCAGCACTTTGCTCTTGAGCCTGAATCTCTTCCTGCACAGCTTCTGTTGCGTCTTTGTATTGATGCTTGATCTCTTCAATACGCTCTGTGGCTTCGTTGATGGTTGGTTGAGAAAAATCGATCAGCGTGCCTGTCACTTCTTCAAAGGTGGATCTGGCTTGGGCGCCAAAGTGCCCCAGGTCGGGCAGCACGTTTTTCATGGTCATGTACCAACCCACACTGATAACCAGCACGGCCACCATGATGCTTGCATACATCATGATGCGGTGTTTTGTGCTGAGCGGACGGAGCCGAACAGGTTTGACAGCCTTTTTCTTGGCCACACTACTTGCTGAGCGTTACGATAAGCATGTCTTCTTCTGGAAGATCTTTTTTCTTGATCTTGAACTTGCTCATGTCTTCTCGCCTACAGGTTCCAAATTCTTTGCAAAACACATCCACTGTTCCAAGCTTTTCTTTGAGCGAAGGAATGCCGTGTGTCATTGGAATCACAATACGTGGTTCAACCTGAGAAATGACCTCTGCAGCCACTTTTGGAGTCATCACTCTCTCTCCACCAACTGGAATCATGAGAATGTCGATGTTGTTGAGTTGCTGGAGCTCTGTGTCTGTCAGTGCCCTGTCGAGCGCACCTAGGTGGGCGATCTTCATTCCTTCTGCTTCGATGCGAAACACTAGGTTGTTTACGCGCTTTTTCTTTTCTTCACGCTTGAGCGGAGCATCGATGGCAAACACGAAGATGTCTTTTATCTCAAACTCGCCTGGCATATCAACAACGTAAGGCTCTCCTCCAATCGCGCTTATATTGTTTGCGTCGTCTTCGTCATGTGAGACAAGAAGGATCTCTGATTGCGCTGTGCGAGAGAAGCGAAGCCCTGTTGTATTCTGGTAGGGGTCAGTAACAATCTTTACGTCCCCGCTTGGCCGAGCTGCCTTGATTTCAAAGGATGAAAGTCCGTTCCATGTAATTTCCATACTGGAGAAAATAAGAGAAATCCGTCCATGATTGACGGAGAATTAACGACAAAATATTAGCACTTTTTGAGAGAAAAAACAAGGGGAAAAATGCACATGTGTTGATATCGATTCTGGTAAAAATATCTGATAATATGTATGCATATGAATGATGTGCTAGGGCTAAAACGCGGCACTGTGAAACTTGTGCCTTACAACCCAGAGTGGGCGCGTCTTTTTCAAGAGGAGAAGCAGGCTTTGCAAGAAGCCCTTGGAGATATCGCTCTTGGAATTGAGCATGTTGGGTCCACAGCTGTCCCTGGAATGCTTGCGAAGCCCATTATGGATATTGCTGTTGCGATTGATCGACTCGACAACTATGAGCGTTGCACACCCCTACTTGAAAAACTCGGGTATTCCTTTATGCGGGACCAGCGAAAGACTCAAGGAAGTATTTTGTTTGTGAAGGGCCCCGAAGAGAAACGGACTCATTATTTGAAGCTTGTTGCTCTTGATTCTGATACCTGGAGAGAATACTTGCTATTTCGCAACTATCTCATCGAGCATTTAGACAAGGCTGAGGAGTACACCCAGTTAAAGGAGAGGTTGTTTTCGGAGCACCGAGGTGTAAGAGAGAAGTACACAGAAGATAAATCTGACTTTGTTCAAGAGATCCTTCAGCTTGCAAAGCAGGGTGCGTAACAAAAAAAGAGCCTTGGGGGCTCTTTTTTGGTTTGTTATTATTCGTTTTCTCCGTCTTTTGCAAACGTCTCTTGCCAGTACTCGATTTCCTTTTTGATTTCCTCCAGATCTGGGTCGGTTTCTGTGAGAATGAAGCCTTCGCGGTAGCGCTCGGCCTTGGCTCTGATCTCCTCTTGCTGGGACTCTGTGCCGCCTTCTGCGTACTTTTCTAGTTCTTCGATCTTGATTTGGATCTCTTCTGTGTGGTCCTGCCATTTTTTGAGAAGGTCTTGATAAGCCTCTGCATTGTCATTTACCTCGCCTTTAAGGGAATCTGCGAGTTTTGACTTTGCAACCATAATTCCGTCCTCCACTTGGTAGCGCTGCTCAGCAGAGAGCTCTTTTTCAAACACATCAGAGCGTACGAGCTCTGTGAGGCCTACACCTGCATCAAGGTGGGGCTTGATCATGTCGCGGACAGGGTCTTCTACATGCGAGAGGACCATCTTTTTCATTTGATCTGCTGCGGAAGTGCTTGTGAGCTCATCGTAGGCATGACGATGCGGATATTCTTGGATCCCGATGTCGTGAAAGGCCTTCTTGATGATAGGTTCGTCAGCGTCTGGGTTTTGCGTCAAAGACTCGAGAACTCGCTCTGCATCAGCTTTTACTTCTTCTGGAAGCGTTGGAACAAAATGCCTGATTGCAAAAGCGAACTCATCAAGCATGGATTGGTGTGGATGTGGCATAGAAATGACGATTACAGATTATCGTGCCTCTGCTCGAATGATACTAGATTCTTGACAAAAAGAGCAAATTATTACATACTGAGTTGCTGCCAGAATCCCTAAAACCCCACGAAAGGAGGTGCACATGTATTCAAGTCTTCGATAGGAGGTGAGAGACATGTCCACCAAGAACTTGGCCCGCACCCTGGTGGAATGCGGGAGCAGGACGGACTGGCGGGAGAACCGCCGGGCGAGCAACCGGAGCGAGCGCAGGCGCTGGAGAGCGCACTGCCACAGGCTGAGCCTGGACCAGGAAGTCTGGCTGGAACACGAACCGGCGGAGCCCCTGCCGCTGTGCTGGGGATACTCGGGCAAGCGCGAGCACAGCTCGCAGGCCCTCAGCCGCTGGCTGCAGTCGCAGATCGGACAGCGCTGGGACGACGTGTACAGCCGGCTGTGCCGCAAGTTCCCGCGGCGTTCCTGGCGCGGACACAGGATCCTCGAAGAGCAGATCCGGTACTGGATCGGATTCGAGGACGACCCACACTCGGGCTGGCGGGACCTCATCGTGGACCACGAGGGCATCCTGCGCTCGGACAAGGACTACGAGTGGAACTGGACGCGGAGCCCGCGCCCGCAGCACGCGGAGCCGGACACCTGGCCGGTGCACGAGCAGGTCATCCCGGACCTGGACGCCATCATGGACGGATACCTCGAGAGCGCGTACTTCATCGTGAACAGTGGTGAGTTCTGCTGGGTCGAGGTCTTGACCTGGCACATCGAGGTGGTCTGGAAGGACGGTGAGTGGCGCGAATGCTACCACCCGCTCGAGTACACGCGCACGCGCAAGCTCACCAGCGAGGAGGTCGAGCACCTCCAGAGCCTCAGCGGACACGAGTACCGCAACCTGCGGTGGCAGTCGGCCATGCGGTCGCGCAAGGGACAGAACACCTACCGGCGCTACCAGGGCCGCGAGGAGCTCCCGGAGCTCCTGCTCGAGAACTGAGCGAGCTGGACCGATTCCACGGAGTCGGTCCTTTCTTTTTGCTTGATTCTTGACAAAAATCTTTAAAAAACGTAGGTTGGAACGTTGGCTTACGGCAATCAACTACGACTTGGAGGTGGCCATGAAGTGCTACGTCGACACTGACAAGCTCAAGCTCATCCCCATCGACGGCGAGGAGGGCTGGTTCTTTGACACCACAACGTTCACCATGCCTGATGGCTCTGAGTGCAGCGTCCTGCTCATGACGGACAAGCGCGGGGTGTACGTTCCTCCCCCAACCGGCTTGCACGAGATGCCTGACTTCTCCCATGTGATCAAGCGTGTGTGGATGACTCGCCTGATCGACATGGGAAGCGAGTTGCCGATCGGACGCTTCCGCGATGCTCTGAACCGTTGGTCTGTGAACATCTCGATTCGCCGTGGGAAGTACAAGCTCACGATCGAGGCTGAGGACCGACATCTGGCACGCGCACTGCTTCGAAAGCTCAAGGACCGGTCGTTCATGGTCTGGGCTCGCAAGGTCAAGGCAGACAACCGCGCACACCTGGCGCGCAAGCGCCGAACCACTCCCAGCCGCCAAGGCAAGTACAGAAAACCTCCTGGCTATGTACGCCCTCACAAGTGTGAGATGATCCGTATCATCAACAGACACATGGAGGCTGCAGCCTGAGACGACAACCCTGCCGGAAGGACGGGGTTTTCTTATTGATTGACAAAAAGGTAATGGAGTGCTAAAAAGCTCTGTCACCTCAGCTAAAAAAGGAGCATCCATGCCCTTGAGACTGGAAAACGAGCTGCCGGACTGGCTGCTCAAGGAATTGGAACCGTTCAACCTGCAACCGATTGACTTCGGTGATGCAGATACGCGCAGGCGCGCTGTTGCTCACATGGACAACGTCTTTGGGCTGCATGACGCCTTCATGGACTGGGTTGTGCGTAAGGGGCCGGAAGACGTCCGCGCCAAGGCGCGTGAGCTGCTCTACGAGATGGACATCGACGGCTTCATCGCTCCCTACGGCACTGCTTGGGAGGCAGACCATGGACACGCAGCAGCCTGGTGGACCCCGCACACAGCCAGCAAGCTGAGCATATGGGAGCAGATCAAGCTCATGCCTGTTGGTATGCGCATCATCGGCTGGCAGCGGACACTCGAGGGTTTCAAGATCCTGGGAGAAGTCGATGGCACTCGTCCTGAGGAGCCGCACTGGTATCTCAACAACATCGCTGTGAGCGAAGACCTGCAGGGTCAGCGCTATGGCAGCGCCCTGATCATCCCGATCCTCTGGATGGCTGACCAGGACAAGGTGCCGGTGTTCCTGATGATCGCAAACCCGGCCAACCAGGTCTACTACGAACGCTTCGGCTTCAGGCTTCTGCCCGAGAACGAGCAGCCTCAGCTGGGCGAGACCGTCCCGTTCTACAAGGCCATGATCCGTGATCCCGGCTGGATCGAGATGACCCCGCACAGTGTGCGCAAACTGCTCGCGCGGCCGAGCTAGCACCTCAGCACGAACTCGCCTTTACTGGCGAGACTGCCCACCAGAGCTCTCAAAGCGATGGTGGGTTTTCTGTTTCAAGTCTTGACATTGACGCTGGTTGGTGCTGTAGTGAACCTATAAGCAACTCCCCTTTGATGCGATTCTAATTCGATCGTGTTGGGGAGTTTTGTATTTGAAAAAGCACCTCCAGGCACAACACAAAAACTCGTACGTACGAGATTTTATGTATGCAACATACAGATGATTCCAAACAACACAGCTCGCGGGGAAAAGAAATTATCACCTCGACTCTTAAATATCTAGCCGATGGTTTACGGGACACAGATGATCTTTTTTCTCTGTGGGCAGGTCATGGCCGGCAGCGAAAGAGCATGCTCTGTGAGCGCTCTAACAAAAATACTTCACAGAGGCGATTGTCTTATCTAAAAAAGAAAAACTTGGTGAAAGAGAAGAAGATTAGGAATAGAATTTTCTTAGAACTGAGCGAGGAAGGTGAGAAAGAACTGCTTTCTCGGACACTTGCAGAGAGGAGTCTTCTCCCATTCAATCAGGTCTGTATTGTGATGTATGACTTCCCTCTTTCTGCCAACAAAGGAAGGGATGCGTTTAGGTCCTTTCTCAAACGTGCTGGTTTTAGAAAAAGACAAATGAGCGTTTGGGAATCGGACAGAAATGTTCTTGAAGATGTGCAACATTTTGTTAATCGTGCAGGAGCAGAACAGTGGGTCGAGGTTTTCCTTGCGAAAAAACAGTGACACAACTTCTCGCACGTACGGGAAGTTGTGTGCCATTTTTGCACGATCACGGAGGTTTTCCTTGAATTTTGTCTGCCAGCCCCAAACTCTATTGCCATTGACAGAAAACGAGGTTTTGGCTATGCTTGGCCCGTTATTCTACTAATTCCATAGCCCCGACGGGCCCCCGCATCAGACGCGGCTAGCCTATCGGAACACACTATGCAAAAGAAAACTGTATCGGAGTTTGAAAAACTCCTTCAGGAGGGCGATTATCTAAATATCCCGCAGATCGGTGATGTGGTCACAGGAACTGTGATCGGGACTGGACGACGGGAAATTCGTCTTGACGTTGACGGTGTTGCAACCGGAGTCGTGCGAGGCAAAGAACTTTTTGCTGAGTCTGCTGAGTACAACAACCTTGTACCTGGTGAGGCGGTTGAAGCAACGGTCATGGAGACCGAGAATGAAAATGGTGAGCTGGAACTTTCTTTCCGCTTTGCTGGACAGCAAAAGGCTTGGGAAGAGCTTCGACGATTGTTCACTTCAGGCGATGCAACTGAGACAAAGATCTTGGAAGCAAACAAGGGCGGACTCATTGTTCGACTCTCACACATCACAGGGTTCCTTCCTGTGTCACAACTTTCTCCTGAGCACTACCCACGCGTAAGCGGTGGTGACAAGAACAAGATTCTTGAAAAGCTCAAATCTTACATTGGCATGACCATGAAAGTACGTGTCATTGATGTAAACGAGGAAGATGAAAAGCTCATTGTTTCAGAAAAGGTTGTTTGGGAAGATGAACAAAAGAATATTATTACAAAGTTTGAAGTAAGCGACGTTGTTGAAGGTGAGGTTACTGCGGTTGCTGACTTTGGAGCGTTTGTGAAGTTCGACTCTCTTGAGGGGCTTGTGCACATCTCAGAGATTGCATGGCAACGAATTGATCATCCGCGCGATATACTTAAGATCGGACAAAAAGTTAATGCTGAGATTATCGGCATTGAGGGAAGCAAGATCTTCCTTTCTATGAAGAAGCTCCTCACTGACCCCTGGTCAAACGTGAAGGAACGATACAAGGTTGGCGACACAGTAAAAGGAACTGTCCTTAAGGTGAACCCGTTTGGATTGTTTGTAGAGCTTGATGAGGAAATCCACGGACTTGCTCATGTCAGTGAACTTTCTGACAAGCCAGTTGCTGATGTGACTGAAATCGCAAGCCCTGGTGATCTCATAGACTTCAAAATCGTCTCAATTGAACCAAAGGAGCATCGCCTTGGTCTTTCTCTAAAGGCTTTGAGTGAGACAAAGAAAGAAGAAGCACCTGTAGAGGAAAAGACTGAAGAAGAAGCTGAAGAGGTGGTAGAAGAGAAGAAAGAAGAAGAAAAGACTGAAGAGGTGAAGGTGGAAGAGGTGGCAGCAGAAGAAATATCAGCTGAAGAAGCTGCACCTGAGGCGGAGGAGGAGAAAGAGGCTGAAGAGACGCCAACCGAATAAACACAATACAACGCCGATCAAAAATCTGATCGGCGTTGATTGCATAAACGCATATGAAACCACTATCAAAAAATATTGTTCTCGGGATTCTTGTTGTGCTTGTTGTGGCTGCGCTTTTTTCAAGCTACACACTTAGCAACGAGAAGACTGAGGACATCTCCATGGCAACACTTGTTGAGGAGATTGAAAACGGCGTTGTTGAATCTATTGAGATGGAAGGTGTTGAGGTGAACATCACCCTCAATGACGGCACAAAGCAACTCACCCGAAAAGAATCTGGTGCTTCTTTGTCTGAAGTACTCATTGACTACGGAATCACTTCTGAGCAGCTGCGCGCAGCTGATATCAGCGTTGAGGATCGATCAACTCGCTCATACATCATGGGCGTCATCCTTCCTTCCCTGCTTCCACTCCTTCTTCTTGTGCTCATCTTCTGGTTTATGATCCGGCAGATGCAGGGTGCAAACAGCAAGGCGATGAGTTTTGGAATGAGTAATGCACGAGAGATTAAAGATACAAAGCAAAAAGTTTCATTCAAGGATGTTGCAGGTGCGCAGGAAGCAAAGGAAGAGCTGCAGGAAGTTGTTGAGTTCCTCATGGATCCAAAGAAATTCTCAGATCTTGGAGCCAAGCTTCCAAAGGGCGTACTTCTTATGGGGCGACCTGGAACTGGTAAAACCCTTCTTGCTCGAGCGGTTGCTGGAGAAGCAAAGGTGCCATTTTTCCACATGAGCGGCTCAGAGTTTGTTGAAATGTTTGTGGGAGTTGGTGCATCTCGTGTACGAGATCTCTTTACTCGCGCGAAAAAGGCTGCACCTTGCATTGTTTTCGTTGATGAGATTGATGCGGTTGGACGTCAGCGTGGAGCTGGTCTTGGTGGAAGCCATGATGAGCGTGAGCAGACTCTCAACCAGATCTTGGTTGAGATGGATGGGTTTGATCCAAATATTGGAGTGATCGTGATTGCCGCAACAAACCGACCAGATGTTCTTGATCCAGCCCTTCTTCGCCCTGGTCGATTTGATCGACGTGTCATGATTGACATGCCAGACATTAATGAGCGAGAGGCGATCTTGAAGGTGCATGCAAAGGACAAACCATTTGATGATGATGTGAACCTTCGGCGTGTTGCTGAACGGACCCCAGGGTTCTCTGGGGCAGATCTCATGAACCTACTTAACGAATCAGCTATTCGCGCTGCGCGACGAAATGACAAAAAGATCAATCAGGAAGACGTTCTTGACTCAATTGAGAAGGTTCTTCTTGGACCAGAACGAAAGAGCTATGTCATGAACAAGGAAGAGAAGAAAATTACGGCATACCACGAAGCTGGGCACGCACTTGTTGCTCACATGCTTGAGCATGCAGATCCTGTTCATAAAGTTTCTATTATCTCTCGTGGTTCTGCTGGCGGATACACCCTGAAGCTTCCATCTGAAGATCGACGGCTCCACAAGCGAGCACAGTTTATTGATGATATGTCCGTAATGCTCGGAGGGTTCATGGCTGAGAAGGCTGTGTTTGGAGACGTGACCACTGGAGCATCTGATGATCTGAAAAAGTGTACACGCATTGCTCGAGAATTGGTTACACGCTTTGGAATGAGTGAAACACTCGGACCACGCGTGTTTGGTGAGTCACAGGAAATGGTTTTCCTTGGCAAGGAGATCCATGAGCAGCGCAACTACTCTGAGAAGACAGCAGAAGCGATTGATGCAGAAGTGGAGAAGCTTGTGAATGGCGCAATGAACGTTGCTCGTGATATACTCGAAACAGAAAGGGAGAAGCTGGAACTTATTACAAACAAGCTTCTCAAAGAAGAAACCATTGAAAAAGAAGCGTTCGAGGAGCTGCTCTCAGAAAAGGAGTAGGTCCCGCGCTAGGAGGAATATGTCAAAAAAACCCACAGCTCTCTACCGCAGACTTCTTATTGAAGCAGCCCGCCTAACTTGGCAGCGGAAGACGTTGTGGGTTTTTGGTATCTTTGCGGCAATCATTTCAACCGGCGGAGTCGTTGATATTGCATTTGCGACCATGAAAAAGGTGAAGGTTGGCGGCAATCTTCTTGAGCAACTCATGAGTAGCTCGTTCTTTGGTTATGAAATTGCCTCGCAATATATTCACCAGCTTGTTGTGGTTGGGAATGGACGCGCAGCTGGCCTGCTAACTGCCATTACACTCGTTACACTTCTTCTGCTTGTGATGGCGATCATTTCTCAAGGAGCGATCATCTTGGGCATGAAGGTTAAGCACACTCCTGATCCACATGAAATTCGCAAAGAAACACATAAGCACTTTTGGGACATCCTTACGATTGCCACACTCACAAAAGTCACTACTGCCATTTTGGTCATGCTCATGACTCTTCCCCTGCTTTTGTTCTACGTGCAAACAACGCAATACAATGCCATCATTTTCTTTGTTGCGATGCTTGTGTTTGTTCCAGCTGTTTTGATTGTAAATATCATCTCGATTCTCGCACTCATTGATGTGGTCAATAAAAACCATTCAGCTCTTCACGCAATTGAACGTGCCGCAAAGATGTTCCGCAAGCAGTGGATTGCTACATTTGAGTATGGACTACTCCTCTTCATGTTCTCGTTTGGAGCCGGCCTTGTTATGCTTCTGCTTCTTTCCACTTTGTCAATTCCGTATTCGATTCTGTACACATCAGCCTTGCTTTCTGGCTCATACACCATCTTCCTTGCTGTAAATGTTGTTTCAGGACTTGTGGCTGTGCTTCTTGTCATGCTCTTTGGTGGGCTTATTACTACGTTCCAGTACACAGCTTGGTATCTGTTCTACAAGAAAGCCACACACAGAATCCACGGACTCCATCCGTTTGCAAGAATCCTTAAATTACTGCATCACTAGTTATTCACGAAGGTTAATTGCGAAGACAATAAAAAACACGTACACTGGGAGAGAATTCTCCTGATAAAGGAGTCATGGGCGCGAATGCCTCTGACCCTTTTTCTTATGCAAAATGACATCCAAAGCATTGAAGACCTCCTAAAGTTTACGGGTACCAACTCGGCAAACGCGACCCCATCTGCTCCAGGCCAACAGACGGCCATGGAGAAGTTTGATGAAAAGATGGGAGAGGTGCGACTCAAAGAAAAAGAAACTGTTGCTGAGCAGGAAGCTGCGCAGGCTGGTGTGAAGTATGTAAACCTTAAAGGCTTCCCTATCTCACCTGAAGCACTGCGCATCATTGAAAAAGATCGGGCTGTGAAACTCAGTGTGGTTTGTTTTCTTTACACAGGCCCTGAGATTCGACTTGCCAGCACGCAACCTGAAAACGAAGAGGTAAAATCAATGCTTCATGAGCTTCAGGAGCGCTACAATGCAAATGGTGGTGTTTATAAAATCTCAGAGGAAAGTTTGCGTGTTGCGATTAAGGCGTATGACACTCTCCCGCAGATCAAAGAAGTGGTGAAGGGTGTGAAGGTAACTGATGACGAACTTGAAAAGTACAAGAAGCAGCTTAAGGCGTATTCAGACGTTCAATCTGTCATGGACAACTCGAGTGTTACAGACATCATTACCATTGTGATGGCTGCTGCGCTCCAGTTTGACACCTCAGACATTCACGTTGAAGCTGAGCAAGAGACGATTGCTGTGCGATTTAGAATCGATGGAGTACTACAAGAAGTCGCTGCTCTCCCTCATGATTTTTGGAAGAAAATTATCGCGCGTATTAAACTTATTAGCGGACTCAAGATCAATGTCACTGATCGTCCGCAGGATGGACGATTTACCATCTTTCTTAAAGAAGGTGATACTGATGTTCGTGTTTCAACCATTCCAACGACCTGGGGTGAGTCTGTGGTGATGCGACTTCTAAAGCCAAGTGCGATCAATGTAGAGTTTGAACAGCTTGGATACAGGCCCTTGGCTGAGAAAAAGCTCCTTCGTGAAATTGTAAAGCCTCATGGAATGGTGATCACTACTGGTCCAACTGGATCTGGTAAAACAACCACGCTTTACGCGATTTTGCGCAAACTCAACACCACTGACGTAAAAATCATCACACTTGAAGACCCGATTGAGTACAAGCTCGAAGGGATTAACCAGTCACAGATTGACCACTCGAAGAACTATACGTTTGCAGGGGGGCTGCGATCGATCCTTCGTCAGGACCCAGACGTTGTGATGGTTGGAGAGATTCGAGACCTGGAAACAGCTGAGGTTGCGATCAATGCAGCCCTTACCGGACACATGATGCTTTCCACTCTGCACACCAACGATGCTGCTGGTGCGATTCCTCGTTTTATCTCCATGGGTGTAAAGCCGTTTTTACTTGCCCCGGCATTGAATGCAATCATTGGTCAACGTTTAACGCGGCGGATCTGCAAGGAGTGTAAGCAGGAGGCAACACTTGATGAGGAGCAGCTTGCGTTTGTAAAAAAAGTAACCTCAGAGATCCCTGAAGCATCGGGTGAGAAGGTTGCTCCAGAGACTGAGTGGAAGTTCTACAAAGGAGATGGTTGTAGCACGTGTAATGGATCAGGCTATAAAGGACGTGTTGGTATTTATGAAATCCTAACCATGAGTGATGAGATCAAGGCCTCTCTGTCAGATAATGTTTCAGAGTATCAGATGCGGGAGCTGGCAAAGCAACAAGGAATGACAACCATGCAGCAAGACGGGATACTTAAGGTGCTTGATGGACTCACGACCGTTGAAGAGATTTTGCGTGTGGCAGGAGAAAATTCCTGATCATCTTTAACACCCGAGAGGGTGTTTTTTGGTTGTGGACAATTTTAAGTTTGTTTTTTGCTATAATTAAGGCAAGTATTCGGGGGTATCGACCTTGCTCCCGGACATAATTCATTTTTCTAATTAATTCTTACTTACGTATTATGGCCGAATCAAACAATTCTAGTGCATTGCACTGGATTTTAGGGGCTGCATTGCTCCTTATCGCGCTGTTTGTTGTTGTGGCTCTTGTGGGTGTAAATTCACAAGCAGACGAGCTCAACTCATCAGCTGGAGTTGCAAACGCAAACCCAACCGTGGACAACATCTTCTTTAACCACATCGCTACATACGCACAATCGGATCAAAATCCGGCACTTTCTGATGGAACCTTAACCCTTCAATCGGGTACAGATTCATCACTTAAGATTTCAGGAACTGTTACTGACACCAATGGTGATAGTGATATCTCAAACGTTGAGATGACATTCTATTCAGCTGAGGGAGTCAGTCAGTCATGTAGTGCAGATCCAAACAATTGTTACAAAGTAGCAAACTGCGGAACTCAGGCTGGTGACGCTGATTCACTTCAGTACAACTGTACAATCGCCTTGGCATTCTGGACCAACTCATCAATGGCAGGTGGTTCAGAGGCAGGAACAAACTGGACTGCTTGGGTAAAGGTGACTGACGCTCAAGGTGGAACAGGAACCCTCACAGACACATTGGATATTGAGACACTTCTCTCACTTGGCATGCCTGGTCCAATTGACTGGGGAACACTTGCGCAGAATGTACAGACCGTAAGTG
>CAZIDX010000007.1:0-85005 GCA_964538435.1 uncultured Gammaproteobacteria bacterium | reverse complement strand
CCGTTCGAGGTCGTAGGTGAAAAACATTTACAGCGAGTTTTTCACCTACGACCTCGTGGTCGCCCCAAGCCCCCATAGAAAGACTTGTTCTGTGCTATAATTATCGAAGAATTTGGAGGAACCGATATGATTGACTTGCGCAAGGTTTACACGCGCGCAGAAGAACACACAAAGATTGCATCAGGACTGCTATTCGTCCTGCTTGCTTTGCTTTTGGTCCTTCAATCTATCTTTTCTCCCCAGCTCGTTATTGCAGGAGTGCTCGGGGTTGTCATCCTAGGTGTTACATACTTCAAGCCAGAATACACGCTCGCACTTCTTGCGGTTTACCTCCCATTTGAATCAATCGTGCTCAAGTTCGTTACAGATGATCTCTATATATTCACCCGATACTTTTCAGAAGGGCTCATCTATCTAGTGGCGCTCGTGGTGTTCTGGAGATTTTTCTGCGGTAAGAAAAAAATACGCACATCACCAATCGATCTGCCGTTCCTGTTGTTTGTGCTGGTCTTGCTTGGATCTGCACTCGTGAACCTAGTTGAGCCAACAACGGTTGTTCTTGGCATGAGACAGATTCTCAGGTTCATGATCGTGTTCTTTTTGGTGGTGCAACTAAACCCATCCTCAAAGTTCATCAAGAACCTCACCTTGGTCATGTTCGGGATCGTGCTCATCCAGGCGAGTATCGGCATCATGCAAGCGCTTATTGGTGAGCCGCTCGACAATCTACTGCTCCCATCAGAAGCTCGCACACTAGGCTCAATCACGCTCACAACCGGTGTAGAGCAGTTCTGGGACCCAGGATCACGTGTCTTTGCCACGCTTGGGCGCTACGACCGTCTTGGAAACTTCCTCTACTTTTTCCTTCTCATAGGAGCCGGCCTGCTTTTCACAAAAAAATTCTCAAACGATAAACGACTGCTCTGGCTCTTTGGACTCGGGTTCCCAGCACTCATCTTGACCTACTCACGATCGTCTTGGTTTGCATTCCTGCTCGGCTTCCTCTTTATCGGCATGCTTATCAAGCGAGACAAGCGCGTGCTCGCAGGTCTCGGAGTGTTCGTGTTCTTGATCGTTGCCTATCTGGGGGTCAGTGGTCTCAATGTTGGAATGATCACAGAGGGGTCCGGACAAACGCTTTCAGAGCGTTTCTACGAGAGTTTTAGCTACTCACGATGGAAAGGAGAGTACTACGGACTTGGGCGCACATTTTGGTTCGTGCACACACCAATCGATGTTGTCTCCCAGGCGCCAATCCTAGGCTTTGGCCCAGGTCAGTATGGAGCTGGTGCAGCAGCAGCGCTGCATAACACAACCGTGTACGAAGAGCTTGGGCTTCCGTTTGGGGTGTATGGAACAGAAGGGTTTATTGATAACAATTGGTTTTCGCTCTGGGGCGAGTCTGGCACACTCGGAATGTTTTTCTATCTTTGGATTGTGATCGGGCTTTTTACCATGAGCCTAAAAACCGCAAAGGACGCAAAAGATCCTTTTACCC
Organism: uncultured Gammaproteobacteria bacterium; assembly: GCA_964538435.1. GTDB lineage: Bacteria > Patescibacteriota > Patescibacteriia > UBA9934 > GWF2-40-263 > CAZIDX01. The sequence continues at coordinate 83,507 of CAZIDX010000007.1, read as the reverse complement.
GCGCAATGGCCCTTGGGTTCTGTGCGGCCCTGATTGGGGTTGTGTTCAACAGTTTCACATCAACACTTCTTGAAATTCGAACCATCTCATACTATCTCTGGCTCTATGCCGGATTTGTCTACGTGCTCTCACAAAAAGACAAAAGACTCAAACACGCATGAAGGTGATTCAAGCAAACAAGTTTTATTTCCTCAAAGGTGGAGCAGAAAAGTACATGCTCGAGGTTTCAGATTGGCTTGGCAGCCACGGACATGAAGTTGTGCCATTTGCCATGGAGCATCCAGACAACATTAAGACACCATACGCAAGATTGTTTCCGTCACATGTGTTTACAGAAAAGACCTCGTTTGGATGGCAGGGAATAAGAACGATCAGTCGTATGATCTACTCGATTGAGGCGCGCAGAAAACTCGCAACTCTGATTAGAGAGACCAAGCCTGATATCTGTCACATTCACAACATCTACACTCAGATCTCGCCCTCAATCCTGCACACACTGCATGTCGAGCGCATGCCGGTGGTAATGACCGTTCATGATCATCATCTAGTTTCACCTCAATACAATGTCTGGGCACATGGATGCGGAAAAAATCATCGAGACAGTGGAATGGTAAAGGCAACAACCAGTCGGTTCCACAAGGGGTCATTCCTTGCTACGTTTGCGCAGGCCGGCGTGCACAAGCTGCACAAGCGCATGAAGCTATACAGCAAAAATGTCGATCTCTTCATTGCACCAACAATGTACATGAAACGTCAGCTTGTTCGCGGAGGAATTCCAGCACAAAAAATCCGCGTGAACCACTACGGAATTAGCGCGCGCGCCATTGAGCCACATTTCAAAAGCGATGGATACTTCTTGTTTGTGGGGCGTCTTAGCGAGGAAAAGGGTGTAGAAACGATTGTGAGGCTCGCAAAGATGCTTCCTGATATCAGGTTTAAGATCGTTGGAAGAGGGCCGGATGCAACACATCTTCACAGGCTGGGGCACGGAATGAACAACCTCCAGTTCCTGGGGTTCAGGGTGGGGGATGAGCTAAAAGAGCTCTACAAAAACGCTGCAGCCATGCTCCTACCATCTCGCGTTCACGAGGTCTCACCACTGAGTGTTCTAGAAGCCATGGCAGCAGGAACACCAGTGATTGCAAGTGATGTCGGTGGGGTCCCAGAATTGGTCGAAGATCGCAGAGCAGGATTCTTAGTCAAGCCAATCGACCTGAACAGCTGGGCCGAGGCGATCATGCGCATTGCCTACGACAATGACCTGCGAGACCAAATGTCCCGCGCCGCCCGCCACAGAATTGAAACACATTTCAAACCCACAGATCATTATGACCGCCTCTTGAGAGTCTACGAAGAAGCAATTGCAATGAAAAAGTAAACCAAAAACTCGAGCGCTAGGCCCGAGTTTTTTGATTTCAATTTATGATGTCGCGCGCTTGACCTCTGGATCGAGGTGTACAAGCTCGTACAAGTAGTCAGTTGTCTCAGCAATATCCTTCCAATCATAGTTGCGAGCAATATGCGCCCGCGCTTCCTGTCCAACAGCAGTAACCTGGTCCGGGTTCTCAAGAAGCATGATGATTTTATCTTCCAGGTCCTTCACGTCGCTTCGGCGGAAAACCATTCCATGATCTTCTGCAAGCTCCATGCTCTCAGGAATATCAGCAGCAAGCACACACTTTCCATACGCCATAGCCTCGAGAATCGCGATTGGCAATCCTTCTGACTCAGACGGGTGAACATTTGCATAACTGTTTGCAAACAAAGCGTGGAGCGTGTCCTCAAGCTGGTTTCCAGTAAGTACAATTGAAGGATCTCCTTCTGCCATGCTGTGAAGTTCCTTTACATAATCATCAGTAAACGCACTTCCACCAACAATGGCAATTTTCATATCTCCCACAAGCTCAGGCATGGCCTTTCGAAGGTTCTGCCAAGCTTCAATAAAGATGTGGGCACCTTTGTGGCGCACAAGACGTGAGCACATCATCAGATAGTTTCCCGATGTAAGCCCAAAAGGCTCGAGGAGTTTTGTGTCAGAGGCTTCAAGCGGGATCTGCGTCCCATTCGGAATATATTTTGTGTTTGCGCTATAGGACATGCGACAGTAAGTCTCAAGCGTCTTCGATACTGTGATAGTGGCATCTGGAGCCACACAGGCAATACGCTCACCAATATAGAGTGATGTGCGTGCAAACCAGTTCCATTTCTGGTGATGACGGTCAATACAGTGAAAAGTAACCACCACACGTGCGCTTGGGCGAAGAAGTTTAGGTAGCCAGGCTAGGAGCGCTGGGCCAACTCCATGAATATGGAAGATGTCTACTTTTTCTTTTGCCGCACGCCAAATTGACGTGAACGTATGGGTAATGGCGTCTAGGTGTTTAGAGGCAATAGAAGGCGTCTTGATGCACTTCACTCCACGATGATCGCGGATAGGGAACGAATACCAAGAGCGACAAAACACGAGAACTTCGTGTCCACGCGTAGCCAACTCGGCTGAGAGCTCCTCAACATGCCGTTCAATGCCCCCAGAACGAGCAGGAATACCTTTTTGCCCGATCATTGCAATTTTCATAACTCCCCAGTATAGCAAAAAAACGCCATTTTGTCAAGGTATTTAGGCAAAAACCGGGAGTTTTGGGGTGAAAAGTTTCAAAAAGCTCACCATGGTGAAGGTTTTGAGACAACAAACCAAAAACCCCTCAAAACAAGGGGTTTTCTTAATTGTATTTATTGAACCTCGGATTTACCTGCAGCCATGGCATCTGTCGGCAGATCTGTGCTAATCGCGCTGCCATATCGGCTCACAGACACACCAGTCGTTGCGTCTGTTCCTGAAAGAAAGATGTTGCTCAAAAGGTATGGCTCAGTCCCAGCCTGATCCTCAGTCGGAGTAATCCCAACCTCGAATGCCACACCAACCGTCTTGCTAAGAGGGGACATAGTTGTATCAATGGACCCGGCTTCCCAATACACTTCTCCAGTGGCCGGATCAAACTCAACAGCATCTCCAGTTGAAACTGTCTGGCGTCCAGTAAACGAAACGTTCTCACCAAGTGTCCCTTCAATCCTTAAGTTCTCAATAGGGTTCGTGGTGTTCGAAACATGCCAGAACACCCAGTACTTTGTCTCAAGCCCCACGCGCGGAGGGAGAGGGCCTCGTCCAAGTTGGTCTCCACTTGCAGCTGCAAACCGACCGAATGATTCAAAGACAATCGGTGTGGTCACGATTGCACTCACACCAGGTCCACGTGTCTCAATCTCCTGACCTGTGCCGTCCTCAATCACATACTGAGCAAGTGTGGTTGTCTCAAGTTCGATTGCTTCGTAAATATCTGTCTCGCTCTGAGAGATCCAGCTGCGAAGCGGTGCGGTGAGCGTGACAGTTCCGCTTTCACCAGGGCCAACAACAGAAAGCTCTGGATAATCAGTTTCATCAACAATGATCTGGCTCTCGCTTAAAAACACGCTATCACTCTCAAACCCCAGGCTAACACCTGACACATCTGTCTCACCAGTGTTTGTGTAGCTAATATCCACACGCATATTAGAGCCCGGTACAAGTGAACTCGCATCAATGCTCTGGTGGAGCTCAAGCTGCGGAGGAATCACCTCTGATACATGCTCGAGAATATTTTGCTGATATTCAATGGTTTCGAATGAGAAAAACGGTGCAAAGATGAATAGAACTTCCTCGCCAACATCGCCAAGGTAACCACGGAAGGTCATCTCACCAGACTCACCAGCGGTAATTGCCGGAAGCTGGAAGCGGTTATTTGATAGGGAGACATCTGCGCCATAGTAGGAAAACTCTTCTGGCCAAGTCGGTTCAATGCTAATGGAAGGGAAGTCAATCTCTCCTGTGTTTGTGTAGCGAATCATTCCCTCGAGCTCCTGCATTGAGACAACTTTTTCAGGTAGAACAAGCTCAAGAGAGAGAGTTGAAGAAGCAGGGGAGAAGGTGAACGTGTCTGCCTTTCGCCCGGCTTTGTCATACTCTTCGCCATAAACAAACGACATTTCACTCATAAACTGCTGCTCGCCACCAACCTCTCCAAACATCACGCCTCTGATTCTAACTGAGCCACTATCTCCAACCGGCAAAGAGTCTACGGTAATCTCACCACCTACAGCCTCGCCATTATGGTCGATTTCCTGCAGCAAAAAGTGGTTTGGATACGTAAACGCAAGTCGAATATTGCGAAGTTCCTGCTCTGTTTCGTTTGTGTAACGAATGACAAGCGTTGACGGTGCTCCTGCAACGATTTCTCGCGGTGCAACAGTTGCAGAGAAATGAATGTCATCCTCAAACCTGTCTGGTGTGAAAAACGAAAAGAAAACCGCCACCGCTGCAAGTGTCAGAACCATGCCCACCAAGATTAGGTCAATCGAGAACATGATTCGCGCAAATTTGTATTTATGCCGATAGCGCTTCTCAAACCAGTGCATAAACGGGAACAAGATCATCTTTCCGGGATGAACCGAGAGACATACAGCCCGTCCAAGCACAGAGTCGGGTTTCCCAGCGCTGTCACACGCAATTCCTTTTTTAACTTCTTTGAAAAAAGACATAGAAACGTTTAGTAGAAGCTGCTAAGTGTAAACACATCTGTTGTAAGTCCAATGATCTCTGCCACGCCATTTCCATCAACATCGCTCACAACAATCTCAAGTCCACTGTTACCTGCATGCGAAACCTCAAACTCAGAGTGCATGATGCCATCACGATCAAAAACGCGTGCAATCGGATCGCCACCGTATCCAGGTCCAGTCACAATATCATCAATACCGTCACCATCCACATCACCAACAGAAACATTCACTCCACCACGGAACCCTTCATCATAGGCAAAGAAACCAGGATTAATCAGTGTTCCGTCTTTCTTAAACACACGCACATGAGGGCCGCCATTGTAACCAGCCCCTGCGATGATTTCCTTGACTCCGTCTCCGTTAAGATCTCCAATTGCCACATTCACTCCACCACGGAATGAATCAGCATAGGCAAAGAACCCAGGGTTGATAAGCTCACCATCACCATTAAACACGCGAATATGTGGCCCACCACCGTTTTCTGTTCCAGTAACAATCTCTACTGAACCATCGTCCTCAATATCTCCAACAGAAAGGTTGATGCCATCATGGTAGGCCTCTGTGTACGGAGCAAACTGAGCATGCACAGACCCATCGTCATCATAAATCGTCACCCAAGTGTCGTCTGCAACCACATTCTCGCGCTCAGCATCCTTGTCAATATTTATGGTAATCACCTGAGTTCCTCCACGGAAGGAATTTTTGTATGCAAAGAAACCGGTTCGCGTGGTCATACCATCCACATCAAAAATGCGTGAAAACGCTCCGTTTAAAAATGTTCCATCAAAAATCTCAACGATCGGCCGCAATAAAATGATTCCATCCTTGGATTCAAGCGTGATTTCGTACACAATTGAACCATCATTCACGGCTACATCCTGTGTTCCATGAATCTTTTCATATTCGCCATCAAGCTGAACTGTTTGCTTGCTATCGGTTGCATTCACAACAACCTTCCCGTTTTCAAAGTCACGTTGCCAGATATCAGGACTCACAGTCGTTGCCTGGGGGTTTGAGGTGTTTTGTAGGTCGGTTTTTGGTGCACCAAGATGCACATCGTATTCGTCATAGGTCCAAAGCTGAGCATGATCCTCAGTTCCGTAGTCAAATGCAAAGTACCCATTTCCAAGCAAGGTAGTCGTGATCCCGTAGCGAACCTTTTGATAGTCATCACTCTCGCCTGTATTCTCGGTATTTACATTGATCACCTGAACAGACGGGTAGCCAACCTGCTCCTCAAGATCCAAATACTCCTCAGTAGCATTCTTCCAGTCAGTTGTGGAGTCGTCTGACGATGGGAATGTTTCAAACATGCGTCCATTCACATACGGAGCAAAGTCGGGGTTTGAGCTTCCATTTGTGATCATAATGTAATCACTTCCAATAAGCTCACGCGTATTTGCAAAAAGCTCTTCATACGCTTGCTCCCAGAGTCGATCTGCTTCACTTCTACTGTCATCGCTTCCGTCTTCATCAACATCCGTATCACCAACCCAGCTAATCGAGTCCTGAACCTCATCGTAAAAGATGCCGTCCCAATATCCAGATGAGAGCACTTCGCTCATCACCCAGTGGGGGAGGAATTCACCCCAACCACCATTCAGGTTAAGAGCGCGCGTGCCAGGCCACACAGAGACCTGATCTCCAGATCCATCTGTAAGCCACCAGTCATGCTCAAGCTGTCGGTACATCGATTGGTGCAGCGAGTCAGACCAGTACAAATCATTCCAGCTCACAGTGGCAATATACGGCAAGATGATAATGTCTTCATTGAGCTCACGGATCTCTCCAAAGAAATCCTGGTTATACACCTGGGCCTCAACCGGGATAACAATCAGATCAAACTCAGAAAGCGTCTTCATGGTCGAATATGAATCCAGTGTAGATCCTGACATTAAAAAATAGTTCGCAGTGCGAACATAAGAGTCGCTCGCAGTGAAAGCGCGAGCAGGAGCGATCGGTAGGATAATCGCTAGCGTAAGAATGGCGACGAAAAGCCGCTTCATATTATTGTGTGTCTTCCCCCTGAGCTGACTTTGGGTTAGGGGAGTACAGCTTGCTGGTGATGCGCCACTGGTCAACAAACTGACCAATGCCTTGGCGATCACGTTTGTTTTTCACGGTCGTTGTGCGCTGTGACCAGCGTAGCAAAGACTCAAAATTGATCTTGTAGCGCCCCTGGACAACCACATAAGTGATCTGCTCGTCCTTGATGGCGCGTCTGATCGTTCTTTGGCTCACACCAAACATTTTGGCTGCTTCAGACACTGAAAGGCGGATAACATTATTCGTAGACATAGTGTGGAAAAGTTCATTGTCCACACTAGTGTAGCCAAAAAAAGGATGGTTGTCAAGTTGTTGGGGGCAAAACACTTGTATTTTTAGGCAAAAACCAATATTCTTGCCGAGTCATTGTAAGAAAATTTCATTTAATACAACCTTGCGCATGAACAAAAAACGCGAACAATTTCTGCTTTTCCGAATTCGCGCTTTTGGTGATCAGCGTGCTTTTGATGCGTTGATCAATGAACATGGTTTAAAGGTTAGAAGATTCCTCGAGATCAAGCTGCCACGTGTTGAGGATGCGCATGACGCCTCCTCTGAAACCTGGGTCCGATTTTGGCAGTACGCACAAAGCACAGCAATTGAATCTGCCTCAGGTGTCATCTACACCATTGCTAGAACGGTTGTGGCAGAGTTCTACAGAAAGCGAGGGGACAGAAAAGAACAGACGCTTGAAACAGAGGAAGGGACAATGGACATTGCAGACCCAGTGCACGAGTCGATCATAAATGAGATCGACGTGGGGCTTCTCAAGGGGTTCATGAAAAAGCTCAAAACCGAAGAGGTGCAACTCATTACAATGAGATACCTCGAAGGGTATCGAGTCAAAGACATTGCCCACCTGATCGGAAAAACAGAAAACGCAACATCCGTGGCTCTGCACAGAGCAATAAATAAACTCAGAACATTCATTTCGCAGCAGTTTGATTAAACAGCTATGAAAGACAAAGACATCATCAAGCTTCTAGATGCTCTCAAGGATGACCCGACCTTCAGTCGGGAGTTTGATGCTGCCAAGCTAAAAGAAGACATTGCCGCAAAATCAAATCTCGACGAAACTTTCCAGCTTCCAAAATACGGATTCCGAGACTACCTCGAGTACTATGTCTGGCAATTCACACACGCCATGGTCAAGCCAATGGCAGCCAGCATGGCCGTGTTCCTACTAGCAGTAGCTGGTTGGGTCTCTGCAGCAAACCTTTCATCAAGTGCGCTTCCAGGCGACCAGATGTATCCAGTCAAGATCGGAATGGAGCAGATGCAGCTCACACTCGCGTTCAACGATGATCAGCGGGCCTCCCTGCAGGTAGAGTTTGCAAGCCGTCGCCTAGACGAGATGGTGGTTGTGGCAGCAACACGCGCCACAGATCAGCCAGAGAGCATGCACCTCGCACTCAAACAGGTAAAGCAGCAGGTTGAAACCATTCAAGAGAAACTCACAGAGGACAGTGCAAGCGGAGACACAGAACTTGCAAAGGCTGTCAGTCTCAAAGTGGAGACCTATCAAACTACAGTCTCAAACACACAGGAAGTAACAGAAGAAGCAGCTGACGAGATGCAAGAAGTGCAAGACATCCTCGAAACAACAGAAGACACCGTTGTGGATGTAATCATCACAGCGCATGAGCTCACAGATGATGCGGAATCAGAGCAGGAGCTCAAAGATGCGTTTGAAAAAGAACTCGAAAACATTACTGCGCTCTACAGCGACACAGCTGCTGAGCAAATCGAGCTCGCAGTCACTCTCAAAGACGAGGGTGCCTACCGACGAGCTTTCCAAGTGCTTCGTGAGATCGAACTCACTGCTGCTAAGGATGTGACAGAAGAAGTGCTTGCTGAACCATTAAACTAAACTCTATTCATTCGGGCCGGGCTTCTTTCATCGATGGGAAGGAGGTCTTGCTCGCTCTTTCATTGCAACTTTAATCGCAATGGAAGCGCCATGAACTTATTAATACGTGGCTAGCTATAAAAGTCGAGAGCATTTGCTCGCAAAACCACTATTTATCCATTCCTCCGAACGTTAGTGAAACGAGAGAACGGCTGTGCTTGCACAGACGATTCCGAGTGAACGAACGTTTCAGTGGCAAGAACCTTGCCACACCGGAGGTAAAAAGGTTCGCCCAGACCGACCCCGCACCCAATTATTCTTATGGGGACTCGGCTGGGTAATACACCCAAATTCAATTTATGACTAATTCTCTTACAGGAATGAAGAAGGCGATCGTACTTGCAGTCGCTGTGGCTACAGTTGTAGCAACAGCAGGACTTACTGCATTTGCACCTGCTCAGGTTTCCGCTGCTAGCTATGGAGACTTGATTATGGGAGAGACCCTCTCAACCGTTTACTACTACGGTTCAGACGGTCAGCGCTATTCTTTCCCGAACGAAAACACATTCTTCAGCTGGTACAGCGACTTTGATGGCGTTGTCCAGATCACTGATGAAGAACTCGCTGACATTACACTCGCAGGAAACATTGTTTACCGACCAGGTGCACGATGGATCAAGATCGAGAGTGATGAAAAGGTATACGCAGTTTCAACTGACGGTTCTATCCACTGGGTAGAGTCAGAGGAAGTAGCTGAAGGCCTTGCAGGTGAGGACTGGAACACGTTCATCGATGATGTTCCAGACGTATTCTTCGTCGACTACACAGTTGGTGACTCACTCTCAGATGCTTCTGCCGGTTACGACGGACTCCTCTGGACTGATGGAACTGACAACTACCTCGTATGGGACGGTGAGCTTCTTATGCTCGCAGACCTCGAGGACAACGGTTACCAGGAAGGTTTCGTGCTTGCTGGAACTGGATTCGACTCATCAAGCCTAACAGCTGGTGACGACGTTGACGGTGAGCTCTCATACCTAACTGACACTGCTCAGATGGTAGAGACTGACACATACGCAGACACCGAAGAGGTGACTGTTGCTGTTGGTGACGACTCTCCTGCATCATCTACTCTCGTAGCTGGACAGGGAATCGCTCACATGCTCTCACTTGAATTCTCAAACCCAACGGACGAGGATGTAACGGTTACTTCAGTTGCTCTTGACCGAACAGGTGTTTCTGCTGACGCAACACTTTCAAACACATACTTGTTTGATGGTTGGGCACGTCTTACAGACTCAGCTACCATTTCAAGCGGAACAATGACTTGGAATGACACTTCAGGATTGTTCACAATTCCTGCAGGTGGCGACTACACAATCGACGCTCGATCTGACATTGCTGCAAGCACTTCAGGTCAGACTGTTGGTCTAGAACTCGCTTCTGCTGACGCTGTTGCATTCAGCGGTTCTTACGAAGCATCAGGATCTTTCCCTCTTGAGGGTGAGAACCACACAATTGCTTCCGTAAGCACATTTGCTACCGCAACATTCGCTGGAACTGTACTTCCATCTTCAGATGGAGCTCCAGATCCACAGGATGACTTCCGTGTATGGGAGAAGGCTGTAACCGTTGGAAACAACGAAGTTTACCTCCACGCTATGTCACTCCGAAACATCGGTTCAATCGACGCTACTGACGTTGAGAACTGGCGCTTCTTCGTGTCTGGTGTTGAGTACGCAACAGCTGACGTTCAGGATGATAACGGTTACGTTACATTCGACCTCTCAGACGACCCGCTACTCATGAGCACTGCTAGCCACACTGTAAAGGTATTGGCTGACCTCATTGGCGGTTCTACACGAACTGTACAAGTTAACCTTCGAAAGGCAGCTGACGTTGTAATGATTGACGCTGACTACGACCAGCCGCTTCTAATCACATTGCCAACAACTGATGCTGTTGCTCAGACAATTGCATCTGGAACACTCTCAATCACCAAGGCTACTGATTCTCCAGCAGACGAGGTGACAGAAGGTTCTTCAAACGTTGCTCTTGGTCGATGGGATGTTTCTGCAAACGGTGAGGCTATCAAGGTTGAGTCACTTCGCTTCGCTTTCACAGAAAGCGACACAGAGGACGTATCTCTCCGAAACGGTGCTGTCTACCTAGACGACGCTCAGATCGGAAGTACAACTGACCTTGAGGCAAACGCTGGTGCTGGAACTGACTACACTGAGTACACATTCGGATCTTCAATGATCGTGTACCCAGGTTCTGATGTTGTTCTTGAAATCCGTGCTGACATCTACGATGACGACGGAACTGACAACATTGAGGACGCTGACACAATCACAGCTGAGGTTGTGGACATGAACGGAACTAACAACGCAGAGCGAATGACTTCAGGTGGTTACATTGACGCTCCAGACGGAGCTGCTGTAACTGCAAACGCTGTTACTGTTGCTGCTGGAACTTTGACACGTGCAAAGAACACAGCATACGCAAACCAGACTGCAGTAGATCCTAAGTACGGTTACAAGATTGGTTCATGGACTGTTTCAGCTTCAACAGCTGAGAACTACAGCCTTACCAACTTTGACCTTGACTTCTCAGGATCAACATCTGTAACTGCTGCTAGCGACATTGCAAACCTCTACCTCATGTATGGACCAGAGGACGACCTAGTAACTTCATCAACAAAGACAACCGTAAGTGCTACATCAAACAGCTGGTCTGTTGATTACACACTTGATGCTGGTGAGACTATCTACGTACACGCGTACGCAGACCTCAAGTCATCACTTACAACATCAAGCCGAGTTGTTGCTGACATGGACGTTGACGGTCTCCGATCAGAGACTGGAACAACTGACGACGGATCAGACGTTGCTGGACAGACCATCACAATTGCAACAGGAACATTTGTTGTAGGTGTTGATGGAACTTCACCAGTAGCGGCTGTATACGCAGGTGACCAGACAATTGACGCTGGTTACGTACGATTTACCTCAACAAACGAGGACTACTACATCGACGATGTAACAGTACAAATCGCTGCAGGAGCTGTTGGTGTTGCAACCGGCGTATCATTCTACGACGGTGAGACTCTTGTTGGATCAGAAGTATTCGACGAGAACTCTGGACGAAATGCAACCTTCAACAACCTTAACTACCTTGTAGCTGCAAACAGCTATGACCTCTTGACCGTTAAGCTCGACCTCTCTGAGATTGGAACAGGTTACGGTGCAACTGGACAGGATGTTGCAGTAACACTCATTACTGTTGACTACAAGAACAGTGAAGGTGTTGCACAGACACAGATCTCAAGCTTCACAGACGCTGCCACGAATGAAATGAATGTATTCAAGTCATTCCCAGTAGTAACTCACTCTGACCTTACAAACAGCACAATCGTGAACGGACAGGCGCAAGACGTCTACAAGTTCACTGTTACCGCTGATAGCTCAGGTGACATCGCAATCAAGCAGTTGAAGTTCCCTGTAACCTTCACCGACGGTGGAGAAACTACAGACTCTCTCGTGCTTGACACATGGAAGCTCTACAAGAACGGAACAGACATCTCATCTACTGTTACAATCACAGACTCAGATGACACATCTGACGACCTCAAGTCAGCAACAGACCTCCTAAACGAGAGCGACACTGGAGACTCAGTAGTCGTAATCTGGGCTGCTACAGAGGAAGTGATCGCAGCTGGTGAAACTGTTACCTACACCTTGCGTGCTACTCCATCTATCTTCGACGCTAACGGAACTACAGGTGATGAGGACTACTTCTCAATCTACCTCGCTGGTGACGTTGACAACGCAACTGATGTTTGTCTCTCAACTTCAGCCGCACCTCTCTGGGAGCTTGATGCTATCGAGTCAGGTGTCTGTGCTGCAACTGAGTCAGGCAACACTGGATACAACTTCATCTGGTCAGACAACTCAGGATCATCTCACAGCGCAACGCTTGAGACTGGTGCTGCTGACTGGGCAGGTGGTTACTTGATCCTCAACCTCGACCTCGCTGGTGAGACATGGGCTAAGTAATCCATTCCTAAACTCGTTTAGGAAAAACCGGATTCGCTTGTCACGTGGTCAGCTTGCTGGCTTTACGTGATGAATCCATTCCAACTTGAAAAAGAGAGGAGGGGCCTCGCGCCCCTCCCATGGAAAAAATATCTTTGACCACCCACTAGTTCTCCGTGGCAAAAGTCGTTGATGGATTTCAACGCTGGGATCACAACATAAGAACTCGGGTCTCGAGGAGCAAAACCCGCATCATTGATGCGGGTTTTTGTTTACTGCGGTATACTATTATTACTATGAAACAAACAATCTTCATTGCGTTTATCGCGCTACTTATTATCACTCCGCTCCAAATGAGCGCAGCCTGGACCCAGCAGGACAACGGAACCATTCAGGGTTACCGCGGAATCACGCTCAACGGGGAGCATCTTATTGCTGTTGGAAACACAGGAAACATCACCTTTTCAGCCGATGGCGGAGAAGCATGGGAAGCAGCCACAGATTTTGCAAACAACTGGTGGTTTGATGTAACCACAAACTCAGATGGCAATGCTGTAGCCGTTGGTGAGTCAGGTGCCTATGTCATCTCAACCGACAATGGGCAAACCTGGACACAGTATGTGCTTAGCTCAACCGTTGATTTCAACAGCATTGATCTAAGTGCAGACTATGGCTACATCGTGGGGGCAGACGGAACCATGTTGTATTACTCAAACAATGTGAATAACTGGTTTGTAGGCTCATCAAGCATCATTGAAGATTTGTTTGTGGTCCAGGACCAAGAAGATGGCACAGCATGGGCCGCAGGAGAGCAAGGAAGATTGGTTTACATTGCAAACGGCGGTCTATCAATGACAGACATGGGGCGCGTAGCAAACGATCACATCAGAGGTCTTTACTTTGAGCCAGATGGACTGCGTTGGAGTGTAGAAGAAGGAGCAATGACAATCGCATCAAACAACAGAGGGTGGATTGTTGGAGACAATGGAATGTTTAAGTTCACTGAAGATAATGGGACAAGCTGGGAAAATATAAGCATTGATGGGTTGTCTTCGCAGGATCTCTATGACATGCAGGTTCATGACGGACATATTGTTGTTGCCGGCGATAAGATTGTTATTGTCTCAGAAGACGGCGGAGAGACTTGGGAGAGCCATGACTTCATTGAAGAAAATCTGACATTCCACGCAGCATACATAAATGAAGATGCGTTCTGGGTTGCAGGAACAGAGTATGATGTTTGGTCATCGGTCTATCTGTATGAGTTCTATACTGAAGCAGAGCCAGAAGAAACAGAAGAGATCATTGAGGAAGAGGAAGAAGAAGCTGAAGAAGTGCCAGGGCTCGGGGAGCTCAGTGTTGAAATGGGGAACCTGATCAAATCAACATGCGATGGAGACTCAACTGGTCTTCCTGATCCATGTCGGGCTGTCTACTACTACGCAGACGACGGATACCGCCACGCCTTTCCAAACGAAAAAGTATTCTTTACCTGGTTTGATGATTTTGATGATGTGGTCGAAATCAGCTCGGACGATCTTTCAGATATTCCTCTCGGCAGCAATGTGACATACCACCCTGGAACAAAAATGGTGAAGTTTGTCACAGTCCCAACCGTGTACGCTGTCAGTCTCGGGGGAGTGCTCCGAGCGATTGGTTCAGAAGAAGCTGCAAGCGAGCTTTATGGGGAAGATTGGAACCAGCAGATTGACGACATCTCGGACGTCTTCCTTGGCAACTACACATTCGGAGATGATATTGAGTCAGCTGATGATTATGATGTGGATGCAGAGATTTCCAGCGCATCATCACTTGATGACAACTTCTAGGCGACAAGGGTTTACAACTTGACTAAAATGAGACAAAATCCGGGGCATTGCTTCGGATTTTTGCTTGAATCTGCTAAAATTAGGCACAAATATGATCAGGTTTTTGCGGAATATCAAAACAAACAACCTGCGGAGGAGCCTCAGGCTATTTGTGGTATCCATGCTCACAATAGCGTTTTTTGTTGTGTCTACGCCTTTTGGGTTTGCGGCTGATTCTACAGATGTCTTCAGAAGTCAGCAATGGTACCTAGACGTCATTTCCGCACCAGAAGCCTGGGAGATCCACACAGGTTCTCCTGAGACTATTGTGGCTGTGCTTGACGCTGGGTTTGACCTCAATCACGAAGAGCTTTACTCGCGATACTGGGTAAATTCAGGCGAGGTGCCAAACGACGGGATCGACAACGACGGCAACGGATACGAAGATGATATTCAAGGCTGGGACTTTGTAGAGAGCGATCCAGATCCATCCTCAAACATTGATGACCCAAGCAAAGACTCGGTAATCTCTCACGGAACGGTTGTGTCAGGAATAATCGCAGCAGAAGCACAGAACGGAGTCGGTATTGCAGGAATCAACTGGGATGTGCGCATCATGCCTCTGCGCATCCTCAACGAGAACGGCGCAGGAACCACATCTTCTGTCCGTCGAGCAGTCCGCTACGCTGTTGAAAACGGCGCTGATGTCATCAATCTGTCCCTTGCATTCACCCAAACCGACTACCAACTCAGAGAGACGCTCGAGTGGGCGCATGATCAAGGTGTGGTGATTGTCTCAGCAGCCGGGAACGGAGAAGTAAACACCGATATCACCCCAGTCTTCCCAGCCTGCTTTGACGAGGAGATCGGTCGCAATGTTGTGATCGGAGTAGCGGCAACAAATTCGTCAGACACACGCGCGTCTTTTTCAAACTACGGAACAAACTGCGTTGATCTCTCTGCGCCAGGAACAAATGTATTCGCTTCTGTCTATCAGGATGATTCTTCTATCTGGCTTGCAACATCATACGGATCGCCATGGCAGGGAACATCCATGGCTGCCCCAATGGTCTCTGGAGCTGCAGCACTGCTTATCTCAGCTTACCCAAGCCTCTCACCAGACCAAGTGCGACTTTCCTTGCAGCTTTCAGTGGATCCAGTAGCAGAAACAGATCTAGAAGCGCGCAGGCAGCTTGGATCCGGCCGACTTAATATTGCAAAAGCATTCGAGGTGGCTGCTCGCTACGCTGGCGGTGCATCTGTGCGCCCAGCAAACACACGCGACAACCCATCTCGATCATTTGTGATTGCCCAAGGCCCAGGCACAGAGCCGCTTGTCAGACGATTCAACGATCACGGAACACGCTTAGATGAGTTTTACGCATATCACAAAGACTTCCGCGGAGGTGTAAATTTGGCTGTAGGTGATATTAATGGAGACGGAATCGAAGAGGTGGTCACAGGAGCCGGTCCTGGTGGTGGTCCGCAAGTAAGGGTTTTTTCAGTTGACGGACAGGTGCATGCTCAATTTTTCGCATTTAACGAGGGAGAGCGAACCGGTATCAAGATCGCGCTCGGGGATCTCACAGGCGATGGAGCAGATGAAATCGTTGTCACACGAGCAACAGGAGGAAACGGAGAGGTTCGGGTCTTTGATCAGCACGGGTACATGCTAGACGAGCTCTATCCTTTTGAAACCACATCAACAAGCCTTGCGCTTAGTACTGGAAACTTAGACGAAGATCCAGAGCTTGAAATCGTTATCACAGAGACCTCAGGACAGGGGCGTGTACGTGTCATTGATGGAGATGGGCAGTATGTTCGCAGTGTTTCCAGTGATCAGTTCAGCGGAGGAACACTGTCTGCTGTCGGTGATCTAGACCAGGACGGACAAAACGAACTCCTCGTCTGCCCAGCTCAGGGCAACAGATCAGCTGTGAGCGTGTATAATGAATCTGGAAGCCAAACAGCAAAACAATACTTCTTTCCAATGTCATTTGCTGGTGGAACTCAAATTACCATTGGTGACATTGACCGAAACGGAACCACAGAGATTTTTGCTGTACCACAAACAAGCGGAGGACCTCATGTCCGAATTTTCGACGAAACACTCAACCTCATCGGAGGATTCTTTGCATTCGATGACATGCATCGCGCAGGCGCTTCCATTGCGATCTGGAATCCATAACCCATGCTTATGAACAAACAACAGTTCTTTGAAACCATGCTCAAGGGGGCGATTTTTTGTTTGCTGTTCTCACTCGCGGTGCCAGCCTACGCCCTTACACCAGACGACAGCTACTTTGATGATCAGTGGCACTTTGAAACACTTGGGCTAGAAGAAGCATGGGAAACAGGAACCGGAGACAACTCAATTGTTGTAGCTGTGCTTGATACCGGAGTTGACCTCGATCACCCAGACCTCGTTAACAATCTCTGGAGAAACGGAGATGAAATCGAGGGGGATGGACTCGACAACGATGGGAACGGATACATTGATGATGTCCACGGTTGGGACTACGTTGGATACGACGGTGATCCAGCACCAGACCACGGGGTTGGTTCTGACATGGGCTCTATCTCGCATGGCACCTTTATTGCTGGAACCATCGGGGCCATGACAAACAACGGTGAGGGGGTGGCTGGAATCAACTGGGACGTTAAAATTATGTCCGTGCGCATCTTGGATAATCATGGCGTTGGTGGATCAGCACTAGCGCGCCAGGGAGTGGAATATGCCGTTGAAAACGGCGCTGATGTCATCAACCTTAGTTTTACTGGCTACGATCCAGACAATACATTCCGTCGCGCTATCCGCGAAGCCTATGAGGCAGGTGTGGTGGTTGTTGCTGCTGTAGGAAACACCTCTGGTGGCGGAACTAATGTGGACAACAGGGCTATCTTCCCAGCCTGCTTTGGAGAGCGCGCTGACGAAGACTGGATTCTAGGCGTGGCCTCAACAGATGAAAATGACGTGAAGTCCGACTTTTCAAACTACGGATCAATCTGCACAGACATTTCAGCTCCAGGAGAAAACATCACAAGCACGGTGTATCAAAGCGATAGCTGGACAGGATTCGAGGAGTACTATGAAGAAGGCTGGTCAGGCACATCCATGGCCGCTCCAATGGTTGCAGGTGCCGCAGCGCTACTTAAAGCCACGTACAACTCTCTGGATCCAAACGACATCAAATCAATCCTTAAGCTCTCTGTTGATCCTGTGACAGCCTACGGAGACGCTCGTGGAAAGATGGGGGCTGGTCGACTTAATATCGCAAACGCCATGGCTCTGGCTCCATCCTATGTTGATGGATTGGACGTGGACACAACCGAGACCACAGGCACAGCAAGCGAAAGCAGTCTTGTGAAAAAAGTCTGCGATGAAGATGCGGGCGCAAACGATCCTTGCCGCGCTGTGTACTATTACGCAGACGACGGATACCGCCACGCCTTCCCAAACGAAAAAGTATTCTTTACTTGGTTTGATGATTTTGATGATGTGATCGAGGTGACAGGCGAGTTTCTCTCATCACTGCCGCTGGGAAAGAATGTGACGTATCACCCTGGAACAAAGATGGTGAAGTTTCTTAGTGTCCCAACCGTGTACGCTGTCGCAGCTCAGGGAGAACTTCGTGCAATCAGTTCAGAGGATATAGCCATTGATCTCTATGGTGAGGATTGGAATCAGCAAATTGATGACATCTCAGATGTCTTTATTACCAACTATTCATTCGGAGATGATATCGAATCAACCAGCGACTATGATGTGGACGAGGCACTCGCAAGCGTGTCTTCTCTAGATGAGAATTTTTAACCTACACGCTAACTGCTACTCGCTACACGCTGAATATCTGATATACTACAAGCATATGGCACAGGCACTTTCCTTTGAAAAAAAGAACATTTTGATCACTGGTGGAGCAGGGTTTATCGGCTCCCATCTCTGTGAGCGTCTGCTAAAAGACGGACATCATGTTATTTGTGTTGATAACTTCGCTACAAGCAACGCAAAGAACATTGATGCACTCATGCAACATCAGGATTTCCGATTCCTCAAACTCGATATCAACGAGCCTTTTGATCTTGAGCAGCACAGCGAACTAGCCGCCTTCAAGCTCCCATTTCAAGGCATTCAAGAGATCTACCACTTGGCCTGCCCAACATCAATCAAAAACTTTCATCAGTTCAAGATTCAAACCCTACTTTCAAACTCAGTAGGGAACTACAACGTGCTTGAGCTCGCAAAAAAATACAGAGCAAAGGCATTCCTAGCATCTAGCTCTGTTGTCTACGGAGCACGAGGGGAAACTGCCAAGACACATGTTGAGGAAGAAGATGTGGGTATTGTCGAGCACATGTCACCGCGCGCCTGCTATGACGAAGGAAAACGGTTTTCAGAGACCATGTTTGACACCTACAGGCAGGTGCATGGGCTTGAGATCCGAATCGCACGCATCTTTAGAACCTACGGACCCCGCATGCCGCTCTTTGATGGGCACCTCATTCCAGACTTCATCCTCAATGCTCTAGACGGAAAAGATGTTGTGCTAAATGGCGGCGAAGATTTCAAAACGTCTCTCGTGTTTGTAACAGATCTCGTTGACGGAATGGTAAGGCTCATGGACGCGCAGGAAGACCCAGGTCCAGTCAATATTGGAAGCGACCTTGACCACACGCTTAAAGAGATTGCAGAAATGATTCTTGCGCAAACCGAATCGCAGTCAAGCATTGTTCCAGGAGAGGGGTTTGGATTCCTGTCCGAGCTCGCGCTCCCTCGCATTGAAAAAGCAAAAGACCTTGGGTGGTTCCCGCTCGTCCGCCTTGAAGACGGCCTGCGAAGAACAACCGAGTACTTGAAAGCAAATAAGATCCTACTTACATCCCTATGAAGGTGATTGCACTGATACCGGCCTGGAACGAGCAGACAACAATCGCAGAAGTGATCAAAAAGACCCGTCCACATGTTGATCGGGTCCTTGTGGTTAACGACGGGTCAACTGACAACACAAAAACCATTGCACTTGAACAAAGGGCAACTGTTGTCTCTCACGCAATAAACCGAGGGCTTGGTGCAGCAATCGGAACTGGCTTCGCAGCAGCGATCAAGCTCGGCGCTGACGCCGTGATCACACTCGATGCAGACGGTCAGCACGATCCAGAAGAGATTCCAAAGTTCACAGAAGCGCTCAAAAAAGGTGCAAGCGTTGTCATTGGTACGCGTATGAAAACGCGCTCAGGCATGCCTTGGTACCGGCAGGTGGCTCAGGTTCTTGGAAACCTCACAACTTTTGTGTTATTCGGAGCGTGGGTGACAGACAGTCAGTCCGGATTCCGAGGCTTTGCGCGCGACGCTCTCTCAAAGATTGAGATCAAAACAAATCGAATGGAAGTTTCATCTGAGCTCATTGCAGAAAGCAAGCGTAACAAGCTCGAGATTACCGAGGTGCCGATCAAAGCGATCTACACAGAATACTCGCTCTCCAAAGGGCAAAGTTTCTTTGTGGGTATCAAAACACTTCTTAAGCTGATCTTCCGGCGCATAACCATGTAAAGGTATGAACATCATTTCGATCATCATTCTTGCCATTGCCGTCTTTGCGATCTCACGTGCGCTCTGGCAATTCAGAAAAGGCGCGCTAACGATTGCCATGCTCGGATTCTGGGTTATTTTTTGGGTGATTGCCGGCGTGGTGGCAGTCCTACCGAAAACCACCGATGTTGTTGCTCAGTTTGTTGGTGTTGGGCGCGGTGCAGACGCTGTCATCTATCTATCGCTCATTATTTTGTTTCTACTTGTGTTCCGCATGTTTGTGCGCATTGAAGATGTTGAGCGAGAGATCACACGCCTTGTACGCTCAAACGCCCTAAAAGATTTAGACAAAGACAACAAGTAAGTATGCTTCCAAAAGTTGCTGTCATCACAGTTTCCTACAACGCAGCTTCGTTTATTGACGAGGTTGTTTTGTCTTGCCAGCAAGTTGATTATCCAAAGGACAAACGAGAAATTATTGTCGTGGACTGCGCTTCCTCAGATGGCACACCAGACATGCTCAGAAAAAAAGAAGGCATTACCTTTTTCCCAAGCGGAGAAAATCTCGGGTTTGCTGGAGGAAACAATCTTGCCATTCACCATGCCGTGCTCGAAGGGTGTGACTACGTCTATCTTCTCAATCACGATGCAAAGCTTGATCCACAAGCACTCAAAGAAGCCGTTGCGCTTGCAGAAAAAGACGCAAGCATCGGATCTGTGCAGTCACGCATGATGCTATGGCAGGACCCTGAGTACCTCAATGCCACTGGAGGAATGATTCACTTTCTCGGATTTGGATTCGTGCGCGATAATGGACAGCCGTGGGAGAAGGTGAAAGATCGCTACAAAGACGGAGAGGAGATTGCGTACTCAAGCGGTGCAGCTGTGCTCCTTCGGTCGTCAGCGCTCAGAAAGGTTGGTGTACTCGACCCATTCCTTTTTCTCTATCACGAAGACCTGGATCTAGGTTGGCGCCTAAGGCTTGCTGGGTACAAAAACGTACTTTCAACAAAATCGATCGTCCACCACCACTACGAGTTTTCTCGCTCAATCAAAAAGTTCTTCTGGATGGAGCGTAATCGAATCCTCGTGCACTTCTCACATCTGCGCTGGCCAACCCTCGCGCTACTAGCTCCGTTCATGCTCGCACTCGAGATCGGGCTTATTGTGCTTGCCATCAAGGGTGGCTGGATCAAGGAAAAGCTTCTCGTTTACAGAGACCTGCTCCGCCTAAAAACCTGGAAGCATATTCGCACAAAACGCATCGAGACATTTATCCTCAGAAAAGTGTCGGATAAAGAGATTCTGCGCCTGTTTACCGGAAAGATCGATCACCAAGAAACTTCAAGCCCGCTTGTGGAAAAGATCGCGAATCCACTGCTTAACCTCTCATTCCAACTGATCAAATTCATAATCCGATGGTAATATGAACAACCTCGGTTTTCTCCTCGAGTCACTCATCGCGATCATTTTGCTCGTCTTTGTTGGGATTGCATACAAACTCGCAGTGAACAAACATGTCTACGGTCGACATTTTCCATTCATTGATCTCATGCATGGTCTGTTTAAGAAAGACACGCGTGAAAAAGCATTCAGGCAACTTTTAGTTCTCATAGGCTTTTTCATTGTACTCTGGTTCGGAATCAATATTTTAACTGAGCTCAGTATTTTCTTCTTGTAAATAGTCAAACCCTACTCCACCCCGTCATCCTGAGCGGAGCGAAGGATCCCACCTCTAGCAAGTCAAACCCTACTCCACCCCGTCATCCTGAGCGGAGCGAAGGATCCCACCTCTAGCAAGTCAAACCCTACTCCACCCCGTCATCCTGAGCGGAGCGAAGGATCCCACTCACAGCAAGATAAACGTATGGATCGAGAGTATTTCGCATACATATTAACCAATGAGTGGAACAAGGTTCTATACACGGGGATGACCAACAACCTCTCCCGAAGAATATTTGAGCATAAGTCTGGGTTGGTCGAAGGTTTCTCAAAGAAATATAATTGCTCAAAGTTGATATATGCCGAGAGTGCCCCAACAGCAATCTTGGCTATTGAGCGAGAGAAAGAGATAAAAGGTTGGAAAAGAGAAAAGAAAATCAAACTAATCGAGACCGAGAATCCAGATTGGAAAGACCTGTCAGTTGATCTGTAAAAGAGTGGGATCCTTCCTCCTCACAAGCTCGTCGTCAGGATGACGAGGTGGAGAGAAGAAAGAATCACACATGAACAAGAAACCAAAAATCGCACATGTCGTATGCACCTACCCACCGTATCGTGGCGGAATGGGGAAGGTGGCTTTTGAATACACTGAGCGTTTGCGCGAGCGAGGCTACAACGTACATGTGTTCACCACGCGCTCAAAAGACGGAGACGACAGCGAGGACCCGCGTTATGTGCACAGACTCCCAAGCATCCTCACCATCGGAAACGGCAGTGTGCTCCCGTCTTTGTTTCGCAGACTTTCAGGATTCGATCTTGTTCATTTGCACTACCCATTCTTTGGCGGAGCCGAGCCCACAATCGTGCGCAAGGCCATGCGCCAAAGCCAGGGGCTTGTCATGACCTACCACATGGATGCTGTTGCCGGTGGAGTGCGCGGAGCCGTCTTTGGTGCGCATCGTAGGCTCTTGTTCCCATGGCTTGTAAATCGCGTGGACCGCATCCTGTCGAGTTCGCTTGATTACGCAAACACATCTGCTCTCGCTAAAATCGATGGGGCTGCCGATCGACTAGAGGAACATCCGTTTGGAGTTGATCTTGAGTCTTTCTGTCCAGGTAAAGAACCAATGATCCGCGCGCGCCACAATATTTCTGAATCTACTCCAGTGATGGTGTTTGTAGGCGGACTAGACGAGGCACATTATTTCAAGGGGCTCCCCGTGCTTTTTGAGGCTCTTGAAAGCATCAAAGAAAAAGACTGGCACCTTATGATTGTTGGTTCTGGTGAGCTTAAGCATCAGTTTGAAGAGATTCTGGAAAGCAAACAGATGCGCGCTCGCGTAACATTCGCCGGGAGTGTGTCAGAAGAGGATCTGCCCCGCTATTACAGAGCAGGGGATTTCCATGTGTTTCCATCAACAAAGAGAGCAGAGGCATTTGGGCTCGTAGCCGTCGAAGCAGCCGCAACAGGAATCCCATCCATTGCATCAGATCTTCCTGGTGTCAGGACGGTTGTTCGAGACGGGGATACCGGTCTACTTGTACCGCCAAACGATCAAAATGAGCTTGCAGAGGCGATTACCCTCCTTCTTGAGCAAGAAGAGCTCCGCAGTCGTTTCGGTCTCTCTGCGCGAAAACACGCAGAGCAGAGATTTGACTGGGAGCCACTAATTGATAAACTCGAGCAAACCTATTTATCAGTGCTCATGCAGCAAAGCAAGCGCACGTACTAACATGAAAATTGGAATCGTTTCAAATCTCTACCCGCCACAGGCACGCGGAGGAGCAGAACTTGTGGCCCAGCGTGTGGCCGATGCTCTTTACGAAGCAGGTCATGATGTTTTTGTGTTAACGACCGAAGGTTATCATGGGTTGCACAGTATTTTCCCTCACATCCGAGAGAGGCATCTTGAGGCTGTGTATCGTTTCTATCCACTGAACCTCTACTACATCAAGCATGATAGATACGTCCCATTTCCCATCCGTGCATTTTGGCACCTCATCGATCTATACAGTCCATTTGCACGCCGCGCAATCCGAAGCGTCATTCAAGATGAAGACCCAGACGTGATCATCACCCACAATCTCAAGGGTCTTGGAGTTTCTGTTGGAAAGGAGATTCAAAAGCAAGGGATCCCGCACATTCACACCCTTCACGATGTACAGCTTTCCGTTCCAAGCGGACTGCTCATTCATGGAAAAGAAGACAGTGGGCTCAATGTAGGGCCGCTTCGAAAGATGTATGAAAACGGAGTAAAGAACTCAATTGGAAATCCAGACGCTGTCATCTCACCATCGCACTTCCTCGCAGAGTTTTACAACAAACGAGGAATGTTTTCGCGCTCAAAAACACATGTCCTACCAAATCCACTACCGCCTGTTGACTGCCCTCCACGTGAAAAGCAGGTATCAGGCGCAGCACGCTTTTTGTATGTAGGGCAACTTGAAAAGCACAAAGGCATCGTAGAGTTATTTGAAGCAATGGAAGGGCTCGGCACAGACGTGCAACTACACATCGCAGGAGACGGCTCGCTCTCAGACTACGTAACCGCACGCGCAAGCCTGGATCCACGCGTGCACTACCACGGTTTTGTTTCAATGCAACACTTGCTCAAGATCGTAAAATCCAGCGACGCCATCCTCGTCCCATCCCTCTGCTACGAAAACTCACCAACCGTCATCTACGAAAGCTACAAAGTCGGCGTCCCAGTAATCGCGTCCCGCATCGGAGGCATCCCAGAGCTAATAAAAGACGGAGAAACAGGAATTCTCGTTGAACCAGGATCAGTTCCAGAGCTCGTCGAAGCCATGAAACGAATCGCAACAGACAAAGACGTCTGGTGGACAAAAACACAACGCATCTTCGAACACGGCCTCCGCTACGGAATAAAAGAATACGTGAGCAAGCTTGAAAAGATTATTGAGGAGATCAAATAAAAGAGTTGCTCGATACAGAATTAGATGTCTTTGAATCAGATCCAAATTTTGAAGAGAATTACTATAGAGATCACGAAGCACTATACAAGAAGTGGAAAAGCGAAATGGGTGAGGATGGATAAACTGATGACAAAAAGTGAGTATAGAAGTACTCACTTTTTTGCTCTCTCTATTTCTCAACCCACACACCACAAACAAACCCAAACGTAATTCTTGTTCGTACCTACGAAAAAGAATTGCACACCTCAACGCACCTTTCAGAATAATGGTCAAAGTAAGATGATTCCCCGGGTGAGTCTTTTTCGTAGGTGCGAACAAAAATCACCCATAGACTGACATGCGAGTTTTCATTTTTGTGCCTGCTAAATGCTAAACAGGATGAGTTCAATCTAGTCGGTTTTTTGGTACAATAGATGCATGACGATCAAGAAGCGATGTGCCATGTACGCTTTTCTTTTTAAAAGCGCATGGCAAGAGACACTTGAGTACCGCGTAAGCAGCTTGGTGCAATTTGGTATTGCTTCAATTTTTTTGATCAGCACATTCTATCTTTGGAACGATGTGTATGGAGCAAATGCTGAGCTCATGGGGTATTCAAAAAGGGAAATGGTGACCTACTATATTTTGATCACCTACCTCCTTTCAGCTATCTACGCAAACGTTCCAGTTGCGTATGAGATTCGAGAAGGCGAGCTTTCAAAGTATCTCACTCGTCCAATGAATTATTTCTCCTACCACTACTGGCGCTCGCTCTCACGGAGATTGTTTAGGATAGTTCTAGGGTTGCCCGTGCTTGCAGTGCTTGTTTTGCTGTTCTCAAGTCACATCCAGCTCATCACAAATCCAATCTCGTATCTCGTGCTTGCAGTGACAGTGATCGGTGCAATCAACATTCTGTTTCTCATCGATGTTCTGATTGGAATCATTGAGTTCTGGATGCTCTACTCAGATATCCTTTCCTTTGTTCTAGAGATCTTCCTGTTTTTCCTCGCGGGAGCACTGATTCCACTCGCATTCCTCCCAGGATGGATTCAAATACTCGGCACTGTCTTGCCATTTAAGTACATCGGAGCTTTTCTCGTGGATGCGTTCGTGGGAAATCTAAGCTGGGTTGAGATTGCAATGGGCATTGGTATCCAAACGATCTGGACAATCATCTTGGCTATTCTTGTCGCGATACTGTGGAAACGTGGAATAAAGAAATACGAAGCATTTGGTGGGTGATATGAGCGTAAAGAAACATCTGCAATTATGCGCCATCTGTATCAAGCTAGAGACCATGGATCGGACTAGTGATGTATTTACGTTTTCAATCATTACGTTTGCAACACTCCTACGCATTGCCATCACGATCATATTCTTCCAGGCGATCTACGGACAAGTGCAACTCATCGGTGGGTGGGATATCAGTCACATGTATGTGCTGCTTGGAACCTATTTCTTCATCGACGGCATATCCTGGGCAACGTACACACGTGGATTTACTCGAATCATGCGCTTGGTTGATAAGGGGAGCTTTGATCTCTTGCTTGTCACACCAGTAAACCTCAGGGCATACCTAAGCTATCGTTTCATTGATGTCATTTTCTCAACACCAGCCATTATTGCAGCCGTGCTCCTCATTGTTTACGGCGCGCAAACAAGTGCTGATCCGATTTACTTGATGACCTACATTCCATTCCTGCTCATTGGGTTCGTCCTGCACTTCTCATTCACACTCATGCTAGGAACAATCAACTTCTTCTACATCATTGAAACCCCGCAGTATCTGAGAAACAGCATCATGAAGCTCGGTGAGTATCCAATCACGATCTTCAAAGGATTTGCAAAGATGTTTTTCTCTTTCATCATCCCGCTCGCATTCATGTTCACAGTCCCAGCAAGAGCATTCTTCGGCAATGTCGATTACATGGATGTCATTGTTGCCGCAGGTCTTGCACTCATTTTTTATCTTCTCTCATCACTCTTCTGGAACAAGGGGCTGAGACATTACAAAAGCGCTCAAGGATAATATGCCAGACACAACACCCATCATCTCTGTAAAAGACGTAAGCAAGATTTTTACGTATCACGAAAAAGCAGAGGGGCTCAGAGGATCGCTCAAAGCGCTCTTTCACAGAGAGAAACTCACAAAAGAGGCTGTAAAGCACGTGTCGTTTGATATTAAGCCAGGCGAATTCATCGGCTTTATCGGAAAGAACGGGGCAGGGAAGACGACGACTCTAAAGATGCTCTCAGGAATCCTCACACCAAGCGTTGGAGAGATTACAGTCGATGGACACACACCAATTCACAGGGAGAACGAGTTCAAAAAGAAAATCTCAATCGTAATGGGGCAAAAGTTCCAGCTCTGGATGACCCTCCCAGCCATCGAGTCATTCAAACTCATTCAAAGACTCTACGACATCCCAGAGAGAACCTATCGAAAAAGAATCAAAGACTTCTCAGAGCTTATGGAGATCGGGGATATTCTAAATATCCAAGTCCGCAAGCTCTCACTCGGACAGCGAATGAAATGCGAACTCCTGGCCTCACTCCTCCACAACCCAAAGGTCCTCTTCCTAGACGAACCAACCATCGGCCTAGACGTACTCTCACAAAAAAACATCCGCAACTTCCTGCGCGAACACAACAAAAAAGAAGGAACCACCATTATCCTAACGTCGCACAACATGGACGACGTCGAAAACCTCTGCAAGCGCCTCATCATCATCGACGAGGGCGAGGTTGGATACGACGGCTCACTCAAAGAAATCGTAGAAAAGTACAGCGACCACAAATATCTCGAGGTAGAGTTCTTTGACAGGGTGTACAAAAAAGATCTGCAAAGCTACGGAAAAATCTTCGAGCACTCACCATTTAGCGCATCGCTGAGAATCCCAGCAGAAAAATCACCAGGCATTATCAAAGACCTGGTAACAAAACACAGAGTCAAAGACATCTCAATAGCAGACGTAACCCTCGAAGAGATTGTAGAGAATATTTTCCGCAAGTAACAAAACACCAGCCATGCGCTGGTTTTTTGATTCAAAATAAGAAACGCCCCGGCCGGTGATACCGACGGGGCGTCGCGTGCTTGTGTGCCCTAGGGCTGAGGAAGCTGGTCCTTGATCTCGGACAGGTCCATACCCAGATGCAGACCGAGCTCGGCCAAGGCTTGTTTGACCGCCTTCAACGATCCCTGACCAAACGCCGAGTACTTGACCAGGTCAGCTTCGCTCTTCTCCACGACCTGCCAGATGTAGCGGAGCTTGTCAGTCCGCGTCAGGGTCGTGTGAACCGTGGTCTTGAGCCCGAGTTTGTCTGTGGTCTTGGACAGCTCCGTGATCTTGTCCGTGAGCACCACCTTGTCCGTGGGCAGATCCTGGCCAAACACCAAACGACCAAGAGCAGCAGCGCACTCGGGCTCTTGCGGGACCGTCAGGGTCATGACGCACTTGCTGTCGAGCGCTGCGTCGATCAAGATCTCGGCGTCAGGGTCATTGTCGGAAACCCTGAGCACCTGTTCGAGGTGGTCGCCAATGGTCACTTTGAGGGTGATCATAACTCGTCCTAGCATCTCTACATTCTATTCGGCTTTCCCTACCGTAGGGGGGTATTCGACAAGAAGCCACCTTACACCTTTTTAAGGATTTGTCAATACAAAAACACCTCTTTCTCAAGGAAACGAGGTGTTTCTAGAAATAGAAAGCGCCCCGGCCGGTGTGAACCAACAGGGGCGTTCGTGGTGCAATCTAGGATTCAGGGAAATCCAGGTTGCGGTTGTGGAAAAGGAAGTGCCCTTCACGGTCGTACATGTCGAGCATGGATCTGGGGATGATGATCGCACCCCAGCCGTTGGCTGTGCCGCGACTGGTGAGCTGCGGTCGTGCACGCTGCCACTTCTCGTGCTCCGCCCGGGGGTGGAAGCCGACGTAGAAGGTACGTCTGGGGCTACTCAGGTTCATGGCTGCAGGTGCGTGGAACTGCCAGGTTGCCACACGGTGCTGCTCAGCACGTGGGAACGCACTCAACACCTGTCCCTGCTCCAGTGGCTTTCCAAACACGCAGGAGAGCATGTTGACTACCCGGTGATTAGCTGTGAGCTGGGCTCTGGTTCGAGGGGCTTGTCTCGTTCTCCACCCCATGGGGATAAAGTCTGTTGTCTTGGTGCCGACGCGCTTGGTTGAGATTTCGAGCCTTCGCCCGAAGGTCTCCAGAACATACGACACGAGCGTTTGAGCTCGCTGCAAGTCGTCGTTGAGGAAACCGATTCGGTCGTAATAGTTTTCCCGCATCTCACGCAGGTAGACCTCCCAGATGAGGTTGCCGTAGCGATCCAAAGCGAACTCTGGCTCGACGACTGCCCGACACCGGACACGAGGACACTGGTTCAGGTACACGTTTTTCCAGTCTTCCAGGAACTTCGCGGTTGCGAAGGTGAGCTCTGGGTCGATCATGAACAGTGTGTAAGGTGCTGTGCTCTCCAGAGGGACAGTCTCACCCGTGATCAGGTAGCCCGGCTGGGTCAGGGCGCGCATCAGCTCAGCTTCGGCTACGGTGTGGCCATCCCGGCGTAGCTTGGCCAGGTGCTTGAACATAATGCGCATGTCGCTGACCAGAGCGTTGTACGCCTCCAGAGCGGCAGAGGGCGAACGGGTCTCGAGCAGCCTGCCGAGTAGATCCATGGTGGATCCACCGAGCTTGCCGCGCATATGTCCGAACGCCTGGTTGTGGTTCATGAGCCAGTCGCGAAGGATCGCGAGCTGCTGCTCAGCGGACAGTTCTTCAGGAACTTTGGGGGACATGTCTGTCTCCGTATCATCTGAAGCAGCATCTCCTGAGAGATACCAGGGAAGCCTTTCACTTCCTCGTGAAGATCCAGGGCGCCCCCTGAGGGGCTTTCGAAATGAATCGACAATGAAACCTAGCATTTGTGCCAAGTTGTGTCAATACAAAAACACCTCTTTCTCAAGGAAATGAGGTGTTTTGATGACTATTCCATCTCGACTGTGCTCTCACCAAACTCGTACTTGAAAATATACACCTGCCCCTCGTCGCCCACAGACCGCCAATCATCCGCATTCGACTTTGCTGTTTCAATGATCCGCGGTGCCTCCCACCAATAGTTGTTCACCACATAAAACATGGTCTCAACATCCGGATCATCGATGAGTGCAAGCGCCTCCTGGGCCTTCTCTCGCGTTGGCATTTCGTTCATGTCCAAGAAGTATTCGTACATCGCCCCACCAGTCGGGATCGGATAAAAGAAGAAATCGTTGTAGTAGCGAAAGCCAATCTCACTAATCGCAGCCGCAGACACAGATTGATTTGCTAGTGCGGCATACTCTTCCTCGCCTGCAAGCGTCTCAATGAGATAGACCGCATCAATATCTGACTGCCCAACATTAAACCCACGGCTTGTGTCATACGCATCGCGTCGAGGGTAAGACATATACACCGTGCTCGTAGCAATCGCAACAAACAACACAAGCGCACACGTACGCAGCACAAGTGGTCGAGACTTAAGGTTGATGAGCAGGTGAGAGAGGCCAAGGATCAAAAGAGGAGAGAGGAACAGTACCATGAGCGGAACCAGGCGCGCAGCATAGTTTGAGCGCTCGTAATCGATAAGGAACGTGAACTCAAGTGTTGTGCTCATGATGAGATAATTGATCGCAAGCACAAGCGTCATTACAACAAGCACACGGAACCGCGTTGAAAGTTCTTTGCGATACATCACCCAAGCCATGCCAGCAATCGCAAACACAATCAAGGTTGCATTGAGTCCGTAGAGATAAACAAGATCTAGAAGCGGCTCAAAGCGATTCTCAAAGAACACGCTAATGTTCAGCTCCCCAAGCCAGGTGAGAGGATTGAGCGCGGCCCAATCAATGCCAAGCGACTGGCCGCTAATAAGTGCATTTACAAGAAAACTCAGTGGAAGAACAACAGACGCAAACGCAATTAAAATGATGCGTAAGATGCGATTCAGCACTGGTGTGCGCGGATCAATGCGCGATGGGTCAGAGAAAAGCAGGGCAAGGTAGAGCATGACCGGGATCCCGGCAATCGGATGGATAAGTAGCGTTGCCACAGCTGTAAGTCCAAGCACAAGCAAGCGCGGATGCTCCTTTTCAAGCAAGAAAGGCACAGAAGCCAAAACAATCAGGAGTGTCCAAAGATTTGCAAGTCCCTGCGGTGTTGTGACAATGAATCCTGAAAGCGGGAGCAGGAAAACACCTGGGAGCGTTGCCATAGCCACAGATTTCTTCCGGGTGATATGCGCCGCAGCAAAGTACCAAGCAGATGGGAGCAGCAGTGCAATGAGCGTTGGGAGAAGATACGTATCAACAAGGCCAACAGGAAGTAAAAAACCGTGGTGAGCAAATAACACCAGGGCGTATTGTCCAATATAGTAAAACGGTTTTGGACTGATGGTTCCAAACTCAGCTAGATGTGACTCTGTGGCTTTGTGAATAAACGAGTCAAACCCGAATCCAAGAGGGAAGACAATGGCAACAACAGACACAGCAGCAAAAAGTATCCCTCCGTAGAGCAAGATGGTGAGTGCACGTTCTTTTCCGCGAAGAAGAAGCGCAAACAGCACAAGGGAAGCAAGAGCAAAGAGCTGAAACACTCCTCCAGGAACACGCTCCCAAACTGAGCGCACAGAATCTGTAACAAGGTGGTCACCTAGAACACTAAAATACATTGAGAGCAAAACAAGAAACAGCGCTGCAAGCAAAAACACAACACCCGGGATGCGATGCCTCTTCTCTTTCCACAGATCATGCGCATGAAGCATCAGTGGCTTGTGTTTGTGCCGAGTGGCTGCCCAGAGCACGATCGGAGGCGTAAGAAGCACAATCACATACACAACCTCTGCTGTTAAAAATGTTGTGTAGTACGCAGCACTCCCAATGATCATGATCAGAGAGAGAAGAAGCCACACACCAAGCCACCAGCGCAGGATAGCTTTCTCAGAAGTGGTGATGAGTCCGCCCAGCTCCCAACCGAAGAAAAGTAGGTAGAATATGAGAAGAATAAGGCCCAGCGAAGTGCTCTGCAACGCAAAGGTGTTTCCCACAAAAAACGCTAGAAAAACGAGCGTAACAATGGTATGGTGAATCTTGTGATACATAGAATATCCCGGGTCTGCCGGATTTCTGATCCATTATACTATGGTTGAGCGCGATCCGTACAAGCTGTTCCCGCACGATCACGTCATGAAGTACACGTTTGTGCCTTTGGTCCCATCGTTTGTAACCCCAAACATGGTGACCATTTTTAGGATCATCATGACACCATTCGTACTCGTGCTTCTTTATCTTGAGCAGTATTCCCTTGGCATGCCCCTCTTTCTGCTTCTCGCATTCTCAGACGCGCTCGATGGATCAATAGCGCGGCTTCGCAAGCAGATCACAGACTGGGGAACCTTCTTTGATCCTGTTGCTGATAAAATTCTAGTAGGTTCAGTCGTGCTTCTGGTCGTCATCAAGCACGTGAATGTCATCTTTGGACTCTTGATCGTTATTGTTGAGGCTGCGCTCACGCTCGGTGGTGTGCTCAGAAAAGCTGAAGGGAAGATAGTGAGCGCAAACATCTTCGGAAAAACAAAGATGGTCCTGCAAGTCATAGGTGTTTCATTTCTCCTCATTGCTCTTTGGAGTGGGTTTAATCTCTTTATCCCTGTAAGTGTGGGAACGCTCTCGCTCGCGATCGTTTTCGCAGTGATTAGTTTGTTCACGTATGGTCTCTAGTTCTAAGAAGTCATCTGGAAGGTGGATCGTTGCTGCTGTAGCGGTTCTGTTTTTTTTCACATCACTCATCCTCATCAATGAGCAGCAGCTCTACATCTCGCCAGATGAGACAGCAAACGCCTTTTTTGCAGAGCGTTTTGCTGCAGAAGGGGTCTTGCATGATGGACCAAACTTAACCTCGCTTTTTCTTGATGATCGCATTCACCCACGCAGCACAGTTTCAGTTGAAGGCTACCTCTATCCAGGCAGTTTCCTTGGCCTCCCAGTGCTCTATGGCGCCCTTATGTCGCTCTTTGGTTCCTGGGTGCTTTGGGTGCTCACTCCGGCAATAACCGTCGGTGCAGGGCTGGCATTTAGAAAACTCACAGAGAAATTTTTTGGATCAAAGATTGGATTGATGGCATTCACACTCTTCTTGCTCCACCCAGCCATCTGGTACTACTCAGCGCGCGGACTCATGCACAACGTACTTTTCATTGATCTGATCGTGCTTGCGCTCTGGCTCTGGGTCTGCAAACCATTTGAAAAACTCAAGCGAGCACCATGGCTCAGCGACATTCTTGCTGGACTCTCGCTCGGACTCGCTCTCTTTGTAAGAACATCAGAGTTCGGTTGGATCGCCTTGGCTCTGGGTGCATTGCTCGCGCTGAATATTAGGCGCCTCAAATACAAACACCTTCTCCGCGGCCTGCTCGGACTCGCCCTGGGCCTCTTGATTCTTTTTGCATTCAACACACTCACATACGGCGGTCCACTCACAACAGGCTATACGGTTGGGATCGATTCAGCTCAGATCACACTCAGCGCAGATGAATCCGCAGACACAGTCGAGCTCTTCCCGTTTGGCATTCACCCAGCTTCGGCCTGGGAGCACTTCTCAATCTATTTTGGATCCATGTTCTGGTGGCTCACATCACTTGCCGCGATTGGTTTGGGGGTGGTGTGCTGGAAAGACAAAAAGAATTGGAAAAAGTGGGGGATTATCGCAACCGGAGCAATGATCTTTGGTTACCTCACGCTCATGTACGGAAGTTGGGAGATTCATGACAACCCAGATCCAACCCAAATAACCATGGCAAACTCCTATGTGCGCTACTGGCTCCCAATGTACATCTTGTCGATTCCGCTCATTGCCATTGCAATAGAAAAGCTTGCACAGACAATCTATTCAAAGCAAGCAAAACTCATCTCTGCTGGGTTGCTCTTCATGGTGGTATTCCTCAACTTCAACGCTGTGTTCTCACAGGGGCAAGACGGTCTCGTAAAAGTAGCAGACACACTGTCCAGGTCAGGGGAGATCCAGGAGAGCATCCTCACGCACACACAAGAGAGTAGTATCATCATTGTTGATCGTGCTGATAAGATCATCTTCCCTCACAGACAGGTCATGTACCCGCTCCGCGATGATGCTACATACGAAGCGCTTCCGCTCCTCACAAAGACGGATTCAGTGTATTATTACGGCATAACATTCCCTTCTGAGGACATTGAATATTTGAACAATTCACGACTCGCAGACATGGACCTGGGAATCAAGCTCATTGAGACCTACGACCAAGAATCCCTCTATCAAATCTACAAAAAATGAAGATTCTCATCCGCATCATCCAATGTTTCCTCATAGCCGCTCCAATCGTTTTGCTTGGGTGGCTCGCGACCCAGTGGTTTGTTCCGTCCGGGGTCTTTTTCGCTTCACATATTGTTGGACAAGACTCACCCTTCATTGACGAGATCCAGCCAAGCCAGAGAACAGGCGACGTCCGCATGAACGAGCAAGGGTTGTGGGTGCAGCCAATTGTGGCAGACCCAACCTTCTTTTTTGTGCACCCACACAGAGACTTTGAGAAAATCGACGTGGAGGTCTGGTTTGAAAACAGCAGTGTCCCAATCGTTGAGTTTGGGGGAATGAATCAAGAAGATCCAGAAGTTACAACCCTCTTCCCGTTCCACAATAAAATCATTGAGGATTCAACCTGGAACAGAATCGACAAGGAAGGCCTGGTGCTGCTCCAGCGCGAAGCAACATACAACTCCCTTGACGCTTTCTTTGCAGATCCACCAAGACGAAACGAAGTTGCAACCTACCAAACAAGCTTTGATGTTCCATACCGCATTACAGGCTACAACCCAACAGACACCATCCAGACAATCGATGCATCCCTGCGCGGTCACCACGAGCTCAAAACATACATCAAAGATGAAACCCTGCTCTTTGAGTTTGATTACATGGACATGAACCGAGACGAAGGCGCAGACCTTCTCTCTGTTGTTGTGTTTAATGAAGAAGGGTTGCCTGTTGCAGAAGCGCGCGCAGAAGACGATGGGAACATTCGCAGCGACGCCATTCCAACAGGTCTCGAGCACCTCACACTTTCAGTGCCAGGGCTCGCAGAAGGGGTGTACAAGCTTGTCATCAACACAACAAACGACGTCTTTATCAGACGAATACAAACACCTCAGCAAAAGATGGTGTTCCTCGACATGGTGTATCTAGGGGATGAGGTGGGGTTTGCAGAGCCAGCTGTTGGAGCAACCTTCTGGACCAAAGCAGAGGTCATGCGCGTGCAAACGCGGCACGCAGAAGGTGTGCAGACCATGACTGTGAACAGTAGCGAGCTGGAAATCGAGGAGCCCTATGTTTGGTACTCGCAGATGCTTAACTCAGGAGGTCTCTCAATCGTTGACGCACCAGCAGGTGATGTCGAGATCGTGCTTGAAGGCGGAATTGCATTCTCAGCCGATCAGTACTTTGACCCAGACCCAGTCGAGCTTACGTACATGTCAGATCTAGACGAGCTCGGAGTCGACTACGTCATTGCAAACTACGAAAGTCCTCGCGAGCAAGATGGTTGGCTGGTAAAGACGCTCTCATTCAACACAGCCGAGCTTTTTGCAGAAGAGGATGGTACCTGGAAGTTTGTATTCTCAACACCAGGGATCGACACCATAGAAGCCGAGCTCATGATCCACAAAATAAATACCTGGATGTACCGAGACGAACTCATCATCAAATAACTATGAAAAAACTACTACTTGCCTCAACTTCACCGCGCAGAAAAATGATTATGGAGCAGGTTGGTCTACCTTTTAAGGTCATCGACAACGATTACGAAGAAGACATGACACTCGACATGACTCCAGAGGAGCTCGTTAAGTTTCTCTCAAAAGGAAAAGCAGATTCGATCAAGACAGATGAAAAAGATGCTGTGATTGTCGCAGCTGACACTATTATTGCCCACGAAGGACAAGTGCTCGGCAAACCCCACACGCCAGAAAAAGCAAAAGAAACCCTTAAAACCCTCAGTGGCAAGCGTCACCAAGTCATTACCGGATTCACAGTTCGAGATCTCGAGTCCGGAGAGTCAGTCTCAGAAGCCATTGTTACAGACGTGGAGTTTAAAGATCTCTCAGACGAAATCATCGACCTCTACGTAGCAACCGGAGAGCCGCTCGATAAAGCAGGTGCCTATGGGATCCAAGATGGAGGAGCAGCACTTTTCAAAGGTGTATACGGTGACTACTACAATGTTGTCGGCCTGCCTATTGCTCCGCTCCTTGAAGTTCTAAACAAATTCGGCATCACACCATTTAGTGCCTAGCTATGGTCTGGAAACGAAAACATTTCAATCCAAAAGAAGAAATTGCCAGAACTGGATTCCATGTGGCCCTGATTTCATACATCTCATTCTGGGCCATTGACCTTGTTCAACCCGGCTTTGTTTCTCGCTACGTCTCAGTGCACATCTTCCTGCTCGCTATCGTTGCCTTTGGCTTGCTTTGGTCAAGAGAGATGGACTCCTACCGAGAAAGACCGCTTGTTCACAAGGTGGTCGCACTCATTTCCGGGATCGCTCTGGCCATGCTAATCTGGCACACATCCGAAGGGCTAGACGAGTACAGAGCAGCTCTGGTCGTGATCGGACTCGCAACCCCTTGGCTCATTCTCAAAGCATTTAAGAAATAGTATGGAACCATCAATCTTCACCAAAATCATCAATCGCGAGATTCCGGCAAACATCCTTTACGAGGACGATCACGTCATTGCCTTTCTCGATCTCTTTCCACTCAGCAAAGGTCACACTCTTGTCGTGCCAAAGAATCAGGAGCAAGACATGCTCTCATCATCAGAGGATGATCTCGCGCGCATAATGAATGTTATCCGAAAAATCGCGCCAGTCATTCGTGACACAGTCGATGCAGATGCATTCAATGTGCTCACAAACGTCGGTGCCGAGGCTGGGCAGTCTATCTTTCACACCCACTTCCACATTGTTCCGCGCACAAAAGACGATGGTGTGCTCCCATGGAACTCTGGCGAGGCAAAACCAGAAGAGCTCAGTGAGCTCGCAGCGCAAATCAAAAATGAACTTAGTTAAACGTTTATGAAAATCCTAATCACAGGGGGAGCGGGGTTCATGGCCTCAAACATGATCCACTATCTACTCGACAAGTATGATGATACTCAGATCGTGAACCTAGACAACCTTACTTACGCCGGGAACCTGAATAACCTTGCTGACATCCAGGACGATCCACGCTACACCTTTATCAAAGGAAGCATTGCAAACCCAGAAGATGTAGACAAGGCCGTGCAAGGCGTTGATCTCATCATCAACTACGCTGCCGAGACACATGTGGACCGGTCCATCCTCGAGCCGCGCGCTTTTCTTGAAACAAACATCATGGGAGTCTTCACACTCCTCGAGGCAGTGCGAAAGCACAACATCCCGCGCATGGTCCACATCTCAACCGACGAGGTCTATGGCGCGGTCATGGAAGGCGAGAGTAAAGAAGGTGATGCATTCGAGCCACGCTCACCATATTCAGCATCAAAGGCAGCAGCTGACCACTTGTGCTACTCGTACTTTGTAACCTATGACACACCTGTGATCGTAACGAACTCAGTAAACTTTTACGGACCGCGCCAGTTCCCAGAAAAACTCATTCCACTTTTCACCATGAACCTCAAAGAAGGAAAGACCGTGCCAGTGTATGGAGACGGTATGCAAGTGCGCGAGTGGATCTTCACAGAGGACCACTGCCGCGCAATCGACCTGATCGCACGCGAAGGAAAGCTTGGTGAGACCTACAACATCGGAACAGGCTACCGTGTGCCAAACATGGAGGTGGTAAAGAAGCTCCTCGAGCTCACTGGGCGGGGAGAGGACGCGATCGAGTACGTAAAGGACCGAGAGGGACACGACCGTCGCTACGCTCTTGATGCCACAAAGCTCCGCACCGAACTCGGTTGGGAGCCTCAGATCTCATTTGAAGAAGGAATCAAGCGCACAGTTCAGTGGTACACAGATAACCAAGAATGGGTAGACGCCTGCCGATCTGGCGCGTACCAAGAGTATTACGAAAAACAATATGGACATCGATAAACCAATCGAATACGAAGTGTTCAAGACGCGGCAAGGAGTTGTTGCCAGCGCAATTATGGGTGCAATAGCAATTGCAATGGCGTTTAGTATCTTTGTGGAAATCACAGAGGGTGGCGAACATATTGTTGAGCTCATTCCTGTAGCTGTCTTCATAATCATTCCACTCATTGGTATTTTTCTTGCAGTCAAACAAATCAAAACAGGCATTCGTCACGTGCGTATAAACGGTAATGCCGTTACACTCACATACCCAAACGACATGATCGACATCAGCACGTCGCAGATGTATGATTTAAAAACTCGCAAGCGAAAAGACAATGGAAAATACAAAGGCCGCGTGAGGTTCCAGGGATCTGACGGAAACAAATACTCAATAAGTTTCAGATTCGAAAAATCAGGAGGCCAAGCTGCGTTTGAGTGGTTTGAGAAAATAGAACAAGAAATTAAAGCCAAAACAGGATAGCTATGAAAATTCTTATCATCGGAAAAGGGTACATGGGGCAGCGCTGTGCAGATGAGTGGGGCGATGATGCCGTGCTCTCAGACGCCATCATCAACACAAAGCAAGACATGCTCGACGAGATCGAACGCGTGCAGCCAGATGTTGTGTTTAATGCCGCTGGTATCAAGGGGAGCCCAAACGTTGATTGGTGTGAGGATCATCAAGTCGAAACCATGCGAGGGAATACGATCCTGCCAATGATCCTAGCTGAAGCTTGCTCAGAAAAAGATCTCTACCTGCTTCACATGGGCTCAGGCTGCATTTTCTACGGCGAATCGCATCACGATGACAACGCCTGGCGAGAATGTGATTTTGGGAACCCACACCCAGTGTATTCACGATCAAAGTGGGCCGCCGACCTTATGCTCTCAACACTGCCAAACGTCGGGATCGCACGCATTCGTATGCCAATCGATTGGATCCCAGCACCAGGAAACCTCATCGACAAGGTCGCCAGTTTCCCAAAGGTCATCGATGTTGAAAACTCAGTAACCGTGCTCGATGACATGATCGACGTCTTCTACCAGCTCATGGAGAAAAAAGCCGCCGGCATCTTCCACGTCACCAACCCAGGAACCATGAAGCATCGCGACCTCATCAAACTCTACGAAGAGCTCGTAGATCCAACGCACACAAACGAATGGATCTCAAACGAAGAGCTCGTAGAGCAAGGGCTTGCTGCCAAAGGGCGATCAAACAATTTCCTAGCATCAGAAGAGTTAGAGAAGGTGGGAATCAAAATGCGTCCAATCTACGAAGCACTCCACGACACAATGGAAAAGTATGCAGAGGCAAAGAAAAAAGGGGAATCAGACGAAGTTGGGCCTACGTGCTAAAGATAAACAAAGAGAAAAACTCGGCTCAAGCCGGGTTTTTTGATTGCTTTTTTACCTTGACAAAACCCTTATTTTATGGTAAATTCCTCCTCTGCTACCCAGCAGTGCACGCGGCATTCTCATGCAGGATGTTCGTGTATTCACACTCACACTTCGGCGCCATGCTCGTGCAGCCTGGTCCAAAGCGAGTCAAAATGGGAAAGGAAGACAAGTATCAGGTCATTGACCTGGGGGTGAGTTTGGCCAAGGGATCGCTCAGGCGCGCCCGGGTCAAGTACGCCGAAAGCACTCGAAGAGAAGCTATCGAGCGTGTGGTCGCGAGCCTGGAAGACGAAAGTGTTCCTCTGGGAGACTGGAGTGAGGGCGAAGTTCAGATCATCGGACTCCATCGCGTAGTCACCACACCGTACTGGGTCATCCCGGTCTACACCGTGCTCTTTCCTCCGCGCGAGGAAGACGGAGCGCCCGTGGTCGGAACCTACCAAGTGGTCGAGTGGAACATCGGCAGGGATGTCGGTGCCGCAGTGCTGCTGCGGACCGTGGACAATGAATTCGTTCTCGTCCGCTCATACAAGCACGCCAAGCGCGCTTGGACCATCGAGCTTCCGCGCGGAACACGCATGCCAGACGAAGCCATGGAAGAGTGCGCCATCCGCGAGGCCCAGGAGGAGGTCGGAGCAATCCTGACCAAGACCTCCAGGATGTTCCCGCTCGGCATCACAGACCCTGATACGGGTGTGCTGGGCATGGACCCCGAGATCCTCATGATCACCGACGTCATCATCGACGAGAGCAAGATCTCGCGTGACGTTTCCGAGTCCGTGCTCGGACCTGTGGTTCTGAGTCTCACCGAGCTTTACGAAATGGTGCGCGATGGGGTGATCACGGACGGGTTCACCTCTGCCGCACTGATGAAGGCGCAGCTCAAGGGGCTCATCGAGCCTCCGCGAGCAGTACCTGTGCGTGCATCCAAGCCCGTGCTCGAAAAGTGTGTGAGCTGGATGGGGCCTGGTTTCAACTACGATCTGAAGATGTCAGTCTGTCAGGATGCACGCATCGAAGTGTTCCTCGGCCTCGAAGACTGGGTTGGATCACCTCCGTGCTTCAACGGTATCCTGGCTGACGACCTCGAGCGAGTCATCCGCTACCTCAGGCGCAAGTCCCGCCGCAATGACGGGATGTGGAAGGTGCGCCTCCAGACTCTCCATGGCAGCACTGCCTGGATGGGTGAGATGAGCGACCAGCGCTACGGTGGTCACATCACCGAGATCAAGTTCGAGATGAGCGAGCGCAAGCACGCGCTTGCAGTGGCTTCGACGCTCCAAGAGATCAAGGTCGAGCAAGAGCGCATCCGCGCAGAGCTCAGCTCCCGCTAGAACCCGCAAGGGACGAGACCCGCTACGGCATTGCTGTGGCGGGTTTTCTCATTGACCAGAGCCCGCATCCAACGTAGTCTAGAAGCAGGGGGAACACTTGACGTACCTTTTTTAAAGGTTTAGTATCATTTTCTTATGAAAGCACTTATTGCAGCAGGCGGGCACGCAACGCGATTACGCCCAATTACCTGGACTCGAAACAAACATCTCATTCCGCTGGCTAACAAGCCAATGCTTTGGTATGTCCTAAAAAAGATCACAGATGCAGGGATTAAGGACATCATCATCAACGTGAACCCAGGCGAGGTGAAGTACATGTCAGAGAACCTGGGAGACGGATCTGAGTTTGGTGCCAAGATCACCTACCTCGAGCAGCGCGGCGGAGCAAAAGGACTCGCGCACGTTGTTGCAAACGCAGAGGAGCATCTCAAAGGAGAGCGTTTCCTGTTTTTCCTGGGTGACAACATTATTCTTGGCGGCATCAATAAGTTCGTAGATCGATTCCAAAACGAAGGCCTCGATTGTATGATCGCGCTCTCTCGAGTGAAAGATCCAAAGCGATTCGGTGTTCCAGAATTCGATGAGCAGGGCAACCTGATCAAAACAATCGAGAAACCAGAGAACCCGCCATCACCATTTGCCGTCACAGGAATCTATCTCTTTGACGAAAAATTCTTTGATGCATTTAAAACAATGGAGCCATCAGGCCGAGGTGAGTACGAGATTACAGACATGATCACCTGGTACATCAATAACGGAAAAGTTGGTCACGAGGAGATCACAGGTTGGTGGAAGGACACCGGAACCCCAAACGCACTCATCGAAGGAAATGCGCTCATCATGGACGACACGCCTCGAGAAGGATACTCAGTGGACTGCGAGCCGCACGAAGATGTGCAAATCCAAGGGCCTGTGAGCATTGGAGAGGGAACAGAGATTAGCCCTGACTGTCTCATTCGCGGACCAGTCGCAATCGGAAAGAACTGTCGCATCACATCAAGCTATATCGGACCGTACACAGCAATCGGAGACAACGTGCAGGTAAACCACACTGAAGTCGAGCATTCAATCGTGTTTGACGGAGCAAAGATCGACACAACACGTCGCATTGTAAACAGCCTTATTGGAGTCAATGCTGAGCTTGTCGATTACAAACGCTCCCATCCAAAAACAGGACATAGACTGATTGTGGGAGACAACAGTTTTGTAGAGCTTTAGTTGGGGGCCGGGTCGTTACTTGTAGCATTCATATTCTATTCCTGAGTCTAAACGAGTATAAATTGAAACCTGTAAACAAAAAACTTCAAAAAAAATGGATATTAAATCCATTTTTTTGTACTAAACATGTGGAAAAGCTAGAAATGCTACAAGTAACGACCCGGCCCCTTAGTGTTAATTAACCAAAAACTCCAAGCAGGTGCCTGGATTTTTTTGGTTTGCTATCTTTGTAGTCGTTTTGATTGAATGATGTTCGAGTTCGTGACATACAGAAACTCTCCCTCTTCATCAACCCAAGTTGATTCCACAGATCCCTCATGAAGTGTGGTTGCGCTGTGTCCGTCGCGGCTTTCAAGCTCAAGCGCGATCACTTCGTTTGCAGCTGAGTACACGATGCTGTTTCCAAGCGGATACCACATCAGGTCCACAATCTGCTCACTAAGGCGTGTGAGTGTTTGTGTGGTGTGAGAATCGCGGCTGTAGATCTCAATATCAAATCCATCTGAGTACAGGAGCAGGTCGTCATTCTCATGCCATTGCCACAGTGTCAGCTCCTTGTTAATCAAGATAGGTTGTTCGGTTTCATTCAGGTCTAGCAGGATAAGTCTTCCACGATCAAGATCTTCAAGCATGACCACATCATCTGGCGCAGGCAAGAAAGCGTAGTCGCCATAGGGGAGATAGGTAATGATCGAAGCGATCTCGTCTTCTACTCGAGCAATGGCAACGCGGTCTGCGCTCTGCGCAAGCTCAATAATCCCATTTCTTGTCACTGTTCGCTGCGGATTCTCAGGAATAATCTCAGCCAGGTCCTTGTTTGCAAGCGAGAGTTTGTAGACATTCTCATCATATCGAATAAAGAGTGCGTCATTGTCTCCAGCATCCCACCAATAATCCTCTGCTGTCTGCAGCACCTCATGTGTCTCAATCGTAGATCCATTTCCAACATCAACAACAGAAAGCGCAAGCTCGCCACCAACCGTTTGCTCAAGTGCCAGATAATCACCTTCAGATGACCAGCTAAGCACATACGACGCATCCTCAAAATCAGACACACGTGTTAGCAATTGCTTTTCGCCTTCTGTGATCGACCAAAGCTCAGCCCAAGATCCTTCTGAGGTCAGATAGGCAAGTGTGTGATCGTTGGGTGACAACGCACTCTCAAGAATTTCTCGATCATCTTCAATCTCAAACTCTGTCTCAAGAAAAAGCATGGCGTCGTAGACAAACGTAGTGTCACGACTTTCAACAAGCAGAGTCTTTTCCCAGCTCGTGTACCCATCCTTTGTGACACGCACAACACGCTCTCCAGGCATGACATCATCCAGCACAGACGGCGTGCGATCTGATTGCTTATCACCATCAATCCAAACCGTTGCGCTGCGAGGAACAGATGTCACATTGAGCACTCCAGTGTGAACGATGGCATTCGCTGTGAAATCAAAACGATACCCAGCCGTGTAAAGCACAACCAGCGGGGCAGTTATGAGAAAGGCG
This sequence comes from uncultured Gammaproteobacteria bacterium, assembly GCA_964538435.1. Lineage (GTDB taxonomy): Bacteria > Patescibacteriota > Patescibacteriia > UBA9934 > GWF2-40-263 > CAZIDX01. Next base: position 40,490 of record CAZIDX010000007.1, on the reverse strand, counting down.
AATAAAAAGATGAGAAACAGTAAAAGTCGTATTCGTGGATGCATATCGCAGCCATAATACGCCAAAAATCGTTCCAAATCAAGGTTGACAGATAGGCCTCAGCATGATAGAAAAAAGCGCTGCAAGACGCAGAAACACGCGCAGGAGGCGCAATGTTCACAAGAGAAACTGGAAAGTCCATGAGCGCTGGCCTGATTGGTGGCTCTCTGGGCTGCTACATCGGCCAGAGCATGGGGAGCGACCTGCTTACCCTCGTGCTCATCTTCCCGCTCATCCTCATCGGCTACGACATCCGAGGGCTCGTCCGCTCCACCAAGCAAGCTGCACGCATGAGCTTCGAGGAGTGGGTCGCTCACCCCTACATGGTCACGGCCAAGCAGTGGCTCGAAGTTCCTGTCAGGATGGTCAAGGGGGTTGCCGGAGACATTTGGAGCAACAAGCTGAAGCTCTTCGGGTTCGCGATCCTGTTCCTGATCCTCGCAGCATTCGTCTGCATAGTGTTCGTCAGCGCGTTCGTTCTGGTGGTCGTCAAGGCACTCGTTCTCGTAGCGCTGAGCATCAACATGTTCAAGCGCCTGTCCATGGCTGTGTTCGGTACAATGGGAGCTGCGATCTTCCTGATCGTGAATCCCATGGCTGAGGCATCGCCACTGGTCATGTCGCTGGTCTGTGGCATCATCTGCTCGATCTCTTGCGGTCTGGTGTCTGTGTTGCTCGAGACTGAAGAACGCTACGCACGCGCAAAGGCATTCAACGACCTGTCTCTCGATGGTGCTGTGGGAGGCATGATCGATTGGCAGCTCGACAAGCTCTTCGGACCAGCCATCGATGCTGTCGAGTCCCGCTTCGGGTCGCAGTTCGGCTAGCAACTACGCAAGACTCTTCTTCGGAGGGGTCTTTTCTAATTCTGATCGACTCCCGCCCTATCGAGACTGCCAGAGCCAGCCCGGTGAAAGCTTGTCGATCCCCTCTGAGAGGATGGTGAGGATGGTCCTAGCACCGATTCTGGAGCAGCTCAACGTCTGACTTTGAAGGAGCTGACCGCTCAGGCCAGAAGTTCCTGCCACCAAAGTCAGACGTTGGCATGAACAAAATCGGGCGCCGTTCCGCAGCCAAGACAAGCTTGAGACGGTAGCTGGCCCGGCAAAGCAAGATCGGGCGGGACTGTTTTCTTTGCCTACTTTCTTTGCGACCAAAGAAAGTAGGTTGGGGTTCTAGGGGGCCAACACCCCCAAGAAATAAAGTAAAACCCACCCTTTGACTTTCAAAAACAGACATTCGATGTTCATTTTTTATCTCAACCACGAGAAAATAGGGACATCGAATGTGCATATAAGAGGGGTTTTGACTCAATCTTAATCCGGCTGTATCCTATACGCACTATGTCAAAGAATAAAACAGTTTTCCCAGTTTCAATCATTGTGCTTGTTGCGCTTCTGCTAACCACGTGCTCATTCAGCATTGGTTTTTTTGTAGGACAAGAGCGGGCAGCGCGCAACATGGTTCCTGAGGGTCAGGGGCAGGTAACAGGCGTTGGTGACACACCATCCTACCTGGCGCAAGACATTGAGTTTGGCAACTTTTGGGATATTTGGAACTTTGTAAAAGAGGGATACTACGATCAACCCGTCTCTGACATTGACCTCTATCACGGGGCTGTTGGTGGGCTCATTGATGGACTAGACGATCCATACAGTGTGTACTTCAATCCAGAAGAGGCATTGGCATTCACAGAGAGCATCACGGGCTCGTTTGAAGGAATCGGAGCCGAGATTGGCATCAAAGATGACAAGCTTCAGATCGTTGCGCCGCTCAGCGGGTCTCCAGCTGAGCAAGCAGGTCTGCAACCAGCTGATTGGGTGGTCATGATCGATGGATATGAAACCATGAACATCACTGTTGAAGAGGCAGTGCAAAGAATTCGTGGAGAAAAGGGAACAGACGTTATTTTGACCGTAAGCCGAAACGGTCTAGACGAGCTCGTTGACATCACTATCACGCGCGACACCATTATAATTGAGAGTGTGAACTGGGAGATCGACGAAGACAACATCATGGTGATTGATATCAGTACATTTAATCAAGACACCGCAGGGCTGTTTAATCAGGCTGTTCAAGAAGCGCTATCAAAAGACGTGGCTGGAATCATTCTTGATCTTCGAAGCAACCCGGGCGGACTCCTGACCTCAGCAATCGATATTGCATCTGCTTGGATTGGGTATGAGTCAATCGTGATCGAGCGCAGCCCAGAAGGATCAAACACCTACGAGGGGCTCATGGCTCCGCGGCTTGAGGGGATTGATACCGTTGTACTTGTAAACGGTGGCTCTGCCTCTGGATCAGAGATTGTTGCCGGAGCACTCCAAGACTATGACTTTGCCACAATTATTGGAACTCAGACCTTTGGAAAAGGTTCAGTTCAAGATTACCGAGAGCTAAATGATGGAGCAGCAGTAAAGATAACAGTAGCAGAATGGTATACTCCACTTGGTAGAAGCATCAACGAAACAGGAGTCACGCCAGACATCGAGGTTGAATACACACTAGAGCAGTATGACGAAGGCCTAGATCCGCAGAAGGATGCTGCATCACAAATTTTGCTAGGAACCTATGAAGCCCAAGAAGAAACAACCAGCGGGGAAGAAGCCGCAGAGGAAGAGCTCTAAGGCGTCTTCCAAAAGAAAAGAAAAAGCGATCAAGGAGGTATCTGCTGGCGGTGTTGTGTTTCGTCGAACTGGAAAAGGGGTGTCGTTTGCCATGATGCAAGACACCTACGGCAAGTGGACCTTTCCAAAAGGTAGGGTAGAGAAGGGAGAGGACCTTGAAGAGGCAGCCGCACGAGAGACTCTAGAAGAGCTTGGACTCATGGAGATCAAGTTCTGGGAAGACCTGGGGCAAATCGATATCTGGTTTCGCGACAAGTTTGAAAAAAAAGGCAAGCTCGTTCATAAAGACATTCACTACTACCTGTTTGAAACAAAGCCCAATGCAAAACTGGACCCAGACCCAGAAGAGCATGCCATGGATGCTAAGTGGGTGCCGCTGAGCAAAGTGCAAAGCACATCAAGTTATAAGGATATGAAGCCGATTGTTGAAAGAGCAATCAAGCACATAAAGAAGATCACAAAAAAATAGGGCACTTGCCCTATTTTCGTTTCTCAGTATAAAGTGGATGATAGATATGAAACAAATTACATTCAGCGGTCGGGTAGAAACCGGCGAAGGGTTTGCAACACGCCTTGGGTGTCCGACGGCGAACATTGCGGTAGAGCAAGGTGTGGTGATCCCTGGAATGGGAGCGTATGTGGGTGAGACAACATGTGAAGGAAAGCTATACCCATCACTCATCTTTATCACAGATGGGCGCACAGGCTACCATCTAAAAATGGAAGTTCATCTCTTAAATGAAAATATCGAACTTTTTGGAAAGCACATGCGAGTGACGGTTTTTAAGAAGCTCAGAGATGTGATTGCTTACCCAGGAGAAGAGGAAATGTCTCAAATTATCGCCAGTGATATCAAAAAGGCAAACCAATGGTTTGAGCAGAGAAATTGACTTAATTAAGTCAAAAAACAAGACTTTGGACTCTTGAAAAATGGGGCAAAAACCCCGTTTTCTTTTTGTTTTTGACACAAATACTCAACACAAAATTTGACAAACGTTGCGTAATTGACTAGTTCTTGCAATCTTTTGTATTCCCAAAAATTTGATCTTGTGCTAAGATTCTCGCGTAAAACTTAAGTTTTCCACACCTATGGCCAAATTGACTAAGAGCCAGTTCATGGCTGCTTACGCAGAGCTTCTCGGTGTTTCCAAAAAGGAAGCCGTTGAGAAGTGGGATCAGTTCGTAGAACTCGCTTACCGAGAGGTTCGCACTAATGGAGAGTTCCCACTCCCAGGAATGGGTAAGCTTGTCCGAAAGGAGCGCGCAGCTCGAATGGGACGAAACCCAATGACTGGAGAGCAGATCCACATCCCTGCAAAGACTGTTGTAAAGTTCCGTGTAGCTAAAGCAGCTAAGGACGCAGTACTTTAAAGCGATCAAAAAAATCCATTCAGTTTCTGAGTGGATTTTTGATTTGTAAGCAGCTTTACATAAATTTTGATACAATTAAGACAGTATTCGGGGGTGTCGACCTTGCTCCCGGACATAATTCATTTTTCTAATTAATTCTTACTTACGTATTATGGCCGAATCAAACAATTCAAGTGCATTGCACTGGATTTTAGGAGCTGCATTGCTCCTTATCACGCTGTTTGTTGTCGTGGCTCTTGTGGGGGCAAACTCACAAGCAGACGAGCTAAACTCATCTGCAGGAGTTGCAAATGCTGCGCCAACAGTGGACAGTATTTACTTTGATTCCGTTGACACCTATCAAACAGATGGAAATGGAACAAATGAGGTTGATGGTATTTTTGAGTTGACCTCAGGATCCAATACAACGCTGAATATTTCAGGTGTTGTAACAGACACCAACGGAGATAGTGATATCACACTCGTCGACATGTTATTTTACTCACCAGAGGTAGGGACATTTACGGATTGTTTCAACGGACCCGACCCGAATCACTGTTATAAATTAACAAGCTGCACAACTCAGGCCAATGACGCTGATTCGCTTACCTACAACTGTGCTGTTGATGTGGTATTTTGGGCCAACTCAACTACAGCCGGTGGTGCAGAAGCAGGTCAAGACTGGACAGCCAGAGTGAATGTAAACGACTCATCCCAAGCATCAGGGAACATGACTGCAACAATCGACATTGCAACCATGCTCTCACTTGATATGCCTGGTCCAATTGACTGGGGAACACTTGCGCAGAATGTACAGACCGTAAGTGGCACAAACGAAGACCAGACTATTACTCAGAAGGGTAATGACAAAGCTGATATCAACTTGTCTGGAACAGACATGGGATGTACAAACACTGGTACTATTCCTGTAGGTAACATTAAGTATGACCTTAATGATGATGGTCACGCATCTGGTGGAGCTGCTCTTAGCGGAACTCCAACTCTTCTTGACGTCACCATCCCTTACCAGATCACAGCCGGTGCTGTTACTGACTCTGTTCACTGGGAGATCCAGATTCCACAGTACGACGTATCTGGTACCTGTACTGGAACCATTACTATGACAGCAGTGGCCTCAGCTGACTAAGTTGAAACTCAAACAAACACCCGGGAATGCCTCGGGTGTTTTGATTTCCACTCAAGATTGCTATGATGTCCACATCTATGAAAACAAAGACACAGACAAAAGCCATTCTAATCGACATGACACATCCTCGTGTTCCAAAAGAGGAGGCAAAGGACAGGATGGAAGAACTTGAAGAATTGGTGAATACCTACGGTGGTATTGTGATTGTAAAAAAGTGGCAAAAGCGCGTTGCTCCACATGCTAGAACCTATATCGGTCCAGGTAAGGCCGAGGAGATCGGTGAGGAGTCAAAGGAAAACGGTGCAACTATTCTGATCGTAAACGCACAGCTCAAACCACGGCAGATCTACGACCTCTCTGAAATGCTCAGACCTCACGGTGTGAAGGTTTGGGATCGCATTGATCTCATTCTAAAAATCTTCGCCAAGCACGCCAGCACAACAGAAGCCAGGCTCGAGATCGAGCTCGCCAGCATCCGCCACATGGGCCCACGTATCTTTGGTATGGGAATGGAGCTCTCCAGGCAAGCAGGTGGAATCGGAACAGTCGGAATCGGAGAAACCAACACCGAGATCATGAAGCGCCACCTCAAGGAGAAAGAACGGATCATCAAAAAGAAACTAGACAAGTACAAAAAAGGACGTGAGCTCGTACACAGCGGACGCAAGCGTAGAGGCCTAAAAACCGTCTCTGTGGTCGGTTACACCAACGCAGGCAAGACAACCCTCCTAAACGCACTCACAGGCCGCAAGGAGTACGCTGCAGACGCCCTCTTTGCCACACTAGACACGCGCGTAGGCCAGCTCTACCTCCCAGAAAAGCGCGAATCAGTACTCCTGAGCGATACCATCGGTTTCATCCGAGACCTCCCCCCAGAACTCCTAAACGCCTTCTCATCGACACTCTCAGAAGCCGTAGGCGCAGACCTCCTCCTGCACGTAGCAGACGCAAGCGACAAGAACTTTTGCAAGAACAAAGAAGTGGTCGAGGATATCCTAAGCAAACTAGGCTTAAGAGAAACCCCACGCATTCTCGTACTCAACAAAAAAGACAAGATGAAACAGGATCACATCGACGCTGTAGAAAAGCGCCACACAGAAGAAGACCGCGTCTGGGTCTCAGCTGTGAAGAAGGATGGCCTCGATGAGTTGGTGGGGAAGATTGAGAAAGCAGTTTAAACTTAATATCTATGTACAAAACACTCACTCCAAACATCATGGTTGAGGATGTAAACGCAACCGTGAAGTGGTACCAAGACAACCTGAACTTCCAGCTCGCCAACAAAGAACAAACAATAGACGAACCCCTCGAATGGGCCGTAGTGCAAGCAGGCGACGTCCAGATCTTCTTTCAAAAGCGAGAGAGTCTAGAAAAAGAGATGTCTGTTCTCGCAGGGAAGGAGATCGGAGCAAGCATGACGCTCTACATCAAAGTAGACGACGTGCAGGCACTCTACGAATCAGTGAAGGAGAATGTTGAGATCGTCAGAGAGATGAAAGAGACCTTTTACGGAGCAAAAGAATTCGCAGTGAGTGATCTCAATGGGTACGTGTTGGTTTTCTCGGAGGTGAAGGAATAACGCTGATATTGAGGGAGTAAATATGAAATATGCTTGTAAAAAAAGAAATACTAGAAGGTGTTGTCTTCATAGCGGCACGTAACAAAGAAGAAAAGTTTTGTTTAAAAGGCACCGCATTTTTTGTTGGAGATTTCGTTGAGGACCTTGATGTTACTTTTTGTTACATTGTCACGGCACAACATGTTATTGCAGGGATTCAAAAGGAAGAGAACGACGGAGGTGTCTATTTGAGAATGAATACAAAAACAGGTGTAGAACATGTAAGGACCGAGCCTGAGCAGTGGGTGATTAATAAAGAAGAGACTGTTGATGCTGCAGTATTTTTTTGTGCACCCAATCAAGAAAAATATGATTACAAAATTATCGATATTGAGGATATTGTAAGCGAGGCTGTTCTTGTGAGGGTGAGCAAATTGGGATTGGTGATGAAACCTTCATGATAGGGTTATTTGTGAATCATGCCGGGAGAGACAGGAATCTTCCGATTGCACGATTTGGAAATATTTCAATGATGCCAAATGAAAAAGTGAGCGCCGATCTTGGTGGTTTAATAACGTCCATTGAGGCCTATCTTGTAGAATGTAGATCGATTGGCGGTTTGAGTGGTTCTCCGGTTTTTGTTCATCTCGGTCCATTTAGGAGAAAGCATGATCCACCGAACCCTTTAACAGATGTCTTTTATTTACTTGGTCTTACGCAAGGGCATTGGAATCAGTCTATTGACAGCCAGCATGATTGTTCTGTTCATGATTCGTCTAATGTTCTGAGTGATGAAGCGGTGAATAAAGGAGTTGCAATTGTCACGCCAATTTCCAAAGTCGTGGAAATTATTAATCAAGATGAGATGTTGGATAAACGTAACAAAACAATAGAAAGAATCAAGCAAGACAAGAAGTAATAATCCAACAAACCAAAAAACTCCCTTCCGGGAGTTTTTTTACTTGGCGAGGGTGCCGTCCTTTTTCAACTTGGTAAGATCGTATGTCTTTCCTTCGCGGTCCCACTTCTTAAGAGTGCGCATACCACGAGCTGAGATTGTGACAGTCACGATTCGTCCGGTTGCTGGGTTAAGAAGACGTTTCTTCTGGAGATTTGCCTTGAGTCGACGCTTTGTCTTGTTGTTTGCGTGAGAAACTCGGTTTCCAGTAACAGTCTTCTTGCCAGTAACAATGCAAGATTTTCCCATAGATTTGATCAGTTAACGGGGAGAGTATAGCCGTTTCTCGTTTTTTTGTCCAGTCCTAGGTATAATCCCTGTGTATGAAGCAAAACATCCCAAAACTCTGGTTATTCTTCTTTCTAATCATCGTATTCCTGTTTATTGGCCTTGCAGTGACAGCACCAAAAGCTGAGGATTCAGCCGTGAGTCCACAGGACACCAGTGCAGCCATAGATGAGCAGGTCCGCTCTCAAACATTCGAAAACATGCTCGAAGCAGGTGAGAACGCCATTTTTGTTGAGAATCAGCAAGCAGGGCAGAGAGAGGTTTGGGTTGGATATGCTGTGCTCTCAAAGCCTGGGTTCGTGGCAATCTACAATGATCGCGATGGCATGCCAGGTGATGTGATTGGAAACTCAGGGTGGATGGTTGAGGGAGGGGAGCATGTACTCATTCGTGCTGAAGAATCGTTGGTGCAGGGCCAGGTGTACTACGCTGTGGCCTATCACGACGACGGTGATGCGGAGTTTTCAGAGATTCACGACACGCAAGCAACAGATTTCGAAGACACGGTCGTGCTCATGACATTCGAGGCTGTAGAAAACGCCATGATCGAGACTGAACCCGTCCTTCCGTAATCCATTCATTGTGTGTGGTAGCCGCAAGCTTTAGCTTGTGTCCGAACGCAGGCTAAAGTCCGCGGCTACCCAGATTTGTTCTGGGTAAGAAAAAGGCCTTGACAGCGCCTTGTTTTTATTTTAGTCTCAAAACTCGTGCGCAGATACCCTGCGCCGATTGGGAGGAAAACCGTGACACCGCAGCAGCTCACATCCACGGTCGCCAAGCACTGCGCGCGCCTGATGCGTCGCTACGACGAACGATCAGACATCGACGCAAGCGAGTTCCTGAGCCTGGCTCAGGATGTCGTTCGCGAGATCCAAACCAGCGGCATGAACGCTGTGGATCTGCTCTTCGTCTACAACTTTCTCGTCACCGCGCGCACCAACTTCACGCGCTGGGACGAGATGACCCGACAGGCGCAGAAGAGCGTCACACCGTCGCAACAGTACGACGAGGCCGTCGAGACCATCGCCCTGGAGGTCGCCCGCAAGGTGCCCAGCGGCAGCCAGATGAACTTCCTGGACCCGGTCTCAGGCAAGCGCCTGCGCTCTCAGGTCATGCGAGCCCAGCTCTACCGGCGCAGCCAGCGCTTCCCCATGGCAGCCATCGCGTTCGCCTAGACCCCCCGCACGGATACATTCCAACCGGGCCTGCCCGCCATAGCTCACCAGAGCGACGGCGGGTTTTCTTATACACAAACTTGCTATAATGCACCCATGCAAACAGATATCCCCATACGCATCAGCAAGCGTGCAAAACGCATGAGTATTGTGGTCCATCCAGGTGGGCGATGGGAGGTTGTGGTTCCACATCAAGCCAGGTTGTCTGACACTCGTATAAGACACTTTGTGCGCACGCAGCAAGACTGGATTGACAAGCAACTTGAGCGCGCTCAAAGGCAGAATCCTCAAAAAACACTTTCTCACCGCGGTGTACCGCGCCCGGCCATTGAAAAACAAACGAGACTTCTCATTGAAGAGTCAATCATCAAGTTCCGTCGATTCCAGCCATTCACTGTCGACGAGGTCCGCCTACGCAAATACAAGTCTCAGTGGGGAAACTGCACACACAAACACAGGCTCAGCTTTCACTACAAACTCTCACTTCTCCCACGCGAGCTCGCAGAGTACATCATCGCTCACGAGCTCTGTCACACACTGCATTTCAACCATTCAAAGGCCTTCTGGACACTTCTTGAGACCATCTATCCGCGCGCAAAGACCTGTAGAAAACTCCTGCGCGATTACACGCCTTAATGTGCTACAATACCTTAGAAATCAACTACAAATATGCCTAAAAAGAAACCATCAAAAGAACAAGAATGCAAAGACAGCATTTGCCGTCTTCCACTAGCACCAAATGAAGCTCTTGATGAGCCAATGCACATCAACGAACTTTCATGGAGGATCTTTAGAATCATGTCCGAGTTCGTCGAAGGATTCCAGTTTTTAACAGATTCAAGAAAGGAAGTGACCATCTTTGGGTCAGCGCGCACAAGCCCACGAAACAAGTGGTACAAAGAAGCAGTAAAACTAGGGGGGCTTCTTACAGAAAACGGCTACACAGTTATTACAGGTGGTGGTCCAGGAATGATGGAGGCAGCAAACAAAGGGGCTGCTGAGGCAGGAGGGAAGTCCATCGGGCTCAACATCCAACTCCCAAACGAGCAGCGCATCAACAAATACGTCACACACTCCCGAGCATTTCACTACTTTTTCACACGAAAAGTTATTCTGGCAGCATCAGCACAAGCTTATGTCTACATGCCAGGCGGATACGGCACCATGGACGAGTTGTTTGAAATCGTGACGCTTATCCAAACAGGGAAGATGCAGAACATTCCAGTGATCTGCATAAGCAAAGATTACTGGAGCGGGTTGTTTGACTGGGTCCGAGAAACTCAGCTTGAAGAATTTGGAACCATCAACCCAGAAGATCTCGAACTTATTTCCGTTGTAGACACAGCAGAAGACGCAATGCGCATTATCAACACATCGGCTGAACGAAGCTTCTTCTAGTATGTCGTCACCGTTTAAACCAAAGAATTGCCAAAAAGCCTGGGTGATCGATGTAAACATGGGGTACGGGCACTCGCGTGCAGCCTATGCACTCAAGGATCTCTCTTGTGGCACAGTGATCTCAGCAAACGATTACAAAGGCATTCCAGCTGAAGACAGAAAGCTCTGGAATGACAGTCGTAAGATCTATGAGGCAATATCAAGAATGAAACCGGTCCCAGTGGTCGGAGACTTTTTGTTTGAAGCCCTGGATCATTGGCAGCAAATTCCAAAGTTTTATCCTCGAAGAGATCTTTCAAAGCCAATCATTCAGGTAAAGGAGATTTTTCGAATGATCAAAAAGGGCTTGGGTAAGCACATGGTCGAAGAGATGTCCAAAAACCCTCTCCCGATCGTAACAACCTTTTTCATCCCAGCCTTTTTTGCAGATTACTACGATTACCCAGGAGACATCTGGTGCGTGACAACAGATGCTGATATCTCACGCGCATGGGCACCGCTTGATCCCAAGACCAGTCGCATCAAGTACCTGGCCAGCAACGGACGTGTGGTGGAGCGACTCAAGCTTTATGGTGTGCCAGCAGAAAACATCTATGCCACAGGCTTCCCAATGCCAAAGGAGCTCATTGGTGGAGCAAAGGCAAGCGTGCTTAAAGACCTGCTTAAAGAACGGCTCTGCAACCTCGATCCAGAGGGAATCTTCCAGCAAAGATACACATCCACACTCAAACAAGAGCTTGGGCCGTCTCGTTGCAAACTAAACTCATCCACACACCCACTCACTCTCACCTACAGTGTTGGTGGAGCAGGGGCGCAGCGTGCTCTTGGTGTGAAGATTTTAAAGAGTCTCAAGTCAAAGATTGCAAGGCACGAGATCAGACTTAACCTCATGGCAGGCTACCGAAAAGACGCAGTGCGCTACTACCGTGCGGCTGTAAAGGATTGCGGGCTCAAAAAAGAACTTGGAGAGTGGGTGAATGTCCCAGAGCATGCCTCGCGCGCAGAGTACTTTTCTGATTTCAACGAAGTTCTAAAAACAACAGACATTCTCTGGACAAAACCAAGCGAACTTTCATTTTTCACTGGGCTCGGTATTGCTGTTGTTATGGCGCCGCCTATTGGCTCACAAGAAGAGTTTAATCGTGTATGGCTCAACTATGTTGGAGGAGGAATCCCACAAAATGACCCGCGCTACACAGACGAATGGCTCTTTGATTGGATCCACTCCGGAGGGGTTGCCAGAATGGCCTGGAACGGCTACATTGAAGCGCCAACTCACGGAACATATCGCATTGAAGACCTTGTTTTAGGCCGAAAAAGCACGATTCACAGGCTCCCACTTATTGTGTAAAAACGTATGGACAAAGCACTCGAACACCTCCTTGGCACCATCATCCAGATCCGCCGAGAAGAAGAGGAAGGAAAAAAAGAAGAGGATACTATTCACGTCTCAGACACTGTCTCTGCGGCTGCTTCTGCGTATGAGACCGTGCGCAACACGCTTGAGTACGATGAAGAGCATTTGCTCAGACGCAACGCAATCAAGCGCATTCTCAAGCGTCGTCTCTCAGAAGGGGATCCATCAGACCACTTAGCAGAGACACTTCTCCGAGAGCTTGTTTGGGCAAAGTATCTTCCAAACAAAGAAGTCCCAACAAACACAATTGCAAAGGTTTCTCAGATTCTCGAGAAGTACAAACTCATGTTTGGAACACTCGAGGGGGAGACCAAAGAGGGGCAGTATGTCTACAAGTGGCTTCTTGATGTGCTCTCAGTTGAAATCGAGTACGTGCTTGGACCACCATGCGTTGACGAGGCTCTAGCAAGCTATGCGTATCAAGAACTGAAAAAACGCATTGACTGGCAAACAAAGGTTATCAGTGAGGCTGATCGAGACCTGCAGCTCTACGTTGCGGTGCATCGCTCTGTGCTCAAGTCAAATGTGGCCACGCTGCGCTATCGCATCCTCACGCTCTACTATCCAAAGTGGCGCACAGCAAAATCAGGCGATGCCGTTGCAAAAGAAGTTGCCATGAATATTGGCACGGTCATTGAGTCAATTGAAAATCAGATCTATCACAAGTCTCAAGACGCTGTATTCCGATTTGTAAGACGTCACGGCGTTGTCTTCCATCTGCTCACAGACATTGTAAAAGACAGCCCAGAAGCGTTTTCTAGTGCATTGTACTCAGGAGACACCACAACCATTGATACAGCTATTACAAAAGCCGCTGAAGCTCGTTATGGCTCGCTCAGGAAGCGGCTCAACCGAACAGTTGTGCGCGCAGCGTTCTTCTTGCTGTTCACAAAATCAATCCTTGCTATCCTGGTCGAATACCCATACGAATCCCTGGTCCTGCACACAACAGACTACATGCCGCTGATGGTAAACATCTTATTCCCACCATTGCTCTTGGCTGTGATTGGGCTTTCTGTGCGTATTCCAAAGAAACAAAACACAGAAAAAGTCCTCGAGGAAGTGCATGCGCTTCTGGGGCTTGGAGATGATTTTGGGCTTGTATACAAGCAAAAGCGCCCATGGGGACGAGGAGCGCTCTGGTGGATCTTCAATGGAGCCTATGTTGCTATCCTGCTTGCAACCATCGCTGTAATCGCTGGATTCCTGGTGACTTTGCACTTCAACGCGCTGTCCATCTTCTTCTTCATCTTCTTCCTCTGTCTTGTTGCCTACTTCGGGCTCCGTATCCGAAACATCCGAAGAGAGCTGCTTATCGTTGACACAGCACGAGGTGTCGTTGGAACCATTGTTGATGTGATTTTCTTGCCAATCGTACGTGCAGGACGATGGGTTGCGATCCGCGCACCGCGCGTAAATATTTTCCTATTCTTCTTTGACTTCATTATCGAAGCACCGTTTAAAGCGGCCATCGGCCTTGTAGAGAGCTGGCTCGCATTCCTGAGGGAAAAGAGAGAAGAAATTTAGATTAATACTGGGGGTTTGCATACATCAAAAACAACAAACGTGATTGCGCTTGTTGCCGTTGTTATTGCCACTGCGGTGGTTTTTTCTTTTGCCTCAAATTGGATCAATGACAGACCAGTTCCAGAAACAGAATACGGAATCACATTCTCAACCCTCTACTCAGACCAGCTAAACCTCATGTACAGCACAGTGTACGCCGCATTGATTCAAGATCTGGGTGTGCGTCATGTCAGGCTCCCAATGTACTGGTCTGATATCGAGCCAGTTGATGGGGAGTTTGATTGGTCTCGCTACGACTGGATCATGAACTACTCAGAAGATCATAATGTCAGTATGACAATGGTTGTGGGAGAAAAAGTACCAAGATGGCCAGAGTGTTTTATTCCAGACTGGGCAGAGACTTTGAGTGACACACAAAGACAAGAGGCCTTGCTTGCGTTTATGCAAGCGGCGGTTCTTCGATACAAAGACAATCCAGCCATTGTGCGTTGGCAAGTAGAAAACGAACCCTTTTTCCCATTTGGTGAGTGTCCAGATATTTCAATGAAGAACTTCCAGGATCGTGTAGATCTTGTTCGCCGCCTTGACGACAGACCGATTCAAGTGACAGTGAGTGGTGAGATTGGACCATGGCTAGACGCCGCTCAATCAGCTGATGTGCTTGGATTCTCACTGTACAGGCAGACCTGGAACGATCTCTTTGGATATTTTGTGTATCCACTCAGCCCTGAGTATTACTTCTTCCGATCAGGTGCTGTAAGCGGATATGTAGACGACATTATCGTCTCAGAGCTCCAGGCTGAGCCATGGTTCCCAGAACCCATCGAAAGCAAGCAGCCTGCTGAATGGTACGACGCGTTCACAGCTGAAATGCTCCAGACCAACATTGAGTTTGCTGCAAAAACAGGTGTGAGCGAAACCTATCTTTGGGGAGCTGAATGGTGGTATTACTTAAAAAAGGCCGGAGACACACGTCTTTGGGAGGCAGCGCGCGGCGCATTTGAAAACTAATCTATGTCAGCACAATCAACATTTGATGTCGTGATTATTGGAAGCGGATCTGCAGGATTTTCTGCTGCAGAAGCGGCTGTGAGCACAGGAGCAAGCGTATGTGTGATCGAAAAAGAAAAGCTTGGGGGTGAGTGTCCAAACTATGCCTGTGTGCCCACAAAGGCTCTTCTTAGGGCAGCAAAGATGTATCACAAGGCAAGGCACGCGCGAGAGCTTGGAATCGAGCTTGGAAACCTTTCTTTTGATTTTGAAAAAGTCACTCAGTACCGAGACGAGGTTGTTGAAGCAATCACAGGTGGAGGGAAGGTGGGGGAGCGCTATGTGCGAATTTTTGAAAAACTAGGCGTAACCGTCAAAACAGGCCAAGCAACATTTCTGGATGATCACATGATTCAAGTGGACGGGCAAAATATTTACGCAAAAACGGTTGTGATTGCAACTGGAGCCAGAGATCGAATCCCATCAATACCTGGGCTGGAAAAAGGCACCTACTGGACCTGGAAAAAGGCCGTGCAAGTAAAAAGGCAGCCAAAGACATTGGCAGTGATCGGTGCAGGGCCAGTTGGATGTGAGCTCGCCACGTTTTTTGCAAGCTTTGGAACGCGCGTGACCCTTCTTCAGGCGGCACCAACG
Organism: uncultured Gammaproteobacteria bacterium; assembly: GCA_964538435.1. GTDB lineage: Bacteria > Patescibacteriota > Patescibacteriia > UBA9934 > GWF2-40-263 > CAZIDX01. The sequence continues at coordinate 25,362 of CAZIDX010000007.1, read as the reverse complement.
ATTTTGAGCCGAGAGGATGTCCAGATCACACAGATCGCGCATGAGCGTTTGCAAAAACTCGGTGTTGACATCAGAGTCAACACAAAGACCAACGAAATCATTGACGCGCGCGGTGGGGTATATGGCCTCAGGGTTGAGTCAGTCGATGGGGAGCAGACCCTTGCTGTTGAGCAGATCATTCTTGCTACCGGAAAGCAATCAAACATCGATGGGCTAGAGATCAACGCGTCTGGAGTCGAATTAAGCGAGCGCGGAGACATTGTTGCATCAAAAGAGCAAAGAACAAATGTAAAGCACATTTTTGCAGCCGGAGACGTAAATGGGGGCATGCGCTTCACCCACACTGCCCACCACGAAGGCTACATTGCAGGTCTAAATGCTGGGATGTTGGCAAAAAAGAAACGCGAGCCTGCGAAAAAGATTGATGAGCGTGTTGTGCCACGTGTTACGTTCACAGACCCAGAAGTGGCGTCTGTTGGCCTAACGCAGCAAGAGGTCGAGACAAAGTTCAAGAGCGCATTGGTTGGTAGCTATGATGTTGGTGCACTCGGGCGCGCAGTTACTGAGAATACGCGCTTTGGACTCATAAAGATTGTGGCGCACCCAAAGACTCGGAAGGTTCTTGGAGGTCACATGGTTGGAGAGCGAGCTGGTGAGGTGATACACGAGATCGCGCTAGCTATTCACTTAAATGCCACTGTAGACAAGCTGGCCAGCATGATTCACGCATTCCCAACCTTTTCAGAGGGGGTGAAAGCAGCTGCTGCAAGCGCAAAGATTACACCATGAAGACACTGATTCTATTTTGTATATTTCTCACAGAGCTCTTTCTAATAGGGCTCTTGATTTTTGCTGGGTACCTGCTTGTAAGTGGTGTTGTCTCTGTTCCTTGGGTAAGAACTCGCAAAAAAATCTCAAAAGCCATGATGGATCTAGCAGAGCTTCAGCCAGGCCAGTGTGTCCTGGATCTTGGTTCAGGTGATGGCTCGCTCGTACTCGAAGCTGCCAAGCTTGGGGCAATCGGTGTTGGGATTGAGCAGATGGGCTGGTTGGTTCGGGTGTCTAGATTCAGGGCCAGGCGGGCAAAGCTGGAAAACGCCACGTTCCTGCGTGCAAACATATTCAAGACTGACCTCCCAGACGCAGATGTCATCTTTGCCTATCTATTCCCTGAGTTTAACGAGCGTCTGACCCCCATCCTAAAGAAAAGATATCCAGCAGGAACACGCGTAATCTCACGAGATTTCAGGTTCAAGGACCTCAAAGAGATAGAGCAACAAACGCTTGGATTTACCACGATTTACCTCTACGAGATCACCTAGATTGTGGAAAAGTCCGGTGTGCTATAATACTGCCGTTATCACTCCAAGATCCCTATGAATAATGAGGTGGTTCTCGATATTGAGACCCAGAATACATTTCAAGAAGTCGGTGGGTATTTCACAGACAAGCTTAAAATCTCTGTTGTTGGAGTCTATTTTTATGAGACAGACACCTTCGAAGCATTTGAGGAGCATGAGCTAGGCCAACTCTACCAGCGACTTGAAAAATCTGGCCGCATTATTGGATACAACAGCAAGGGCTTTGATCTTCCTGTGATGAACAATTATTACGCCGGCAACTTCCTCGATTTTCCAAACCTCGACATTCTCGAAGAAATTCACAAGGCTCTTGGATTCCGTCTCAAGCTTGATGATGTGGCAGCAGCATCTGTAGGTCACAGAAAATCAGGTCATGGACTCCAAGCGGTAGAGTGGTGGAAGCAAGGGGAGATCCAGAAGATTAAAGATTACTGCCTGCAGGACGTAAAGGTGACAAAGGACGTTTACGAGTACGGAAAAAAGTACAACGCACTGGCCTACGAAGATCGATTGGGAGGACGAAGGCCCATCCCTGTTGATTTTTCCGATAAAATTGAAGAAAAGGCATCAATCAATCTGAGCATGGGGTTCTAAGTGTCGTCAAAATATGTGGATAACCGCATTTTGACACCACTACATATAGTGGTCTACAATAGAACAGGACCACAACATGTAGTGGTCGCAGTGGGGAAGAAGAATCATCCCATCTGGACCCTTTCAGGAGTGAAGAGATGATCCTAAGTGGATCTTCTTTTATTCTGCCAAATTTGTTAAGATCCTTTCGCTAATAACAACTTAATAGATCCCCAACATACTCGCCCTATGTCGGACACCACCACCAAACAGGTTCGTGAGAAAAAAACGGACACTGCTAATATTTCAGATGCTGTATTGGAGTTTATGACTTCAGTAAAATGTATACGTAAACGTAGTGGTGACGAACAAGATTTTGATAGTAAAAAGCTTCATGCTTCGCTAAAGAGCGCTCTTGTTTCAGCTGGCATGAAAGAAAAACAGTTGGCGGATCGTGTTACCGGACAGGTAATCACCCGATTGACCAAACAATTCAACGGACACAGCAACCCATCATTTGCTGACGTTCGTGAAGTTGTTGGTCTTGTTTTAATTGACGCCAACCTCGTCCATGTGGCAAAGCGTTACTCACAGTTCCGCAATGAGGAGCGTGTGAATGACAAAAAGGAACAGTACGGAAAAGGAATCGATGTAAAACGCTACTTCACAAAAAAGGACGTGCATCCATACGACGAGATCGAATGGGAAAAACGCGATGCCACCATCATGGACCATAAAGGCAACTTGGTGTTTGAGCAAAAGGATGTAGAGATGCCAAAGAGTTGGTCTCAGACAGCAACAAACATTGTTGTTTCAAAATACTTTTACGGAACTATTGGAAAGGAAGATCGGGAGACTTCTGTAAAGCAGCTTGTTGGGCGAGTGGCAACAACTATTTCTGACTGGGGGCGGAAGGGAAGTTATTTTCAAACAAAAGAAGACGCACAAACCTTCGAGGATGAGCTTCATTACATTCTCGTAAACCAAATGGCAGCATTTAACTCGCCGGTTTGGTTTAATGTGGGAACACCGCGACCACAGCAATGCTCTGCCTGCTTCATCAACTCAGTTGAGGATGACATGCGCTCAATCCTGAACCTCTGTGTCACAGAGGGCATGCTCTTTAAGGGTGGGTCTGGTGCTGGTTCAAGTCTTTCAAAGCTCCGTTCCCGCCACGAGTATCTTGGAGGAAGCAACGGAAAAGCTTCAGGACCTGTGTCGTTCATGAAAGGACTGGATGCATTTGCTGGAGTCATCAAATCAGGAGGGAAAACACGTCGTGCCGCAAAAATGGTGATTTTGGATGTTGGACACCCTGACATTGATCAATTTATTACTTGCAAAGTTGAAGAAGAGAAAAAGGCTTGGGCGCTCATGGATGCCGGGTATGACGGATCAATCGACGGCCCAGCTTATGGATCAATCTATTTCCAAAATGCAAACAACTCAGTGCGTGTAAACGATGAGTTCATGAGTGCGGTTGAAAAAGGAGAAAACTGGGACACAAAGGCAGTGACAACGGGCGAGACCATTCAAACCTGGAAGGCACAGGATCTCATGGATCTTATGACAGATGCTGCGTGGCAGTGTGGAGATCCAGGAATCCAGTACGACACCACTATTAACAAGTGGCACACCTGCAAGAACACAGATCGCATTTTTGCCTCAAACCCATGCTCTGAGTACATGTTTATCAATGACAGTGCATGCAACCTGGCGTCTCTCAACCTCATGAAGTTCCGAAAGGAGGAAAACGGACGCATGGTATTTGATACAGAGGCATTCAAAAAAGCAAACGAAATCATTATCACAGCGCAGGAGATTATTGTAGGAAGCTCGGTTTATCCAACTCCAGCCATTGAGCAGAACAGTCTTGACTACCGACCTCTTGGAATCGGCTACGCAAACCTCGGTGCGCTCCTTATGAGCCGCGGGCTCCCTTACGATTCAGACGAAGGACGCAACTTAGCCGCTGCTATCACCTCACTCCAGAGCGGTCACTGCTATTTCCAGTCATCAAAAATCGCAGAAAAGCGCGGAGCCTTTGCTGGATACAAAGCAAACGAAGAACCAGCCATGGAAGTCATGCGCATGCACCGCGACGAGTCTTACAAGATCAAAGAAGAAGGAGTGCCAGCCGACTTGCTCACAGAAGCGCGCAAGTGCTGGGACAACACCGTTGAACATGCAAGTAGTCACGGGCTCCGCAATGCACAGATCTCCGTACTCGCTCCAACCGGAACCATCTCTTTCCTCATGGATTGCGACACCACTGGTGTTGAGCCTGATATCGCTCTTGTAAAGTACAAATGGCTTGTTGGAGGTGGAATGCTCAAGATGGTGAATGGAACCGTGGAAGAAGCCCTCACACGCCTTGGCTACACTGGGTCTGAGCGAAAAGAGATTCAGGACTTTATCGAAGAAAAAGATACTATTGAAGGCGCTCCTCACATCAAACCTGAGCATTTGGCCGTATTTGATTGCGCATTTAAAGCTGCAAACGGAACACGCACCATTCATTACATGGGCCACATCCGCATGATGGCCGCTGTCCAACCTTTCATCTCAGGTGCCATCTCAAAGACTGTGAACATGCCACATGAGGCAACAAAAGAAGATATTGCCGATGTTTACATGCAGGGATGGAAGATGGGACTCAAGGCCATTGCCATCTACCGTGATGGATCAAAGCGCCAGCAGGCACTCACAACTTCAAAAGAATCAGATGCAAAGAAGCAGAACGTAGAAGAAGAAAAAGCAGAAATTAAAGAAGCAGAAAAACAGATTGTCCAAACCGTAAAAGTCGATTCATCAAGCAAACCGCGTCGCCGCCGGCTTCCAGACGAGCGCAGGGCTGTTACGCATAAGTTTGCCGTAGGAAACCATCAGGGATACATCACGGTTGGGCTCTACAACGACGGAACTCCTGGGGAAATCTTCATTACCATGTCAAAGGAAGGGTCTGTGATTAGCGGGCTCATGGATAGTTTTGCCACAGCCATCTCAATCGGCCTTCAGTACGGGGTGCCACTGGAGGTTCTCGTGAACAAGTTTGTTCACATGCGTTTTGAGCCATCAGGCTACACAAACAATCCTCAAATCAGAATCGCCAAGTCCATCACGGACTACATCTTCCGTTGGCTTGCAATCAAGTTCCTTCCTCAAGAGAGTCAGGTGGCTGTTGGGATCAACACGGCCCAGCTCAGCGAGACCGTCGCACCTGTTGCAGATGAAGACGTGGCTGAACTTGTGAAAAAAGATGAGGAAGAAGAAGAGCAGACAGATGAAGTACAAACAAAGCTCTTTGACGCAAAAGAAGAGAAGGACTCAAAGCACACGCAAACGTTTGATAATCAATCAGACGCCCCTGCCTGTGACACCTGTGGCTCAATCATGGTTCGCAACGCAGCTTGCTATAAGTGCCTAAACTGCGGTGCAACAAGCGGATGTAGCTAGACAAGAAAAAACAGGGGTTACGGCCCCTGTTTTCAGATCTGTTAGAAAGTTCGATATAATAACCCCACTATGACCTGGGAATACTCACAAGACGAAAAATACGTTTTTCAATTTGTTCGACAGCAGCTTCCCAGGCATTTGCAACCTATTGTTGAGTTTGTGCAGCAGGTACATGGCAATGACAAGCGGATCCAGGAGTGTCAACTTGTTCACCTATACCGCTGCTTTTTGATTCTCAATCAAACACTTGGCTACCAAGATCCAGACGTAATGGCTGCAGCTCTCCTCCACGACGTTATCGAGGACACAGACACCACTCTAGACAAGGTTGAGCGCCTCACAAACAAGCATGTCAGGCAACTGGTGGATGAATGCACTTCTCCTGACGATGTGATTGATAATCACGCATTTTTAAAGAAAATTAAGGCCAGCAGCCGCGACGGACAGATGGTAAAGCTTGTTGATCGGTTGGATAACTGTAGGGCCATGCAATGTATTAAGGATTCGCATACCGATTTTGTGACACGTTATGCACAGAAGACGGTTGATTTTTTCCTTCCAATAGCTAAAGATGTCAGCGTTCCTTTGCACAAGATGCTCTTGGCAGAGGCTCAAAAGATCCTAGGAGGTAGCCATGGAAAAGACTGAGTTCATCCAGGTGCTCCTCCGGAGCATTTCTGGCATGAGCCGCACGGTTCAGACAGGTTCAGTCAATGCACTGGGTCGAGAGGGGAAACCTCAGGCCGAAGAAACAGGGGAGGCCCTGCAGGAAAGTGCAATGCGCGGACTCGTCTGCGCAGCAAATCGCCTGTGGGATCACCGAGATCGTGACCTGAGCGTGCGCGACCTGCGCCTGCTCGAGCTCCAGCTCTTTGCATCCGTAACATCAGGAACCCAAACCAGCTCCATGTATCGCCAGCATGACACAGGCAAGGCCTATGGAGTGCCCATTGGTAGGATCGATATCGAAATGGGTGTGTGGTTCAAGTGGCTTGCGTCTGGCCTGGCCGGACTGACACAAGATCAAGTCACAGAATTCCTGGCAATACTCGAGTACGAGCTCGACTTCCGCATTCACCCATACTCAGATGGTTGTGGTCGCATGACCAAATTCTGGAGCGCGCTGGCCTGTCTCAAGGCAGGAGCGCCCCTCACTATCTATGCAGACCGCAGGAGCTACTACGAGCGCATGAACCAGAGCCTCGAGGTCTTTCAGGCCTACTACCGGGCATTGCGAGGTGATCAGTGAGCGCACCTCACCAGATTCGTCTCCTTGTCGGTGGTCCTGCTAACAGCGGGAAGTCCACGCTCTGCACCACGCTCTACAGGCTTCTCCAGGCCCGCTCTGATGTGCGTGTTGGTCTCCACGAGATCGATGTCTACTCGGATACCCACGGCCCTCTTCTTGGGCTCAAGCCCTGGAGCGCGCGACAAAAGCAGTGGCACGCTGGTCTACCAGAGGTTGAGGCTGCTGTTCAGGCTTACTTGGCTGACAGTGCTCAGATCGTTTTGGGTGATCTTCCTGGCAACATTCACAATCCGCACCTGCACGTCATGATGTCGTGTGGCACACATGCCATGTACGTTGGGAAGAGCTTTGACGAGCTTTCTCAGTGGGAGCAAGCATTCCAAGACGCTGGCATCCGCATCGACTGGAGAGTGCAGACCAAGATCAATGGCTGCACACAGCCCGTTCCCAGTTGCTGCACACACGTGCTTCACGACCTTGAGCGTAGACTCACGGTCGCAGACACAAAAACACAGGCCCTAGCTGATGAGCTGGTGGACCTGTGGCAACGAACCTCGCCCCTAGGGTGAGGTTTTCAAATTGTTAAAGCACTCCAAACGCAATCAGCCCAGCAATAATGAGCAAGATCACAAATGAAACAAAGTGTGAGTACTTCACACGCTCAAACTGCTCAGCAAAGTAAATCACAAGAAGCAAGTTCACAATCGTCGATACAAAGATTCCAACAATAACGTACGCGCTCGATAAAGCCTCGTTTGCAAAGAGAGGGATAAAGAGCACTGAGTCATCAATAAGCGCAACAAACGACACGGCAAACCCTATCCCGATTAGGTACAAGAGTTTGAGCCCAGACGGGTGGTCGTGTTTTTTCTTGCGTGCATGTTGGCGAGCAGGACGAAGAGCATTAAGTGCGACCAAAAAGATGAGTCCAGCTAAAATATAGCGCAGAGCACCAAAGTCACTTAAAAGTGCACTTATCCCAGAAGCGATCAAAATGACAACCGCAACCGCACCAAGATTTCCAATCGCAAACGCAATTTTTCCTTCACGTGTTTGAGTCAGGCTGGTGATCACTGGGATCTTTGTGACCGTGTCATCAAAACTTGCAATCGACTTAATCACAAACCCAGCAATAAAGGCTTTTAGAAAAAACATAGTGACTACATTATACACCAACCATTGACAAAACGATGATTTTCAGGCATTCTCTCATGTTCACCAAAGTTCAATATCCGTCACCCAGTGGAGGGGAGAAGAAATGAACAAGCGAACAAAGGTCGTGAGCAAGCGCATTCGCGATCAGCTCAAGCCCGTCACGTTCCCATCAGGCGTGATTTACCTGGCGCTGTTCGGTCTGGTCCTGTTCGGGGTCGTGATCGGATTCGTTATGGTCACGGATGAGTCCATGGACACCGTGGCTCAGGCTGCCGAGGTCAAGGTGAGTGCACCTGAAACCGAGGAGCCGATCATCATCGCGTGGAGGTCTGTGAATTGCTTCCATTATTCAGGTCTCAAGCGCGAGCATCTGCAAAAGGCCCGCGACTGCAAGGTCCGAGATGACGGCAGCTACCTCGGCGCCGACTGGTTCGAGGCCTACGTGGCCCAGTGTCAGGAGATCGACGAGTCCAAGCACGACTTGTTCGTCCAGGAGATGATGATCTGGCGCATGCGTTGCGAGCGCACAGATGAGGCTTACAGCCGCGCTCTGGGCTTTGCAAGCGAGCTGTCTGACCCGTATCGAGCCAAGCAGGTTCGCAGGGATCTCATCGCTGACCAGCAGCAGTATCTGGCAGAGCCGCGCGAACAAGAGAGCGAGCAGGTGGAAGCACAACTCAAGGATCACGAGAACGCTCGAATCCAGGAGCTCATCGAGTCCGGCAACTACTTCATCATGGAGAATGAGAGTGGTGAACGCTTTCGTCTCTTCCCCATGAACGACACCGTCAAGATCCACACGGAGTAACGGAGACAACATGGCAATCCCTACCGGACGTGACAGAGAAAGGCTCGAGCGCAGCAATAGGAACACAATACTGGTAGGTACAGGGTTCACGTTGCTGCCTGCGCTTCTGATCGCTGCCTACGCGGTCGTGGTTTCGCTCCTGTTCTCCATCAACGTGACCGACAACCTCAAGCTCGCTGCCGATGCCTCCAACCTGGAGCGCGCCAGTGAGAAGGTGGGGCTCGCGATCGAGTATCTGGACGAACACGAGATTAACTACGGTCACTCGAACGTGTTCTTCGAGCGCGGCAGTAACGACGTCGGGTACTGGTACGAGAACATCGTAGGCGCCAAGCTCGAGGCAGATGAAGCCATTGCGGCAGAGATGAGCAGCGGAGATCGAGACCTGGCTCTGCTGCAGGTGCGCAAGGTGCTGGTCGATGGTGACGAACGTGTCACATTGCCGACCATGGTGGCTCTGTTCCCGCATCAGCGGATCGTGGTCTTCGGACTGCTCCTGTCCCTGCTTCTTCCGGCAGGCTTCATCCTCGTGAACAAGAGGAAGATCCTCAAGAGCACGACAATGGTGGAGGTCATGATCGTCATCTCGATCATCGGTATCCTGGCTGCCATTGCGCTCCCACAGCTCTTGCGCTAGCAGCAACTGCCACGAACCACGCCCCCGGGCGTGGTATTTCAATACCTTGACGCAAATCAGCTGCGTTGCTAAGGTTTTTTGTCCAGTTCCAATGCGGAGGTGACAATGACTGGAAAAGAACGTGTCAGCTTCGTGTTTCGGAAGCTGTTCGCCTGGAAGCTCGTCTTCGACATCTGTACCGTTATCGTGATCAGCCTGATCGCAGCCAGTTACTGGCTCCCAACGCACGTCAGTGTGGGAAAGCAGCTCGTAGACTACTGGTTCTACGCCCTCACAATCTTTGTGGGTGCGCGCGAGGTTAGCCGCTGGGTTGGAGACCATCAGAGCGGAAGCTACATCTGGCGCTTCATCACGCACGGTGAGATCTACCTACTTCTCTTCCTGACACTCCCGTTCTCCATGGGAGTACCTGAGGCATTTCTCAAGGCAGGTGCTACAACTGCACAGGAAGAGGTTATGGCTCTGGCCACAGACACTGCGCTCAAGGTTGCTCTGCTCTACGTGTGCACAGCAATCAGCAAGAGCTCGATCGGAAAACGCAAGTGGCTGCTCGACCACATCGCCAGCCTTGCCGGAATCGCCCTTGGGCGAGGAAAGGGAGGTAACGACAAAAACGCAGGACCCTAGGGTCCTGTTTTCTATTCACGATTCTTTTTCGTACCTACAAACAAGAATCACGCAAGCAATCTTCACTCCTCAAACAAACAAAAAGTAGTTGTGGATAACATTTCGTACCTACGAACAAGAATCACACAATTAGAAAAGCGCCAGCATTGCTGCTTAGCGCTTCGTCGAGCGTTTGCTCAGTCTGCTCAGCCCTTCTGGAGCGTGGACCAGGAGTCCATCAGTGCATCACGTGCGGTCTCCCAAACACGCATCACCTGCTGGGCTCCGTCGATGATGTGTTCGTTCACGCGGTACACGTTGTAGCGCACCGGAGGCTCCAGTCCATGCCAGTGCCGAACCTCTTCGTTCTCGTGATTTGCCAGACGGTCATCGACCAGGAGCACGGCCACCGGGTAGTAGATCGTGCCATCCATGTCAACACCTTTGGTGCTGGCGAAGATGATCTTCGCTTCCCACAGGCCGACCATCTCGATCGGGAAGCACTCGAGGACTTCTTCTGGGGTCATGCCCGGGTTCTCACACAGTCTCGGGTTCTCGTCGAAGTGACCGATCTGCACCACGCAGCGTTGACCGAGCTCGAACCCGGTCTGCATGGACAAGCCTTGGATTCGGTAACGCGGGCGAACCCTGTACTCGTACGGCGGCTCCTTGTCGTCGAACCGACGAATAGCCAGATCTCTGTTCTTGGTCAGGCGCGGGTCAGTGAACTTGGCCTTGATCCTGCGGTTGTCGTAGTCCACGGCCTCGACCACACCCTTGAACTCGCCCACAAAGTCCTCGGGGCCGATGCGACCCAGAGAGTCGCAGCTGCTTCTGGTGGTCACAGTGATGATGCACAGGTCGCCAGGACTCATATGCGGTGCAAGAGGGATTCCTCGCATGATACCTCCCATTTCCTTTTGTTGAGGATATCAAACCTTATCTCCAAAACGCCACTTTGTCAATCTATGGTAAAATCGGTTTACTATGGAAAAAAAGTTTGTAGCAAATAAAGGGGTTGTTGTTGATCGTGTTGGTCGCATTCTTCTAATCAGAGAAAGCGGGATTGGTGACCACTCAAAAGCAAAGGGAAAACTCGACTTTCCAGGCGGGCGCATGGATGCAAATGAGATGCCGCGCGACGCTCTTATCCGAGAGCTTACCGAAGAGCTAGGCATTAATGCAGGAGACTTCGAGGTGCTCGAACCGCTTCATGTTGATCGTTGGGGAGTAAATGGTGATGTTGAGAATAACCCAATCATCGGCATCTTTCACCTTGTCAGACTCAAAGAAGGAGTGAAAATCACACTCTCTGATGAGCACACCGAGCTTATTTGGATGAACCCACAGCTTTCATTTGAAGAAACAGCTCACCAGGTCGTGTTTGATGTCATTGACGTCTATAGAAAGCACTTCGGCATCACGGTCGGCACGGACGAGCGCATCAAAGGACGAGAAGGCTATGGCCTCATTCAGGTCTTCACAGGAAACGGAAAAGGTAAGACCACTGCAGCACTCGGAGAGGTGATTCGAGCGCGAGCTGTTGAAAAGAAAGTTGGAATTGTATATTTTGACAAAGGAGGGGAGACACATTACTCAGAACGTCACGTTCTCGAACAAATCGAGGGGATTGATTATGTTGCAACAGGACGAGATCGCATCGATCCTGACACTGGACGTTTTGACTTCTCAGTCCAAGATACCGATAAGCAAGAAGCGCAGCGCGGACTCAGTGCTGCACAAAAGATGTTCGATGAGGGTTGTGACTTGGTGGTTCTCGACGAGATCAACTCAACCACAGATCTAGGCATGCTCAAAGTAAGTGATGTGCTCAAGCTGCTCGACAGCAAGCCAGATAACACCGAGGTCATCATGACCGGACGCCATGCACCAAAAGAGTTTCTCGACCGCGCCCATCTCATCACACAAATGCGCCTACACAGGCATTACTTTTACTCAGGCGTCCCTGCCCGCGAGGGGCTCGACTACTAATATATGAAGACATCAACACTCATCCTCACGGTCATTATCAATATCCTGATTACGATTTTGATTGTTGGCGCGCTTCTCATCTTCGGTCTGCCATACCTTCAGCAAGCAGGTGTCACAGAGGTGATCACAACCATAGAAACAAGCGATGAAATGGTTATTGATGCTGTTGATGAGGTTTCACCATCTGTTGTTTCAATCATTATTACAAAGGATGTTGAAAAGATTTATGATCGAAATACAGGACGATTCAACCAGGATCCATTCAGTCCGTACTTTCGTCAGCAGCGCTCAGCTTCTCCTTCTGCAGCAAAACCTGCCGCAAACCAAGATCGTCCGAGTGCGACTCCAATGGGAAGAGAAAATGAAACGGTAACAATCGAAATTGGTGGTGGAACAGGGATTATCATCTCTGAAGATGGGTACATCCTCACAAACAAACACGTGATCGAAGACAGAAGCGCAGACTACACCGTGTTTACTGTGGATGGACTTGAGCTTTCAGCAAAGGTGGTAAACGTCTCAGATGAAACCGATCTTGCGCTTATTAAAGTGCAGAGTGAGGTGACACTTAATGCAGCTTCGCTTGGCGACTCAGATGCGCTAGAGGTCGGCCAAACCGTTATGGCAATTGGAAACTCGCTTGGTCGCTACGATTCAACAGTTACTCGCGGCGTGGTCAGTGCACTTGGGCGATCGATCTCATCAATGCTTGACTCAGGGGAAGTCTTAGAGCTTGAAAACATCATCCAAACAGACGCCTCCATCAACCCAGGAAACTCAGGTGGTCCACTGCTCAATCTCGATGGCGAAGTAGTCGGAGTCAACACAGCCATCGACAGCGAAGGAGAAAACATCGGCTTCACCATCCCAATCAACGACGCAATACTCTTCATCGAAGGAAATCAGTAATCTCTAACAAAAAACACCCTGTCATTGGCAGGGTGTTTTAATTTGGGAAGAATCTGCTATCTCTTTGGTTTTCGAATAATCATTCGGTGACCCTTGATGCCAGGGTGTTTCTTGTCCTGCCATTCTTCAAGCTTAACCTCTGCCCCTAGATCTGTTAGGTAGTTAACAAAATCCAGGTGTGCATCATGGTTTTCAGGAGTGTGCTCATCAAGTTCCAGTATCGGCCATAAACGCGCCTCACCTTCCTCTTTGAGGACACGAAAAAGCTCAGTTGCCCAGCTAAACGCCTCATCAATACTATCTCTTGGTGCTGCGTACCTAGAGACAGACTCCAGCGCAACAATAAGATCAAAAGATTCGTCTTCAAAAGGAAGATCTTGAGCAATAGCAGCAACCCGCTCTCTGTTCGGAGATTTATCGGAAACTTCAGTCTTAAAAGACTCATGTTCATAATCAGGATTCACACAAACAACATCAGATTCAATTCCTGCGGCTTCAATCTCATTTGCAAATCGCTCCTCAGGGCCAGAGCCAAGATCCATGATTCTTTTTCCAACCAAATCATCCTTTTTTAGATTTAGCATATCCAGATACTGCTCCATGGACTTTCCACCTTCTTCAAAAACCATAAACGTGGAGCCTTCAACGTATCTTCCTTCAAAATTTCGTGGTTTCATACTCATCAATCATACGTTTTCCAATCTCGTTTCGCAACTAAGTTGTTCCAATCACACTAAGGGGCCGCTAAGGGGCCGGGTCGTTACTTGTAGCATTGCTGTTGTTCTCGATTGTAAATCCTGCTAACCGTTGTTCGGTGAAGCTGTAAGTGATTTGCAATTTCGGTAATTGTATAACCCGCTCGCCTTTTTGCTGCAATGATACGATCATCACGCTGTTTCAAGGTTCCTGCTCCAGAGAAGATATCATTCAAGGAAGGTCTGCCAATCATTCTCTCTGAGACAACAACATCCTTTATCTCTTCTGAGCTTTCAAATTTTTCCCATAATGAAAAAGCAAATTGCTCTGAGCCGATAATGGCACCTTTGCGGACGTTGTTATATGGGTCACCACCACCTTCTAAGCTGGATACAAAACCACGATACTCTTCAAGCGCCATCTGCCTATTAGTTGAAAAGTGCCCCAATATAAAATCTGTGGTCAACCAGCTTGGCGCTTCTGTTTTTCCGATGGTTGCTTGATGGCTGCCCCACACCCATTCATCTGCAGATTTTACAAGCCCTTCTTTTACAGGGTTGTTAGCAATGTATTTTGCCAATTCACATAGATAAACTTCTTTTTCAACCACAATTGCCTTATATCTACCCTGAAACAAATGACCGACACGGTCATGTCGAGAATTGAAGGACTGAGCATAATTCCCATTCAAATCCCTCATTCCTTGTGACAGGTTCCCGTCTGGTGTCTCCAAGAGAAGGTGGTAGTGATTGTCCATTAGGCAATATGCATGGCAAATCAAATTATGAGTCATAACACAAAACTCAAGACTCTTTAGAAACAAAGTCCGATCATCGGCGTCAAGAAAAATGTCTTGTTTTGCATTCCCGCGTGCGAAAACATGATACAACGCACCTGGAAATTCAATACGAAGCTGTCTTGCCATAAAGCAATGCTACAAGTAACGACCCGGCCCCTTAGAGGGCTCTGAGTTTGAATCAGAATAAAACACCCTCCTAACTCAAAAAATAGAGTTTGGGAGGATGTTTTGATTGTGTCTATTGCTGAGGAATTCCCTCAGTCGTAAGTTTATTGCAACATCAACATTCAGTACTGTCAAGGGTTTGTTGTGTGTACCTCTTCACAAATCTCCTCAAAATCTCCATTGGCACATCAATAGTTTCTTTTTTGCATTGAACCTTCAGCTTCTCAGCATCCTCAGGAGGGAAGTACCCAGCATTCTTGTACACATCAATCCTCACACAAATTCCTTCGACATCAAGCTCTGGATGAAACTGAGTCGTGTAAATGTTGTTCTTTATACGAAACATTTGATGAGGGCATGTGTCTGAACCCCCAAGAAGCACAGCACCTTCCGGAAGCTCTTCACATGCTTCTTTGTGTCCCACAAGCGCGTCAAAAGAAGTTGGGAGATCTTTAAGAAGAGGGTCTTCATTCCCTTCATTTGACAGGTGTACTCGAACAGCACCAGGATCTTCTCCGTATCTTCCTTTATCTACTCGGCCTCCAGCAAGGTGGGCCAGAACACCGAAACCATAGCATGCGCCAAGGTAAGGAAAGTCTCGCTCAAGAATTTCTGCAAACAAATCACCAAGCCACAACTCTGCCTGCTTTTGCTCTTGCGACTTCTTCGCATCCGGATCACTCACATTCCACGGACCACCTCCAACGATTGCACCAGAATAATCATTAAGATTCACCTCAGGTAACTCACCTCGATCCATGCGCACACGCACAGTATCTTTTTCATCAAGATTGCCGTAATCCAAAAAAGCCTCATACTCACCGTCCGAGGCTTGATCATTTTTCCGAAGTTGAAGAATCAAAAATGGTTTCATATTAAAACGAATAATACTTGTTTCACTCTCGCAGCGCAAGACCAAAAGTGGTAACATAAACTCACTATGATGGGTGGAGAAGGAGGAAGAAGGCAGCATGATCTTGTTCAGCACAGAGAAGTTGTTTCCTTCACAAAGCTCGAGACAACACTCACCGGTGTGTTTGAAAGCCAGCGGCAATTTTTGCTATCACACGGCGCAGAACACACAAAAGAAATCAGTCTGAGTAAGGACGATTTCCTCATGCTTAGCCCAGAAGAGCAGCAGCAAGTGGAAAAGAATGTTGGACTCCTTCAAAAACTTATTGGTCACCAAGGAGCAAGAGTTCGCAACACTGTTCTGCAATCAAATCACGAACTCAAAGACCTGATCGACTGGGCGCAGGAGGCCGTGCTTACTGGGAAAGCAAGTCTAGCCAATATTTCACACGAGCAAGACACGTTGCTTCTCGATGCAAAGAGCAGTAATCAGTTACACGAACGGATGGTGTTTGCAGATCGGTTTGAGGATGTGACCTGGGACACCTACGAGAGTGAGGTGCGAGCGGCTGCCTACCGCGTGCTTCGTATGGAGCCGCAAGACGATTGGGCGCCTGTTGCAGCCGCAGCTCTTCGAACAAACCCTGACAACCTAGGGCGACTCATTGAGTCTCTTGGATTCATCCCATCAGAGCTTTTTGAAAGCAATGCCATCGCAACGTTAACCCCTCAAGAGTTTGCTCGTGCAGAACACGCGCTGAGAAACATTGAGCGATCACATCCAGATCTGGCAGATCAGGCACGCAGCGAACGCACAAAACTCACCTCAGCACTATTTACATCAGGTCTAGCAAGAACGTTCAGGGTGAACGGAAAGAAAACCCGACACGTCACACTCGATTCAAACGGTGTACAGGTTCATTTTGATGGGCGACGCAAGGGAAAAGCAAAGAACATCCTCCAAAGACCATTTGTTGCCCACATCCCGTTTGGGTTAGTTTCAGAAGAGCTCAGAGCAGAGCTTGAGTCACACTGGCTAGGATCAGAAGCAGAGGGACTTGAGCTTGGGCTTCGTCGCGCCAGTGAAAATTTTGACACAGAAGACCTGCATGCAAAGCGCGAACATCAGCTCGCAGCGTTTGCTGACACACTCGGGCTTGCTAAGGCCACTCCAGAACAAACGCAGCAAGCTGTGATTGATGAGATGCTTCAGTTCCCAGACCGTTTGGCAAAACGTGTTCTTGATCATGGACAAGTGATCCCAGACAAGCTCATCGATCTTGTCCTCGAGCAAAACAAGGAGTGGGGAGCACATGCCCTCACGCGTTTTGCAGAGGGGGTTGGTATAGCAATAACGGGAGAGCGCGTTGGAGACAGACGATTCTTTTTCGATCACGGAATGCGTGACGCGCAAGAGCAGAGTTATAAGGCGCGGTCCAGCATCCTTTCTGATCACCGTTACTACAGCGCCCAAAAAATCGCTCGCAACCTACTCGCTTCTGGTCCGCAATCAGATCCAGATGCACAGTTTCTCTTTTTCCGAGGTCAGTACAAAAAATCCAAGCAAGGGCGACAGCACAGTTTTCTCGAATCTGTGCATCAAGGAAGCGTTGCTCGAATCCTGATCGATGAGAGCAAAGACCTCAAGCCAGATCAGCAGAATGCAACTCCAGTGTTTGAAAGAGCAGCCTACATTGAGATTGAAGAGAGTCTGCGCGCATTCGATCATTTCATCAAGCAGATTGAGCGGATGCAAAAACTTCTCAAATACAAAAACAAAAACTGGGAACAAAAACTCTCTGACATTGCAGAAGAATCAATGGTCTTTGTTCTGACAAACCAATCAAGTGAGTATTACAATCTCCTCGACGACTTCGTTGCATTGATGCCACCTGTCGATGAAGCAGCTGCGAGCAGGTTCCTCGATGGGCTTGATGACGTTCGGCAGGACTACGCTAAGTTTTTGTACAGCAGCGCAGCAACCCCAGAGATGTGTGGGTTCAAAGATATGTACCGGCCTGCTGTACGGAATCACGAAATAGAATACGGACCAGAATTCCTCTCGCTTGCACAAAACATGTGTCCAGACTATGGATTTGATGAAGAGCTTTGTTCAAAATCTCACGATGTCCGCGTTGTCGCAATGGATCACGAAATCAACCATCCCTCTGAGACAATTCCAGTTGATATCGAAGAAGCTGTCCTCGACAAGCTGCGGGTGAACCGAAATCGCCCTCTAATCAATGTTGTTGGTGGTTGCCGAATGGTAAAAGAAACAGATCGCCCAGAAGATCATCCGCTAAATCGCATGAGCTCAGCAGTTATCCGGGTCGCTCATGATGCAAAAGCAAATGTTGCTGTGCCAGGGACACAGTCTGGAATAGGTGTATTTTTTGGAAAACAAAATACAATCTATCGCTCTGAAACCGAGCACCTGCCGTTTAGAGATCAAGCGCATCTGTTTTCAATCTCGCCCGCTGGAAACACCGTCTATCCAGATAATCCATGGATGGAGCAAACAGACTCTTGGGAGCGCTTTGCTCTAGCTCCAGTGGACACGGCAGTTACTCCAATCACAGCCATGTTTGGACGAGAAGGTGAAGAGCGTGTGAGTGGATATGACTTGCACATCGCTTACATGGAATCCCTGTTTGCTCGCATCAGCCAAGACCAACCGCGTGTGCTCGTTGCTGGGAACGGGGGAGTGTTCTCAATCATGGAAATCAACGAGTCAATCAAGAACGGGTTTGATATCGTGCTCTTATCTGACTCTGGCCGTTTTGCAGAAGCAGCCTCTGTTGTGATGAGCAACCTTGATCGTTTACCTGATACAGAAGACACAAAGTTTGATGAGCATGTCTTTCATCTTCTCGAGGGCGCGCTTGACGAAGAGGTCTTTGATGAACACATGACAAAAGATTTCGGCGGCTCACCTGAGCCAACAGGAAAAAAAGAAAAGAACTACATCGTGCATAGAAAATATTTCAGAGAGTTTGTCAGATTAGCCAGAGAGAATCCAGATAAGATACACCTTGCAAACCTCGACAGCCTCGAAGACAAACTGCAAACCTTCATGTCATAAACAAACAGACGTCAAGCGCGTCTGTTTTAAAAACAAAACCACCGGCGCGCATCCGCAACTGCGCTAACCGGTGGTCGCTGCCCTTTTACCCCTGGGCCGTAGTGGGGTTGAGTCACGTCCGCAGACGCTTCTCAGGAATGCTCAGCCGCAGCGTTGCATTCCATGGAACCACTCCTAGCGCATTCCAGAGACCACAGGGGTCACTGTTACACACAAGGGTTGGATCCCATGCCCTTCTACCACCCGGGGGTGATGAAGAGCTAGTTCTACTTCTCGGGAACCTGATCGAGATCGATCTGACTTCCGTCCGGCAGGCGGTAGGTCCGCTGCAGGATGCCGGGCTCGATGACCCGACCTTCACCACTCGGGGCGGTGAAGAAGGTGTCACCCTCACGCCAGCAGGCGATCAGGTCACGGTCGTCACGCTTGTAGATGCCGGACTTGTCGCTCAGGACGGTGCCGGCCACAGAGAGCTTGGTCTTCTTGAAGCTCCACGAGCTCGTGTACTGATCCACGCAGCCGTTCTCGACCAGGTAGGCCAGCACGTCCTCGAGGGAGTTGCCGGACTCGTACATGGCCAGGGCGGCTTCGGCGATCTCCTCGGGAACCTCGTTGACGATGACGAAGCCGGTCACGGCGTCGACACCCTGCCAGGACGGGGTCTCCTCGGTGCCGTTGCAGACCACCACGGTGGGGGTCTCGTTGTTGGCTCCCCAGCTGTTGATCTCGGCTCCGTCCGGGAAGGACACCACAGGGGCATCGATCTTGGGAACGAGGACGAGCTTGCGAGCGCTGGAGACGACGCGGAAGTCGGAAGGGGACATGATGTTGCCTTTGCAGTGCGGAGGTTTTTCACCCACCCGCATTGGTCCGCACATTCCATCGCGCGGGCAGGCAAAGGTCTTGGGTTGATATGTTTGCCCCTGTGGCGGGGCACTTGGGTCGCATAGATTCTTTGTTAGTTGCGGCTAACGCAGTCTCAAGCGAACATGCGATATTAGCACAAAAAAGCACATTTGTCAATAGTTTCTGACCAAAAATATACAGAAAACTCCTGATTTTATAGGCAAAAATGAACTCGTCAAACTCAGCTAACAGATGTCCATTTGTGCCCCTTGACAAATTTTGCCACTTGGACTAAGTTGCGCCCTTCGGAAATGGGGCGTTTCCGTTACGCAAGGTCATAATACTGGAAAGACGCCCAAATACCGGGCGCTCTTTTTATTCTCATTTCAAAGATTTGTTTCGATTGGATCTCGCCGTGTGCGTGACGTAGTGGATTTAGGTCTACTGCACGCCCTCATCGCTCAACGGTGAGATCCAATCGGAACGAATCCGAGAACATGCTTCCTGGCTTGGCCTGTCACGGCCTGGAAGTAAATTCACCGACAGGGAGAGAAGGAGGATGTCCATGCGACTCCGTTTCCTGATGCCGATGCTGGCTCTGATCAGCTTCCTCGTGGCTGGCTGCGTGAGTGTGGAGCAGACCCCACCGTCGAGTGACGGGGGTGCTCCCACGAGCAACCAGACCGCACCCACCAAGAGCAACTCCAAGTCCTCTTCCGGCATGCCCGGCAAGGGCAAGATGGCCGGTCAGTGCACGCAGGTCCCGGACATCACCTGGGGCGGCGACTACCCCACGCACTACTGTGCGGGCGGCGATCAGAGCCGCGAAGGCACCATCTGCGCCGAGTACGGGCAGAACCTCTGCATCGTCAACGGCGACGACATGAGCCAGCAGCTCGCGGACTACAAGTCCGGCAAGAGCCCGTTCCTGCGCGGCACCTTCGTGATGGTGGCCGTGAACACCGAGGAGCTCTGTCAGTCCGAGCCCGGCGCCTGCCCCCAGTTCGTCTTCCAGATGACCTGGTCGGCCGGTGACCACCTGATCGTGCGTGATGGCATCACGGACCTGACCCAGCTCCGCGGCAAGACCATCGCCATCCAGAAGGGTGGCCCGCACATGGGCTTCCTGCACGCGATCCTCGGTGACGCCGGCCTCAAGTGGACCGACGTGAACATCGAATGGGTCGACAACCTGTCCGGCCCCGGCTCACCGGTCGAGGCCTTCGAGCGCAACGAGAACATCGCCGGCGCCTTCGTCATCACTCCGGACATGTACGCCCTCACCGGCGGTCCGGACCAGACCTGCGACGGTGCCGAGTGCTCCGTGGTCGGCGCACACGTGCTCGCCAGCACGGCCGATCGCCGCCGCACCATCGCGGACTCGTACTTCGTGCGCACCGACTGGGCGCAGCAGAACCCCGAGGATCTCCGCAACTTCGTGGCCGCGTACCTGTACTCGGCCGAGAAGGTCAAGGACCTGATGAACGCGTACGACGGCTCCGGCTCGGACGAGTACATGGCCCTCATGCAGTACGCCGTGGACTACTACGACGCCAACCCCACCTTCGAGGACGCCGACGGTCTGTACCGCGACGCGACCTTCGTAGGGCACGCCGGAAACCTGAACTTCATGGATCGGACCAACCCGGACGGATTCGCTGCCTTCGTGGAGCGTTCCAACGCCGTGGCCCAGGCCATGAGGCTCGCGAGCAGCGACTTCGACATCGAGATCGCGGACATCGACTGGAATCACGCCGTGTTCAGCGGCCTGAAGACCAAGGGCATGCAGCGCCAGACCGCGTTCAACGCCGAGGGTTCGCGCCGCGAGCTCGAGCGCATGACGCAGGACGGCTCCATCGGTGACAACACCACCCTGTCCTTCACCGCCGGCTTCGCGGCCAACCAGACCAGCTTCAACGCGTCCCAGTACTCCTCGGAGTTCGACCGGATGCTCGAGCTGTCCCAGTCCTACTCCACCGCGCCCCTGTCGATCCGCTGCCACGCGGATCCGCTCATGGCCGTGGGTGCCGTGCTCAACGCCGGTATGAAGAGCGGGCAGATCAGCCGCAACGGTTCGCAGGGCAACTACTCGTACTTCTACGACGGCAAGCCCCTGGACATCCAGAACGCCGAGATCATCGGCAAGATGCTCTACGATCCGCGGTTCAACACCCTCCCCGAGGGCCAGAACCCGCGCGAGATCGCCGACGCTGCCCTGACCCTCACCGAGGATCGGTGCCGCGTGGCCAAGGACGCCTACCTGTCCTACGCCCAGCGCAAGGGCCTCACCGTCAACCCCGACCAGTTCGTGGTGCAGGGTGTGGGAATCCGCGAGCCCGTGGTCGTGCTGCCGCGCTCCGATGAGGAGATGGCGCACAACCGGCGCGTGGAGTTCTCCATCGTCCGCGTGCAGGTCGAGGTCGAGAACCCCAGCTTCGACTGGTAGGAGGAGGCGATCATGAAGTACTTCCTCACCAGCCTGCTGGCGCTCTTCATCCTGATGCCGTCCGTGGCCCTGGCCGCGGACAACATCCACGACTGCATCGTGGTCGTCCTGGACGCCTCCGGCTCCATGGACGAGCACATGCCCGACCCGGACAACTCCCGGGGCGAGTCCAAGAAGATGTTCGTGGCCAAGCGCTCGCTCAAGAGCGTGGTCACCCAGGTCCCCTCGGACACCCATGTGGGTCTCGTGGTCTTCAACGGTGGCAACATCCGTTGGGCCTACGACCTGGGTCCCGTGGACGTCGACCGCTTCACCCGTGCGGTGGATGCGGTCAGCGCCAACGGCGGCACTCCCTTGGGTGAGTCCATGAAGAAGGCGGCCGACCGCCTCATGGACGAACGCGACAACCAGATGAACGCCGGCCGCTACAAGCTGCTGGTGGTCACCGACGGCGAAGCCGGTCGCGGCGATCCCATGGAAGAGTACACCCGCGAGATCGTGGCCCGCGGCATCCGCGTCGACACCATCGGCGTGGCCATGCCCGGCGGCAAGGATCACACCCTGGCCACCCTGTCGCACTCCTACCAGGGAGCCAGTGACTCGGTCAGCCTCGAGACCGCCCTGCGCAAGGCCGTGGTCGCCGAGGCAGGTGGCGACACCCCGGTCGACTTCAGTCTCTTCGAGGGGCTGGACCCGGCCTGCGCCAGCGCCTGGATCGGTGTGCTCACCCAGAGCAAGCCCAACCACGGCATCGGTGAGCGTGCGCCCGCGCCCCCGCCCGAGCAGAGCTCGAGCGCCCCGGCCCAGACGTCCAATCAGAGCCAGCCCCAGCCCGCCAGCTGCAACGCAGCCGGCTCGGCCACGGGTGGGCTCAGCCTCCTGATCGTCATGATCTGTGGCACGCTCGCGGTCCTGCGCCGCAAGCATGCCTTCGAGGCACGCTAGCCTTGGCCGGCTAGCACACGAGCTATCTCTCGCTTACGCGAGTGAGAGATAGCCTTTCCAATGAATTCATGTCACTGACGTGTGTTCATAGAAAGAATGAACCTTACAAAGGAATCTAGTTCCAGAAAATGCTTTACGTGAGCATTGTCTGGAGTTAGATTCCGTCAACGTTTCCAATACAGCTTTCCAGCTGATACATACATCGTGGAGGTGAGAACATGAGTCCCGCACACAAGGGTGAAACCCGTTCCATTCGTACGGTCGGGTGTTCCATCCTGGCCATTGTCGTGATCGTGATCGTGGCAGCCCTGGTGATGTTCGTGGGGCTACCCATGTACAAGTCGCATCAGCTGGCAGCGACCAGCTCGTCAAGCAAGTACGCCGAGAGCTACACGCTCTGCTACGACTCCTTCGTGGGCTACGCCCCGCTGGTGAGTGCACGGATGCTCCAGAATCTGGGGGACAACCACCAGATCGGTATCCAGCTCATCGACGATCAGGCTGACTACGAAGGTCGCGCTGAGAACCTGCGAAATGGCGACTGCGACATCGCAGTCATGACCATCGACGCAGACCTCGTCACAGGCGACAAGCTGGGCGAGTTCCCAGGCTCGATCGTGCTCGTGCTCGACGAGACCCGCGGCGCTGACGGGTACGTGGCCTTCAAGGACGCTGTGCCCAACACTACCGCGCTGGACAACCAGGACGCCCGTCTGATCGGAACCGGCAACTCGCCGACCGAGACCCTCGGACGTCACCTCAAGTCCGGCATGCTCCCCAACATGGGCAGCAAGTGGTTCATCGAGGCTGACGGCGCCAAGGACGTACTCGCAATGATGAAGGAGGCTGATCGCAGCCTTCCGCGCGCGTACGGACTCTGGGAGCCCCAGCTCTCCGAGGCACTCGAGATCGACGGCACGCACCTGATCTACTCGTCCGCAGACACTACCGGTGTCATCGTGGACGTGCTGGTCATGAGTCGCAGCCTGCTCGTATCCAAGCCTGGCGTGGCCAAGGCCGTGGTCAGCACCTACTTGCAGACCCTGTACTCCTTCGAGAGTCAGCAGGGTGGCATGGTGCAGCTGATCATGGATCATGGGCGCCGCACTGGCGACAAGTTCACCGAGGAGCAGGCCCAGCGCATGGTCGACACCATCGTCTGGCGCAACACCCTCGAGAACTACGCCCACTTCGGCCTGATCCCGCGCTACGAGACCCAGGGCCTGCAGAGCATGGACGCCATGATCGACCAGATCGCCGGTGTCCTCGTGCGCACAGGCAAGCTCAAGAAGCATCCGGCCGAAGGTCGAACGCACGAGCTCTACTACGACGCCACTCTGCGTGAGCTCCAGAACGAAGGGTTCCATCCCGGCGGTCAGGATGCCATCCGTGGCAACGTCGAGCTCCCGGCTCTGAGTCCCAGTGAGTGGGACAACCTCATGGTGCGCGGCAACCTGGACGCCAAGTCCATCGCCTTCCGGCGTGGGAGCAGCGACCTTTCCAAGCAAGGGGAGCGTGACGTAGAAGAGATCGCTCAGCAGCTGCTCGAGCGACCCACCTTCTACATCACGGTCATTGGCAATGTGCGTAAGGGCGGGGGCAACCCCGAGGCCGCTCAGCGGCTGGCCCTTTCTCGCGCCACTGCCGTGACCGATCGACTCGTATATCGTGGGGTGAGCGAGAACCGCATCCGGACCATCGCCGCCGACTCCTCTCGGAGCGGTGGGGCTGGCCAGAGCGTGGTCTTCGAACTCGCCCAGAACCCCAAGGCCTACTAACTGGAGACCGCCATGGTCCACAACAAGAAGGAGTTCAATCGGAGGGTCTACCTGCGTCTGCTTGGACGACCCGGCACGGCCATCTCTGCGGTGGCCACGGTCGGGTTCGTCGCCATCGGAACGATCGCAGCAATGGCAGGTTTCCACTCATGGCATCTGTTCACGCTCGCGGCACTCGCAGGCACTGGCTGCCTGGGAACCATCGGCTACAACTTCATGTTTCGCACCGAGCAGGTCGTCAAGGAGATCCAGGCGAACATGCAGCGCGAACTCGAGTCCGATCAGGACAGAGAGCTCAACAAGCTCGCACGTCGCCTTGAAGCCGACGACGACCCCCGAGACGACATGATGCTCGCTGAGCTGCGAGAGCAGATCCAGTGGTTCCATGAGAAAGGTTGGGCCGATGGGCTCAACAGCGTCTCCGTCTCGGACATGCAGTCGGCTGCCAAGGAGATGTTCAACACCTGTGTGGACGCCCTGCGTAGGTCTGTAGACTTGCAGGACAAGGCTCTGCGCCTCCCTCGCAACTCGCCGGCTCGCGCCAGGCTCCAGGAGCGCCGTGAGAAGTACCTCAACCAGGTACGGACCGGTATCAACGGCCTGGGCGAGCTCTACGCCGAGGTGCAGGAAGTCAGCGCAGACCGTGCTCTTGGCAGGGATGCCGACAAGTCCAGCAAGATCCACAGCATCCTGGACCGGTTCCAGGAAGCCATTGACATCGATCGCGCCGTGGAGGGGGACGACGATCAAGAGCTCAACGATCAGTTGGATCGTGAGTTGGCCTAACGTATCCGTGCGCTAGGCCCACCCCTCCACCCAAACCAACCCCATCCAGGAAACCAGAAGCTGAGTCAAATCAGCAGAACCAGCAGGAGTGAAGCTATGTTCAAGGCCATCTGGAGATACCTCAGAGCACTCGGATACGCCGTCACCGGACGTATCAACAAGGCGCGCGAGACCCTCGCCGAGGACCCGAGGTTCCACGTCTCCTTTCGACTCGAGTCCGG
>CAZIDX010000006.1:0-85393 GCA_964538435.1 uncultured Gammaproteobacteria bacterium | reverse complement strand
AGAGCAAAGCCGAGAATAAAAAACACGACAATACCAATCATGGTGATCACCTTGTATTGACGCGCCATGTAAGCACTCGCGCCCTCTTGGATAGCAAGCGCAATCCCCTTCATTTTTCCTTCTCCAGCAGGACGTTTCATGATCCATTGGATCAAGATCCCACCGTAGATGAGCGCTAGAAGCCCAGCGCCAATTGCGTACTGTATAATGGTCATACGTTGATAGTTGAAAACGGAAAACTAAGTTAATTAGTGGTTTTTCCCGCTTCAAAAATGCTATAAATAACGCCGGTATTCTAGGAAAAATCACGATTTATGTCAACAATACCTCTTCCAACATACGCTCATGAGCAAGAGTTGCTCGATCAAGGCTATAGAGCGATTGTTGGGATTGATGAAGCAGGTTGCGGAGCACTCGCAGGTCCTGTTGTGGCCGGAGCTGCGCTTTTAAGTCCTGGATCAACACTCGAAGGCGTGAAAGACAGCAAGCTTATGAGCGAAAAGCAGCGCGAGGAAATGCATGATCTCATAACAAGCGAATCTGTTGCTTGGGCAAGTGGAATGGCCAGTGTTGACGAGATCTTCGAGATCGGAATCCGTCCAGCAACCTACCTTGCCATGCGGCGCGCTCTCCAGCAGATCCAAGAAGCAGACTTCGCGCTCGTGGACGCCTGGACAATTCCTGAGATCTTGATCAAGCAGCGCGGGGTTGTGCGCGGAGACCGAACCATCCTCTCAATCGCAGCTGCGTCAATCATTGCAAAGGTCACTCGAGACAGGATTCTTAAAAAAGCCCACGAACAGTTCCCGCTCTACGGCTTTAACGAGCACAAAGGCTACGGCACCAAGGCTCACCGCGACGCAATCGCTCAGCATGGCCCTTGCTCAATCCACCGCCTCGGGTACAAGACATTCCAACCAAAGCTTATATGACAAAAATGCCAGAGAACATTCGACCCTGGGGCCGCTATGATGTCTACGAGATTGCAGATGACTTCCAAATCAAGAAGATCGAGATAATGCCTGGCAAGCGCAACTCGTACCAGTCGCACAAGAAGCGCTCAGAGCAATGGATTGTCATCCGCGGAACACTCACGGCAATTCTAGATGACAAAGAAGTGGTTGCTGGACCCGGCGAAGTACTCTCTATCGAGCTGGGAACCAAGCATCGATTCTGGAATAAAGGCGATGTACCTGTAGTACTCATCGAAGTGCAAACCGGAACCTATTTTGGCGAGGATGACGTGGAGCGTTTTGAAGACGACTTCGGCCGAGAAGGAACAACCCAGGCAGTCTGGAATCCAAAGCAGTAACGAAGCTCAAACGATTGACAAAAACTAGCAAACATGCTAGTTTTTCTAGTTCCACAAAACTCCGGAGGTAGTATAAAGGGTGAAGTTCTGCGCTTGGCAAAAGTAGGTCGAGGCGCATCCGAGAAAAGACATCTGTTCATGGACGAACACAGGCTAGTTCCAGGGAATCTGATCCTGGTGCGGCAAATCAGTGGTCGTAGCATGGTGTATTCTGTCCCAGAAGAACCAGGCTGGTCTCACATGTATGACACTGTGACACTCATGGACGAAGCGGATCACCGTTGTCTTGTAAGTGTGAGTATTTTGTTAGGAGTTGCTTCATGCGCTTTTGCAACCCTCCTCGCTGACGACGCTTCCAAAGTCGGCCCCATCGAGTTCAAGCACGCCCACATCGAAGAAAACAAGCTCTTCCTCGGCGATGTTGAGCTCATCCACGGCGACAAGCTGCTCGTGCAGTGGCCCGACAAAAACGTCACCCTGCACGACTTCCATTTCGTCAGCCTCAGGCTCGGCAGAAACGCCGGCCCACGCTATTGGATCGAGGTCGACCACTACGGCCAGATCATCAAGGTGCCACTGGGTACCACTGACTCCCCCAAGCTTTTTCTCCTTCCTAGGGAGTAAACAAGAGCACACTTCAACGCACCCATAGGCGCATACGGCCTCGTCGGGTGCGCTTTTCTTTTCAGTCTCCAATCACACCCATGGGGCCGGGTCGTTACCTGTAGCATTTAGTGTTATTACTTAAGAAAATTTGTGAAAAATCAATCAAATAATTCACGAATTTTTTATTAAACAAAGAACAGTCGAAGACTCTGACTAAATGATTTTTATGAACCCAAAAAAATTCCAAAAATCTCGTCTTTCGATTCAGACTCGTTATTGTTTTTTAGAATGAATGCTACAGGTAACGACCCGGCCCCTTCGTGTTTTTGATACAATATAGCCACCCCACCCGATTGACAAAAACACGTTTTTTCGCTACAGTTTCAGCTGCAAAATAACGTTTTTCTATAAAACTTTTTTTCAAACAATCTCTTGTTAAGTTCCTTCTGACCATTCTCAGAGGACTTATTCTTGTAAAGCGCTACGGAGGCCCGTTTCTAAGGCGCACAGCCGCACCAGCAAAAACCGTGGGGCTCTTTTTGGTTAAGGTGTTTGGTGTGCCAGCCTACCGTCTGCTCTTCTTTGTTCGGCGCACGTTCTTCCGCGTTGCGCTTCCGGCAAAGCACCGCATTATCTACCTGATCTCAAACAAGTACGCTGTGCACGGACTGATCATTATCATTACCGTGTCTGTTACATTTGTGAACCTGGGTGCACGTGAAGTGCGTGCTGAGACATTTGGTCAGCAAAGTATTCTCTACTCTCTTGTGGCAACAGACGAACTGGGGAAGATGGAGGTTGTTGAGGCTGGGTCAAACACCGCAACACTTGGCACAAGCTCAAGTTATTTTGCAGACACCGTTGTTGATGCGCGTCGTCACATTGACACAGACTACATCACAGAAGCATTTGTAACAGCTGAGACCGGAGAGATTGAAGTTGATACAACAGCCGACGTTCCTGTTCGAGCTGGTGTTGAAACCTACACCGTGCAAGATGGTGACACCCTTGGCCAAATCGCAGAAAAGTTTGGACTCAAAACAACAACGATTCTTTGGGCAAACAGTTTGTCATTCACAAGCACAATCAGACCGGGTGATGATCTAAAAATCTTGCCGTCTGACGGTGTGCTCTACACGGTCCGAAGCGGAGATACGCTCTCGTCAATTGCAAGCAAGTACGAAGTGGATGTAGACGAGATTATGGATCAAAACAGTCTTTCAGGATCCACACTCTCCATAGGGAAAGAGCTTCTTCTCGCTGGCGGCGCACCTCCAACACCAACAACAACTTCGCGTGCGTCCTCGTCTGTAGCAGAGCTCTGGACCGCACCAGCCGCGTCAAGCGCTTCCCCAGCTGTGGGAGGTTGGGTGTGGCCAACAGACTGGCGTGTGATCACGCAGTATTACGGATGGCGCCATACAGGACTAGATATCGACGGGGACTATAGCTGCAACAACTACGCCACCCGAGCAGGAACGGTTATTTACAGCGGTTGGCGATCAGGGTACGGGATCACAGTAGAGGTTGACCACGGAGACGGATTTGTTTCCAGGTACGCTCACCATGCGCAAAACTATGTCAGCACTGGGGAGTATGTCTATGCCGGTCAGGCCCTGGGACAGCTTGGGACAACAGGGCGATCAACAGGAACACATATTCACTTTGAGATCATCAAGAACGGAAAATTCCAAAACCCTCTAGACTACATCAGATAAACAGAGTCACCTCGGCTCTGTTTTTGGTATACTGTAGAAAGTATGGGAGGAAAGAAATGCAATTCATGCCTAGACATGGTCGAGGAGTGGAACCACAAGTGCTCATCTTGTGGGTATCATCTTGTGCTTGAACCAGACGAACAAAGCAAGGTGCGTTTCTTGCGCGGTCCATCCCTCGGTGCCCTCCTCTTCACGCAAGGGTGGACATTTGGCGCGCGGCTTTACTTCTGGTTTCTCATCTCTCTCATTCCAGTGTTTGGACTCATTGCACTCTTTGTGTGTATCATCTTCGGAAGGCGTTGGTCATGGAGATATGGTGGATGGAAAGACTGGAGCGAATTCAAGCATCGCATGCTTCTTATGGACATCCTTGGAGGTATTTGGATCGCGTCACTCATTGGGGGGTATATTTGGATCAGAGTAACAGGAGGTGTGTAATATGAAACACTTAGCAATCATTCTAGACGGAAACAGGCGTTGGGCACGCGAGCGGAGCCTCCCAACCCTGGAGGGGCACCGAAAAGGATACGACAATGTAAAGACAATCGGATTAGCCGCGCTTGAGCGCGGTGTTGAGTTTCTGACCGTGTTTGCCTTCTCAACCGAAAACTGGAAGCGCTCCAAAGAAGAAGTGGGATACCTCATGGACCTGCTCCACCTCGCACTCACAAAGGAGGTTGATTTCTTTGTGAAACACGATATCCGCCTCAAGGTAATTGGAAGCAGAGCAGAGCTTTCGGACAAACTTCAAAAGGCCATTGTGAAAGCTGAAGAAAGAACGGCTGGTGGAAGCAAGGGGCAAATCAACATGTGCATCAACTACGGCGGCAGACGCGAAATCCTCGAAGCAGTAAAGAAGCTTGTGCGCGAAGGCGTTGCTCCAGAAAATGTGACAGAAGAACTTATCTCAAACTCAGTCTGGATGGCTAGAATCCCAGACCCAGATCTCATCATTCGCACCTCAGGCGAGCAGCGTGTGTCAGGCTTCCTTACTTGGAGTGGTGTCTATAGCGAGCTCAAGTTTACAGACACTTACTGGCCAGACTTCTCGGAAGAAGAACTCGATAAGATCCTAGAAGAATTCAAGACTCGAGGACGAAGATTTGGTGGGAACTAATATGGAAAAGGAATTTGAAAAAGAAATTGCATTTCTCAAATCCATATTCCCGCAGCAGAGCGAACGCAAAAAGAATCCCCTGGACCACAGTCTTCGTGTCGGAGATGTTCTGTTCAAAACAGGTTGCTCTCGAGAAATTGTGACTGCAGGTTTATTCCACGATGCGATCGAGTGGACAGATATCGGTCCAGACACAATAGAAAACTTGTATGGAAGGCACGTGCTCGAGATCATTCTCGCAAACACAAAAGATCGCAGCATAGAGGACCCGGTCGAGCGCAGAAAAGATTATGTTCTACGGTGCGCCCAGGTTGGAACAGGTGCATTGCTCGTAAAGGCAGCTGATGCTCTAGATAGCTACAGATTTTATAGACAGGCTCAAGATAAAAACGAACTCGATCGCGCAAAACAAATCCTCCTGCTCACATTAAGATCTCTGGACAATATTCAACACCCGCTCAAAGACATTGTTCAAAAAGAACTACAAGAAAACTAGATAATAATGTTTCAAAACCCTCACCATGGTGAGGGTTTTGAAACATTGGCAAAGTTTAAGGTGTCGTGCTTTTAAAAAAGCACTAAAAAACCATCAATTTTTCTCATAATTAGAAAACCCGTTGTCACAAAAGCAACAGCGGGCAAGTTTTGTCCAGAGGCTGGGTTGCAGCTTGGTTGTTCGAGCTAGTCGTGGTTGGTGGTATCGAAGTGATGCGTGTCGTAGAACAGCACCGAGCATCCTTCACCATCTGGGTCGGGCCAGATCGCGGAGTCCCAGTAGCCGAAGAACCACTGGAAGCTGACATCACCGGTCAGCTCGACACCTGACCCGTACCTCTCACACTGCCATCTGCAGTGATCCTGGTCCGGGTTGTGCTCACACCCGCTTCCGTAGGTGATGTTCAGGCGCACAGCCTGCACCTCCGAGAGAGAGAACTCCATCATGGTGCTCAGGGTCTCCCAGTCCGCGCTCACGCACAGACTCTCGTCCGTTGCATCCCAGATGTGCGAGATGTGCCAACCTGCAAAGCCTGGCTCTTCCCAGTAGGGAACCAGCTCGGCATTGAGCCTGGCCTCGCCATCGTAGGCCCTCTCAGCATTCACCCAGAACTCGTCTTCACCGACAGGGTCCGTTGGGTTCCGCTCCATGAATGGGTCTGGCATGCAGCCTATCACCAGGGTGCTGGCCGCGATCAGTAGCAGGACATATTTCATCTGTAGCCTCCCTTGCTATCTAGCGCAAACGTACGCAAGAAAAAGGAGATTGTCAAGCCTTTGCCCCTTCAATTTGCTCACGAAACTGCAAGGCTTCGGCAACATGATTGACCTCAATACGCTTACTCCCATCAAGGTCTGCAATAGTGCGAGAAACCTTCTTCACCCGAGAGAACCCGCGCGGAGTAAGCTTGTGGGCATTAAGCGCTTGCTCAACCAAACGACGACCATCTGTTGAGAGAGGGCAATACTGATCCAGTCTAGCTTGCGGAATCTCAGTGTTGAGCAAGATCGTCTCACTCCCAAATCGATCCCTTTGTATGTTGCGTGCTGTTTCCACTCTCGCTCGAATCTGCTCAGAACCCTCTCCACATTCACTTCCCAGCAGATGTTTACTCTCAAGTTTGGGAACCTCAATCATCAAATCAAAACGATCAAGCAAGGGTCCAGAAATCTTCTTTTGATATTTTCGAATTTGTGACGGTGTGCAATCGCATGCGCGCGTGGGGTCAGAAAAATAACCGCAAGGACACGGATTCATCGAGGCCACAAGCATGAACTGTGCAGGAAACCTCACCGTGCCAGTTGAGCGACTGATTGTCACAAAGCCGTCTTCAAGAGGTTGGCGAAGATGCTCAAGTGCAAAGCGAGAAAACTCTGGGAGTTCATCTAGGAACAAAACCCCTCGATGTGCCAAAGAGACCTCGCCAGGTTTTGGCCAAGTGCCACCACCAACAAGTGCTACTGCAGATGCGCTGTGATGCGGGGCACGAAACGGCCGCATCTCAACTAAGCCAGCTCCAGGCTGAAGCTCGCCTGCAATAGACGAGATAGATGTAGCTTCAATCGACTCTTCATAAGAAAGCTGCGGCATGATCGATGGGAACGCGCGAGCAAGAAGGGTCTTCCCTGTTCCAGGTGGGCCACTAAGAAGCACATTATGACCACCAGCAGACGCGATTTCCAAACCGCGCTTTGCAAGCTCCTGTCCTTTGATGTGTGTAAAGTCACAAGCAGGTTTCCTTGACGTTTTTCTGTATCGTTTTTTTGTTCTCTCAATAGCTTCGTTTTCAAGCAGGTGATCCACAAGCTCGCTGAGTGTTCTCACGCCAAACACCTCAATGCCTTTTACTGACACAGCCTCTTGCGCATTTCCTTCTGGCACAAACATGCGCTTCAACCCTGCCTTGCAAGTCATAACAGCCGCGCTCAGCGCGCCAAAAACAGGTCTAACATCACCTGAAAGTGACAGCTCGCCCAAAACAGCTGCGCCATCCAAGCTCGAGGGTTGGAGTTGGCCAGAAGCTGTCAAAATCGCAAGCGCGATCGGTAGATCGTAGAGTGTTCCCTCTTTGCGAATGTTTGCAGGCGCTAGGTTTATTGATACGCGCCCACGCGGGAACGCGAACCCGCTTTGTTTCAGAGCCGCCCGTATACGCTCCCTAGACTCTCTCACTCCCGCATCAGGCAAACCCACAATATGAAATTGTGTCAGACCAAACGAGATATGCGCCTCAACTTCTACAGGGACCGCTTCAATACCCACGATCGCACTTGATGTAATTTTAAACATAAAACCCTCCCAAGATAATTGGGAGGATCTACTTTTACGCTATCTATACACACCCAGACTGTCAATGTGGAAAACCTGTTAGTATTCGTCTGGATGCAGTTTTTTGCGGTGTTTTTTGCGCCTAGAAGACATCAGTAGCATGACAGCGCCGAGCACAATCATAACATCCGAAATGTTTATTGCAGATCTTCCAAGAAGGATGATGTAGTCCACGGTAAAGCCGTAGTACAAACGATCAAAGAGATTTCCTAGCGCTCCAAC
Organism: uncultured Gammaproteobacteria bacterium; assembly: GCA_964538435.1. Classification (GTDB taxonomy): domain Bacteria; phylum Patescibacteriota; class Patescibacteriia; order UBA9934; family GWF2-40-263; genus CAZIDX01. Next base: position 77,594 of record CAZIDX010000006.1, on the reverse strand, counting down.
AATAATCACTCCACATGCAAGAGAAAGGTCTGGATTGCGTTTAAGGTTCTTGTAAGCAATGCGAACAAGAAAGTACCCGATGATAATAGAAAACAAAACAGTAAATTCAAGCCGGAAAGGAATATCAAACGCAATGCCGTAATTTTTGTGAATCGCAAAATCTATGATTCCTGGCTCAAGAAGACTCCCTTCATTTGGGAGTCTTTCAAGTGCAAGATATTTCAACCACTCATCTACAAAAACAATCAGTGTGGCAGGGGCAAGCCAGAATAGGGAGCTTGGTCGTTTCATTACACCTCCTGTGTAAGGGTTTTTTTGCATTGAATACAAGAGCTTGATGTTGGACGGGCTTCTAGTCGTCGCTCATCAATATCCTGCTGACAATACTTGCAAATTCCATATTTTCCTTCGTTGTAGCGCTCAAGAGCAGCCTCAACATCTCGAAGAGCCTTTTCTAGTTCATCTTCTAGTGAAAGATTGTCAGAAAATTGTGCGACCTCAGAAGCGTTTTCGTCTTCTTTGTCACCAATATTTGGAAAGTCTGCATCATAATCAGTGTCTGCAGCTTTTGTATTGCGGTGAGCAAATTTTGAGAGTTCAGACTCAAGACGCGCCTTCTCAGCGTCCATGCTTTCTTTCATTTTCGCAATAAATGCATCGTTCATATCATTAGAATCAGGTGAATGTGACTACAGCGTATCATTTTTTCTGTAAAAAAAGAAGAAGGCACAGAGCCTCGATAGTTGGAGTGAAATTGAGACAGTGCCTTCGCGTAGAAGGCAATTACGAGGATGGCAGCGGAGCGCTGGGTTGATTCACCAAGACGAGCTTCGTGGTTCAACTCAGCACCCAGCAACACAGACCATGCAATTGCAAGTGGCTCTTTCGCTCTACCATTTAGTGGTTTTACCTGCTGACGATCCCTTAGGATCAATCTTGGCGCAAGCTAACCTAGATGTTTGCTTTTGTTTTTGTTTTCTCTAATCAAAACAGTAGAGTGACGAGACGTTTTCTGAATATGCACACGGACGTGGGGTGTCCGCCGACAAGCTGTGTCGACATGTTCAGAAAACCTCCCAAGAGTTTGTGTAAAGAACGATTACATATATATACTACCAAAAAATCACCGAAAAGTCAACCGGTGATTTATGACTAAAACTAGATACAAAAGGGCATTGATGAGAACACATTGTGCTCAAGGTGAAAATCAAGTTCTAGAACTTATCCACAGAAACCTGTGGTTATGCATAACTTATCCACATCTAGTTGAAGCAGAGATTCAGGATTCTTGAACCACCTTTTGTCTCAAGCGAAACGTGGGAAAAAGGCATGGTCAGAGATTGAATGAATGCAAACAGTGGGCGAATATCACTAAACTTCATCTCCTCACGAAGTGCAGCAAGGTCAACGTAAAGTTCTGAGCTTGGACAAGCGGTCTCTTCTAAAACATCTGTTTCATCTGTTTGCACCCAAAACGAAAGAAGGGATTCAGAGTTTGAGATGATTGCAGAGCCGATGTTTTCAAGTGCGTACAAGTAATCACCTTCTTCAATCTTCGCGCGCAGGTAGGTCATCCCAGAAGAGGTCACCTCCTCTATGGAAACAAGTTCAGGGCTGATTCTGAGCTCATGCTGTGTTGTACCATCTTCAAGAGCCCTTTCCGAAATTTCAGGGGACTGTGCGGAGACAAGAGTTTGCAGAAAAGTTCCAATATCAATGTTTTGCGCCAGTTGCCCCTCAGCTAAATAGGAGTTCCCGTTCTCTGCTTTTGCAAGAACAAACTGGAAATCCTCAAAAAGTGCTGAAAAAGTATCTATTTCTGGAATAAATGAACGATTTAGCAAAGCTGAATCCTCACTTGCGAGCTTGTTTGTCCACGATAACGTTGACAAAGCCATGATTGTGCCTTGTGGGAGCCTTATTTCACCAACATGATCATTGTCCGAATCACCCAAATTCAGCGACAATTTGTTGTTTTTCAGGTAAATTCGACTCCGAAGATCATCTAGTGGGAGTACGATTTGCCCCAAATATTGCCGAAAAACGGTCGGTAGAAGCGGTGCTCGCACGCCGTAATCTTCTACAGAGATAGCAGGGAGAGTCTTAGAAAGCATGACAATTCCCTGGTCCACCTCTTCGATCGAAAGGCTCAAGTTTGCAAACGCCTCAGAAATTTCGAAATAATCACCCCTAATCGAAACAGTGCGCCTTCCATCACTTGTGAAAAACCAAGCTAAATCACCATGAATATAGGGTTTTAGGTCCGAGAAGGTCAAGCTCCGATCAGATATTAGTGGAGTCTTAGCCAAAATCTGCTCGATATCCCCGGATGTTCCAGGGTTCACTCGCAAATGCACCGCAGCAACTGTATCTACAGGCGCATGCTCAAGAATACCTGCACCAGAAAACCACCATCTTCCAGTGTTCCAAACCAAAAAGAGGCCACCCACCAGAACCAAGATCAACACCCAAACAACCCACCTACTACGGCGGGTTGTTCGTTTATGTCGTGATAACGGGATGTTGAGTCTCTGCATGCCTATGATTAGGCCTCCTTTGTTGGTTTTTGTGGAGCTCGGCTAGCTGGTCGTGCTGGTGGACGTCGATCTCCTCGATCATCCCTTCGCCCGCCACGCTGTGGAGGTCGTCCGTTTCGTGGTCGATCTGAGCCTGGTCGTGGTGCTGGTCGCTCTGGAAGCTTGTTTCCTGGAGCATCCTTCATAGAAAGGCTAGTCTTTCCACCTTCCATTTCCATGATCTTAACCATCACTTCATCTCCGAGCTTAACAATATCTGTAACTTTTTCAACTCGCCATGGAGCCATCATGCTCACATGCACCATTCCGTCCTGCTTTGGAAGGAATTCTACAATGGCACCAAAGTCCATGATCCGCACAACCTTACCCTTATAGATCTCACCAACCTTCGCTTCCTTTGTGAGCATCTCAACCTGTTTCATTGCCTCTTGTGCACCTTCAGCATCAGTTGAGGTGATCATGACAAGCCCATCGTCATCAATGTCGATCGCTTGCACGCCTGTGGTTTCAATAAGTTCATTGATGGTCTTTCCTCCAGGACCAATCACATTTCCAATCAGTTCTGGATTGATGCGTAGCGTGATAATCCGCGGAGCATGTGGAGAGAGTTCTGCTCGTGGCTCAGCAATTGTCTTTTCAATCACATCAAGGATCTCCATGCGCGCTGGCTTTGCCTGACGGAACGCCTGCTCAACAATCTCTCGGGAGAGTCCGTGGGTTTTTGTGTCCATCTGGATCGCAGTAATACCCTCTCGTGATCCAGCGATCTTAAAGTCCATTCCACCCTTACCGTCTTCCAGGTCCTGAAGGTCTGTGATTACTTTCCAGTCACCTGCATCGTTCATTGCAAGTCCCATTGCCATTCCAGCAACAGGTGCCTTGATAGGCACACCTGCGTCCATGAGCGAAAGTGTTGATCCGCAAGTTGCTCCCATTGAACTTGAACCGTTTGAGCCAAATACCTCTGACACAGTTCGGATCGTGTACGGGAAGTCTTCCTTGTTTGGCAGCATTTGCATAAGAGCTTTTTCAGCAAGACCACCATGTCCAATGTCTCGGCGAGATGGGCCACGCATTGGCTTCACTTCTCCAACAGAGTATGGAGGGAAGTTGTAGTGGTGGAAGTACCGTTGCGTTCCAACCGTCTCCATGCCATCGAGTGTTTGCTCGTCCCCTGGAGAACCAAGAGTGGTCACAGTCAAAACCTGAGTCTCTCCACGCATGAAGTGTCCTGTTCCGTGAACGCGCGGGAGCACAGCAACCTCTGCAACAAGGTCGCGGATCTCAGTGAGCGATCGTCCATCCACACGCTTTCCGTCTTCAACAATCGCTCGAGAAACTTCTCGCTCAACCGTTTCATAGATCATGTCTGTTCCAAAGCGAATATGCTCTGGCTCGATTTCTTTCTCTGTAAGAAAAACCGTGAGTCGCTCTTTGATCTCGTTTCGCTGAGTGTTTCGATCTCCCTTTGTAGCCTGAGGCTCAGCAAAGAAAAGCTCCTTTGTCTGCTCCATGATAAAAGGAACAGAAAGCTCTTCAACCTTTTTCTTTGTCTCAAGAAGCGCCTTTGCCTCATCAGTTTTAGGAGAAAGGTCACGTTTTTCCTTTCCAACCGCTGCTCGCACCTCTTCAATCAGCTTGATTGGCGCCTCCATGTTATCAAGGCCGTACCAGAAACCACCAAGAACAATGTCCTCGTCAGCTTCAGTAGCATCAGCCTCAACCATCACTACCTTGTCGTCCATTCCAGCAAACATGAGGTCGAGCTTTGAAGTCTCGCGCTGCTCATTTGTTGGGTTAAGAACATAGTCTCCCTCAACATGACCAACACGGACGCCTCCAAGCGGACCAGCCCATGGCACATCACTCATGTGAAGTGCGCAACTCGCTGCGATGAGCGCGACAACATCTGGGTCGTTTTCTCCGTCGTAAGCAAGGGCTGTAAGAATCACCTGAACATCATATCGGATGCTCTGGTCAAAGAGCGGTCGAAGCGCGCGGTCGATTGATCGACCAACAAGAACGGCTTCGTCAGTTGGGCGCCCTTCCTTTTTCATAAAGCGGCTTCCCTTGATGCGGCCGGCCGCATACATCTTTTCTTCATAGTCCACCATTAGTGGAAAGAAGTGGAGTCCATCGCGCTGCGATGAGCTCATGGTTGCGGTTCCAAGAATGACGGTCTCGCCATACTGAACCAGGCAGGATCCTCCTGCTTGCTGGGCGAATTTCCCAACTTCGATTGAGAGTGTTTTACCACCCCACTCGGTTTCAAAACGTTGTGCGTTTTGCATAAGATTTGTGATCCTGTCAGGAGCTGAAGATTTCGAGTGAACTCGAGATCTCATTGTCCCTGCAGGATCGTAGGTTAATTATTAGACCAGTTGGTAGCTGCATGATCTGCAGCTACGTCAGGGCTAACAAGGTTAAAATTCAAGTCGACGTTTGCGAAGGTCTTTCTGGTCATCTTCATCATCCCCTTTTGAAGGCATAAAGAATCCACCAAGGATCGCTTCCTCAATCTGATCTTCAAGCTGCTCATCCTTACTTTTCTTGACCGTCTTCGTTTTTGATGTTTTCTTTTTCGGTGAGGCTGTCTTTGTTCTTGTCTTTGCAGCTGGTCCAATCAAGTAGCGCCGTTTGTTTTCTGAAAGGTCAACGTAGTCATCAACATGCTCGATAAGTGTGCTTGAAGTTGTTGCGCGAAACGCCATGACCTCAACCATGCGACCTCGACTGCGGATATATTCAGCAAGAGGAATGTAGTCCCCATCACCACTAACAATGATCACCACATCGAGCATGTCGAGCGCTTGAACCACATCAATGGTAAGCCCAACATCCCAATCTCCTTTCTTATGACCCGAGTCATACTCCAAAAGGTCCTTTTCTCGAGTTTCGATTCCAGCTTTCTGGAGCGCCTCGAAAAACGGTCGGGCATCATCGCTTTGCGTACGGATCACATAGGCTCGAGCCCTGATGAGCTTTCGTCCTGCTATCGCATCCTCAAGAATATTTTTAAAGTTCACCTTCCGCTTAAAAAGATTTCTGGCGGAATAGTACATATTTTGCGTATCGATAAAGACACCGACACGCTGATCTTCGTGCTTAAACATAGTTTTAATGTGCAAGAGAGCGAAAAATTAAAGAGCTCTCTTAAAAGCCAAAACCCGGCCGCAATGGCCGGGTGGAATTATCGGATTTTGAGATCAGCTTTGAGCTTTCCATGAGCCTTCTCATCTTCTCGCTCCAAATACTGTAGAAGACGTCGTCGCTCGTTTACCTTTTTGATGAGCCCGCGCCTAGATGAGTTGTCCTTTTTGTGATCGCGAAGGTGCTTTGTGAGATCCTCGATCTCAAACGTTAGAATCGCGATCTGTACCTGCGGCGAACCAGTGTCTGATTTGTGCGTGCGGTACTTCTCAATGATCTTCTGCTTTTTCTTTGCTGTAAGCATAGTTCTGTGTGTTCGTGCGTGTATCCGAGAAAGGGTGCTTAGTCCCGTTCCAAGACACCGCCAATTAAGTTATTACGAGCCAATGATAGCTTTTTACCCCCTTTTTGTCAAGGAATTTACCCAGGCTGGGTTGAAGAGCATTCCTAAAACAAAAGACACACCCAGCTAGGCTTGATGCGCCTTGTGGGTGTGTGCGTGGGGCTAGGCATGGGCCTTTGCGGCCGCAGCTGCCAGGTACTTGAGCTTCTTGCTCTCGGGAATGTCTCCCCGCAGCTCAGCCTGCACCGTCTCGATCCTCGCGATGGCATCGAGTGGGCAGGATGTGGTGCCTTCGGTCTCCTGGTAGGCCTTGATGTACGACTGGGCGTCGTTTGCGGCCCGAGTCAGAGAGTCGAGCACCTCAGCGATGTCGATCCCGCTGGCCATGTGAAGCTCGGTGACCCGTTCGTCACGCTCGAGGCGCTCCTCACGAATCTTCACGAACTCACGCGCCATGAGCAGGATGTTCGCCATGGTGTCATGTGCCTTCTGGGCCACAGGGCCCATCTTCTCGAGCTCAGGATCCTCTTCCAAGATTCCCAGATCTCGCCGGCACACGTAGTCGTTCCAACTCTCGATGAAGTCGGTGATCTCCTGCTCAGCTGCAACCACCTTCCCAACGAACTGAACGATGGGATCGCGCAGAAGAGCAGCTTCTTCCTCGGTGTGTTTGTTGTGCCAGCCGTTGTTTCGTCTGGTTGTGACGTAGCGTCGTACGACAGGGATCGAAATGCAGTCAAAGAACAAGCCAAACATCCCAGCAAAGACAGCGAAGAATCCGATGACTTCCGGACGGAAGACCAACCAGATACCGGAGCAAACGAGGGCGATAGTGCTAAGTAGCAAACCAAGGATCACCTGCGGCGAAGAAAGGTCCCACCATGCGTCCTCCTTGTCATATCCATGCTTTGCCTTCCTGAGCTCCGAATAGAGCTCTTCGATATTCTCGAAAACCTCGTACTGGATTTCGATTGGACCCATGTTTCACCTCGTATCTTGGCAGTTTAAGAGTCAGTTGTGAACGAAAAAGAATAGCAGAAAACAAGGGTTTTGTCAATCGTTTCAAGTAAAATTCAGGTAAAAACACAAAGAAAACACTAGAATTCATAACAAAATTTTCCAATCAGAAAACCCCCGCATTCAGCAGGGGCAAGATGCCCTAGTTTTTCTTCTGTCGACCAGGAAGATCCTCGGCCTTCAGATTGTGGGGGCCAGACCTGACGATCGGCTCAGGAGAGGTGTTGAGAAAGTGGCGCTTGACCTCTTCTCCAGTCACCAAGCCTCGAACCTCAGCGATGTTAAACAACGCCCTGTCTCCAGCTGGGCAGTTACGACATGGCAAGTCGTTGTTGCCAGTATCAATCACGCCAGTGTTCTTGCAGTGTGGACAGACATACATGGGGACCTCCTCGGTCTAGGTTGAGATCCCCCCCGGGCCGGGTGGATATCATAACGCTCAAACAGACGAGTGTCAACATCGGTGCTATACTTATCCTTGTATGCGATCACATCACTTCACCAGCCATCCATTCAGACTTCACCGCCACTCCCTCTCGCATGTGGGAGCGCTTCCAGCCCTGGCGTCGAACCGACTCCTGGCGTTCACAGCATCCTCAATCGTTGGTGGATTCCTAGCGATCTTCCTCTACGAGTTTTTCAACTTCTCCATCCAGATGGTGCTCCTGTGGTACGCCATCAACTTTGCAATCAAAATCCCGTTCTACATCTGGGGAGCGCAGATCTTCTCTCGCATCGGGCTTGTTAAAAGCATGATCTTTGGAACAACAGGCGTGGTCATGTTCTACTGGATGTTCTACCTACTCGACAGCGGATCATTCATCCATCCGTACATTCTCATGACCATCGGCTTCATTGGTCTTCTGATCGTGAGCGTGTTCTACTGGTCACCGTTTCACATCGACTTTGCCATGCACACGAAAAAAGGAAAGCGCGGTAAACAGATTGGGATGTTCTATGCAGCGCAGCGACTCATCAGCGTACTTGCTCCGCTTGTGGCCGGATACATCATCATGAAGTACGGCTACAAGATTAACTTCATTTTTGGTCTCCTTATTGCAGCTTCATCAATCACACCACTCCTGTTCCTTCCTGAGTTTAAGGTGAAATACGAGTTTGGTTTCTGGGAAAGTTTCAAAAAAGTCTTTTCAAAAAAGTTCCGCCCCATGTCTCTTTCTATGGCTGCCTATGGCGCAGAGAATGTTGTAGGTGTAGCAGTCTGGCCAATCTTTCTCTACATTGTCTTTAAAGGTGATTACCTAGACGTTGGGGCCTTCACAGCAGCAATTGTGGTCATTGGGTTTGCGCTCGAAATCTTTGTGGGTAAAGGCACAGACAAATTTTCTGCAAAACGAATGCTTAAGTATGGAACAGGTCTATATGCGCTCGGGTGGGTTTCAAAGGGGTTGGTCTCAACTGTGATAGGTGTCTTTGCAGCATCCACGTTTCACAGCTTTGGCTCAATCTTGCTCCGCACACCAATGGACACGCTCATGTACGAGCAGGCCGCAGATTCAGGGCATTACATTGATGAGTACACGGTAATCCGAGAGATGGCGCTTAGCATGGGGCGTGTAGTAATGCTTGTGTTCCTCATTGTGCTCACAACATTCTTCTCAATAAGCACAGCATTCTTTGCAGCAGCAGCGATTTCCCTAGGAATTAACCAACTCGTAAAATACAGCGCAAAAACAGCATAAAATCAACCTAGACATTTGACGACTACCAGCCAGGCTGGTAGTTTTGTTTAGCACACTGATAGTGAGGTGCTCAATGCCAAGCAATGCAGAAACCGAGCTTCGTGCTCCTACAGACGAGGAAGCCGAGCTGCTTCAGATGGCTGTTGATGGAGGGGAGGAATCAGAAGACGATCTGGAAGAGGTGCCAGCACACAACGCGTTCTTCATCGTGGTGGTGCTCCCTGGCGAGGGTGGAGAGAAGACGGTTGGAACGGCTCTGGTTCCAGAGGCTGCTGCGGATTTTCTGAAGAGTCTCAGTGATCACATCACCCCCGAGTGGCTCGAAGATGCGCCGCTTGGAGTCTACAGTTTCCGCTATGACTTCGAAGCGGTCATCGAAAACGCCGAGGAGCTGGGCATCGACGAAGAAGACGAGGGCTTCGAGCACTTTCTCTTCTACTCAGGACCCAGCGGATCCAATCATGGTCGCCAGCTTGGTGATCTGATCGCAAAAGACCTAGTCGCTGCCGGAGCTGGCCTCTACAACGCTCTGGCTGTCGCCCCTGAAGAGGGGCGTCTGCTCGACGAGTATGACAGGGCCATCAACGACACCATCGCCAAGGTGGCCAAGGTCAACATCAGGCGCTACCAACCTGGATGTGTGGGGCTCGTCTTCGCACCCGAGAGCAAGAAGTCACTTGCCTTCAAGCAGGCACAGGACAACGGTGCTCTGCGCATCATCTACTTCCAGCTCCCTGAACCCTCCTTCGCCTTCCGTGAGTATGTCGAAGAGACGGTCACTCGATACGTCGCTGATGTCCTCAAGGGACGCGAAGAGATCGTGGTGCGCGCACGCGTGCGCCAGCTCTGGAGAGAGCGTGGCAAGGTGACCACAAGTAAGAAGATGCGCAAGCGCATCGACGAGCAGATCGATCATCTGTGCCTGGTCTTCGGCATTGACGAAGAGACAGCAACACAGCACACGCACTGGAATCTCTGCATCGACCCTGACGATCTCGAAGGGGTCGAGCAGCCGCCAGTCAACATCCCCGGCCTCATGCCAAACATCAAGGCAAATTAGGCCAGCGCAAACCCGAGCTTCGACTCGGGTTTTCTATTGACAAAATACCGACTTCAGAATAGGTTGTTGTGTTGGAGGTGGTGAAGATGTTTTTTGTCCGTCTTCTCCCCAGAACCTTTTGGGGGGTGAACGTCCTTGTCTGGCTCACAGGCCTGGCCGGGCTCATGCTGAGTTATCTAGTGCTAATCAGCTTGGTGCTCATTACTCTGTCTGCGCAAGCTAGCACTGAGATCAATGTGTTCCTAACCCCTGAGATTTGGGTACAACTTGACATGGTGAACTATCTCACAGGTGGGGTTGTTCTGATGATTCCGCTCGTCGAGGTCTTGCTGTCCAGTATTCAGGCAGTGCCAAACAGGAACTCTACACTCAAAGGGGGTGACCGCAAGATGGTCGCGGGTCTGCTAGAAGGTGTTGGGTTGAGCACTGTGGGATACGCGTTTACATCAGGCGCTCCATTCATTGCGGGGTTCAGTCGAAGAGGCTTCTGGCGAATACCTACAATCAACATCTCCGAGAGGTTCAAAAGACTTCCTGAAGACATCCAGCTGTTCACACTCGTTCACGAACACGCACACTCCAAGATGTGGTTTCCCAAACTTCGGACAAGCTTGATCCCATTCATTATCCCCCTTGTTCTTATGGGGGTAATAGGCGGTGATTTCGATCCTGCCATTCTGGTGGTTGTTTGTCTGTTGCTTGTATACGTTGTGCTTGCACGTTCTCTCACGGGAATTCAGAGCCAGTTGGTCGAATTCGCAGCAGATGGATATGCAGCGCAAGTCATGCTCCAGAATGGGATGGGGCTACCATACAACAGTATTCGAGAATTGCTTGGGCAAGAACACAGGAGTCTGGAGCGTGTGAGCTCAGGGTTGCTGCTAGGGGTGGTAGTGCTCCTACTCGCCTTCACAATGATCGGGGTCGGGTTTCTCGACGGGTTGGCACAATTCCTTGTGTACATCGCGTTCGTGTGTGGTTGCATTCAAGTTCCCACACTTGCAATTCGAGCTCATCCAAGACCATCCTACAGACTCGAGCACATGCAGTGCATTGCAAAGCACAAGCAAACGTAAACCCAGGTCCACGGACCGGGGTTTTTCTATTCCCTGCTATACTAATCATATGAAACGCACACGATCACAAACACTCTGGAATCTATTCCTCCTCACTCTCTTTGTTCAGTTTGCTGGAGGAGTGTTGTATTTCACAGTTTTCAGTGACCCAAGCGTAGTGCAGCCTTTGTATGCATTCACAAAGCTCGTAATGCTCTTAGCGCCCGTCACTCTTGCTTATCTTGCATTTCGTCTCCCACAATTTTCACTCAAGAAAAACACCAGCACATCTCTTCTGTTAGGTCTTCTCTCAGGTGTCCTGATCAGCGCACTCATCTACGGAGTCTTTATCATCTTCCAAGCACAGTTCCTCGAATTCGCTCCAAACATCACGCAAAAAGTAAAAGACTTTGGAATCCTCGAGTACTATCTTTTAGCAGCCATCGCAGTTAGCTTGGTCCACTCACTATTTGAAGAATACTTCTGGCGTTGGTATGTAGTCGGCGGACTCCAAACAAGACTAACACCCGTCTTTGCCATCATCCTTGGCGCTGCACTCTTCTCTCTCCATCACTTCGTAATCCTCTCACAGTTTTTCTCCATCGAGCTCACACTGCTCTTTGGATCACTGGTCGGTGTAGGTGGTGCCATCTGGTCACTCATCTATAAAAAAACAGGCTCCCTACTCGGCCCCTGGCTCAGTCACGCACTTGTAGACGCAACTCTCTTCTACATCGGCTGGCTGCTAATTAGCTAAACACAAAAACAAAACAGACCCCATTTGAGGTCTGTTTTTAATTTCTCTTTAGAGCATCTCATCAATAGCAGCTGCCACTGATTCAAATGGAAGCGCTCCCTTAATAGGTACAGCGTTTCCTTCCTGGTCGATAATGAATGATCCTGGAGTTCCGCTCACACCAGCCTTGGCTCCTGCCGTTGCCTGCTCACCAACCTTGTCAGCATAGGTCTCATTGTCATAGCAGTCCTGCCATGTGGCCACATCAAGCCCAACAGTTGTTGCGATCTCAGTGTAAACATCGTCCCCTAGGTTGTCTGAGTTCTCAACAAGCTCGTCAGCATACTCCCAGAACATGTCCTGATCCGCAGCACACTCTGATGCCATTGCAGCTGGGCCAGCCTCTGGGTGGAATGAAAGTGGGAAGTGTCGGTAAACCCACCTGACCTGTCCATCATACTCTTCCATAACCTTGAGCATGGTGTTCTGGTGGAAGTTTGTGCAGTACGGGCATTCAAAGTCTGAATACTCAATAATGGTGATCGGAGCATTGATATCTCCTCGGATGTGGTCATCCTCACTAACAACAGGAACAGCTCCAGTTGGCTGCGCGTCAGCAACAGGAGCAACATCGTCTGCTTCATCTGCCTCAACGGTGTCCTCTGCATCTGCAAGAGCAACGCCTTCAACAGCGCACTCACCCTTTAATACACATGAACCAAGGATAACGAACCCAAGGGTTCCGATAGCGAGCACGGCTGTGATAAATCCGAGCCAAAATGCTTGCTTTGCCTCCAAAACTTCAAACAAGCCTTTCTTTTTAGAATGTGATGATTCCATAAATAGCGGTTACGTTATTAATTCCGATTGGGTGCAACCGTATCATCACAAGCCATGGGTTGCAAACATCTCTGGAATAAAGGTTTTTCTCGGAATCGGGCCTGTCCGCCCAAGAAGTGGTTCAATGCAACGTTTCCAAAATGAGAAGTAAAGATCCGTTTTCAAAATACGCCTAGAAAAACAACTGCAAAGCGCGCAAAGACCCAAGAGAACCAGCAAGGTTGGCATCACAGCGCTCTGGCTTCGATGAGAGTCTATTGATCGCGATGCCGGAGTCGTCTGCTCTGCCATACACACACCACCTGCTGGGCCAGCTAGAAACGAGAGCGAGGATGATGCACAATTGACGCTCTGCACAGAAAGCAAACACGAAAAACAAAGCATCACAAGGATGCTAAAGACGAGCATTGGGTGCAGTGTCTTTGGGTGCATAGCTTGGATATCGTATCACAGCGCCCGTGAGCAGAAAACGCAATCTATCAACAAGTGCTTTCATCCAAGAAGTGTCGTATAATATGAGCGTATGACCATCTCAAAACTCATTACACAGTTTCTAGAATACCTCGAAGTCGAGCGCGGTCGCTCTTCGCGAACAATCCGAAACTACGATTTTTATTTGCGAAGATTTCAGGAGTACGCAAAAAACCCAGAGCCAGCAAAAATAACCGGAGAGATGGTGCGAAAGTACAGGCTCTGGCTTAACCGCTCAGTTGTTGGTCGAGATGGAGAGCAGCTAAAAAAGAGCACACAGAACTACCACCTCATTGCCTTGCGATCATTTTTAAAGTACCTCTCAAAGCAAGATATCGTCTCACTGGCCCCAGAAAAGATCGAACTCGCAAAACAAGAAATTCGTACAGTCGAGTTTCTCGAAATCGAAGAACTAGATCGCTTACTCAAGGCCCCAAAGCGAATCAGTAGCGGCTTGGTGGCTCTTCGTGACACAGCAGTACTCGAACTCCTCTTCTCAACCGGTATGCGCGTGTCTGAGATTTCAAGCCTCAAGATCGAGCAAATCAATCTCAAACGAGAAGAATTCACTATTAGAGGAAAAGGCGACAAGCCTCGCATTGTATTTCTCTCTTCAACAGCGCGCGATTCTCTAACAGAATACTTAGGCAAGCGCCGGGACCTATCAGAGTATCTGTTTGTCTCACACGACCGCGCCAAAGGTGGTCGAGACAACGCAGGCCCACTCACTCCACGATCAATCCAGCGCCTAGTCGAGCGCTACTCAAAAGCATCCGGCATCACAAAACATATAACACCACACACTCTGCGCCACACCTTTGCTACAGATCTTCTCTTAAATGGCGCAGACATCCGCTCAGTACAATCCTTGCTTGGTCACGCATCCATCACAACCACCCAAATCTACACCCACATTACAAATAACAAAATGAAAGAAGTGCACAAAAAGTACCACGGCAAAAAACGCAAAGACGATTGACAAAAACACATTTTTCTGGTATTCTCGCCCGTGCCACATCTGGCCCGATAGCTCAACTGGAAGAGCAGGAGTGTTCTAAACTCAAGGTTGCAGGTTCGAGTCCTGCTCGGGCTACCATAAAAACCTCTCAGCAAGCCTGAGGGGTTTTTGTGTTGACAAATGTCTGTTTTTACGCTACTCTGCATCGTCTGCTAAGACTTCCTGGCAGCCCAAGGTGAATCATGACCCGTCAACCCAAGCCTGCGAAAGTCGGTGACCAGTGTCACCACTCCCGCTCGGCCATGCATCAGTTCCTCCTCGACCACGGTCGCTCAGCCATGTACGACCCCACGGCCGTCGAGGCTCTCGATCCGCGTGACCGCATCCGTGTCAGCCGGACACGCGTAGGCAGGCCGCACCTGGTCTGCTACCGCGGCAAGCACTACGAGGTCAAGCAGGTGATCTCTGAGCTGTCCCCGCACCCAAGGCACCAGCCTCACAAGACGCAGATGAAGATCCGTCCGGTCGGCAAGTGCAATGGCTGGTGTGGCTGGGCCCCGATGTTCACCATCGTCGGCATCTTCCACTCCTCGCTCAAGTCCAGCATCTTGCTCGAGAAGCTCGATGCTCTCGCGCCTGTGCCCGATGGGATCGTGATCTACAAGAAGGGGTACTCGGAAGACAGTAGTCACGTGCAAGCCTACAACGCAGGCACGCTCGTGCCGCACGCCACTCTCGAGGACTTCAAGCAGCTCAAGGATGGAGAGCAGATCGAGACCAAGACCGTGAAGCGCTACGGTGCTCACGGTGCTCGACCAGTCACCACCTGGCACACCCACACCAACGTCGGTGGCAAGCTCAAGACCTCCTCCCGCGGCGGTTAGCCAAGCTCGGCTCCGCCAACAGGCCCATTCCTCTGGAATCGGGCTTTTTCTATTCATCCCGACCGAAGCGTCGGGATTGACAATAGTTTGAATTTAGATAAAGCTTGAGCGAAGGAGAAGGGAGATCCACATGGATACCCAAGCAACTCAGGTTCTTCTGGGCTTGGCCACACTCGCAGCTCTGCTCTCTGCTGGTGTGAGCATGGTTCTCATGATCAGCTGGATCCTCATCGTACGGCGGGTTCTCGATTTCGCTTGGAGCAACGTGATCTACCCACGCTCGCACGAGATCGTCCTGCGAATCGTGAGTGCGTCCGAAGAGGAGTGCACGGCCAGTGAGCTCGCAGAAAAATCCGGCGGACTCCTGCGAGACGGACGTCTGTTCCATCGAACTCTCGATCGCATGCTGCGCGAAGGACAGATAAACGGAAAGATCGCTGCTGACCCACCAACGTCTCTTAGTGGCTTCAAGGGTGGTGGTGTAAAGATTCGCTACGTCTACACACTCACGCACAAAGGTCGCGAAGCCGCGGCCTTACTCAGTACCTAACCCCGACCGTACTCCGGCGGGGTGTTTCTATTTCACAAGCACTCCATCTGGGAAGTAGTTGATCGCATAGTCTTTCAGAAGTGGGAAGGTGTCATAGTCGCTAATCAGATCACTGAACTCTGAACGAAGATTGAGAAGCAGTTCTTGAAACTCGTGTGAGTCCTTGGTCTCGATCTCAAGCCCCACCTTCCACTTTCCAATATGCTTTACCACGAACGAGACTTGTGTCAGGAGTTGTAGGTATAAATAGAGTTCTGTCTCACGCTCACGATCCATGCGGTTGATCTGCAAAAAGAGCATATTCGACTCGTACCCCAGTTTCTTCAAATCAACAAAGGTACGAAATCCAAGAATGACTTTTTTCTCAATCAGCCGATCAATTCGATTCTTCACCGTGTTGCGTGTGACCCCAAGCTCAGCTCCAAGCGCGGTGTTATCGAGTCGTGCATTCTGTGCAATCACCTTAATAAGTTTTTTATCAAACGCATCGATTTCCACTTGTCCACCCGATGACATTTGATGAAAGAATCGTTTTCGAGTGCTGTCTTCAGGGTCAAAATATGTTCGTGAGTAATCGTAGATATCAACATACACAAGCACTTCAACATCCTTCACAATCGGTCCAAACTTCACAGAAATCTCTTCGTAGACAGTGTTGAACTCCGAAGGGCTCGCACAAGCAAAGTTCACTGCAATATCCCATCTACCACCAACCTCACCAAGCCAAGTCACATGTTCATGGGTTGTGAGATAATCCAGAAACTCTTGTTTTTGTGACTTGGAGGCATTCAGAAGTCGGATCAGCACACGATACCAGTTATACCCAACCACCCCACTATCAAAAATCGTATAATGACCAAGGATCACTCCTCGCTCTTCAAGTTTTTGTATTCGCTGACTCACAACCTGACGAGAAACACCAATACGCTCTGCAATTTTAACTGCGGGCATACGCCCGTCCTGATCCAGGAGCCCCAGGATTTTTTTGTCGAGCTCATCAATGAGCACTGTAGCAGATTCAGACATACAAAATTAACAATCTGCATTAACAATATCATAAATATTGACGTTTGTCAAGAAGAGTCAAGTAAGAACTTGCAATTAGCATTGACAAAACCCCCAAAATAGTGTATACTCACTTCGATACAATCAATATATGACCAAAGCAGACACTTCCCTATTCTCAAGTAAAATCAAAGACCACACCATCATTACAGGTGGGCACTTCATGATCCTCGAAGACGGATCTCCAAACCTCAACACAGGAACCATTGAATCATTCGAAAACGCAGTCGAGGCCTATGTACAAGCTCGAGGAAACGACAAACAAGTTGGACTTGGAATTTTGGTAAACAACATGGGTGGGGTCTGTGATGCAAAAAAGCAGGTGTGCACCATTGACCCTGAAAAAGCAAAAGAGATCTTTTCACTTCCAGATGAGTACAAAGAGATTCTTACCAACCATAACATTGATGAGCAGGACGTGGTTGTCTTTTGGGAAAAGAGTCTGCGTAACAAGGGAAAAAAGGAAATGCTCAAAAAGATCAAAGAAGAATATGAACACATCGAACTCTCAGAAGGTGCCTACTGGTTCGTAAACCCAGAAGACGGAAGAAAGATTACGCTCTCCCGCCCAAATCCAAACGACAAATACGGAATCGCAGCATGTCCACTCATCATGGCCGCGTACGCACAGCAGATGAAGAGGCGTGGGTTCGATTCAAGTTTAAACTTCTATTACGTTGACCTCGCAAACGAGGACAACATTCCAAACTACTTTGCCATCGAGAAAGGGCGTGTAGTCGCAGAACATTTTTACTCAGGTACCGACATCATGAACGTCTACCTTCTCGAGGACAAAGTCGTAACAAGTTTTG
This sequence comes from uncultured Gammaproteobacteria bacterium, assembly GCA_964538435.1. Classification (GTDB taxonomy): domain Bacteria; phylum Patescibacteriota; class Patescibacteriia; order UBA9934; family GWF2-40-263; genus CAZIDX01. The sequence continues at coordinate 60,416 of CAZIDX010000006.1, read as the reverse complement.
ACCTAGGAAAAGTATGAACATCTATCTTGACAACGCAGCCACTACAGCTGTTGACCCAGCTGTAGAAAAAGCAATGCAGCTGTTTTGGTCTGAGTTTTTTGCGAACGCATCTTCAGTACACGCAAAAGGCCTCGAAGCTAAAGAAGCTCTGAGCACTGCACGCAAAGCAATTGCAGATTCAATCAAAGCAGACCCGTCAGAAATTGTGTTTACCGGAAGCGGGACAGAGGCAAACAACCTCACACTCAAAGGCCTCTTCTTTCAAATGGCCCCTGAGAAAAATCACATCATCACAACCCAGATTGAACACGACTGCGTGCTCAATGCATGTCGCTGGCTTGAGACGCGTGGTGCCAAGGTCACATATCTTCCAGTGGACGAGCAAGGATTTGTGAATACAAAAGATGTAGAAGATGCAATCACAGACAAAACAATCGTGGTATCTGTTATTCACGCAAACAACGAGATCGGAACGATTCAAGATCTCGCTGCAATCGCAAACATCTGCAAAGAGAAGAAAGTTCTTTTTCACACAGACGCCTGCCAAAGCTACACCAAAGTTCCAATTGATGTGAGCCAGATTCCAGTAGACCTCATGACAATCAATGCTCACAAGATCCACGGTCCAAAAGGTGTGGGGGGACTCTTTATTAGGAAAGGAACAAGCATCCAAGCTCTTCTACATGGTGGTGGTCAAGAATTTAACCTGCGAAGCTCAACTGAGAACATCGCCGGAATCACCGGATTTGCAAAAGCGGTTGAGATTGCTTCCCAGGACGATGTGAAAAAGATGAGTGAGCTACGCAATGCCTTTCTTGAAAAACTCGAAAAGCTTAATGGGGTGCGTGTAAACGGAGCTCAAGGCGATCAAAGGCTTTGCAACAACATCAACCTCTCTTTCTCAATGATGGAAGGTGAGCAGCTTCAGTCTGAGCTTTCAAAGCGTGGTATCTACGTCTCAACTGGATCAGCATGCTCATCAAGTGCAAAAGACGTCTCACATGTCATGAAAGCCATCAAGTGCCCAATGGAATACCTTCATGGTAACATCCGCCTCTCGATCTCAAAAAGCACCACGCAGGAAGAACTCGATGAGGCATACGATGCGATTGCAGAAATCGTAAGCAAAAACAAAATGCAAACCGTATGAACATCATTTCAGAAAAACAAGTGAAAGAGTCCATTGATCTTGAAAAGGCTTTTGCAGCAATCGAAAAAAGCTATCAAGACTACTCTTCTGGGCGCACGCAAATCCCTGAGACAACTTCGATGTCAGTAAATGACGGGATGTTTTATTCGTTCCCAGCGTACTTGCAAGAAAGCCCGATCTTTATCTCAAAGCAAGCTACTGACTACAGGCGCAATCGTGAAAAAGGTCTACCAACTGTTCACCCGTACATCTTGGTGTTTGATAGCAAGACAGGAATCTTAAACTCAATCATTGAAGCGCGGCACTTTGCAGCGATTCGCACTTCCCTCTCTTCTGCTGTTGGTGTGAAGCACCTCGCTCGGAAAAAGAACATCTTGGCAATCTTTGGAAGTGGTGTTCAAGGAAAGGCTCATGCTCGGATACTTACAAAACTTTTTCCAGAGATAAAAGAGGTGCGGATGCATAGCCCAACAAGAGAGCATCTCGAAGCGTCAGTAAGCGAGCTTGCTGGTGAGATAAAGATCACAGCTGCAAAAAGCGCAAAAGAAGCCGTGCTCGGTGCAGATATAATTGTCACAGCAACCACATCAAGCAATCCTGTGTTTGATGCCAAAGATGTGTCAGAGCACGCTTTGATTATTGGTGTGGGCGCCATGAAAAAAGACCAAGAGGTTCCAGAGGGCACGGTCGGAAACGCTCAAGTGATCGTGGATTCTGAGCAAAACATTCCAATGTATGATGAGATCAAGCTAGCCAAAGGTGAAGGGTATGACCTTGGAAGCATTGTTGAGCTTGGTCAAACGATCTCTGATCCATCTCTTGTGGGTGCTGAGGGTGTGATCGTTTTCAAGCACCACGGACCACCAGCCACAGACGCTGCGCTCGCTGAGACAATTATTTCAAACTAGTTATGGTTACACTTCAAGACATAAAAGATTCGGAAAAAAGAATCAAAGACCTTGTTGAGCTCACACCAGTCAAAGAGATTGATCCTGGTCTTTTTCTAAAACTCGAGAACCACCAGCCTGTTGTGAAAGGTTTTAAGATTCGTGGGGCAGCAAGCGCAATGACCAATAATCCATCAAAGAAAGTCATGACGTCAGCGCTCGGAACGCATGGGTTTGCTTTGGGTCACATTGGAAAGAAACTTGGCATACACACGATTTGCGTGATGATTCAAAACCCACCAGCAGATGCAGAAGAAAAGATGGAGGGCTTGGTTGATGAGGTGCTCTACGGAACAGATGTGTTTGGCTCTACTGAGCAGATGGCTGTGCAGCACGCTCGTGAGAACAGTATTCCATTTGTTCACCCGTACAACGACGAGGATGTGATCGCTGGCCAAGGAACAATTGGTCTCGAGCTGTTCGACCAAATCAAAAACCTAGATATCGTCTATGTTCCTGTTGGTGGCGGCGGGCTCATCTCAGGAATCTCTGTTGCACTTAAAGCGATGAAGCCAGAGATCGAGATCGTGGGAGTGCAGCCTGAGAATATGCACGCCATGGTGACGGCGGTAGAGAAGGGTGGTGTCACAGAGGTAAGGCCAAACAAGTCGCAAGCAGAAAAACTTGCTGTGAACCTTAGTCCGTCCACTGTGACTTACCAGATCATCTCAGAAAACGTTGATCGTTTCATTACGCCAACCGAGGATCAGATCAAAGACGCAATGCGAGAGATCTACGAAAAGACTGGAGAGGCGGTCGAGGGCGCCGGAGCAATCGCATACGCAGCAGCAAAGATTGATGGCAAGGACAAAAAGATCCGCGCTTGCATTGTCTCAGGTGGCAATATCACAGACAAGAATTTTGAAAAGGCTACTGGAATAACTATCAAAGAATATGAGCAAACATCTAGAACAACTTGTTGATTTTGACACGCTTCTGGTGAAGCCTGAAAATTTTTCTGATAAACAAAAAGAATATCTGCACCTCATTGATCCAAGATTCTTTCCCGAGGGTAAAAATCCGCACCGAGACGAACAAAGTGAATTCACTTACGAGACACCTGTTAATCTTGATGAAGAACTCTTTTACCTCCATCCACTCATGGACGTAAGTGTGCTCGAGCAAGGGGCTGTGCGTCGGTTTCCATCTGGTGTGAATGAGAAATATGTCTCTGAGAAGTTTTTTGAAGACAGATGGGTTTCTGAAGGAAATAATGAGTTGTCGAATCGGCTCGAGTCTTATCTGTGGGAGAATATCGAAACACTTAAACAGCAAGACGAGATTAGTCTTATCGATATCGGACCTTGCGGTGGCGCAATCACAACCCTGTTTGCGCTACGTGCATTTGATCGAGCAGGACTTCTCGATAAGGTCCAGATCGCAATGCTTGATATCGTTCCAAATGTTCTTGAGGTAACAAAGGCTGGTCAATTCATTGTCCCAAACGAAATGATTGAAGAGTATCAGCTCTCTTTTGCTGGTAAGGACGGGGGGGTGTACAAAAAAATGCTTGCAGATGAAAAGACGACTTACTACCTTGGTGATGGGGAGAAGCTACCAGACGAAGTGATAGGTAATTTTGATGTTGTGCTCTCGGCTTACACACACCACCATATGAATCTTCATGGAAGAAAACTTCTGTGTCAGCAAATGGAAGAGGCTGCCAAACCCGGTGGGTTTATTGGGGTGGCAGATTTCTATGTACCGACACATGAGGAGTATATGAAATGGTATAAACCACACTTCATGCTGCATGGCGATGCGCCTCCTGTCGAGTGTCCAGTGATCGATGGTAAGACATTGGCAAGTTGGTTTGAGAATACACAAAACACGTTCATCACAGAACACATCGAACGCACGTTCGTATTCAGTGGTGTGAAAGGGAAAGGATGATGGAAATTCGCGCAGGCGATAGGGTTTACGAGCTCATTTGTTCAACCTCACCTGAGGTAGGTGGGGTGAATGACGAAGACTGGGCGGGTACGGAAGACTTCGAATATCTACTTGATCATCTGGGTAAATTCCAATCTTTTGGGATGAAGTACTACGAAGCAATCTTTCGTTGTGGCCGGACAAAAGATTATGGGTGTGAGGGCGCTCCATATATCTGGGTGAACACAACTCAGGGGAGGGTGAAAAGACAAGTCTCAGGACTTGCTCTCGAGTGGCTAGACTACAAGAGCCCGATCAAGTTCTGGATAAAAAGAGTGAGATGACACACGGCACCTCGACCGCACAGGTCGGGGTGTTTCTGTTACTCTTGATCTCTTTTTGAATATTTGATATCCTCCCTCCGTCCATGGCGACCATGGTGAAACGGTTATCACACCAGTTTGTGGTACTGGTATTACGGGTTCGATTCCCGTTGGTCGCCCCACTAAAAAATCTTCGCGCAAGCGAGGGTTTTTTAGTGGAAACGGGAATCGAACATGAATTACACCCGCCCCGACGACTTTTGGTGTCGGGGTCCCGACATCCGGCTTCGCCGGATCGTCGGGATTGGTCGCCCCATTCAGAAACCTCTGCGATAGCAGGGGTTTTTGAATTGCCTTCACCCCACCCTGTCATCCTGAGCGCAGCGAAGGATCCCCTCCAACAATGACCTCGACGCTGCTCATTGCAGGTTTGTCTTGCTGTGTGTGGGATCCTTCAGTCAATTCAAACTCCTTCAGGATGACGTGGTGTGGAGAGGGTGAGCATAATTGAATTGAAAAAGCCACCCTAGAGGGCAGCTTGCGTAGCTCATCGACGCCGGCGATCCCAGCGTCCGAGCCTGATCAGAGCATCGCTTGGGGGTGGCCGACGCCGCGGGGTCTCGAAGATCGATTCGTGTTCAGACACGGACTCCTGCTGGGGCGGGATCAGGGTGTAGAGGTTCATTTCTTTGGGGGGTAGGTTGCAACCCATAGGGTTCCGCAGGACTCGTTGTAGGAAAACGACACCACTGATCACCGAGAGCAACCAATGAAGTTGGTGAAACAAAGCAACTCTGCAAGAACCATCGTTCCATTCGATGGACAATGACCCAGACTCTCCCACGTCAGAACCACTGATCGTTCCATACACTAGTCCGTTGGGGGTGTGCTCCACGATGGTGCCTCCAACGAGAAGACCCTCCTCGCTGAGTAGCTGAAAAAGTGCCTCCTGATCGGTCATGGTATCTACCTCCTTCCTCTCGACAGTGCGAGGACTGAATTTACTCCCCATCCCGAATTCTGTCAATTAGAAAAGCCGCCTCAAAAGGCAGCTTCGTTGAGCTAGATCCTGGTTCTCCAGAAGCTCTCGAGCTCTTGTCGAACGCTCTCCAGCTCCCAGTTGATACCGTAGTTGGGGATCCGAATGCGATCATTGTCCTGATAAGGGCCGCGCCTGCGCGGGAACCAGATCGGGGTGATCACGTCGAAGATCTGATCTGCTTTGTACAGAGTGTGGTTCAGGCGATCGTGACACGTTGTTGCGTCCAGGTAGTCACGAAGCGTGGTCACAATCTGCTCAGCAGCGCCAGCGATGATGCGTTCCCCGTTTTGATGATGGAACCGACCATCGATCTTTTTGTCCCAGTACGTTGGGTCGCGGTAAGGATTTCCAACCTCTTCAGAGTCGTCAGGATTCGCAAAGAGCGGGTCCTGCCAGAGAAAAGTCCTTGTGTGCTCCAGGAAGAGTTCGGCATCAGTTCGCGTTGCGAGCTTGATTTTCTTGGTGCCGCGCGATCCAACAATGACGTACTTCCACCCACGCCGGTCCACAGCCTTTCGACCTCGCTCGAGTTTGAGCAAGGTGGAGAACAGGTCCTTGCTGCGCTCTGCAGCAAAAACAATGAGCTCCTTTTTCCCGATTCTCACCAAGCGACTCGGAATGATGTGCACCTTGTGCGGGACGCCTTTGCGCGCGAGGCTTTTCGATCGTCTCGTGGCCGGCTTCTTCTTGTCAAAGAACTCGATCTTCCCAGACCGATATCCCTTTGAAGGGTTCATGTGGTTGATGACCCAAAGCGTCAGGCCTTCACCACGAATGAACAGACGCTCCCAGGAAAGTTCCTCGATCCTGAACAGGTCTTCTGCAACCTCGTGCTCAGGATCTGCGCACTCGATCGCGTAGAATTGAAGCGCGATCGCGAACTGGCGAAGAGCCTCGAAGTCGCGACGTTGCTCAAGCGGGTCTGCTCTCGGTGTCGGTCCTGCGATCGCAATCTCGAACATGCGGATCGGGTCCAGGCACAGCGAGATGGTGTTGTGAAGCTGAAGCGGTTCGCGCATGGGCCAGTAGTAATCCTTGGTGACCTCACGGATGATGTCTTTTGCAGAGCGAAGAAGCGATGTCATGTCGCGTCGGAACGTATCAGCCCCTGCCCCGCAGGATGTCTCAAACTGATTCTTGTGCGTCTGCACATAGGCAAAGTACAGCGCATCAGCCCGCGAGTATCCATGATCAACTAGATTTCGATAGATCTCCTCCATCTGTCGAATGATCCAGAACTGCTCTGGCATCGAGTGGAATACATGTGCCTGCTCAGGAAAAAACAACTTCTGCTCTTGCACTAACCCCTCCTCAGGTCGTTGTTACCACCAAAAGATTAAAGCAAAATTGGGACTTTTAGTCAATGATTCAATCGAAAAAGCCCCGACTGCGTGTCGAGGCTATGAGAAGGCTGGGATCACACCCACCCCGCCAAAATGACGATGGCGAGCGTGCCAAGGTGGACCACTTGGTCCTGCCAGATTTTCTTGATCAGAATCTCTCGCGACTTGAGCGCGTCGCAGGCCATGTGCATCGCGAAGATGAACACGAGGGCCCAGAGCGAGTACGGCGCGCCGCGGATCTCAAGGAGCAGGAGGAACGTGGCCGTGTAGGTCAGGCAGTGGTAGGTCAGGACCTCCCAAGGCCCTGCCGGATCCTTGCCTGGAACGTGGTTGGACGGAACCTTCTTGGCAGCCATCCACGCACTCTGGAACGCGTAGTCGCCCAGAAAATGCGCAGCAGCCAGGAAGACCATGCTGGAGACGAAGACGGAAAGAGTCAGCATGACCACCTCATTAGGTTCAGAGGAAAGCGTCTCGCATGTTCACCGTATCGACAAAACATCCCCTCGCCCAGAGCAGTTGTCTCAGGTTTCGACCATGTGCAAAAAATAGTGTCTAAAAATTCGACAACTTTTTGACTCCTCAGCTAAGGTGTGAGATCGTATGATATATGCGTATGCACTACTCACCCGAAGTACTCGAAGGCCTCGAGGCATTCGGTCTCGACAAAAAAGAAGCCAAGATCTACTTGGCTGGTCTTGAGCTTGGCACAGCAACCGTGCTCGAGCTCTCGCGCCGCACACAAATCCCCCGCACCACACTGTATCCAATGCTTGAAAAACTCAGACGCCTGGGTGCATACAAGCGCGGAAAAGAAAAAAAACGAATCGTCTACACAGCAGAATCACCAGAGCTCCTTCGCCAACATCTACTAGATCGGCAGAGCCTGCTCGAGAAAAGCCTTCCATCACTCGAGGTTTTGCAAGAAACAGCTCAGGGTGGACCAGGTGTATCTTTCTTTGAAGGCACAGACGGATTCAAAAAGCTCTGGCGCCACATCTACGCATCAGGAGTCACAGAGTACAGGCTCATCACCTCAGGAGTTGGCCTGCTCGATTACGTGAAGGAGCCTTATCTTGTAGAGCGCGTGATTGCAGAGCGCAAGCGACGCGGCATTAAAAGCAAGCAACTCATTCCAGAGAATCGCGAAACACGAAAAATCGTTGAGCGTGACGAGGCTGAGCTTCGCGAGTCCCGATTTATTCCAGCTGGCCTAGATCTGCCTTCATCTGTCATTATCTTTGCAGATCAAGTTGCTTTTATTACAACCCGTCGCGAGAACACTATGATCATTGTTGCCTCAGGTGATGTCGCTCGCACATACCGCACACTCTTTGATCTTGTGTGGAACTGCGCAAGCACACACATAGACTAGACCGGAAAAGTCTCGTAAACTGAGACTACATGAAAAAACCAACTCTCCTACTTCTCGATGGAAATGCACTCCTCCATCGCAGCTGGCATGCAATACCGCCTTTGACCACCAAAGACGGTCTTGTTGTAAATGCGGCCTATGGCTTTGCCATGGTCATTGAAAAGATGCTCGAGCGTCACAAACCAGATTACATGGCGGTTGCATGGGACCTGCCAGGCGGCACATTCCGCAACGACATCAGCGAAGACTATAAAGCCAATCGCGAAACAAAAGAGCAAGAGCTCTACGACCAGATCGATCTTATCCAAGAGATCCTCGACGGCTTTGGAATCCCATCAATCGACGCAGAAGGATTCGAAGCAGACGACGTCATCGGCACACTCTCTCTTAAAGGTGCAAAAAAAGGCATGGACGTCATGATTGTAACCGGCGATCTAGACGCACTTCAGCTCGTAGACGACAGCGTGCATATCCTGTTTTTTATCAAGGGTATCGGGGAAACACGAATTTACGACAAGGCAGCTGTATTTGAGCGTTACGGATTAAAACCAGATCAACTCATCGACTACAAAGCCCTTCGCGGTGATCCAAGCGACAATATCCCGGGCGTAGCAGGGGTGGGAGACAAAACAGCAACCCTTCTTCTGCAAGAGCACAAGACACTAGGCGGTGTATACAAAGCGCTCAAGAACGGAAAGATCGTGGAGAAGTTTGCAAAGAAGCTCCGAGGTCAAGAAGAAGTCGCAGAGCAGTCGAAACTCCTTGCAACGATTGTGCGAGACGTAAAAACCGGCTTCCGCTTCCCTTCTGCAAAAGTAAAAGAACCAGACTGGAAGACCCTGCTCGAGATCTACCGCAACCTAGAGTTCCGCTCTCTCCTTAGAAAGCATCAGGTCCCAATGGCAGATGTACCTGCACCAAAGCGTCAACAAAAAGCAAAAGACACCGTTGAGATCCTAAAAGACACAGAAGAGCTTTCAGACAAGCTTTCAAACTTCGCAGACAAAACAGTCGGTCTCATTCTAGCTGAGCAACAAGCAGATCTATTCGGTGGCACAGTCGCAGCAATCGCGCTCTCTGATGGAAAACAAACACTCGTCATTCCAAACCCAAAGCAAGAGGTATTCGACGAGGTGGGTGCAGCCCTTCAAAAGACGTCGCGAGTCGTGGTTCCAGATCTCAAGACGCTCATGCACAGCACAGGATGGAAAATCAGCACACAAGTATTTGACATAACCATCGCCTCATATTTGCTGCACTCAGGTTCACGCGCACACGATCTGCATTCTGCAATCAACAAGCAACTGGGCACCTCAGCGCCAGAGCTCCCGCTTCACTACAACAAAGACGCAGACTACAAAAAGCTCGCAGCCCTTGTCGCGCTCATGCCAAAGCTCGAAGATGTCATGCACCGCAATCTAAAAGACGCAGAGCTTTGCGGAGTGTTTGATGGGATTGAGATCCCTCTCGTCCCAGTGCTTGTAGAAATGGAAAAAGCAGGCATCGAACTCGACACAAAAGGACTCGAAAGTTTCTCAAAGAAACTAGAAAAGCAGATCAAGACGCTCACAAAAAAGATTCACAAGTTCTCAGGAGACGAGATCAACATCAACTCCCCTGCTCAACTAGCAGAGGTTCTCTTTGAAAAGCTAGAGCTCCCAACCAAAGGAATCAAGAAAACAAAAACAGGATACTCCACAGCCGCAAGCGAGCTAGAAAAACTTCATGGTACACACGAAGTCATTCCTCTCATCTCAGAATACCGGGAGCTCGCAAAGCTCCAATCAACGTACGTCGAGGCTCTGCCAAAACTCGTAGAAAAAGACGCGCGCATACACACATCGTTTAACCAGACTGTCACAGCAACCGGCCGACTCTCTTCTTCTGAGCCAAACCTGCAAAACATTCCAATCAAAACAGAACTAGGGCGCGAAATCAGAAAAGCATTCATCGCGCCAAAAGGAAAAACCCTCATCGCAGCAGATTACTCACAAGTAGAGCTGCGCCTCATGGCCATCATCGCAGGAGACAAGCCGTTTATCGAGGCATTCCAATCAGGTGCCGACATTCACACACGCACAGCATCAGAAGTCTGGGATATCAGCGAGGAGGAAGTCACAAAGGAGCAGCGCCGCGCAGCAAAAGCCATCAACTTCGGAATCATGTACGGCATGGGCTCACGCGCCCTCGCCCGTTCAACCGGTTTTTCCCAACAAGAAGCAAAGATGTTCATCGAAAAGTACTTCCAAGTACACAAAGCGGTGCGAGCCTACCTCGATGACACAAAAGACCTCGCACGCGAGCAAGGCTACGTAGAAACACTCTTCGGCCGCCGCCGCTACCTCCCAGAAATAGAAACCGGCATCCCAATGCTGATCGCCCAGGCCGAGCGCATGGCAATCAACATGCCAATCCAGGGAACTGCAGCAGACCTCATGAAAAAAGCCATGCTCGCTGTAGACGGCTGGCTGCGCGCAAGCGGACTCCCGGCTCGAGTGCTCCTACAAGTACACGACGAACTTGTACTCGAAGCAGACGAAGGTCTTGTCGACGACGTCGCCCGCGGCCTCAAGGAAATGATGGAAAGCGTAGCCGAGTTCGACGTCCCCCTCAAAGTCGACGTAGAAACCGGAAAGAACTGGGGAGAGATGGAGAGTTGGGAGAAGTAAAGCAAATAGAAAACAGAGTCTGAGGACTCTGTTTTTGTAAACGAAAAACCCGGAGAAGATATCGCATCTCCTCCGGGTTCGTGTGCTCAGCAAAACTGATCCTTGCGCTGACCACGGTGCGGAACGTTTCCTCTGGTGTAGATTCCGAGCTCTTTCAGGAAAGGAACCGTGTCAACATGCAGCTTCTCAGAAAGTTCTCTGTAACTCCCCTCGACCAGCTCGAATCCGTTGATCTCACCAAGTCCCTCACGCATGTGCTCTGCCCGACGCAAAAACACGTACTTGATCCCGTGCTCCGTGCAAGCGCGCTCGAGCAACCCTCGCATCACATCAGGGTCTCCCTTTTCTCCCGTGGTCCAACCACAGCAGCCGCACATCAGGTACAGCCGCTTGTAGAAATGCTCAGAAGCCCTGACCCAGTACCGATGTACGTCAGACCCATAGTTTTTGTAGTTCAGCAGCAGGGCGCCAGACGTTCCTGGGATGATGAGAAGTGTTCCGTAGCCATCCAGCGGAACAAATTTGAATTTGTAAGACAGGGTGTGCTCAAAGCCGACTTCGAACATTGTCTTACCCAGAATCTCTGCAGCCTTCGAGTGCTCAATCTGAGCATTGGTAAGATTTGCTTGGATCCTTCGCACTTCTAGCGAAGAGTGCATATAGGCATGAACGGCATCCGTGTAGTCATCATAGTTCTTGTTCGTCATGTCTTCTCCTCTGCGGCCGCGCCGCGTGTTGTTGTAAAGAAAGAGCCCGATTCTCTAAGAAGCTAGAGAGCCGGGCTTTTCTCATCACAAAAACTTGTGATCACTTGTATCCCACAAGTGTAAGGGCTCTCTCCAAGTTGTAAGGTGCTGTTTGTATCTTGTGACTACATACTACCACGCTGAAGCTAAAATGTCAATCCATCAAGAACAAGAAAAACCCTATTTTTAAAGACAAAACTATATATTGTTGACGAAGCTCCAACAAAATGGTAGAATATCCGTGTATGCAAGCAAATCTCAAGCAAATCCTCACTCAACTAGACTTCACAGCCAACGAAACCGCTGTGTATCTTGCAATTCAAAAACACGGCCAAATCCCAGCAACTGAACTCTCACACATCACAAATATCAATAGAACGACGGTGTACTCGGTTGCAAAGGCATTGATCGATCGTGGGCTCATTAAAGAAGAACATCGGGGTGGTAAAAGGTTCTTCATTGCCTCCTCCCCTGACGCGCTTGGCCGAGTGGTTCGGAAAGAGCAAGAAAAGCTCAACAAGAAAAAAGAGCTTGTGAACACAGCAATGAAACAAGTCCAAGACATCGAGCGCACAGCAACAGTTCCGGTTCCAAAAGTTCAATATATTCTCGGAGAACAAATCGAAGAGTTTCTATATCGACGAACACCTGTGTGGAATGAGAGCATATTAGCTAGTGATGGTTCATACCTTGGGTTTCAGGAGCCAGAGTTTCCAAAACGTTTTGCAGCCTGGATTGACTGGTATTGGAACAATGCTCCAAAAATGATCAAGCTCATACTTTTCAGTAATCAAACGGAAGCAGAGATCGCTGTAGCAAACAAAGGATATGAACAGCGCAAGATTATCGAATGGAAAAACAAAAAACACTTCACATCCACACTCTGGGTCATGGGAGATTATGTGGTGCTCTTCTCGCTCACGTCCAAACCTGAACGTCTTGTGGAAATCCACGACGCAGCATTTGCAGAAAGCCAAAGAGAAATCTTCCGTGCCATGCTCGAAGAATACAATTAGAAATCCCGCCATTGGCGGGACGTGAAAGCCTGGCTACGTGCCAGGTTTTCTAGTAGTTGACCACGATCTCACACACGAGCTGACCACCTCCCTCGAACGGCTCGTCCGGGAACGTGACATCCAACTCGCATGCATGGTAGTGGTGCGTCTCGGGAAACTCGATCTTGCCGAGCCCCTTCTCCTCATCGAAGTTCGAGCTCTCGCGCAGATGCTTCTCGATGTGCTCCCACCTCTTGGCAGAAAACGAGTTGTGCATCGGCATGCGATCACCGATCGTGTAGTGAAAGGCCAGCCTCTCACCAAGTACAACCAAGATCAATTCCGCACCCTGCCGACGCAGCTCACGGAGAATGATGTTGGTCGCAAGGCCGAAGACGACTGGAATTCGCTCTGGCTCGATCACTTCCTCGAGCGTGTACAGACGGCGCCTGCCTCCTAGAACGATTCCCAGATCTTGCCCCTCGCTTTCTACGTGCGCCGTGATCTCGCACACGAGCGTGCCGCCTTCCACAAGCTTCGTGTTCGGGAACGTGATGTTGTACACCACCTCTCCGAACTCTTCGCTGGAGAGGGTTGCTGATCCTCCCATGTCCTCGGGCCCGACCCCGCACAGATGTCGCAGGTACGCGAGCATGGACCCAAGAAGCTTGTGCGGCGGGCGCATGACCTGATGCTCGACATCATCGATGATGTAGTTAATCTGGAGGGTTCGTTCGCCCTCCACCCAGCGGGAACCTGTTGCATCCTTGCGACAGATATCGAGGAGGATCAGGTTCGTAAGCTTGATGATGGGCGCATCGAACTCCTGCGCTACATTGCTCGAAGCATTCTCTGTTCCGCGTGTCACTCTTCCGCTCCAATCTAACGGGTCTGTCCCGTCACCAACACCTCACCACACCCTCACTTCCCTGGCAAGCCCCCATCAGGTAACATGACCACACTATGCTCATCTTTATCTACGGAGACGACACATTTCAAGTGCAAGAAAAGGTTCAGGCAATGAAAAAGGCGTTTAAGGAAAAGTTTGATCCAACCGGCCTTAACACTGCCGAGTTTCCTGCTCAAAACAAAACAAAGCTTGAGCCAGGTGAGGTGCTGCAAGCTATCAAGTCACTTCCATTCATGGGAGATAGGCGCATGGTTATTATTCGTGATCTTGTCACAAATACAAAAAAAGCTGACATGGACATTTGGGTGGATGGGCTAAAGTCATCGCCTCAGTCGAGTATCGTGATCTTCTGGGAAACAACCAGCCCAAAGACGCTTGAGAAAAAAGCCATCTTCAAGGCATTAAAAGACGAAGCAGATGTCCATCACTACCCATTTCCAGAGCTCGATGGTACCAAGCTTGGAAAGTGGATTGCAACGCGCGTAAAAGAACGTGGTGGCACAATTGGCAGGCAGGCAATGCAGGGGCTGATCGAGCGCGTTGGCCCAGACCTTTGGCAAATGGATCATGAGATCAGCAAACTCGTTTCTTTTGCATCAGGTAAGCAAATCGATTTAGAAATGGTGGACAGGCTCGTACATGCATCATTTGAAGGAAAGATCTTTGATCTCATCGACGCGATTTCGCGCAGACAACCAAAACAAGCCCTCAAACTACTCGAAGAAGAGCGATGGTCAGGTGCAAACGATCACTACCTACTCACTATGCTTGGTCGTCAGGTGCGAATCCTGCTTGGTGCACGCGCCCTTCTCGATGAGAATCCAGCTGTGACCAAGCAAGAACTCGCAAGCGCACTGAGTGTGCATCCCTTTGTTGCGCAAAAAGCCTTGCAACAAGCACGCGGATTCAACATGGACACCCTGCGCAGCGCGCACGACTTATTATTCGAGTTCGATCAAAAACTGAAAACTGGTCAAATCGACGCCAAGCTCGCAGTTGATCTCACAACAACAAAACTTTTAACAAAATAGACTATGGCCCACCTTCACGATTTGATTGATTTCACAATCGCCGCGTTCATTGTTCACGCAGATAAAGTCCTGCTTGTGCACCACAAAAAACTCGACACCTGGCTCCCAGTGGGTGGTCACATTGAACTCGACGAGGATCCAGAGCAAGCTCTCATGCGCGAGATTAAAGAAGAGAGCGGTCTTGATGTCCAAATCATGGGCGCGCGTGAGAATATTGACTCTGACCACATAAAATCACTCATCCCACCGGTCTATCTCGACATCCACAAGATCACGGACGAGCACAGACACATCGGCATGGTCTACTTTGCAACCAGCAAGACAGACAAGATCGTGCTAGCCGAGCAAGAACATAACGATATTAAGTGGTTTACAAAAGAAGAGTTAGGCTCAGACGATCTTCTCGAGAACGTAACCTATTACGGAACCAAAGCCCTCAAGGCTTTAGGAGAATAATATGAAAAAACTTCTTCTCACATCTGCCTCAGACTATTGGTACGAACATGTTGATGAATATGTCGAAAAGCCTCTTGACCAAGCAAAGATCGCTTGGGTGACAACAGCAAAAAACGGCGCAACTGGTACGGATTACATGCAAAAGCACTATGAGCGCATGAATAAAATGCCATTTGAGTATGAAGAGATCGATATTGAGGGCAAGAACCAGGACGAGCTCAGAGAGCTCCTTGCTGAAAAAGACGTAATCTACATGCATGGAGGCAATACGTTCTATCTCATGCGAGCAATCAAAGAATCTGGATTCCAAGAAGTACTCGAGGAGCTGATGGAAAAAGGTGTGCTCTACTCCGGGACAAGTGCAGGTGCCTATGTAGCATGTCCGTCACTCGAGATGTGTCTCTGGAAAGAAACAACAAAATACTTCCCAGAAGAAAATCAGGGCTTGGAAGGCATGGGGCTTGTGCCTTTTCTTGTGTCAGTGCACTTTGAGCAGCAACACAAAGAAGCAACAGACAAAGGAATGGCAAAAACAGATCTCAAAACCTTTGTTCTAACCGATGCTCAAGCTCTCTACATTGAAGATGGTTATATCACAGAGCTCTCAGACTAAATGCAAACCAAAAAGCAGCTCGTGAGAGACTGCTTTTTTGTTTACTTGGTTGTAAGCGCGTTTACTTTCTTCATGAGTCGAGATTTGTATCGCGCTACAGTGTTCTTTTTGTAGATGTTCTTCTGCTGAGCCTTATCAAGCTTCTTGCAGATCACCTGAGCAATCGCTTGAGCTTCCTTGGTATTTGCAGCATCAATCATCTTTCTAAGCTTTACGCGAAGAGACTTGATCTCAGCTTTCACAATTTTGTTTCGCTGAGCTCGCTTATCACTCTGACGTAGAGCTTTTTTTGCATTTGCTAAATTTGGCATAGTTTTGCTTGAGCGTGTGATGTTAGCAGTAGCTAACTGAGACGCGGGTAGTATAGCCGAATTGGCCAAGTTGTCAACTATTCGTCCTTGCTAGGCAGATCGACCTCAAGAAGCTCAAGTTCCTTTCCTGCATCCCCTCCTGTGATGCGAAAGATGTCCTTATCAATCTTCCCAAGCTCCTTATTTGAGGCTGAATAGGCCCTAACAGTAGTATCAAGATGTTTTCCAACACGATTATGGTGATCCTCATAAGCCTTCATGTGCCTCATAAGGGCCTCTGCCTGCTTTTGGATCTCCTTGACCGAGTCTTCTATTTGAAGCGCTTTAAGGCCAAGAATGACGGTCTGAAGGTAGGCAAAGAAGCTGGTTGGCGACACAATCATCACTCCTTTTTCAAAAGCGTACTCAATCAAGTTGCGTGTATTCACCTTTACAGCACCAACATCTGAAGTAATAAGGTTGTGGTACACCCCTTCTGCTGGAACAAACATGAATGAGAAGTTCGTAGTCCCCTTTTCTGGTTGAATATACTTAGCTGTTTCGTCAATACGAAGCTTCACATCAGCCTTAAATTCCTTTTCAAGCTTGCTTCGCCTCGTAGCATCAGGCTCCTGGGAGATTCTATTGTAATTTTCAAGGGAAAACTTAGCGTCAATTGGAACAACAAGATCCTTGATAAATAGAACAGCATCTGGAATAAGTTTCTGCCCAGTCTTCTCATCAGTACCGAGATGATGCTGCATTTTGTACTGTCCTGGCGCCAGAACCTGCCCCAAAAGCGACTCTAGCCAATACTCACCAAGAATACCTCTCTGTTTTGGGTTTTTAAGAATGTTTTCAAGGCTCTGAAGCTGCTCTGAGAACCCAAGTACCTGCTTATTTGTCTCATCAAGCTGTGTGAGTTGCTCCTTTACACCTGCAAAGGAAGACAGAGTGTGCTTAAAATGCTTTTGCAGCGTTGCTGAGGACGTGTTTAAGTTAGAAACCATACGCTCATGCATCTGATCGAGCTTTGTCTCAACTTCTTTTCGCGAAGAGTTTGTAGTGCTTTGAATCTCCTTCCTCAGATCATTGATAAGAGTAAAGAGCTGAGTGTCGGCTTGCTCTGAGGAAACAGGTCGCTTTTTTAAAAGAAACAACAAGACAGCAACAAGAAGAGCAATGACGACTGCAAGCAAGATTTCAGTTAGCATAGGTGCTTTGACGCTTAGTGGATTGAGACGTACAATTACGTCGAACTACAGTATATCACGAAAAGAAGTTTAACGTTTTACGACACATAATGTCCCTGTAGCTCAACAGGATAGAGCGCATCCCTCCTAAGGATGACATGGGGGTTCGAGTCCTCCCGGGGACACCACTAAATCTGTTCCTTGTGAAACATGTCTATGGAACATGAACTTAAAGCTGTCCTCTGTGACATGGATGGCACAATTATTAACACAGAAGAAATTTCACACAGCTGTTTCAGGCAAGTGTGCTCTGAGTTCGGTGGCGAGTTCACAGAAGTGCATCATCGAGATATTCTAGGAACCACAGGTGACCACTGGTCGCGTTATTTGATAGATACGCTGGGTATGAATGTCGAGCAAGATGTTTTCAGGAAAAGATTATCTGAGCTTGAGCATGAGCTTGTGAAGAAAAGAATGCATCTCATGCCTGGGTTTGAAAGATTGGTTGAACTAGTAAAAGCAAATAACATCAAATTCATCCTCGTTACATCATCTCTAGAAAGATCAGTGCTGAGGAACTTTGATATCTTGCAGCTTCAAAATCCATTTGATGGATGGGTAACTGCTGATTCTGTTGAAAACGGGAAACCAGATCCAGAGCCATTTGTCCTGGGAGCAAAGAAAGCGGGGACTGAACCAAAACATTGTATTTCAATTGAGGATTCCTATAGTGGCGTAGAATCTGCTTGTGGTGCAGGTACACATGTTTGTGCTATCCCAGGAAAATACTCAGCAGGGTTAGACTTTTCAATTGCAAACGATGTATTTGAGAGCTTAGAAGCATGTGTGAAGAAGATTGAACAGATAATCGTTGGTGTAAGATAAAAAAGAAGGAAGTGCCCTTCTTAGAAGATAAAAAGACACGGAAATAACCGTGTCTTTTTGTTTAACACAAACTATCAGGAATAGAAGCTGTAATTGGTTTCACAGGAAACAAAACACCGATTTTTGATCTATTTGTCCAGTATAGTGTAGACAAACATGCTAAATATGTGGATAAATCTAAAAAAGTGCCCATTTTTGGCCCTCAAGGCCAGAAATGGGCTCATTTTATCCTTCCAAACCATAATTTCTTTGCTAAACTTAGCATAATCCTAGGTTGACTACTTTTCGTATTCATGATATACTATGTTTGTAAAGGATAGAAAGATATGGGGAAACCTCTAGCCTTTGCAATTGTGGGGGTTTTTGTATGGGCGAGTTTTGCCAGCGCGCAAATGAGCTCTACCAATTACCAAATTCGGTGGGATACGTTTAGTACCGGTGGGTCCGATACTTCAAGTTCCACCAGCTATCAATTGCATGACACCGTAGAGACCGGTGTGGCAGGAACATCTACTAGCTCCTCGTATCAGCTTGATCAAGGTTATCGATCAGGTGATTTTGCACAGATAATAAAATTCGATCTTTTCGCAACAAGCTCAGGAACCGGACGCACAGCAGGGGCAATCAGCGGAAACACTGTGACGGTTTCCTCAACATCTGGATTGGTCGTCGATGATTACATCTCGGTTGTAGAGGACTATGGAACAGACAATGTCGTAGCCATTGGTCAAATAACAGTCGTTGGAACAGGAGAAGTAACTGTTGACGAGTGGAAGCACGCCGGAACAATGCCTGTTCCAGATGCATCAGGTGACTATGTCTATGAACTCAATGGTGCATCAATCGGATTTGGCAACCTGGATGCAACAACTGTTGATTTGGCAGTGATTGGATGGGAGGTAACCGTTGATAATAGCAACGGATATGTTGTTCAGGTGGTTGAGGATGGAAATCTCAGGGACGGGGCCGCATCGTTTTCAGATGTCAGCGACGGAACAGTTACAGCTGGATCAGAAGAATACGGTGCTCGCTCCTCAGACACAACACTTACAGATTCAAGTTTTGACACAGAAGACTCAGCAATTACCACGTCATTCCAGGATGTCGATACAGAATCAACGTTTGCCTTTGAGTCCAGAGACTTCCTAGCTCTAAAGATTGCAGCAGCAACAACCTCAACTGCTGGATCATACGGTCACACGATTTCAGTCATTGCCTCAGGAAACTTCTGATATGAAACGCCTTCTTCTCACAATTGTTGCGCTGGTAGCGTTCCTGGTTCCTTCTGCGGTGCTTTCTGCTTCCGTTCTTCCATCCGTGCTTGAACTTGAAGGAGATAGAAGTGATCTGGTCAGCTCATCAATCACCATTATTAACCCAAATGACACCGACCAGACGTATTTTGTGGACACCATGGGGTTTCAGGCAGATGAAGATGGACAATCACCAACATTTTTTGAGGAAGAAGACGAAGCTCAGGTGCTTGCGAACTGGATTCGGTTCAATGAGTCTCAGGTGGTGATCCCAGCTCATTCACAAGCAGAAGTTCCTTTTGAGATCTTTATCCCAGACAGTGCGCAAAACAGCGGTCATTATGCTGCAATTACTGTGTCTTCAGCCCCATACGATGTCGTTGCATCAAACGGGGCGATTATTGAAGCGAAAACAGCTGTCCTTGTTCTGCTCAGTGTCGGGGGTGTAGAGATGAATGCTCAAGCCGCAATCCTCGACCTTGTTGAGGTGGGTGGTAAGTCCATGAAATCTTTGCCAGAAGGAGAGTTTGAGTTTCGTGTTCAAAACCAGGGGAATGTTCACGTGATGCCACAAGGAACACTCTTACTAAAGGATGTATTCGGAAGAGTGCTCAGTTCTGCCAACATCAACGAGAATGAGGGGCGTGTGCTTCCGGGTTCCACCCGAACATATTCAGTCAGCATTGAGTCAGGGGTATCGGGATGGCTCCAAACCATTTCAGAGCAGATGCGATTGTTCTCTCTGGGGCCTGTGACAGCACAGCTTGAGCTCGAATACGCAGGAAACCAACGGCTTTCTATAGAGTTAAGCGCGTTCACGCTTGTACCGTGGCAACTCCTATCTACTCTGCTTGGTGCTCTCGTGGTCTTAATCGGCGTCTTTGCTCTTGGACGAAGAAAACGAAAATAACTATTCCTTATTAATGTGTGGTGTGTTCAATGTCATCCATTTGGAGAAGCCTATCGATCGTTGTGCTTATCACAACGGCTGTTGTGGCTGCTTCAATTGTGCATGCAGCAACGGTGACAACTGCAAATGATTACCCAAGCACGCTTCAGGCTGGGGAATCTGCAAATCACCACGTGGTCTTTACAACTCCATCAGGAGTGGCAGAAGGAGAAACAGTTACGCTCACATTTGCCTCTGATTTCGATACGTCGTCTCTCGTAGAGGACGATATTGATGTAGAAGACGATGATACTGAGCTCACAACCGCAGCTGATTGCTCCGGGTCTGAGCAGGTTGCCATCTCAATTGCATCAGACGTTGTAACGCTAGAGGTTTGTGCAGGGGACGGAGGTGCAATTGCGGCAACAAGCGTAGTTGAGGTCGAGATTGGAACAAATGCTACGGCTTCAGGAACAGGTTCAAATCAAATCACCAATCCGACCAGCGCAGGAACATACTTTCTGTCCATTGCTGGCACGTTTGGTGACACTGGATCGATCGCACTTCCAATCGGAAGCGACGATTCAGTTGCTGTTACAGCAACGGTCCCAGACCTAACTCCAGATCCAGGGTCTGAAACCGACACATCCCCTCCATACATAACAGATGTGGTTGTCTCAAGTATCACAGCCACAACAGCGACTGTTACTTGGACAACAAATGAAGGTGCAACAACAGCGGTTGATTACGGGCTCACAGTCTACTTCGAGCTTGGAACTGAATATGACGCATCCTTAGTCACGTCTCACAGCATGACGCTCACAGGGCTAACCGGAAGCACCACATATTACATCCGAGCACGCTCCGCAGATGGAAACGCAAATGAGTCTTCATCCCCAACCTATTCGTTTACAACCCTAGATGGAACAGGGCCTGTCATTTCTGGCATCGAGGTTATCGATATCACAGCCTACACAGCGACCATCACTTGGGATACAGACGAAGACGCTGACAGCTTAGTCTCATATGGAGAGACAGAGAGCTATGGGTCTTCTGAGTCAGACAGTGAGTACGTAATAGCTCACTCTATTCTATTGTCTGGTCTTGCAGCAGAAACCGAATATCACTATCAGATTCGATCAATCGACGAGCTAGGAAACGAGACATACTCAGATGACTACACCTTTTCAACGATTGCAGACGAAGCACCAACAAATGTTTCAGACCTCGCGGTTGAAGAGGGAGATCAAGAGTTGGTTCTTACATGGACAAACCCAGACGAAGATGACCTGGCTGGCGTTCTTATTCTCTATTGCGAGGACGAGCATCCTTCAGGACCAGACGATGAAGATTGTGTAGAAGCATTCGATTCTCTGGCTGAAACAGCCACGCTCAACGGACTCACTAACGATGTCACATACTACCTCGGCGTATTTGTTTACGACGAGATCGGGCAGTTTGCATCTGGCGCTCTTGGTACAGGCACACCAAGTGCTCCAGTTGAAGAGCCACCCGATGATGAGGAAGATCCTCCAGATGACGGAGAGGATCAAGATGCAGGAGGTGAAGAGGGTGATGACGGTGGTGGCGGGGAAGAAGGAGACGATGCCACTCCACCAGATGATGGTGGGGGCGGCGAAGAGGACGACGACGATGCAGACGAGGCGGTTGTCTGCGGAGACGGCATTTGTGCCGAGTCGGAATCTGAATACTCCTGTCCAGCAGATTGTTCTGTCAGTGATCCTGATTCCATGGGTGCGGAATCTGGAGACCTCGACGTACAAGACATGGGCTTCCTAGTAGCAGGCGGCGAAATCGAACTCGAGATCAACGACTCAGGCGTTGTTGATGTGCTTCCCACAAGCACACTGAGAATCGAGATTCCCGTATCAGAGCTGAGTGATGACATTGAAAACGTCACGCTCAAAATCGGCTCAGACCAGTACCTAATGTCTCTAGATGAGACAAGCGTTCTTTATTCAGCACAAGTCACAACTCCTGATAGCGTTGCTACGTACCTCGTATCCATCGAGGTGACGTACGCAGACGACTCTGAAGAAAATGTTTCTTCACTCCTGCGTGTAAAATCCGACGGGATTGTTTACCAGGACATCGATGGTGAAGAAGCGCCTCTTCCAGGTGTGACTGTGACGCTCTCCGAGCAGATCGACGGTGAGTTTGTTGTATGGGATGGATCCCCATACAGTCAACTCAACCCAATCCAGACACCTCCCGCAGGTACATTCGCATGGTATGTGCAAAACGGGACGTACGAACTACAGGCGCAGATCGATGGGTTCAATGAGACCAAGGTCGGGTCTCTAACGATCACCAACTGGATCGTGAATCCGTCCATTGAGATGACTCCTCAAGATGAAGAAGAGGAAGAGGATGTCCTCATCGATGACACACAAGAATCTGAGCCTGACGCTCAAGAGCAAGTTTCTACAGACAAAGAGCCGGAAACGATTATTGAGGCCATCCTTGATAATCCTGTCGGTGAAGTCGTAGAAGAAACCCTGGAAACGATTCGTGAACTTCCAGGTGTCGAAGAGGCGGCAGAAGTCTCTGTCCCAGCACTTGTTGTAACAGCAGGTGCTAGCACAGTGGTGATGGCAATCGCCTTCGACTTTCTCCCATTCCTTCAATATCTTTTCACTGCGCCAATTCTCTTTTTCTGGCGCCGTAAGCGAAAGGGATTCGGAGTTGTCTATAACGCGATCAGCAAGACTCCAATTGATCTTGCGGTCGTGCGATTGTTCGAGCTTACGCCAGAGGCTGAGGCTCAGAACCTTCCAGGCCGACTCGTAAAGAGTCGCGTAACAGACAAAGCGGGGCGGTATTTTTTCCTGGCAAAACCAGGTAGGTACTACATCGCTGTCTCAAAGGCGGGGTACGACTTCCCATCTGCGTACCTCCAAGGTCAGCCAACAGATGGAAACATGCTTGATCTCTACCACGGTCACACGATCGAGGTCACGCAGGATGATGCGGTTATCACCGCAAACATTCCAATGGATCCGTCACAAACCGAGAAGTTCCACGCTCCATCATCAATCATGTGGCGCGCACGCCTTCGTGTGTTCCAACATGTAGTTGCAATGCTGGGTGTAATTGCAGCTGTAGTGTTTGCCATAATTCGTCCAACACCGCTCTCGATTGCAATGATCGCTGTGCAGGTTGTCGTTTACCTGCTCGCGCGACGATTGGCCAAACCACGCAAACCAATAAGTTGGGGCATTGTATATGACTCTCAGACCGGACGCCCGCTCTCACGAGTGGTCGCGCGAATCTTTGAGCCTACCTACAACAAGCTTCTTGAAACACAGGTGACGGATAGTAAAGGAAGATATGCCTTCATGCTCGGACCAAATCAGTACTTCGCTGTGTTCGAGCGAAACGGGTTCAATCCAAAAGAAATCAGGCCAATCGATTTCACTCAGACCACAGAAGCACAAAACTTCTCTGAGGATATCGGGCTTGACCCAAATGCAAACCAATAAGATATGTATCACGTTCGGGGATACAAGCGCATAGCAGCCACACTCATCGCATCATTGATGTTGATGATTGTTGGGGTTGCTCATGCGGCCGCACCTCCGAACATCCTCACATATCAAGGGCGTGTTCTCAACTCAAACGGTGTTCCTGTATCGGATACATCATTAAGCATGAAGTTCATGCTCTACGACGCGCTGACAGGGGGAACCTGTGTCTGGTCAAATGATTCGGCCGATTGTCACACAAATACCCCAGCTTCAGTTGTTGCAAAGAGCATCACGCTCACCTCAGGTCTCTACACAGAAAACCTGGGTGACACCGGTGATTCATATGCAGCTATCGCGGATTCTGTGTTTGGTGATAACACCAGCATGTTCCTTGAGGTTGTAATCGGAAGTGAAACGCTTTCCCCACGAAAACAACTCACTTCTGCTCCATATGCCCTTAACGCCCAAAGACTAGACGGAATCGACTCCACAGGATTCCTCTCAGCAACTGGCGACACAGGTACTGGAGACTACAACCTCACCGGCGCAGAACTTACTGGCGCATCTCCAATTGTGTTTGAAGGTGCATCTAACGACGGGAACACAACAACGTTCGCAATTACAGATCCATCAGGTGCAAACACAATCACATTCCAAGATGGATCAGGGACAGTTGCATTCACTTCCGATATCACAAGCAGTGAATGGGAAGTGAGCACTCGTGTCTTTGAAGATGATTATGCTGTACGTATTGGTGCAAACGGGGCTCTAACATACGCAACAGAAAGCGTCGGAGACCTCAGTATCGCTGACGAACTCGAAGTGCTTGCAGATAGTTTCTTTGCTACCGATGTTGTAGTCGGAGCATCGACCTCATCTACAGAAACACTTGCACACTCAAGCTTCACTCTCGGGGGCGACGATCTCTTCGTTGCTGGTGATGCTGGTGTAGAAGGTGTGATCTACACCGACGGTGGTCTCACGGTCGGTAGTGGAACAACCTATGGAAACGGAACCATCACCTCAACCGGAACGACAGATCTGCTTCTTACGATTGCAGGCGGAGATTTGACGTTCGGGCAAACAACAGTCATTGGTGGTGGTTCCAATGTTCTTTCTGTTAATTCCTCAGATTGGGATATTTCCGCAACTGGTGACCTCACTGGAATTGGTGGGATCACAATGGATGGAAGTTTCTCACAAACCGGATCAGGAACGCTCTCAACCGGGACAGGTCAAGTGTCCATAAATGGGGCATTGGTTGCTTCTAGTACCGCTCAGTTTGACGGTGCCGCAACCTTCAACACTGATGTAGATCTAAGTCTCGCTGGATCTGAGAATCTCTCCATTACAAATTCAAGCGCATCAACGAATACGTTTTCACTAACAACAACTTCCTCAGAAGCAAATGGTCAGAACCTTGCCTTCACGCTTGGCAACAACTCAAACACAGACACAGTGTCAGCGCTAGATGTGAACGTGACATCAGCAGCCACAGGTGACCCAGACACACTTCGAGGAATAAATATCGCAAACCTAACAAGCCCTGATGGGACAGTGACAGAAACAGGACTTAGGATTGGAAGTGGATGGGATGCAAATCTTTTACTTGATGACACAACAACAAATATTCAAGTAGCTGGCGGAGGGTCTATTGCGTTCAATGATGGAACAAACACCTTGATGACACTTGCAGACGCTGGGACAACAGGTGATTTGACCATCACAGGAGACCTAACAGTCAACGGCACAGCAAATCTGTCAGGAATCTCCTGCACAGACTGCCTCGACTTCGACAGTTTCTCAGACACGCTCGCTCTCGATGCTTCTACAAGCATCAATCTCGGGGCATACAACCTCTCAACCTCAGGAACAGGACAGCTAAACTTCGGTTCAACCGGACAAGCAACATTTGATGGAAATCTTGATGCAACAAACGGACTCGATATCACAGGTGCTGCGCTTACAGTTGGGGGAGCAAATTACTCAGTTGCTCCAGCAACCGGAAACATTACAACAGCAGGAGACTTAGCGCTCAACGGAGGTAACATCACTTCAACGGGAAACATTGACATCGATCCCGTTGCAGGAGGCCAGCTCCTTCTTGGTTCAACAGGAACAAGCGCCACGCTCGGTGGTTCCTCAGTGGATCAGTTGTTTATCACAACAGACAGCAGCGCAGCCTACCAAGACATCTACTTAGCAGGAGGTGTTACGTTTAATGATGAGACCTTCCACCAGCTTGGAGGAAGTGAAATCATGTGGATTCAAAACAACACTGCCACAGGAACAGTGCCAATGGTTGATATTGATTACACCTCAGCAACAACGAACGCTGGAAATGCATCAGCAACGACAATCACCTCTGTCTTCTCTCAGTATGCCGACGATGGAGCTGCTGATGTTCGAAGAGCGCTCGATATCAACGTAACAAACAACGCAACTGATGCCGGAACAGATGATGACATTTACGGAATTCTGATCAACAACCTCGGAGGTGCAAATCAGGCAGATGGAAAGGAATACGCCCTATACCAAACAGGCACAGCCTGGGACTATGGTTTGTACACTGAGGATTTGGTGCGTCACCTAAACACAGGTACAGGAATCGGAGTGACAATCGATCAAGATGGAAACGGGACAGCGCTAAGCATCGATTCAGAGTCAACCTCACAATCTGTATTCAGTCTAGATGGCGCCACAACTACTACAGGAACAATCCTCAACCTTCTCGGAGGAAACTTCACAGACGACACAGGGCTCGCTCTCTCAATTGACGTCACAGAGACGACTGAGACAGCAGACATTGTAAACATCCAAACAGACTATGGTGGAGCAGGAAACAATGTCTTCCGCATCGAAGCAGACGGTGAAGTCTTCTCAGATATCGGATTCACAGCCGGCGCGTTCTCCACCAATTACATGGACGGAGAAATTCAAACGACAGCAGATCTCCTTCTAGATATTGATGGAGGTAATTTGACGTTTGATCAAGCAACAACGATTGGTGATGGCGCAGATGCGCTCACTCTTGATTCAAGTGGAACACTTACAGTCAACGACGATGTGATTCAAGGTGTAGGAGCACTGACAATTGGGTCTGCATCTGGTGGAGCCCTCACACTTGAATCATCTTCTGGAATTGTTGCAACAAACACAGGTGATGACTTCTCAGTGGGTAATGCAGCAACTTTGGTCTCTGCATTCTCAGTTGACGAGTCAGCAAACAAGATTCGAATCGGTGATGCAGCTACAACAAGTGCATCGATCGATATGTATGCATCAAACGGAGAAACAGGAACCATCACCTTTAACACTGGAGACTACTACGACATGGATGGTGGAGGGCTTAAAGTTGGGTACTTTAAGAGCCTCACTGACATCTCTGGGACCTCAGGAGCAACAGTGATTGATGCAGGTGCTAGTCCAAGTGGATCCATCGGCGCAAACACAAATCATTACGGCGGTTACTTCCAGCTAAATACCGAAGTTGATCAATCAGCAAGCACATACCGAGCGCGTGGTCTGGCTGGCATCACACCATTTAGCAACAACACGGCTGCTGGACCAGCAGAGGTTACAGGTGTTTATGGTCTTGGAAGGTACATGTCAAATTCTCAAACCGCGCCAAGTGTCGCAGGTGTCCGAGGTGTTGTTGACTCAACAGTCTCAGGTGGAACAATCACCAACGCTTTTGGTGTTGAAGGTACGATCGATGTTGGAAGTGGAAATATCACAAACGGTTTTGGAGGATTCTTCCAAAACATTGGCGACGGAACAAACCGATACGGAGTTGCTGGAACAGCCTCAGGTGGAACAAATAACTACTCAGGTTACTTCTACGGCTCACCAATGTTCGTGGACAACGATGCCACACCAAACACACCAGGAGTCGCAACCGGAGCGGGTGACCTCTACGTAGCAGATGCAATTGAAGCCGACGGAAACCTTGACATTGCCGGAACGATCACAGGTGGATCGATCTCCTGTATTGACTGCCTTGACTTTGCACAGTTCCAAGACGCAATGATCATGGACGCCTCTACCAGCATTACCGCAGACAGCGCTGAGGTGTTCTCGATTGTTAACAATTCATCCGGAAATACACTTATCAACCTGCAATCAACAGGAGACTTTGTTGTTCAGGATTCAGGTGCTGCAGCATTCACTGTGTCAGATAACGGAAGTGTGAATTTTGGTTCAACCACAGGTGTCAATCACACAGTGTTTGTAGACGCCAACACAGCTCTCAGTTTTGATAGTGCCGCAGACACAGACATTGATATCACCTCTGCTGCTGGTGAGAATCTAGTGCTCCAAGCAGGTGGAGCTGGGCATGTTGTGTTTGATATTGATGCAAATTCACAAGTTCAACTCAATACATCTGCTGCAATGACAGCAGGTAACATGCTTACCCTGACCAACAATGCAAACCCAACCGCAACAGCAGGTGTTGATGGAATCGACCTAACGTATGTAGGTGGCGATGCCAGTGTAAATGCCCTTCACATTGTTCCAGGTGTAGCAGGAACAGGCACAGATACGGCATTCAGGGCAGTAAACATTGGTGCTGCGGGAATGACATTCTCAAACACAACTGGAACAGATACAGCCTATGGTATTGATATCGGTGGGCTCACGGAATCCGGGGCCGGAACAATTAACTCATTTGGTCTGAACTTTGGGTCTGGCTGGGACAGTGAGATTGCATTTAAAGACACAACCGCAAACATCACCATCGAAGATACAGGAACAATTACATTTGCAGATTCTTCCTCAGGGGCAAACCCATTAATGTCTATTGATGACAAGGGGGCGTACGGAAGAATCAATGTAAATGAATTGGGTTCATTTGCAGCGAGCCATCTCAACATTGTGGCAGGTGCTGCATCTGCCGCCGTCGGTCGTGATGTGGTTGTCACAGCAGGGACAGGTGATGGTGCAGGAAACGGTGGTGGAACTGCAACAATTACTGGAGGAGCAGGTGCTTCTCAAACAACTGGAGGAGACGGCGGTAAAGTTTCTCTTCTTGGAGGATTACCAACAGGAAACGGAGCAGTAGCTCGACAGGGCGGAGGAGTTGATATTACTGGTCGAGACGGGCTTGCTGCTGGAAATGGTGGTGCTGGTGGAGGTGTGTCTGTGGTTGCAGGTGACGCTCAAGGGACTGGAGCAAATGCCGGAGGAAGCGTTTCTTTGACAGCGGGATCAAAAACAGGAGCTGGTGCAGAAGGAAATATTTCAGCTGTATCTGGAGGAACGGCTCCAACGCTGGGTCTTAATGGAGGAGACGTTGGTCTCTCTGCCGACGACGAAATCAGACTCTACGCTGACAACACAATCACACTGCAGCGAACAAGTGGAGCTTCACTAACCATGACAGGAACGTTTGATGTAGAGGGAAATGTGGTGGTTGACCTCCCAACATCTGGTGCAACTGAAGCGGTTTGTCACACAACTGGTGTTACCAACGACACAACACTTCTTGACTGTACTGGAGCTCCAACAGCTGACTATGCTGAGCAATACCCAGTAGAAGAAGGTGTTGAGTATGGTGACATCGTCGTGCCAGGAACAGAAAGCGTAACAACAATGGACGGTGATGTGATTGCAAAGATGGTCAAATCATCTGAGCCATACACTGGACCAATCGTAGGAATCGTCTCAGACAACTACGGAGACTTCACATCAGCTGGGTACAACATTGAAGAAGAAGACAACCCAATGCCGGTTGCCTTGGTTGGGCGTGTCCCAGTGAAGGTGACAAATGAAAACGGCTCTATCGAAGTTGGTGACTACCTCACCACCTCGTCTACTCCTGGGCATGCCATGAAGGCAACCAAGGTTGGGCGTGTGATTGGTATGGCGCTCACGGATTTTGATGATGTCTCTGGAACCGTCATGGTCCAGGTGAACAATAGTTGGTACATGGGAGACATAATTGGAACAGATGGCGAATCAACGCTTGTGACAGATAATGTGGTCATCTCGCCAGTAGGTGAGGCAACAGCAAGCGAAGAATCATTTGATTCCTACGGTCTCGCATTCCGCGGATCTGCATGGAATGGATCCGAAGCAGAGGTTGTTGAGATGATGATGCAAAACGTAGTTGAAGACGAGGATAACTATCGCCTCTCAATTACTGATGCAACAGACACAGAGGTCGCCTACATCACAAATGAGGGAACCATGCGAATTGCAAATCATATAGTTGCGGGTGGAAACATCTACCCATCAGACCGTGGAACACCTCAGACAGACAAGTACATTTATTATGATGGTTCATCTGGTCCTGCAGGAGACTTCATGCGCACAAACGCAAAGGGTTGGTCTACAGGCTCATACGACTTTGCTGAGATGTTCCCGTCGAGCCAAGAGCTTGAGCCAGGAGACATCGTAATGTTCTCAGGAAACGGAGAGTACGTGCAGCGATCAGATGCAGCAACAGCAAATGCCCTAGCAGGTATTGTCTCAACAAGGCCAGGGTTCCTAGCTGGTGAGAATATTGAAGGCAACTACCCAATTGCACTTGCCGGACGCGTGCCAACACGCGTAAACCTAGAAAACGGCGCAGTGAACGTGGGAGACCCACTTACAAGTTCATCAATTCCAGGTGTGGCAATGAAAGCAAAGGAAGCCGGGCCTGTAGTTGGTTACGCGCTTGAGCCATACACTGGATCTGAAAATGATAACCTGGTTCTCACCTACGTAAACGTTGGGTACTGGGGAGGTTCAGGTTCACTCCCAGCTCCAGGAACAAACAATGCAGCATCAGGGTTCGCAGAAGGACAAACCACAAATTATGTTGCACTCAATATGAGTGGAAACATTTCAATGAATACACATTCAATCTTCTCAATCGGACACATTTCAGGAATGGGAGAGTTCTGGTCAATTGATTCAAACGGAACGATCAAGACAGAGTCAGTTGTGAAGAATGTGATCACTTCTCACTTAAACGAAAAAGTAGAAACCATCGCAGTAACCTCACCTGAGGCAATCATTACGCTCTCGGGAACAGCAACGCTTGTAAACGGAGAGGCACATGTCAGATTTGAAAACGTGGCTCCAGAGTATAACGATGTTATCTCTGCAATTGCACCGATCAGAGTTGTTGCCACACCAAACGGACCAACCTCACTCTACGTATCAGAAAAAGACCAGAACCACTTCATTGTGAAGAGCTTTGGTGGTGCAAGCGACATCGAGTTTGACTGGATGGTGACAGCCTACCGAAAGGGATTTGAACCTGTTGAGCCTGAGGTGATCGCAGATCAGCCAGAGCCAACTCCAGTGGATCCAGAGCCAGAACCAATTGTTGAAGAGCCAATTGAAGAAGTTGTTGAGGATCCAGAACCAACCCAAGAACCTGTAGAGGAAGAAGCACCACCACAAGAAGAGCCGGTTGAAGAGGTTGTTGCTCAAGAAGAAGAGCCAGCTCTCGAGCCTGAGCCTGTAGCACAGGAAGAACCAGCATCTCCGGAGAGCCCGGAGCTAGACGAGGTCGATCCCCCACAAACAGATGACGGCGGCGCAACAGCCGAGGAGCCATCTTAAGTGTGTATCGAATCAATCAGCGCGATAGAACAACCGGAGATATTGGTTATCTCCTCCGGCCTGGTTAAGGTTACCATCGAGCTGAAACGTTCTTTGAGAGTTTGCCAAGTGACATTGACGGGCCTTTCCTTCCATTCCCGCACTGGATGGTAGATTTGGCCCGAACGAGACGCCATGCTTGTTTCGTTGTAGCACGCAGCTACTCAATAGGTCTGGAGCAAATTCCGACAATTGAGTGGATGTGACCCCAAACTGCATACAGACAAGATGTCTAAGCCCAAGCAGTCCCACTGTTTAGGTTCGGACAGGCTCCGAGTGGGCCGTCACAACTTTATAGCAAAAGCCGCGGATCCCCCACATTCGCGGTTTTTGCGTTATAATAAGATCGCTATGTCAAAACACACACACCTTGCAGCACACCTGCGCTCAGCCTCAAGAATCATCGTTTTCGCAATTGCTTTTTTGCTTCCACTGATCTTCCTCCCTTGGACACTTGATGCACTCGAGATCAATAAGCAAACCTTTTTTGTGCTTGCAGTCTGCGCAGCAGCGCTGTGCTGGCTCGGGGGAATGATGGCAGAAAAGACAATCAGATTGCAGAGAGGGTGGTCAAATCTTCTGCCTGTGTTATTTCTCGCAGCCTTTGTGATCCCAGCACTGAAGTCATCAGCACCATACGTCTCCTGGATCGGAAGCAATAACCAAGAATACACAAGCGTGCTAACAATCGCGGCCGGAGCTGTGCTTTTCTACGTAGTTGCCAATACATTCAATGCGCGCAGTGCTCACAAGATCATGCACGCCGTGCTGCTCGTATCATCCACGCTAGTCGCACTCCTTGGAGCCCTTTCCATGTTCGGAAGCAACCTCTTCCCAGAGCCGCTGAATCAGATAATGGCATTCAACACAGTGGGGACCGTAAACACATTCGCAATCTTCCTGGTCGTGATGAGTGTTTTCTCTCTAGCAGTCTGGATCGCACACAAAAAAAACGATTCCCTGCTTCACAAAGGAGTGCTTGGCTCTGCAGAGCAAGTGCTTGCTGTTACGCTTTCCTTGCTCACACTGATCGTGCTTCTTGCCATCGACTACAGCGTGCTTTGGCTGCTCCTCATCTGCGGGCTCGTGCTTATCCTGGCCTTTGGCTTTTACCAAAGCAAAGAAATAAAGAACACAAACCGATTCTGGCTCCCTGCTATCCTGCTCGTCATCTCGCTTCCATTCTGGCTCTGGATCCCAAGACCGTTTGAAGCCAATCTCCCCTACGAAATTAGTCTCAGTAATCAGGCGAGCCTTGAGATCGGACAAAAAGCTCTTGAGTCCACCTCAAGTGTGTACGGCACAGGACCTGGAACCTTTCAATTTGACTACACGCAGTTCCATACAGCATCAATCAACGAGTCTGACCTCTGGTCCGCTCGCTTTGACCGCGCTTCCTCCCATGTGCTCACTCTACTGCCAACCATTGGGCATCTTGGGCTCATGCTCTTGGCTGCATTCTCTCTCATGCTCCTACTCCGAGCAGGAAAACAGGTCATAAAACCCAAAAAACCATCAGAGAGACTTGAAAGTTTCGTGCACACCTCACCATGGGTTGTGCTCATGCTCTCCGCCTTCCTCTATTCCTGGAACATGACGCTGGTCGGATTATTCTGCCTATTCTCAGCACTGGTGGCATCCCAGCTCATGCGCACTCCAGCAAAACGGTCCTTTTCAAAATCACCATTTATCAGCCTGACACTCGCCTTTTTCTTTCTTGTCGCCGCGCTTGTGTTCTTCGTTGGAATCTTTGTTACGACTCAGCGCTACGCAGCAGAAGTGGCTTACGCCGAGGCAATCGAGCTCGATGAGCAGGGTGCAGACCTTCAGGAAGTGATAACGCACCTAGATCGCGCTGCCACACTCAATCAATATCACGACACGTACTATAGAAGCCTCTCATCAGCTCTGCTTCTCAGTGTGGGTGAGCAGTTTCAAAACGTTTCATCAATCGACACGCTCACCACAGAGTCTCAAGAATACCTTCAGTCTCTGGTTGCGGCATCTATTAACGCAGCCGCATACGCAACAGAGCTCTCACCAAAAAATGTCCGAAACTGGCTTACGCGCGCCCTTGTGTACAGAGAGATCACTGCACTTGATCCATCCGCCAGTGACTTTGCCATCCAAGCCTACCTGCAGAGCGTGAGCCTCGAGCCTGCCAACCCTTCAAACTGGACCGAGCTTGGAAAAGCCTATCTCGTTCAAGCTGGGCTTGTTGAGCCGCTCAAAGTTTCAGATTACGAGCAAACCGCCCAGGAAGCCGAGCAGCAGTGGTTCCTAGCGCTGCAAAACGCAGAAGCAGCATTTAGCCAAGCTATCGCTCTTAAATCAAACTACGCCCCAGCTCACTACCAACTAGGAATCACCTACGAGCAACAAGGGCTCGTCGATAGCGCAATCGGAAAACTAGAAAGCGTAGCCACATACAATCCACTCGATGTCGGCGTACACTTCCAGCTCGGCGTGCTCTACCTACGCCGCGCAGCAGAAGGCGACGTTGAGCGTGCTCAGTCAGTACTCGAACGCTCAGTCACGCTCATGCCAAGCTACTCAAACGCACGCTGGTTCCTTACAACTGTGTACGAGATTCAAGGCGAGACCGCGCTAGCAATCGGACAAGTAGAAGCCGTGCTCGAGCTTAATCCAGGAAACGAGCTTGTACAGAGTCGTCTCAGTCGGTTGTATCGCGGAGAACTCGAGGAAGAGATCCCAGAGGCCATAGATGAAACTGACGAGTCTCTACTCTCTGATCCACAGACCACAGAACCAATTGAATAAAACAAAACAGCACGACACAAAAACTCACCCCGGTGAGAATTTGTGTCGTGTTTTGTTTGAAAAAAACGCCAATATTAGCAAAAAGGAAAATTACAAGGTTTAGAAAACACGAGTTGAATACGAGTGTTTTACAAAAAGCATGCTATTCATCCCGACTGCCTGCCGGAAGGAAGGAAACGTCGGGATTAGAAAACCCACCACCGTTAGGCAGAGGGTTCGTAGAGTTTTCCGTAGCAGTCCACTGGAATGAACTTACGCTCACGGAAAATATGCGTGATGGCCCGGTTGATCTGCTCCGTGCTGGCGCAGTTGGTCCAAAGCTGAACGATCGGTGTCTCAAAGCCGCGGATTTTGGTGAAGATGAGTCCATTGAGGAAGCGGGCGCGAATCCGCGCCTCAGTGACTCTGTCATCGGTTTCGTCATCCTCCATGTCAAAGTAGTGCTTTTTCTTGCGCCACGCCAGGATCCTGTGCACACGGTACGACAGGAGCTTCTTGACCTTGTGATGTTCACCAAAACCATAGGTAACACGTGTCTCCAGGGTTTCAGGATCAATCGCATACCCATTGACATCACTGCCACAGCTCACGCTTGCAACTTTGATGCCGCCCCCACGTTGAGAAATGTGTCCTCGCGCAATTGAGAGTGATTCATCAAAGCGTGTGCGCTCCTCGTCAGTCATAGAGCGAACGATCTCGACTTCGCACTCGTACACTCCAGAATCCGCAGAATCGAACCTGCGAGTCTTGCGCTCCAGCGAGTCTTCGAACTCGGACTTCAGGCACGCCGAAGGGAGCATACGGATACGCAGCGCCTGAGCAACCGTCATGTGGTTGTGATCACCCACAGCGACCGCACGCTCATCATCCGGGTGGTTCGCGCGATACGATCGACGCAGCTGACGTCCGAGCCTGGCTCTATCAGCAGGTGTGTCAGCACCCAACCAGTCCACAGGAGGTGTCCAGGCCTTGAGGGTTGCGTCGATGAGCTCGGCGAACTCAGGGTCTGTGTGATCATGTGCGTACACGAACGCATCATCCGTGCCCTTGAAGCGATCCCTGTACCCGTCAGGAATAACAACCACTGGAATCTGCTTGCCAAGATGTTGGCGAACAGTCTCCAGTGCTCTTGTGTGTTGCTCATCCGAGTATTTTTCCTGCGCCACAATCACGAGGACCAGGAGTCCATGCTTTGCATACTTCCTGAATTGGTCGAGGTCATCCTCGAACCCCCAGAAACCGCTGTAGCAGTGCACATTGCATTCACGATCCTTTTCCAGGAACACGCGAAGTGCCTCTTGCTCGAAGTTGCCAAGCCCCATGGTGCCATGCGTGTCTTCGATGTAAACAACAACCGGCTTTTGCGCCATCCGGTCCGCCCTTCTCCAAAAGGTGCCGTTCCCTTAATTACGGACTTTGCTCACAAAACAGATTCCCGTCAAGGGGATAACCAAAAACAACCGCCAAAACGGTTGTTTCTTATTTGCATGGTGGACCCAGAGGGACTCGAACCCTCGACCTCTTGCATGCCATGCAAGCGCTCTAGCCAACTGAGCTATGGGCCCACAACGCAAAAAGGATACACAGATTTCGATATTTTTTCAAGATTCCAACAGAAGGGGGCCGGAAGGGGGCCGGGTCGTTACTTGTAGCATGGAGAAACAAATTAGAAAATTAAAAACTCATTGTTTTTAGGCAAAAAAGATTGTGGCAAGATACGGAACGAAAGATTTTTATTTCCATTTGAGGTGTCAACATAAATAAATTCAAGTGATTAGTGGTATTTTTTCATGCTACAAGTAACGACCCGGCCCCCCCTGAACACCCCCCTGAACACGCATTAATGATTATTTTCAAAATCAAATAGAAAAGCCCCGAGTCTGGCTCGGAGCCGTCAGAGGCAATCCTCATCGATCCAGCTGCCATCGTGGAAGGCAACAGATCGCACAGAGTTGTCCTTGTTTTCGACCAAGTAGCAATCCCCGCGCTTGGGAATCACCTGATCCTTGGTGCACGCGAGCCACCCCGTCTCAGGAGTATAGCTACGCAGCGCAGGATACCCCTGAGAGCACCCAACCACGTAGCAACCCTCAGGTGCCGGACCCATGTTGGGTGTGTGCAGCATCTGATAGTTGGTGCAAGCAAGAGGGATCGTGGCGACCTTCTGAGGCTCAGGTGTCACGATCTCTGTTACAGGAGCATCTTCCTGCTCAGCCAGCATATCAGGCGTATGTGTGTCGTAGCTCTCGTGTTCGAGCACGAGCCTGGAGAAGTCCAGGAACCCACCCATCTTCCACCAGGCAAGCGCGATCACACAGAGTATGACCACGAGCAGAATCACCCCAATAAGCCAACGCGGTCCGTCAGGCTCATGAGCCTCCTGCTCCTCGATAGGCACGAACTCGACATGCGAGACGTCTCGATCACCTGCCTGCTCGACAACATCTCCAGTATCGTCTTCATCATCAATGAACCAGACTTCGTCTCCAGGGTGGACAAACGGGTCTTCGTCATCGTCGATGAATACAGGGTCCACCACATCGATCTGCTCGAGCGTGGTCTCCTCATGATCATCGAGCTCCAGTGACACAGTGGCCGCGACTGCCTCTTCATCAGGTGCATCGTCAGCGTCCGTAAGCGTGATCATTTCTTCGCGCTCTTTGTCCTCCTCCTTGAGGCGATTGGTCAGGCGAATCTGATCAACCAAATCTCGAAAGACCGCGAAGTCATGGTTCTGCAGCCCACCGTACAGTCCGTACGCGAGCTGTCCGAGCATGTCTCGATATTCCTCAATGAGGTACGGGAATGCAAGAGCGGCTGCATCAAAGGCATGGTTCCAGTTTCGGAAAACCCATCCATCTTCAGGAGGAGAAATCTCCGGAACCTTCTCCCAAAAGCGAGTCATGGCAGCCACATCATCCTCATCCGGAGTGAATCCGTCTGAGCGAAGCCTGAGCGCACGCACGCGAGCCTGTCTGCCAAGTTCGACCATGGCATGCACCAGCTCATCCGGATCCACAGCCTCCCCGAGCAAGACTCGAGTGACGAGGCCTTGGTGACGTCCACTGGAGTTGGGGCACAGGTAGGCGAGCGCATTACATACGTCTTCCGCACTCCTCCCAGGTGGAAGCACACTGACAGGATTTGGGAGCTCGCAGGAGCGTAGCCACCGATCAACCATGCGCTGTTGATCTTTCAGGTCAGCTTCCAGCTTCTTAGGGCGGAAGTCGTCAAACTCCGGAACATTGGTAGGGTCTTCAGGAGGCGCAGAACCGTCTCCAGACCCGCGTGTTCGAGGTGGGTGACCGGCCATCTGGATCGAGGCCGGTGGTGTTTTGGCCTTTGGATCCTTTTTGTCTGCCATCAGTCAGTCTCCCCTATAGTTCAACTCAAGCCCAAGAGGGGCTTAAGGTCCAAATCTGCCAAAAATACACGGCTTTGTCAAGATCGTTACCTTGACACAGCGTGCAATTCAAGCTATTCTCCTGCAGCCGGATGTGGCCCCGGAATAATCAAGATGCGTGCCACGGAGGAAGCTCAAGATGAGCGATGTCAAGTTCGGAGCCCCGCTCCGTATCAGCAAGATCACCCTCGAGCTCAGTCTCAACCTCCAGCGCGGAGAAGAAGGCGAGCTCAAGGTAACTACAGAGTCCAACCCCCCTGTCGATGAGGGGCTGGACTGGACTGTGGTGTTCGAGAGGTTCGACACGCCCGAGCAGCCCTTGCCAAGCGGCTTCTACAACTTCACCTACTCCGAGTCTGGTGGTCTCAGTATCGAGGATCTCCCTCTCGAGCTGGGGGAGGAGCGTCGCGAGCAGGTTCGTATGCAGTTCCGTGCATTCATGCGCATGCACTTCAACAAGCTCGTCTCCATGATGATCCACTTCCCGGATCATGAGGATCTCATGGATCTCGTGGAGCACCTGGCCAGACTCGCGGTCTCACATCACATCGAGTCCGCCATGGTGGGTGATGGCAACATCGACGAAGGGATGCGTCTGAGCGTGGAAGCAGAGTTCGATGGCGAGCGCTTCGGCACAATCCTGCACAAGAGCAAGGAGTGTGACCACGTCGGCATGCTTCGCCTGCGCTCCACACCCTACCTGTTCGCTCTGCGTCGCCGCGAAGACGGCTCCAGCGCCATCCAGGTCACCATCCAGACCAAGTCCATCCACCGCGAGTGGGTCGCTTCCCATCTCGTGCGCCAGATCGAGACTCTGGTCACCGAGCAACTCCCCATCCTGCTCGAGATCGAGTTGGGAGAGATCGAAAAGAACCAAGGGCTCATCGACCAGATCCTCAGCGTCTTGCGCGGCCAGTCCAAGCATCGCTAAGGCCAACGCGCCCGCCTCCTCGGAGGTGGGCTTTTCAATTGACAATTACACTGGTCATTGATAGATTGATCGACCCGGACATGGCCCCGGTGTCGACCAAGCGCCATAAAGGATTTTCGTGATTCATGTCTGCTAACGAGAAATTCGGTCTCCCATTCTATGTTGATCAGCTCGAATTTTGGTTCAAGGTGATCGGCTATATGAAGGAGGGGAAGCTTGAGCAGCGATTCGAATGCTCGTACCCCATGGATCTTGATGAGTGGAATGCGCTCATTGAAGCCATTTACAACGGGCATCTTCCCGGACTTGGAGTCGGGGAATACACTCTCAGGATTCCCAAGAAGGGCCAGACACGTATTTTCTATGATGAAGATACGCCTGCACCGAAGTTGAGTCATCCGCTTAGTCTCATTCGGCGACATCTCCACTACGAGGATGAACACCTTCGCAACATAACGGCAAACTACCCATCTGCAGATGATCTCAGGAGTTTTGTTCAAAACGCTCTCCGCTTTGCTTTTCTTGACTATCTGCAGCGCAGCGTGTGGTCCCCGCACCGCATCGAACCGTTGTTCGTTGATGTTGAGAGTAGTCATGAAATCGAGGACGATCATAGAATTCGACACGCTCCAGACTTGATCTGGGGTGTCGGTGTAAGCACTTCCTGCAAGTTGACGCTCCGGCGCAGAAGGGATGGTGGAATCAGTATTGTGTCGGTCATGCTTAGCGGCTGCAAATCAAAAAAAGTTATTCAGGCCGTTCTCTGCGAGCAGATTCGAGCCCTCATCACTCAACTCGAGCAAAACGCCCTCAGCGAGGTTTCCTCAATCAGCCAGCAGAAGATCGAGCTCCAGCAACGCATCATCCAAGAGCTCTTCTAGCTCATGAGACGACCCAACGACTCCGGTTAACCTCCGGAGTTTTCAATTGACACAGAGCCGACTTCTTGATAGATTGATCGACCCGGATGTGACCCCGGCAAAGCCTCCAAGTGTCACAAAGGCCAGAAGACAAGATGCCCAAGCGCACCTTCCTTTCGACAGATGTCAACTTCGAGACCGTTTCCCCGCCACTGTGCCCAAACAGCCTTGAGATCGTTCTCAAGATCGGGACGCTCGTTGGTGCGGGTGGTGAAGTGATCGTCTCAGTCGAGAGCAATCCACCCATCTCCGACGAGATGGACTGGAACAGCTACTTCAAGGCTCTGCGCACTCGCCTGAAGGCGCCACACCCCATGGGAACGTTCTGTATCACGGTCCGCGCCGATGAGATCCAGTTCGATCCGATCGAGTGCAACATGCCCGAAGGAGGTGCAGATCCCTTCATGCAAGCGATCGAGCCGAGCATGCGGGGGCTCCACACCGAGCTCGTAGTGTCCCTGATCCGATTCCCCAGTCTAGAGAACTTCAAGCGCATTGCCGAGCAAGTCGCAGATGTCTGGTGCATGCACCGAGCAGCAGAAAGCTGTGGCGGGCGCATCACCTACGCTGACCCCGAGCTTCCTCACGCCCCGCTTCCAGTGATCCCGGTCAAGCCAGTGTCAGTGGAGCGTATCCTCTCGCTCGGCCGCCCAGGGCAGCCGCCCAGCACAAGCATGCAAGATGTGTTCAGCACCGGGCAGCTCCTGGTCGATATGGAAGGTTCTGGCAAGGATCGTGCGGTCCTGGTCGCCTATCGCAGGCCTGGCAAGCAGATCCAAAGCGGCTGGTTCAGCCCGTTCCTGGCCGAGTGCGCCGCAGAGCGGCTGAGTGCTCACATCAAGAAGCGGCGTCCAACCGTGGCTGATGAGGTCATGCTTGCCTTCCCTGACGGAGGGGTTGGTCAGGCCGCAGACATCCTCGAGCGTCTCTTCAACAAGGAAGAAGGCAGGGGGAAGCCCTAGCCTCATCTCAAGCTCAACGCAGCCCCTCTCTCCAGAGTCGGGCTTTTTCAATACATTCCGACCGAAGCGTCGGAATTGACAAAAACAACTACGAATCGCAAGTTTTATTCCCGGATATGGCCCCGGCAGCGACCAAGTGCCATAAAGGAATCAAGTGATTCATGTCCAAGGACGTGAACTTCGGACCTCCGTTCGATGTCGACCAGCTCGAGTTCTGGTTTCGTATCTCCTGCTACACCGAAGAAGAGCAGGTCAAGCAGCACTTCGAGTGCTCGGCTCCCATGGAGCTCGAGCAGTGGAGATGGCTCATCGGATTCATGTACAATGGACTCCTGCCTGGGCTCGGTGAAGGGGAGTACCTCTTCCAGGTGGGTGAGGGCGGTCAAGTCGAAGTCTCGCACGCGCAAGAGACGCCCGCACCAACCTTGGGTGTGCCTGTAGCATTCATTCAGAGAAACCTCCTTCAGGAAGTTGATGGCCTCCGCCGCGTGATGGAAGGCTTTCCCACCCAAGAAGAACTCGATGTCTTTGTGCGTAAAGCGCTCCGCTTCGCCTTCCTCGACTACCTCAAGCGCAAGGTTTGGAGCTCGCATCGCATCGAGCCGCTCTTCATCGATTTTGATCATAGCTTCGAGATCAAAGACGAGCAAAAGATCGAGGATGCCCCTGTTCTTGTTTGGGACAAGGCAGCAAGTATCCCACACAAGCTCACGCTCCAGAGGCGAACAGATGGAGGTATCAACTTTATCTCCGTCATGCTCGGCGGATGCAAGTCAAACAATGTGATCTCAAAAGCGCTGTACGAGCAGGTGATCGCAATCGTCGCCGAGGTCGACAAAGAGATCTTGGGTGAGGTTGCCTCGATCAGCCACCAGAAGATTGCGAAGCAACTGCGCATCACCGAGCGTTTTCCCTCGCTCATGAGAAGTCCTCGTGTTCCCCAGAAGGATCTCCTCAACGACTCCGGCTAAAAACCGGAGTATTTCTATTGACAAAACTGTCTTTTTGGCCTATGCTCCCGATCTGGTGAACTCAAAACCTTGGGAGGCGAAATGCCCACGTTCACGTTCGAGAGAGGAATGGTGCCCATCAGCGGCGACCCCATCACCAACGGTCATATCGATGTGATCCGCAAGGCCAAGGCGCGCTGCAAGACCCTCTTTGTGGTCATCATGAACAGCGAGACCAAGATCGGTCGCTACATGTTCACACTCGATGAGCGCATGCATATGGCTGCCGAAGCTCTCAAGGATGAGTTTGGTATCTTCGTCATCTCCTCAAGCGGCCTGCTCGTGGACGAGTTCCTGCGTCTGGGGATCGATGTGGTCTTCCGTGGCGTGCGAAACGATGTCGATGAGGGTTACGAGGAAGAGCAGAAGGGTCTCAACAACATGGTCCTTCAGGGGTATGGGGACTGCGTCGAGTACATCCCTGCCCGCCAGGAGCTCAAGTACGTCTCCTCAAGCCAGGTCAAAGGCTTTGTAGAGATCGGGATCGATGTGTCTGAGTTCGTTCCCTTGCACGTCAAGGTTGCGCTCGAGCAGCGGATCCATAACCTCACCCTGATCGGTATCACTGGCGGCATCGCAACTGGCAAGAGCTACGTGGCCGAGCGCCTAGCTTCGCAACTGGGCGGCACTCACATCAACGTGGATAAGCTCGTGCACGATCTCTATGCCGAGCAGACACATGGCGCCAAGTTGGCCAGGCAGCGCATCGCAGAGCTTCTGGGTGCGGACGTGCTCGTGGATGACGTGCTTGACCGAGCGCTCATGCGCCAACGACTGTTTGGCTCAGCCCAGGCAGACGAGCGTCGCGCTCAGCTCGAAGAGATCACCAAGCCACATGTCATGCGCCTGCTCCGAGCAAGGCTCAAGGGGTTGCGCGGAGTCGCGATTCTCGAGTGGGCTCAGCTCGTTGAGATGGACATGATGGGTCTGGTCAACAACCGCGTCATCGTGGTTCGTGTCCAAGGGGATGAAGATGCGCGGCGGTTCCTGCACAAGCGTCACCTGCGCCCAGATCAGATCGCTGACGTACTCAAAGTGCAATGGTCAGCTCGACAAAAGGTCGCTCGCCTCGAATCTGTGATCAAACGTGATCACTTTGGGGAGTATCTGGTGTTCACCAACACACCGCAAAACATCCCGTTCGAGCACAGAATGAAAAAGATGCTCGAACAGATCAGAAAGCTCTGACGTATCAAGCTTCACGCAGCCCGCCTAGATGGTGGGCTTTTCTCATGACTTGACAGGCGGTCAAGGTGCACGTACCCTAAAAACAAGAACAGTTTCTCCCCTGGGTGCATCCGCTTGTGCCGAGGTTTTTATTTTGTCTGAAAAAAGTCGAGCGTTCTAAAGTCAAAGAAAATCAAAGAATTTAAAGGCTGATTAAGGCAAAGTGACTCAAATCCCTCACCATGGTGAGAGTTTTGAGTCACTTTTTATCTCTTGCGAACAGGTTTCAATCCAAGAGTTTCTCCATTCCCAATCTCGACACAGCGGGCTTTCTCGGCTATACTCAGCCGCGTATGTTACAAGTTGGAATCGTAGGGCTCCCAAACGTGGGAAAGTCCACATTGTTTAAAACACTCACAAAAAAGCAGGTAGACTGCGAGAACTTTCCGTTCTGCACCATCGAACCAAATGTCGGTGTTGTTGAGGTGCCAGACGAGCGTCTAGCAGTGCTCGCAGAGATGTCAAAATCAGAAAAAACCATCCCAACAGCAATCGAGTTCGTGGACATCGCAGGTCTCGTCAAAGGCGCGCACAAAGGCGAGGGACTTGGAAATAAATTCCTAGCCAACATCCGAGAAGTAGACATGATCGTACACGTCGTCCGTGCCTTCCACGACGAGAACGTGCATCACGTAGAAGCAAAGATCGATCCAGCAAGCGATGTGGAGACAATCGAGATCGAGCTGGCTATGGCAGACATGAGCACAGTCAGCAAAAGACTCGAGAGCGTTCATGGAAAAATGAAATCAGGAAAAACAAAAGAACTAGAAGCAGAAGAATCAATACTCACACGCTGGCTCGAGGTTCTCGAGCAGGGGAAGATGGCAAATCTCGTTGAGCTCACAGACGAAGAGAAAAAACTTGTTCGCGAAGTAAACCTTCTCACAAACAAGCCAATCCTCTACATCGTAAACGTTGACGAGGAAGCCGCAGTAGACAAAGCCTGGACCAGCCCACTGGGAGCAGAGCGCATGGCAATCCCTGTGAGCGTAAAGCTCGAAAGCGAGATCGCAGAGATGAGTTCTGATGAGCAAACCGAGTTCCTCAAAGAGCTCGGGCTCGAGCGATCAGGATTAAATCGTTTGATCAAAAAATGTTACGAGCTCCTCGACCTCATCACCTACCTAACAACTGGAGAAAAAGAAACCCGAGCCTGGACCGTCCCGCGCGGAGCAGCAGCACCAGAGGCTGCAGGAGTGATTCATACAGACTTTGAAAAAGGATTCATCCGAGCAGAAGTGATCGAGTACAAAGATTTTGTTGAGCTCGGTGGAGAAGTTGGAGCTCGCGACGCAGGAAAGCAGCGTATCGAAGGAAAAGACTACGTAGTGCAAGACGGCGACGTCTGCCACTTCCGCATCAGCACCTAAACCAAACCAAAAACTCGAGCAGTACACTCGAGTTTTTTGATTATTTTGTGAAGGTATAGATATCTCGCGCAACAAACTGCTTGTCACGGAAATATAGAACATTATCTGTTACGTTGAATCCAAGCTTCTCAAGCATTTCCCCAATAGGCAGCCGATACCAGTTCCCGTCTGTTTGCTTGTATGCCGGGAACGCAACCACAGCCATGGTCTCGTCTTTGAAAAACGTCTTGAGTCCTTCAAACGATTCTTCAAACATCCCCATAAGCTCTGTCCTAATCGACGCTGCCTCATCCTTTTCAATCGTTCTCACACGCGGAGTTCCAAGGAACACCTCTGCAACAATCACATCCACTGGCTCAGAATACTGCTCTACAAGCGTTGCTGCCGGTGTGGTAAAGAGCTCAAGGTCTGGAGGCGCAAGCTCAAAGTGCCGTGTCATCCAATTCATGTTCTTCTTTGTATCTG
Organism: uncultured Gammaproteobacteria bacterium; assembly: GCA_964538435.1. Lineage (GTDB taxonomy): Bacteria > Patescibacteriota > Patescibacteriia > UBA9934 > GWF2-40-263 > CAZIDX01. The sequence continues at coordinate 16,281 of CAZIDX010000006.1, read as the reverse complement.
CTGTGGCTCTCTCTGAGATGTCGCTCCCAACAATCTTTTCAAACCCCATCAGCTGCGCTTCCATAAGCACGGTACCAGATCCACAAAACGGATCCATAATGGAATGCCCCTCAGGCTCAATACCAGAAAGGTTGATCATCATCCGCGCAAGTTTTGGTGGAAGCATGCCAGAGCGTTTGTCTCGCTTGGGTCGTCCATAGTCGCGATCTCCCCACGCTTTAAAATCCTGCACCGCTTCTGTCTGCCCAATCAAGATCGAGTCAGGCCCAACCAAGAGCACATACTCTCCACCTGAGAGGAGCAGTCCATTTGTTTCCACAATAGCTGATGACAGACGAGGTTCCTTGCTCGTCACATAGCGAACAGGCCGACCGCTCTCTTTTAAGAAGCGTTTCACAGAACCGCCAAGCGAATCAATCTCACCCTCAAGCTCTCGCGTGCGCTTGCTGTTTCCAAGATCATACACACTGATCCCAAAACTAATCTTGTTCTTTCCCATGGCACCACTCGCGCTCGCAGCAATAAGTTCTGCAGCTGCGTTCTCGTCCCACTCATCAAGTTCCCCAATCACATGGCCAATTTTCACAATGCCAGCAAGCCTGTCTTGCAAGAAGGTTAGGTTCTTTGTTTCAATATCCAGCAAAAGAACCGAACCAGAATCAAAGCTGTCTGAAAGGTCGGTTTTGAGCACGGATTCAAGCTCTTTTCGAGTCAGTTCAGGCTGTGCGCCAGAGATAACATAAATCATATAGACCTATTGTGCCCCAATCTTGACTTTTTTACCAAACATCGCTAGGATTAGCGCGCTAATAAACTAATCTGTCCATAGTCCAAATATGGATTGCCTGAAGAGAAATCAGGCCAGAAATTATGCAAAAGTACGAACTTCTCTACATCGTACCAGCGCAATACACTGATACAGAAATCAGTTCGATCCAAGAACAGATCGCTGCGCTCGTCGAGAAGACTGGTGGGAAGATCATCCGAAATGAAATTCTCGGAAAGATCAAACTCGCCTACACCATTAACAAGGTCCAGCACGGATCTTACATCCTCGTCTACTTTGACGCAGACGGAAGTGAGATCGCAGAGCTCGACCGACTCCTCCGACTCTCAGATGAGGTCCTCAGACACACAATTGTTGATCGACCTGAAGGAGTTGAGGAAGCTCAGTTCGAGATCTCAGATTACGTAGCCCCTCTGACACCAGAAGGAAAGCGCGCAACCCCTAAAGCAAAAGAGACACCAATCAAGGATACAAAACCAGCTCCAGCTCCAGTGGCAACCCCAGCCCCTGAAAAGGTTGAGGAGAAAGTTGTTGAGGAAAAACCTGCTGAAGAAAAGGCAGAGGCAATCGCCCCTCCAGCTCCAGCAGAAAAGACAGCTGAAGAGTCAAAGATGACGATGCAAGAGCTCGATCAGCAACTCGACAAGATTCTCGAAGGAGACATTGGAGATAACATTTAACATTAGGGATTATGTACTCACTCAACAAGGCAATGATCATCGGAAACATGACCAGGGACCCAGAAATGCGGCAGACCCCATCTGGTCAGCAGGTATGCAACTTCTCTGTTGCAACCAACCGCTCATGGCAAAGTGCTGATGGGCAAAAGCAGGAAGCATCTGAGTTCCACAACATCGTGGCTTGGGGCAAACTTGCAGAGATCTGTGGCCAGTACCTCACCAAAGGACGCAAGGTCTACATTGATGGACGTTTGCAGACACGTGATTGGGACGGTCAAGACGGTGTGAAGCGATACCGAACAGAAATCGTTGCAGAAAATATGATCATCCTAGATCGCCGACCTGGTGGAGGTGGCACAGCAGCTCCAGCAGCAGCGCCAGCACCATTTGGAAATCAAGGTGGCGGATTCACTCCTCCACAGCCTCCGACGCAGGACGATCCAGCTGTGAATGCAGATGACGAGATCAAAGTTGAGGACATCCCATTCTAAAAACAAGTATGCGAAACAATAAGCCACAAACAAAGAAGAACAAGCAGTGTTACTTCTGCTACTCAAACACAAACCACATCGACTACAAGGATGTGGGGACACTGCGCCGATACATCTCCTCGTTTGCAAAGATTGTTCCACGAAAGCGCTCAGGCGTTTGCATGGAGCATCAGAGAAAGCTCTCAAATGCAATCAAGCGAGCACGAGTCATGGCTCTTCTTCCATTCGTACAAAGGTAAAAGTGAAAGGCGGGAGAGATCCCGTCTTTTTGATTATGAAAAACGTTCAGCAGATCGCAAAAGAGCGCGAGACAATTAACAACACCATACGAACTTATCTCTCAGAGCTAGGTTCAGTTGAAGTTGAGACCCCTCTTTTGGTCGCATCGCCCGGCATGGAGCCTAATCTGTTTCCATTCGAGACAAAGGTGATAGAACCAGCGGGCCAGGAGTTTCTAAGTGGGCTGATCACATCCCCTGAGTACTCCATGAAAAAACTCCTCGGTCTTGGTCTGCAGCGCACGTTCACAATCACAAAGGTATTCCGCAACATGGAAAGCATGGGTGGAGAGCACAACCCAGAGTTTTCAATGCTCGAGTGGTACCAACAGGGAGACGACTACCACGTATGCATGGACCAGACTGAAGAGATTATCCGCCGCTGCGCAAAGGCTCTACATGTTGATATTCCAGGTGGTTTTGAGCGAAAAACCCTTCAAGAACTATTCCTCCAGCATGCTGATATTGATCTGCAAAGCGCCACCAAGAGCGCTTTGCGTGATGCGTGCGCGCGACTGGAGATCAACACTGAGGAAAATGATACAGAGAGCGATCTCTTCTACAGGCTCTTTCTTGCAAAGATCGAACCGTGCTTCAAAGGGAAAAACATTTTTGTCTATGACTATCCCAAGTACCAAGCCGCGCTTGCAGCACTCACGCCTGACGGAAACTTTGGTCAGCGCTTTGAGCTCTACATGAACGGACTCGAGCTCTGCAATGGATTTACAGAGCTCACGGACCCAACTGAGCAGCGCGCAAGATTCGATCAAGAGGCCAAAGAGCGAAAAGAGCTCGGAAAAACCATGTTTCCAATTGACGAAACGCTTCTTAAGCTGCTAGGATCGATTCAGAATCCAACGTTTGGAAATGCACTTGGAATCGACAGGCTCCACATGGTGCTTACAGGGCGCGCTTCAATCAATGATGTGCTCCTGTTTCCAGCATCAGAACTTTTTACATAAAACGTATTTATGCCAAGCCCAAATGATATTAAGAAAGGAACCGTGATCAATCGAAATGGAGACCTCTGGATCGTTGTAGACTTCCAGCGCGTGAGCCCAGGAAAAGGATCGTCATTTGTTCGAACGAAAATGAAGAATCTCAAGAACGGAAAAGTAAATGAAGAGAATCTCAAGTCCTCAGAGCAACTGATCTTTGAAGATGTCATGCACAAGAACATGCAATATCTGTTCAATGACGGGCACCTCTACACATTCATGGACACCGTCACATACGAGCAGGTTCCAATCGCTGCGGAAGATGTAAAAGAAGAAGTCCCATACCTCAAAGAAGGCCTCGGTGTGAAAGTCATGATGCATGATGGGCGAGCAATGGCAGTTGTGCTCCCAATGAAAATTCAGTACGCAGTCACGTACACAGAACCAGCTGTAAAAGGGGACACTGCATCAGGGAATGTGTACAAAGACGCTGAGCTCGATAACGGACTCAAAGTAAAAGTCCCAGCATTCATCAACCAAGGCGACGAGATCACAGTAAACACAGACACAGGCGAGTACTCAGAGCGTATTTCAAAATAGATAATTAGAAAAGAGACCTTGCGGGGTCTCTTTGCGTTTGCCTATCGAGGCTGGCGAATCGGCATGTGCATCCTGGGGTGGCAGCGCGGCACAAACCACCTGCGATGGATGGGGATGTCCATGGGGCTCAGTGGACCTCGGGACGGAGCAGGGAAGTTCCGGCGAAGCTTTTGCGCGCGAAGCCGCTCTTCTGCTTCAAGCCGAGCCTTCTCCTGTGTGATCAAGCGCCGCTCCTCGAGCTTTTCTCGCACCCAGTCACCAACCAGGTGCATGATCGAAAAGGTTTCGAGTTTTTGCCCACGAACGCTCCGGCCTGCGCGCAGACGCACGCCGAGCAAGCGATCCTCGTTGAACTTGCGAAAGCGCGTGATGTCGCGGATGGCATGCGCCACACGCCGAGCAATGTCACGCAGCTTCTTCCATCTGCTCGCCCAGACCTCAAGGTACACCCTCACACCACGTTCCTGGGCCGTGAGTGCTGCCAGTGCGAATGCGCGCATCTTCCGGCGCACGCCTCGCTGTAGTGTGATCTGGAACTCAAAGTCTGGGAGCCCGCTAAACTGCGGAGCCTCTACGATCAGGTCGAGTTTCCCACCAACGTCCTCCTCTCCCATGTGTTCTGTCCGCCGATGCGGTACATTCAGTCGTTCTAGCTCTTCAGACACTAATTTCTCTAACTGCAGTCCGGCCTTTAGACCAGATTTCTTTCGCATCAGACCTCCGTTGAAAAGCTTCATTCAGATTAGCCTCCACAAGAAATTATTGCAAATCAAAAACCCATCAGCCAAAGCTGACGGGTCTTTTGTTTATGCCTGAGTAGAAGTTTCAATAGCTTCCTCAATGGCTTTTCGGATCGTCATCATGAGTTTCGGGTTCTGCTTAAGGTGCTGCTTTGCATTTTCTCGTCCAAGCCCAAGCTTTTCCTCGCCATAGTAGTAATTATTCCCACTCTTTCGTATCACCTCATACGGAACACCTTGATCAAGAAGATCTCCAGCAATTGAAATACCTTCGTTGTACATAATATCGAACTCACAAGTTCTAAACGGAGGTGCAACCTTGTTCTTCACAATCTTAACCTTGGTTCTGTTTCCAATAATCTTCTCACCTTGTTTAATCTGCGCGCTGCGCCGAATCTCGATGCGAACAGATGAGTAGAACTTCAGAGCGTTTCCACCCGTGGTTGTTTCAGGGTTTCCAAACATCACACCAATCTTCATGCGGATCTGGTTGATAAAGATAATGGTTGTGTTTGACTTGTTTACAATCGCAGCAAGCTTTCGAAGCGCCTGGCTCATAAGCCTGGCCTGCAGTCCCATATGAGAGTCTCCCATATCACCCTCAATCTCAGCCTTTGGTGTGAGCGCTGCCACAGAGTCCACTACCACCACATCAACCGCGCTTGACCTGACAAGTGTCTCCACAATCTCAAGCGCCTGCTCTCCTGTGTCTGGCTGAGAGATAAAGAGCTCATCAATCTTTACACCGATCTTTTGCGCGTACTCAGGATCAAGTGCGTGCTCTGCATCCACAAACGCAGCCAAGCCTCCAGTTTTCTGCACCTCAGCAACAATGTGCTGTGCAAGCGTGGTCTTACCAGAAGACTCAGGTCCATAGATCTCAATGATACGCCCACGAGGCACTCCACCTATCCCCAAAGCCAAATCAAGAGAAAGGCAACCTGTTGTAACCGAGGCCACATTCATGGTTTTGGCTTCGCCAAGGCGCATGATAGCACCATCGCCAAAACGCTGTTTAATTTGAGAAATAGCATCCAGAGCCGCCTTTGAGCGCGCATCTGTTTCAACCTCCTTTTTCACGGACTTAGCCATACATTCGACAGTTAGAAATTGTTCAGCCCACCAAGCTTACCGGGAGCCTGGTGAGAATTCAAGTTGATTTATAAATGTAATCCCCAGCTGTTTTCAGAGCTACCAAGAATCTCTTCTTTTGCCACATTCCAGGGAGAAAACACACCAATCGGACGGCCATGCTTCATAATCACATAGCGTTTTTTGCTCTGCGCACTCGTGATGGTCTTAAAGTTACGCAAGAAATCACGAACAGAGATAGGTTCAGTTTTTATGCTCATAGAAAGGGGGATCAAGAGTTCTATCTCCAGCGTACAACTTGTCAGATATTTGTCAAACATTTGTCAGACATTTATCCACAATCCCTCTATCCATTAAAGGTCCGATCGGTCCCTTAATGGATAGAAAGTTCTAATTCGAAGTTTAGATTAAAAGCGATTCCCAGCAATCGAAAAGACGGCAGCTGCTGCTACCGCCTCGTTGTCATCTCGACCGAGGAGTCTGAGGTGACGAGTGGAGAGATCCCGAAAGATCTTTAGTCCTTGAGCGTGACGTACCCGCGTGGCACGAGCCAACGAAGGGTGATGATCTCGTAGTTGACCACACCGATCAGGCCACCAGCAATCGTCCCGATCACCAGCGCCAACAGACTTCCCCCGGCCAGATGCACGATCAGTGCCCCCAGAGCCGCGTCCACTCCACAGATGAGCCGCTCCTCAGAGTGGATTCCGAGAAAGAGCTTGACCGTGAAGGTCTTGATGAAACACAGAGTCACCGGCACCGCACGAATAGCCTGGAATATTGCATGGTAGAGCAGCCACGGGATGATGACAAAGGGCATGAGGACCAATGCAGACCTCATAGCGTCATTGAGCACCTTCGGTGACACCTGATCTTTTTCGAAGAAGACAACAACTGAAAGTATCCCTATACAGACCCACACCAACGCGGTAAGCACCGTAAAGAAAACGACTCCAACCTCCATATCTGGATTATTACCAGTGATGCTATGGGCAAGACAGCCCGTGCCAGCCATTCCGGTAATGATCCATGCCGTGAACCACACCCCAACGACCGCAAAGAACACCATCGTGCGCCAGACACCCGGATGTGGGCGCCAGGACAGGATCGAGCGCGTGCGCTTGGGTAGCTCGCGCCAGGCTGCGCGCCAGGCATTGCCAGCGGCAGAGACCACACGCTTCCAGTCGTAGACGAAGTGGCCGACAAAGCCACCTACGATCATGCCGACCCACCAGAGCCAGCTGATCACGCTCTCACCAACGATTCCGCCGATGAGGGCACCGATTGCGGTTGCAAGGAACACTTTCCAGGACTTGCTCATCCCAGAACCCTTCTACTCACCCAATGGATGAGTTTCCCCGTTCTGTTTACTCTTTCGCTTCTACAAGAACGATTCTTGCAGAAAAAAACGTTTTTGTCAAGGTATTCAACCAAAACAACCAACCATCCCACCTCGTCATCCTGAGCGAAGCGAAGGATCCCACTCAGGAAATAACTCGAAGCTGCTCAGTGCAGGTTTTCTTGCTAAGAGTGGGATCCTTCGGTCAATTCACACTCCCTCAGGATGACGTGGTGGGTGGTGTTCGTCGTCTTATTCTCAATTTGATAACACTGTCTCGAGCTGGGGCGTTCGACGCCAGGTTCCGGCGAGATGGCTGTGTTATCAAATTGAGAATACCCACCACAACCAAAAAACAGCCCTTCTGGGCCGCTTTTTCTAATCCAGCAAACTAATCGATCTGTCTTGTTCGAGTACCACACGCCGATACTCGACTGCTGGCTTTGAATATCTCTTTGTGCTTGTAATCTCGATAACGTTCATCCCGCGCTCAAGTGCCACATCAACATCGAAAAATCCAGTTTGAGACAAAAGTGCATCCTCGCCATTTACTCTCACGCGCGTACCTTCTTCAGCATGACCTGTCACACTAATCATTGCCTCGTCCGTCATGTATCCATCGTTTGGCTCGTACACAAGAAGGTCTGGGGGAGAAACAATCGTCTTAATCTGCACACCTACATACGTGGTCACAGCCAGCACCAGCAGTGAGAGCATAACAAGTTTCACATACCGACTTGCCACCAAAAACTGCAGTGCCCGCGTGCGCCTTCGTGGCAGCCTGGCGTTCTCAACAAAATCGCAGGTTCCGCGCTCCAGCTCAAACTGCTCCAAAAAGTACGTCTCATCTGCTCCCAGCGCCCGCACATAAACCTTCAAATAGTTGCGTGCGTAGATCGGGGCAGGGAGTTTGTCGTATTCAGCGGTTTCAATGGCCTGCAAAAATGCTTTGCGAATCTTTGTCTTCTTCTCCATCTCAGAAAGCGTAAAATTCGCCTCTCGACGAATCGCCTTGAGCTTTTCTCCCAATGTCTGAGAGTTATCGAATTTTCGAATAACAAATGCCATCTAATTTCATCTTACTTCTCTTCTTCCTCATCATCAACCCAGCCATCGTCTACTTCTTCCTCCCAATCAGTTTCCTCTTCCTCGCCCTCTTCCTCTTCTTCCTCGAATTCTTCCTCAACAATCTCCTCGCCATCCTCCCATTCTTCTTCTGTCTCTTCCTCCTCAATTTCCTCGTCCTCTACCTCCACCACGTCCTCATCATCAACTTCTTCCTCAGCTTCCTCTTCCCACTCCTCTTCTTCCTCTACTGGGTCTTCCTCATCAGCGAACCTGTCCTCACCCCCATAACCCTCATCATAATCATCCTGCGCCGTTGGCATGCCTTCTGTAATGTCTCCTCCTGGCGGCCATGAGTCAATCAAAATCTCACGAGGCTTTGCTCCAGACCCTGGACCAATAACTCCTGCCTCTTCAAGCTCATCCATGATGCGAGCCGCGCGCGCGTATCCAACACGTAGGCGCCGTTGCAAGTACGATGTCGATGCCTTTCCAGCTTGAAGCACAACGTCAATCGCTTCTTCAAACAGAGCATCATGATCGTCTCCTGCCTCATCAAAAACCGTTCCAGTCTTTGTGATCTCAGTCACAGCCATGTTGTAGTCAGGTCCACCCTTACGCCTAAGGAACTTCACAATATCCTCAATCTCCTCTGTTGAAACAAACGCCCCCTGAATACGCTTTGGCTTTGAAAGCTCAGCTGAGGTAAAGAGCATGTCTCCACGCCCAAGAAGCTTCTCAGCACCACTCATATCAAGAATCGTTCGAGAGTCTGTTTGCGATGCAACTGCAAACGCAATGCGTCCAGGAATGTTTGCCTTAATAAGCCCTGTAATCACATCCACACTAGGTCGCTGCGTTGCAAGCACAAGGTGAATTCCAACCGCACGCGCCATCTGCGCGATGCGCACAACCGAGGCCTCAACCTCACGTCCATTTGAGCTCATAAGATCTGCAAGCTCATCAATAACAACCACAATCTTTGGCATGCGCTCCTCAGCGCGCTCATTGTAATCAGTGATGTTTCGTGCCCCAAAATGGGACAAAATGTCCAATCTACGTTCCATTTCCCTCACCGTCCACTTAAGCGCATTCACAGTATCGTCAACGCTCGTGATAGGTGGCACAAGCAAATGAGGGATGCCATTGTAGATAGTAAGTTCAACACGTTTTGGATCAACCAAGATGAGCTTGAGGTCATCCGGACCATTCTGATAGAGCCAGCTCAAGATAAGCGTATTAAGACACACTGACTTACCAGACCCAGTTGCACCAGCAACCAAGAGGTGAGGCATTTTCTCAAGCGCAATCACATGGCTTGAGCCAGACACATCCTTTCCAAGTGGAACGCTCAGCGCGGTCGGACGCTTCTTGTAATTCTTTGTCTCCATTACGTCTCGCAGTGTCACTGTTGCCACCTTTGTGTTTGGCACCTCAATTCCAACCAGCGATCGTCCAGGAATTGGTGCCTCCATTCGGATCGGGTGAGCAGCAAGCGCAAGCGCGAGGTCATTTTGCAAGCTCACAATACGCGAAAGCTTCACTCCCTGTGATGGGCGCAGTGTGTATTGCGTCACGGTCGGACCAACAGACGTCTTACCCATCTCCACATCAATTCCAAACTCATCAAAGGTCTGCTCAATCACAGATTTGTTGCGCTCAATATCACCTGCACTCGCTTTGCTGTTTGATCGTTCCAATAGTTTCATTGGAATTGGCACGCGCCGACTCTGAGTCGTGGTCAGCGCTGCCTCAGTCTGCTGCTGCGTCTCAACCGGAGTCTTGCGGAAGGCTTTGTCCGTTTCCTCATCATCCATTTCCTCAAACATTTCATCCTCTTCCTCCTCCTCTTCGATCTCATCTTCTTCATCAGCTTCAATCTCCTCTTCTTCCATCTCGTCCTCTTCCTCTTCTTCCTCCCAGTCCTCTTCCTCTTCTGCGCCATAGTGCGCCCGCTTGCCAAACCAGCCTGTCAGATGCCTGTGCACACTCACAACATTGCGAAGAGAAGTGTTAAACAGCAGCATGATTGAAACCAAAAGCAGTGCACCGCCACACACAATCGCTCCCCAGTATCCCAAAAAGGATGGAAGTAGCGTTCCAAGGAATTGTCCAAGCCAACCACCAGCAATCGTCAGATCCTGCGTAAACGGCTCAGGTCGGTTCACAAGAAACATGTTGATCAGGGCATTGAACGAAAGGAAAAAGAAAAACAGCCCCACATAATTCCAGGTCGAGAGCGTGCCGCGCTCAGGATAGGCAAGTGTGGCGCCAACAATGATAAGAACAATAGGAACCAAATAGCGATCAATACCGAAAAAGGTTCCAAGAACCAGGTTGATAAAGTCACCTAGGCTTCCTGCGATCTGGAAAAACGACAGAAAGATAAGCGCTGCAAGAGCAAACAGAATCACAACAAAAATGCCGCGCTTTGTCTCAGGATTGATGTCTAATCCGAGGAATGTGTCTTCGTCATTAGAGCGACGAGAACGTTTCTTTTTTTTCTTGGCCATAGATTTGTGCATATTTTACCACAGTGAGCACAAATAATACTCAAAAGTTCTTCACATTCTATGCACGGTTTGAAAAACACCTTCTGTCGTGTGTGGGTTGACAAAACTGGTGTTTTCTGGTATATTCCTTTGTCGAATCATTACATTTGAAGACTGGGGATCGCGTCAGGAGAGAGGCGGTTTTCATTGCAAAAACACCTGTATTTGAAGGAAATTTCCCGATTTCTCATCTTTTCTCCAAATACAGGTATTTTTGTTGGAAAACACTGGCAATTATCATTCTCAACCCTGATGTACAATAAAACGCGCTGAAAAAGGCGCGAGAGGAGCAGCATGAACTGGGATGGAACCTTGTTCCCTGTCGATCCTTGTGTGGCCAACGGCTGCATCAAGTGCGGCTACTGCGACCAGCTCGAGATGATCGAAGACGACAAAGAGCGCGATACCAGGCTCGATCGCGAGCTCGACCTGCCTCAGCCCGAAGACTTCGGCATCGAGCCCATCCCGAGTCGAGCCAAAGAGCTGCGGCGTCGGTTCACGGCCGAGAACGGTTCGAGTCAGAAGCGTCAGAAGAGCTTCGGCTTCCGCACCGAACGCGGCATGATCTGGAACGACTGTTCCTGGTCCCGCCAGACCCGCGACCGTCACCAGTGGCAGCGCCGCGCCCAGCGCGAAGACATCCAGGCGCGCGCCCTGCACGATCTCGAGCGACTCGAGAACTTCGAGCGCGAGCTCAAGCCCGAGTGGTGCAAGGAGCGTGCTCCGTTGCACTTGCGCGGCGATGCGCTCCGTAAGTGGCATCGCCACAAGGAGTGCATCGAACGAACCATCCGTCTCGAGCGCGAGCGTCAGGAGCGTCTCCTGCGCGAGTGGAAGGACGACTCCCTGCCCGTCATGGACGGCATGGATCCGGACTACGCCCACGAGTGCGAGCAGGAGCACGAGTACGAGTGCGAGCTCTACTACGAGGGCCGGTGGCAGAACCCGAGCATCGCCGATGACATCACGGACTGGGATCGCGAGATCTGTCGTCAGCAGGAGCGTGAGCGCGCCCGCCAGCTCGACTGGTGGGACTGCGACGACGACTTCAAGAGCGACGAGCAGAAGTCCTGGGAGCTGTACTACTTCCCTCGCACCGACGCTTGCGAGCAGTACGACTGCTTCAGCTGCAGCGTCTACGACCGCTGCTATGGTCTCCTTGAGGAGTGTATCTACGAGGAGTTCGACCCGGACGACCCGTACGCGCACTACCGGCGCCGCATCCAGAGCAAGGGCTACGACGAGCTGGAGCGCTACGATCACTGGCTCATCTTCTGCTCACACCGCAACTGCAATGCGTGCTTCCGGTGCTACGAGTGCGAGTTCGCTCACTTCAACGAGCCAGCTGGCATCTACGATGACGACTGGGATGACCACGTTCCTGAGGAGTGGTACGAGGACGAAGAGCCCGAGGACTACGGCTACGACTCGAGCGTGCGCACCGGCATGCGAAGCGAGACCGCCAACCGGCGCCCGCATCGGTCCAAGGCTGCCTACATGCTCAAGCGCCGCCGCGCCCGAGCTGCCCGCGGGTTCCGGGATCCTTACCTGGTCCAGCAGGCCATCGAGGACGCCCGTGATCGTGACCTCGAGCGCGAGTACAACGAGACCGTCGCCCGCGAAACCCTCGAAGAGGATCGCAGCGCGGCGTAACCCGCACCTGACGCCCAGGTGCGTGGTGCTGGCTCTCCTGTTTGCAACTTCGGTTGCACTCAGGAGGGCCATCCACAAGAGTAGATCTCTTCTCGAGGTCCGCTGCTGTGGAAAGGAGGTCGTCAAAATGAACGACGATCAGCTGAGAGCTCTCTGTAACGGTATTCACGGAAACATCACAGTTTCCATTGGTGTGCTCGCTCTGTCCGTGGGGGCGGGGATCGCGTTCAACATCCCCGGTCTCATGACATGCTTCGGCGGCCTTTTGCTGGTCGTCGTCGGTATGCGCGACGTCGAGCCTTACAGCCAGCGAAGCAACAACACTTCGAAGCCGGAAACGACCGGCTAACGACCCGAGCGGTCGAGATCCAAGTGGATTCTCGCGCTCACGCTCGGGACTCCACAAGAGTTGATATCAACGCACCCTAAAGGGTGCGGCTACCAAGAATCATCTACGGTAGCCACGGGCTTTAGCCTGTGCCACATATCTACTGCTGTGGAGACAAAACAATCCTCAAGGAAGGTGTTTGATGGACGAAACGCCCATCACCAAGGAAGAGCTTCAGGAAGCGGTTCTCAAGGCTCTCGACAAGATATCCGACGAGATCTACGGAGACATCTTCGTGCTCATGATCATCTTCGGCCTCGTGGCCTTCATCTCACCTTGGCTCGCCATGGTCGTGACGGGTGTGCTGGGCCTGCTCATGCTCCACGGCTCCAACAAGGCCAAGAAGGAGTGTGAAGAAAAAGAACAGTCCGAGCAGTCGGGCTAACGTTCCCGAGCGGAACCCAAACGGGAGTTCCAGCTCGGGACTCCATCCGGGAGTGGAATAAAGGAAAGAGAATCGAGAATAGAGAATTGAGAATATTCTCTCTTCCCAATTCTCGATTCCCAATTCTGCTCCCAGATGGAGAAAGGGTGAAAATGGAAATAAGGATCATAGTAAATATCATCGTTTTCATTTGCTTGATCGTTGTAATGATTGCAATCGACAAGCTCGAGGAAGACTAGCCCAGCCCAGTGCTGGAGAAAGGAAGGGGCAACATGCCTCGGACCAAGGAAGAGGTTCAGAAAGAACTGAGCCAGGTAAGCAGGAGGGTGTGGGAGCTCGAACAAGAACTCGGGGGTCTGATCGCGCCCGCATGGCTCGCTATCATCACCTTCAGAAACAACGCGGTGTTCGCAGTGTATAAATTCGTACCCCAGGACAAGAAGGTGAATGTCAAACCTGGCAAGGTAGGACAGGTCATCTGGTACGAGGCCACCGAGCATGTAGGTGTGTTTGCAGATGAGGAACGAATCGGAGACATTGCCATGGGAGAAATGAAGGCGTTTCCAGAGTTCCCCAACAGCATCTTCGCAGTCGGCAAGACCAAGAAGAACGTGAGAGATCTGGTGGTTCTGGCAAAGGAATTCACTGAGCCGTTCGGTGATTTCATCAGCGGCCTCGAGTACGAAGAAGCTCAGAAGAGTGACTAGCTCACTCGACCGCTAGGCCTTCGGGTCAAGCAACCTCCGTCAGAACGCGGCTCTGTCACGATATGAGCAGGGACCTGACGGATAACTCGATCGCCGCGATCGAGAGCGATTCCGAGCAAACGCAGCGCTCGGGACTCCATCCGAGTATCAAAAACACACATTTGTCATTCTGACCCCGCCAAAGGCGGTGGGAAGAATCTCCAGATAGTCATCAAGATCAGGAGATCCTTCACTGGCGTTCAGGATGACAAAAAAGCGTTTGATCCTCAGATGGAGAAAGGTGGTTACACCACCGGGAAGGAAGGGGAATGCAGCGAAGCCTAATTTTCATCATGGTTGTTGCGATTTTCGGAGTCACTCTTGGTGAGTTGACAGGCAAGTACGTCTGGTCAAATCACTCGATCCATCGGACTGCAAGAATCGAGCAGAAGATGGATGAGGTCGTGAACAAGCTGGACCAGATCCAGCAGCACCTCGACGAGCTCGAGGAAGACTAGACCCCAAACCTCTAACTGGTTCGAAAGGAGGTGAGAACATGGATCACAGGAAGCTCGGCGCGTATCTCGCGCACATGCTACTGATCGTATTCGGCATGACGGCTCTGATCACTGGTGTGGTCGGAATGCTCACTGGCCCGTGGATCGCTCTGATTACCGCTGGTGGAACAATTCTGTTCTTCGTCGTTCTGATCAGGGTGCTGTTCCCTCGATACTGGTAGAAAACTCGGGTGCCTAGCGCACCCATGATCAAGGACATCGCTTGAGCCACCGCTCGCGACCCTGATCAAAACAACGGACCCGAACCCTGCTTACGCAAAGCAGCGCGCGCTCGGGACTCCATCTGGGAATGGAATAGAGAATTAAGAATCCAGAATCGAGAATATTCACGATTCCCGATTCACAATTCTGGATTCTGCCCCCAGATGGAGAAACACCTACAACCCAAGCAGGGGAGAATCATGTTGAGAAGCGGAATCATCCTGGTCGCCATCGTGCCGGCTGCGCCATGCAGCACTGCGCTCGCGATCCAGCGTGCACTCAGTGAGTTGCCGCGCGAGCAGATCGTGGCGGTACTCGAGTACCCGCAGGTCGTCGGTCACATCAGCGTGCCTGCCTGGGACGAGTTCGAGTCGGCTCTGGTTGCCGAGCGTGAGCTGGTTCTCGAGCGCCCCGAGCTGCCCGAGCCTCCGGACTTCGACATCGAAGAGCTCGTCGCAGCCATCATCGAGCCACGCCCCGAGCTGCCCGAGGTCCAGGTGCGCCGCACCCGCGGCCCCGAGTTCACGGCCCGCCGCGGCCACTACGGCCACGACCGCAACACCGGTCGCAATCGCGGTCCCGCCGGCCGCGCCACCCACGTCCAGAACCGTCGGTTCTAGACACGACCCCGAGCATCGAGATTCTACGGAGTCTCGCTCGCTCGGGACTCCATCCGAGTATCAAAAACACACATTTGTCATTCTGACCCCGCCAAAGGCGGTGGGAAGAATCTCCAGATAGTCATCAAGATCAGGAGATCCTTCACTGGCGTTCAGGATGACAAAAAAGCGTTTGGTCCTCAGATGGAGAAACAACTAACCACAAGGAGCGCGCCATGACTCAGGACGAGTCCACGCAGCCCCAGGAAGGACAACAGACAGTGAGTCTGGGAGATCTGATCTCCCTGTTCTACGAAGAGTACCTCGCGCACTTCCTGAGCCAGGGAAGCAGCCAAGCTGAGGCAGAAGAGCTCGCATCGGTCGCAGCCGCGGCCACGATCAACGAGCTCCTGGCCGATTGCGCTCACGAAGCGTAAGAAGCCCAAGCACAGTTCAGTCCGGTGCGGGCGGGAATCCTCTCGCTCGCACCAGCCTGGCATCACAAGGAGGCCATCATGGCCAAGAAAGGCAAACGCTCCGTACCGGTCCAACCGAAGAAGGAGCAGAGCAACAAGATCAAGGTTCCGAAAGTCAAGGAGCGCGGGGTCATGCCCCCGCCTGTGCGGTATCACCACAACCGCACCGCCGACGTCCGCAAAGGACGCAGGCGCCGGCCCAAGCACAAGGGCAAGCGTGGTTACTAACCCCCAACCTCACACGGAGGAATCATGTTCTGCAGCATGAACGTTGCCGTGCACGCATCACGGCAACCCATCTGTGCTCATAAATCGAGAGATTTGTGAGTGAAGATGGATTCAGTCCAGCTGGAAAGCTGGTGAGAGGTAAGTACCATGGAAGGTGCTGAAGTAATGGATGCCTATCTCAAGTTCTGTCTGAGCTCCACAGCCCTTCTGGGTTTTCTGGGGCTCCTCATCTGGGTTACGTGGCCTGGAGAAACGATCCGCATCATCTCGCACAAGTTGGCTGACAAGCCGATTCGCAAGTATGACAAGAACCTGATCGTCACAGTCGAGTTCGTTCCTCAGAGGATCTATCGCCTCTGGCAAAAACCCTGGACACAGGAGTACATCGGTGCAGAAACGACCTGGAAGACCTACCCTGGGATTAACAGGGCTGGAACCAGCATGACTCTGCGCCTGAGCGACTACTACGACCGCGTCAAGTACAGGGGTAACTGGGAGTCGTCCGAGACTCTCAAGCGCGTCAGC
>CAZIDX010000005.1:73210-97169 GCA_964538435.1 uncultured Gammaproteobacteria bacterium | reverse complement strand
CCGCGTCAAGTACAGGGGTAACTGGGAGTCGTCCGAGACTCTCAAGCGCGTCAGCTAGACCAACAAGCCCGAGAGGGACTCAAACGGAGTCTCACTCGGGACTCCATCCGAGCACTCAAGAGACTGAGTTCTCAGATGGAGAATCAAAACACCGGCATGACGCCGGAGGAGGAAACCAAGATGGAATTCATCTTCGATGCCATCGAGTGGAGCTTCATCGCTATCGCTGTTCTACTCGTGCTGAGCATTTGCTTGGTCCTTTTCGTGGGCCTGCTCCTCGATGACCTGTGCATCGGCCAGACGATCGAGGTGGTCCGTGTCCAGCGCGGTCACAAGGACGCAGGGCTCACGCACGACGAGATCGTGGTCAAGTACGTGCCGGGCCGTCTACTCGGCTTGGTCCGAAAGACCGCCCAGGTCTACTACCGGCGCGTCGATGATCATTGGTGCTCGTTCATTTGCAGCGAACCGCAACGAGTCAGCGGCTTGCGCCAGCGGCGCCTCAGCCGCCTCTGGACCAAGCGGGTCAGCAGTGAGGGTGTGCAGTGAGCGACACAACTCTCTGGCTCCTTGCAGGCGCCGTGGCTCTGGCAGTGATCCTGGCTGTGGGCACCATCTGCGTCTCTGAGCTTCGCAAGCGCAAGACGCTCCTCAAGAAGATGGTGCTCTCGCCAGACGATCCCACATTCGCTGTGGCCACGCTCGAGTTCCATGTCGGGCCGATCACACGCTTCTTCTTCAAGTATCCCGTGACCGTTCACGTCATCGGGACCGGGACCACCTGGTTTCGTTATCCAAGTCTCACGCAGTGCCCAGAGTTGCTCGGTCGCGAGCTCTCTGCGCACTGGGAAAAACTTCAACTCGCTGACGTCGCGCCTCCTCAAGGCATCGACATCCGCGAACCTCTGCCCGAGCGGCAGATCCACGTCCACTAGCGCACAGGCGCTGGACACGGGGTCTAAGCTCTGCTCGGGACTCCATCTGGGAATGGAATAGAGAATTAAGAATCCAGAATCGAGAATATTCACGATTCCCGATTCACAATTCTGGATTCTGCTCCCAGATGGAGAAAGGTGCGAGACGCACCAGAAAGGAGCGCGATGGAAATCATTATCATGGATTTTCTCGCCAATAACCTCTACTGGATATTCAGGACTCTCGAGATCTTGTGCTGGATGTTCGTGATCTTGGTCTTTGTCACTCCTTTGCTAGGAGTTCTACAGGACGCTCTCAAGGGTCTCCAAGAATTCCTCAACAGCTTCGGAGGAAAGTAAACCCAGCGCATGCTGGAGAAGGGAAAGGACCTTGGAATCCATTTGGATACTGTATGCAACCTTGTTGGTCCTGCTTGTACTCATTTGCATCCGGGTATGCACAGACCTCTACGGTCTATTGACCAAGGAGAGTGATCAAGACAAGTTCACTTTCCTCGAGATCAAGGATGTGATCCCGCCGGAGCAAACCGGTGGACCGATCATTGTGCTCGCTGTCAGGCATCCAAGCGCAATCAAGAGGTTGCTTGGAATGAAACCGCAGCCTGTCGTTTACTTCAAAAATGACAAGATGTGGGTAAGGGCAGAGTCTTTCGCTTTTCCCTACTCCTGGTCTGAAAAACCGAACACAGGCATCAGACACAGCGTGGTCTTGAGACGAGGAATCGAGCCTGAATGGGTCGAGTCCGAATTGTGTGCGATCGAGCACACATACAGTGGGGGAGCCCCAGAACGCAAATAACGACCCGAGCGGTCGAACTCACCTGTCACGACTGACGACAGGAGGCGGAGTTCCGACCAAGCGACATGAGCGCACTCGGGACTCCATCTGGGAATGGAATAGAGAATTAAGAATCCAGAATCGAGAATATTCACGATTCCCGATTCACAATTCTGGATTCTGCCCCCAGATGGAGAACACATTAACCCAGCCAGGTGGCTGGAGAAGGGAAAAAAATGAGGTTCGCCTCAGTGTCTGCTGTGATTCTGCTCATAGTTCTGCTCTGTGTCATGCTGGGAGGCTTTGGTCTGATCTTTGCAGCAATTGCCGAGATCGCCACCTCAACATACAGCTACGAAGTCGTGGACGAGCTCCATGGCGAGGACGAGTACATCATCGAGTACACCACTCACCCGGGCTGCATCTCAAAGCTTCTTGGACATGATGATGACTGGTCCAGGCAGTACATCGGATCAGACACGGTCTGGTTCCTGTATCCTGAACTGCGACCAGCAGGGCAAAGTAAGTCATTCGAGATCGCAACCACGATCGAGATGGCAGAGCTCCAGCTGCTTCTCGTGGAGCTGGAAAAAGACGCGCAGCGATAGCGCCGGAAAGGAGAACAGTGATGGCAGAAACCATGATCCAGAATATCTGGACTGGGTTCGAAACCATCTTCACCATCGCCATGATTCAGCTGTGCTTCATCTACTTTGTGGCGGGTGTGGCTGCGAGTGCAAAGCTCATCGACGAGCATCTGAGAAAAGAAGGAATCATCCGGTAAACCCAGCAAGTAGCTGGAGAAGGGAAAGATCGTGTACGAATTGTTGTTTGGGATCGGTGGTGTGCTGGTTCTGTGCGGAGGAGGTTGCATTGTGACCGGAGCCCTTCGGAACAAAGGCATGCTGGTGTTCGCAGGGTTCTTTGTTGCTGTACTCGGTAACATTGCCCTGCTTGTTGTCCAGATGGATAAGAACACGCAGGTCCTCGTTGTCGAGCAAGTTCTGCTCACCGATGACGAAAACGCAGTGATTGTCACCACAACACTCACTCCGGGTCGGCTGGCTCAGTTCGGAGGTGAAAAGCCCAAGACCGTGACTTACTACGGGCACGGGTTGGACTGGACGATTTGGCCAGAGGCCAAGACTGTCGAAAGCCAGCGCCTGATCAGGGTACTGCTCGTGGCTTGGTACAACGAAAAAGTCAGTCAGGCTGCGCAAAGCTGCCAGTGTGACTGCAGAGAAAACTAAACGACCCGAGTGGTCAACAGCCAGCCCAGTGCTGGAGAAAGGATCGAAATGCCCACCTTGATCTACGTCATAGCAGGTCTGCTCTATCTAGGAGTATTCGTCCTAATGCTTGTGGGGTATTCCCGCAGAAGTGTTTGGATGTTGATCTGCGCATTACCCCTCATCGCGATTGCGAGCATCTTCGTCTATGCGGCGAATGTGGACAAGGACAAGCAGGGGATCAGCATCAGTCACGTCTCCTTCGAGGAGAACGAGTCCGAGGCCTACATCCACGGATCGATAATCCCTGGGCCTCTGGCAGAGGCAGCAGGAGCCAAGCGAGAGAAGGTCACCTTCTACGGCTCTGGACTGGACTGGGAGTATCCCGAAGGTGAGGATGTCGAGAACCTGCACCTCATCCGTGTCCTGACCATGGCCTGGCACAAGGAAAAGCTCAGACGGGCAGAAGCCGACTGTATCTGCCCAGAATAAACGACCCGAGCGGTCGAACTCACCTGTCACGACTGACGACAGGAGGCGGAGTTTCGACCATGCGACATGAGCGCACTCGGGACTCCATCTGGGAATGGAATAGAGAATTAAGAATCCAGAATCGAGAATATTCACGATTCCCGATTCACAATTCTGGATTCTGCCCCCAGATGGAGAACACATTAACCCAGCGCAAGCTGGAGAAAGGTGCGAATTGTGTACACAGTGTTGATCGTGGTAGCCAGTTTGTTAACCATCTGTGGAGGCTATCTCTACATCCGTGGGATGAGCCAATCCAGCTGGGGGTGGCTAGTTGTGGGCTTTCTTACAATCACCTTGGCATGCGCTTGTCTTTTCATCCTGCAGAACGACAAGCTCAATCAAGGGCTCGACATCAGCCATGTCCTCTTCGAGGAGAATGAGTCCGAGGCCTACATCCACACCTGGGTCATACCTGGGCCTCTGGACGAAGCTGGTGGTGCCGAGCGAGAGAAGGTCACCTTCTACGGCTCTGGACTGGACTGGGAAATCTATCCCGATGGCAAGGAGGTCAAGAACGAGCATTTCACCCGGGTCCTGACCATGGCCTGGCACAAGGAAAAGCTCAGACGGGCAGAAGCCGACTGCACCTGCCCTGAATAAATACGGCCCGAGCGGTCGTGATCCGCAAGACGCGGAACTCACCTGTCACGACTGACGACAGGAGGCGGAGTTTCGACCATGCGACATCACAGCGCTCGGGACTCCATCTGGGAATGGAATAGAGAATTAAGAATCCAGAATCGAGAATATTCACGATTCGCAATTCTAAATTCTGCCCCCAGATGGAGAAACGTTCAACCCAAACCCAGTCACAGCTGGTAAAGAGGAATTGATGCGAACCGTCATCAAACTGATCATCATGCTCGGGAGTGCCACCGCAATCTCAGGTGTATTCCAGAGCGTCGTCGGATTCAGCTTCTACGTGTCCGTAGCTGCCACGATCGGCTGCATGTTCGCGGTGGTCCCACTCGTGGACACGATGTTCAAGTACTACTGGCCCAAGCAGGTCAAGAAGTCCTGATGGCATCTGGACAACAAGGTCGGCCCAAGCGGTCGCGTCGCGTCACCCAAGGTCGCATGAACTGGGCCACAAGCCCGTTCGACCACGCCGCTCAGCGCGCGTTCGATCAGAATCGCTACGAGCCACCACTCAAGACATGGAACGTGGTGGTCACCCAGACCGCTGGGGGCCGTGCCGCACCTGGGGCAATGGCACCATCGACGATCACGAAGACAACAAGTCATAGCCCGAGCCCAGCGCTCGAGACACACGAGTCTCAGCCTGCGCTCGGGACTCCATCTGGGAATGGAATAGAGAATTAAGAATCCAGAATCGAGAATATTCACGATTCCCGATTCACAATTCTGGATTCTGCCCCCAGATGGAGAAACGCATACCCCGGCTCTGCCGGAGAAAGGACCAGCCATGAGCTGGATTGGCCCTGTCATCATCATCACATTGGCCCTAGCATTGGTATTAGGTTGCCTGTCCATCACACGTCGAGACATCGTGAGCGTGCGGCCAGTCAGTCGCAAGTCAGCCCAATGGGCAATCAGGGTGCGTTACACTCCTGGTCTGATCCTCAGATGGAGAGGTCACAAGCCCAACGAGAAGGTGTTCCTAGGTAGCGGCTTTCGCTGGTTCGAGCACGGCAACACGCAACGCTGTGACAAGGACCTGTCCGAGTGGCTCAACAAGCAATGGCTCGAGCACCGCTAGGGTGAAGAGCCAAACGAATAACTGGTGGTCCGATACGATTCGGACCACCACAACCACTCGCGCTCGAGACGCTCGAGCTCGAATCGTTGTTTCATCAACATCTACCGAGAGAGGAGGGTGAGAAACCTGTTTGTCTCCTCGTCAGAATCTTGTGTGCTGACGAGAGCATGCCAGTCGGCATGTTTGACACAGATCGTGAGCGACCCGATGCACTTGCGGCTTCGGCTGTCCCTGCACCGACTGTTGCTCACACGTTCTAAATACTCAGCCTAGTGCTAAGTCACTCTAGAGCATCTCGCCTTTCCTTCTCGGTAGAAGTATCGATACAAGCAACAAGTTCCAACATTCCATTTCCCCTCTTGGAGGTGCCCATGCGGCAGATCGAGAACACGACCCCGTACGGATGCAGCAAGTGTGCGCAGAAGTACCAGCTGGTCGCCAGGACAGACAAGGAAGAGGGCCGCCTCCCCTGGTTGGTGGTCCCCGAAGATGCATCCCCCAAGGATGCCGACGAGGCCATCGCCATGTGCGTGTGCCAGCGCTGTCTCAGCGACGAGACTCCGAGCACCCGCGGCCTGATGGCCGTGCTCGAGAGCTTCGACGACATCGAGATCATCGAAGGCGAGATCGAAGACAGCGGCATGGAGCTTGTGAGCTTCCCTCGCCGTGAGCGTCCGCGCGCGCCGGGTTTCGACCACGTCGACCTGGACGCTCTCAAGGCTCGGTCGTCCCGCCCCGCGCAGGACACCAGCAGCAGCGGATTCGACCTCAGTGGTCTGGCAAGCTCCAGTAGCGGACACCAGAGCAGTGGCGGAGGATTCGACCTGTCCGGTCTGGCCTCCCGCGGTTCGTCCATGCCCCAGATGCCCGAGTCCGAGCCTGTCAGCGCCCCGACGCCGGCTGCTCAGGACACCGAGCCCAGCATGCTCGACCAGATGGCAACCACCACGTCGCAGCATTCCCGCGAGGAGCGCCACGACAAGGCTCGCCGTCCGTCTCCGCGCCGCAGCCGCCGCGCCCAGAAGCCGCTCAAGGCTCCTGTGATGGCTGGCGCCATGGCTGAGGCCATGCAGAAGCTCAAGGCCCAGAAGCGTGCCACGTTCCATGCGGAGCTCGCCAAGGTGACCGAGAAGGTCAACGCGCTCAAGCGCACGAGAAGGCCCCGGCTGATCGCCATGCTCGAGGACCTGATCGAGTCCGCGCAGTACGCCTGCGCCAAGGATCCCGACGAGCGCTCGGTGGCCACCATCGTCCAGATGGCCGGTGCCGACGAAAAGTGGCTTTCCAAGCGCTTCCCGCGCTACGTGGTCGCCGAGACCGCCGAGAACTACAAGAAGTCGGGCAGCTGGAACTTCAGCCACCTCATGCCGGTGCTGACCCTGATCGGTCTCACCCTGGACACCCTGAAGGTGGCAGTGTTCACCAAGATGATGGAAGAGCTGCGTATGCAGATCGACCAGATTCGCGTGGACGCGCCGACCGAGCGCGTGGAAGACCGTCTGCAGGACTTCCGTCGCAGTGTGAACCTGGCTGCCAAGCTGGATCCGGAGGAGCGCAAGTTCAACCAGATCCTCTCAGCGCTGGGAACGAGCAAACTCGAGCTCGACAAGCTCGAGACCGCCTGCTACCTGAGCTGCACGGTCGCTCCCAAGAAGGCTGGCAAGCTCGGTGGCGGCGGCGGAACCAAGCTCGAGGCTCGCACGCCGCGCAGCCTCCGTGATGGTACTTTCGCGATCAAGATCGAGATGGACATCGACGGCAACCCCGTGGAGGTCATCAAGATCGGCGTCAGCGTCCTGCCCGAGGCCAACGAGCCTCTGCGCCGCGTGCCTGCTGGCAAGGGTGCTCAGGCCGAGCACGTGCGCAAGCGCATCGAGTACCCCGAAGGCGAGTCTTACGGCCCCTGCCCGACGATCGTCTTCCCGGACAACTCCGGTGCCTGGTCCGCGCGTGTGCGCACGGACGAAGGCGGCGAAGAGACTCACCAGGTCATGGGAGCCGGACAGAAGGCTCACATGCTGCGCGTGGACACCGAGTCCTCGCTCGGCACGGTGTGGGTCTACCGGCCCGTGCTCGACGACGGTGACGCACTCGACGCAGAGATGGTCTGGTGCGGAAGCGAGTACGAGGACTGGCGCTCGGTCAAGGCCTACATCCACATGGGATCGCTGATCCTCATCCTCGAGTCCATCGAGCAGAGGGATTACGTGATTCAGGATCTGGTCAAGGCGCTCCGAAGCGAGCTCGGCCAGTCGGGCGCCATCACCGACATGTTCACGAGCTCCACCAGCGCGGTCAGAGATCTCCTCGACCAGACGCAGGAAGACGGAGTCACTCTCGTGTCGATGGGGATCGGTGACGAGCCGACCACCAACGCCTACGCCGAGTAGGTGACGCAAGGCTCCCGCGACCGCGTGGTGAAACACACGGTCGCGGGACGCCTACGCTCTCAGGGTTGGGTTCAGCCTGAGTGCGATCAAAAACGCACTGAACCCTTTCTATGTGACGATGACGAGCTCGTCGTCAGGTAGAAGCTCCTTGATCTTTCCAAGTCAACTGATACAATTCACAGGCAGCATCATCTACTTGAAGCTGCGAAGTAAAGTACGATCTACTAGAGACTGCTTGCAGACTCTGACCGGATCAAAACCGCGAGCATAGTTGCTCCCCCGCGTACGTGGGGTGAGCGACAAAATCTCTCTCCTCATGCTCAAACCTTTTGAATCGGGAATACGTATTAATCGTGGCCTTACTCCGCAGCTTTAAGTGGGTGATTTTTGTTTTCACCCCACCCCGTCATCCTGAGCGGAGCGAAGGATCCCCTTCAGGAAACGCACCTAAAGCTGCTCGTTGCAGGGTTTCTTGCTAAGCAGGGGATCCTTCAGTCAATTCAGGTTCCTTCAGGATGACAAAATGGGAGAAGTTTGGGTTAAATCAACCTCTTAGAAATCGTAAAAAATCAAGGTTTTTTGAAAACCCAATTGCACAGCCTGTGGATAAGACCTGTTAAATTCCTTGAAAATACAGGCGCATACAAAAAAACTTCGCTAAATTTAGCAAAGCCTTCAAAACCCTTGACAATCCACTGCTCATCCACTCCTCGCTATTGACGACACTCAAATTACATGTTAATATCCCGTTGCATTAGCGATCCTTTTTGCTAAAATTAGCAAAACTTGACTAGAGATCGACCATGAGCTCTAGTCCCGTTACCTCGTTTGCGGCTGAACGGTCAACCGGGTTTCGGACATCAGACTAAGAGAATCTTCTGACCTTGCCGGGTACGCCCGAGAGTGTCGGATAACCACCCAATTCTCTCAAATGGTGCTTCCAGCCCACCTGCAAACGAATAAGTAGAAGACTGACTTCTTTTTGAAGCAGCCTTTTTTGTTACTAAAAATCAATTCATTAATCCTTTATAAAAATCATTTTTCTCTAATTTATGCCAACATACCGTCGCACCCCAGTGAAGACGAGAGAGCGTAAGCGCTTCAATAAGGCCCATGACGCCATGGATTTGCCTGATTTGATTCGCATTCAGCGTCACTCGTACATGTGGTTCTTTGAAGAAGGCATCAAAGAGCTCCTTCAAGAGGTTAATCCGATCAAGGACTTTATCGGACGAGACCTAGAGCTTTATTTTGATGACTACTACCTTGATGAGCCTAAATTCGACGAGAAAACCTCACGCGAAAAGAATGTAACGTTCGAAGCACCCCTTCGCGTAAAGACCAGGCTCGTCAACCTTCGCACAAAAGACGTGAAGGAGCAGGAAATCTACCTCGGTGACCTGCCAATCATGACTCCGCGTGGAACCTTCGTGATCAACGGAGTAGAGCGTGTGGTTGTTTCTCAGCTTGTACGCTCAGCAGGAGCCTTTTTTACCGCAGAAGTTTACCGTGGCCGCCGTTACTACGGGGCAAAGATCATTCCTAACCGTGGGGCATGGCTTGAATTTGAAACAGATCCAAAGAATGTGATCTGGGTAAAGATTGATCGAAAACGAAAAGTGCCTGTAACAGCCATCTTGCGCGCCTTTGGGGTTGCAGACGACGCTGACATCATTAAGCTCTTCGAAGATGTTGATGTTCACCCAACCAACCACTACATCGAGGCTACGCTCAATAAAGACATTTCAACAAACGAAGACGAAGGACTTATTGAGGTGTACAAACGCATCAGGCCGGGTGACCGCGCAACCGCAGACAACGCAAAGGGCCTCATTCACTCAATGTTCTTCAACTTTGATCGTTACGACCTTGGAAAAGTTGGTCGCTACAAGTTCAACCTTCGATTCGACGACAACACAGACCCAGAGTATGTAGCAGACGAAGAGAACCGAATCATCAGCAAGGAAGACCTTGTAAAGGTCATCCGTGAGATCATCGAGCTCAACATCAAGCAAGGTGAACCAGACGACGTTGACCACCTTGGAAACAGGCGTGTGCGTGCAGTAGGTGAGCTTATCCAAGGCCGATTCCGTGTAGGACTTGCTCGAATGGAGCGCATCGTAAAGGATCGAATGAGTACCCGCGACATTGACACACTCACACCAGGACGACTCATCAACGCACGTCCAGTGATCGGAGCCATCCGTGAGTTCTTCATGTCCTCACAGCTCTCACAGTTCATGGACCAGACCAACCCACTAGCTGAGCTTGAGCACAAGCGTCGACTCTCTGCCATGGGACCTGGAGGTCTTTCACGTGAGCGCGCAGGATTTGAAGTGCGTGACGTGCATCCAACTCACTACGGTCGTATTTGTCCGATTGCAACACCCGAAGGTCCAAACATTGGTCTGATCGGTCACCTTGCAAGCTACTCTATTATCAACGAGTACGGATTTATCGAAACGCCATACCGAAAGGTTGTAAAGGAAGAAAAGAAAGGAAAGACTCTTGCGCGCGTTACAGAAGAAATTGAGTACATCAACGCGTTTAAGGAGCAGCGATCCGTAACCATCCCAGCAACAATTGAAATGGACGACGAAGGCTACATCCTTGAAGATTTTGTAGGAGCCAGAAAGCATGGAGAGCCAAAGATTGTAGGAAAAGACGAGGTTGATTACATGGACGTTTCATCTCGGCAAGTGGTTTCAATCGGAACCTCACTCATTCCTTTCCTTGAGCACGACGATGCAACGCGTGCGCTCATGGGAACAAACATGCAACGCCAGGCTGTGCCAACCGTAAAGCCTGATGCACCGATTTGTGGAACAGGAATCGAGTTCCGCGCAGCCAAAGATTCAGGACACGTTGTTGTGGCTGAGCAGTCAGGTGAAATCACAAAAGTAGATGGAAACGTGATTCACATCACTGACAAAGACAAAAACGTAAGCGAATACGAACTCAAGAAGTTCCAACGCTCAAACAACTCAACAAGCATTAACCAAAGGCCGGTTGTAGACATCAACCAGAAGATCAAAAAGGGAGATGTTATCGCAGACTCCTCAGCGGTTGATCAAGGAGAGCTCGCGCTCGGACAAAACTGCATGGTCGCGTTCATGGCCTGGGACGGATACAACTATGAGGATGCTGTGATTATCTCAGAGCGACTCGTGCACGATGACCGTTTCACTTCAGTTCACATTGAGAACTACACCATCGATGTTCGAGACACAAAGCTTGGACCTGAGGTTGTAACTTCAGATATTCCAAACGTCTCAGAAGAAAAGCTCAAAAACCTCGACGCTGAAGGTGTGATTCGCGTAGGTGCAGAAGTAAAGTCAGGAGACATCCTGGTAGGAAAGATCACACCAAAGGGAGAAACAGAACTCTCAGCAGAAGAAAAACTCTTGCGCGCCATCTTCGGAGAAAAGGCCCGCGATGTGCGTGACTCTTCTCTCTACCTCGAGCACGGCGAGCACGGAAAGGTTGTAGAAGTGACCGTGTTCTCTCGCGAAGAAGGAGACAAGCTCTCACCAGGAGTTATCAAATCAATCCAGGTCACCATTGCCGACCTTCGAAAGTCACAGGTAGGAGACAAGGTTGCTGGACGACACGGAAACAAAGGTGTGATCTCAAGGATCGTTCCTGTAGCTGACATGCCATTCACTGAAGATGGAACACCAGTAGACGTTATTCTTACTCCGCTGGGAATTGTTTCACGTATGAACCTCGGGCAGATTCTTGAGGTGCACATGGGTCTAGCTGCAAACGCACTTGGCTACAACGTGATCACTCCAGTGCTTGATGGAATTAAGGAAACACAGATTCACGAAGAGCTGGAAAAGGCTGGTCTTCCAAAGACAGGTCAGCTCACACTCTTTGATGGACGATCAGGAGAAGCCTTTGTAAACCCAGTGACCGTTGGGTACATGTACATGCTCAAGCTCTCTCACATGGTGGAAGACAAGATGCACCAACGCTCAATCGGTCCTTACTCGCTTATCACGCAGCAGCCGCTCGGTGGTAAGGCGCAGTTTGGTGGACAGAGGTTTGGAGAGATGGAGGTATGGGCACTAGAAGCATACGGAGCCGCCCACACACTCCAAGAGATCTTGACGATTAAGTCTGACGACGTCCCTGGACGTTCAAAGGCCTACGAAGCCATCATTAAGGGTGAACCAATTCGCAAGGTAAACATTCCGGAATCTTTCAACGTGCTTGTACGCGAGCTCAAGGGACTATGTCTCGATGTAGAGCTCCTCAAGGACGAAGCAAAGGTCGAGCTTCCGGGCGAGAAGAAAACGAATAGTAAGTCGAACTAGAAACATATGTTTAAACGACAAGACACACTCAAGTCATCCGACTTCGATTCTATCCGCCTAAGGCTCGCTTCTCCTGAAGTGATCAGGTCATGGTCCTATGGTGAGGTTCTAAAGCCAGAGACCATCAACTACCGAACACAAAAGCCTGAAAAGCAGGGGTTGTTCGCAGAGGAAATCTTTGGGCCCTCAAAGGACTGGGAATGTTACTGCGGAAAGTACAAAAAAATTCGATACAAAGGGATTATTTGTGACAAGTGTGGTGTAGAAGTCACCCACTCAGTCGTGCGCCGTGAGCGCATGGGTCACATCGATCTAGCAGCTCCAATCTCACACATCTGGTTCCTTCGAGGTGTGCCATCAAAGATCGGTGCAGTACTAGATCTCTCTATTCAGAACCTAGAAAAAATCATCTACTTTGCCAGCTTCCTCATTACAGATGTAAACGAAGATGCAAAAGAGCAGACGATTGAGCAGGTTAAGCAGGAGAGAAAGAGCAAGGAAAAGATGATTGAAGGTGAGTTTAAGCGCGACACAGGTCGGCTTGAACAAAAGTTCGGAGATGACAAAAAGGCAATCAAAGATGAGACAGCACGCCTAGAAGAAATCCGAGACAAAAAACTTGAAGAGCTTGAAGAGGACTATGAATATGTCATGGAAGACTTCAAGGAGATGAAGGTTCTAAAAATCATCTCAGAGCAGACCTATCACGAATGGTCTCTCAAGTATGGACACATTTTTGAAGCAAACATTGGTGCAGAAGCTGTGCAGACCATGCTCAAGCGCATCAATGTAGAAGAAACAATGAATGAGCTTGCAGCAGAGCTAAAGACCGCAACCAAGACAAAGCGAAACCGCATCTTGCGTCGCCTCAAGTTGCTCAAGTCACTTCACATCAACGGCATCAAGCCAGGTTGGATGATTCTAGAGGCTGTGCCTGTTATCCCACCAGACTTGCGCCCAATGGTACCGCTCGATGGTGGGCGATTCGCAACATCAGACCTTAACGATCTCTACCGTCGCGTAATCAACCGAAACAACCGACTCAAGCGCCTCTACGACCTCAATGCTCCAGAAGTTATCTCTCGAAACGAAAAGCGCATGCTTCAAGAGGCAGTAGACGCCCTTATCGACAACTCAGCACGTCACTCAAAGACCGTGATTGCTGCAACTGGAAAGAAACGACAGCTCAAGAGTTTGGCTGACCAGCTCAAAGGTAAGCAAGGACGCTTCCGTCAGAACCTGCTTGGTAAGCGTATTGACTACTCAGGACGTTCAGTGATCGTTGTGGGACCACACCTCAACCTTGACCAGTGTGGTATTCCAAAGAAGATGGCGCTCGAGCTATTCAAGCCATTTGTCATCTCAAAGCTGATCGACCGCGAGTACGTGCACAACATCAGAAGCGCAAACCGATTTATCGAGTCTGACCGCCCAGAGACCTGGGACATTCTCGAAGAGATCACAACAGATGCATTCGTGCTTCTCAACCGCGCACCAACACTTCACCGTCTTGGTATCCAAGCCTTCCGTCCAAAACTGATTGAGGGTAAGGCGATCCAGGTCCACCCACTTGTGTGTGACGCCTACAACGCCGACTTTGATGGAGACCAAATGGCTGTACACGTTCCGCTCACTGAAGAAGCCCGGGCCGAGGCACGAGAGATCATGCTTTCAAGCAAGAACCTTCTCAAACCTGCTCACGGTGGACCAGTGGCAACTCCAGGAAAAGACATTGCATGGGGAATCTACTTCCTTACAATGGAAATGACTCCACAACCAAAGGAAATGACACCAGAGCTTCGTGGGTTTGGTGGAGAAACAGAAGTAATCTACGCAGCAAAGATGGGAGATGTGCCATGGCGCGACTGGGTGATCTGCAAGCTCCAAAGTGGAGAGGTGGTTATCACAACTCCAGGACGTGTGCTGGTAAACAAGCAGTTCCCAGACGAGATTCCTTTCAAGAATGAGACCATGGGTAAAAAAGAGCTCTCAAGTATTGTAAAGTACTACCTTGAGCTCAATGGGTCAGAAAAGACATCAGTCTTCTTGGATCGACTCAAAAATCTCGGATTCGAATACTCAACAAAGGCGGGGTACTCATGGGGAATGGCAAACCTTCCAGAGGTGGGTGACAAAGACGCTCTCCTTGAAGAAGGTGATGCACGCGTGCGCGAGATTGAAGACTACTTTGCACAAGGACTCCTTACAGGAACAGAGCGTCACTCATCAATCATTAAAGTGTGGAACGAGATTAAGGACCGGATTGCCGACGGGGCAAAGAAGTCACTTTCAAAGACCTCTTCTGCCTCAACAATGATCGAGTCTGGTGCGCGTGGATCATGGGGTCAGATGACCCAGATGGTTGGTATGAAAGGGCTTGTGGCTAACCCGGCCGGTGAGATTATCGAGCTTCCTGTGAAATCTTCCTTTAAGGATGGATACGATGTGCTGGAGTTCTTTATCTCTTCTCACGGTGTGCGAAAAGGACTGACTGACACTGCGCTTCGAACAGCAAACGCAGGATATCTTACACGTCGTCTCGTGGACGTTGCCCAAGACGTGGTAGTGCGCGAAATCGACTGTGGTGAAGACAGAGGGGTGCTACTTACAAAAACAGAATCAGAAGAAATCGGAGAACCTCTGCTTGTGCGAATCCTCGGACGCGTTGCGCTCTCTGACATTAAAAAGCCAGGCGGACGCAAAGTACTTGTAAAAGCAGGCGAGCTCATTACAGAAGAGCATGTGCGAGAAATCGAGGCCTCATCAAAGGATCTTGAAGAAGCCCATGTGCGCTCAGTAATGACCTGTCGCCTTCGTCGGGGTGTGTGTCAGCAGT
The DNA here is from genome assembly GCA_964538435.1 of uncultured Gammaproteobacteria bacterium. Lineage (GTDB taxonomy): Bacteria > Patescibacteriota > Patescibacteriia > UBA9934 > GWF2-40-263 > CAZIDX01. The sequence continues at coordinate 82,428 of CAZIDX010000005.1, read as the reverse complement.
GTTACGGATATGACCTCGCTTACAACAAGCTTGTAAAGCCTGGAACCTCTGTGGGAATCATGGCTGCGCAGTCAATTGGTGAGCCTGGAACACAGCTTACGATGCGTACCTTCCACACAGGTGGTGTGGCTGGAAAAGACATCACGCAGGGACTCCCTCGTGTAGAAGAGCTTTTCGAAGCCCGCAACCCCAAGCAAAAAGCCATCATGGCTGAGGTGTCAGGAAAGGTTGCAGTCGAATCCATTGCGCGCGAGATCGTGCAGGCTGGAACCGGAAAGCAGATTGTAGACACCCGCCCAGGACAAAAGACTGTAAAGATCACCTACATCGGTGTTGAGGAAGAGACCTCAGGATACGGAAAGACCGGAGAGGTCTTTGTAAAGGACGGTGAGAGTGTAAAGAAGGGGAAGATCTTGGCAAAGAAAAAGAGCGGTGTTGAAATCATTGCTCCTGCCGACGGTGTGATTGCAAACAAGAAAGAAAACTTCGTCACAATCGTGTACGACACACCAAAGATCCGAGAATACATCATCCCGCCAGGGTACACGCTCTACGTCAAAGACGGAGACGAGATCCAGGCAGGTGATGCGCTCACAGATGGCCACCTTGACCTGCAAGTCCTCTTCAAATTCAAAGGGCAGGATGCCGTGCAAAAGTATCTCTCAACCGAAACACAGTTCATCTACTCAAGCCAGGGACAAAAGCTCAACAACAAACACATCGAGATTATCGTCAGACAGATGTTCTCACGCGTGAAAGTTGTTGACCCAGGAGACACCGAGCTCCTCCCAGGTGAGATTATCGAAAAGGCCACTTTCCTCGATGCTAACGATCTGGTTGGCAAGGGAGAGCAAGAAGCAACCTGCGAGCCACTGTTCCTGGGAATCACCAAGATTTCCCTGTCAACAGACTCATGGCTTTCATCCGCTTCCTTCCAAGAAACCGCGCGCGTGCTTATCAACGCTGCAGTGACTGGAAAGGTTGATCGACTCGATGGGCTCAAGGAAAACGTGATCATTGGTCGACTCATCCCTGCAGGAACAGGATTCGAAGATATGCAAGAAGAGCTGATTGGAAAAGTTGGTGAAGCAGCTGCTGCGCCACCTGCCGAAGTTCTAACAGGTTTTGAGGACGAGATCGAAGAAGCGTTTGCAGAGAACAAGGAGATCGGAGAAGAAAAAGCTGAGAAGAAAGAAGAATAGAAATTGAAAAACCACCTCGTACAAGCGAGGTGGTTTTTGGTTGAAAACAAGGCTGTTTTTTGGTAGTCTGAGAGCGAAACTAAAACAGAAGTCTATGTCAGGTCACAGCAAATGGCACAACATTCAAAAGAAAAAAGGAGCAGCCGATGCCAAGCGCGGACAAGTGTTCACCAAGCTTGCTAAGGCCATTACGATTGCTGCAAAGGAGGGTGGCGGAGGCGATGTGTCTTTCAATTTCCAGCTCCGCGTTGCTGTTGACGCTGCCAAGTCTGCAAACATGCCCAAAGACAATATCGAGCGCGCAATCAAACGCGGCACAGGCGAAAGTGGTGACGGAGGGCAGATTGACGAGGTGATCTACGAAGGATTTGGCCCAGGAGGATCAGCCATTCTCATCAAATGCCTCACAGACAATCGCAACCGCTCAATCGCAGAGGTGCGAACCGTCATGAACAAAAAAGGAGGCAATCTAGGCGAGCAAGGAACAGTGAAATGGATGTTCGAGCAAAAAGGAGTCGTGGTTATCCAAGAAGAAAACATCAAGATCGACGCCGACGAGTTTGATCTAAACCTCATTGAGTCCGGCGCTGAAGACATCGAACGTTTCGAAGGGGTTGTTCAAATCACATCCGCCCTATCAGATCTCAAAACAATACTCGAACGCATCGAAGATCTCGACATCAAGCCAGAAGTGGCAGGACTTGAGTATGTTGCAAACGATCCTGTTGAGTACAGTGGCGACGATAAGGCAAAACTTGATACACTAACAGAGGCGTTAGACGAACTCGAGGATGTGGACGAGGTGTTTACCAATGAAAAGTAACTATGGCGCAAGGAAGAATCATCATGGGAATCGACCCTGGATACGGACGCATGGGCTTCGGGGTTATTTATGCTCAAGGAGGTGAGTACAAGCTTTTGGATTACGGCGTTGCAACAACAACATCTGGAGACAGCTTTGAGAGCAGGCTTCTGCATCTTGCCAATGACCTGCATGAGCTCATGGAACACCACCAGCCAGACATGGTGGCCGTTGAAAAACTCTTCTTCGGAAAGAGTTCGACCACTGCGATGAAAGTTGCAGAAGCGCGCGGTGTGGCCTTGCTCATTGCAGCTCAAGCTGATGCTCCTGTTGTCGAGTACACGCCAGCACAGATTAAAAAGGCTGTCACAGGAGATGGAAAAGCAGGGAAGTCCGCAATGCAACGCATGGTAAAAGAACTCCTCGGACTCACACGCATTCCCAAACCCGATGACGCAGCCGATGCACTTGCAGTCGCAATCACAGCAACAACAAAACGATGGTGAAGAAAAAACTGCCCTACTCGGACAGTTTTTTTCATGGTCGGGATGACACCGCTGGGCGGGGCAGGCAGGACTAAATGTTCATGTTCTCGTCCTATTTCCAAAGAAAAGACACCAGATGTACTGGTGTCTTTTCTGGTCGGGATGACAGGACTCGAACCTGCGACCTCTTGGACCCAAACCAAGCGCTCTAAGCCTACTGAGCTACATCCCGGAAAGAACGCAGGCAGTGTAGCAAAACTTCGTGTATTGATCAAGACCCTTAAATCTAGTAGGCTTACCTGCACAAGCATATGCCTTTTGTATCACGCGGAGGAGAAAAACTCGATCACGCTCTCAAAGAATTCGGCATTGATCCGACAGGTTTGGTGTGCGCGGACTTTGGTGCATCAACAGGTGGTTTTGTTGACTGCTGGCTCCAGCATGGTGCAGTAAAAGTCTATGCCGTTGAAACGGGCTACGGACTCCTTGAATGGAAGTTACGAAACGACGAGCGGGTCGTGGTTATGGAGCGAACAAATGCAATGCACGTTGAACTCCCAGAGCTAGTTGACCTCATCTCTGTTGACACCAGTTGGACCAAACTAGAAAAGATCATCCCAAATGTACTCAAGAACCTCAAACCAAACGGTCAGATCACAGCGCTCCTCAAACCTCACTATGAGGCTTCTCAAAAGGACCTGCGAAAAGGAAAACTCCAAGAAGGTTCTGTGGAAGGGGTTGTAAATGAGGTGGTTGAGCGTGTTAAAAAGCTTGGGGTTGAAGTAATCAGCATGACAGTTTCACCGATTGTGGGGGGAAAGGGAAAAAACAAGGAATTCCTTCTTCACCTCTTGCCAAAGAAAGAGGAATAAGGTATATTTTCGTCGCAACAATTGAATAACTGTTCTCGCGGGTGTCGTATAATGGCTTATTATGTCAGACTTCCAATCTGAAGATGGCAGTTCGATTCTGCTCACCCGCTCCACAAAAAACCTTTGGCAACGCCAGGGGTTTTTTGTTTGGGTTTTCCCCACCACAAAACTGATTTCTTTGCTATAATTACTCATGATATTTGGAGGAACATGTTCATGCTACAGGTACTGACAAGAAAACAGATTCCTGCTCTTGTGTTCGGACTCGTCGTTGGAGCAACTTTTTTGTTTATTGCTTCTCCCGCGCACGCCGTAGGTATTTCCCCTCCAGAGGTTTGGCTAGAGCCACTCATTGAGCTTGGAGAATCCCGAACCGTAACCGTAACACTCGTCCGTGATACAAGCGATCCACAAGATGATCTGACAGTGGATGTCATCCCCACCGGAGATGCTGCTGATTATTTTTTCGGCGATGCTCAATTCATTCTCCCAGCAGGAGTAACATACTACGAATATTCTTTTGAGGTTGTTCCTTATGGTGAGGCAAGTGGAGACTATCGTCTGTACGTGAATTTTCACCTCTCTCAGCAAAGCTTTGCTCAAGGAAACGGAAACCGACTTGTGACAGGTGTTGCAGGGATTGTGTACTTTGGAACACCTTTTCAAGACCAGTCTACAGGAGGAAGCAGTTCAACAGGTGGCTCAAGCCCAGGTCCTGGTGCAGATCCCGATGATGAAGATGATGAGGAAGAGGAAGAAGAAGAGGAGGTTGTTGAGGAAGGCAATGAGGAAGAGGTGATTGAGGAAGAGGAAGAAGAGGAGGTTGGTTCCGGTGAGGAAGATGAGGAAACACAAGAAGAGGTCGTGGAGGAAGAAGCTGAAGAAACAGACGATGGTCAAGGGCGAAATGTGCCAGTTGAAACAGGGGTTGATGAGGAAGAGGTGACAGCTGAAGATTCTACATCAGACACTCCATCAGAAGTGCAAGCCCCAGAGACACCAGAAGAGAAAATCGAAATGATCATTGAGGAATATCTCGATGTGATCGATGCAGAGACCATAGAAGAAAAAGAATTTATTGTCCCTCAGCTGGTCATCTCATCAACAACTCACCCTGAGTCGGGGGAATGGTATGCATCACGGTGGGCTGATGTGAATTGGGGTCTAGACACAGAAGAGCATCCGATCACACTCTATCACTACTCGTACTATTCTCTTCCAACAACAGATATTGATGAAGCTCTTTTTTATGCTTCAGGGTTTTCAGAAGAGAGTCTCGCGTACCAGACGCTCTCACCACAAATTCAACTCTTACTTCCTGATGGTGTAACCAGAGTGGCTGTTATGGGTGAGACAGAATACGGAGTTACTGACGTGATGTCTCATCTCTATTACATCGACACTGAGCCACCAGAGATTTTTGAGCCAGCAACGTACACGTATTTTGATGTATTGCTCCGCATGCGTCACAAGCTTTTCTTTGAAGCAGAGGATAATCTCTCTGGTATTGCTTTTTACGAAGTGATCGTAAACGGAGAAAGTGAGTTCACAGAAGAAAATGAATTCACACTACCAGAGCTCCTTCCTGGTGAGCACATGTTCGAAGTGCGTGCATATGATCAGGCTGGGAATATCAGAAACAGCTACGCCAGAATCATTGTAGACAATGGATGGTGGAGATGGCTTCCTTGGGGTGAGATCTTTTACACTTTTCTACTTACCGCTATAATCATGATGGAGATTATTCTCATTACACATCACAAACAACAAAAAAGGGGGAAATAAAATGAAATCCTATGAAAAGAATCATTTTTGCTTCACTCCTTTTTTTCTTTTGCGCAATTCCCAATGCACTTGCATTTAGTGGGGTGATAGGTGTTTCTCCAAGCGAGATTCACTTGCAAGTAGAAAAAGGAGAGACAGTTGAGTCCGTTGTTCATTTCCAGCGAGCATTTCCAAATGCAGATGAAGTAGTCTTGCTCGAAGTCGATGGCGAAAACAACGGTGCTGTAACATTTGATGCTGGGGCAAAAGCCACGCTCTCTCAAGGGGAGCAAACCTCACTTATCTCATTTTCGGTAGATGCAGCCATGCTTGAGGCTGGTGTGCATGAATTCATTACCCGCATCACCGGAGAAGAGCCGGTATCTGTAAATGACGGGCCTGGATTGTCTATGGGGGTCGGTGTGCGTGTCATTGTAACTGTTGTTGACCCAGAGGTTGTTGTTGAGGAAGATGAAGGTCCAACCTCGGTTGCTTACTCAGAGTATGGAGACCTGCCACCAGAGATCGTTGTTACAAACATTGAAAGGCCGGAGTATGCAGACGGAAAATATTCGGGAACCTTCTTCGTGAGAAATGAAACAGACGTTCCAGTATACGGTGTCCCCTACAGCTTTAAAGCAGAGCGTCTTGAAGCAGCGTTTTCATTGGGGATGCAAACAATAGTTCCTGGACTTCTTGAGCCAGGCATGGTTGTTGAAGTGCCTTATGCTTTTGAATATGACAAAGCCGGGTCGCTAACATTGACTGCTGCAATAGGAAGCAGCTCATCAAGTGAAGTTTACTCTTTTGGATTTTTGGGAGTTCATGCAAGTGATTGGTTCAAGATTGCGGTCTGGATAGTTGGTGCGCTCATTGTGCTTCTTCTGGCTGTTATCATTCTCGTAAAAACCAAGAAGCATGTCAGTCTCAAGACCGTAGCGATCGTGCTTGGTTCAATAATTCTGTGTGCTGCCGTTATTTATGTTGTCAGGGATAATTTTGGGACATTCACAGTGGTGGGGGTTGAAGAAATGAGAGGAAAAACCACCAATATTCTTATGACAGATCTCGAAGGAATGGTTTCATTCACGCAGCTAAGCGACGGAACAGGAAAGAATGTTGATAATCTAAATCAGGCATTTGCGCTCAGTTCAACAACAATAGGCCTTGTTTCTGAAGTAGAAAGTGAGGAGCAGAGGAATCTGGGTCAGCTCGTCTTATTGCAGTACGGAGGCGTTACAAAGGCTGCGTTGGGAGAATATCATCATGTAAAAACACTCGATTTAAACAATCGAAATACACACATGTTGGTGCATATTCAGCATCAGGAAGAATCAGAATACGAATACTGTCTGGTAAACACATTCTTGTCACACGAAGGATGTCTGCCGTATACCGCAAACCTCGATGGAGTTGTTGAGTACGCCAAGTTCTCTCAAGCAGACGGAAGATACATTGAGCTTGTTGTGGATGGGGAAAACATGATTCATGATCTTTGGTTTGATCGCACGGATGATTCTGAAGAAGAGATCTATCGGTTCTCTTTTGAAGATGCATCTGTGGCAAAAACAACAAAAAACAGATTCCTTTCCAGTGAATCTGGTAAACGTTATTTAGTGCCATTTGGTGCTGATGTTGCCGAACTTTCAGGTGGTGGTTTTCTTTTCTTTGTAAAAAAAGATGATGGTCAAGATGTCTATTTTGCAACAGTTGATGGAAAAATGAGCCTAGTTGCTTCTTTTTCGTCCATGCCTCAAGAGCACTACTTGTTCAATAATGGAATATCAATGACCAGGCCGTAGATGTCAGGTCTTTGAACAGGGCCATAGTTACGTGAATCAATGCTGTACGGACGGTTGTCGCCAAGCATGAAATAATTATAATCAGGCATGGTCCAAATCTCTTTCTTGCCTGAAGCTGTCTTGGTGACAACCCATTCATCTAAATAGTCTTCATCGAGAACAAACTCATTCCCATCTGTGTCTTTGATGTGGATCTGGTTGTGGTAAATAGAAATGGTTTCTCCTGGAAGACCAATGACGCGCTTGATCACAACCTCACCAGTATCATGTCCTCGAAATTGAACAATGTCTCCTCGTTGAGGAGGGGAAAACAAAAGAGCAAACTTGTTTACAAGAAACATGTGCTCATCCAAAAACGTTGTCTCCATTGATCGCCCGTTTACACGCCCCGGCTCGATAACGAACGAGCGTGCAAACAAAAGTACAAGCACAATGATGAGAACAAGCTTGAACATCCTTTTTAGATAGGGAAGCATGTGGATGATGTCAATGACTATTACTGTCTTAAATGATATCATACTTGTGCTATGGATTGGGATAATTTTTTCTTTGGCCTGCAGGCAACAAGTTTTAGCACAATCGACCTTGTAAGACAGGTTACGAAGTTTGAATTGTTCTGGGGGTTCATTCTCGGTTTTTTTGTATCCACGATTGCACATGGATTCATGATGACAAACAGTCCAAAGAATGTCCCAACTATGCTCTTTCACGACAATGCAACAAGTTTTCAAAAAATGTATTCTCGCGAGGATGGAAATCCGTACAAACAATCGTTTTCAGCTCATGCACAAGATGTGAAAAAGCTGAAAACTATGTTTGCATTCGCAGCAGCTTTTGCTGTGATGATTGTTCTTCTCGCACTGTTCTCAGTCCGGTAACAAAAAAATTATGACATTACATTTATCAAAATGGAGAATCGTGGTTCTCCTGCTGCTCTTTGTGGGGGTGGCATCTTTCATGGTCGCACCAAGCCCAGCTCACGCGATCGGAATTTCACCGCCAGAATTTGAGATCGATTCACTGCTTCGCGGAAGCACACAAGTTCGCAAAATAACCATCTCTCGCGCGCCAGAGGACACAGGAGATGTTCATATTTGGGTGAGCCCCGGGGAGATGGCTGCCAATTTTATAAAAGAAGATCGTTTTGTTATTTACGAGGGGGTCACTCAGTACGAATACGACGTTGAGATCTCTTCAGCTGAGATGGCAAACGGAGACTACACAGCATACGTTCGCTTCTTAAAAACCAGCGACCCAGATGAAGCAATTACAAGTGGGAGCGGAATGACGCTAGTGACAGGGGTAACAGCTGTTTACAGAATTACTGTTGGAGGTGAAGAGAATCTGGAATACACGCCACTTTCAGTCACTGCAGGTGAAACCGAAGAAGGACTTGAGGTTCCAATTACCTACGTTGTCACAAACTCTGGAAACGTAAACTGGAAAGCAGAGAGCATTGAATATCAATTTATCAGTGCTGAAACCGACGAGTTGATCGATTCATACACAGCAACGGGCGATGAGGTGGAGGCTGTGCCAGCAGGAACTGACAGGTCTGTTCACAACACAATCGTCCCAGCAGATCTTATTCAAGGAGAGTATTACGTAACAATGATTTTCTCTGACAGCGAAGGAGAAACTGGACGATTGATGTCAGAGGACTCATTTACTGTGCTTGCAGAAGGAACATTGGACCAAAATGGTGAGCTTGCAACACTTGGGACAGAAAATGAGGAATATGGAGTTGGAAAAAAGATCAGGGTTGATGGAATGTTTAGAAACACAGGACAAGTTCCAGTGGACGCGCTGCTTATCTCAAGCATTAGTTTAAATGGGGAATTTATTGACATGGTTAGGGGTGATACATTCCGCGTGTCTCCAAATGAAGAGCTAGAGATTACAGAGCTGTTTGAGTTTGATGATGAGGGTGAGTATGAGATTGAGTCATATGTAGAGTATGGAAACAGAAAAACCCCAACAAAGGCTGTGACTTTCGCCGTGAGCAAATCCTCCACAGTTGGGAGTAGTGATACAGGATCAGATTCAGGGTCAGTTCTATCTGGAGGGGGAGGTAGCAGTAGCTACCTCGGATTGATTGCAATTGTTGTTCTTGTCCTGATTATTGTCACAATCGTTTTCGTTCTGAAAAAGAAAAAAGATAAAAAAGCAGCCGCAAGCAGGGTGACTCCACCGCAGCCACCAGCCGCTCCGCCTGCGCCTCCAGCACCGCCTGCAGCTCCACCGCAGCCACCAGCCGCTCCGCCTGCGCCTCCAGCACCGCCTGCAGCTCC
>CAZIDX010000005.1:35801-73110 GCA_964538435.1 uncultured Gammaproteobacteria bacterium | reverse complement strand
CCTCCAGCACCGCCTGCAGCTCCACCGCAGCCACCAGCTGCTCCACCTGCACCTCCAGCACCGCCTGCACAATAGACAAAAGGAAACACCCGGGGATAACCCTGGGTGTTTTTGTTTTTTTTCGGCTGAGCTATGCTAAAATGCATTTGAGGAGTTTTATGTTACAAAACAACAGTCATATGACCGAATCAAACAACTCAAGCGCGCTTCATTGGGTGCTGGGTGCGGCACTTCTTGCCATTACGATTTTTGTCGCCATTTCTTTGGTGAGTACAAATTCACAAGCCGATCAGATCAACTCATCAGCTGGGGTTGCAAACGCAAACCCTTCTGTTGACACAGTCTACTTCAACACAGGGCCTGGCACTTATCGGTTGAGCACGAATGAGGGGGATGGGATTATCACACTTACCGCAGGAGTCGATACAGAGTTTCACATCTCAGGAACAGTTTCTGACACAAATGGTGACTCAGATATCAGCAAAGTCGAAGCATCATTCTGGTCCCCTGAGTCTGTAAACGCCCTTTGCTCTAGTGATGTAAACAACTGTTTTCGAGTAAGTACATGCTCAACACAAAATAAGGACGCAGACTCGCTGGATTACGACTGCTCAATCAACCTCGGATACTGGACAAACTCCACACGAACAGGTGGTCGTGAGGATGGTGGAGACTGGACAGCAACAATTACTGTGACAGATCAGTTGGGTTCTGCAACAACACAAACTGCCACAATTGATATTGACACACTTCTCGCTCTCGACTTCCCGTCAACAATTGACTGGGGAACCATGGCGCAGGGTGCAAAAACCACTTTGGCAAACAATGTGGAGCTTGATATCAACCAGCGCGGGAATGATATCGCCGACATTAACATTTACGGATCTGACATGCCTTGCTCAAACACTGGAACGATTCCAGGGTCAAACATCAAGTGGTCAACAGCTGATCTTGGGCATGCTGCCATAACAAATCCAGACAGGGTTCTATCAACCGATTCGCAAAACCCAAAACTTGCAGATATCAACATTGGATATCGCCTTGATACCATCATTTCAAAAAAGCTGTACTGGAATATTGAGATTCCAGAGTACGATGTATCTGGAGTGTGCACAGGAACAACCACCCTCACAGCTGTCCCGTCTACATAACCCAGGAGGAATTGATTAACACGCCCTGATTCTATGAAAACCCATCAAGAACACAGGAGGTTCTCACTTATCTTTGCGTGCGCACTTATTGCCACAGGACTTGTATTCGCGTTAAGTATTCATGCAGAGGATCCTCCACCTCCAAACAATGCCCCAACGGTTGTTTCTACGTATATAAACACAGGTTCTGGAGGCTATAGAATGACATCCAATGAAAGTGATGGTGAGATTACGTTAAATGCTGGAACAACCACAGAGCTTCATGTTTCTGGAATCGTCGAAGATTTAGACGGTCAAGACGACATTACTTCAATTGATCTAGCCTTCTATTCTGACGGTGCTGAGTCTGATCAGTGTTCAGAACACCCAACAAACTGTTATAAGGTGTCTGGTTGCAGCAAACGAAACGCAACAAACCCAAACCAAAAAGAATTCGATTGCATGAAAATGATTCAGTATTGGGCAAACGGCACGGTTCTTGGGGGGTATGAAAACGGAAACAACTGGAACGCAAAGATTGTGGTAACAGATGCACAGTCAGATACCGGCAATAAAACAGATACGATTGATATCGGAACCACGCTGGCACTAACGTTTCCTGAAGGGGTTGCCTGGGGAACATTAGAAATGGGAGCATCGACAACAGCTCTGGAAAGTCAGCTCATGACCGTCTATCAAGGCGGGAACGCTCAGTCAGATGTTGAGGCCTCTGGAACGAACATGACATGTAGTGGGATTGGTGAAATTCCAGTTGCAAATATCGAGTGGGATGTTCTAAATGATGACGGGTATGGAGGAGCTGGGGCCAATTCACTCTCAGCAACTCCAGCAAATATCGATTTGTCCATTGGGTACAAGACAGTGACAGAGGTGGATCCATCCGGAGAAATTCATTGGGATCTGCTCATGCCAAGCATAGATGTTTCAGGAACATGCTCAGGGACTATTACGCTCAATGCAGTATCAGATTCATAAGGCGAAAACACCCAGAGTCAATGGGTGTTTTCTCATGCTGGGCTGTGAATGACTTCTTGTAGAAGCACAGGGCAAAATTTGTTAAGATAGATACACATGACAAAAGAAGAACTCTCACAATTTCACAAAATGTTGCAACGTCAGGTAAAAAAATACCTGAAAGGTGTTGATTTTACCTCAGAGCACTGTCAGCGTTTTCTAAAATCTGTAAGTGATTCCTACAAGCATGCCGACGAAGACCGCGAGCTGATTGAGCGGTCCCTTGATCTTTCTTCTGAGGAGCTAAATCGTAAAAATGACCAGCTTTCACAGGAGATCAAGCAGGTAAAAGAACAAACTGATGAGTTGCAGCGTCTCAATGATCTTATGGTTGGTCGTGAGCTCAAGATGATCTCACTTAAAAAACACATTAAAGAACTCGAGGAGGAATTAACAAAATCTAAAGAACCTGCAAAGGAATCGATTTAATCTATGAAGATCGAACAAAAAAAATGGGCAGCTGGCGCCTGGTCAGCTGTTTCAGAAGGAGTTCTTGAAGAGGCTCCACAACTCGTGCTTGTCTTTGGAGACAGAGAAACGCTCGAGAAAGAAGATGTCTACAAAGAGGTAAACGGCATGTATCCTGACTCGCATATCGTGCTTGGATCAAGTGCTGGTGAGATCATGGGAACAAGTGTGACTGATGGAGAGATTGCACTCACGGCTATTTACTTTGAAAAAACAACAATCGAAGTTGCATCCGCCAGCGTGGCAGATGCAGGAGACAGCGCAAAAGCAGGAAAAGAACTTGCTGAAAAGCTTCCAAACGACGGGCTAAAGCACATCATGGTTTTCTCAGAAGGATTGGGTGTAAATGGAACATATCTTGCTTCTGCTCTTTCAGATAATTCACCAGAGAACGTCTCGGTAACAGGTGGACTTGTTGGAGACGGAGCAGACTTCAAGCAAACAGCCGTTGGTCTCAATGGTCCAGCTGCAACAGGAAACGTTGTGGTGATCGGTTTCTACGGCGATAACTTTAAGGTGTCATACGGATCTTTGGGTGGATGGGATGACTTCGGGCCAGCACGAACCGTTACAAAATCTACTGACAATGTCCTCTTTGAGCTCGATGGAGAGCCAGCACTCAAGCTCTACAAGGAGTACCTGGGTGACAAGGCGGACGAGCTTCCAGGATCAGGGCTTCTCTTCCCAATCAACCTAGAGGTTGAAGGTGAAAAAGAGGTTGTGCGAACCCTGCTTGCTGTTGATGAGGAAGCACAGTCTATGACCTTTGCCGGAAACATGCCAGAAGGTTCAAAAGCTCGACTCATGAAAGCAAACTTTGATCGTCTTATTGATGGTGCTGGGGATGCTGCAGGACTAACAGTTGAAGTGATCGAAAAAGGAAAGGCTGAGCTCGCAATTCTTGTCAGCTGCATCGGGCGGAAGCTTGTTCTTGGTGAGCGTGTAGAAGAAGAGCTCGACGCAGTGCAAGAGGTTTTGGGTGAGCAGGCAGCAATGACAGGTTTTTACTCCTATGGTGAGATTTGTCCAATCACACCAACAGAAAAACAGTGCCGACTCCACAACCAGACCATGACGATTACAACCATGCGAGAGGACTAAACTTAGCGAAAAAAGCAAGAAAAACCCGCAAAAAGCGGGTTTTTTGATTGTGCACAAATGTTTGACTCATATGTCAATAAAGCGTAGACTACTGTCGAACCATCCGAACTACAAGTAGGAGACTTACGATGGCAAATCGGAAGGATGTGACCGGGGAGGTCTGGGACCTGCTGGGTCTCACCTCCGATCCCGGCAAGCCGCTTCGGCGCCCCAACGGGGGTACCACGTATGCAAAGATGTCTGCACAGACACTCGCCAGGCTCAAGGGTGACGATTCGCAGAAGGCTCGACTCAAGCTCGAGTGGCGCCTGCGCCTCATGAGCAATCGACAGTTCATGGAGACATGTGCCAGCCCCGAGCTCAAGCGTGCGTACCGTCACGGCCTCGTGTTCGGTCCGCGCCTGCTCAACGAGCGTGTGCAGGCCATCTACGGCTCTGGTTTCATGACTCGCATGGAGAGCTACCGTCTCGACGGCACTCAGTTCTCCTGGACCGTGGGTCGCGAGCCTGTGGACAAGGCTGTCGAGCTCTACGACGCCTGGCTGACCGATCACCAGGCGCTGCATCCCGAGGAGCAGTTCGAGTTCAGGTTCATCGACGTTGAGGAGGAGGACGGCAAGCATCGCTGTGGTGCAGGGGTTGTGGTCAAGAAGTCCACGGCTCTGTTCGTTCCCAACTCTGGTTCCACGACCGTGTACGCGATCATGGTTCCCTGGCTCGGCCCTGACAAGGGTTGGGGCGACGTCGTCAACGTGTTCGAAAGGGGGATGTAGACAAGAACGCAGTCTGCAAACAAGGGGTGATCTTCGGATCACCCCTTTTCTATTACCTGTGAATTCAAATCATCGCTTCAAATTGCTATAATAGAAGCAAGCTTATTGCCCATGCTTTGTTGCACAAAGAAAATTGAAGTCAGATTGCTCGGGGCGTTTGTATTAATCTCCTTCGTCATTGTTGCGTTTGGAGTCTTTTGGATTTTCCAACTAGGAAGCTACTCTCATCACTTGAAAGAAGAAGTGCCTGATCGCATTGCTGCAATTGAGCTAGAAACAGGTGCAAACCTCTCAGAGTTCATTGACCTGAGCAACAGGGTCAACAAAGAAATCAAACAAACAACCTACTACACGATCTATTGGGTTGTCTTTATTTTGCTACTTATTATTTTGGCTGAATACCTCACGTTGAAATCTGTCATTTTCCCAATACGTCGCATCACAGAAGGTGCAAGAAAGATTGCCGCAGGAGACTGGGGTTATCAAATAAAAGAAGAAAGCGATGATGAGCTTGGCGTGCTTGCCGATGCTCTTCGTCAGATGACCGCAACAATCGCACATAGTAGAAAAGAGGTGGCTTCTAAGGGGGATGAGCTTGCCAAGGTGATGGTGAGCATCCGAAGTCAAAACGACAAGCTTGGTGATGTGCGAAAAGCTATGTTGAACGTGCTCGAGGATGTTGATGAGGAAAAACGCGTTGCTGTTCGCCATGCTCAAAAGAATGATCTCATTCTTCGTTCAATGGAAGATGGTGTATGTGTGGTTGACTCTGCTGGTTTGATTGTGTTTATCAACGATGCTGGAAAGAAGATTTTAGGAAAAGAGCATGATGTGCTAGTTGGACTTCGTATTATCGACGTGCTTGATCCTCACAATAAAGATGAGGCCGTTGTTGATAAAGAACAGCTTCCAATCTTTTCATCCATGCACCACAAGCGCACCGTGCGCTCAGGTCCAAATTTCCGTGTAAAGCACGAGCAAGGCCACTTTATTGAGGCAGAGCTTGTGGCATCTCCACTTGTTACAGATGGCATTGTTGAGGGCGCCATCGCGGTATTCCGTGACGTAACAAAGGCGCGTGAGGTTGATCGCATGAAGAGTGAGTTTGTGTCTGTGGCGTCTCACCAGCTCCGAACGCCGCTCACCGCTATTCGTTGGTACAATGAGATGCTTCTCGATGGCGACCTAGGGGCTATTCAAGATAATCAAAAAGAGTCACTTTCAATGATGCACGAATCAGTCATTCGAATGATCGATCTTGTAAATGCCCTTCTCAACGTTGCGCGCATCGAATCTGGCCGCATCCAGGTGAATCCTGAACCAACAGACCTACGCGAGCTTATCAAGACGATCGTGCAGGAATACAATCAGCGCATCGAAGAAAAAGACATAACCCTCACAGTTTCGGTTGCATCCAACATGGAGGAAATCAACATCGACCCTTCATTGGTGGGGGAGGTTTATGCCAACTTAATCACAAACGCGATTAAGTACACACCAGAAGGCGGGGACGTAACCGTGTTTGTGAGTATGAAGGAGGATATGGTAGTTTCCCAGGTTACAGATACCGGATATGGAATCCCAGCACACCAACAAGCAAAGATTTTCAAAAAATTCTTTAGAGCAGAAAACATCATTTCAAAAGACACAGACGGAACAGGTCTAGGGCTCTACATTACAAAGGCTATTGTCGAATCCTCAGGAGGAAAGATTTGGTTTTCATCAGAAGAAGGAAAAGGTACTAGTTTCTGGTTCACGATTCCGAAAACTGGTATGATAGAACACAAGGGAGACCGTAAATTAGCTGGCGCAAAGCACGCAAAACAGATCATTCAAGAGAAAAAAATTCAGACCCAGGTAAAGCGCGCTGCTGCAAAAACAACAGTAAAAAAGACGGAAAAACCAAGAGATTCAAAAAAGAGGGCAGTTAAATCAACAAAGAAAACCAAAAAATAGATACAACTATGGACGAAGTGAAAAAGACCGTTCTTCTTGTAGAAGATGAAGAACCTCTTCAAGCGCTCATTCAACGCAAGCTTGAAGACTCTGGTCTGGAAGTGAAGACATATGCAACAGGCACTGAGGTTATGGAGGCCCTCAAAACCATGAAGGAAACCCCAGATTTCATCTGGCTTGACCACTACTTACCAGAGATGGATGGAAAAGACGTGCTCGAGCAGCTGCGAACAAATGAAAAATGGTCAAATGTTCCTGTGATGGTTGTGACAAACGGCCCGTTCAAAAAACAATATGGTGAGCTCATGGATGATCCAAACACGCGTTTTTTCACAAAGGCTGAGCAGACACTGGATGATCTAAAAGAGATCGCACTAAAAACAATCAATCAAGAATAATTTCCTAATCACCGGCATATGGCCGATCTAATCAAGGTGCTCGTCGTTGAAGACGACAAATTCCTTTCAAACATCTACCAAACTAAACTCACTGCAGAAGGATACAGTGTTGTGACAGCTGGTAATGGTCTTGAGGCGCTTGAGGTGCTCAAAAGCGAAACACCAAACATCATTCTTCTAGACATCATCATGCCAAAGATGGATGGGTTTGGATTCCTTGGAGAAAGACAAAAGGATGAAAAGCTCAAAGCAATCAAGGTGGTAATCATGTCAAACCTGGGTCAGGAGAGCGATATTGAGCAAGGTCTTGCACTGGGTGCAGACGACTACATTGTCA
The DNA here is from genome assembly GCA_964538435.1 of uncultured Gammaproteobacteria bacterium. Classification (GTDB taxonomy): domain Bacteria; phylum Patescibacteriota; class Patescibacteriia; order UBA9934; family GWF2-40-263; genus CAZIDX01. The sequence continues at coordinate 65,912 of CAZIDX010000005.1, read as the reverse complement.
AATCTGACAGTGGTATTGAAGATGTTCTTGCAAAGGTAAAGGAGCACACACAAGCATAAGCTCTCAATCAGAGGGGGTTGATTTTGAAGACAAGGGCGTGAGTCTCGGTTTTGATGTATAGATTAGGCAAGGGAAGACCGAAATCACGCTTTTTCATTTCGTTTATGGAGGAGTTAAAACACTACGTTGCATACGCACAAAAAAATAAGGCATCGGATATCCATCTCGTTGCCGGTGCTTTGCCAATGATTCGCGTGCACCGCGAACTTATTGCGGTTAAAAAACAGCCACTCACCAAAGCTGCGGTGAAAAAGCTTGCAAATGCACTTCTTCATCAAACACAGCTAAAAGAACTGCACGAAAATGGAGATGTTGATATTGGAGCTGTTGTTTCAGGGGTTGGGTTGCGTATTAATATTCACAGGCAGAGCAATGGCTTAGCGCTTGCGATTCGTCTCATTTCACCAACCATTCCCTCACCAGAAGAGCTTGGGTTTCATGAAACCATGATGAAAATTCCAGAACTTGAAGATGGGTTTGTGATCGTTAGTGGTCCAACAGGGTCTGGAAAATCAACCACACTAGCTGCGCTGGTTGAGCAGATGAACCAGACCTCAAAGCGTCATATCATTACACTTGAAGATCCAATCGAGTACCGTTTTCCAAAAGGATATTGTCTTATTGAGCAGCGTCAGCTAGGCATTGATTTCCCTTCATTTTCAAAGGGGCTCCGTCATGTTTTGCGCCAGGACCCAGATGTGATTGTGGTCGGAGAGATGCGTGACCCAGAAACAATCTCGCTTGCACTCACAGCTGCAGAAACAGGTCACCTTGTCCTTTCAACACTACATGCACCAAACGCAGCAGAAGTTGTAGAGCGAATCGTGAACGTCTTTGATGGGCCTGAGCAACGCCAGGTTCTTGTTCAGCTCTCTGCAACACTTGAAATGGTAGTCGCACAAAAGCTGCTGCCGGCCGCTGAAGGTGGGCTTGTTGCCGCGCGAGAAATCCTAACGTCGTCTACGGCTGTGCGAAGCGCAATCCAAGCAAACAATCTGTCTGTTATCCAGTCCTCAATTCAAATGGGGAAAAAGCACGGCATGATCAGCATGGACCGATCGATAAAAGAGATGGAAAAGGCTGGAATTATCTAGTCGTGTTATAATCTAATAAATGAATTCATTAACTCATACGTATGAATAACCAAAAAGGTTTTACGCTGGTTGAGCTCCTCGTTGTAATCGCGATCATCGGAGTGCTCGTGGCAATCATTTTTGTTGCCCTAGACCCAGCAACCCGTTTTGCGCAAGCACGTGACGCTGTTAGGCAAAACGATGTTCAAGAAGTGCTCTCTGCTGTCAAACTTGACCAAGTAGATAATGGTGGATCATACCTCGCCGCTGTCGAGGGAATGACCGATGGTGAAAACTACATGATGGTAAACGGAGCAACAATGGTGTCAGGTTGTGATGACAACACTTGCGATATTACTGTTACTGGTGACACACACTGTGTTAACATCGCAGGTCTCATCTCAGAAGGATATCTAGCAGAGATGCCTATTAGCCCAGCTGGAGCAACAACCTGGGATGATGGGTCAGGTGCGTCTGATGAAGGATCAGGTTACGTGCTCACAAAGAGTGCTGACGGGTTCGTCACGGTCACTGCCTGTGAAAGTGAGTACGACGGAAACGGAACAATTTCAGCTTCTCGATAACATAAAAAGCACCGGTATCATCCGGTGCTTTTGTATTTGCACACATCTGACTCAAAGTGTCTGAATATGGTACGATAGAGTCAGAAAACATATGGCAGTAAAGAAAAAACAAGACAAAAAAACAGAGATAACGACCAAGATAAAAACACAAACACGGGAGTACATTGAGGGTCATATAAAAAAAGCTGTTGCAGACAAAGTAGGGAAGTCCACAGCAAGCCTGTTCACAGAGCTTTTGGTGTTTGCTCAAGATGCACGTGCGTCTGATATTCATTTTGAGCCAGATAAAGTTGAGGCAGTCATCCGACTCAGAATTGATGGGATTCTTCATGACTATTTTAAGATTCCAGTCCAGCTCCACAACCGCCTCATTTCGCTTTTAAAAATTCGGACACGCATGCGCACAGACGAGCATCGCGCACCACAAGATGGGCGTGATCAGTTTGAGTCTCTTGTTGGAACTGTGGATGTACGCGCATCTGTAATGCCAACGAGCGTCGGAGAAAAGGCCGTGCTACGATTGCTCTCAAGTGAATCTCACAATCTCACACTCGAGCAGCTTGGGTTTGAAAAGGGCGACCTAGAAAAAGTTGAGCGAGCTATTCACAAGCCGTGGGGAATGATGCTTACAACGGGCCCGACTGGATCTGGAAAGACGACAACAGTCTATGCAATTCTTGAGATCCTCAATCAGCGCGAAGTTAACATATCCACAATCGAAGATCCTGTCGAGTTCTATATCCCAGGGGTTAATCAGAGCCAAGTTGATCAGTCAGCAAAGCTTACTTTTGCTACAGGGCTTCGTTCGCTTGTGCGTCAAGACCCAGATGTTCTGATGGTGGGAGAGATCAGAGACGAAGAAACAGCAAAGATCGCGGTAAATGCTGCTCTTACGGGGCACAAACTTCTCTCAACAGTACATACAAACAACGCAGCCACAACTATCCCACGTTTACTTGAGATGGGAGTTGAGCCTTTCTTGCTTGCTTCAACATTAAACATTGCCATCTCACAACGTTTGCTTAGAAGAGCTTGTGAGAAATGTCAGAAAACAAAGGTGTTTACAAAAACGAAAATGAAAGGCTCTATTGAGGACCGCTTGCTTGAGCTTATTTTTAGAAAAAAGAAAAGCGTCAAACTTGTGGAGGTAAAAGGGTGTGCAGCATGCAACGACACAGGTTACAAAGGAAGAATTGGTATTTACGAAGTGCTTGAGGTAACAGATTCGATTCAGCAACTCATTGTCAAGCGAGCAAACTCAGAGGAAATTCATCGTGTTGCTGTTGCTGAAGGAATGACAACACTTGAGAAAAATGGTGTAGAAAAACTTCTTGGCGGTGAAACAACACTCGAAGAGTTCATTCGAGTCATGCATGAATAATCTATGAAAGGAGGAGAAGGTCTAAAACAAATGTGGAAACAAGCAAGTGTGCAGATTTCTCGAAAAGAGAAGCTCATGTTTGCAAAATATTTTGCCGTACTTCTTGGTGCGGGTCTTGCGATAGATGATGCGGTCAATGTTTTAGCTGAGCAATCAAAGCGCTCCATGAAAAAAGTACTTGGAACCTTATCGGATTATCTCAGTCGAGGAGAAACACTCTCATCAGGACTGCAAGAGTATGAATACATTTTCGGGCCACTTTTTGTGAACCTGGTCGCGGCAGGTGAGGCTTCTGGAACGCTGCAGCAAAACCTAGATCATCTGGTCAAACAGATGCAAAAGGAATACCAACTGACCTCGAAAGTACGTGGTGCCATGGTTTATCCTGCCATCATTATTCTTGCAGCACTGGGAATTGCAATTGGAATGTTTATTTTTGTAATCCCAAACGTGCTAGGCATGTTTGAGTCTCTTAACCTCGCTCTTCCGCTTTCGACACGCATCCTCATTGCGTTCTCAACATTTGTTACAGAGCACGGTCTGCTCGTCCTTTTTTCAATGATCGGAGCTTTTTTTGCGGCTCTGATCATTCGCAAGATCAATTTTTTCAAACCCTTGCTTCACCGCTTGCTTCTCATGATTCCTGTAATCGGCGGGATTGCAAAAAAGGTCAACCTTGCTCGATTTACACGATCTCTTGGAACCATGGTTGAGAGCGGGATTACCATTGACGAGGCAATCGCAATCACTGCAAAAGTGGTGCACAATGCGCATTATAAAAAGATCTTTCTTGAACTCGAGCAGGCTGTTGCGCTTGGAAATGAGATCTCAAGCGTATTTGAAAAGTACCCACGCCTTATCCCACCAATGGCAACCCATGTTGTGTACGTTGGTGAGCAGGCAGGGTCACTCGATGAGATGCTTTTGTACCTTGCAGAGTTTTACGAACAAGAAGTCTCAGATATCACCGACAACCTTTCAGATCTTATTGAGCCAATCCTCCTTATCATCATAGGAATATTTGTTGGAGGGCTCGCACTCTCTATCATGACTCCGATTTATGAAGTGGTTGGATCTTTCTAAAATCAAGAGTGATCAAAGAGGTCTCACAATTGTTGAGACCTTTGTTATGTTAGTAATTTTTGTGACCCTTGTTTCACTCTCAGCCTTTGCTGGAACGCTTCTTTCAAAACAAATGCGTGTCAATTCAGCTGATATTGCACTTGCGGACATTTTGATCACAGCAGCACGTCGCGCACAAGCAGGTGAGGCGAATTCAAACTGGGGTCTGTATATCCCCTATGATCCAGTTGAACGAACAACAGATGAAATTATTGTCTTTGCAGGACAAAGCTATACGACCCGAGATCAGTCCAAAGACACACCATATGCCTATCCATCAGGAGTAGAATTTATCTCAGCAGATTTTAGCGGAGAAGATACCCCTACCGGAAATGACACAGAAATCGTATTTCAATCACGCACAGGCTCAACAGCCCAATACGGAAGTGTTGAAATTGAGATCTTTGGAGAAACGCGCCAAGTTGTAATTACTCCGCAAGGATTTATTACTAGAGAGCTCTCATATGAATGAACAAGGATACTCATTCCTCGAAGCGCTCATTGCGCTTGGGATCGCTGCCCTGCTGTTTACTGGAGCACTTGGGGTGGTGTTTTTATCAAACACACTTAGTGCCGAAGGACTCACGCGCGAGCAAGCGCTCTGGCGTGCTCAAGAAGGGCTCGAGGCACTGAAAACAATGGATTTTGATGATCTTTACGAAACAGACATAGGATCACTAGCGTATGCAACAGAGCAATGGTCACTTGGGCAGGATGGCCCAGAACTGCTAACCGCAGGGATGTCTCGCATAGTAAGAGTTGAAGCTGTGGGGCGAAGTGAGTCTTGCGAAGTAGAAGAAGGGGGGGATGAAGACATTGATAGCTACGAACTTATCAGTGAGGTTTCATGGACTGATAATCGAGGAAATCCTCAGACAGTAGCTCTAAGTGCGTTACGCACAAATTGGGAAGAGCCTCAGGGGGATTGTTTTACAGAAGGAGGTGGGATGTGTGAGTGCCTGGCGTTTGATACCTCGCAAGCTGATCTCTATTGGTGGAACTATCGGATGCGAGATGTATTTGTGGAGCACGAGTGTTGTTGTTATGAAGGCGGGGATGATGGTGGTTACACAGAAGACGACGGAGAAGTCACCATGAACGAGTGTGTTGAACTCACAGCAGAGGTCATCGGATCTGCGATTTCGTTTGGTCAAGGTGGGCCCGAAGTGCCAGTGTATGTATTGGTGCGCGTGGATCACCCAGATGAAACATATGACGAATACGAACTCTGGGGCTATCAAGACGTTGATGGTGGAGAGACCTGGACAGATCTTGCAGAAGAAGGCTCAACATTCACCATTCGAGCAGAAGCCGATTTAGGAAGCTATTCAAACATTTATTGGTCAACAGACCCCGTACAGGCCATTTGCGTACTAAATGGTGAGCAGCCACCAGAGTTTGATCCATACGAAGGACAACCCTCAATTGAAGAATTTCTCGAGCCTTACCTTGATGAAGAAACAGGAACAGTTGTCATTCAAGACAACCAAGTACTTTGCCTTTGGGAGCTTGGATCATCAGATCCAGACAGCCCAGCGTTTGATATGCAAGACCTGGTCATGCTAACAACACTAGATTCCGGAGAGGGGTGCGATGAGTACCCAGAACCTGACTGTGGATGTGCTGCGCAAGCGGTCATGGTGGACAAGGCAACTGTGACATATGATTCAGGAGCAAGCATCCAAGAGATTGATTTTGAAGGTATTACATTCTGGTCAAAATACGGTCCAGGAACACCATCGGGGAACCAATACAGCGGCACGCAATTAGACGGAGAAGACAACGCTATCTACAGCGGTGAATCAGAAGAGATAAGCATGATCAAGTTTGGATCGAGTATGAGCGGACGAACGTTCAATATTCAGCTTGAGTGCACAGACGGATCTACGGTGAATTCCGGAGACTTTACTCTCTATTAGTATGAAAGGCTTTAGCCTGATTGAAACAATTTTTTACATTGCTATTCTCGGAATCATCCTTCCTTCCGCGACAGTATTTTCAATTAGCCTTTCTGATCAGTTTCAGCTTGTGGATCCACGTATTCGCATGGAACAAAAAGCAGGCATGATCAACAACTGGTTCACGTACGAGATGACAGCAGCTGACTCAATAAACATCACCGCGTCCACACTAGGTGAAACTGAAAGCGAGCTTGTGTTTGTCGATGATGAAAGTCAGACACTTACAATCAGTGTGATCGAGACACTCGAACAGTTTCCAACAGGAGAACAAACCGTGCATCGACTTCAACTCAATGATGGGTCAGGTGCCTATTTCCTCACAGACGCTGACATGAACGTAACACGTTGGCAAATTGATCCGGTTCGAGACTCAACTTATGATCTTACAGGTATAAACATTGCGCTTCAGATCGAAATGCTCAACGCAGGACTCGGTGCCTTCCGATCGTCCATATTTTCTTCTCAGGCAACAGTACATCTCCAGCCTCACACAACAGAACTATGATACGAAATGATCAAAACGGAACAGTGTTGCTTTTCACAGTCATCATCCTTGGTCTAGCTTCAGTGTCTGCTTTTATCATTCTCTCGCGTGCGAGCATTGATGCATTTGTTGACACCAACCAAGGCGCCATGGCAACCCAAGTTCGCAGCCAGCTCGATGGTTGTATGAACGAGCTTCTCATTCAGCTTCAAGCCGACGTAAACTTTTCTGCAAATGAACTTGTTACAACAGACGCAACCTGCACGCTTTCACTCACCATCCCAGAGGTAGGGGTTAGGCACGCAGATATTAGTCTTGATTCGGGAACAGTTAGCCGTGGTCTGCATGTTGAGATGGCTGTAGATCCTGTGGTTGTCACAGAGGTTTCAGAGGAGTAAAACCGCCTCAAACAAGCCTTGACCGCTTCAGCAGATTCTTGTAAACTATTGTCGTTCCCTTCAAATTTCAACAAAAGCATAGAACAAAGATTGGTTGAAACTGGATGAGATATTGGTGATGCGCGAGCACGCGATGGAGACGTACTGAAACGTGCGTCGACTGAGCGCGCACAGCGCAGAGCCAATAGGTCGCCAGTTTCAGGCAATCTTTCTATGGGTGTGTAGCTCAGGTGGTTAGAGCGCGTCCCTGATAAGGACGAGGTCGGAGGTTCAAGTCCTCCCACACCCACCACGCCGAGGTAGCTCAGTGGTAGAGCAGAGGACTGAAAATCCTCGTGTCGTGAGTTCAATTCTCACCCTCGGCACCAGAAAACCAGTCACGTTGTGGCTGTTTTTCATAAATCAAATTGTTATGACAGAAATGAGATTACATCCAAAACCGTTTGAGAGGATCAAAGCTGGTGAAAAGACAGAGGAGTATCGTGTCTTTGATGCAAAGCGCAGGCAGCTCGAAGTAAATGATTACATCCGACTTCGAAAGCGCCCCGATCTTGATGAGGTTTTACTCATAGAGATTACTTCCATCTCGGTTTATCCAGACTTTGGCGCAATGTACGAAGACTCAGAGCTGAAGGGTAAATGCAAAAAAGAAGAATTCATCAATAGGATGCGAACGTACTACTCAGAGGAAAAAGAAAAAGAATTTGGAGCTGTAAAGATTGGATTTCGAAAGGTAGAAAAAGAAGAATAGAAAGACGAGGTTGCGTACCTCGTCTTTTTGATTATCGTTTTGCAGTGTGCTCAGGGTGTTTGGGCACCACGCGAACCTGAAAGCTCCAACCGTAGTATCCGTAGAGATCTACGTACACAGCAGGACGTACAGCGGGCGTGATTGAGCGCGTAAGCCCAAACCGATCTGTAGCCTCTGCCTCAAGTGCAAACCCTCGCGGAGCTCTGATCGTGAACAGATCGAGATCAAGGAATGCTCTCGAATCCGTAACCCAGATTGCGCGAGCATCCAGTAGCTCGCGCGGGTCTGCATGCTCTGCATCCACAACGAGATCTACTGACGGTAGACGCCGCAGCTCCACATCGATCTCCACGATCCGCTCAACTCCGGTTGGGCGCAGTAAGATTTGCTCAGGAGCCTGGTACACCTCCTGACCAATCTGGATTTTCTCAGGCAAGACGATCTTCACAGTCCGAGTCCCTTCGCGCGGGATCCCAATCATGTTCGTGCCGTCCTGTCCTGGTTGCCACCACAGTGTTCGGCAAAACACGAACTGGTCATTGATCCAGCCGCCCACACGCACATCGAGCGCGCTCTCGCAAAGTTCGTTTGGTAGCTCTCGATCAGCATGCTCGAGCGAAAAGCCGTGAGGTAGGGGATCGAGCGTGTTCTGCTCAGAGCAGGGAATCGTCCAGTCGCTCTCGATCACTGGTTGCCCAGGCTCAAGCGCGTCTACAAGATTCAGGGCAACCCAAAGCAACCCATCATCTTGATCACTTTGAGCCCACACAGGGCTCGGGATCAGGAAAAAGAGTACGAGAATCAGATGTCGCATATCACACTCCAGTTGTGAAAGGAACGAAAAACCCCGACCGCGCACTATGCGCAGACGGGGAGGATAGGGTTACTTGTATTGCAACAAGGAAGAAGGTAATTGTCAATATTGGCATTGTGGATCACTTGATGGATTGTGAAGTTCAAGCCTATCCATATAAGGTCCGATCGGTCCTTTAGTGGATATTAACATCTAACGCCAGTATACACCCGCACCCGATCATGGCCGTTAACTGATCTGAAGTACGCTGAAAAAGCTTCGGCTGCATCAAAAGGAGACATCCAGACGCTTCTTTGGATACAAAAGAACCCAGCTTCTTTTAATAGCTCTCGGATTTGTTTTCGTAGCTTGCGTTTTGATTCAGGGATATCAAACATCACAATACAGTCCTGTCCCTCAGGTAGAAGATTAGCTTCAAGTATTGCAAGTCGAAGCGCCTCGATTTTACCTTCGTCTGTTAAACAAACATGATACTTATCGGCGATTTTGTTTATTTCAACCAGCTTCCGTTTTTCAAGACGTTTTACTTCTCGATTTTGTAACCACCGTTCCCGATTGTTTCGAATCTCGATTGCGTTCTCTAAACCGTAGCGAAAAGCAAGGCCAGGCTGATGAATATTTTCAAAAAGCAGATCTGTTGCATTGAGAAGCTCCAGAAGAATATCAGAGGCTCTTGAGCCGTGCTTGGTTTTTCGTGTTCTTCTATCCATATAAGGTCCGATCGGTCCTTTAGTGGTTACATTGCCATCTTACCAATTCGGAATGCCAGGGATTCGAAGTGCTGTCAAGGGTGAGGATTAAAGTTTGGGTAGAAAAGTGCGGCAAGTAAGGTGAGTACATTAATAAGAAAACGGACCCTGGGGGTCCGTCCGTTGCGCGCTTAGCGCAGATGCTCGTTCTCGAGAAGGTCATGGGCCTCAGAGGTTGGCTCGGCCCCACTCGCTACAGATTCCTTCGGAGGATCCTGCCCCAGCGTAATGTGAGGAATCTGCAGGTCCGCCATGAAGACGAACTTGCCTCCGCCCACTGAGGGGAGTGTGATTAAGTCCGTGCAGTAGTCACTATCCTCTTCGCACCAGCGAGTCGTGCGAACACGAAGTGTGTCGTACTCGACCCAGCCCATACTGCTGATGAACATGGTTACGGGTCGATCCAGCAAGCAGTTTGCATCCGACTCGATCAGGTTGTATGTGCCGCAACTCCAGTTGTCGCCTGGGGTCACATCCACATACTCGTAGTCGTTGCAGAAGTCTGCCATCTGCTGCGCGTGAACATGGATCTGCCCCTCACCATCTGTGATCGGAGACACACACAGCTCCATGGAGTACGGCCGCGGCTCCTTGAGCTCATCACGAACGAACTCGGGCTCGTTGGTCTCGACGACCTCTGGGGTGACTGGAACACCTGGTGGCATCAAGGGTGTATTACTCTCAGCGCAGCAGCATCCAGCCACAATCACGAAAGCACCCAGAATCAAAAGACGTTGCATGGATCACCTGCCCTTCTGATGATTTCTGACAACACCGGCGCGGAAAAGACCTGTGTGTCCATCACTCAGACACATCCCCAATGCCATCAGGAAGTAACATGCAAGAAGGAGTACATCGTTGATAGAGACCGAAGTGACCTGCTGAGCAGCATGAACTGTCATATCCCAATTCGAGAAGAACATCCCTCTCTCCTTTCCAGGGGCCGCTCTCTTAATCGAGAACTGAAAACTTTTTCACAAAAACCCCTCTTTGTCAATAGATACAACAAAAAACCCCAGCTTGCACCAAGAAGGTGAGGTCCACTCAAAAATATCTGGTCAAATTATGGTAAACTATCTTCAGTATGTCATGGAGGAAAACGGCTTTTCAAATCCCATTCTTTTACCTCATATACCTGGCGGTGTATTTTGTTTTGCCTCAACCACGTGTCGATTCTGAGATTGTTACTATTGTTCTTTCAATTACAACATTCACCTTCGCAATTATTGTGGGGTTCTTGCTCTCGGGACGGAATAGGAGAATATCACAGATTCGAACACGACTCCGAGAAAATGATGCACGTTTACTTCATTTGTACCGATCAGTCTCACTGTTTGGGAAAACCAAGAGTAAGAAGTGCCTCAAGCTGATCGAAGATCATTTCATTTTGCAACTCGATTATAGGTTGGAAGACATCGATAAATCCACAAGAACACTTCTCAAGCTTAATGACTTCGTGCTTGATCTGCGTCCACGCACTGTTATGCAAAACCACGCAGCATACTATGCAATAGGGCATATCGAGGCTGTTATGCGAAACAGTAGAGAAATTTCGCACCTAGTGAAATCAAAGATGTCTAAGCATGAATGGGGAAGCCTTTTTGCGCTCATTGTTGTGATCTGGATTTGCCTTTTTCTGCAAAACGACGGCTCTATCTTCATGCTGATTACTATTCCAATCCTTGCCACAACACTAGCCTTGTTCCTATTTATTCTGCAAGACTTCAACAACCTAACTCGGGGTGAACGAACTTGGATCTGGATTCCAATCATCTCAGTTTTCAACGATTTGGAACTGACCCCCTATGTCCCCGAAGAGATTTTTGAAGGGCGTGTTTCAAAAAAGATATTTGCTTCATGCAAAGAGTACAGAGTCGTTTCATTCCCAGATGGAAATCCTGATCCAGATAATAAAGTAGTAAAGGTAATAAAAAACAAATAAAAATCAGGACTCATCTCCTGGTTTTTTGATACAACAAAAAACCCGGCTTTCGCCGGGAAATACATTTTTGTTATCCACTAAGTGATTGCATCGTTTATTCGGCTATCTCATCTCAAGCGAACTTGAGATTCCGATTAGTCTGAGACTAATCTCGACCTAGGATCATGCTTCTATGTTTCCATAGATAGATATCCCTAGAAAGGAGGTGATCCACCCACAGCTTCCGCTACGGGTGCCTTGTTACGACTTCGTCCCTATCATCGATCCCACCTTCCGCCGCCCTACGGCGACGTTCGGGTGTTACCAACTCTCTTGACGTGACGGGCGGTGAGTACAAGACCCGAGAACGTATTCACGGCCACGTGGCTGATTGGCCGTTACTAGCGATTCCAACTTCATGAGGTCGAGTTGCAGACCTCAATCCGAACTGGGACAGGCTTTGTGGGATTAGCTCCGTCTTACGACTTGGCAACCCATTGTACCTGCCATTGTAGCGCGCGTGTCGCCCTGGACGTAAGGGCCATGCTGATTTGACGTCATCCTCACCTTCCTCCCTCTTGCGAGGGCAGTCTCTCGTGACACATATAACACGAGATAAGGGTTGCGCTCGTTACCCCACTTAAGGGAACAGCTCACGCCACGAGCTGACGACAACCATGCAGCACCTTCACAGTACCCTCGAAGGAGCCCTCCTTTCGGAGGGTTTGCAACTGTGATTTAAGCCCAGGTAAGGTTCCTCGCTTAGTATCGAATTAAACCGCACGCTCCACCGCTTGTGCAGGTCCCCGTCTATTCCTTTGAGTTTTAGCCTTGCGGCCGTACTCCCCAGGCGGAGTGCTTAACGCGTTAGCTTGGTTGAACGGCTCTGAGAGGGTCGATACTCCCAAAACCTAGCACTCATCGTTTACGGCGTGGACTACTGGGGTATCTAATCCCATTCGCTACCCACGCTTTCGTCCCTCAGTGTCAGGAATGTTCTAGCAGATTGCCTTCGCCTTTGGTGTTCTTGCTGATATTAACGCATTTTACCGCTACACCAGCAATTCCATCTGCCTCTCCCATCCTCTAGTCTTGCAGTATCACGCGCGGCCTCCAGGTTGAGCCTGAAGATTTAACACATGACTTACAAAACCACCTACGGACCCTTTACGCCCAATAAATCCGGATAACGCTCGGGGCTCACGTATTACCGCTGCTGCTGGCACGTGATTAGCAGCCCCTTATTCATTAGGTACCGTCATTTGTTCGTCCCTAATAAAAGATGTTTACGACCCTAAGGCCTTCATCCATCACGCGGCATTGCTCCGTCACACTTTCGTGCATTGCGGAAGATTCTTGACTGCAGCCACCCGTAGGTGTCTGGGCCGTGTCTCAGTCCCAGTGAGCCGGGCCACGCTCTCACGCCCGGTATCCGTCGTAGCCTTGGTGAGCTTTTACCTCACCAACAAGCTGATAGAACATAGGCTCCTCTCGAACCGATAAATCTTTCAATGGGAATGACCGAAGTCCCCCCATCAATATCGTGTATTACTCCGCCTTTCGACGGACTATTCACGAGTTCGAGGTAGATTACCAATGTGTTACTCTCCCGTTTGCCACTCTTCATTCTTCCCGAAGGAAGGTGAATCGTTCAACTTGCATGCCTTAGACATGCCGCCAGCGTTCATCCTGAGCCAGGATCAAACTCTCAGATAAAATCTTGAGTTATCAAGACTCTGCTTCCTCACATAAAGTGAGGGTATTGGAATAAACGTTGCAATCACATAATAGACAACCATTGTCTTTATGTGATGTGGAAATGTATTTTTTTGTAAGGATCAAACTGTCTGCTGATTCCTTCAACCAGCGCGCGCATTGTAATAAAGTATGGAAAACCTGTCAAGGGCTTTTGGGGGAAAATTGGGGAAAGAAAAAATAGGTCAAAAACTTGAGGTTTAATGCCTTAAGATTGACAAAAACCCAAATTTCAGCTATGCTACTTTCCGTTCACTTTCTCTGTCTGAGCACGCGTCATGCTGCGCAGGTCGACAGACGACAAGAGGGGTAAACAAAGATTCGATAACAACTGATGAATTAGCTATGGCTGACAAACAGTTCGATCAGGAGTTCGTGGAGTACATTATCCGCGGAATCGTCAACAACCCAAATGACGTTAAAACAGAACGCATCGTTGACGAGCGTGGTGTACTCATCACTCTCCACATCAACCCAGAAGACATGGGTTATGTCATTGGTCGACAAGGTCAGACAGCTCGTGCAGTACGAACCCTTCTCAAAATCGTAGGTGCTAAGGAAAACGCTCGCGTTAACCTTAAGATCTATGAGCCAGAAGGATCTCGCCGCCCACGCCGTGAAGATGCTGAAACCAGCACCGAAGCAGCACCAAGCGACGATTTCAGCACTGTAGACGACGCGTCTGTAGATGACCTAGGAATCTAGATCAAAATACAAAAAACAGCTAATATATCCTTAGCTGTTTTTTGATTCGTGACCACCTCAAAATCAGCGATATTTCCTTTCATGGGGCCCCACGACCACCTCGCCGTATGTTAAGTACGCCTCGGTGGCTCGTTTCCCCATTTAAGGAAATCTCATCTGATTTTGGGGTGGTCATAAGTCTGAAAACACGTATGCTATTTCCACGAATACAAGGACTCCTATATCGCAATCTTCTCAAACCAATCTTGTTTAAGTTTGATCCGGAAGCCATCCACGACTTCTTTGTCTCATCCGGACACTATCTAGGCAAGTGCCCGCTCTCACGAGCTATTGCTGCGCTACTCTTTTCATACAAGAGTCGCCGGCTCAAGCAGACCGTGCTCGGTATCAAGTTCAAGAACCCAATCGGACTCGTCGCAGGGTTTGATAAAAACGCACGTCTCACCCAGATCCTCCCATCAGTTGGATTCGGGTTCGAGGTCATTGGATCAATCACTGGCGAGCCATGCGCAGGAAACAGCGAGCGCCCGCGACTCTGGCGACTTCCAAGGTCAAAAGGCTTGGTGGTCTTCTACGGCCTCATGAACGACGGGTGTGAAGCGATTAGCAAACGTCTTTCAAAACTAAAGTTCCGTTTCCCAATTGGTGTGAGCATTGCCAAGACCAACGACGACACAACCGTAGAGCTCGAAGCGGGAATCCGAGACTACATCAAAGCGGTAAAGACCTTGAAAAACACCGGAGACTTTTTCGTGATCAACATCTCATGCCCAAATGCATTCGGAGGTGAGCCTTTCACCGCACCCGAGCGCCTCGACCTGCTCCTGGCAGCCATCGACAAAGAAAAGGTCTTCAAGCCAGTCATGCTCAAGCTCCCAGTCGACATCTCAACCCACGAGCTCGACGAGCTCATCCAGGTCTGCGACAAGCATCACGTGCATGGACTTATCCTTTCTAACCTCACAAAGAATCGCAGGCTTGTTTCAGTCGATCAGGATGAGATTAAAGGGATCAATGTTGGGGGTATAAGCGGGGCATCAACAAGCGACTTAGCAAACAATCTTATCTCACACGCATATCAAGCAGCTGGTGATCGTTACGTGATTGTAGGTGTCGGTGGAGTCTTCAATGCAAACGATGCTTACGAGAAAATCAAGCTCGGTGCCTCTCTCGTTGGGATGATCACAGGAATGATCTACGAAGGACCACAGGTAGTTGGGCGCATCAATAAAGGATTGGTTAAACTTCTCAAAAAAGACGGCTTCAAAAACATCTCAGAAGCCATCGGTAGCGCACACAAATAACATGTTTGGAAAAAAAGCAAAACGATTCGACATCATCACGATTTTTCCAGAGATCGTTGAGCCATACATGCGAGGCTCTATTTTAGGCCGTGCTCAAAAGAAAAAGCTAATCGACATCCGCGCACACAACCTGCGTGACTGGGCTACAGACAAGCACAACACAGTTGATGACACGCCCTGCGGCGGTGGTCCAGGCATGGTCATGAAAGTTGAGCCTTTCGATCTGGCTGTAAAAAAAGTGCAAGCTAAGCGCAAGAAGTCTTGTGTGGTCATGACGGCTGCTAGCGGAAAAGAGTTCACCCAAGCTGATGCAAAGCGTCTGGCCGAGTACGACCAGCTCATTTTTCTCTGCGGCCGCTACGAAGGAATCGATCACAGAGTCGAGGAGCACATCGCAGACGAGACATTCTCAATCGGCAATTACGTGCTCACTGGCGGAGAGCTCCCAGCGCTCGTCATGACCGATGCCATTGCGCGCATGGTGCCTGGTGTCGTCCAGGACGAGTCCCTCGAGTGCGAGTCGCACAGCCAAGAAGGCTACCGCGAGCACCCGCAGTACACTAAGCCAGAAGAATACAACGGATGGAAGGTGCCACCAGTCCTACTCTCTGGCGATCACAAAAAAATCAAAGAGTGGAGAGATGACCAATCCAATTCATAATTGAAATCATATGGCAAAAATGAGCCTGGACGCACTCAATCGCAGGTTCGAGGCTGCAAAAGCTGCTGAAGAGCGTGAGGTTGAGAAAAAGCGCAAGGAGCGTTTTGATAGCGTTCTCAAAGGTAAGTATAAATTCATTCCAAAGGGGGTGAACTTTGAGTCTGAGATCGATGGAATCAACTCCATCAGCCTTCTTGCTCCGCCCGAAGGTGGGGCTTCAATGCAAGCAGTTGTCTTTTATGAGGGCAAGAACGGAAAGGAAAGACATGAAACTGTGTCTCTCACCCCGGATGGAAAACGACTTGGATGGCAGAAGATTCTAAAAGGCAAAGCTGAGCCAGATGATGTGTTCAATGAGATCATGCGCATCGCTGAGATGATCCGCATCGACTTCTGGACTGAGATTGATGAGAATGTCATGACCTCAGGCGAGACTGATCCAAGCTCTGGCGATTCTGTTCCTGGCGAAGGTCCTGAAAAAGGAAAAGGTAAACAAGAAGACCTTGAGCGAATCGAATTCCTCACTGGGCAAGGTGGTGCTGTTTTTGGGTTCTACACAGGTAAGGGCGTTGGGTTTAATGGGTATCGCGGATTCGTGTTTGACGGATTCGTTGTGCTCGATAGTCCTGAGATTGGAAACGCTGCTTATGTTATTGAAGGAACACCAAACATCTCATTAGAAGACGGGCTAACAGATGATGAGAAAAAAGCCTGGGTAAAAGAACATGTAACAAGCAATACGAAGAACAAATCACGTCAAGAGCTTCGAGATGAAGGGGCGCAGCAGATCATTCACAGAGGAGATTGGAAGACGCGCATGCAGGACGCAATTGACCGGAGACTCCAACCAGAAGCATAAGCAAACACAAAAGCAGGACTCATACAGTCCTGCTTTTTAATAAGAAAACCCCTCCAGTCGCTACTGGGGGGTCGCATCGTCGGGCTGTGCTGCCATGAGTGCAACACGGGCTTCTCGAGTTTCCTCTGCGATTGTGAGGAGGACCTTGATTTTCTCAGAGATCCATTCCTGCTGATCGTCTCGCAGATAGGGTCGCAGAACCATGAGCGAAAGAACATACTTCTCGAGTCCCAGCGGCGTTGCTGAGAACAGGGTGGGGTCAGCCTGACATCGTTTGGCATAATCGAGCACGCCGCGATATCGAAGTTGAAGAGCTTCCCACTGCCCGCTATCTTCTCGGAGCTCTCTCGCTCTCTCTTGTGTGAGGTTCTGTTGAGATGTGGTGAGTAGACGGTCGAGCTCGGCCTGGAGCTCTGGCGCCCAAGCGATCTCGTAAACTTCAGTCAAAGATACCTCCAACGGTCCCTAAAGGAACCAAGAAAGCATATTTCCATGCGTGCAGATTCTTGTCAACCCATCAATAAGAAAACCCCTGAGATTTCTCTCAAGGGTGCGTTGCGCTATGCAGCGCGGCTCGTATCAATCCCCACACGTTTGAGGATCGAGAGGGCAAGCGAAGTAACCTCGCTATCGTCGTAGATAAGCCCATCTTCCCAGTTCATGAACAGATCACACTCTGGCTTTACGAGTGGGTCTCTTGGGTAACCGTAGTACCCTCGGTTGAACCCGAACTCACATCGAAGGTTGTGGCTCTCAGTTTCTTCTGCAGCAAAGATGAGTCGACGAAGCACAGCTGGATGCATGAGCAGGAAGGCAAACGAGTCCATGCTGATTGGATCCCCAGCATGTAGCAAAGGAATCAAGATGTTATAGGAGTTCCCATTATCTGACTGAACACTCTGGTAGATCGAGAACTCCAGGCTGTATCCCAGCGTGAGAAGTGCCTCGATCGCCAGCAGCAGAGCCAAGCCCCGCCTGGTGATTCTTTCACTTGAGACACTGCTTGCAGCGCTGCGATTCACACACATCCGGATGATCTTCCCGCCTTCGCGTGAAAACTCCTCTTCGAGCGTGACCATGTGCTCTGGTTCGCCTGAGAGAAAGAGGTCCACGTTCGGCTCATCTCCGAACACATCTCGAGTCTCCCGTATCCGTTGGCTTGTTGGGAGCAGTTGTTCGATCGAGAGCTTCTTGCGAAGCCGTTCGAGTCGAGCCCGTCCTTCTGGCCAACCATCGTACGCAAGATCAATAGCCTCTCCAAGAGAATGTGTTCCAGCCCAATCCACTCTTCCAGATTTTAGGCTCGAGCACGGCAGACCTGCGAAGCAACCGCGATCTGCACCATCTCGAACGCGTTCTGCAAGACGAAGGAAGTCCAGCCAGTTATCAAACGTTCGCTTGTGGATCTTTCTGTTGCTGCGCTGGATAGTTTCCTTCCTCATCTCAAGCCTCCAGCTTGCGCATGATCTTGGCGCGGTCAGTCTCCCGAAGGCCCTTGTAGATGCACAGCTCCATCAGGTGCTTCCTACCAACACCAGCGCGCAGCAGGCGATGCCCGTAGACCGTGGCCCGTGGTGTGATGAGGTGCTGGAGTCCAAGGTCCTTGCAGACACGCCGAGCCTTCTGCACAAGCGCCAGCCAGTTCTCTGCCGAGATCTTGCCGCCTGCCCCAATCTTGGTGAGCTTTGTGTTGTCGAACTTGCCGGTCACAAAGCTCTGCTCCAAGTTCTCGTCGATGTCCATGCGAACAAAAACGAATCGGTCGAGCGTGGTGGCGTCCAGAGCGTTTCGACCCACGTAACGTACGTCTGCTCCACGGCCAATCGTGTTAGCTGCTGCCATGAACAATGCCTTCTCATGCCGCTGAATGTTTCCATCCGGGAACGAGCAGGTGTCATTGGCAAGCGCAGTGTTGAGCACGCTCAGGATCGATGGGTTTCCGTTGTCGATCTCGTCAAGCAGGAAAACTCCGCCATGTTCGAAGATCTCACGGAACGCCGTGGAGTGGTAGTTCCCACTCGCATCCCTGTAGCCAAACAGCTCAGACTTGGTCGTGGTCGGGCACACTGAGAGCACGCGGAAAGGAAGTCCCATCTGGTCTGCAGCCTTCTTGGCGCTTGTGGTCTTACCAGAACCGGCATCGCCCCAGAGCCAGATCGGTACCTTGGCGCGCAGCGCAGCCATGACCAGCGGGAAGTTCTCATGCTGCGGAGTCTCCTCGCACTTGATCTCGTCAAGCAGAGGGAACTCTCGGGTGGTACCTCGACGCAGAAGATCAGAGATGACTTCTCGTGCGATCTTGCGATCAGCGCTTGTGAAGCGCTCCAGCAGGTCCCGTGTGGTGTCGCGAAGGTCAGCGAGCTTTACATGCTCATCGCGAACTTCCGTCAGGATGCTGCCAGTCAAAAGTCCTTGCAGCAGAAGCAAATTCTGCTTCTCAGTCCCGTTTCCATTGCCCTTCTGCGTTGCCGTCATCTTGCACCTCCTCAGATGTCGTGTTCCGGCACCGGCCGCTGTATGCATCAAGCGTCCGGATTCGGAAACGACATCGTGGGAAGTGCGTTGTAAAGATCGCTCTCTCCTGCCAGCTCTCGGTATCAAGAGCTCACAGCAAGTCACGATCAGTTTGAAAGGGTGCTCCCGAGCCGCATCTCTGCGACCCGGGGCAACCCGCGCTAGGCCTCGGCAGACAGGTTCTCAAGGAGGCTCATGAAGCTCCTAAGAGCCTCCATCTCCTTTTTTTCCACAGCTATCGAGTCCTGAATCTGCTCGTTGGGTGCGATTCCCGTGTCCAGAAAGTGCTCGAGCATTCCTCTGAGCGTCCGACGTCCGCCACACTCGCACAGCAGCCTTCCAGCTTCCCAGAGCCCTGCGTCGCGGATGGCCCACGTCTTCTTGTCCAGCCGGCAGTCACAGCCCACGAACGTGATCTTCTCTGCTGGTAAGCTCTTGGCCAGCTCGATGAACCGTTCCGATCCAGTTGAGCCCACATAGATCACCATGAAGTCCAGGGTGTCGAGCTCCTGGGTCAGCTGCTCCCAGATCTGCTCAATCTGATCCTTGACCAAGCCCACATGGGCTGTGTCCGAGCGGAAGTAACCCTCTGGCAGGTCCTCCTCGCTCTGCACGTTGCCGATATTCTCATCCACAGCGACCTTGAATCCCTTGGTGTTCTGCAGCACCAGGGCCTGGTTGTCTCCTCTCTCATGCCAGCCCGAGCTCAAGCTGCCGTCTCCGACCATGTTGTAAGTAAGGAACGCGCCTCTCATGTCTCTCTCCTGCTTCCGGGGTACAGCGTTATTGCTCTACGCCGGTTCAAGGAGCCAGGCAAAACAAAACACCTTCCGGTTAGGAAGGTGTGTTGATATATCGATTTACTCGTGTCAATTTTTTCAAAAACGCTAGCCCCGGCCGCTGTTCGCGCGGTTTCTCCCTCCGCCATGTTGGGTATGCGTTTTGCATAATCTAAGCATCCGATTGAGTTAATCTGACACGTCTTTTCGGTTGTCTTTGGCCGCTAATATCGGCGGCGCCTCGAGCAGTATAATGCAGGAGAAAAAACTTGTCAAGAGTCACACCTTCCATTCAGTTGTGAGGAAGGCGACGAAGACAACCCGGCCTCAATGAGGTGGGTCTCAAGCAATAGATTGTTTGCGTTGAGCGTTTGCATACGTTGCAAGCGTGTCTTTTGACAAAATTTCTTATTGCGTCGGCGCTTGACCGGCAATAGTTACAATAGAGCCGTGCTTCATTCCTGTCAAGGGTCATGCCCTACTCACAATTTTTATAGAACCTTCCAAAGAGCCACAAGCACTTTATGGATCTTTGGAAATGGGTGAGACGTACTCTCACCCAGTGAGAATCCCCTCCACGATCCGAGCAAGTGTCTCGCTCGCACGTGGAAGAAATTCATTGAAGTCCACGGGTGCGGACTTGTCTGCCAGATCTGAGATCACGCGGATCCCAAGCCAGGGAATACGAAAGTCGTGCAGGTGCGATGGTGGCACAAGCGCCTGAGCCAGGCCTGCTGTCTCCATCTCAATACACGCCGCCCCAAACGTCTTGTGTAGCTTGGTTACGCGATCAGGGTCACTCACGAACTGGTCACCTGTGATGATTCGTCCGACCACGTGTTGAATCTCGAGCTGCTCGCACACACATACGGCGCGAGTACGCAGCGCTGCGTTACTCTCCCACACCCAGTCTTCACGAAACGGGATCTGCCCAGGGGCAAAACCTAGGCTTGTGACATCCACATCGTGATGACAGGTATCCCAGCTGATCACCACATCCCCGATCTCGAGATTTGGATCGCAGGCCGCGGCTGTGCCCACCATCAGGACCTGGTCGCGCGATCGCGTTCGCCAAGCAGTATCGAAGATGCGCGCACCAGCAATCGCGGCATGAACCTTGCCAACACCTGTGACAAGCACGCTGTGCTTGGTTGAATCGATCGCCTGAGCCTCCTCAGGCATGGCAGCGAGAATGTGAAACGTCATTGTTCCTCCAGGATGATTTCGAGCACCTTCTCTCCACAACGTCATCCTGAGCCCGTCTGAGTCGGGCGAAGGATCCCCTCCAGGAAACAGCTCGAAGCTGCTCATTGCAGTTTTTCTTGCTAAGAAGGGGATCCTTCCCTCCGCCTTTGGCGGGGCCCCACAAGCGACAAGATAGCGAGTTTGGGATTGAGTTACAGATCGAGTTGTCGGTCCAGGCCCAGCACCAGCTTGGAGTCAGTTGGGACCACCAGCTTGTCAGTCTCGCGCAGGGCACGGGCCCGTTCGAGCTCGATCAGCTGAGCGCCACCTTCGCCAGCCAGCACAGCGGTCTGCGCTTCGAGGCGCTCACGCTCTGCGCGGTTGCGAACGCGCAGGAGTTCAGCCTCACCATCCGCCTTGGCCTTCTCACGAATCAGCGTTGCCTCAGCCTCAGACTCTGCAACGAGCTTCTCAGCTTCAGCCTTGATGCGTGCCTTCTCGAGTGCGAGCGTCTTCTCGTTCTCGAGCTCGCGCGCGATCAGCTCAGCTCGAGCCTTCTCGTTGCGTTGCTGCCCCTCGATCAGTCTGCGCTGACTCTCCAGCTCTGCCTCCTCATGCTGCCTCCGTGTGAAGATGTCCACGTTGGACTTGATCGCATCCGTCAGCTTGCGCGCGATCTCCTCGTCCTCGGGCGTGATCCCTTCGACATCGATGCCAAAGATCTCCAGACCATTGGCTTCGAAGACACGGGTGGTCTCTTCACCGAACACGGCATTTTTCGCGATCGAGGCAGCTCCAGAGTGGAACTCCTCGAAGGTGTGTTGCGCCGCAGCCTCGCGGATCTCACTCGAAAGCGTCTGAGCCGCAAAGCCCACGAAATCCTTGAGCGCGAACAGCTTCTCCGGAGCCTCGGGATCGACCTGGAAGCGCCACCGGAACGTGACCTCCAGCTCGAGCGTGGCATTGTCGCGCGTGCGAACACGCAAGCGATCACGGATGAAGTCGGGCCCGAGACTCAGCTTGGCAATGCGCAGCACATTCGGGCGCACTGGCACACCGCCGCTGATCAGCAGGACCTTGGGACGCTCGTGGGGCGCCAGGAAGATCTTCTTGGGACCGAACTCGACCCGGCGCTTGTCACCGTCAAACAGCGAGATCGCCTCGTTGTCCTCGAGCTCGATCACCACAGCCTGCCAGTCAGCCTCTCGCTTGCGCGGACTTGCCGAAAGCACACGACTGTCGCCATCCACACCACGCTGAGGCAGGTGCCCGAGTGCCTCGAGCTCCTCGCGCGTCAGAATCTTCTCCCACAGACTTTCGTTGTGGTCGAGCAGCACGTCGTCCGGCCCGCGCACCAGGCGCACTTCGCCGGAATCCTCATTCTGCACAAACACTCCTTCGTCCTCGCTCAGTGACAAGGCAGCTTCCTTGTTGATGATGCGCAGGTCCTTGTGCGGGATGAACCGCTTGGGGCCACGGATCAGAACGTCTTCGCCGGCTTTGAGAATTTTGCCTTCGTTGATCGGGTGTGGCGCATCCTTGCGTGCACGCACCAAGAGACCCTCATCGTCTGCGAGCACGATCTCGTCGCGCACACCACCGTCGAGCTTTTCTCCGGGGTGCAGAGAGAACACTGTGGGGCCCACGCGAATCTCGCGCTCGCCCTCGACGATGTCCTCACGCTCGGGATCGAACGGGTTGAGCACGAGTGCCCACTGCCCATCGAACAGCCGGATCTTGCGCTGAATCTCGCCCACAATCTCTTCCTGGGAGTCCAGGTGAAGACGTGTGGCGCCTTCGACCAGGCGAAGCGAGCCAGAGTTCTTGTCCCGCACATGGCAGAACTCGAACCGATCCAGCAGGATGAACTTCAGTGCGTTCTCGACTGCGTTTCCGACACGATCGAGCCTACGATGTTCATTTCCAGTACCCATGATGTACTCCACTCGCGGACAGGGGAGCGGTATACCCACCTTTCTCACCGCGGTCAGTGTGCTTATGCATCTGCACACCAACTGCAATGAGATCAACGTCCAGCGTCGGACGCTGGACGTCCAATGTCCAGCGTCGAACAAAAAAAGAGCGTCTTCCACCGCGGGAAGACGCGCTTAACCAACCGGAATGAGAACATCGCGCTTTGGCCGACTGTTAAGACAACAAAATAATCGTCCAAAGGACGATGTACTCAGAATTCCGTTGCATCTTTCCCGTTAGGGGGTTGGAGTTCGCACCTTGCGCACGTGGCGTAGGTTGCGGGCAGGTCATTGGGCCAATTCCCTCACTGCTCTCTGAATACATCTCTTTAGTTGTGCTCTCACACTAGCACGCACAGCACCCTCTGTCAAGGGTAACTGAAAAGACCCGTCCATCAGGATCGGGTCTCTTGTTATTTCTTAATCAACTGCCCGCACGCCGCCTCAATATCATTTCCCATCGACATCCGCGTTGTCACAACTACTCCACTGTCACTTAGCTTATCGTAGAACGCTTGCACAGCAGCCGGCGCACTGCATTGATACTCAACACCAGTCAGGTTATACGGGATCAGATTCACGCGCACATTCCCAATCGAGTTCACATACTTAGCCAGAGCTTTTGCGTGCTCAGGTGTGTCATTGACCTCTTTGAGCATGACGTACTCAAACGTCAGATGATGTCTACGATTTCCAAACTTCGTCAGGTATGCCTTTGACCACTCTTTAAGCTTCGGAAGAAATTCATCGTACGAAGTCGGCACGATCTGCTTGCGCGTGACCTCAATTGCGCTATGCAACGAAATTGCAATGCGCACATGAGGCCACTCCTCATCCTCCAAGATCTGCTCAAGCCTCGGAAGCACACCAACCGTTGAAACAGCAATGCGCGTGTGTCCAATGTCTGTGTAGTCCAAAATCGTATTGAGCGCCTCGCGGACATTCTCGTAGTTTGCCAGCGGCTCACCCATTCCCATGAACACAATGTTGCTAATTCTACGGGCTTCATCATTGGTAGCCGCGGGCTTTAGCCCGTGTCCGTCAGCAAGATATGTTGCCCAAAATCGATACTGATCAACAATCTCGTCTGCACTAAGCGATCGAATGAGCCCCATCTTTCCAGTTGCGCAGAATCCGCAACGCATTGCGCAACCAACCTGTGATGAGATGCAGATGCTCCACGCGCCCCGTCGATTGTACATGAGTACGGTCTCGATCTGATGTCCGCCATCAACATTCAAGATGGCTTTATGTGTCTCACCGTTTGAGCTCACAAGAACCTGATCAGCCTCAACGCTCATCCAAGGCACATCTTTAATCTGGTCGCGAATGCCAGCAGGAAGCGCGGTCACCTCACTCCAGTCGCGCGCATCAGAAAACAAACCAGCCATCACTTGCTTCCACCGATACTTCGGCTCTGAAGGGAACCGCTCAGTAAATTGTTCTTGTCGTGTAGTCATAAAACAAACAGACGAGAGTCTTGCTCTCGCCTGGTTTGATTACTCAGCTTTTTCCTCCTCAGCTGGAGCGTCTTCAGTTTTCTCTTCAGTCTTTTCTTCCTTAGCAGGTTCCTCTGCAGGAGTTTCTTCAGCCTTTGCTTCAGCTTCTTCTTTTGCCTTTGCAGCCTCTTCCTCAGCCTTGGCCTTTGCTTCAGCTTCCTTTTCCTTAACAGCAGCATCCTTTTCTTCTAGCTTGCCCTTGCGTTTCTTTGAGATGTGAGTCACACCTCGCTTTTCTCCTTCAACAACCTTTTCATCGATGAGGAGGTTCCAGACAGTGTCAGTAGCCTGAGCACCTTGCTCGAGCCAGAACTTAACACGGTCCGCTTTTACCACGAGTTCTCGTGGCTGTTTTCGTGGGTCATAGTGCCCAAGAATCTCAGTGACATCTGCCCATGGGTCGCGGTGCTTTGGCATGACCACGATACGGTACACAGGTCGCTTCTTTGTTCCCACACGGGAAAGTCGAATAGATAGCATAGTTGTTTTTAGTAAGTCAGAATCGAGAGCGCGATTCAACGGTGCCGCAAGTATATCGTTTTTAGCTTATTTGTCAATCGCTAGGGGGGATTTTGCATACCGAAACTATCCCTGTCATCACACCACGTCATCCTGAGCATAGCGAAGGATCCCACCCATCAAAACTCCTCCCTTCCAGGCTGTCTTTCTCAAAAAGCAGGGGATCCTTCAGTCAATTCAGGCTCCTTCAGGATGACAAGGCGGGGTGGAAGAAGGTTTGTTTGAGTAAGCTTGTCCGCTCAACCAAACATTTACACCAAATTTACCTAAACTTAGTCAAAATACTGTCCGTTCCTCTTGACAAAACTGCCAAAATGTGCTATTATGCCCCCACAGTTAAGATTAGGAAGACCAATAAGAAGTACGGTCTTTCCAACTGAATACTTCTCTGGGGAGAGAGTAAGCAAAACGTCCATGTTTGGCGTGTTTTCGGCTCATGGGGCCCCGACAGCTTGTCGCCGTACGTTTTAGTACGACTCCTGCGCTGTCACCCCATTCACCAAAACCACACGCAAACCTGAACGTTTTGAAAAAGAGCCAATTTTGGCAAAAAGTCCGATTATTGCTTATTTCTTCAAGAGAAATCATCAGTAATCGGCTTTTTTTATAAAACTTCGAAAAAACATGAAAATCGTGTTTTTCCGAAGGGTGGGAAGCTCAATCCTCCAATTGGACTTACCACCCTCGCTCTTTACACCAAGTGAAGCTCTCAACCCAGCTCTCAAGACGCCTTGAGCTCTGAGTTGAGAGAAAACTCACCAAACAACCGGGTGTCCTGGCAAGGAGTGACCAGGATCAAACACCCACCCCCTCCGTGGCGGTACCTTTCGAGGTATCCCGCTGCGAGAGTCGCTGACCATCAATAGGTGGCAGACGAACTCTTGCGCAAGCTCCTCCATCAAAACGCCGTGATCACGGCAAGGAGACTGGCATGCGTAAGCGCGAGAAGATCGAGATGGCTGTTGAGAGGGCGATTTCCAACCACAAGGCCCAGTTCAGAATCAAGGGTCTTAAGTACGAGATTTTCGTCCTGATCCACTGGCCTGAGCAGAAAAAGTTCAATGTGGTTGCCGTGAGTAATATCTGCGGGTGGTACCGCGGGCACACGTTCCACATTCACAGCGACCACCTCAAGGTAATGGGTCCCAACTCCAACGACGAGACCATTCCTCTGCGCACTCTCGTGTTCTCACAAGTGTTCAAGGGGGCAAGGGTCTTCGTGGGAAGCAAGGAAGACATCATCAAGCACTTCACCAACTAGCGAGACGCCCCGGCCAATGCACACCACGCGTGCAACGGCCGGGATCTCAACCCAGCTCTCGAAGAAGTTCGAGCTCTGAGTTGAGACAAGTTCTCTGCTGCCCAAACCCTCCAACCTCGGCCTGTGAGCCGGAGAAGACATGGCCTGGTCAGACCAGATCACCCCCACCGAGCTCGCATGGCTCGACCCCACCAGCCAGAAGCTCGTCGAAGCTCGTGAGCTCGAACGGTTCCTCAAGGCTGTCGTCCATGTGCGCCGGTTCCGCGAGGGAGAGCTCATCAGCGAGATGAAGCTCTACGTCACCAACTGGAACAAGCTGCCGGTGCCCGGCTTCGAGGGCTCGCACATGTTCTGGGTGGATCCGCACGCCGGATTCGTTGGCGCGCAGCTTCATCTCGGCTGGGAGCGACATCCCCGCACCAAGAAGCTGTTTGTGCCTGCGGTGGTCAACTTCGAGAGCCATCGCAGCCCCTGGACCCTGGGGATCTGCAACGGTGTCGAAACCGTCCTGCAGCACCCCGATGACGGCACCGAGACCCGCCTGCGGGTCGAGTACGTCAACTAGGCCTTTCCAAAACCCTCCAACACCTTCCAAGGAATGGGAGGTAAGGAAATCAAGATGAGAAGCAACTTCTTCGTCGCTGTCGGTATCGCCTGTGTCTTCGTCGCTGTCGCGGTCTGTGCGTACAACCTCAGCGAGATCAATTCCCGCCTCGAGCGCGCCGGCTACACCCTGATCAGCGAGGATCTGTTCGTTCACGGCGACATCGAAGTGATCTCCGCTGACATCGACCCGGACATGCAGCTCCTGCTCGACGACATCACACGTCACCAGGACTCCATCGACGAGTTCATCGCCGAGCACGACCAGCGCATGGCCGAACGCGCCGAAGAGCCGGCTGTGTTCATCACGAGCACGAGCTCACCGCTCGACGAGATCACCGCCAGCTTCGATGGTCAGCACCTCGACTGCGAGATCGTCGAGATGGGCGGCGGCCACTCCATCCAGTGCTCCACCCCTGGCGCGATGACCGCCGACTTCCCGGTCAGCGGCACCTACTAGCTCCTTCAACCACGCCCCGCCGGGCAACCAAGACATCCGGCGGTACGGGATCTGTGTTGAGCAGATCCTAACCTTCCCAGTCTGCGAGCACCTGTCGCGTTTGACGCGAACTCGCAAGTTGAGAAGGGGGAATAAGTTCAGATTCTCCAACTGTACTTATTCCCTCCGTTCTTTACACACACTGGAGACCACCGACCTCGAGTCGAGTAAAAACTCGACTCCGGATCGGTGTGAAATCCAAAAACCCATGTGTCCGAGGAGGGACCATGCATCGCCTGTTCATCGCCTTCATCACCATCTTCACCCTCATCACCCCCGCTGCCCAGGCCGTGGAGCTCATTATCACGGACCGCCCTCTCGAGCAGACCGTCTCCACGACCGGCTTCATGCAGTTCGGGGTCCGGACCCAGGCCCAGTTCTCGCACCAGCTCCGCGAGCATGACCTGGAGACCAACGAGTACGCGGGTGTCCTCTACTCCGGTGTCATCGGTCAGGTCGGTCCCGAGATCAGCCTGGGCATGAGCAACAACACGTTCACGCTCAACGGCTTCGTCTCGATCCTGATGGGTACCGACCCCCGCACCAGCACCACCAACACGGCCCTGCAGTTCGGTGTCCGCAGCTCCGGTCACGTGAGCGGTCCCCTGCATCTGGGTGGCTACTTCTACGTGATGGGCACTCCGGGAGACATGGAGCTCCCGTCCGGTGTCCAGTACCGGCAGTTCAGCGGCCAGCTCGGCCTGGACCTGAGCCTGGTCTCGGACATCCGCGGCTCCGGTCGTCTCGAGGTGAACCACCGCATCGGCTGCGGCCCCATGAGTCACACCATCAACTCCAACTCGGACTTCTGGGTCGATCAGATGGTGACCATGGCGTGCTCGACCAGCCTCAGCGTGCAGCTCGGAGGCACCAACTAGCCCCACCCCCACGCTCCCACCAGGAATCGGCCTGGTGGGCACAGCTCAAGTGAGACGCACTTGAGCTCACCGACCCCTACTCGAGTCATCGAGTGCGGATCGGTGGAACACCACCAAGGCGGTAGCTCGCAAGGGCGCTGCACAGTTCGATACAAGCGCGCTTCGGCGCTGAAAGGATCGGCTCATGAGCAGGTCCGAAATAATCAGAAAAGAGCTCGAAGAGTTAGTTGTAGAAGAGAGCGATCTGATCCGCGAACAAGGGCGGATCGATCACAGGATCGCTGTGATCGACATAGAACGCTGCGTGCTCACGCGTGAGTTGCAGCAGATCACTGCTCCAGCATGGATCATCCTGATCGACAAGGTCAACGAGACCGTAGAGATCAAGAGCGCCCCACCGACCGGTGCTCTGTGGAAGCTGGGTCACGATGGGCCGACCTGCTTCTGGGTTGAGAGCCAGGAGTGCGTGGTCTTCACCTGGAACGAGTACAAGCGGCACTTCCCCTTCTTTCTGAAGTGTAGGGAAGTCATGCAGCAGAGGGTCTACACCAACAAGGCAACGAACGCGCAGTGGCAGCCATGTCTGCATGTCCGGGTCATGCACGACAGACGGATCGCGCACGAGCATGCCAGTAGAGTGGCAGACTTCTACTCCTACACGTTCGTGGAGTAGCACAACCCTTTCCAACCCGCCGGGCAACCACAGCCACCCGGCGAAAGCGAATACGGCCCAAGTCAAGACGTCACTTGAGCTCACCGACCCCTACTCGAGTTCGCTCGAGCACGGATCGGTGATTCTACCCCCCCTGAGCGCAAAGCGCGAAAGGACGAGTGATGAGCAATCCCAAACCAGGGTGTTGCGTGCTGTGTAGGCTTCCAGGAAGCCAAGAAAACGACCTGCATGTTCTCGGGTACGTCATGGACATGATCTCAGAGTATGGAGAGGACTACGATCCCGCCTCCTGCCCGCCCAGAAGGTCTATGTCCAAGTACGCGCATCACATCTTCCCAGTCCAGATCGAAGGGGAGATCGTGTGCCAAGGTTCGCCGAGTCACGTGCAGACCCTCGAGAGATCGAGCGCAGAGATTGGAAGATTGGCACGTGCAGCTCTCGACCGCATCAAGAGCGGAAAGGACTACTAGCCACCCAAGCTCCACACATCGCCGGGCAACCAGAATGTCATCCGGCGGCAATACAACGCGGCCCAAGCACGCAGCTTGGGACCACCGACCCCGAGCCGAGTTAAGACTCGACTCCGGATCGGTGGAAAGTCACCACCAGAAAGGAGTGATGATGAGCAAGCATGCTTTCATCGCAATCGTAGACCTCGAGAACAGCACCCAGCAGATCGTGGAGCTCGACAGCCAGCCCGTCACCGTGCGTGATGCGCTGACCACGGACGGCTACACTTTCCAGTGGGAAGACCACACCACCTGCCCGCTCGTGACCTTCACGCGTCACAGTGGCGAGTGGATCGGCCTTCGTCTGCACCGGAACCGCTGGTACCGAGGCGCTGATGATCCCTGCCAGGTGTTCTTCCACACCTCGCACTCTCGCGAGATTCTCGAGGACCTCATCGCGGCCAAGATCCGCATCTAGGGTGCACCCACGCATCCATGATCAAGGACACCGCTCCGACACAACCAGCCAATGGTTAAATCGGAGCCCCGACTGATAACGTCGGGGCTTGAGCCACCGCTCGCGACCTAGATCAAAAAACAACGGACCCGACCATGCCATACGAGGCAAAGCGCTCGGGACTCCATCTGGGAATGGAATAGAGAATCAAGAATCCAGAATAGAGAATATTCTCAATTC
>CAZIDX010000005.1:31287-35701 GCA_964538435.1 uncultured Gammaproteobacteria bacterium | reverse complement strand
CATCTGGGAATGGAATAGAGAATCAAGAATCCAGAATAGAGAATATTCTCAATTCTCAATTCACAATTCTAAATTCTGCCTCCAGATGGAGAAGGCGCGTAGCGCCAGAAAGGAAAAAAGTGAAAAGGTCTCTCGAAATGTTCGCGGCCTTCCTCGTGATTGTCGCAGCAACATTCGCAGTTCCCTACGCTGCGCTCTGGATCGTCGGTGGCCACGACTTCGCGTGGTTCATCTCATCCAGGTCCTTCGCAGTGCTCTGGGTGATCGTCATCCTGATGCTCCCCACAGCGTTCAGGTAGAAAGGAAATTCAATGGAGTGTTTCGTGGGAATCGGGGAATACACCTACGGTGAGAACACAGTTCGTGGGAGTGAAGAGCTCACACGGGTTACCACCGAGATCAAAACCGCGATCAAGGGACTCACGTTCCACTGGATCAAAGGAGAGCAGTGTCCAAGAGTTGACTACGTCGACCTTTGGGCAGCGAAAAAACAGAGTCAGGTCCTAGAGATGGGGCAGGTGGTCAAGATCAGGTACGGAGACACGCGATACATGATCTTTGCTCACAATGACTTGGAAGAAGTCAAGTTCTGGCTGCATGTGTGGTTCTACGTGAACGAAAATTCCGCATGAATCAATGAGGGTGCACCCACGCATCCATGATCAAGGACACCGCTCCGACACAACCAGCCAATGGTTAAATCGGAGCCCCGACTGATAACGTCGGGGCTTGAGCCACCGCTCGCGACCTAGATCAAAAAACAACGGACCCGACCATGCCATACGAGGCAAAGCGCTCGGGACTCCATCTGGGAATGGAATAGAGAATCAAGAATCCAGAATAGAGAATATTCTCAATTCACGATTCACAATTCTAAATTCTGCCTCCAGATGGAGAAGGCGCGCAGCGCCAGAAAGGACGAAAAGTGGAATATCTCATCCTGTTCGCAATCGCGAGCGCGGCGTTCCTGATCGACGGGACCGTCAAGTTGGACAAGCTTCTCAGGGCCGAGCCTGCAAAGATCGAGTTCAACATCAGGTCCGGAGATCACTGGTCCATCGTGATCGTGATGTCCTGGCCGATCCTGGCCTACACCCTCAGCTACCTGGGCTGGATCGCGATCCTGTCCAAGCTGGCCATCATTCCCATGATCAGCGGTCAGGGCAGTATGCTGATGGCAGGAGCGATCATCAACGGAGTCACGATTCCGCTGATGCTCCTGTGCTACCTCTCCGGCAACTGCTTCGCACCGTTCGTGGTGAAAAAGAGCTGAAAACAAACCTGCAGCACCAGAAAGGGCAAACATGGGAGAGGAAGAGTACGAGGCTTTCGTGGTTGTGTACGAGCAGGGCAAGAACGACGGAGCAGTCGCGTGGGTACGAAAGGAAGGAAGGGCTCACTTCGGCTACATGGGTTTGACCGCCCAGTGGTCCGAGGATGAGCAGTGCGTGGTGATCTTCTCTGAGAAGGAGCTCGGGAGGATCAAGGTCGAAGACGGTGGGGTAGTCCTGCCAAAAGACGACCGGTTCCAGTTCACGGCCTTTCGCAGTCGTCACCAGGCTTCTTCAATGCTCCAGAGCATCATCTACATGACCGACAACCCGATCAGCTAGACCCCTAGGTCAAGCAACCTCCGTCAGTGTGGCCCTGCACAAGCAGGGGTCTGACGGATAACGCGACCTGTCGCGTAACGCGGCCCAAGTGAGACACAATCACGTAAAGTCAGCAAGCTGACCACGTGACAAGCTTGGGACCACCGACCTTTACTCGAGATCACTCGAGTGATGATCGGTGAACTTCCCCCCGCACACAAGGAGACCAAGATGGTCGTCCTCGCAATCACTATCACTACCGCGATCTGTGGCCTTGCCGAGCTGCGCCGCCGCGCAGACAAGAGGCAGGCCCAGCAGGACGCGCTCAATCCCCCCAACACCAAGATCGCCGAGCCCATGAGCTTCGCTGACCAGTTCTGGACCCTCAACGAGGCTCAGTTCTGCGGATTCGCACTCATGGGACTCCTGATCGTGGGTGGTGCCTACGTCGGGATCCAGGTGATCATCAGCTAACCCCAAACGTCTCAAACAAGAGACAAAGGAGGTGTGTCGACTGACGCAAACTGCCATACAGGGACGGAGTACCTGCGGCTGGCTACCCAAACACTCCAACGTGCCCTGGCTGCAAGCTAACGCAAGCAGCCAGGGTCCACCGACGCGTTCTCGAATCAGTTCGAGGACGGATCGGTGAGAAGACCCATTTACACAAGGAGGCCTCCATGAAGGAAGGCTCCCGCGACAAGTATTGCGGTGGTTTCCAGGGTGCCCTCAGGCGTCTGGTCAGCATCGTTTCCCATAGCAGGATCTGTCTGGTCGAGCACATGCTCTACGAGCAGATCGAGCGCTGGAAGATCGAAGCCAAGCAGACCGGGGCCGTGAGAGACTTGCGCTACATGAGTGGCGAGGTCCTGATCTGCACCTGGTCGCGAGGCGACCCAGAACGAATCAATCGACTCGGATACCTGAACGTTCTCCGTAAGAACGGTCGGGTCAGTCTCGAGTTCAACCGCGCGTAGAAGCACCTGCATCACCGGAGGAACCATGGCTCTGTACATCATCCTGGGCATCGTGGCCGTTCTCGGTCTCGGTGCTGTCACTCTCGTTGTGTGTGGTGCACTCGCAATCGGTGGGGTCTTCGGAGATCTCCTCGTGACCGCCATCACCGCGCGCTAACCCCCCACTGTCCTTGAAAGGAGGACACATGCCCCGCCTTATCACCCTCACCCTAGCCCTGCTCTTGGCCGCGCCCGCGGCCGCCGACCCGGTCAAGCCCGACACACCCGAGCAGGCCACTGCCCAGGTCGAGCAGGCCGATCAAGAGACCGAGCGCCAGATCCCGCCGCCGCCCATCACCGAAGGCTACCTCGAGCTCGATGTGGACCAGGACCTCTGCTCCATGTGGCTCAAGAAGCGCCGCGACGTGCGCACCTGCAAGGTCATCGTGGCCCTGCGTGTGCAAGAGCAGCGCGAGACCTGGGCCTTCAACATCCCAGAGCCCTGGGACAGCGACGTCGAGCGGCTCACCGAGCAGCTCGCGCTCCAGCAGCGCCGCATCCAGGAGCTCGAGCGCGACTCCTACGAGTACTACCATCGGATCGAGAAGCTCGAGGAGCACATCCGCGACCTCGAGCGTGAGCTCGCCCAGGACTAGCTCCTTCACCTCACACCCGCCGGGCTAACCAAGGCACCCGGCGGCTTGCCACGTGGGCGACAGCCTTTACGTGGAACGCGAATCCCAAGCACGCAGCTTGGGACCACCGACCTCGAGTCGAATACTTCGACTCCGGATCGGTGAACGAAACCTCTACAAAAAGCGCGAAAGGAGAACCCATGAGCGCCGCATAAGAAACCATTCGAGCGATCGAAGATGCGCACACACTCGTGCTCACGCTCGAGAGCCAGTACCGCGCCGCAACCTCGAGCCTCGTGCTCGTGCTGGCTGGTCCCGTGGGCGAGCCAACTCGACTCATGTACGTGGGCGAGCGGGGCATTAGCCTCGAAGACGATTTCGGCAAGAATCTCCCCATCCAGTGCCGTGTGCAGGAAGGGGACATGGTCGTCATCACGCAACAGGATGCACTCGACGAGCCTACGGTCCGGATCATCGAGCCTGGACAGATCGAGCTGGTCTTCTGGGGTCGCTATTCCTTCGATGCACGCTTCTTCCTCACCGAAGAGGCTGCCATCGACTGGATCTGGCGAGATGGTCGTCGTCGGATCGAACACCGGTGGATGATCGGTGATCGCATCGTCACGCGCGAGCTCGTGCTCGAGTGCGAAGACGACGGCATCATCACCACCTGCTCAGGAAGCTGCAGTACCTGCCTCGAGCGGGACGACTGCATCTAGCGGACCTCAGCGTCCAGCGCACCCACCAGGAATCGGCCTGGTGGGAAACGAATCCCAAGCACGCAGCTTGGGACCACCGACCCCTACTCGAGTATCTCGAGCACGGATCGGTGGGATGGACCCATCAGGAAGGTTGAGTCATGCGGCTCATCTCTCTCTTGGTCATCGTTCTCTCCCTGACAACCCCAGCCCTGGCCGATGAGGCTCAGGCACCCGAGAACTCGCAGCAGACCTCCGAGGACAAGGAAGCCTCCATGTTCCCGATCAAGGTCGGGACCGGTGATGTGGCACAGATCTGCCGCGGGCAGTTCACCGCTCCTGTGGCCCGCACGGCCTGCGAGGTCTACGTGCACAAGATGCGCGAGTCCGACATCGAGTACGAGGTCTACGCCCTGGGAATCTTCCAGAAACAGATCCTCGAGCGTCTCGATGTCACCGAGCAGCGAGCCATCCGCCTCGAAGTCGAGGTGGATGTGCTGAGGAGCCAGGTCGAGGTCCTGATCGATCGCGTG
>CAZIDX010000005.1:8839-31187 GCA_964538435.1 uncultured Gammaproteobacteria bacterium | reverse complement strand
CAGAGGAGCTCGACCAGGCTCTGGCCCATGCCATGGCCAGCATGAGCGAATAGCTCATCAACGACACACCGCCGGGCAACCAGAATGTCATCCGGCGATACAGCTCAAGCAGAACGCGCTTGAGCTCACCGACCCCTGCTCGAGTGCGCTCGAGCACGGATCGGTGAGGAATCTGAATCAAGGAGGTAGACATGTATCTTCAGAGCACCATCATCCGTCGCATTCTGCGCGCGGCCAAGCGCGGGATCTCAGTACGCGTTGCCCTGCACGGCATCGAGGAAGACAGGGTTGTGGAGATCTGGGCCACGCCGATCGCGCATCGTGGCGCGACCCGCAGCACCCACTTCAACCTGGTGGTCATGTGCTCCGGCCACATGTACCACGCGATCTCGTTCGAGCAGGTCGAGTCCGTGGAGCTGTTGATGCGCTCCGCCACTGACATCCACGAACCTCGGTGGGCGCTGTTCATGCGCTACACCGGCGAGAGCTACGCCTCCGCGCACCGCCGCTACGAGCGCGTCATGGCCAGCTCGGCCGTGCAGTCCGTGCTCGCCAAGCGTATGCGCAACATGTTCAAGCAGGACGCACACATGTTCCGTGCCCGCACCGGTCCGTCCTGGCCCCAGCCCCGGACGCGACATCGTCGCACTCAGCCACCGCCACTTCCACACCACCGACAACCATCGGCTGGTCGGGTCTGGAACTAGCGCCCAAGCGCGCCCGCACGAGGAGAACGTCTTCGTGCGGGCTCCTCAACCGAGCCCTCGAGTTAAGCTCGAGTTCTCAGTTGAGGAAGAGCAAAACCTCAGACTCCAGGAGGGAGTCATGTCCGAAAAACAAAAACAGCTCGAAGAAGAGCTCATCGCCTTCGCCTACCTCGAGGCCAAGCTGGAATCCCTGCGTGACGACAGCCTGGATGTTCGCATGCCAGGATTCCGCTGCGCCTGTAACGTGGCGATCAGGCCACTCAGAACCAAGATCAGCGTGTGCATCGGTCAGCTCCTCGAGCTCACTGGCAAGCGCCCGTGCTTCCGGGTTGGTATGAACGGTCTCGAGATCTACTACGAGGAGTAGACGAAGAGCGGATCTTCTGCTACCTTGGTCAGCTGCTCAGGCGCAGAACAGGAGGCTGAAATGCCCCACATCCATCGGTACCCATCCTGGTTTCGATGTAGAAGCTCGCGCCTTCGACTGTAGCGCGCCAAGAAGCAGTCGCAAGCGGTGAGGGCCGAGCGTGGGGGAACGCAGCACCCCCGACACTGTTAGCTGCACCAACCCAGGAAGGAGCAACAAGATGCCCTTCGAGTCCTGGCACTACAGAAAAAACGCGCCCTAAGCTGAGCGCGCCAAAAATCAGTTGTATCCTGTGGTGATTTCTGAGGTAAGGCCACGCTGCGCAAGAGTGGACAGCGCGTAGCAAAACAGAACCCTCCTCGCCATGGTGGTCAATGGCAACGTAACACGGGCCCCTTGCGCATAACGCTCTGCGCAAGGGTCTCCATCTGGTTTCTCGAGTCTCTCGAGCCATCAGACGGGGAAACCCGCTGCCAAAATGCAATGTCGCTATACTGGCAGATGAAAGGAAAGGACCATGAGGTCCGAAGAAAGAATTCGCGTGGAAATATTTTGCCTAACGGAAAGGCTGAAAGGTCTCGAGGAAGAGCTCCTGGAGGTGACAGCTCCAGCCTGGATTGCTGCATATGACACGACCAGAGGACGACGGGAACACATGTGCGTGCGATCCACAAAACCCGCTATCGCATTCTCGGAAGAAATTCTGGATTGTGAATGGTTGGCCGAGCAGGAAGCTGTCAGGCTCTCCAAAAAAGATGATTCGGATGTCACCATCCTGGCCATGGACGATTCCTTCATTCTCAAGACTTTGCCTTGGGGAGAGGAGGAGCTAAGTGAGATCGTGATCATACTCAGAAGAACAAGAAAAGAGGCAGTGGAATGGTCGCGGCAAATGGACATGCAACACATAAGGGAGCGGGAAATGAAGGAATCTCGCTAGCCCAACAAAACCACTCAAACAAGCAGTGTAGACGACGACATGCTCGTCAACCCCATCAGGCAACCAAGCATCTGATGGGAGCACGAAAATACGAACCTGAGTAAACGCATGCTCAGGACTCCGTCCGGACACTCGAGTCTCTCGAGTTTCCAGATGGAGAAACAACAACAAGCTCCACACGGAGGAAACATGGGCGACATGCTCAACAAGAACAAGTCGACCCTCGCTCGTGCAGCCGCAACGCTTCACGAGGTCCGAGTGCGCTTCGACGCGTTCGACAGAGGCGAGATCGACGAGATCTGCGCCCTGCCGTTCACCAGCAGGGACAACCCCGACACCTTCGACCTGTTCGTGGCCTGCTCTGGCCAGCACTACGAGGGTGTTCGCTATGACCAGATCGTGGGCGAGGTCGAGATCCTGCCCGAGGACCAGCAGACCACACCCACGCGCTGCATCGAGCCGCCGATCGTGTGGCCCGAGCTCGGCATCGACGAGATCATGGAGATGGGTTAGAGATGCCTGCCACGATCGAAAACGGAGTGAATGCACTGCATGTCGCTCAGCAGGCCGTTCATGACGCCGAGCAAGTGCTGGAGGATGCCAAGAAAGCCCTCCGTCAAGCCAAGGCAACACTGGCAGCAACCGAGTTCGACGTCGTCCTGCTGGAACTGAGGTCTGCATCCTGCGGGATGTTCCCCGATTACGACAGCATCGAGTACGTCACCAATATCGGAGCGCTCGGCAAGGTCGTTGTCCATCGTCTCGTTGACGGACAGCAGATCAGCACCGGCCGCGACGCACGGCTCACTGTGGAAAGCAGAACTGTCGTCTACGAGTGGTTCGAAGACGGACTCGGGGGTGGAGACTGGTGCAAAAGGCCGCTGATCCCCGGAGGACTCAACAACAGCTTCGCTGGCAGCGATGTCATCTGGGTCTACTTCCAGAACCCCAACGCCGAGACCGTGGCAGCTGACTGGCTCCGCGAGCGCTACCAGCTCGAGTTGCCTGCGGCGTGACTGCGCTGGGTAGCAAGCCGCAACACGCGGCACCAGGCGGTGGTGAGCAAACGCGCTCATCACCGCCACACCGACCGTTACTCGAGAGCCTCGAGTGATGATCGGTGGCAACACCAGAAAGGAGGGCTCTAATGCCCGATAGAAGGGAAGAGATCGTCGCGCGTCTCTCTGCTATTACGCACAGTGAGGATGTGCTTCGGTCCGAAAAGATCGAACTCGAATCCAAGCTCGAGGAGCTCGATGCTAGAGCTTGGGTTGTCGTGGTAGATCTTCGAGCAGTCGACAGGGTCAAGATCGTCGGCTACATCCCTGTCCCTAGGGAGAAGGACGCAGGTCTCTATCGAGACATCTATGCAAAGGATTGCGGTGAAAACCAGGGGGTCCTCATCTACAACAAGAAAGCGTCGGATGAGCAATACCGTATGGCTCTTGGTTGGTGGAAGGTGTTGGGAGAACATCTCCTGATCGTTGCCAGGACGAGAAAGCAAGCTGATGCCATCTGGAGACACCTGCAGCTTGCCAAGGAACTAACGGACAACATTTCTCTGGATCCTTTGTGTGTTCCGGAGGAAGAGGTGGATTAGACTCCTCGCCCGGCCCTTGAGCCGAGCAACCCTCATGACATCTAGCTCGCCTCCTAAGGTAAGAGTGGTGCATGAGGACGCGGCCCAAGCAAGACGAGCTTGGGACCACCGACCGCTGCTCGAGATTCTCGAGTGGTGATCGGTGGAAACACCAGAAAGGAAAACCATGGAGAGCGAAACTGTCGCATGGATCGTGTGTTTTGATCCTGTCTACTCAGAAGTTCACGAACCTTGTTGCCTCACCGATTCCAGAGAGCCCATCGAGTACTGTCGAATGCGAGTTCTTTGGGAGCATGGGAAGGTGATGATCGACAATCACGAATCCAAGCTGTACGTGGATGTCGGTGAGATCCGTGTCAGGCAGGGTGACAGAAGGTTGTTCGCTGCTGTGCGCACAGAAGCGCAGGCTCGCAATCAGTACATCCTGTTCACACTCATGCGAGACACGCTGGCAAACGCAAAAGAAGCACCAGCAGAAGACCATGAAAATCAGTCGCCACCAAGCGATTTCGAGGTCTCTCGTGGGATCATGTGGTTTAACGGTCTGAACAGCTTGATCAACATGGCTAGGAAGTCCGGAAAGGATGGGGAAAAATGAGTGATGTTACGAAGATCGAGCAGGCTCTCGAAAAGGCCAGAGAAGAAGCGCAGGCCGTCCAGAAAAAGATCAGCCATCTCCAACGAGAGTTGCGGTTGGCTCGGTCTACGCGGTACATCGGTATCTACAACATGGACACAGGTGCAGGTGAGGTGTTCAAGGTCACGGTCGAGGTGAAGAAGGTCGAGCATATGCGCATCACCTTCTTGCTGGAAGATGATTACAGCGGAGTTTTTGTTGGGTCTCCGGACACTGTTCCTCAGAAGGTCTGCGTCGGAGAGATGTTCATGTATCGCAAGATCATGATCTGTGTGACCAGGAATCATGAGACGGCTCAAAACTGCGTAGACACCATGCGCAACGCGCGCGATCTTCTTCGGGACGAATCCGAGTAGCCCCAGCCCGGCCCCTGCGCCGAGCAAACCTCATCGCATAGGCATGAGGAGCACGTAATGTGCTGTGCTACGGAAACGTAGCACGACGCGGCCCAAGCAAGACGAGGTTTGGGACCACCGACCGTTACTCGAGACCCTCGAGTGATGATCGGTGGCAACACCAGAAAGGAGGGGATATGATCCCCAACGCCGGTTTCAGTGCCTTCATGAAGACTCGAGTGGACCGTGCGCGCATGCTGGCCTGGATCATGAAGAGCCCCTGGGACTTCTTGTTCAACAGCCAGACATTCATCACGGTTGTGGTCGAGCATGGAAATCCTCCACTCTATTCGGTACCGCACACGGTCTCTTCCACACTTGTCGCCCTGGAGGTCAAGGAGGAGGATGACGAGGCCAAGGAAGCCCTGCTTCAGCTCAACGGTGGTGGAACAATCACCCAGGAGGAGTTCCTCAATGGAGCTCGTGAAATCCTCGTCACCATCAGGTTGAACGACGAGCGTCCCGACGAGAGCGCACCTGCTGTCCAGGATCTTCTCCAGAGTTAGGTATTCAACAGTCCGGCCCCTGTGCCGAGCAACCCCGATCAGGCAAGTAAGACCTGACGGGATCAACGCGGCCCAAATCTAGACGAGGTTTGGGACCACCGACCTCTGCTCGAGTTTATCGAGTGTGGATCGGTGGAAAACAAAACAACCCCTTTAAAGGGTTGTTGAAAGATTCTTTAGAAATCGAGTTGAATGTTTGCGTGTTTCGCCAAGATGGACACATGCGACTCAAGGCGCTCATACTTCATCCGAAGCGCTGCAAGTTCAGTATCAAGCCTTTGGTGAAGTACGGCTAGTCCGTCCACATGAGTGATAACTTCTGTCTTCATGTCCTGCATCTGATCACTGATTAAATCAAACCTCTGATCCATCGACTCGAACCTTTTATCAACACGAACCTCAAGATTCGATAAATCCTGTTTCGTAGCAGAATTATCCTTGATAAACTGGACAATCTCCAAAATGTCATTCACAGTACTCTGATCACTCATACACCCTAAGGATAACACACAAGCCCAAACCTCTCAATTATCAAAATTGAGCTCACCGACTCGCACTCGAGCTTCTCGAGCGTGAATCGGTGGAAACACCAGAAAGGAAAAGCTGATGAGTGAACAGATAACGTCTTTGGAGCTCAGTGCACCTCTGCAGCGTGCTCAGGTGCTCGGGTGGATCTATGAGAACCGCCAAGTAGTGGCTAATATCGGGCCAGTCATCACCATCTTCTTCGAAGGAGAACCCATGGTGGGTGCAGCCAGCCGTGAGGTGACCAGCAGGATCGCAAGCGTGGTCGTGGGAGGAAATGGGGCTGGTACGCGCATCAATCTCGTGCTGCGCGACGGAACCGAAGTCAGTGAACGCGAATTCATCGGTCACTGCTCCGAGATCTGGTTCCCGGATCACAGCGAGGTTCAGCTGGATTCTGTGGACTCGCACCTGGTCGAGACGATCCTCGGTCACTATCAGGAGTTCCGTCACTCGAGGTAACACACCTCGCCCGGCCCCTGAGCCGAGCAAACCCGATCAGGCAAGTAAGACCTGACGGGATCAACGCAACCTCAAGCGATACGCGCTTGAGGACACCGACCCGAGATCGAGTAAATCGATCTTGGATCGGTGGAAGATTTCCATCAGAGAGGAAAAGGAGATGGCAAGATCCGAGGAAGAGATCCGAAGAGATCTAAAAACGAATGAAAGAGATCGTGGCGCGCAAGATTCTCAAGCAAAACAGCTTGATGCAGAGAAAGAGAGACTCCTCTCTGAACTCAGAGAAGCTCGCGCAAAAGCCTGGTTGGTTGTAGTCAGTCTTCGTGATGTAGAATTCCAGATAATCCCACTTGAAGTTGGTGAGAACGCAGCTGCGAGTCGGGCCCTTTACCGGAAAGTAGATCTTCAATCAGGCAAAAAAGTACAGATCTGGATCTACGAACACGACCACATGATCGAATTCGGTCTCGGTAAGATCGGAGTGTATGGAAGTTTGATATATTTCCTCAAAACGAAAAAAAACAGAAGCGGAGGAGAGTTGCAAGCTTCTGGAGCAAGGACTTCTCAAGGCTCTCGGCTCGAGAAGAAAACCAACTCTGGGTTAGTCCTAGCCCGGCCCCTGTGCCGAGCAACCCTCACCCCTGTCCAGCTTGGCCTTCTAAGGTTCAAGTGACATGTGAGGAGCACAAACGTGCAACGTCGCGTCTGACGCGACACGCGGCCCAAGTGAGACGCACTTGGGACCACCGACTCGCACTCGAGTATCTCGAGCGTGAATCGGTGGCAACACCAGAAAGGAGGGCAGCAGTGCCCAGACAAGAACCAGTGGCCTACCTGGCCATGTACACAACCGATCCCAGTTGGGAATCGGAAATCTGGGGAGTGCATCCCGAGACAGATCGTCTCCCAATCGACGGACTCACCGGAAACTGGATTCCAACAGGAAAGCCAGGAAGCAAGGACGGATTCTTTGCGGTTTTCGGCAAGGTTCAGATCGCGGACGTCAAGTTCGGTGAGGTTGTGCAGGTCCAGGACTACCACAAGGTCACCCACCACCTCACACTCACCAAGACCCGAAATCAGGCCGAGCGATGGCTCGATCACATCCGTAAAGCTCAACTGGTCCTCAACGAGGTCAAGGTCACTAGCGAGCTGCTCGGAAACTTCAGGATTCGCGGAACTCTCTACGACATCCCGGAAATGGGAGAGGTGATCCACGACATCCTGGTGCTCGATAGGCTCTTGCAGGGTGAGGAGCTGTTCATCTTCACCTTTGGCATGGTCATACCCCTGTCCGAATTCCTCGATCAGCTCAAGCCGAGCGAGCAGACAGATGCGATGATCGGGTACGTCAGGCAGAAGTTCATCAGACCCTACATCACCGGTTGTATCACGATCCCGCACTGGAACCAGTATGTGAATGTGGATCGAACAGGCTTCGTGGAAGAACTCCTCGAGGACGAGCGGACGATCATGGAATTCCTCAAGCTCCTCTGCTTCGAGATCGACCTCCCGCTGCCCGACAACGAGAACGAGGATCATCGCCCACCCCCGAGCAGGTAGGCAAGACTGCTAGGCCCCTCGGCCGAGCAAACCCGACCAGGCCGACGACCTGGCGGGATCAATACAGCCTCAAGCGATACGCGCTTGAGGACACCGACCTATGATTAAGCACAGGCAACCCCCTGTGGTCCCCCCTTCGACTCGCTTCGCTCGCTCAGGGCAGGCTCTTGAAAAGGGGGACAATCAATTAATCTTAGATCGGTGGCAACACCAGAAAGGAAGAAAATGGGAATTTTCAACAGAGGTAGTTTGTTGTGGCTTCAGATG
This sequence comes from uncultured Gammaproteobacteria bacterium, assembly GCA_964538435.1. GTDB lineage: Bacteria > Patescibacteriota > Patescibacteriia > UBA9934 > GWF2-40-263 > CAZIDX01. Next base: position 23,218 of record CAZIDX010000005.1, on the reverse strand, counting down.
ATTGCCGCAATCATCGATTTCGTGATCGCAATCGCGGTTGTGATCATGGTGATTCTGTGTCTGATCACCCTCAACCGTATCGAGTCCAAGATCGATGCTGGTCTGTTGGATTCGTCACACATCATCGAGAGGAGTGAATCCAAGTAGCCACCGGCTACAAATCGGCCCCTGCGCCGAGCAACCCCGCAACAGGCCGACGACCTGGCGGGTAACGAACATTGAAAACATGGCCTAGCGCCAAGGGTACTCGAGTCCCCTTAAAGCACTCAGAAACGCGCGAGACGTGTTCTCCTCTAACGCAGAGGGTTTTACAGAACATGTGTCGCGATTTGTTTTTCCGTCCTGGTTCTCGACCTGATCGAGGTCCAAGACGGGGAAATCCGACAGTAAACCATCTACCTGCTTCCCAGGAGGGAACATGCCCAGCTCCGAAGAACGCGCCCAGCTTCATGCAAGGCGACAGGTGCTCAACGAGCGCATCCGCAACATTGACAGACTGATCCCAGACGGCTACCTGCTCGTCTACGCCTCTGTCACCAACGGAGGTATGAGCAAGGTCGTGCCGCTCGTCATGGGCGCGCGCCAGTACAAGTTCGCCAGCTTCCCGACCTTCTCGGTCATCTACGACGGCCACAGCGTCCACATCATCGTGGACCACCAGCATGTGCTGCTCCGCAACGGAAACGCAGCCATCATGTTCGGCTTCTTCTCTGGTGGAATCGGTTCCGTGGCAATCGCCAGGATCCACAACCCAGACAACGCCGAGTTCATCGAAAAACAGTTCTCCAAGGTCACCCACCACGAGGTGACCGGGATCGTGCACCTGCCCCTGCTCCCCAAGCAGGCCAGCACCTGATCCTGACCCACACTCCCCACCGGGCAACCAGAATGTCATCCGGTGGTACGGATCTGAGTAAAACGCACTCAGATCTCCATCCGAGCTCTCGATACACATCGAGCTCTCAGACGGAGAAATCCGAGAACCCCGAGCGTTCCAAGGAGGGAACATGGGTGACAACAAACGCTACCCCCACCTCGAGATCGAGCGTGAGCAACTGCTCCAGCGAGTTCGGGTCATCGACAACACCCTCAAGGAGCCCAAGCTCTTGGTCGTGTTCAAGACCCACTCGGGTCACCAGAGCGCCATCGTGCCCCTGGTCAAGGGTGCGCGACTGCGCAAGCCCTACGGACTGCCCGAGTTCGCCACGGTCCAGATGGATCGCAAGGTCCACATCGTGGCCGACGACTACTCGGGCCGCCTCTTCAGCGGCAACGTGCTCATGATCCAGGGGATGTTCGCCGGCAAGGTCGGTGTGCTGTGCATCTGCCAGATCCGCAACGAGCACAACCACGACGAGCTGGTTGCCGGCATCCTCGATGAGATCCCGGACAAGCAGGCAGGTCGGCCCTTCCTGGTGCCCAAGCCCATGCCTGAAGCCCCGATCTAGGAGGTCGGCATGCTCGAGTTCAAGACCCTCGAAGACCGCGCTCGCGCCCTGGCATGGATCGAGTTCAGCTCTCAGCGCATGTTCTGGAAACAGGCTGTGCTCTGGGTCACAGACGAGAACGGCATCACGCTCTCTTCTCCGATCGTGGGAGTCGCTCGCGCAGAAGTGTCCGGATTCCGATACGTGAACGTGAAGCTCGCAAGTGGTCACGAGATCGATCATCACGAATTCCTCGCGGGCGCGCAGGCTCTGAGCCTCAACGAGTCTCCGAAGATGGACTTCCGGCCAGATCTGGGCGACCATCGGGTCAAGGAGCTCATCCAGGAGTTCAAGGAGAGGTTCGAGTAACCTCCTCAAGTCGCAGGACCAGCTCCTGCAAACAAAACACCACCGGGTAACCAGAATGTCATCCGGTGGGCTTGCCACGTGAGCCAAAGGCTTTTACGTGGAACGGATTCAAGCAAACGAAGCTTGAATCTCCGTCCGAGCATCAAAACACATCTTTGTCATCCCGAGCGACAGTCGAGGGATCTCGAACATGCGAGATTTCTCCGCTCGTTATCACGAACTCCTCGGTCAAAATGACAAAAAGGTAAGTGACGCATGATGTTTTGATTCTCAGACGGGGAAACCCACTGCCACTGAATCGAGCACAGAGCTTGCAGTGAGCAACAGGAGGAACATGAGCAAGGAAGAAGAACTGGCAGAGATCGCCAGGGAGATTCAGTCCCAGCAGGCCCAGATCGAAGGCGCGCAAGAGCGTCTCGTGGAGCTTCATCAGCGTCGCGAGCTGCTCAGCGCTCCTGCATGGATGGTGGTCTTCTTTCCGGTCGATGGAAGTATCGTCAAAGTGACTCACATGACCTTCGCCGACAAGGGAGAGGTGGTCTGTGGTGTCGAGTATGCCTGGGTCAATGGTCATGTCAGGCTCCTTGTGAAGGACACAGGCGACCGTCTGATGCTTCACTTTGGTAATGTGCGCGTGATCGGAGATGTGATCTTCGCTGTCTGCAAGGACGAGACCGAGGCGAACGACTTCGCCCAGGCACTTGTGGCAGCGTTCGGCATCATCAAGGATCCAGAAGAGATCCACGTCGAGGACCCTGAAGAGGGCTAAGGCACTTCATCAAGAAAACCCGCCAGGCTAATCCCAGACACCTGGCGGAGACAAATACGGTTCCAAGCAAACGCACGGCTTGGATCCTCATCCGGACTCTCGATTCAGAATCGAGGTGCCAGACGGGGAAACCCGCCTTACTGCGCCGAGCATTCACGCTCGAAGTACGTAAGGGGAGGGAGATGAGTGAAATTCAGACCGAGTCGCTCAAGCAAGAGCGTGCTCACCTCAAAGAGAGGATCGCCGAGATCAATCGACAGCTCCATGAGCATCGGATCTCGCTGATCCCCAGACCTGAACAGCTCGTGAAGCAGATCGTGCTCTGTGGGAGCAATCTCAACGAGCAGCACTCCACGGTACGGGGGCTCCGTGACGCCACACAGGTCTTAGATCTCACCAGAGACCCCAGGCTCAAGACCGTCCAGGATCGCATCGCCGAGCACGAAGCCGAGATCGACCGTCTCGAAGCACATCTTGCCGAGCTTAAGACCGAGCTCACGACCCTGGTCAAGAACCGGTGTGTCATCGCCTACGTCCTGATCGTGATCCGCAAGCATGCGAACACGAGCGGGTCCGGTTCATCGATCACCATCCACGAGATCAGTGACATCAGCGACCACGCCGCTGTGCATCTCCAGCGAGGTGTCTCGGCTGTCAGGGTCAGGTTCACGCAAGACGGCTTCGTTTTCCAGATCGCTGGAGGCAAGGATAAGGCAATTCACTTGGGCAAGAAAGTCGAGGTGGTTGTTGGGAGGCATGATGTCATCATCACGATCGTGAATGCCAACTCACTCCGGTGGTTGCAAGAGCAGGCGAGTTTCTCTGTCCGTAATCCGAGCATTGGTTGCCGCGAAGTGACCAACAAACCCAACTGGCTGTCCTACGACAAGGACTAGCCGAACGCAGGCAGTGCTAGCTCACGCAAGCTGGCACTGCCCTCCGTCAAAGGATTCGACCCACTCGAGTCCTCTGACGGGGAAACCCGCCTTGCTGCTGCCGCGAGCACAAAGCTCGGAGTACGTAAGGGGAGGGAGATGAACAACAAGCGAATCGAAGAGATCCGGCTGAGGTTGCGTGAGATCGCCGAGACAAAGCGAGAAATGGCACAGGAGCAGCTCGACCTCGATCTCGAGCTCCAGTGCCTCACGGCCCCAGCCTGGGTTCTGGTCGTGGGACTGACCCACAAGCAGGTCGTCTTCAAGGACCACATGCACACAGGCTACGGAAAGAAGGTCTACTCCAACGACGATCTCTGGATCAAGTGGAGCGACGGTGCAGGTTGTCTCAATGTCACAGGCGTGAGAGGTCAAGGCATCTTCTCCAAGTCCGTTCACATCGGTGATGCACTGGTGTGCATGACCGCCGCTGCTGGCAAGGCCATGCTCATCATGGTCGTGCGCACCGAGGAGGAGGCCAACATGATCAAGACCCGTACTGAGCAGATGCTACGCATTCTTCGCGGCGTCAACGCTGAACCTGCTCGAGACGATGTCATCGACGCTGAGTTCGAAGAGCCCGAGCCCGGGCAGGGCTAGACGGGCGCTACGGGCGGTCCCAGGATTACGACATCCCGGGACCGCCACAGCGATGTGGAATCGAGGCCCTCGATTCTAGATCGGTGACAGAACACCAAGGCAAGACGCCCACAACGCTTCAGGAGTAAGCATGACAAACGTGGAGATCAAAACCGACGCGCTCGCCAAGGCGCGCGCAAGGGTCGCAGAGGTCCAGAAGGCTCTCGAGATGGCTGAGCAAGAGCTCGCAGACACCAAGATCGTGGCTGTGTTGCTCTGTCTCCGCTCCGAGGCCTACAACAGTCACGCAGCTTGCGATGACGAGCGGAACTTCGTGCTCGGACACGTGTTCGTGCATCGCATGGCTCCTGGCGACATCATCAGCTCCGGGGCCGAGAACTTCGTGTGCGACGAGCACGACGGATCCGTCCATCGCAACTGGGCGACCTCTGATCCCGAGACTGGCCGCCGCTCGATCGCGAACGATCCGTGCATCTCGGGTCAACCGATCGGTGACAACATCTACTCCGGCATCGACATCGTCTTCACGGGTGACGACGCCGAAAAGCAGGCTGCGGCCTGGCTTCTTGAGCAGCACAACCTGCGCATGCCCACCAAGATCGAGATCTCGATCTTCAAGCGCGACGTGCGTGGCTACTGCACCGAGTGCATCTCGAGCACTGTGGTCGACATGGGTGTGCCCGAGCAGGAGGTCTACGGCTGGCCCGGCATGACCGGCAAGCTGCTCCTGAGCAAGGATGGCGAGCAGATCAAGGTCGCACACGCCACCGGTCAGGAGACTCACCCCTCCGACTTCGTCTGGTACCCCCTGGGTCCCGACGGTGTCGAGCTTGAGCTGCGCAACCGGGTCATGACCATCGACCTGGTGGACAAGAAGTAGTCTCTGCACCTACCTGCCGGTGGGCAGGCGACAACGCAACGCGGCGGTCCGGGAAACGAAAGCCTGGACCGCCACAGCGATAAGCCCTCGAAACAATCGAGGTTTTGTCTCTGAATCAGCTAATGGCTCATCTCACAAAGTGTTTCAAAATTCTCACCATAGACGTGATTTTGAAACCACCAATCCAAAATTTCTTAGAAAACAGACATTTTTATGACTCAAAAAACTCACCATGGTGAGTTTTTTGAAACTTCTCTTTTCTATTGTTCAGCGTACTATCTCCTTGCTGTCCCACCGTTTGCAACATCCTCAAGATGCACTGAGAGCAGGTTCGAAACCCCATCGTCTCCCATGGTCACACCATACAAGACATCTGCCTTTTCCATGGTCGCGCGGTTATGCGTCACAATAATGAACTGTGAGTTCTCAGAGAGCTCTTGCAAGATCGATGCAAACCGAATGGTGTTTGCCTCATCAAGCGCAGCATCTACCTCATCGAGTACAACAAACGGAGATGGGTTCACAGCCATGATCGCGCTCACAAGCGCAATCGAGGTGAGTGCTCGCTCTCCACCAGAAAGGAGGTTCAGTGCCTTCATACGCTTACCAGGCGGCGTTGCCTGGATCTCCACACCAACCACATGCTGGTCATGTTTCATGAGTCTGTCTGCAATGTGATCTTCCTTGTCGCGCTGCTCCTCACCTGTATCTGCAAACGCTCGCTCTGGTGTCACACCTTCTGAGACTTCACCCTCTTCATCCTTCTTTGTCTCCTCGCGCGTAACTTTCACAAGCGCACAGGTGCCGCCCCCAAACAAGACTTGGAAGTAGCGCTTAAATTCCTTATTGATCTTTGCAAACGCCTTCTTCGACTGCTTCTCGATCTGCTCATCCAGTTCTTTAATGATCTTCTCAGTCGATGTAAGCGCCTTGTTAAGATCATCAACCTGCTCAGCCAAGAAGTCATGCCGCTCACGCGTCTCCTCGTACTCCTTGATGGTCTCAGGATCAATTCCACCAATCAGTTCAAGCTTGTAGCGCAGCCGCTGAATCTCCGCATAAGTATCATCGCTACCTGCTTCGTATTCCCCACGCTCAACCCTCAAATTCACAGCTCGCTCTTTCATAAACTCATCCATCTCTCGGATCAGGCTCTGCTGCCGCTCTTCGTAGCGCGCAAGATCGATCTGTGTGCTATTACGTTGGTTCTCAAGAAGGTGAATCTGGCGTTGTTTCTCACGCAGGTCACGCTGAGTCTCAATCAGTTCGGTTCTAACCGTCTTTTCTTTTTTTGCATAGTTATCAATCTGCTCCTCAAGCCCACCAAGCTCCTTTGCAATCTTTGCCTCATCTTTTTTCTTGCTCTCAAGCGCCTTTACAAGCTTTGGATCAGGCTTGATGTCGTCCGGATTCGGGCGCTGAAGTTTTTTACGAAGCTCACTCGATCGTTTCAGCAGCGATTCAACAGCAGCCCCAAGCTCCTTGAGATCCTTAAGACTCCTTGCTTCTTTGAGACCCTCAACAATCATCCCAATCTCATCCATGATCTTCACAAGAGGCAGCGGCGCCCAGTTCGATTGCGCCCGCACCTTTGTGAGCTCAATCTCTTTTTCGATCTTAAACTGCTCGCTTCGCAGCGCATCTCGTTTGCGTTGTGTTTCCCGGTAGGTTTGCTGCAAGGTCTGCAGTCCGCTGTCATCGTCTTTGACATCTGTCTTTTCAATTTTCTCAACTTGAACCTCAAGCTCTTTTAGCTCGGTTCGTTCTGTGCGAATCTTCTCTGTTGCCTGATCAAAGTCACGTTTCACCACTGTCAGCTTGTCTACGAGCTGCCACCACTGCGAGCCATAGTAGTTCATCTCAAGAAAGTGTAGCTTTGTCTCAACCTCCCCACGCTTCTCAAGTCTATTTGCCTGCCTCTTAAGCGAGCGAAGCCGAGGCTCAATCTCGCGAAGAAGCATCTCAACATCAGCAAGGTTGGCCAGCGTGCGCTTTAGCTTAAGCACAGACTCATGCCTCTTGATCTGAAACTGCCTCACACCAGTAGCGTCATCGAAAAAAGCTTTGCGCTCCTCAGGTGTGGAAACCAGAATGTGATCAATCATGCCTTGCCCAATCACACTGTATGACCGTTGTCCAACATTAGCCTGCGCAAGCAAAAGGTGGATATCAGCAAGGCGCACCTTAGACTCATTCAAAAGATACTCAGAGCTCCCATCTCGATACAGCCGCCGCGTAATCACAACCTCAGTGTAATCAATTGGCATGAGACCCTTCTCGTTGTTAAAGGTCATGCTCACCTCAGCCATTCCAGATCGAGAACGCCCATTTGAACCAGAAAAAATAACATCCTCCGATTTTTTTCCACGAAGGAGCTTTAAGCTCTGCTCGCCAAGCACCCATCGGATAGCATCAGCAAGATTAGATTTTCCAGACCCATTTGGGCCGACAATAGACGTAATAGGGAACGCATCTTTGCGCGGGGGCAAGAAGGTCAGCTGCGTCTTTTTAGCAAAGGTTTTAAACCCCTGAAGTTCAAGCTTAGTCAAGTACATAATGGCGTATAATACTGGTGCATTATAGCATGTCTACCTGCTCAAAGCCGAGGGGTTGACCCAGTCCTTTTTGTTCGGTAGTGTGTAGGGCTTACTTAGAGAAAACCGCATGGAATCCTATTTTCACAGACAAATCCACGAACTTCTGATCAAAGCACGAAATCCCGTGTTTGTTTCAGATGAGCGGATCGATGGGGATAGCTTGGGAGCAGCGCTGGCTATGGCTGATTACATGCTCAGACATGGGCGCAAGATCCCTGTGTATGTCGCAGAGCAGGTTCCAGAACAATATGGCCGTCTCCCACGCATAGAGCACACCACAATAGACGAAAGGGTGTTCCACGACGAGTCAATTGATTTGGTGGTCGTATTTGACTGCTCAGACGAACGTTTTGTCCAATCGCTACTAGATCAAATTCCATCAGAGCCAACCGTGGTCAATATCGATCATCACAACACCAACTCGCGCTACGGGCATGTCAATCAGGTGATCACAGACGCACCAGCAACCGCAGAGGTGATCTACCGATTCTTTGAGGAAAACAAGATTATCCCTTCGCGCGACGCAGCTACTTGCATGCTTACAGGTCTCTGTTTTGACACAGGTGCTTTTTCAAACGCAGCAACAAACCATAAAGTGCTCGAATCAGCCTCCCAGCTCATTATGCATGGCGCGCGCGTACAAGAAGTGATTCGCACCATGTTTCGAAACAGATCCATCAACGCGCTCCGCGTATGGGGAGCAGCGCTCGAACGCCTCTATCAGCACCCAGAGCTCGGATATGTCTCAACCTGTCTCACGCGCAAAGACATCGAGGAAAACAAGGTCACAGACGATGAAATCGATGGTCTTTCAAACTTCCTATCGCTTGTTACAGATGCACCAACTCTGTTTGTGCTCAGAGAAACCGCTCGCGGCGATGTAAAAGTCAGCATGCGCTCGCAATCACGCGACGTGGGGGCGATTGCCAAAGCGTTTGGTGGGGGAGGACACAAACGAGCAGCCGGATTCTCGTACAAAAACGCAAAACTGATGTGTAATGAAGGCGGGTGCTGGAAAGTGGTCACCAAAGCGCATTCGTAGTACCATAGGAGGGCATTAAAAAGACACATATGAATGACATTCAATCAAAATTTGAAACACCACAGGATTCTATTCTCATTCCAACTGTTGTTGAGAAAACACACATGGGTGAGCGCGCGTACGATATTTACTCACGCCTGCTCAAAGACCGTATCATCTTCCTTGGAACCGCAATCGATGACAATGTAGCAAACCTCATTATCGCGCAAATGCTCTTTCTTGAGAGTCAGGACAAGAAAAAAGACATTCGTCTTTACATCAACTCTCCAGGAGGCTCAGTAACAGCTGGTCTTGCTATCTATGACGTCATGCAATACGTAAAGCCAGATGTTTCAACAACCTGCGTTGGAATGGCAGCATCAATGGGGGCAGTTCTCCTTGCTGCTGGGGCTGAGAAAAAGCGTTTCTGCCTTCCAAACTCAGAAGTGATGATTCACCAGGTGCTCGGTGGAGTGTCAGGACAAGCAACAGACATTAAGATTCACGCAGAGCGCATTTTGCAAATCAAGGATCAACTAAACTCCATTCTCGCCAAGCATACAGGCAAGAAAAAGAGCAAAGTCGAGCAAGACACTGAGCGAGATTACTTCCTCAGTGCGGGTGAAGCGCTCAAATATGGCCTTATCGATAAGGTGATCAAGTGAACAGATAGGGGAAAAGCTTTGGATAGCTCGTGGATGGGTAGGTCAACAGTAGAAAAACTGCAATAACACCCCTTTTTCAAGGCAAACAAAAACAGGCATTTCACGCCTGTTTTTCGGTGCTTTTCTGATGAAATTTGACAAAATAGGAGGCTTTTTCCAAGCAAAAACAGCACTCTTGAAAATGCTGTCAAAATGGTGTAACATTACCTTGGTGTTAGCCCTTGACAAAAATTTTGCAAGGGTGTAGACTTCCTTGTTATCCTTACTCACGCATTGTGAATGAGGAGCCAAATAGACAGTGATCTGCAGGCACGACAAGCATGGGATTTCACTGCGTGGATACATCAGGTTTTCGGACTCGATCTATCCTCGTATGAAATTTCTTGCCTGCAGTTCACTGTTTTTTTGTTTCCTGTTTCGATCTTACGTGTATATGATCCCAGTAGGCAAGCGCGCTTCTGTGGATAAGAACTAGCTTTCCTCTTCGACAGTTTCTTCTTCAACGGCTTCCCCTTCACTCTCAGGCGCTTCTTCTCCTTCCTCTCCTTCCTCTGTCTCCTCTGCATCAGGATCAACACCAACCAAACAGATGCGAGCAAGCGGACGGTAGTGAGATTCAAAAAGGGTTTCCTGCGTCTCTCCGTCTGGAGTTACAACTGTGTAGTAAAAGTGTGCGTCTGCTCCCACATGAGCTTCTTGGCACTCTTCTTCGCCCGGCTCAAGATCTTCGCTTTCAATGCGCTGCTCCTCTCCCACACCAATCCACCTATCTACAACCGGCGCAGTGTAGGATCCCTGCCGCCCATCATTTGTTCCCCAAAAGGTAAAACGAAGCTCATAAGTTTCAGTGAGGTTTTCCGCTTGAAACAGAACGTGATGATCCGTATTGTTTGTAAACTTGAAATCCGGTGCTGGCTCATAAATCGTTGCATCGGTTCCTGGCAGGCCATTAGTCGGATCATTGTAGTAATAAACAACAAGCGAGTGGTTCCTGCGCTCTGTGACCTCAAGTCCGCTATTCATTGTTGCGCGGAACGTTGTGGTTCCAATCTGACAGAGACCTCCACCCATCTCAGGTTCTATCTTGTCACCCTTAATCACAAGTTCGGGATAGTATCCATTTGCGTACGTAAATGGACTGAGCGCATCAATCAAAGAAAACGTCTCACCAGGAGCGATCAAACGGCCGTTGAGCAAATCAACGCCGTTTTGAATATTAAGGCGTCTATTGTACGGACTACCAAGATAGCTGGATGTTCCAGTTCCAAGCACTTCAGTGATCCCAAGGTCGTTTACATCTGCAATGGTCACGGTTGGCTCTTCAGCGATCATTGCTACCTCAATCTCTGGTTGTTCACTGGCGGTCTGCAAGCTCTCTGTAAAACCTGTGTAGAGCGCATCGGTATCAAGATGCTCTCCGCTTGAGCTTTGAACAAAAGACGTAACTCGCCCATCTTCTGTTTCCAACCGAGCATTAACAGCATCCACATCAACCTCGTCTTGAATAATCATGACCCACTCATCAAACAACTCTCGATCAAGCGCAAGCTTGCCCTCCTCACCAGGAGAGAGCATTTGCGATAGCACAGCAGCCGTCAGCTCCCAAGAAAGAGGTTCTTGCTCGTCTCCCCACGACCGCATAGCAAGATACGGTGCATTCCCAAGCGCAACCAAAGCAGCGGACTCTTGAGCTTTAGCCTGCACATCTGTGACCTTTGTGTCAGTATCTGAAACCTTGAGTAAAAGATCCGAGTTGTCTAAAGTTTCAAGCTGGCTTTGCAGGGTTGCAAGTAGCGGATCAATTTCAAACTCATACCCACGCACTCCTTCCAGGGTCGAGATCTCCCAAGCTTCGCCAACAAAAACAATTTCAAAAGCAGGTTCAACCGCAAGGGTCTCCGCATCAGGGAACAGGGCGCGAACAGACTCTGTAATCGTTTCATCCTGAATCTCTGCCTCAATGGTTGTAAGCGTTGGCTTAAAAAGTGCTGTGACCACACGAATCGTATCGTCCAGCGGATTGTTTCCATGCGCAGCTAAAAGTTCGTCTACAAGCCCGTCAACATCAAACACAGCATCTTCCTGCATATCTGTTCCAACCAGTGTGACAAGCGGAAGAATCTTCATGATCCCATCAAGTTCAACGCGCACACCACTATTAAGGATTTCATCCACACGCGCCTGAATAGCCGTTTGCGCGCTCGAAGAATGCATGCCACCAAGATCCAGTTCGCCAACAAAGGTGTTTGGCAGCACACGGCCGCTGTAGGTTTGTGCCCAAGTATACGTTCCAGCTATAGCAAGAAGCATTGCCACAACAAACACACCAAGCGCAATCCTGGCTGGTTTCCAAAAACCTCCCGACAATGTCGAGAGGAGATTAGCTTTTTTTTCTTCTAGTTCTTCATTCATAACGCTCCTTCATCTCCACTTAACATGTAATTGAGAACCTGCTTTGCAAGAGCTGCTCGCTCAGATTCGACATCGTGACTACTTAGTGCCACGAGCTCTACGGTTTCGCCGATCTCTACATCTGCCAATCGCTCCCTAGGCCACATGAGTCGATGTCCAGTTTCCGTTGCAAGTTCAACCTGGTTTTCTTTGATTTGCTCAACAGTTGCTTTGAGGCTGTGGGGGAGTTGTGTCATACATCTGATTCGAGAATAGGAATAGTCCTCTCCATATCAGCCTTTTTCATCTTTATCGTCAAGATACCTCGCTTGAGCCCCGCTTCAACGCGGTTTGGGTCAACTGAGCAGGGGAGGATGATTGAGCGCGAAAACGCACCCCAGTGACACTCTTGTACATGCACTTGATCCGTATGCGATTCGCTATGTGTATGCGCGCGCTCGCCGCGGACTGTGAGTGTGTCGTCTGACAGGGTGATTTCCAAATCCTTTGCACTCACACCGGCAATGGCAGAGCGCACAATCACCTCATGATCAGACTCAATAACATCAACAGAAAGCTGGCCTTCGTGGTGCGAAAGCCATTCGTCACTAAGCTGTGAAACCATGTGTGGCATCTGTGACATAAGATGAATCTATTTTACCTTGCTTTGCTGTGATTATCCAGCGAGTTTTCCTCTGTGAGCGTTTCCATTTTCCCAGACACTGACCAAAGCAGATGGAAGATCTGCTCAAACATTTCTCGAATAGACGCGCTAGTCACCATCCAGTGCAGACCCTCAGGCTTTGTTGAGAAAAACGCCACGGTGTCATCCCAGAACGAAACATTCGCTTCAAACGTAAGTTCAGAAGGAAGAAACCGTGCTTCGCGCAGCTCACGCCTATGTGTCTTGCTACTGTATTTCTTAATCTCATGCTCGCGCACACGAAGGCTCTTGAGATTCACCCCAGCCTTCACGCGCCGCCGAGAGTAGTGATATTTTTCACCGATAACATCCTGAAACGCCTTTGCAGACACAATCTCATACACGACCCCACTCTTACACTCAAGGGAGTCGTTAAAGATCTCTGCCACACGTTCGTTTCGAAACACTTTTAGTTTCGGCGTGGTAAGCGGGTCTGTTTTTAGTTTGGTCAAAAGTGGAATGATCGCACCAATGCCCTTGGCCTGCTCTTTGAGAAGATCTTTGAATACACTCGGGTCTGCAGCCTCAAACACCTGGCGAGACTTACGCTTTGAAACATCAACCACACCTTTTTTCACAAGCCGCTGCATTGCTGATTGCACAGTACTCACAGGCAGACCCATCTTCCGCGCAAGGGGGGTAAGAGTAGTTTGTCCAAACGAAAGCAGTCCCAAATAGACCTCTTGGTCTTTTGGGCCAAATCCAAAGGCTGTGAGAACCTCTTTGATTTCTTTGTTTTCATTAGGTGCGAGCATGCTAATTTCACGTTCTACGACGAATTTCGTAGAACAATTTTAGTTTATCTTACCTAAATTTAGCAAAATCAATCAAAAAAGTCAATCTAGAAACGAAAAATCGTGGAGAGAAACTCATTCCACTGGCATGATGACAGCGTGGGGAGAGAGAAACGTTCATTACAAGCAAAGGAGCATGGAAATGCGGATCCTGTCTCGAGGCAAGCGCAAGCATCGGTGTCGCCGGTGTTTGACCAAGTTCGAGTACGAAGCAGACGACGTCAAGACCGGCCGCTTCGGGGTCTGCCACTACGGCAATGACTCCGGAGAGCTGCGTAAGTACGTTGACTGCCCGTCCTGTGGCAAGACCATCTTCATCAAGTGGTAAAGGAGAAAACATGAATCCCATCGTCACCGTCGATGCCGTGCTGGTCGCTGATGACCAGATCCTGATGATCCGTCGCGCCAAGGAGCCCTTTCTGGGCATGCTGGCCTTCCCTGGCGGGCATGTCGAAGAGGGTGAAGAGCTTGCTGCCGCTGCTGTGCGTGAGCTCGAGGAAGAGGTCGGAATCGTCCTCGACCCCCAGAGCCTGACTTACCTCATCGAGCTGAGCGCTGCCGGTCGCGACCCGCGGCCTGGTCATGACGTCTCTCATGTGTTCTTCGCCCCAGTGAGCGCCGAGGTGCTCGAAAGCGGTGAGGCTGCCAGCGATGCCAAGAGCGTCCACGTGGTCCCTCTCGCTGAGCTAACCCGAGACAACTGCGCGTTCGACCACTTCCTGGCCGTCCAGCGCCTGCGGGAGGTCCTCCATGGAAATCCTTGGTCAGAGTAAGTTGCCTGTCTGGTACCTGTGGTTCTACTGCACCAACCCCTGGTGCTTCCTCAAGCTCCAGGTGAATGAACGCGACGTCAAGTTCGGGGAGTACCCCGAAGAGCTCGGGCTTGTGGGTGACGGGTTCTACATCCGGTGCCGGTCGTGCGGTAAGTACACAGCCATTCATCGTTCCATGCTCTTTGCTCCGTTCGTTGAGCGCTGCGAGAAGCGTTTCAATGAGCAAAACGACCGAGCCCCTCATGAAGGGCTCTGGCGAAGATGAGTACGTCGTCTTCGCCCTTTCAACCTCCTCTCAAGACTCCCTTGAGAGAAGATGCGAAGGAGAAACCAAAAACCCAGGCACACGAACCTGGGTTTCAAAATTTTTTGCCTAGACCGTAATTAAGACACGCTTTTCAGATTGAGCACGAGGTGGTGGTCGTCTATATAGCGAGACGGCCCGGCTCCGCCGA
>CAZIDX010000005.1:0-8739 GCA_964538435.1 uncultured Gammaproteobacteria bacterium | reverse complement strand
TGAAGATGCTTCCCAAGCACAGCTTGATAAAGAACAGCAGCGATTCCAAAAAGTGAGAAAGCAAAGATGAAATCTTCAATCCCAACAGCGGCTGCATACTCAGAAACAATGTTGCGATAATCCTCAGCAACCACAGCAATGATACCCGGTGCCATCACAGCACCTACAACACTCATAATAATTTGCTCGCGGCGCGTCTCATGAGAGAAAAAGATGAGCGCAAGCCACAGCACAAAGAAAACGAGTGAAACAATAAGAAAACTTGTCATAGATATTGTTGTTCACACCCATTGTACCCAATCTCTTGACAAGTTTCCATGGACCACGTATTCTGCTCATCGAACCGGAATCGCCTCGCGGGGTGTGGGCTCAGGTGCGTCTTCGGACGACTTCTCCTCTTCGGAACCCCTCCACATCCGCATGCCCGCATCCCGCGAGGCACATTTCCGAGTTCGTACGCGACGCGGCTCCATGGTAAACGCAAACACCATGGAGTTTTTCTTTTCCAAATCCTGCCTGGAGAGGCCGACGCGAGGCACTCGATGTGCCGAAACGTCGAGATATTCACCATCCCACCCAAGGAAACAGGACGCCAATCGGCCCTTACACCATCTCTTTCTCAAAACCTGTGTGTTTTGAAAAGAGATGGTGTGGGCCGACCTAAGCTTGCCACAGCAAGAGGGAAGTATCCCCACCTTAAACTCACACGAACTGACGAGTTTCCACTGCAATAAAAAGCCAGTTTTGCAGCTTAAACCAAACTAACTACAAATATGTGTCCGTAACAAACAAAATACCCTTGACACAAAAACAGTGGAGAGCTAACGTTAGTGTGCAAGTAACAATAACTACCCCACAAGCACAAAGCTAACAAACCTTGACAAAATCAGATCAAAATGCTAACTTCAGGCCTGTTTGTTTAACAGAAAGTGCCGTTCCTGATAGTGCTTTTCAGCAGAATTTCTGCTCAAGAGCACTGTCAGGCAATGGCAGCGAAACCAAACGCAATGGCCCTCTCCCGGGCCAAAGCCAAACCCGCCTAAGCGCAAGCTGGGCAACCCGAGGGAGAAGAACCATGAACGAAGATCTGAAGACCCTGCTCTCCGAGCTCGGTATCAAGCCGGTCGGCATCTCGAAGATGGAAGCCGACGGCATCACCGACGAGGAGACCCTGCAGAACCGTCTCAACGAGCTGCGAACCATCGATGCGTGCAAGAAGGACGGTGGCTGGGTGATCTCCAAGGGCGCCTTCGCCAAGCTGATCGACAAGTTCCCGCTGTCCGAGCCGGCCGCGCCGGCCGCGCCCGACGCCTTCGGTGCGCTCGCGGCCCCGCTGTGCAAGACCACCAAGCTCGACGCGTCCGAGCTGGCCGCCAAGCTGGCCGACCTGGGCGATCCCGACGAGCTGGTCGAGTACTTCACCGACGGCACCGTCACCCTCGACCTGCTGATCCAGCTCTTCGGCGCCAGCGCCGACAAGCTGATGCAGGCCAAGCTCGAGCAGGGCCTCAAGAAGATCAACCAGGCCCTCGAGGCCGCCAAGCCCGCCCCCGCGGATCCCGCCCCGGCCCCGACCGCCGCCGCCCCCGGCGCGGCTCCGGCCGCCGGAACGGCTCCGGCCGCGAACATCATGCTGCTGTCCGCCCCCGGTGACGACGACCTCCTGCGGGCCCTCAAGCTGGGCGGACGCCCGGAGTTCGAGCCCGAGAACATCGCCGCCGTCATCCGCGCGGCCGTGGCTCAGCGTGGTGGCCTGTTCGCTCTCCCCAACACCCTGGTCAAGGCCATCCGCGACGAGGCGCGCGCTCAGCGCAAGCCCAACCCGCCGATCCTGATCCAGGTGCGCCGCGAGCTCAACCGCCGCAGCGACGTGGCTGCGATCTTCGCGGACCTCCTCCCCGAGGAGCAGAGCGCCACCGCCTACGTCACCGCCGACGACAAGAAGGAGTGCCTGGCCGCGCTCGACAGCATGTGGCCGGCCTTCATCGGCTACCAGAAGCGCCTGCGCGCGTTCCGTGCCGAGGCCTTCCAGACCATGATGACCGGTGGGCTGATGGCCAACATGGCCGGCGGCAACGCCATGATGGCTATGCAGGGGCTCGACCCCGCCATACTGATGGGGGCGACCCTGGCCACCGACACCTACGTCGACGACTCCGAGGGCATGATCGAGGCGCTCAACGGCGTGTTCATGGACCAGGGGCTCTATGCCTCCCGCGTCCTGGGCGCCGAGTCCGCGCGCCTGCTCAAGATCCTGAAGATGCCCGGTCTCGTGACCGCTGTCGGTGCGACCAACTTCGACGACATGCTGCGCAAGCTCGGCATCGGGGTCACCTCCGACGTGGTCCGCGCCCAGAACAACCTGGTCGCCTGGGCTGTCAACGTGATCGATCTGCCCAACAAGGACTCCGCGAGCCTGCCCGGCGTGCTGCTGTCCCTGTGCAACCTGGGTGAGCAGATCCCCTGGGACCGCCTCTCCGGCGGCGCCGCCCATCTCTCGCGCGACGAGGGTCTGGCCTCGAGCCTGCACGGCCTGTCCGGCCTGCCCAAGCCCGAGCGCCGCGACCCCCCCCCGCGTCGCCGCGGCCGCGGTGAGCAGTTCTAGGACGCCTCACGGCACCTAGAGGGTGTCGCCTAGGCGACAACGACACGAGGGAGTGCCTTTACCGGCCTCCCTCTTTCTATATCCAACCCGGGGAGCAGTGATGCAAACGCGCATTCGCTGCTCCCTGGGAACGGATTTCAATCCCACTTCGATGCGAAATGATAAGCTTTAGGCTCGTCATCTCACATCAGAGCGGGATGCCCCCGCTTTTGACAACGGAGGATCTAGATGACCCACCGAATGATCGTCGATGGTCACACTGTCGAAGTCAACTTCCCACTACGCCGCAACAGCCTCGGTCAAAACCTCGTCGGTGGTCACCCGTGGCCCGTACACGACGCCTCGCTCTACCCAGAGCAGGTCCCGCCCGAGTGGCTCGAGCTGACCTCGCCCCAGCGCAAGGTCTACTTCTTCGGCGTCCCGCCCCTGACCGAGCGTGAAGTCGCCGGTGAGACAGTCACAGAAGGTGATCGCGAGCTGTGGTTCAACTTTCACCCGCTCAACCGCCTCAGCCACGAGTACTCCGTCCTCATCCTGGTCCAGGGCCTCAACGCCGTCACTGGCCTGCCCACGGACAAGGGGATGGTCTCGGGCGAGTACCACGCACCTGGCAAGGCCGTGCTCGAGCAGTACAACAAGAACTGCCCGGCCCATGGCACGCCCCTGGGTGCGGACCGATTCTGCACCGAGTGCGGATTCAACTGGCCCAAGCAGAACTACGTCACCAACGCAGCCGGGCAGGGCTCGGTCAACGAGTTCTGGCGCGACGGCTGGCGCAAGGGTGACGGCAAGATCTACCAGTTCGCCATCCGGCCCACCGAGGACGGTGTGGGTGTGGCCCAGCAGATCCTCAAGGCCTGCCGGACTCTCGCCATCGACATCGTGATCTTCCGCTCCATGGCCCCCAAGCCCGCACCCAAGCCTCGCCCGTCCTAGCGCAGCAGCGACGGCTTCCTGGGTGGTCCCCAGCTCGAGTCCTTCGGTGGTCACACCAAGGGGATCGGCAGCTCCATGTCCGGCCCCGACGACGATCTCGATCTCGAGCCGCTGTACCTGACGGATCCCGGTGACGACGAAGACCTCGAATCCCTCGAGCCTCTGTTCCTGGGTGGCGGTGCCACTCGCAGCGCCGCCCCGGTCGCGCGCAAGACCATGGAGGTCGCTGGCGGACGAGAGGTCAACCAGAAGATCCACCCGGACCCACACGATCTGGACTAC
Source organism: uncultured Gammaproteobacteria bacterium (assembly GCA_964538435.1). Taxonomy (GTDB): domain Bacteria; phylum Patescibacteriota; class Patescibacteriia; order UBA9934; family GWF2-40-263; genus CAZIDX01. The sequence continues at coordinate 4,916 of CAZIDX010000005.1, read as the reverse complement.
TGGGACCACGAGCCGGTGGCCATGTTCACCATCGTCCCGGTCAACCAGGAGTGGGCCGACCAGGTGGTCAGCGGTGGCCCGACCCGACCTGAGACCCCGGGTGGCGCGTTCAGCAACATCCAGACCGTCTGATCAGGTCAACGAGTACGAGCTGAGGAGTCCTTTCGAGGACTCCTCTTTCAATTTCAAGAGATTTACGGTAACGTCCCGGATAGGGCAGAACAGCCTGCTCAGATTGGACACATAAGAGTGCATAGATCAGGACACTTGATGCGGGTAGGTGGACTCGGTATCGAGATTCACCTTCCTCTCAAACGCAAAGGGGGAGGCAAGAGTCTTGCACCTCTTCACCAATGGCCAGTCTACGATGCGGCTGACTATGCGGATGCGTGCCCGACAGATTGGGTCGATCTCGGCGCGCCAAACCGTGGAGTCTTCTTCATTGGCGTCCCGCGTCCTGGAGAAGAAGAGCGCGAGCTCTGGTTCGACTTCCGGAGCATGAACCACGACACCCACCACCTGGCCGTGCTCATGTCCGTCCAGGGGCTCAACGCAGTCTCTGGCCTGCCTGTGGCAAGCGGTATGGTCTGTGGCGGCTACGAGGCTCCTGGAGAGTCCAGGCTCGAGCAGTACCTCGAGAACTGCCCAGTGCACGGTGTTCCGTTCCAGGCCAAGCGCATGTGCCCAGAGTGCGGATTCCGCTGGCCCGCCCAGAACTACATCACTAATTCGGCAGGTCCGAATTCAGTGGCGCTGTTCTGGCGCGATGGCTGGCGCACAGCCGAGGGTACGATCTCTCAGTTCGTGATCCGCCCGACCGAAGAAGGAGTCGGAGTCGCGCAGCAGATCCTCGGATCCGAGCGCAGCCTGGCCATCGACATCGCGGTATTCCGCTCGCGCGAGCCCAAGCCCGCACCTCCGCCACCGCGGCCCGGAAGGATCGCTCGTGGTAAGACCGGTGGAGTGAAGCGAAAGGGGTACCTCTCTGGCCGCAGGATCGGCACATCTACCATGAGGCGTTGCGCTGCCAGCCCATCCCCGCGTCGCATCGGCGCTCCGTCGCAGATGGAGATCGCCATGGATCGCGAGGTGAGCCAGGAAGTTCACGCAGACCCGCACAAGCTCGACTACTGGCAGGACCAGCCCTGCGGCCCTGTTCACGCTCGTTCCCACAGACCTGGCCTGGGTCAAGGAGGTGACCAAAAACGGTCCCACCACCAAGACGCTCAAACGCGGCGCCTTCGCAGGTGCCAAGCCGGCCAGCTAAACACGAACGACAGGATCTGCCTTGGCAGGTCCTTTTCTAATTCAAACAAAAAAGCCGACCTCTTGGCCGGCTCCTTTTTTATTCCGTGTATTTCCCTGTCGTCAGTATCCCTGATTTATACAGCTCAAGTAGTGCAAGCATGGCCGCCAGCACGGTCGGCCCCATGAGGATTCCAATTGGTCCAAAGGCCATAAGTCCACCAAGCACCGAGAGCAAAACCAGGAACGCGTGCATGTGCGTTGTGCCTCGGATCAGGTATGGACCAATGAAGTTATCAGCAAGCCCAACAAACACCACAGACCAGATAAAGAGCCCAATCGCAGCCGCTGTTGATCCTGAGAACAGGAGATAGAGGACAGCCGGGATTAGCACGATCGCTGTTCCAACAAATGGTACAAGCGCAGCGATAATTGTCACAGCACCCCAGATAATAGATCCAGGCACGCCAAAGATGGTCATTCCAATTCCAGCGAGGAGCCCCTGAACGATTGCTAGAAGGAGCACTCCAAACACAACCTGACGGAGCGTGTTAGTGATGCGTTTGAGAAGCTTCTCATCAATACTGTCGCGAAGAGGTGAAAGGGCAAGGGCTTCAGTATACAGCCGGTCTCGCTCAACAAGAAGGTAGTAAAGGGCAATAAAGAACATGAACGTGTTAATCAGCAGCTTGGTTGTGCTAGAGAAAAGACTTCCAACATTATCAAACGCCCAACTCGCTGCAGACTTTCCAATCCCCACCAGATCAAGCGCCAAAAGCTGTTCCTGCACAACCGCAGGAAGCGTAGCAAAGAGCGGAGACGTTTCAGGGTTGAGCTGGTCAAGCCAAGAGGTGTCAGCTGTGGCAAGTTGAATGAGGTCCGATGCCTGACGCGCCATGAGCAGAAGCAGGATTGAGATCGGTACAAACACAAGCAGGAACACGCAGGCCGACAGGATAAGCGCACTCACACGCGGGTGCTTGATCCACTTGCGAAGGAGTCGATCAACAGGAGACAGAACAACCGCAAACACTCCTGCAATGAGGAGCACAAACGCAAACGGCTGAATCACGGTCCAAAAAAGGTACAGCACAATACCGGCGAGCAAGAGAAAGAACCACTTCTCAATCGTCATGTGCGGAGTTTGTGAAAACATAAGTGTGCTACGTAAAGCAATTTACTAACCATAGTGTACCGGTTTCTGCATCGAAGAACAATGTAAGTAATGTTTTGAACTGCCTGCACGCAAGCGCTCTTTTCTAATCCTTCTTGAATATTGACAAAAGGCACATTGCCTGATACGTTGGCTCGTCAAAGGATATATCCTGTCAGATAAAGGAGACAGAAAGTGGATCATCTCTACACGCTTCATTACTCGATTCAAGATCACCGCATTCTCTCGGCTCGTGTCAACGTGAGGCCAGAAGATGCAGTCGAAGCCTGGGGCGGCGAGTTTGTCCCATGACCTGGTGGTATGGCCAAGTCTTCTCAAGATCCCGACGAGCTTGGTGTCTGCGGAACCGTCCGCTTCGGCCCAGAGCTCTTCCGCGAGATGACTGTTGATGAGGAGCAGCTTGCCGGCATGATCCCTGGCAACGTCTGCTACACAGGCAAGGGGATCAACCTGCTTGCGTTCCAGGGGCAGACCATCGAGTTGACTCTGCGCCAGACTCTCCTCTCGACGTAGCGTCTCTTCAAAAGACACTGCAAAACTACAGAGCTGCTCCCTACGCGAGGTGAGCAGCTTTTCTATAAATTGAAAACACCCATCAGACAGCTGTGGGTGTTGCGTACTCGACCCGGGCGCGTACGGCCGGGTTGTCGAGCGAGAAAAGCAAGGAATCGCGCGCGCGACCTTTGTGAGCAACTGCGTCGCGTAGAAGTCCGCGAAGTGCAAGGCCATGCTTTTGCAGATTCCGAATCGAACCAGCGTTTTCAGGGGAGCAAGTCGCAATGAGCTCATGCATGCCAAGCTCCTCGAACACAAAGCGAATGCGCTCAACCGTGACTTCGTCAGCATATCCCTTGCGCCAGTCCTGCTTGCGAATCAGACACCCCATCTTGGCTGTGCCAGGATCACCATGCACCAGCTCGATGTAGCAGATGCCAACCAGCTCGAGCGAGCCGCGCTCTACAAGAGCAATGCTCCAGCGCGCGCGAGGAGTCAGGCGACGCTCAGTCTCGCAGCGGCGCACAAATGCACGCACCATCCTGCGCGTTGCAGGCCCCCAGATGAGGTGCTGGGTGTTCTCACGGTTTGAGGTAAAGGAGTGGATAGCATCGATATCAGCGCGTGTGATTTCGCGCAAGAACAGACGTCTGGTGTTTTGTGGGAACAAGAGGGCTCCTCAAAGAAAAGGCTAACGAACGGCACAATTCTAGGAAAATAACCCGTCATTGTCAAGGTGGCCAGCTTAAGTTATCTACGCATGGTAAAATGAGATCATCTATGAAAAAGACCACCAAAATCATCTCCTGGAACGTTAACGGGATCCGCGCTGTCATCAGAAAAGACGCGTTCATTCCATATATCAAAAAAGAAAATCCAGATATCATTTGCCTGCAAGAAACAAAAGCCATGCAAGGCCAGGCCGAGATCGACCTCCCCGAGTATGAAGAGATCTGGAACTCCGCAGAGCGCAAAGGCTATGCCGGCACAGCCATCTTCACCAAGATCAAACCTCTCTCGATTACGTACGGACTTCCAGGAATTAAAAATGGTGACCTTGAAGATGCGTTTGGCGATGCGCTCAAAGAAGGACGTGTGCTCACAATGGAGTTTGAGAGATGCTTCCTCGTGACCGTGTACACTCCAAACGCAAAGCGAGGCCTGGAGCGCAAGGACTATCGACACAAAAAGTGGGACCCAGCGTTTCTGAGGTACGTAAAGAAACTCGAAAAGACAAAACCTGTGGTCATGTGCGGAGACTTCAATGTCGCCCACAAAGAGATCGACCTTGCACGTCCAAAAGACAATAAGAACAACGCTGGCTTCACACCAGAAGAGCGTGAGGGAGCAGACAAGATCATTGCTGCCGGCTTCATCGATACATTTCGAGCAAAGAATCCGGATCTCGAGGGTGCCTACACTTGGTGGTCACACTTTGCCCAATCCCGTGCAAGAAACATTGGCTGGCGCATTGATTATTTCTTTGTAAGCTCGTCTCTTGAGAAAAACGTGACGGACGCCTTCATTCGACCAGAGACCATGGGCTCAGACCATTGTCCTGTGGGGATTGAGCTTGAATTTATAGATTGACACATTTCTCAAAAATTGCTACTATTACGCCCGTCCTTCCACAATGGCCCCATCGTCTAGTGGTTAGGACGCCAGGTTTTCATCCTGGAAACGGGGGTTCGATTCCCCCTGGGGTCACCACAAAAACCGGTCAGCTTTTGCTGAGCGGTTTTTGTATTGGTTCAGGGTGGATGAGAACCCCCACGGTTCGATGCTGGAGTGAGTGAGAGAACGGCAGAGCTTGCTCTGACGATTCCGAGCGAACGACAGCACTCCCGCCAACGGCGGGATTCCCCCTGGGGTCACCAAGAAAAAATCTCAGTTTGATACTGAGGTTTTTTCTTTTTGGTGGCAGTCTCATATATAGACCTGACCCTTTAACAAATTTCATCCCAACACACATAATTATCACTCTCATAAAGTGTGTTGTAAT
>CAZIDX010000004.1:0-99893 GCA_964538435.1 uncultured Gammaproteobacteria bacterium | reverse complement strand
CCAAGCCCCCATAGAAAGATTCGAGCAAGGTTCGAGCAAGGTTCGAGCAAGGTTCGAGCAAGGTTCAAGCAAGGTTCAAGCGAAGGCGAAACCAATTAAAAGGCGATGGAGGAAAGGGAGGGAGAAAAGAATGAACTTATCCACACCTGAAGGATTGACGTTCGGTTTTTGTTCGGTTACATTGTAGATACGAACAAAACACGAACATTAACCCTATGTCTCCCACTCCCCTAACAAAAAAACAGACCGAGATTCTCGAACACATCCGGTCTCACATAAACGAAGTTGGCTACGCTCCGTCGTATCGCGAGATCGCAGACCACTTCGGTCTATCCTCCACAGCAACCGTGCATGGCCATGTCCAAGCTCTCGTAGAAAAAGGCGTGCTCAATACCGGTGGCGAAGGAGAAGCGCGCTCAATCGAACTTATCGAAGACAACAAGCCAACCGGCTCATCTATCATGCTTCCATTCATTGGAGTCATTACAGCCGGTGAACCCATCGAGGCTGTAGAAGACAACGAAACCATGGCTGTACCAGCAGACTTTATACTCGATGGAGCAAACTCATTCGTACTCCGCGTAAAAGGACGGTCCATGATTGAAGATGGAATCCTTGATGGAGACTACGTTGTTATCGAGCGCAACCCATCCCCTGCCAACGGCTCTGTGGTGGTTGCTCTACTCGACAATGCCTATGCCACACTGAAACGATTCTATAGAGAACGAAATCGCATCAGGCTTCAACCAGCAAACAGCACCATGGATCCGATCTATGTCCAAGACTGCATCATCCAAGGAGTTGTCAGAGCTGTCATTCGCAAATTCCAACCTGTGTAGTTCAATCCTTTGCACTGAGTGCGAACGGGATCACGCACGCAGTTCAAAACAAAAAGCATCGCCGTCCGGCAAGACAATAACGATGCTTTTCACAAAACTACCTAGTTACGCACACGGGGCGAACCCGTATGCAAATGGCAGCTTTTAAATTGTACTCAAGGAAAGATCGGGAGGCAAGCCACATCGCCCGCGGGCGCCCTGGCCAAACCGGACACTGCTTCCTGATCTTATCCCATCCCCACCTCAAACTCTCAACCTGGAACCAGAGGTTGGGCTACGAGTCTAGGGCCAGATAAGTTGTTTCTCCCTGGGTGTGAGAAACCTCAAGATCTGAATCTTCACTCGCGGCTTAACCCTTGGTCCCAAATCTAAATCCTCCACCACTCCAACCAAGCGTGGGGATGCCAAACGGCTGTTCGAGGTCGTGGTTTAAAAACATTTACAGTGAGTTTTTAAACTACGACCTCGTGGCCGCCCTAAACTTCCGCAGAAACATATGTCCACCGCAACATTGCGCTACAGCGCCATCACACTATCCTTTTTGCCGTACAAACGGGATCAAAAACTTTCAAAAAGCCTCCGGTCTCTCCGTGTCCGTGCATCCAGACGCCGAGCCAAACGCGTCATGCGAAGCGTTCTTGATCGAGCAAAAATCTATGCATGAAGTTCTCAACGATCCAATTGATGTTATTGCATCCTTTCGTGACAATCGCATCATGCCCCATGCTATCCGTTGGAACCAAAAGGATTATAAAATAGAAACCGTAAACCTCGTCCACACCGCACGCGAAGGACACAAGCGCGTCTTCTACTTCTCAGTCTCAGATCTAAGCAATTACTTTAAACTCAAACTTGATCCAGAATCGCTTGAGTGGCGCCTAGTCGAACTCTATGCAGATGGTTAACAGAAAAACACCCAGCGCGTCCGGGTATTTTAGCTAAGCTCAAGCTCGAAGTGACGGTCAGAACCTTCTACAAGCTTAAACCCCCGAGAACGATAGAGACGACGTGCTTCAACATGCTCAGGCTCACTTACAAGCTCAAGCTTGTCGAGTCGAGGATTCACATCCTCACATGCCTGACGAATAATCTCGTCAACAAGTGCGCTTCCAAGACCGTTACCACGAAACTCATCGTCTACCAACACGTACTCAATCGTACCAATCCCCCTGCGCCAGGTATAACGAATATGCAACGTTGCTGTTGCAACCAACCTCTGATCTGTACGAGACCTGATCAAAATCGCCCGAGTCAAATCCAACCAACAACGACCTTGCCAAAGCTCGTCCTTTGGAACAATGGGACCTGATTGAAGCAAATCTTGCCCTCGCTCATTTAGAAATCTAACAATCTGATAAACATCCAGCTGGCGAGCATTGCTCAGACGAAACTTTCTTGTATTCATTTCTCTCACCTCCTCAAGAAACAGGATCTCAAGCCACCAAACAATCGTCAAAAAACAAAGTTTCTGCAGGCAACTCTCTGACACTTCTGTATCTTTCAATCAAAAAACAGCCCTTAAGAGCTGTTTTTAAATCTACACAGAACCCTTTAATGAAATCTTGAAGTCTGCCAATCGATCCTCAAGATCCATTCGCGTCACCATCTTAGCGCGGATATGACCAAGCTCTCGATAAACATCGTCAAACCTCTGATCAATCTGTGCGAACCTCTGATCGATCTGTGCGAACCTCTGATCAACCTGCGCAAAATTACGATGCATTTCATCAAATTGAGGTAACACATTCTCCTCGAGAATGCCTGCAACCTCAACACGAACAGTATCCTGCACCACTGACTTGATCTCTTTAAGATCTTCTTTTGTAAGCATAAAACCTCAGCGCTCAAATAAATTAGTGGGAGGATACTTCCAGAATATCTAACCACCCGACTACGTCAAGACTCATTCTGTGGAAAGAATCATTCTCCACATCGACATGAACAGCTACTTTGCCTCTGTTGAGCAGCAGGCAAATCCTTTTTTGCGTGGCAAGCCCATCGGCATCATTGGCAAACACCCAAGCAAAAGCTGGGAAGATTCTGACGCCCCCATAAACACATCTAAGATTCCAGAACGCTCTGTAATCACAACAGCCTCCATCGAAGCTAAAGCACTGGGTGTTAAAACAGCCATGTCCACCTGGGAAGCAAAGAAAATTTGCCCGCATCTTATTCTGTGGCCAGGCGACCCACACAAATACGCCGAAATCACAGAGCGCTTCAACCGCATCTTCCACGAGTTCACACCTCGTGTTCAAATCTTTAGTGTTGATGAAAGCTTTCTTGATGTCACAGAAGAAGCTGAAGACTATTTTGCAGCAACATTTATGGCGCAAGCCATCCGAGAACGTTTGCGCGAAGAATGCGGTAAGCACATCACAGCTTCAATCGGAATCGCACCAAACAAACTTCTGGCCAAGCTCGCTTCAGAAAAAGTAAAACCAAACGGCCTAACTGTTGCTCGCCCAGAGGATGTGCTTACCCTGCTCGACCAATCCCAACTCGACGACCTATGCGGCATCGGCGGACGCATCAAACACAGACTTAACATGCTCGGGATCGAGACATTTAAGCAACTCCGCGAGTTCCCGCTCGATGATCTCAAGGCCGAGTTCAAACGCTACGGCACCTGGCTCCACGAAGCCGCACACGGACATGTTTCAAACGCAATCATCTCCTCAACCGAAAAAGGTCTACGCGGCATGTCAGATACCACCCCAAAATCTTACGGACACTCCTACACCCTTCCACACGATACACACGACACACTCGAAATCAAACGCTACCTGCTCGGTCTTGCAGACAAGGTCGGATGGCGCATGCGTCGCGACGGCTTCGCAGCAAAACGCATCACAACCTTTGTCAGATTCGGAGACTTCACCAACGCTGCCAAACAACACGCATTCAAAGAACCTGTAACCGACGGACTCCACCTCTTCCAAGCCTCCTGGAGGATCATGAATAAACTTTTCTCAAATGAACCAGTCAGACTGATTGGACTGTCCGCATCCAATCTATGTCAAGAACCAAAACAACAATCGTTGTTCAAAAAAGATCGCAAAATGCGATCCGCTATTCGCGCGCTCGACTCCCTACAAACTCGTTACGGTTCAGGTGTCTGGAAACGCGCCTCAACCATACCTGTAAACTTCAAAGCCCGCTCCAGCGGCTTCCACTACGACCACCTCGTATAAAACATTCCCACAACCAAGTAAGCAACAAATACAATTATCAGAACACTCAACGAGGTGGTGGTCGTCTATATTTGAGTGACGGCCCGGCTCCGCCGAGTGGAGTGTTCTGATAATTGTATTTGTTGCAAATCACATCCGCCTATATTGACAAACCCCTAAAAAACTGATATCTTGCACCTCTCAGAAACCTGAGAACGCACGAACGCCTGCCCCGGCAGGACACACCCAAAGAAAGGAGGTGCACCATGACAGCTCGTTAAAGGAGTTCGTCATGGCACAGATTCGTTGGCTTGCTCTCGAGGTGATCAAGGTCTCCTCGAAGCAGCGCAAGAAGATCTCAAACAGCAAGGTCGAGAAGCACCGGATCGCATTCGAATCCGATCGCTACGTGGAACCCATCGACGTTGTCTCCTGCCCCACCGGCAACCAGATGACGTACAGGATCCTCGGTAACGGCAGACACCGCTACTTCGGCGCTCTCGAGGCCGGGATGACCATGATCCCGTGCAAGCTTCACGCTTCCAGGGTGTGAAACAAAAATGCGTCCGACCCATGTGGCCGGACGCTTTTCAATTTCTTATATTCAAACCTAATCCTCTCCAAACTCCCCCTCCACCAGATGCTCACCAGGATCTGGTGTGCCTTCGTATAAATTAACCGTGATTACAATTTGAGTGTAATCAAAATAATCCTCATCATCTGGCGCCTCCCACTCAAGCACAAACTCTTCATCTTCATTTGTCACCATCTCACCTACCGAGAAATAATCATACGGCAACTTTCGCACAAGCCACATCTGATAATAATGAACCTCTCGATCAATTTCCGGAAGCGAAAGTTTTGCATCCAAATAATACTTCTCATCTTTGATCCCCCGCGCTGCCTCCCCAAGAAGCTCTCCAGTATTCACCCAACGCAAGTCAGCTTCCTTGCTATGCACATCAATTCCACTGATAACCGCCTGAGAAATAGGATCCGGAGTAAGCACATGCGCAATCGAATCAAAGAACTCGCTCTGCACCTCTTCCTTTGGAGTTCGAAACCAAGCCACAGCAAACACAAACACAAAAAACAAAACAACCACAACCACACCAGTCCCAACAGCCGAGGACCACTTAATCTTACGTTTACTTGTCCGAACCCGATCGTACTGCATACCTAAAAATAAAACCTACTAAAGGTGAGGGGTTCTGCGTGAGTATTTCACGAGGTGGTGGTCGTCTATACTGCGCGACGGCCCGGCTCCGCCTCGTGAAATACTCACGCAGAACCTCGAACCACCAACTACAAATCGTTTATATCTCTAAGGAAACTCAATCCACTAACATCAACGTCTTTACGCTCCCCCATCTCATCAAGCACAATCGTAGGCTCATCACTATCCCAACCTGATCGCACAGGCGCAGAGCGCTTCAATCGCACCTGCTCAAAAAGCTCATCTGGAAGCTCCTGCAAAAACAGAGATGGCTGACTTATCATCAGCGTATCATACCCACCTGTAATCGGATAAGAGCAATGAAGCTGTTTTCGCGCGCGGGTTGTTGCCACATAAAAAAGCCTGCGCTCCTCCTCAAGCCCCCCATCTTCTTCAAGTGCACGAGCATTTGGAAACTTTCCTTCTGCCAAATTAATCACAAAAACCGCATCCCACTCAAGCCCCTTTGCTTGGTGAATTGTTGAGAGCACCATCTTCTCTTCTTCATAAACCGCTCCCTGCTCCCGGACCGCCCCATAATCTGCTGAAAGAGAAACTTCATCTAAAAACGTTTTCAAATTCTTATACCCTTCTGCAAACAGTGAAAACTGCTCAAGATCCTCAAGCCGATCCATAAAATCAGGGTACTCTGCCTCCAAATAATCTCGATAGTCACCAGCCGTTACACTCCGAATCAAATCTGCTGGTTGTTCCTCTGCTGCCATCTTGCGAAGAGTTCGAAGAAGCGAGCTCCACCCTACCTGCCCACGCTTTGGAATCTTGAGCTCCGCCTGCAAAATCTCATCAAGCGAACCAAAAACCTGAAGTTGCTTTGCAATCTTTTGTGCAGTTACAAGACCAATCCCTGTTTGTAGACCCAAAATTCTCATCCAAGCAATCTCGTCTTTTGGATTAAGCTTGATACGCAAATGAGACACAACATCTTTTACATGCGCACGCTCAAAAAACTTAAGCCCACCACGATACTCATAAGGAATATCACGCTTCATAAGCTCAAACTCAAGTGCTTGGGAATGAAATGCCGCTCGAAAAAGCACAGCAATTTCTGTAAACGGCACCCCCTCTTCACGAAGCTCAAGAATTCTTTGCGCAATGTACTGCGCTTCTTGCTGTTGATTGCTAGCAGGAATCAAGTTTGGTCTATCAAGCGACGACCGCATGGCAACAAGCTCCTTTTTGAACTGCTCCCTGTTTTGTTCAATCGATGCATTTGCCACCGTCAAAATCTCAGGACTCGAGCGGTAATTTGTTGTGAGCTTAAACGTCTTCGTTCCATTATGCGTTTGCGGGAACCCCAAAATATTCCTGATCTCTGCTGCTCGGAACGAATAAATCGACTGTGCATCATCCCCTACCACCAAAAGATTCCGATGCACCCCTGAGAGCTGCTGAATAATCTCAGCCTGAATCACATTTGTATCCTGATACTCATCAACAAGAACATACTCAAACTGCTCCGCAAGCTTTTCCTTTATCTGAGGCTTCTGCGCGAGAAGCTCACTGAGCTTTAAAAGCAAATCATCAAAATCCATTGCATCAGCCGTTTGCTTTCGCGCATCATAGAGCTCTGCGATACGCTCAATCACAGGAGCAAGTTCGATAAAACTTGGATACCGACTCTCAATCACATCAAGCATTGACCTTCGAGAGTTGCGTGCATAACTAATCATGCCATGGAGCTTTGCAGGAGACGGAAATCTCCTAGCACTTGTATCAACATTTAGTTCCTTCACACAAACCTTCACAAGAGCCTTTGAATCCTCAGAGTCTAAAATTGTAAAGTTAGATGTGTACCCCACTTGATCTGCATAAATCCTCAGGAGCCTGTTTGCAATCGAGTGAAATGTCCCTCCCCAAAGCCCAGTTGGATATCGCCCAAGCAAAGCCTCCACCCGCGAGAGCATCTCCTTTGCTGCCTTATTTGTAAACGTAACCAAAAGAATATTCTCAGCTGCCACACCTCGCTCAAGCAAAAACGCCACACGATACGTAATCGTGCGCGTCTTCCCAGAGCCAGCACCAGCAAGAACCAAACAAGGTCCTTCAGCATTCAAAACAACATCAAATTGCTCTGCGTTTAACTCCTTTTTATAGTCAATATTTGCCTTTGACAGGTCAAAATCGTCCTTGAGAATAAACTCTTTCATAGCTGCCACATTGTATCACACTCCCCACCCAGAAAAGGCAACCTAAGGGGCTCGACGCCCCGCCAGGTCGCAGCCCCCACCACCCCTCCCAGTGGCTCAGGACGCCAAACGGCCATTCGAGGTGTTGTGAGAAAAATCACGAGGTGGTGGTCGTCTATTCTGTGAGACGGCCCGGCTCCGCCTCGTTATTTTTCTCACAACACCTCGTGGCCGCCCCAAGCCCCCGCAGAAAAGTTTCGAGCGAAAACGAAACCAATTAAAGGAAGGAGCAAGGAAAGGAAAAGAATTAGAAAACCGAGTCCAAAGACCCGGTTCGTAGCAATGTTCTAGAGCGGAGCACATGCCCCCTTGAGATGTTCGTACGCCTGCTTGAGGTTCAGATTCTTCTGAGCCAAGTTCACCTTGGCCAGCTGAAGCTCAGAGTTCACGCGCGGAAGCACCTTGCGGCGGTACCCCTTTTCCCACGGCTCGTTGGTGGTACTTTCTCTCCCCTTCAGCATCCTGTGGATTCGTTCGACCTCGTTGTACCAAAGTCGTCTCTGCTGAGGTGTGAGCCCCTGCTTTGAGACTTGATGCGTTGAGATCGAGACCAGCAGCTCTTCGAGATCCCAATGGAACACCAGGAGCTGCGATGAGCGGAAGATCTTACGAAGCGTAGCTTTGACCTGTTCGATCAAAGAAGAGTCACGCGCCGCAGCGGCAGCCTGCATCTGATCCGCAGCCTCCTCCAAGTCTCTGGCGACATTGAGGAAGTTGCGATCAAACGGCCGACCGATCAGCTTTCGCAGCTGACCAGCTTCCCACCGCATCCGCGTGGCCTCCTGCAGAAGCCTACTCGGCCTACGCTTAGGCCCAGCAATGGGCGAGGACTTCCACCGCTGCTCAGCATCACGCCGCACCTGCTTGGAAATCTCACGAAGACGGTCGATGTAGTGCATGAGCACCAGCTCACGCCAACTCATGCGCCGACCAATCCCACGCATCTGCTGGATCCGATCGTGAAGCTTCCTCTCCCCTGCAAAGCAGATGAGTGGAAGACGCCCTGTATTTGGACGACCGATCGAGTCGATGGGTGAACTTGCCTGAGAGGTTCGCCCTGCAGCCTCAACCTTTTCCTCATTGCGCACACGAGAGCGAGCTGCTGCTGTATTCTCAGCGCGAGCAATGTACTGGGCCTGCTCATCAGGATCAGCCCTGTGAAGCGTCCAGGACGTCCTCACCATCCAGTCGAGGTCTGCAAGCCAACGATTGATATCAGCCTGCTCTACACCCTGACCTGGATCGTACTTGGACACACCGCGACGCGCTGCGTTGAGGTTCTCGAAGCGAATGAACTGCTCGGTCTCGAGCTCGCCCTGCTTCCCTCCCCGACGTCGTGTCAGGTCCAGGTTGCGCGCGAGTACCTGCCCCGTGCGAAGTCCATGCTTGTCCTCTGCAACGAGGTACAGACAATGATTGCACAAGACAATGAGCTTGAGCGCGTTGATCTGGAGCGGCCTATGTCCGCCGCGAGCGAGAGTGAGGGGCCGAGTAACATAGACCGGCTCCCACGGATCGGGCCACTTGACCCGAGGTTCTTCTGAGTGTTGCAACGTTGCACCTCTTGCCTGAGTGTTTGCATGAAGAATTATGCAATTACCCACGTAATCACACAACTCTTCACACAAACCAAAATCCCATCCGAGATCGCAAAATAAACAAAAAGCAGTGTTTTGTCAACCCAATGCGCACCTCAACCATTGACAGATCACAACAAATCAACTAACTTCCAAAGTTAGAAACGAGCGATTAACCAGCAAAGCTGGAGAAGGGACCTGCCATGCATCGCTCTTTCCTGCACTTGATCATCGTGATCGTAACGATCTGGACCATCACCCCAGCACAGGCGCAGACCGCCGAAGAAAACAAGACCTACGTAGTCTCAGCCGATCAGCTCACCCCGGGCCAAATCGCCGCGCTCGAAGCCGGTGAGAAGCTCGAGACCATGGAGACGGTCGGAGAGTACGCTGGTATGGGCAGGGAGATTGGCGAAGGCGTCTCCGAAGCTCTGGGTGCCCTGAGCGAAGAGACTCAGAAGTTCGGCGAGACCAAGGTCGGTCACTTCACCATGGCCATGATCGCCTGGAAGATCATGGGCGACGACATCATCCAGGTCTGCAGGGACATGGTGGGTTACTTCGTAGGTATCCCATTCCTGTTCATTGGTCTTTCGATGGTCACCTGGAGTTACCGTCGCGCATGCACGAGCCACACTGTGCTCACTCGACGTGGAAAAGGCTTCTTCCTCTTCGCAGAAAAGACCTACGACGAAGCCGACCCTGACGCAGACGACGTGAGTGCATGGGCCATCGGCCACCTCGTCGCCTTGGCTGCCGTCACCCTCGTCGGAAGCCTCATGATCTTCTGAACGAACCCACGCATTCGCACACACGGAGAGCCTGCCACGGCTCTCTTTTCTATTCCAAACAAAAAAACCCCTGTGCAAGACAGAGGTTTTTGATCTACTTCAAATACTTATACTTATTCGCAATATGCTCATCATACGTTGATGCGTACACTGTCTCCCCTTCCTCAGTCGAAAGGAAATACATGTATGACGTGTCCTGTGGATCTAGTACGGCCATGATCGCATTCATTCCAGGATTCGCAATCGGCCCTGGAGGAAGACCGAGATTCTGATAGGTGTTGTACGGAGAATCAATCTGACTATCCTCAAGTGTCACAGCAGGATCGTTCTTTCCAGTAATGTAGTTCACTGTAGAGCAAGCCTGAAGTGCCATGCCAATATCCATACGATTGAGAAAAATCCCAGCCACAACCGCCATATCTTCCACTGACTGAACCTCACGCTCAACCACAGATGCTAGCGTAATCAAATCATGCATGCTCATGCCATTATCCAAAATTCCGTCCTCTGGAACAACAATTTCATTCTCAGCCAAACGCCGCTCAAGCGTGAGTACCATTGTATCCACAACCGTCTGCGCATCAGCGTCAGTACGGAAACGATACGTGTCAGGAAACAAATACCCTTCCAAACTCTGTCCTGTTGGGATTGAATCAAGAAGTTTCGTTGATGTCATCAGAAGTTTCCCATTCTCCCCTGTCACATCTACCCACTCCTTTTCTGTCACATTCTCAAGCCCCTCAACAACAACTTCCTGAATCTGCTCAAGTGTATACCCTTCTGGAATTGTGACTTGAGACTCCGATGCCTCCGCACTCGTCAAATCAACCACAAGCTCTCGCAAACTCGTACCAGGAACCAAACTAAACGACCCGGCTTGCAAACTCATCTGCTGATCAGACATGGCTACGTAAAGCTCAAAGAAAAACTTGCTTGAAATAATTTCTTGCTCAAGAAGCTGATCTGCAATTCCTTTCACAGAGGTCCCAGGTTCGATCACAATCTCCATTGCCCCGACCCCTTCTTCTGGACTTGTCAAAAACACATCATAAACAAACGATCCACCCATCACAAGCCCAACCACCGCAATGATTCCTGCTAGTAAAAATATTGTTCTAAGCATACTTACTTCCCATGACAATGAATATACCTCTCCCCTGACTCGCAGAAACACTCGCGATCCTCCCGGTCCTCCGCAGTGAGCCAAGAACTAGACTGAACCTTTCCTCCTCGCCCAACATTAAACACACACTCAATCCCCTTTTCTTTTGCAAGGATCGCTTCTGGAATATTGTCTGCAAACCGATCACCTCCATTTGCAAAAATATCTGGTTCGATATCCTCAAGCATGTGACACACGCTCATGTCCTCACAATCCGGCTCATGCCGAGTAAGCAAAACTTCATTCACACCTTCCAGTGCTTCAATAATCTCCTTGCGCTGCTCCTCAGGCATAAATGCATGCCCCTTTTTTGTCTTCAGCCAGTTGTCGTTATTAATCACAACCACAAGCCTGTCTCCAAGCTTTGCTGCATCTTGAATCATACGAATATGTCCGACATGAATCGGATCAAACCCCCCGGAAACAACTACGATTGTCTCTTCGCTCATAACATTAGTTTGAAATAAGACCTAAGAGTAATAAATGAATCAAATATCCCACACCGCTTCCAATAATCGCACCAACAACAATCTCTGATAACCGATGCACACCAACCATAACGCGCCCGAAACTAATAAGCAACGAACCAATCAAAACCCACCAAAAATACGGGGGTTGCACAGCAACACAAGAGAAAACAAAAATCGCAAACGCAAACGTTGCATGCGATGACGGAAACGAGCTCGTCTCAATAAACGGCTTGATAAGTGGCTCGTACCCCTGTTGCTTATACGGTCGCTCACGCCTTACCAAACGGGCAATCAAACTCGTTACAAGCCATGACCCAAACAACAGAACAAGAAACAGGAACACCCAAAATACATCGAAAAAACCCGTTCTCACCAACCTACCCACCAAGACCGCACCAATTAAAAACCAAATCAAATCATCAGCAAAAAAGACTCCAGCATGCCGGAGCAACCACGACTTCTTTGTTGTTTCAAACACCCATCGAGAGATCCTCTCGTCTTGTGTTAACTTCATACAGCATTTTTTCGAAGAGTCTCAAGTCTTTCCTCTCGCTCTTCAATGTCTTTTAAAATCTCATCCGAGTCTTTTGGCGTCTCAAGATTCTTTTGTTTAAACGCGCAACTGTCTGCAATCGGACACGCCCAACATCGCGGCTTTGAGATACACAGATATCGGCCATGCTTCACAAACACACGATTCACTACTGGCATCCACTTCTCAGGAACAATCTTGAGTAGGGCCTGCTCTGTTTTCTCTGGCAAAGACGTCTTCACCCAACCCAGCCGATTCGTTACCCGATGCACATGTGTATCAACCGCAATCGCACTCTTCCCAAACGAGGCCACCAGCACCACACTCGCAGTCTTCCTCCCCACCCCAGCAAGCGAGACAAGCTCATCCATGGTTCCAGGAATCTCTCCACCAAACTTCTCCACCACATCTACTGCCATCTTTTTAAGATTCTTAGCCTTCATCCGAAACATCCCAATCGTATTGATCTTCTCCTCAATCTGCTTTTCACTCGCACAAGACAACTTTACTGGCGTAGGAAATGATTGAAAAAAACCTGGTAAAAGTTTAAGCACCTGCTCATCCCGAGTCCGAGCACTGAGCATAACCCCAACCAAATTCTGATAAGGACTCCCAACCTCCATTGCACCCGGATTCTTCCAAGTCTTCTGAAGGTTCGTAAGAGTGATTATTATTTGTCTCGCATTCATACATATTCTCTCTCCCAAGCTTTTTTAAACCACCACCCCACCTCGTCATCCTGACCCTGCCGAAGGTAGTGGGAAGGATCCCATTCAGGAAACACCTCGAAGCTGCTCATTGCATCTTTCTCTTTCTAAGCATGGAATCCTTCGTTTCACTCAGGATGACGTAAGAGGCCTGATAAACTTTTTATGCAAACAACCCTAACCTCCTTCCCTTCTACAAAAGCGGCACCCCCGTCATCTCTGGCGGCTGAGCAACACCCATCACTTTCAAAACCGTTGGAGCAACGTCTGCGAGCATTCCTACGGGTGTGAGAAGAGAAAGATCTCCCTCTGGTACTTCACCAGCAATCGATGGCTGCCCTTGATACTGATTTCCAATAATCACAAATGGCACAGGATTCGTTGCATGCTCCTTATTAATGTCCCCCGTGCGAAGATTCTTGAGCTCCTCTGAGTTTCCATGATCTGCCGTAATCATCATGACCCCATTTCGAGAAAGTACCGCCTCACTAATCTTGCCCAAACACTCATCAACCGTCTCAATCCCTTTCTTGGTTGCCTCAAAATCTCCTGTGTGCCCAACCATATCAGGATTTGCAAAGTTCATCACAATAAAATCGTAGGTATTCTCCCCAAGCTCCTTAAGCACCCGATCAGCAACAAGCTTTGCACTCATCTCAGGAGCCTGATCATACGTCGCCACCTTTGGAGAAGGAATGATCACACGCTCTTCATTTGGAAATGGGTCCTCAGTTGTTCCATTCAAGAAAAACGTAACGTGAGCGTACTTTTCTGTCTCTGCGATATGAAGCTGTGTCTTCCCAGCCTCTGACAGAACCTGGGCAAGCGAGTGATTGATCTTAACTGGAGGATAAGCCACTTCAACCGGCAAACCGCCTTCATACTCAGTCATGGTCACAGGAAAAACATTCTCAAGCTTCCTGCGCTCAAACCCATCAAACTCTGGCATCACAAACGCCTTTGTAATCTGACGCATCCGATCAGGACGGAAGTTAAAAAAGATCACAGCATCATTATCCTGAACCACTCCAACCGGTTGATCATTTTCCGTAAGCACAACCGGAACAAACTCCTCATCATAAACCTCTTTTTGATACGAAGCCTTGATCGCCTCCAGGGGATCCGTGGCCACTTCCCCCTGCCCAAGCACCATCGCGTTATAAGCCTTTCCAGTTCGATCCCAACGATTATCTCGATCCATGGCAAAGTAACGTCCAGAAAGTGTGGCAATCTTTCCTATCCCAATCTCGGCAATCTTCGCTTGCAGTTCAGTTATAAAATCAATCCCAGCGTTGTACACCGTATCGCGCCCATCCAAAATTGCATGCACGATCACTTCCTGCACCCCCTGCTGCTTTGCAAGCTCAAGAAGCTTAAAGCAATGCTCATCAATTGAATGCACGCCTCCTTTGCTCACCAAACCAATCAAATGCAGCTTGCTCTTGTAATACTTCGCATACTCAATGGCATGTGCGAATGATTGATTCTGAAAAAAATCACCTCCAGCAATATCTCGATTGATCCGCGGAAGCGTTTGGTAATACACCCTTCCTGCACCAATGCTCAAATGTCCAACCTCACTATTCCCCATCTCACCCCAAGAAAGACCAACCTCCTCTCCGGCAGCACGTATGGTCATGGATGGATACGAGCGCACAAAACGATCAAAGTTTGGAGTCTTTGCATGATAAATCGCATTCCCATCATTTGCCGGAGCAACACCAAACCCATCAATAATCACAAGAACGGTGGGTTGTTTCACACCGTCCGCTTGTGGAACTAAATTCGTAGCTTCAGCCATATTTAACTAATCTCTTCCTCAATTTCAATTAATCGATTGTATTTTGCAAGACGTTCTGACCGCGAAAGCGACCCAGTCTTAATATAGTCAGCATTCACAGCAACTGCCAAATCTGCGATCGTGGTGTCGCATGTCTCACCAGAGCGATGAGACACAGAAATCTTATACCCATACTGCTTTGCAAGCATAATGGCATCAACAGCCTCAGTTAATGTTCCAATCTGATTCACTTTAATCAAAATCGCATTAGCAGCCCCCATCTCAATCCCCTTCTCAAGCCGCTCTGTGTTGGTCACAAAAAAGTCATCTCCTACCAGAACTGTTTTCTTTCCAAGTCGCTTTGTGAGCTCTGTCCAACCCTCCCAGTCATCCTGATCCAAACCATCTTCAAGCGAAATAATCGGATATTTCTTCACCCACTTCTCCCACATCGCAACCATCTGCTTACTTGAAAGATTCTTCTTATCAACACGAAGCTTGTACTTCTTGCTCTTTGCGTCATACACCTCACTCACAGCAGGATCCATTGCCAAAAAGACGTTCTTTCCAGGTACATATCCAGTCGCCTTAATCGCTTTCATAATGAGCTTAAACGCATCTTCATTTTTCTTCAGCGGCACAGCATACCCACCTTCATCACCCTTAAGTGTCACATGCCCCATCTTTTTGATAAGCGCTCCAAGCTCATGAAAAATCTCAGCCCCGCATCGCACTCGCTCACGAAACTTACGCTGCTTTGGAACAATCATAAATTCCTGAAAGTCCAAAATCCAACCAGCATGCGCTCCACCATTTAGAACATTCATGGTTGGCACAGGCATTCGATATGAATCAAAAGGCAAATCATACACCTGCCGTAAATATTCAAATAACGGCTTCTTTTTGAGCTTTGCTCCAGCGTGCGCACAAGCAAGCGACACACCAAGAATCGCATTCGCTCCGAGTTTTGATTTGTTCTCTGTTCCATCCAAACAAATCATAATGTCATCAATCTCTCGCTGCCGCGTCACTTTCACACCAACAAGCTCCTCACGAATCTTTGTGTTTACATTCTTGATCGCCTTAAGCACCCCCTTTCCGTGATACCGCTTTGGATTTCCATCTCGAAGCTCAAGTGCTTCGTGAATTCCAGTTGAAGCTCCACTTGGCACAGATGCGCTCCCTGTAATACCGTTTTTCAAAAGCACGGTCACATTCAAAGTTGGATTCCCGCGTGAATCAAGGATCTCGTGTGCGTGAATGGATTCAATATTCATAGAAAAAAATTACGTGCGCAAAGCTTCAACACCAGGAAGTGGCTTTCCTCCTAAAAAGTCGAGCATAGCTCCTCCACCTGTTGATAATAATGAAAATTTATCGGCAACCCCTAAACTCTCAAGAACAGGAACCGTGTCACCTCCTCCCACAATAGTCATTGCCTTACCAGTTCGATCTGCAATCGCTATTGCCACCTCCCGAGTCCCCGCACAAAAAGCACCTACCTCGCAGTACCCAAGCGGGCCATTCCAAACGATTGTTTTTGCAAGGCCAATCACTTCTTGATAACGCTTTATGGTCTCAGGTCCAATATCTACAATTCTGTCCTTCTTTGTAATCTCACTCACAAGACAAACGCGATGACGCGCATCCCTTCGCATGCTACTTGCCACAACCACATCAACTGGAAGCACAAACTTATTCCGCATCTGCTTGAGCTCTTTGCCTGCAATCTCAACAGCCGCATCATCAAACACAGACTTTCCAACCTCCATGCCCTGCGCTGCAAAAAATGTTGCTGCAAGCGCTCCCCCGATCAGGACATGATCCACTTCTTTAGCAAACCGTTTTATCACAGGGAGCTTCGTATTCATCTTAAGCCCTCCCATAACCAGCACAAACGGATGTTTCACATGCGTATCAAGACGACTAAGTGTCGCTACCTCACTTGCAAGAAGCGGCCCTGCATACGCAGGAAGCTCAGAGGTAATCGCATCAAGTGATGTGTGTGCCCGATGTGAAACTGAGAACGCATCATTCACATAAATATCTGCAATCAAGCCAAGCGCTGTGGCAAGAGACGGAGCGTTGGCTTCCTCTCGCCTATCAAAGCGCATGTTCTCAAGCAAGAGCACCTCACCATCTTTCATCTTTGCAACCGACTTTTTTACATCCTCACCAATCACAGTTCGAGCAAGCCTCACCTTAGTGCGCAAAAGTTCTGACAATCGCTTTGCCACAGGCTTGAGTGAGTATGCAGCCACACGTCTTCCCCCAGGCCTTCCAAGATGTGCCATAACAATCACTTTTGCACCGCGCTGCACAAACCAATCGAGCCCAACCGCACTACGCGCAATGCGTCCATGCAACCCATCGACAACCCGTCCGTTTTTAAGCGGAACGTTTGCATCAATACGAACAAGCACGCGCTTGCCTTTAAGATTCATGTCTGATCTAACCCTGCGAAGTTTCATAGCTAAAACGAAATATTCAAAACGTTTATCTCTGGTGGATTAAAGAGTCGAGCCCGCGGCCCAGTCTCCCCAGCACCCGCACTGATAAATAACTGCTGATTTTCATAGGTAAAAAGTCCCTTGTCATAATCATTCCCAAGCATGGTTGGAACCTGAGCAACTGAACCCAAAAACGGCAATCGAATCTGCCCACCATGTGTATGCCCAGAAATTACAAGGTCAGCTCTATCTGCGTTGGAAAGAAGCACAGCATCGGGATTATGCGAAAGCAGAATCACAACCTCATCTTCATCCACATCTGCAAGCGTGCTATGCGTGTTCCCGTCGTACCAAAGATCAGACACTCCAGCAATAACCACCTCCGCGTCATTCACCTTGATCCGATCAACCTCATTCTCAAGCACCTCTATCCCAAACCTCTCAAGCGATGCCACAACATACCCAACCCCATCTCCCTCATAGTCGTGATTCCCTGTTACAGCGTACACACCATGTCGCGCATTCAGACGAGCAAGCCCATCAAGCATCTCAACCTGATCGGGGTGTGAAAAAATGAAATCACCAGGCAAAAAGATGATCTCCGGATCTTGAGCCATAACCACATCAACAAGCTCTTTGACCCACTGCCCTGTTCGATACGGACCCACATGAACATCTGAAACCACCACAGCTCTTAACACTTGATCTGATTGAGCGGCAATCTCAATCTCTTGCTCATTCACAATCAAAGTCCTTGGCTCAATAAAACTCCCATAAAAAATCACAACCCAACCGACAGCAAGAATGCCCGCAATCACGAGCACTCCTGTTTGCTTGTTAAACTCCTGCCTGCCGGCAGGCAAGGTCTTCCAACCAGTTCCAATCTCAATGAGAAATGCACCTATAGCAATAAGATAAAAAAAGGTAATCAGCTCAAACACCCACCACATACTCTAGAGCGAGCCCACATGTTCAGCCATATCAAGCATGCGCTGCGTATACCCCCACTCATTGTCATACCAAGCAAGCACCTTCACAAGATCACCATCAACAACACGTGTCATCTGAAGATCAACAACGGATCCATGCGGCGTGCCAATAAAATCTGTTGACACAAGCGGCTCATCCGTCACACCAAGAATTCCCCGCCACCTTGCAAGCCGCGCGCTCTTTTTGAAAAGCTTATTTATCTCCTTCACGCTCGTTTTCTTTTTGGTAACAAACGTGAAGTCAGTGAGCGACACATCAATCGATGGAACACGCACCGCAATACCATCAAACTTATTTCGAAGTGCTGGCACAACCTTGGTTGTTGCCTTAGCGGCTCCAGTGCTTGTTGGAATCATATTGATAAGCGCACTGCGCCCTCGACGATAATCTTTCTTTGAAAGACCATCAACAATACTCTGCTGCCCAGTCACTGAGTGGATCGTTGTAAGCATGGCCTTCTTGATCCCAAACCCTTCTTTAATTATCTGCGCCACAGGTGCAACCGAATTTGTTGTGCACGATGCATTGCTTACAATCTTTTGGTTTGCCTTGCAGGTCTTATGATTCACTCCCATCAAAAACGTTGGAGCATCACCTGATGGCGCACTGATCACAACCTTCTTTGCACCAGCCTTCAAATGTTTACTCGCCCCCTTCTTGTCTTTGAAAAATCCAGTGCTCTCAATCACTACATCAACATCATGTTTGTCCCAAGGTAAATTAGCTGGATCTCGCTCTGCATAAACAGGAATTTTCTTTTTCCCAATCATGATGTAATCCTTCCCTGCCCTCACTTCCTTATCCCAAGTCCGAAACACAGAGTCGTACTTAAGTAAATACGCAAGCTGCTCTGGATCAGCAAGATCATTAATCGCAACAAAATGAAGATTTTTACGCGCAAAACCCGCACGCAATGTGGTTCGACCAATACGGCCAAATCCATTAATAGCAACTCTAAGCATATCAAGACAAGCATTAGTTTTTCTAGCCTCCAGTTTACCATTTCTACTCTATATGCTCTACACAAAATCGATCCACACACCACAACACAAACCCCACCCCCAACCACAACCGCAACCCCAAGCACACCCCCCCATGGAGATGGCGACCTGAAGGCCTCGATGGCCTGACAGGTCGCAGCCCCACCACCCCTCCCAGTGGCTCAGGACGCCAAACGGCCGTTCGAGGTGTTGTGAGAAAAATCACGAGGTGGTGGTCGTCTATTCTGTGAGACGGCCCGGCTCCGCCTCGTTATTTTTCTCACAACACCTCGTGGCCGCCCCAAGCCCCCGCAGAAAAGTTTCGAGCGAAAGCAAAACCAATTAAAAGGCGAAAGAAGAATCAAAAAAACACCCGGTCGAAGCCAAGTGTTTTCTTTGTCTAAATTGAGAACCGAGCAAAGCGCTTAAGCTGCATATTCTCTCCGATCGAAGCAATCTGAGAAGTAATGTACTCCTGAATCGTGACATCCTCATCTTTGATGAACGGCTGTTCAAGAAGAACAATCTCTGAGTACCACTTATTCATCTTTCCTTCGATGATCTTCTCAATCACATCCGCAGGCTTTCCCTGCGCTTCCATTTCCTTGCGGAACATTCCAGTTTCTTCCTCAACACGCTCTGCAGGAACTTCCTCACGATTGAGATACTCAGGATCTGTTGCGCTCACATGCATAGCAATATCATTGCAGAACTCAATAAAATTCTCATTGCGAGCAACAAAGTCTGTCTCGCAAAGCACCTCTACCATCGCACCAAGTTTTCCAGTTGAGTGAAGGTACGCATGCACACGCCCTTCGTTGGTTGCGCGCTCTGACTTTTTAGCAGCCTTTGCCACTCCTTTCTCACGCAGCACCTGAGCAGCTTTCTCAAGGTCTCCTCCAGTTTCCTCGAGGGCCTTTTTTGCATCCATCATGCCGGCTCCAGTTTGCTTTCGGAGCTCAGCAACAGTTTTCGCATCAATGGCCATAAAAATGAACTTTTAAATGTTTACTTGTTATCTTTTTTTGGAGCTGGCTTCTTCACAATCTTCTTCTGTGCATTCTTTGAAGCCATTTGCGCAGCATTCGCTTTCCCTTCTTTGATGGCATCAGCCATGAGCTTACACACAAGCTCGATTGACTTTACAGCGTCATCATTAGCAGGAATCACCTTGGTCACCTTGTTCGGATTCACGTTTGAATCACACATGGCAATCACCTTGGTATCAATAGTGTTTGCCTCAGCGATCGCTGTCTTCTCAGTCTTCACATCAACAACGAAGATAGCCTCTGGCACACGAGTGATGTTTTGGATTCCACCAATCTTCTCTTCCTTATCTTCAATCTCACGCGTGAGCATGAGCTGCTCTTTCTTGGTGTACTTTTTAAGCTCACCCTTGTCGCGCTGATCCTTAAGCATCTTGAGTCGGCGAAGCGAGTTCTGAATCTGACGGAAGTTGGTGAGTGTTCCACCAAGCCATCGCTCAGTCACATGCGGCATACCACATGCCTCAGAGTACTTGCGCACAGGACCCTTTGCTTGCATCTTTGTTCCAACAAACAAAATAACACCACCGCGAGCGGCAATGCCCTTAGCATACTCAAGGGCGTCCTCCAGCATTGGAAGCGTTTCCTCAAGGTTAATAATGTGTGTCCCTGATCGAGATCCAAAGAGGAACTTTTCCATCTTAGGATGCCAACGAGACGTCTTGTGGCCGAAATGCATTCCAGACTGGAGCATCTCCACCAACGTAGGTAGTTTTGGCATATTGTGTCCTTTTAACTTCAACGGTACGTTTGGGCCCATTTGCATGGGAGGCCCCAAATCATAAGGGACTAATACCTCGTGGCCTTTTGATAATATTTTCTCTCGCAGCTGGCGAGCCTAAGTGAAAAAACGTAGGAATAGCAGCGCTATTTCGAGGCTTTTTCACAACGGCGCAGGCGCTGTGTGAGGAAATAGATCAAAAGAGGTCACGTGGGATTGGTCCCACATTCCGCTTGTTTGATTTACGTGCGCGAGTATAAACAATTCTGTTAATTTAGTCAATATCCAAACCACAGCATTTGACTCTCTCTCTTTTCTGTGGCAACGTGCGCCTCTTGGAAACCCAAGCAAGGAGGTGGCCATGGGCCGCACACTGACTCTCCTTCTCCTGATCGCCGTGGTGCCCCTGACCCTGATGGGGTGCTCAGACATGACACAGGCTGTCGAGAAGGCAGCCGAGGACCCCACGTACATGCCGGTTGCGTTCGTGAGCGTAGCCGGAACTCTCTGCCTGATCCTGTTCTTCTTCCGAGATAGCAGTATCGGCTTCGACATCATCGATGCGATCATCATCGCCAGTCTCGGTCTGATGATCATGTCACCCTTCTTCTACAACGCGGGCGAGCCCCAACAGACCTACATGATGGCTGCAGCCGGAGGAGGAGGCGTCATCGGCGGGGTGATCGTGCGCCTGGCCTACAGCTTCAGCCGTTACCTAGGCGCCAAGACAGCCGCGGCCAAGCGCGCCAACCGTCCTCCTCCCACCGAGGAAGACAACGACTAGACCCACCACTTGGTGGGTTTTCGAATACTTGACAAAGAAGTATTTTTCCTCTTAAATACCTCTCCCCCATGCCAAAGAGGCCAAGATGGCACCCAAGATCATCAAGATCGAAGCTCATGCGTACGGAAAAGACATCGACGTGAACTCGCATGTCCAGAACGCACTCTTCCCGCACGAACGTCTCAACTACGAAAAGATGGTGGAAGCCCTGCGCAAAGCAAAGGCAATCGTCGAGGTCAAGCGCAAGGACATGGAACTCAACCCCGTGCTCTTCTTCGACATCGTGCGCTTCTGCGAGTTCCACTGCATGGACCTGCGCTTCGCCGGAGAGCATGGCGCCTATCAGCATCACGGAGCCACCATGGACCTCTTCGTGGTCGCCTACATCACCAAGCACGCTGGTGGGTTCCACAGCCCAATCTTCGCCAAGGTCGCCGGCCGCCTGGCGTTCGGACTGTGGGGTGACGACGGCGTCTTCCTCCACAACGCTGCCAACGAGGCCAGCGACGCAACCTAGTCCACCAGGACTAGGTTTTTCAATTCATCCCGACTGAAAACGTCGGGATCGAAAAAGGACCTTCGCAGGTCCTTGCGTGCTAGCTAGCGAGCTGATGCCATCGCCGCTCCAACTCGTCTGGATGCGTTGTGATCGGAAACAGCTCGTTGAAGTCCCCATCGATCTGCTCAAGGAGCCTGCGCACCTCAGCCAGATTCTTGGGGAACCGCTCCTTCTGAGCCTCAGTCGGATCAGTGGTCACCCCGGACGGAACGTAGTCGTCCCCAGAATGCCAGAGCGGATCACTCTCGCAGAACCCAACATCCATCATCAGATTCCGCAGAAGCCCCTGAGCCTTCTTGATCATCTGCTCTTGCGTAGCCATGGCTCACCTCTGAGCGTTAAGAGTCAACAACTCTTTACCAGGCTCACCAACCTCTGTCAACCAATTGAAAAAGGACCCATCACAGGTCCTCACGTTGAGTTATTGCTCTAGTGCTTGCCGCACAACTCGCTCCACACCCTTTGGAACCCATCAGGTGTGGTCTCGGACGGGAAGAGTTCCTCGAACGGTGCACCGATCTGCTCAAGCACCTCACGCAGACGCCTCATCCACCGCTCGAATCGTTCGCAGTCCACGATGTCAGGTGTGCCATCATCAGAATCCGATTCAGGATCCCCTCTCTCATACCACATCACCAGCATCCCCAACTCATCCAGCAACCGTCTTGCTTCAGCAACCAACCCCTCACGATTGTCCATGCTCACCTCTGAGCGTTAAGAGTCAACAGCTCTTTACCAGACTCACCAGCCTCTGTCAAACAATTGAAAAAGGCCCGTGTGGACCCTTGTGTCATCAAGCGCTGCGTGCTCGACGCCTGACCTCGAACCAGTCAAAAACCAGATCAAGAAGAGGTTTCTCCTCAGGAAAAAGTTCTTCAAAACTCATATTGAGAGTGAACAAAATCTCCAGAAGACACCAGTGTGCGATTGCAAACTCATCCTTAATGGGTTCAATCGCGTTATAGTTTGCTGGAGCATAATCATTCTTTGATACCCAGCCTGTCGGGCGTTTGGTTGGCTCTGGTGGTTGCGGCCCCCTCGTAATGAGTCGTTTCATCCGCCTAAGGCACCCTCTAGCGAACCGAATCTCTTTTTCCCTCTCTTCCTCTGTCATGTTCTCTCCCTGAGCATAAGTCTTTTTTGTTGTATCAAACCACCCCTCAGCAGTCAAACCAAAAAGAGAGCCAAAGCTCTCTTTCTTACTACTCACCTCCGCCCGTAAACAATTTTTTATCTTCAGGATTTCTGGGTGGAAATAACACAGTCGCGGTGTACCCCCACCTACGCCCAGGGGTTGTCTGCGCACCTAACTTCTTTAAAGCTTTGCTTATCACATGAGGAAAAGCCACACCTCCTTCAGGATCTAAAGAATTTATTCCTTGTTCAGTTAAAAGCTCATTTAAAATGCTAAGCATTTGATTCGGTTTTGGAGGATTATCTTCTGCGTTATTCAACCTCAATTGGAACTCACTCTGAAGATCAACCCCCTTTTCTCCACCCCACTTAGCCAACTGATACAACACCTCTGCACGCACAAGCTGATTTGGTGTCCCAAACACATGTCTTTTTTCAATGTGTTCTTGTAATGGATTTTCACGTTTTTCAGGCAAAGTTGTTTTCCTCTTCTTCCTCTTCTTTTTCTTTCTCCTCTGAGCTGGTAGCTTCTCAACAATATCATCAATATCAATTTCTGAATCAACACCAGCAAAAACATGCCTCATCACAAGCTCCCGAACTTCTTTTGACCAGTAAGCATCTGGTCCCCCAGGCATCTGACCGCCAGCATTCCATGCGCCATACGATTGTTTTGCATTTTGCATCGGAACCACAACAAGCAAAATATCATCAACTGGCATTGAGTCTAGGTATTTATTTTTAGCCCTACGAATCATCTTATTTTTTACATACCTAGTCTGTGATCGGGTGTCTGTTGTGAATTGAAATCCTACAAACTGACTTTCACTGGTATCCACATCAACACCTCGATTTTGAGAACCAATCTTCACCATGAAATCTACTTTCTGCACCACATCATGGTAAACAGTCGCATCAACAACTTCAATATCAACTCCAAGGTCAATAGAAAGCTTTTTTAAAAAATTCCCCACCCCACGCTCAGCAATAAATCCCGGCGCAGGCTTTTTTCGTTCCAAATCCAAATTTCCTTCAAATGCCTTTGCTCGAAGAGGATCAACATCAGACCGGCCAGTCTCAGCAAGCACAAGCTGCTCATTCAAAAGCGAAAGGAGCTGTCGCTTTGCCTCACCAACCGCGTACTGCTTTTGAATCTGCCGAGGAATACTCTCTACATCGAGAACATATTCCATCCCCCACTCACCGTCAGTTAAGAGCTCTCCGAGCGTCATTTTCACAGAATCTCCTTTGCCCCGATCCCAAACAATTTGTTCACCCTCCATGCGCACAAACCTTTGCCCATCACCCACTTCTTTCTTCTCACGGGCATCAATTCGCCGAAGCTCGGCACGGAGCGCAGTCATGATCTCTTGCTTGTAACGCTGCGTCTCAAAAATCGCACTCTGCGTATCAACTTCTGTCTTGTTCGCTTTCGCACCTCGAGCAAATAAAAACTCGAGCTCTTGGTCGATCGCAGCAATATCGAGTGGCTCTGCATCAGGTTTCTTTGCTTCTTCCATTTCCCGTGCTACTTCACGATATTGTTCAAGTGAACGTTCAAAACTTTTTCGCATATGGACCTAGTTTACCTGATAAACATCGCGTCGCCAAAGGAGTAGAAACGATACTTCTCTTTTATTGCCTCCCCGTACGCACGCAAAACATTCTCACGCCCAGCAAGCGCGCTCACAAGCGCAAGCAAGGTCGACTTTGGCAAATGAAAGTTTGTAATGAGCGCATCCACAACCTGAAACTCAAACCCTGGCTTGATGAAAAGATTCACATCTCCTTCAAAACCAGTACCAGGAAGAACGGTGGCTGACATTTCTTCACCATGGTGAGGAAATGTCAGCCACTCTTTTGCTACTCCTTCAAGGGTGCGTACAGTCGTTGTGCCAATCGCAATCACCCGCCTACCTTGCTGTTTTGCCAAATCAATCCGCTCAGCCGCCTGAGCACTCACGCTCACAAACTCACTGTGCATCTCATGCTCCTCAAGCGTCTCAGTCTTCACAGGACGAAACGTCCCCACTCCAACATGAAGCGTAACAAAAACGATCTCCACTCCCTTCATCCGAATCTCCCCCAAAAGCTCGTCAGTAAAATGAAACCCAGCCGTTGGCGCTGCAACCGACCCAGTCTCCTGCGCATACACCGTCTGATACTGCTCAAGCTCGCTCGGCTGCTCGCTCACATACGGCGGAATCGGAATCTCCCCCACCTCGTTTGCATACAAAACAACCTCCTCTGCGCTGCGATCAAACCGCACGCGCACAACATCCGCTTTCTCAATCGCTTCCCCCTTCATCTCCCCCACCACAATCTCACCACCAACATCAACAAGCTTCCCTGGTCGCAGCATCACGTCCCAGACGTTTTCCCCGCGAGCACGAAGCAAGAACACCTCGATCTCTTTTTCACCAACCCTCCCTCGCAAACGAGCACGAAATACTTTCGTGTCATTCATCACCAAAACATCCCCCTTTCCAAGATGATCGGTAATCTCAAAAAACTGTTTATGCTCCACAGCACCTGAATGCTTATCCAAAAACATGAGCTTTGAATGATCTCGCGGCTCAACTGAACACTGCGCAATCCGCTCAGACGGAAGATGGTAATCAAAATCGCTTGTTTTCATATGTAGACAAGAGTACCCAATCAAATTGACAACAGCAACGCTGCATACTAACGTCAAAGTCCCAGGAGGGACAATGAGACACAGAAACGACGAAATGCTTCTCTGGATCGCTGTGGGTGACGCTGCCGCAGCTGCGACTGAGTACGTGGACGCTTCCAAACATCTCGAGGTCATTCTCGAGGCCATCCGCCTGACCGGATATGCCCAAAACCCCGAGCACCGAGACCTCGTGCCCGGCCGCTACACCGACGACGCCCAAATGAGCATCGCGGTTACCGAGACACTGCTCGCGCCTGGAGTGCTCACTCCCCGCTCATTCGCAGACAGCTTCGTTCACGCGTTCAAGCGCGACCCACGCGCAGGCTACGCACGCGGCTTCCAGGCATTCCTGGAAAACGTGCGTGACACCGACGACTTCCTCGAAAACATCCGCACAGACTCAGCAAAGAACGGCGGATGCATGCGAGCGGTCCCCATCGGCATCCTCCCCATCCCCGAAGAGGTGGTCGAGATCGCGGAAATGCAAGCCTCGGTCACGCACAACACCCCAGAAGGCAAGTTCGCATCTGTGGCTGTGGCGCTTATGAGTCATTTCGCCCTCTACCACGAGGACGACTTTGACACCATGCACCACTTCCTCAGTCGCTACCTCGAAGAGGACATTGCCGAGTTCGTACCCGACCTGCTTCGCCCGCGCAAGGACCCCGTGATCCAACCCGCACATCACACCGTCCACGCCGTGTTCTACCTGCTGCGCAACTACCACTCCCTCGCAGACGTGCTGCGCGGCGCCATACTGATCGGCGGCGACACAGACTCTGTCGGTGCCATCGCTCTGGGAATCGCTTCCGCACGCATGGAAAACGACATCCCACACGTACTCATCGACAAGCTCGAACCCGACAGCCGCTACGGCGTCGGATTCCTGCGCAACCTCGGCTTCCAGCTCATGGAAGCCTACGACCCCGCCTAATCGCGGGGTTTTCTAATAAAACATCCCCTCACCTGGGAGAGCGAAGCTGTGGTACATAAACAATAAAAAACCTTATTAACAATCTTCGGGCGAGGATGGTTCTAGCACCGATTTTGTTATTGCCAAAGTTTAACTTTGGTGTGCACGAACATCTAACCTGAACGGTTAGATCCTTCAAAGTTAAACTTTGAGCTACACCAAAATCAGGCGCCGTTCCGCAGCAGAAGATTCTTAATAAGGTTTTTTGTCTAACACCACAGCGAGCGTATTGACATAAAACCCCATTCCTGATACTCTCGCATCGCAATTAACACACGTATTAAGCGTGTAAAACCTATGAAAAAAGACATTCACCCAAATTATTTCGAGGATGCAGTCATCAACTGCGCCTGCGGAAGCTCATACACAATCGGATCTACTCTCAAAGAGATCTCTGTTGAGCTCTGTGCAAACTGTCACCCGTTCTACACTGGTAAACAAAAAATCATTGACACAGCGCGGCGTGTTGAGAAGTTCGAAGCTCGTCTTGGAAAGAAAACTGAAAAGATTACAGGAAAGAAGACAAAGCGCGAAAAACGAGCAGCTCAGAAAAAAGCAAAGCGAGAAGAGGCTGAAAAATCTGAAAGCTAACTGTTATAATAAAAGGCGTCCCAATTTGATGGACGCTTTTTGATTCCATATGACACTTATTGATCAACTTGCCGCACACAAAAAGCGGCTCAACGAACTAGAAACTCAGCTCACAGAGCAAGAGGTACTTTCTGATCCAAAAAAACTCCGCGAGGTAAATGAAAAATACTCTCATGAAAAAAACGTTGTAGAAATCGGTGAGGAATATGAAAAAACTCTCTCAGACCTTGAAGGCGCTAAACACACACTCGAGGAAGCAGAGGAAGACGACATGAAAGAACTAGCTCAAGAAGAAATTGCAGAACTTGAAGAAAAACTTCCAGAGCTAGAAAAACAATTCACCATCACCCTTGTCCCACCAGACCCAATGGACAAGAAAAACATCATCGTAGAAATCCGAGCAGGCGCAGGCGGAGACGAGGCTTCTCTTTTCGCAGGCGAGCTCATGCGCATGTACACCCTCTACGCTGAAGAACATGGATGGAAAGCTGAAGTCATTTCAAAAAGCAGAAACGACGTTGGTGGATTCAAAGAAGTCTCTTTTTCAATCAAAGGACAAAACGCTTACAGCCGCCTGAAGTTTGAAAGCGGAGTACATCGTGTGCAACGCGTTCCCGAAACAGAAAAGCAAGGGCGCGTGCACACATCAACGGCAACCGTAGCCATCATGCCAGAAGCAGAAGAAGTAGATATCAAGATCGATCCAAAAGATCTCAAAATCGAAGCCACAACTTCAACCGGTGCTGGCGGACAGAGCGTAAACACAACCTACTCAGCCATCCGCATCACTCACCTTCCAACAGGAACGCTCGTGTACTGCCAAGATGAACGCTCACAAAAACAAAACAAAGAACGAGCACTCACCATCATCCGCGCTCGAGTCTACGCTCATGAGCAAGAAAAGCTCAGGCAGGAACGCGAAGCAAATCGACGCGGACAAATCGGAACCGGAGACCGCTCAGAAAAAATCCGAACCTACAACTTCCCACAGGACCGCATAACAGATCACCGCATCAAACAGAACTACCACAACATTCAAGGTGTGCTCGACGGCGCATTAGACCCACTCATCGACGATCTCAAGCACGCAGAAGTGCAAGAACGCCTCAAAGAAACAGAATAACTTAAAAAACCGTCAAAAAGGCGGTTTTTGACTTGACAAAAACCCAATTTACGTATACATTCCGACCTCCATCTTTGGAGAGAAACCCTGGAGGAATCGATGAAGAACCTGATCCCGACCCTGCTGATCCTCAGCTTTGCCCTGACCGGCTGCACGCGCGCGAGCTACACCTCGCACTACGCCGAAGCCGTCGTGTTCGGCGAGCCCAAGACCGTTCCCCTGCCCGAAGGCACCAGCTACGCCATCAAGCGTGGCTTCGACGACTTCAACTGCGACCAGATCCCGGACATGCTCGAGATCCGCGACGAAGCCGTATGGGGACAAGACTTCTCGGTCACGGTCTTCCCCGGCTACTACAACAACGACGGCATCGTCCAGTTCTCCAACGACGCGTTCAAGATGAAGCTCCCCATCAACCTGGAATGGTTCTCCAGCTCCACCAAGATGGACGTGGGCGATGTCAATGGCGAATGCTACTCAGACATCATCTTCACGCAGTACTACGAACCCTTCCTCGGTGACGACACCATGTACATCGCCTTCGCGCTCAACCGCGGCGGCAAGGAGTTCGAGCACTACACCGAGCAGGTGAACTGGAAGGGAGGCGAACTCGGTGCCAGAATCTGGTCCTGGTCTGCGCGCCACAACCGCAACGAGGAAGAGTCGCTCTACGACTACCTCAAGATGGACTGGGGTGACATGGACGGCAACGGATCCGCAGACCTGGTGCTGGCCTGGGACGAAGTCAGCGGCATGGATCTGACCGTGCTCTACACCGAGGATGACCCCAGCGGCCTGAAGGTCGGTATCGAGAGCGAGGGCAGCACCTGGATCGACGGCTTCACCCGAGGCCGAGACATCCACCAGTTCGACATCGAAGACTTCGACGGCGATGGCAAGCAGGACCTGTTCATCCACAAGACCCACTTGGGTGGCAACGAGTTCACCACCTCCGTAGCCACCAACAACGGTGGCACAAGCTTCACCCCGCACAAGGACCACAGAGCCACGGACACGAACCTGGCCCTGCTCCGATTCGAGAAGTACGATACCTTCGACGTCAACAACGACAACTGCGCCGACTTCGTCCACCTGGGCGTCCAAGCCGGCCAAAAGGTCATGAGCTACAACCTCGTGACCTGCGAGTAGCCAAGCACCACTCAACAACCCCGCAAAAGCGGGGTTTTCTGTTCCCCCAACCGCAACCACAAGCACAACCCCCATCAAGCACAACCCGCCTGGAGAGGCCGACGTGAGGCACTCGACGTGCCGACACGTCGCAGCCCCCACCACCCCACCTATAGGCCCAGGACGCCAAACGGCCGTTCGAGGTCGTAGGTTAAAAACATCTGCAGCGAGTTTTTAACCTACGACCTCGTGGCCGCCCCAAGCCCCCACAGAAAGGTTTCAAGCAAGGTTCGAGCGAAAGCGAAACCAATTAAAGAAGGGAGTAAGGAAGGAGGAAAAGAAAATGATCGAAACAAGAAAAGGCAAAACGAATTGTGGATAACTTTTGCTAATTTTGTTAAACCTTTTAAAAATTGACCAAAACAACCTCTTGACAGATTTTTTAACACTGGTAGTCTAGGCGTTACCGCAACGAGAACAGAAAGGCCTCTGGCCCAGACGAACTCGTTACGTCGCAAGTTGCGCACCGACCACAGAGAGCCGTCAGCGCATGCCAGACCACAAGTCAGCGCATGCAACGGCCGAGGCGCCGGGAGACCGACCTCCTTCTCTGCGCCCCTCGGGGCGACGCTGCAAACTTGCAGATCGAACATGCGTTGATGGCCCTCGGGCCGGAGCAACCGTTCGGTCACTGGACCAGGCCAAAGTGAAACCCTAAGCCTCCGGGCAGCGGGAACTGAAGCCGAACCTGGTTCGACAGACACTGTGACATAATCGCGGACTGAGTACTCGCCGTAGCCAACAGGCTGCTGGACGCCCTAGGGATCTGGTTCCCGAAGGTCGCGCCCCAGTGGTCCAGCGTGGTCACACTGAGACAAGGTCTTGAATGCGAGCTTCGGCACGCAGATCGAAAGTGAAGCAGAAACTGTCAGCCCTGGGGTAACCCAAGGCAGATCGCCCACAGTGAGTCCCTCCGGGGGCTGTCCACCCTCCCCTAGCGCAAGCCGGGCGAGAGCGTGAGGCCAACACGACTGGCGATCAGAGGAAAGCAGAATGCTTCGGCAGGACGCGCTCCTCAGGTCCGCTTCGGCGGATCAGCAGCCGACTCCTTCGCGGAGCACGCTGCAGCACCGGAAAGCTAGGTGCAAGGCATGCCTTCGGGTGTGTAACGATGAGGTCGTGAGGCTAAATCAGACGCGAAAGCACGCGTCAGTTCCACTCCGGTGGGACAGAGTCAAGCTCAAGCGAGCAAGGCTGGTGCAGACCGATCCCCTCCCCTGGCAGCTGTCAGAACGGAAAGGATCGACTCGTACCAATCAGGCTTGCAAGGGCTGGCTCAGTGGGAGACCTCCGCGGGAGGTAAGCCACAGGCACCTGGGTGCCAAGATGCGACTCCGGTCGCATAGCGAAGAAGCTGAGAAGCTGCTTCGACAAGATGGTGGCCGCGCTGTCACTGCTGATCTCCTAAGTAGCCATAAGCGAACGGACGCAAGTCCTTGTAGCCGAAAGCGAACAGGATCACCGGAAGGTCCCGGGCCGCTGGCTCGGACGCAGGTGAAGCATCAGACACATCTTGTCACTCCCCTACGGGAACAGTTACCCCTCTCTTCGGAGCACTTGCTCGCGGCCAACCCCTCGGGTGGCGATGCGCGCGATGTAGCAACGAAGAAAGGTGTCTGCAACCTGTAGGCCTGATCGACACTTGACCCAAAGCTGGGGGCTGCGTGCAATACCAACGCCCCATGAGAGCTCCCTCGGGAGCTGGTCTACAGCAACAATCGTGTGGAATTGATAGGCACCGCCCAATGGACGGACCTGAAGCACGAGAGAAGCAACCGACCAACTCAAAACAGTACTAAGCCAAGGAGCAACGTACATCAACTGCGCTCAGTCATCAGGAACCGGCCGGAGGTCGGTGTAGATAGAGAACAGAACAACGCCACGTGTCAGGACAGGCTTCACCGCCACACGGTCCATCGATACGTCGCTGCGGACTGCCGCT
This sequence comes from uncultured Gammaproteobacteria bacterium, assembly GCA_964538435.1. Taxonomy (GTDB): domain Bacteria; phylum Patescibacteriota; class Patescibacteriia; order UBA9934; family GWF2-40-263; genus CAZIDX01. Next base: position 68,281 of record CAZIDX010000004.1, on the reverse strand, counting down.
CACTACACCGCCTCCGCGCCAGTTGGACAACCCACGCTCTTCCTCCGCCACGACAGCGAGGACGACGGGAACGGCAGCGGCGCAACCCATTGGAGTGCGTCCCCCCCCCACCCATTCCTGGGAACCCCTGCCCGACCCCCTTGGAGCCCGGATCTGCTACGCGCAGTGAAGGGCTCCTTTCTTTTTGCATAAAAATGTTTTTCTTGCTTTACTAGTGTCGAATATGACCATCGTTGAAGCCTTGCAATGGGCGAATGGAAAACTCAAAAAAGCTGGGGTAGACTCATCAATGCTTGATGCTGAAATCCTGCTTGCAAAAACCCTGGACGTGCGAAAATCCTGGTTGTTTTCTCATTTCAATGAACCCCTCAAAACCCATCAAAAGGAAAGGTTTCATTTGCTTATAGATAGGCGCTCAAGCAGAGAACCTCTTGCCTACATCTTGGGAGAAAAAGAATTCTACTCTCGCAAGTTCGCCGTGACCCCATCTGTTCTTATCCCCCGCCCCGCAACAGAGTCCTTGGTTGAACAAGCCCTCAAGCTCATCACAGAATCCAATCCAGAGCGCACGCTCATTGTGGATGTAGGAACAGGCTCAGGAGCCATAGCTGTCACCCTGGCAGCTGAGACCAAACAGCATGTCCTTGCCATTGATATTGATCAGCAAGCACTGACCATTGCAAAACAAAACGCCTCCACACACAACACAAAAGATAAGATTGAATTCCAGCACGGCAACCTTCTTGAACCCGTCGTCCGTCTGTTTAAAACTCTGCACAAAACAAAGAGCCAGGACGTCTCCTCAATCTACCCATTCGACACAATGATCGTTTGCGCCAACCTTCCCTACCTCAAGGAAGACAATGAAGAAAACATGCAACCAGAAGTTGCGCGCTACGAGCCTGAAATTGCGCTTTACGCAGGCGCTGACGGACTTTCAGCGTATTGGGAGCTCTTCAAGCAACTCAAAGCACACAGGCGCATTTTACCGCGCAAAACACATATCCTGATTGAAATCGACCCAGACCAAAAACACCGAGCACTCCAACTGATTACTCATCACTTCCCCACCTCTGAGCCAGAGGCAATCAAAGACCTTCAAGGAAACGACAGGTTCATCCATGCCCAATGTTAAAACAGGCCCGTAGGCCTGCCCACCCTGACCAAAGCGTCGGGGTTTTTTGTTTACGACTCAATGAAACTTACCGACCCTTCATCTGGAACCACCTCGATCCATGTCACTCCAGCGTTCATCAAAATCTCCTCATCATACTCATCATAAAAACGCAAGCGCTCAGTCTCAGATCTCTTTTTCCATGCAGCCTCAATGACTACACCGTCTTGCAACACATACCCATCCCCTTCTCCGGTTGTACGTACATCACGCCTACCCACATTATCAATAATCTCAATATCCGTAATCACAACAGCAACATTATCCGCAACAATCTGCTCACCATCACGTGTCACATGCGGATCACCGCCTTGATCACGAAGATACTGCCTACTCTGAGCATCATAGGTCCACTCCACTGCATACACAGGCGCCCAAAAATCCACATAGAGCCCCACAGGATCTCCTTCTAGCTCTTGAGCGTCCTTAAACTGCCAAAGTCCATACAACACCTCCGGGGCCTTTCCAGCCTCCTCACGCTCTTCGAAAAAAGAAAGTAAATATTCAGATGATGTGTAAACATTATGAGGAGCTGACTTGTCATCATCTCTCCAAAAATACTCTCCCCACCAATACTGATTCATATCAAACGTTCCACCAGAAGCAATCTCATCAAGCGCAGCGTTTGATCCGCCCACATGAACGTATGCAGCATCAAACTCATTATTCCAATCTAGGTAATATGGCCGCGCACTACGAACAGGCCCAATCTCTTCAACCTCCTGCTCCTCAGTAAAAAATGCAAGCATGCGCGAAATACTTGCCTCAACCGGCGCCTCAACAACAAGCACAGCCTCATTAAGACCACTTGGCGGCCAAGCAGCCTCGTGGTTATCAATCATCACACCAAAAAGCTGGGGTGGATCCACAGGCTCGTATAGCAAAGCACCTGTGATTGGATGTCGGTACCCTGGAAGATCAAGCTCATCAGCAGCATCGTTTTGCACAGATGAATCTGATCCAGAGTACTCTCTAATAAAATCTGGGAGAACAAGTGCAAAAACAATCGCAAGCGCGATCGTCAGAGCACCCAGAAGGATAGCGGTTCTATCCTTCCAAAGCGGTGTCTGAGATGCACGCTTGCGTGTTTGTTTCTTTTTTGTTGTCCCCTCCTTCTTAACTGACATGTGATTACTCTGTTTTTGCTTCTTCAGCAGCAGGCTCACCTTCGGCAGGCTCACCTTCGGCAGCTTCACCATCAACAACCTCCTCTTCACCTTCAGCAACAACTGGCTCTTCTTTCTTTCTTGGCTTAGAAATTGATACCACACTCAAATCTGCTGCATCAACAACCTCAACACCTTCTGGAACCTTCAGGTCAGAAACCTGAATTGAGTCCTCAAATGTTTCAAGCACTGAAAGATCAACATCAATATTTCGAAGGAGATTTGTTGGAAGACATCGAATGGTAACAGACGTTCGTGAAGGAACCATGGTTCCACCAAGCGCCTTAACAGCAGGTGCCTCACCAACAAACTCAAGATCAACAACAGCCTCAATCTCCTTGTTGATATCAACAGACCGAAGATCTACATGTGTCACGAGCTCTGTAAGAGCATCTTGCTGGTAATCATGAATAAGCACGTGAAGTGGCTCCTTGCCATCAATCTTCAATTCAATAAGCGAACTCTCACCAGCGTCTTTGTAAGTCTTTACAAAGGCCACGCGGTCAAGAGTGATAGATACTGGATCAGTCCCTTCGCCGTAAACAACAGCTGGAACTTTTCCTTCTGCGCGCAACGCATCAGTTTTAACCCCTTTTTCTGTGCGTGTTGTAGCGTCCAATGTGTGTGTAGACATAACTCGTCCTGAAATCTTTAAAATCGTAAAAGCGGCCATATTATGCGAAATTTGCGCGCAAAAGTCAAGTCTTAAGCCCCAAACTCAGAAAATGCAAAAACAGTGCTGATTTTGCACTGTTTTTATTGTGTTTTCTTTTTTTGCTTTCGCACGACCCTTTTCACCCGCTCAGCGCGTCGTCTTCCTACCATATGACTCCAATCCCCTTCCTCAAGCTGTTTATGAACCTCAATCACATCATCAACTGAGACACTTTGATTAGATCGAAATTGCACAACATCCTCATATGAAAGATCCGTGAGCAAACCAACCGAACTTGCCCCAACCTCATTTACAAGCACAACCGCGAGGATGGAATTCTGACACTTACGACACTTCACATGCAGCAAATGCGTCTCACCTTCTTGCCCAAGCATGCGCGCCTCCATTGGATTGTAACGCGTCTCACAAACAGGACAGTAGGAGACAAGCTTTAACCCCTCATTGAAAAGATCACTGCTTTGTTTTGAGGACATAGAATTTGAGATGAATAATAATCGAGTCCCCACGACTCTCCTTACTCTCAGAATACCACAAGCTATCTTGATTGACGAACACCCCGATCTCGACAAGCAACACTCTCAACAATAGCAACCAGAAGAAGCGAAAAGAGAAGCGAGCTTCCTCCATAACTTACAAAAGGAAGACCGATTCCTGTCACAGGAAAGAGACCAAGATTCATCCCAATGTTCACAAGAAACTGCAAAAAGAACATGGCACCAACCCCCAAAAGTAAAAACGCAGAAAAATCATTTGCCGCTCGAAAAACAAGCCTTAGAATTCGTGAAAACAAAAGTGCAAACGCGGCCATCACAATAAGCACCCCAATAAACCCAAGCTCCTCAGCGATCACAGCAAAAATAAAGTCTGTCTGACTCTCAGGCAAAAACTTCAAGTGGCTCTGAGTTCCAAACCCAAGCCCGCTTCCAAAAAAACCGCCTGACCCAATGGCAATAATTGCCTGCGCAACATTATATCCCTGCCCTAACGGATCAAACGTCGGATCCAAAAACGTCATGATGCGAGCCTTCTGATACTCAACAAGAAAAAAGAGCCATGCCAAAGCACTGAGTGCAGACCCAAACACAGCCAGGACAATCGCGTGAAGCCAGCGCATACCAGCAAACAGTGACAAGAAAAGCCAAATCCCCACAAGCACAGACGCAGAACCAAGGTCAGGCTGCATCATTACAAGCGTGACAGGGATAAGCATGATAACCATACTTCCACCAAGTTGCCTGAGCCCAAGTGGTCGTTTTGCATGCCGAGAAAAATACGCGGCAAGCATCACAATAAGCGCCACCTTCATGAACTCAACCGGCTGAAAACTCGCTGGACCAAACACAAACCATCCTTGCGCGCCACGAATGGTATCCCCCAGCACGAGCACTCCCACCAAAAGCAGAACCCCAAACACATAAAGAACCAAACTATAATTACGCAAAAGCTGATAATTTGAAAACGAAACAAAAAAACAAACCACACTTGCCACCACAACAGCAATAAGCTGCTTTTTCACATTCAAAAACCCACTCGCCTGAGAAAGCTCAACTGAGTAAATCGCAGAAAGACCAAGCAAAAGCAAAACAAACACACTAATCAAAAGAAGCCAGTCCAGTGATCTAAACCGACCTGACCCCATTGAAATGTTAGGAAGAAAACGTTTCATATCAATGTCTCCCCTAGCTAATCACAGCCAAGCAAAAAAGCAACCACCCCCGGTTGCCTCCTTTTAAGAATTGAACCTACCTTCGAGTATCAAACACCCTTGTACGTGTATCTCGCGTAGTCTCACCAGCCAATGCTTTATACGAATCAAGATCAAAGATATTAATCTCCGGCCTGATCTCAACACTTGTCACTGACGGCAGTGTCCCAAACCAGTTCACACTCACATCAATCATCTCACCGCTCTCAAACTCTGAAACCGATGTTCTGTTTATTCCAACCACTGACGAACCTCTCATGAGCATAATAAAAAACCTTGGCTCATAATAGCTAAACGCCGTGCTGTTCGTGGCATAAAACGACGTACGCCCATAAACCTCGTCTTCATACCCCGCCTCAGTTGTAAACGCAGCATCCTCAATCGCAATGTTTAGTCTATCATCTGACCACACTTCGTAGTCTGAAATCAGATGATGGTCAACGCGATACCACGCAACATTATCAACCACAAACTCTGCATCAAACAATGTGCTGCCTGAATCAAATGCAAGCTCTACAAATGGCTTTTCCTCGCTTGGCAAAATAAACCCTGAGCGGTATTCGCTCTCACCTGAATCTGTGAGGAAATGGTAATCAACCTCAGCCCACCAATCATCATTCTTATTGCGAACAAACACAACAAGATCAAACTGGCCATCCCCCGTAGAAAACACACTTGCGCTTCCCATCTGCAAATCCTCTGCTGCATTTGCAACCGTATACGCATGCAGATCCGACTGACCATATGCAACCATCTCTGCCACAGCACGCTGCTCTGCGCCATAGGAAATCGCAAAGCTATCAAGCATGGTCCAGACAACAAAAGACAAGAGCACAGCATCAAACGCAATAAAAATTCCAATCCCAATCTGACGCAGAAGCGCGCGATGCTCTACCCACCACAAAGACAAGCGATAAAACCGCTTATCTTCTTGTTCTTCTTCTAATAAAAATCCCTCCTGATTCATGTAAGAAAATTATACCACGACAAAAGAAAAAATGCGCTCAAGACACCCACAGTCAGGGCTTGGAAAAGTCGCTCAAATAGTGTAATCTATAGCCGTATTTAATGTTCAACAACACAAGAGTTCCTGACTCACTTTTTTCATTTATGCCAGCAAAAAAGACGAAAAAACCGACTCCGAAAAAGAAAGCTGAAAAGAAGGCTCCAAAGAAGGCTCCAGCAAAAAAGAAAGCTGGGTATGGTGCGCAGCAAATCACGGTCCTTGAAGGCCTAGAACCTGTCCGAAAGCGCCCAGGAATGTACATTGGATCCACAGGCCCTTCTGGACTCCACCACCTTATTTGGGAAGTCATGGACAACTCGTTTGACGAAGCCATGGCAGGACACGGTGAGATCATCACCCTTCGCCTGCTCCCAGACAACATGATCTCAGTCGAAGACAATGGTCGTGGTATCCCTGTTGACAAACACCCTCAGCACAAAAAATCCGCTCTTGAACTTGTACTCACCAAGCTGCACGCTGGTGGTAAATTTGGACAGGACGGAGGATACAAAGTCTCAGGTGGACTCCATGGTGTAGGTGTGTCTGTTGTAAACGCGCTCTCTACATACGTAAAAGCTGAAGTCAGACGCGACGGCAAACTCTGGGTGCAAGAATACAAGCGAGGAAAACCACAAGGACCAGTTAAGTCTGTTCGCAAAGCAAAAGGCACAGGAACCAGCATCACCTTCCAGCCAGACGAAACCATTTTCGAAACAACCGAATTCAATCTCCAAACCATCATCGATCACCTCCGTCAGCAAGCGTACCTGACAAAGGGAATCAAAATCGTGATCATTGATGATCGAGAAGAATCAACAACACGTGGATACGCCTTCTACTTTGAAGGAGGGGTGGCCTCCTACGTGCGACACATCAACCACGGAAAAAATCCAAAGCACAAAAATGTCTTCTACGTATCCAAACACGACGAGTCTACAGACATGGATGTTGAGGTGGCCGTTCAGTACACAGAGGAATACCACGAAGTTGTTAAATGCTTTGCAAACAACATCACCAACCCTGAAGGAGGTTCTCATCTTGTTGGTTTCCGCTCAGCCCTCACCCGAGAACTCAACACCTACGCGCGAAACAAAGGTCTTCTCAAAGAAAAAGACAACAACCTTTCAGGTGAAGATGTGCGCGAGGGTCTCACAGCTGTTATCAGCGTAAAGATCAAAGAACCTCAATTTGAAGGACAAACAAAAGCAAAACTCGGAAACCCAGAAGCGCGCACAGCTGTTGAGTCTGTATTTGGCGAGGCTCTACGTGTCTACCTTGAAGAACACCCACGTGACGCTGAATCCATCATTGGAAAATGTCTTCTTGCTGCTCAAGCACGCCGCGCCGCCCGCGCTGCTCGTGACACTGTTCTGCGCAAGGGCGCTCTCGATGGCCTCACGCTCCCAGGAAAACTTGCTGACTGCTCTTCCCGCTCCCCTGAAGACTGTGAGCTCTTCATTGTAGAGGGAGACTCAGCGGGTGGTTCAGCCAAACAAGGACGAGACCGAACACATCAAGCCATCCTTCCACTTCGCGGAAAGATCCTGAACGTTGAACGCGCCAGGCTCGACAAGATGCTCTCAAACAACGAAATCAAATCTCTTGTCATTGCGCTTGGAACAAACATTGGAGAAGGATTCGACATTGAAAAACTCCGCTACGACCGCATCGTGATCATGACCGACGCCGACGTTGACGGAGCCCACATCCGCACTCTGCTCCTCACACTCTTCTTCCGCTACTTCCCAGAACTCGTGCGCACAGGCCATGTTTACATTGCCCAACCACCACTCTATCGCGTAAACATTGGAAAGAACTTCCGCTACGCTTACACAGAAGAAGAAAAAGAAGAAAAAATCAAAGAGCTCCTCGATGAAAAAGGAGCAAAGAAAAAGACAACCAAGAAAAAGAAAGCTGAAGAGCCAAAAGAAGATGATGAAACAGTTGAGGGCGCATCTGAAACAGAGCAAGCAGAAATCGGCGGGGTCAAAGTCAACATTCAGCGCTACAAGGGTCTTGGAGAAATGAACCCAGGCCAGCTCTGGGACACAACCATGAATCCAGACACACGCCTAATGAAACAAGTCACCATCGAAGACGCAGAAAAAGCAGACGAAGTCTTCGACGTACTCATGGGCTCAGACGTAGCCCCACGCAAGCGCTTCATCCAAACCCACGCCAAGGCAGTAAAGAACCTTGATATTTAAATATATGACAGAAAGAAGAGAAACCGCAGCTGAACAGCGTGAAGCTGAACAGATGCAGTTAGATTATGCGCTCAAGACTGCAGGTTTTGACGTTCAGAAAAAACCAGAAGGGCATGAGAAAAAAGCTTATTATCACGAAGGTACTCACGTCGCCACAAAAGAAATCACCTCCAACCAAGGAAACACACATGCGATCGAGATCGTCTACAGTGTCAATGGCCGAAAAAATACCGACATAAAACTCTACTACGATGATGAGCCCCTCCTAGGAAATCATGATTTCAATCTGGTAGAAATCAAAACAAACATCCGCACGCTTTGGGAAATGGCAACCTTCGACAGAGAAATGGGTGGATATGTTGATGAAAAAACCGATGAATACGCTGCATTTCTTGAAGAGATAAACGCAGCATTGTCAAAATTCTCCTACTAAATATTTCAAAGTAAAGAATCCGCAACCAATCACGTTGCGGGTTTTTGTATTGACAAATTCACAAAAACTTGCTAATAATACTGGTTCTCTCATAAACTCACGGAGGCAAAAATGCTAATGCTCCGCTTCTGTATCATCGATGCAATCACAGGAGAGCCTTTGGACATCTCCTTTAGCACACCCATTGAGTGCTCCCCTCCAGCAGATCCCCTAGGATACAACCCAACAATCCTCATGGACAGGGAGCTCCTCAGACACCACATCCCCAACCATCTGGCAAACCTTGCTTCTGATGACATTCTAACTTTGCAAGCAAGGGAGACGATGCAAAAACCTTGTGTGCTATTGATTGCCCACAAGGAGCACGCCAGCGAGCTCACCGAGCGACAAAAAGCATCCCAGCCAAACAGAAAAAAGTACCGGCAAAACGAGCCAACCGACACCATCCTGATCGACGGTGTGATCATTGACCCTGCAAACTGCATCCCTGTCTCCTTCGTGCACATCTACCTCAGTCATGCAAGGCACCACATCCAATTCGGTGATCTCCACCTACTCCTCCGCATAGAAGAGGTGCCTAAGCCCGAATAATCCCCCACTCTCACACAAACACCTTAGGAGGTGCCCATGTCGACCAGAGGCCTCTGGATGCTTGGCGCGATCATGCTTATCCCTCTGGGACTGGCTGCGGCCGCCAACATCAGCATTGTCCCCCACTGGGAACGTTCCGACCACCTCCAAGCCCGCACTGAGCAGTGCGGCGTCGAGGTGACAGGCCATGCAGCACCTGGCTGGGTAAAAAACAACAACGATCACCCCGTCCACATCCGCTCTACCTGGCTGTTCAAGGGCGAAACCGTTCGCTGGAGCAGAGAGCTCGCACCAGGCGACCGTGTACCCGACCGCTCTGGCCACCAGGTACGCTACTACGTGTTCATGCCCGGAGAACATCTCGAGTCCTGTGTGATCAAGACGACCGCCAACGGTCCCAAGGGAGCAGAGTGGAAGAACCCTCTCACAGGAAACCCGATCGAATGATCGCGCTCCACGCCAAGCCGGCCTCCCAGCCGGTTTTTCAATTGTCCCCACCCCATTGACAAAATACCCTAGATACCTTATAGTTCTCATCGAATGGGCCCAGGGCCCGTTTTTAAAATACTTCAGCTAAAGAGCGAATAGCGTTTAGCGAATAGACTACTCGCTACCCGCTAACCGCTACACGCTTTATTTTATGAAAACCAAAACTACTGAGAAAGAGAATCCTATTAAATGGCTCTTTCGCTACGTTAGTGAATCTCGAAGCGAGATGAAAAAAGTCACTTGGCCAAGCCGCAAGGAAACCGTCAAGTACTCAATTATCACTATTGTTCTTTGTCTAATCATTGCTGGTTTCTTTGGAGGATTAGACTGGTTGCTCAACATTGGACTAGAGCAGCTTATCTCACTTACCTCTTAATTTTTTAAACATTGAACGTTTGCAAAATTGAATGAGATTTCAGTGAGTGTCGAGCACTGCAGTAAGGTGTACTGATCGGTACATCGTCGAAGTGCACAGACACGAACTGAAAGATCGTCAATTTTGAAGACGTGAGTATGGCAAAGCAAACAGCAAACATGGGTCGACGTTGGTACGCGATCCACACTTACTCAGGATACGAAGAGAACGTATCTGAGAACCTCAATCAACGTATTGAGACCATGGACATGGAAGAGAAAATCTTTCACGTCTTGGTACCAAAGGAAAAGAAGATCAAGATCAAAAACGGAAAACGAAAAACCATTGAAGAAAAAATCTTCCCTGGATACGTGCTCGTGGAAATGATCGTTACAGACGACTCTTGGTACGTTGTACGAAACACACCAAACGTGACTGGATTCATTGGAACCGGAACAACCCCTACTCCAATCGCTCAAGAAGAAATCGACTCTCTCCAGAAACGCATGGGTGTTGATGAACCTGAATACAAGCTTGATCTGCAAAAAGGATCACCTGTACTTATCACCGACGGTCCGTTTAAAGACCAGGAAGGAAAAGTGGCTGAAATCGACGAAGAGCGCGGTAAGGTTAAGGTGCTTGTTTCCATGTTTGGACGCGAGACTCCAGTAGAGCTCGACTTCTTGCAAGTTAAGGAAGTTTAGTGTACCCTCCCGAAGCTAGATAATTATTCATAGTCTGGTTGCTGCTACCTACGGGCAGCGGAATCCAGTAAATATCAATACTATGGCGAAAAAACTCGTTACGCAGATCAAGTTGCAAATCCCAGGAGGCGCAGCTACCCCTGCCCCACCGATCGGACCAGCACTTGGTCAGCACGGACTCCCAATCGGAGACTTCGTGAACATGTTCAATGGAGCTACCAAAGAACGTCGCGGTGAGATCGTTCCGGTCATCATCAACGTATACGAAGATCGATCATTCGACTTTGTTACAAAAACAGCACCAGCCTCTGACATGCTCAAGAAGGCTGCAAAGATCAAAAAAGGATCTGGCAACCCTTTGACCACCAAAGTTGGTTCAATCACTCGCGCACAGCTCCAAGAAATTGCTGAAAAGAAAATGCCTGACCTCAACACAGATGATGTTGAGCAAGCAATGAAGATTATTGCAGGCACAGCAAAGCAAATGGGACTCGAAATCAAAGGTTAATCTAAATCGTGGGAGCTCTGCCACTGGCATGGCGCTAGACCACTAATAGAACACTATGACAAAAAGAATGACAGAAGCGCGATCTCAAGTAGACAAAGACAAGATCTACGAGATCCCAGAAGCGCTTACACTTTCAAAGAAGCTTGCAACCGCAAAGTATGACGAGGCAATCGAGCTTCACGTAAAACTAGGAATCAACCCTTCAAAGTCTGATCAGCAAGTACGCGGAACCATTTCTCTTCCACACGGAACAGGAAAAACAAAGCGCGTTGCTGCATTCGTAGAACCTGAAAAGGAAGCAGAGGCAAAGGAAGCTGGAGCAGACCTCGTTGGAAACGAAGAGCTCATCCAAGAAATTGCTCAAAAAGGAAACATTGACTTTGATGTCGCTGTTGCAACTCCAACCATGATGCCAAAGCTCGCAAAGCTTGCGCGCTTCCTCGGACCTCGCGGACTCATGCCAAACCCAAAGTCTGACACTGTAGGACCAAACGTAAAGAAAATGGTTGAGGATCAAAAGGCTGGTAAAGAGAGTTTCAAAAACGACAACACAGGAAACATTCACCAAGTCTTTGGACGAGCATCATTCACAGAAGAACAGCTCGCACAGAACCTTGAAGCGCTTCTAGATCAAATCAAGCGTCTCAAGCCAGCAGGTGCAAAAGGAATCTACATCAAGGGCGCAAGTATTTCATCTACAATCGGCCCTGGAATCAAGATCAACGCTGGAGCATAAACCAAAATGAAAAACTCGCTGCAAAGCGGGTTTTTTGGTTGACAAAAAGACCGTTTTTATCTATCCTCCACTGAAGCCATTTGGGAGGAAACGTGGTAGTCACAAACGAACCAAAGCAATACCCCAACGCCATGGACGTCACAAAGCCGCCCCCGCGCAGCTGGATCAACGAAACTCTCGTCTTCGATCAACCAGAAAAGATCGATGGCATCCTTGCCCTGGCTCTTCAGGGCATGAAGCCATCACCAGAATCCCTTGCTGATCTCCCTCGAATCTGGCTCTGCGACGAGAATCCTAACGCTGTCCTAGCAAGTCGCATCCTTGACGGAGCGCCGTTCTGCTTCTACGGCGAAAATATCCTCAACCGCTACGCCCACGGCGCCTGGGCACTCGTAATCCTCGGACGAGACAATGCTGCCTGGGAGGTGGTCGAAAAGATCCCTCCAGTTGCAACTCGCACTCGATTTCCTAAAGGGACACTGCGCATGGCCACTTACCTGGCACTTCGATGCAATCGCGCCAGCGACGCCATGAAGTGCTGGCTGGCTCTGGCTAAGTGGCATCGCGGCTCCCTCACAGACGAAGACTACGCACTGCGAGATACTTGCCTCTGGCAACTCCAAGACATGGTCACCCCACGCTAGGCCACGGATTCGTCCGGGCCTTTTCTAATACCCAAAAATATGGCAACGTAGTAGCACTATGGGAATACTTACACGATCACAAATCATCAAATCCATCGAGGACAAAGACCTTGTCTTTGAGCCAGAACTCGACAAGTTTCAAATCCAACCACACGCCCTTGACCTACGCCTCGGCTACAAGTTCCTCATCCCCCGCAACTGGACAGTGGATGAAAAAGGACGACGAGCTATCAACGTAGCCATCGACGATGTTGACGCACACCGCGAACAATTCGACGAAGTCCAACTCCAACCTGGCCAATACTTTGACCTTCTCCCTAACGAGTTCGTAATCGCAACCAGCCTTGAGCGCATCGAGATCAACGCCATGAACCTCATGGCCATCCTCTTTCCTCGCACCAGCACAAACCGCCGCGGAATCAACCTTTCACTCTCAGGAATCATTGACACAGGCTACAAAGGACACCTGATCTTCCCAATGAAAAACGAAGCAGGCGATCAAGTCATCCGTATCTATCCAGGCGAGCGCGTCTGCCAGGTAATCTTCCAAGAGCTGAACGAATCCCTCACTCCAGAAGAGGCCAACCTTCACGGCATGAGCGCAGCCAAATACACAGACTCAGGCTCTCCGTCGTTCAAACTAGACAAAGACGACGAGCGCGAGCTGCTCATCAGCGGAAAACTAACCGATCTTAAAGATCAGTTCAAAATCTAAACAAAGGAGCTCACAAGAGCTGCTTTTTGATTGACAAAACACGCTCTGTCCAGTAAATTCCAGCTCCCGGCGATGACGCCCAATGTACGAGGATGCAATGACTGCGCCTTTTCCTGGACTGATGAGCACACAGGACACAACGTCCCTGATCACACCCGCACTCGGATTCGACTCCGAAGCTGCTGCACGCAAACATCTTGAACTGTGTCAGACAACCAAGACCCCCTCGGCTGAGCTGATTCAACCTAAAATGGGACGTGACCGGCACTATGTCACGATCCCGGGCCAGTGGAAAAACTCTACAAGCACGAACCTGCTCCAGCATGGCATTGCTTCCATGCGCTCAGCAGACAGACTCGCTTGGCATCACATTTGTGAGAAAGCCGAGCGAGAGCGTGCAAAAGCCTATCTTGTCTCGATCCTGAGCAGCGGACGCCGGCAGTACAACAGGCGACACCGCACCACAGACGAACGCGAGCTACAACTCCCAGACTCGTTCAACAACGGTCTGCGCGACTGCTACGCGGTCTGGTGCAAACGAAACACCAGTCCCCTGGACCCGATCGCAATCATCAACCAGGACGAGCATGGCAACTTCGCTCCAAGCAAGCGACTCTACTCAACCAAAGCCGCACACGGAGCAATCTACGCCGCCACCGAAGTCTACGGACCAGAAGGTGCGGTCATCGGCGTTGAGATGAGACTTCTGCTGATCACAGCTCGCATCATGGATCGCGACCCTCAAAGACCGGACAAACTCCGACTCCAAATCGTCGCACACACCCACGTACGCCCTCGACGTGTAAAAACAAATCCAATGCCAGACCTCAGCCGCATCCCCCGCGATGGCGGCTGGATACAACTCGTCAACCAGGCCTACGAAGGCTTTCTCTACGAATGCTCAACCAAACCCGGCCTGAGCCTCTAGATCCGCAACAAAGCGGATCTTTTCAATTTCAAAGGTTTCAAAAACCTCACCATGGTGAGAGTTTTGAGTCACTTTTACAAAAATGACTATTATAGACCTACTTTTTGTCTAAATGGATTGACAAAACACCTATTTTATGATATATTTCTCCGTTCGCGCACAACAAATGTGCGCATGCTCCTTTCATTCCTACAAGCCTTTTGGCTCCGTTCTGGGCGGTTCCCAGAAAGACCTCACTCGGCAATGTCAAAGAAAGACACCCGATCGGAGGAAGACAAATGCAGATCGAGACCCAGAACGTGACCCACCAGTGGATCAGTGGCCGCGGCGAGTCCTACGACCGCCTGAACGCAGCCCGTGACGCCATCCTGGCGAAGATCGAAGACGGCACGGCCAAGCCCGAGGACATGCTCAGCTTCGCACTCCTGGTCGATGACTGTGGATACGAAGTGATCCCGCAGTCTGCAGGCATGCCCTGGATCATGGCCAACCCGACCAAGTTCACCGAAATCGTGGGGGACGCAGACCTGTTCATGCAGGCCGCACTGCACGCGTACGACACCGCATGCGAGCAGAAGGCCGCGCAGACGGACTTCGAGTCCCCGCTCCTGTCCCTACCGCACTGGTTCTTCCAGGGCTTCATCCAGTCCGCAGAGCTCCTGACCCTGCTCTCGCCCCAGTGGCGCGAGCGGTTCATCCACGAGCTGTACCCGCGCTTCGGCTCGTGGAACAACGGCTGGATCAATGCTGCCATCATGGCTGGTGTCACCCGTCAGGTGATCGCCCAGGCCATCATCGAGCGCCTGCGCCGCACCCAGGTTCGGCATGGCATGGCCAACGATGTGCACGACTTCATCGAGTACGGCATCGGCGACCGCCACAGCGCCCCCATCCGCAGCACCCTGCACTCCCTCGGAATCGCAGTCAGCCGCGGAAGCGACCTCTACAACCGCATCCTGTCCGATCCCACCCACGGGTTCGACCTGATCCACCAGGAAGTACTCGCATGCCTGACCTCGCTCAAGGCTGGTGACGGCTACACGCATCAGAACGAGCCGTTCACCATGAACCTGCGCAAGTACACCGAGACCGAGAAGTGGCACTACTGCTTCGGCGACTTCAAGCCCTGGGACATGCTCACCAACCAGGAGCTGTCCATCGCCCTGGCCATCTGCGGATCCAAGGCACCGAACAAGCTCATGGGTGCACGGGTCCAGATGGAGCGTCGACTGCCCAGCGCGGCCGTGGACGCCCACATCGCCCAGGCCATCCTGGGACTCGAGAGCCTCGACCGCATCCCCGAGGATGAGCTCAAGCGCCTGGACGCAAGAACTCGCAAGGCCCTGGCCAAGCGCCTGGACCTGGCCCACACTCCTCACTACGCGACACGGCACACGTTCTCATTCCTGCTCCGCCTCGTGGTAGATCTGGAGGGCGAAGGTGAAGCCTTCTTCCGCGAAGTGGTCGCCCCGACCCTCACGGAAAACACCATCTCCACGGCATTCATCGCCTGGAGGCGCTTGGGCCTGAGCCACCCCCAGCTCGAGGACAGCCTCGAGTACCGGCTCGACCAAGCTGGCTACTGGTACGGCACGATCGAGCAAGGTCGCCACCCCAAGGGCGGCACCCAGATGCTGGTCCATCACGGCCACCTCAAGATGGTGCAGGCGCGCGGACACCACCGGTACTTCCCCTCCGAGGGTGACCTGGTCCTGTACCGAGTCGACGGGCACTACCTGACCCCCCGGGTCGTGGCTGTCTACTTCACCCCCATCATGAAGGATGTGAGGTAGCCTCAAGACGACTCAGCCGGCTTAGCTCAATTGGTAGAGCAGCTGATTTGTAATCAGCAGATTCCGGGTTCGAGTCCCGCAGCCGGCCCCACCCCCCTCTCGCACCCGCGAGACAAGTTGCACCCGCAGCTCGTCTCCGGGTGCTTCTTTGTTTACACAACCGAATCCCCCGTGGAAATGGCGACGTGAGGCACTCGACGTGCCGACACGTCGCAGAGCCCCACCACCCCACCTATAGGCCCAGGACGCCAAACGGCCATTCGAGGTCGTAGTTTAAAAACATTTACTGCGAGTTTTTAACCTACGACCTCGTGGCCGCCCCAAACCCCCGCAGCAAGATCCGAGCAAGGTTCGAGCGAAGGCGAAACCAATTAAAAAGGAAGGGAGGAAAAGGAAGGAGGAAAAGAATACAATCAAAAAAGCAGTGCGTTTGCACTGCTTGTTTCTTACATCAACCGAAGCACATTCCGAAGTTGCCGCTTAGCATCGTCTAAATCCTCATACTCAACATGATACACAACCGCCGGATTCCCAAGCACATACCTTGACACCTTCGCCCCTTTCTTTGAATACAACACAACCGGCTTTCCCGAGAGCTCAGCATGCACAATCTCTCCCCCGGTCCCAAGCGAAGGATCACTCACCTCAGCAATCGTTACACAATTGTCTTGAGCCTCTTTTGTCGCCCAATCATACACCCCACGCGAATTCCCCTTATCTCGATCTTCATTGAGTGCATTATCTCGATGCGGAATCCTTGAAACAATCCCAAGCTCATCACACACACCTCCAATCTCTTCATAAAACTTTGCCTTGGCATCAAAATCTTCAATGTTCGTAATTCCTCCTGCAACATAAGCACTCTTCAAACTCGTAGTCATGGCCTTCTCATACATCTTTTCTTTTGTAAACTGCTCGTGCGCATCATCAAGCACATAAATATCATTCCCTCCAGCTTCCAAAAACTGCGTCCAACACGGCTCACATGCCCACCAATGCCCATGCATATAAATATCTGCTCCACTAGGATCCTTCCCGTTATGAATTGCATCCTGCACAGCCATAGCTTCACTGTGCCCAGGAGAATCATGAAACGTGCACAAATCATACCCTTCTCCACTCTTACAATCCATAACAATCCGAGGACAAATATGAAGCTGCCCTGGCCCCTTGTTAAACCCATTCCCTCCTCGACCAATAACCTCCCCATCTTTCACAAGAACACTCCCCACAGGAAAAAACGTATCACCCGCTTGACCATCTCGAACCTTAGATGCCTCGATCATGAAAGGATCGTCAGCACTGGTGTACTTAATAGTCTTACCCTCTGGTAAATATGGATACTGAATGTCTGGCATAAATACGCTATACTATGAATATCGTGAATCAAAGTTAGCATATTTTCGTATGACAGACCAAACAAACAATGAGCAAGAAATTGAAAAGGAGGCAAAACAACTAGGTGAACGCCTAGCCTGGCTCATGGCTGCCTCATCGCTCCCAGACGACGTAAAAGATGCCTACATGGCACTTCTGCCTGACATGACCCCAGAACTCATAGACAAGCTCGCTACCATGCTCGAGGCAAACATTGCTGACGCAACTCAAATTGAAACACAGGAATTTGTTGAAACACTCGAACGTGTCAAAACAAAGTACCAAGAACAACGCAAAGAGATTGAAAAGCAGGCTCTTTCTGAAATGGAAGAAATTGAAAACATCCTTAAAAAAGCTGAGGAGAGCTAATCTATGAACAGACAAAAGCTCCTGGATGCCCTGCAACACGGCTCATTGGACCGTGAGACAAAACTCATGATTATTGATCTCCTCTCTCTCAGTGACGACCCAAAGCTGGAGAAAGACCTTGGTGAACTTGTTGCTGCTTGGCATGAAGCTGACCAAGCTATTGTTGCTGCACTTCTTGAACGTTTTGATGACATTGCAAAAAAAGTTGAAGCTCAAGAAAAAGAAGCTGCACATGATATGCAAAAACAATCTCTGCAACTTGCAGATCAAATCACAAGAAACGAACAAATCAATAAAGTTCGTGAATTTATCGAAACTCTATGAGTGATCCACTAGCAAACGACATCATGGATCAATTGAATGCCCAAGATCCGCCAACCGAACCCAAAAAAGACCAACCTGAACCTGCTCCAGAACCTGAAGCAGAACCAGCGCCTGAGGGTGAACCTTCGCCTGAAGGCGAGCAACCAGCAGAAGAACCATCAGAAGAAACACCTGCCAGCACACGAGACAAGCTCATGAACGTTGCACGAGCGATTGGAAAACGCATCCGAAGAGAAGCAACAGGTGAAGTAAAACAGGAAGAAAAAGAAACCGCTGAAGAAACAGTGACAGACGCTGTTTTATCTGTGGGAGGGGTTGGTATGGCTGTGCCTTTGCATATTTTCGGTCTCAAAGGCTTTGTTGACGTCCCAAAATATATTTCTCAAAAAATCTTCACCAAAAAAGAACGTAATCGAATCCTCGATGCAATAGAAAAAGCGCAAGAAGTTATTGAAGAGGATGGCGAAAAACCAAATCCTGTTGAACAGAAAAAAGCCGCTCTTGCTCAAGCGATTGAATCATCAAAGCACCTTACACCAGAAAAAAAAGCTGAAATGAAAGCCAAGCTGGACGAAATTATTGAAACCTATGGGGAGAAAGTCGATGATGCTGGTGAAAATATGCGCGCAGAAATGGACGAAGCGCTGCAGACAGCCATTGATAATCGCATCAAGAACACAGAGGTTCTCAAGCAAACCATAAACTCGATGCTAGCAATGTCTGGCCTCAACATCGCTCGAGTGGGTGTTCTTGCTGGTTTCAAATATTACGAAAGGCATAAAAAGGTCACTGCTGAAATGGAAGAAGGAAAACGAACAGATAGCTACTTCAATGAAATGTTCGTATTCGGCGCTCAAGAGACCTACGAAAAACTCAAATACGGAGACAACGCTGACACAGGGTTGAAGCGCACAATGAACCGAGCACAGGCCCTCGGAACCATTGCCACAGCCACTGGTCTTGGATTCCTGGCTGGAGCCGAAGCAATGGATGAAGGTGTTTTAAGCTCCCTTTCTGAATCAATAGACAAATTCCAAGAACTTGGAGCAACAGAAGCCATCAAGAGCAACCTAGCTGAAAACTTCACGCGGTTTAACGATCTGTTCTCAAGCGACTCTGAAGCTGAAATCACAGACAGTGCAGAAGCAGCAACAGAAACAGGGGCACCAACCGAAGCAGAGCCAGCACCCGAAACTGAAGCTGCGATTACAAAAGAAGCAACCCCTGCCTCCCCTGAGACAAACACAGAAGCAACAGTTGCTCCAGACGCGGCAGAAGGCTCAAGCCTTAATCTTGAAAAACTCCAAATGGGAACCGTTGCAGCAGATTCCGAGCACAACAGCATCATCGGACTCATCACCTCCCAACTCAAAGCGAACCCAGAAGGTTTTGGATTCTCAGGCGAGGGTGATGTGGACGCTTGGGCAAACCAGCAAGCTCTCACAGCAGCACGTGCAGAAGGACTTGTCCGCACTGGAGGTGACACCCGATTAGCCACAGAAGCCATTGGAAATCTATCCGTAGTTGCAACCGCAACCGAAGGTGGTCTTGATATCGGTTTTGTTGATATCAGCTCCGATACACCAGATGTACTCAGCATGGACGAACTTCGCGCTGAAGGATTTATCTACGAACACGGCAACCCACCAAACCCAACCGAACAGCTTATCGCCCAAATCCCACGCGAAGCCCCAGGTGGGACCGGTGTCGGAACAGTCGACCTAGAAGACGGATCTTCAATCAACTTTGAATACGCATCTGACTCAACCGATATTGTCGAAGGACTTGCTCTTGATAACGTCGAACTCTCTGCAGAGGAACTTGCTCAAGTCGAAGCAATGTATGGAGGAACTCAGCACTTGCTTGAAATGCACCAAGAATTAGCAGGACAGTACACTGAAATCTTCCAGCACAATGCCGAGTACCTCGCTGGATATCACCAATTACTGGAAACACTGCAAGAAAACAACCTGCTAGAAACTGCCGAAGCAATGGAAACAATCTCAACTGCAGAAATGCACTATTATGCGTTAAAACAATTTGGAATCATTGATGAGCAAAGCGAAACAATCCAAGAACTCAAAGGATTCTTCACACACTACGATAAAATTGTTCACTTCGACCCTGAAGCTGATGCAATCCCACCAATCGAATCCTTAAACGTTGAAGGAGTTGGTGAAGTTTCTTTCACACTGGACGCATCAGGACGACCACACATTGAAAACTTCCAAGCGCTACTAGAAAACCCACAACCTTCTGTTGTGGAAAGTGCTCAAGGTCTTCTTGTTGAAGGATGGGAAGAAGCTACAGAAGCAAGTGTTCTTGAAAGCTCAAGTCAAATCCAAGACAGCGCAACAAAGATCTTTGTCATGCAAAAGGCCCTACGTGCGCTAGAGGGTGTTGGAGAAGGTGGCTCTGGTGAAGCTCTGGCTCTCAAACAACAAATCGCACAAGAACTTGCAGAATACGGAAGATACCTTGACGCAGGAAATCCAATTGTGCAGCAAGCCATGGCTGACGCCGACATTGTGGTAGCATCGGCAAACCTATCTGAAAACATGAATTCAACAGCGAGCGCAGGAGCTCCAGAAAAACCTGACACTCTGCAACAAAACCTAAAAGCAGGTCCGCAACCAACTCCTCCCCCACCAGTTGAAGCACCACCAACCCCTGAATCACCACAGGGAGGATCATCCGAAGCTCTTAAAAAGTTTGTGGGAGATGAAAACAAAATCCGTTTCCGTTATAACGATGAAGGTGAAGTTACAGCCGCACGCATCATCGGCTTCTTCGCAAACAAATCAGAAATGACAGATGCTGCAAACGAGTTCGGTGTGCCAAAGGACCAGCTCTACGAAGCCTTCCGAGACAAAGGCTACGACAACGATTGGAACACGCAGGGAGAACGCGTTATGCGTCAAATGGTCTATGCCCTTGAGCAGCGGGGCGTACTCGAGAACATGGCAGAGGAAGGACTCCAGAACACTCCAGAGTATGCAAAACTTGCCGAGCGCGTCCGTTTCAACACAGATATTGCAGAAGGAATGGTCCAACGCGTCTTTGGGGGCTATGAGCTACCAAAAGACCTTGCCCCACCACCATCTGAAGAATAAGCAAAACAAAAAACCACTCTCTATACGAGGGTGGTTTTATTTTTCTCTACAACGTGTAATGCGCAAGAATTCCATTCTCCCCCAGCTCGCTCACATCCTCAAGCTCCATATCAATTCGATCAAATCCAAAGGCAAGTGGCACACCCTGACCAAACAAGATTGGTTCAATCGTCAGATAAACATCTGTCACAAGATTGTCATACAAAAACTTGCTGTAAATCGATGACCCACCAGCCAGCACAACACTCTTTAGCCCAAGCCCCTCCAATCGCTCCAAAATCTCATGCGGTGTCTCGCTTGTAAACTCCACCCCTTCCATTGTCTCCTGCTCCTCTGGTGAGCGTGTCATCACTATGAGCTGCCTGTCTTTAAGCGGCTTTCCAATCGTATCAAAGGTCTTTCGCCCCATGATCACCACACCAATTTCCTTAGTTTTTTCAACAAAAAACCGCAAATCCTCTTTGCTTGTCCAATCAAGAGAAAGCTGATCAGAGGACTGAGCAATCTTTCCATCAGCCGAAACCGCTGCAATAAGTATAACGTCCATATCTAATACGCAATCTGCATGCGCTCCACTGGAGGCGCAGGCTCATACTGATTTTTAAACATTTTAAACATCTCCTTCACAAGCGTCTCATCAGCATCCATGGCTCGCCTAAACGAATTCTCAGGCAAGTTACAAAAAATCTCGTCATGAGAATGATCATCTCGATCAAGAAGTTCTACAGCTTGAGAGTAGTGATTCTCATAAATATGTGCATGCGAAATCGAAATCGTAAGCTTCCCAACATTGACCCCAAGCTCCTGCGCAAGCATGGCCTGCAGGAGCGCGAACCCAGCGGTATCGTGCGGATTTCCAAGCATCATGTCATTTGATCGAATCACCAAATGCACATTCAATTTATTTTGAATAATATTCGCTGTCCAACAAAACGGACACGGTACATTTTTCTTCTTCGGCGCAGTGAGCCCATCTGTTGCAGGATCCCACATCACAACAACCCCATGTCGAGACGATGGCTCCGCGCGCAAATGATCCACAAGATCCAAAAGCTGATCTCGTCCAAAATAGTGACGCCACCTGTGACCATACGCTGCCTCCACTGTTCCATCTTCTTCTGCAAACCCATCCCAAACCTTTGTAAACTGACGCAGGAACTCAAGATGTTTATGCCCAGTTACCATCCACACAACCTCTGCACAAAACAATCTTACAGGGATTTTGCGCAATGTAAGCAGAGGAAAACCCTTTGCAGGCTCAATCTCAAGCGTAAGACCCGGAATAGCCTTTGTTGAGTATCCTGTGCGCTCAGAAAACACTTCATCGCCCTCGTTATAAATGCGCCCAATGGCGTCTAAATAGATTTGATCAAAGTTTGTCATACTAGATCAAGAATACCACCCCAAGCACCTGGTTTCCATGGGCTCATCTTTCCGCTAAAATAACGACATTGCAGAGCAACCTGTGGATAGATCTCACTTTGAGAATTAAGGGGCACCCTAAATCGGATTATTACGCAATATTTGCTATAATATGAAGCGATCAGGTCAATTCATCATGGTTGATGGCATGACAGGAAGTGGAAAATCCACTGTCCTTAATGCTGTTCAAGAGTGGACACAGGAGCAAGGTCACAACGTATTCAAACTTTCTGACTGGATCGACCACGAACCACCCGCATTTGAAGACCTGCAAGATCATGACGTCTTCTTCACATACGAACCCACCCGAACCTGGACAGGTCGCGCCATCCGCTACGAACTCTCTCGCTCAGACGATCCATACGGAGGCGAAGAGCTCGCGCACGCATTCGCTCTTGATCGACAGATCATGTACAAGCGCCTTGTTATCCCAGCGCTCAAAGCAGGAAAAATCGTCATCCAAGACAGAGGCATCTCCTCTTCGCTAGTCTACCAACCCGTCATGCACGGAGGGATGACAGAAGAATTCATCATGTCCCTACCTGGAAACCAGCTCGCACTCGACCACGCACCAGACGTCCTGATTCTCACAAAAGTTGATGCCCAGGAAGCTCACAGACGCATCCATGCTCGCGACGATGAATCAAAAGGTGTGTTCGCAGAACTTGCCTTCCTGCTCAAACAAGAGGAGCGCTTTGCTGCCAAGTGGCTTCATTCTATTTTCAAAAACAAAGGTTCACGTGTGTATCTACTCGATACTGGAGGAACCGTTGATGACTCTCGCGCGCGCGCAACAGAGCTCATCAGTCAAATCTTTTCGCGATAAGACAACCTATGCCTTCAAAACCACTCATCACTGTCGGACAACTCATTGACGACTCTTGGGAGACATACCGAAGCAAAATCGTTGAATACCTAGCTGTTTCCTGCTGGATCTTGATCACAGCCATCTTGTATGTCGTTGCCCTTGCCTTCTATCCGGCAGCCAGCAAGCTTCAATTCGGGGCTGTGCTCACAGGAACAGATGTCTTTGGTGTATATCTGTATGCACTCACCACATTCATCATTGCTCCAATCATGACCTTCTGGGTGCTCACATCAATCACACGCATGGTCAGAACCCACCTTTCTCGCAAGCGCCCTGATCACAAAAAGGCCCTAAAAGAAGGTTGGAAAATCTTTATCCCTGCTGCCATTACCACCATCATGGTTGTGCTCATGGTAGGACTCGCGATCTTGATTGGTTTTGCCCCACCAGCAATTGTTGCTGCAATTGGACAATCCTTCGGACTCACAAGCTTAATCGTCATCGGCTCCCTGCTCCTAATCGCTGGAATGTTTGTATCCGTATTCCTAAGCATCCGCTGGATGGGTTACTACTTCTTTGGACCGATCGCTACCATGCTAGACGGAGCCAGAGGAATGAAAGCTCTTGAACTTAGCCGAGACCTTGTCAGAGATCGCTTCTGGGCTGTACTCGCTCGCATTGCTGTTCCAAAACTTGTCTTTATCATCTTTGGTGTCTTTGCCATGTACCTGGCTGCGTTTGCTGCGCGCATCCTCATCGACGCCAGTGCTGGCTTGAACCTTGACCTTCAACTCAGAATCACCACAATGACAGAAACCGTTGTCCCAATCTTAATCGTTGTTCTCATCAACCCACTTATCATTATTTCAGACGTTCTTCTTTACAGATCTCTCAAAGAGACTCGATAACTATGTTGCCACCGCTAGATCTTCTCACACGAACGTACCACCTCTACAAAAAACACCTCTGGCTGTACCTAGGTTACGCCGCATGGCTGCTCGTGCCATTTGCGGCGTTTGTAGTTTTACGTCTTAGCCCCGACCACCTCGCAACCACCGCTGCAGAGGTTGTTGCGTCTATTCTAGAAATCTTCCTAGCCATCTGGATCACTGTTATCTACATCAAGATCACAACAGCAATTGCCAGACGCAAGCCTCTTGATCTGCAAAAGGTTCAACGTGATGCATTCAATCTCATCACCTCCTCAGTACGCATCATCTTGCTGCAACTCGTCATCTTTCTCGGTGGCCTGATTCTTCTCATTATTCCTGGACTCGTATTTGCTATCTGGTTCGCGTTCTCACAGCAAGCTCTCGTTATTGACGGCAAGAAAGACCTCGACGCTCTCTCAACCAGCAAAGAACTTCTCAAGGGACAATTCTTCCGCGTGCTATGGAGACTTCTTTTGGGACCTGTCGCTATCGCGTTTGTCTACTCAGCACTCGTGGGCAGCGTGATCACTATCATTGCTCTTGTTTTTGGAATCGACCCTGTTACTATTTACGAAAGCGACACCTTGCCACTCTGGGTAGAAATCTTTGAAGTGATTGGAGAAATGTTCTTTGTACCTCTATTTGCCATCTACATCACCCTTCTCTACCTCCACTTAAAACAACTTGCGACAAGCAAACAGACAGCGTAAGCTGCATTTCAAAGCAACCTATACGTTTATGAAACTGCAACCAGTAATCGGACTTGAAATCCACGTGCAAATGAAAACCAAAACAAAAATGTTTTGTGGTTGTTCCACGCACGATAGCGCTGCTCGACCAAACACCAATGTATGCCCAATCTGCCTTGGAAACCCAGGAACCCTTCCTGTCCCAAATAAGCAAGCCATTCGCTTTGGCGTGCTTGTGGGACTTGCTTTGAATTGTAAAATCGCAGATCACTCAAAATTTGATCGAAAAAACTACTTTTATCCTGACCTCCCAAAGGCCTACCAAATCTCACAATTTGACCTCCCGATCGCAGAACACGGACACCTAAGTGTGCGTGTTCCAGGTGGAGAGCGAGATATTGCAAACATCGGAATCACGCGTGCGCACCTCGAAGAAGACGCAGCAAAAAACGTTCACGGCACAGACGGAAAAACCTTTGTTGATTTCAACCGCGGAGGAACACCTCTCATCGAGATCGTAACTGAACCTGACTTCCGCTCCCCTCTTGAGGCTAAAATATTCCTTCAAGAGTTGCGTCTCATCATGCGCTACCTTGGTGTCTCCAATGCTGACATGGAAAAAGGACACCTGCGTTGTGATGCAAACATCTCGCTGCGAGAAGTAGACGAAAACGGAGTTCCAAAGGATTCCACATTGCACCCAAAAACAGAAATCAAAAACCTCAACTCATTCAAACATGTTGAGCGCGCACTCGAACACGAAATCCAAAGACAAACAAAACTGTGGGAGAAAGATGAAATCCCATCCATCTCAACAACACGCGGATGGAACGACGCAAAAGGCATTACAGAAGACCAACGGTCAAAAGAAGGCGCATCTGACTACCGCTACTTCCCAGAACCTGACATCCCACCTCTTGCACTCAAAGACATTGCAGACGAGCTAAAAAGCGAACTCCCAGAACTGCCCGCAGCAAAGCGTGCACGATTCGAAGAAGAATACGCACTCAAACCATCGGATGCAAAACAGATTTGCGACGACCTGGTAATGGCAGACTTTGTTGAGCGTGCATTCTCAGAACTCCATGCTTGGCTCGCTTCTATTCCAGAACTTGATGTCAACGAAATTGAAGCAGTTGAAACCGAGAAAAAGAAAATGGCAAAACTACTCGCTGGATGGCTGCTCTCAAAACTTGGTGGACTGCTCGCAGATAAATCCATCGACATTCGCATCATGAAAATCACCCCAGAAAACTTTGCTGAGTTCATCACACTTGTAGCAACACGAAAACTCAACAACACCTCTGGACTCAAAGTACTCGAAGCAATGCTCGAGGCTGGCGAGAGCCCAACGCACATCATGGAAGACAAGCAACTCGGCCAAATGAGTGACGAGGGTGAGCTAGCCGAAATCGTAATGAACGTAATCGAGTCACACCCAGCAGAACTAGCCCGCTACAAAGCAGGCGAAGAGCAGCTGCTACAGTTTTTCATCGGAATGATCATGAAAAAATCAAAAGGCACAGCAGACCCAGGAGTAGCAAAAAACATCTTAAAAGTAGAGCTCAACAAGTAATCAAACATAAGATAAAAACACCCATTTACTGGGTGTTTTTTGATTCAAAAACACGTAAAACCCTTGACAAAACGGCTATTTTGTGCTATTCTGGCTCTCTTATACGGCTATCAGATTGCATTGTGCAATCGGCTGTATCGAACGAATGTGGCACAGGAACAGCCACTTGGAACACATCGCTCAAATCCGCGAGAATTCACTCTCGGATAGGAAGGAAACCAGATGAGCGACCTGCTGTCCACCAACACCCCTTGCCCCGATTGTGGATCCCTGGCAGAAGCAGATCTGCACAACACACATCTCGGAGAGACGGGTCATGTATGTCCCGCGTGCAACCACAAGTTCTACACCCACCTGGACCTGCGAGGCACAGATCTGCGCGAGCAAAACTTCAGCGGAATGATCTTGCGCAACGCCGACCTGCGCGGAGCCAACCTGGATGGAGCCATCTTCGACTCCAACCTGTTGTCCCACGCGAATCTGGATGGATGTGACCTGTCCAAAACCACCTTCGAAGGAATCAAACTCACTGGAGCCAGCCTCATCGGTACAATGCTGCCCTTGAGCGCTGACCTGCTCCTCGTCGACAACGCCGACCTCACCGACTCCAACATCCACGAGGTCGAAGGTCGTGTCTTCTACACCATGAACGAAATGCTCCAAGCCTCTACCGAGGAGAACCAGGATCAGCCTAACCCCAACCTGCCCACACAGATCATCCACGAAGGCGAGTACATTGCCCCGGACGAAGATGAGCAGCCCCAAGGTCAAGACTTCAGCGGCCAGGACATGATGAGCGTCAAGCACATCAGTGAGGACTTCCGCAACGCTGACTTCACCAACACAGTCATCATGGCCGCCAAGTTCATGGAGTGCGATCTGACTGGAGCCCGATTCCACGGAGCGACACTGCAGGCTGTGAAGTTCGTCAATTGCACAGGCCTCGACCTCTCCGGAGCGACCCAGGCCGCGGTGAAGGTCATCAACGACTGACCAACACCAACGACAAGCCCCCGAATCCACGCAGGATCCGGGGGCTGTTGATTTTCTAAAGCTCATCCTCCATGGAGATGGCGACCTGAAGGCCTCGACGGCCTGACAGGTCGCAGCCCCCACCACCCCACCTATAGGCCCAGGACGCCAAACGGCCGTTCGAGGTCGTGGTTTAAAAAAATTTACAACGAATTTTTAAATCACGACCTCGTGGCCGCCCCAAGCCCCCGCAGCGAGATCCGAGCGAAAGCGAAACCAATTAAAGGTAAAGGAAAGGAAAGATTTAAAGAAAAGCATCAATCAATGGAACAGCTTCACCAAAGTCTCGCACCCATTGAATACTGCCGTCACGTTTCCACCAAGTCATCTGCCTCTTAGCATACCTGCGAGAGTCTTTTTTTATCTCTTCGATTGCTTCTTCAAGCGAATCTTCACCCTCTAAAAATCGACAAACCTGCCGATATCCAATCCCTGTCATTGACTCGATATCACACCCATATTTCTCCCTGAGCCCCCTCACCTCATCAACCAGCCCCTCTGCCACCATTTGTTCCACGCGCGTACTAATTCTCTCAGCTAAAACATCTCTCTCATGAGTAATTCCAAGCGTTAAAACATTGTATTTTGGCTCTCCAGACGTTTTAAGCTCTGAAAACGGCTTACCAGTCAGCTTTGTAACCTCAAGCGCTCTAACAAGCTTTCTTTTATTATCTCGATCAATAGTTTGAGCCCCCTCAGGATCAAGTCGCTTGTATTCAGCAAACAAATACCCCACCCCTTGCGTTCCAAGCTCTTCTCTGAGTTTTTCATCTGCAGCCACAGATCCAAGGTCCAAATTCTCAACAATCGCCTTAAGCCAGAACCCAGTTCCACCAACAAGCACAGGAACATGCCCGCGAGACACAATCTCATCGATCTTCTGCTCTGCATAATCCTTAAACTCAGACGCTGAGTACACCTGATCCGGGTCTACGATATCAATCCCCCAGTGCACCACCCCATCAATTACGAGACGCTTCCTTGCACCATAAAGTTGTTCAATACTTCCCCCCTTCTCAATGTCATGTTCCACCCACTCTCCTGGCTCCTTTCCAGTCCCAATATCCATACCTCGATAAATCTGACGCGAGTCAACCGAGATCACCTCGCCACCAATCTCCTTAGCGATCGTAATTCCAAGCGAGGTTTTACCCGCAGCTGTCGGACCTACCACAGCAATGATTTTCTTTTTCATACAATTTGCCCTTCAAGCACCCACACATCCGCGCGAGTTACTTTTACATCAACAATCTCACCGATCATTGATGCGTCAGACTTAAATCTCACAAGCTTCATCTCACGAGAGTTGCCATAGCAATACCCTGGATGACTCTCAAGTAATTCTTTTACTTTCTCCGGCATCTTCATCATCTCATCTGAAACCTTTGGTGGTTCATGACGCTCAACCAAAACAGAAACAGTCTTGCCAACATAAACCTGATTCTTCTCAGTCGTCATCTTTTCCATAAGAGCCTGAAGCACTCGCCACCTCCGTTTCTTTTCCTTATGTGAAACCGTATCAGGAAATGCACTCGACGCTGCAGTGCCAGAACGCTCTGAGTACTGCGCAGTGTAAGAAATATCAAACCCAACATTCTTATAAAGCTCAACGGTCTTTTCAAACTGCTCTTCAGTCTCTTCTGAGAACCCAACAATGATATCTGTCCCAATCGCAATTGTAGGAATCTTTGCTTTAATCCTTTCAATTACAGCCAAAAACTCCTCTGCTGTGTACCGTCTATTCATGCGACGCAGCACCTCATCATCACCTGACTGAACAGGGATATGAATAAAGTTGAGATGCGCAGGAAGCGTCATTGCATCAATAATCTCATCATTCATGTGAACAGGATGAGGCGCAGTGTAATGCAAACGAGCAATACCTTTGATCTGGTTCACCTCCCAAAGGAGCGCAGCAAAATGATCTGTGTACGGATTTTTTTTTGAGATCGTGTCTGGATCAGGTGCTTGATAACTGTTCACTGTCTGACCTAAGAGCGTAATCTCCACACACCCATGAGCAACAAGATCTTCTATCTCATCAAGGATCTGCTTAAGCGGCCGATTCTTCTCAAGCCCACGCGCAAATGGCACAACACAGTACGTACAAAACTTGTTACACCCAGTCTGAATCGAAACAAACGCCTGCCGCACAGAATGTCGCTCAGGTTTAAGCTTCATATAATCCTCAACCGCATCAGTGCTATTCACAAGCTCAGGCCGAAGCTCTCCAATCCAACGCGGAAGCTGGCCCATATCCGCAGTTGGAAAATAAAGATCCACCCCAGGCATCTTTTTTTGAAATTCACGATCCCGATCTCTACCTGGCATGCATCCAGTGATCGCAATAATCATCCCTGGACGCTTCTTCTTCATCTTGTTCAATGTCCGCACCCGACCGAAAATTCGATCCTCTGCACTCTTCCTCACTGAACACGAATTTAGTACAACCAAATCCGCCTTCTCAGGACCATCAACCGACTCCATACCCACAGCCTGAAGAAGCGCCTCCATTCGCTCGGAGTCATTCTTGTTCATCTGACACCCATAGGTGGTGATGTGATAGGTTGGCTTGCTCATAGATTTCGGCCCAAGCGTAACAAAAAAAGGCACAACTGCCAACGTAAACTCTATCGGAAGAACAAAATATTGATAACCCAACTGGAGCGAAGTTGCTGTGTGTGATTTCATTCATGAGGTGGTGGTCGTCTATCTAGCGAGACGGCCCGGCTCCGCCGAATGAATGAAATCACACACAGCAACGAGCGTATCAGAAAACCCTGGGACATCGTTGTTTACCCCAGGGTCGTTGTCAGACCGCAGCCGTCTCTACGAGCTCAATCGGTGTATCCGAGAGCATCGCAAAGGCCGTGTGAAGGATGGAAGCGAAGAACGCGGTCGTGAACTTGCCGTTCTTGATCGCGAGCTTACGCCGCGAACTCCAGACCTTGTTCTCACTTTCCATGTACCAGTAGTTCTCAGCGCAATTCGCCAACGCAGCCTCATACGCGTCAGCAGCGTCCACATTCCGCCCATCGTTCTGGGACATGTGCAGGCACACACGCATACGAAGAGCATCGTTGCCCACCATGGGTGCAAACGCCTGAACACGCTCTTCTGATGCTTCACGAGTGTACTCGTAGCGCGTCAGATGCTCGCAGAGCATCCTCGCCACCAAGACAGAACCGTCGTGATCACGCAATGTCTGAGCGATGAACTCAGCAACGTGGTAATGGTTCGGGAGCGCGCTGTGGCACACCCGATTGATTCGCGCATCATGCGCGGCAAAAGGGTGAATCGTTCCCATGTTGGCCTCCATAGCAGCTTTTGAGTATACGCAAATCTCAAAGTTTGTCAACAGCTTGATTGACAAAACCCCCTTTTTCTGCTATATTTTAAAAGAATTTAAAGCCCCTGTGCGGGCTAACTTTTTACAATTTCTTTAACAAAACAACATATATGGCAAAATCTGCCGAAGCGCGAGCTGTTGACCCAAAAGAGCTAAAAGATGCTCAAGAGGCACAAGCTGGCAAAGATAACCAGGAGGGGGCTGCAAAAAAGGAACTTCCTGAGCTTTCTGTTGGGGAAACAATGGAAATCCAAATTGGAGAAAACAAGGTTGAATTCACTCTTGTTGCCAATGAAGACGGCAAGCACACACTAAAATCAGAAGAAGGATTTGTGATTGTGCCGGAAAACTTTGTTCAGATTCGAGAAAAATCTGCACCAACTGTTGCAGATCTACAATCAACCTTTGATGACCAACTAGAAGCGTCTCTAGTAGCAATGGGAATCACTGAAAAAGCTGATCAAGAGATCTACAAGCAGGCTGCTGGAGCAGTTAAAACCCTTACTCTTCTAGATGCAGTAGCAGCTGGAGACAAGTCAGGTGAAGTTATTACGGCAAAAATTTCTGAGCTTAAGAAAATGAAACCAAAGCAGCTGCAAGAAGTGATTGCCAACAGGCCAAAACTATCCGAACTAAATCTTGCAGCACGAAAAGCACAAGTGGATGTAGATGAAGCAGCGTCACTGCATGACAAAACAATCGCTGACGCCAAGTCACTTCTTGCTAGCGCGGCAGCCTATGAACGTAGCGGAGCGATTAGAGAAGAAAACCGAAGAGAATTCAACGCTGACAAAGCTCGAGCAAACGCAGAAGGTGTTGTTGTGCCAGAATTTTCAGCTGTATACCAGGAAGGTGCTGATGCAACACAGGGACGCATCGACGAGCTTGATGGTCAAATCCGAGCTCTTGAAGAAAAGTTTGATAAAAACAAAGGCTATCTCAGTGCAGCAGAAACAATGAAGTTGAATGCCTTTATCACCGAAAAGAAAAAGCACCAGATTGTACTGCCAATGCTAAGAAACGTTGAAAAACTCAGCGCAGCTCTTGCAGAGACAGAAGAAAAAGCAGAATCTCAAATCGCAGAGCAAACACATGAAATTGAAGATCGATTAGACCAAATCGATCGCTCAAAATGGTCAATGGGAATGCATCTAAAACGAGCTGCAAAGCGCCTACCTGATCCAACCGGCTGGGCAGCCCATTATGGAGAGCAGCTTGGATTTGGAATGGATGACTGGGACGATGACGATGCAGACGAACAAGCAACTGTCATGGACCAAACTGGTGGCTACCTCGACACACTCAACGAGCTCTCTGAAGAAGCAGCAGAACTAGGCGAACGCGGAATTTTGCTTGATTTCTCAGTTGAGCAAGAAGAGGCGGCTGCAAAAACAGAGCTCCAAGACCAACTTCTTGACATGGCCAATGACGGAAGCGAAGAAGGAGTGCGTGAATTCATTGACTTCATGCTAGGTCAAGAAAGCACTTCAGAAGCTCAAAAAGATGTTCTCAAACAAACCCTCGACATTCTTGATGGAAAAGAAGTCGAAGGATATATCAAAGAAACAGAAGAAGATGAAGCAGAGACTGGGGCAGAAGGCGTGGCAGAAGCAGCTGTAGAAGCAGAAGACGATGATATGGAAGAGTGGTTTGCTGAAGAAGAAGTTGCTGTAGACTCAGCAGTTATTGATGCTGCTGCAGCAGAACTTGGCATGTCAGTCGAACAACTCGACGGAATCAAGGCGTGGTATGAAATGGTTAAAGGAGGCATTGCCATGGATGAAGCAAAGAGTGGTGGAGGTACAAGCATGGAAACATTTGGAATGCCAAATACCTGGAACGATTTTCTTCAGCTTGGTACAAGCGAAAAGGGTCTAAAGGGATTCTTTAAGAAGATGCTTG
Organism: uncultured Gammaproteobacteria bacterium; assembly: GCA_964538435.1. GTDB lineage: Bacteria > Patescibacteriota > Patescibacteriia > UBA9934 > GWF2-40-263 > CAZIDX01. The sequence goes on along the minus strand of CAZIDX010000004.1, from coordinate 35,558 downwards.
GTGGTCAATCTGATATGAAAAAAGCATTTGATGCATTGAAGAATGCACCTATGGATCTAGGCGACATTCGACTCCGAAAAGACTCACCTGCCTTTGGTAGGTTCCAGGACCTAAAAGACCGTGCGAACAAGGCTCCAAGCCATGTATTTACAGTAAAGATTGGATAACAACAGAACAAAAACACCCTCGCAATCGCGAGGGTGTTTTGTTTTACCCTTACTTTTCCTTCGGAATCTCACCAGCCTTCTGTGCCTCCTCAATTAATGTATCTTGCGAGAACACAATATCTTCCTCCTGCCCAAACACATTGATTTTAAAGTCCCCTCCCTCAACCTCCTTGCTCCCCACAACGATTGTCCACGGAATCTTTTCCATGGCCGCGCTGCGAATCTTCTTCCCAACCTTCTCTGCAGAATTATCAAGATCTGCGCGCACACCAGCGCCTACAAGCTTGTCCGTCAACTCCTGAGCAAACTCACCATAATCCTGCGACACACTCACAACCCTGATCTGCACGGGCGCAAGCCAGAACGGAAACGCTCCAGCCGTATGCTCAAGTAAGTTTGAAAGGAATCTCTCAATTGAACCCATGATCGCAGCATGAAGCATCACAACCTGTTCCTGCTCACCCTCCTCATTCACGCAATAAAGCCCAAACCGCTCAGGCATGTTCATATCAAGCTGAATGGTTGCCACCTGCCAGCTTCGCCCAAGTGAATCCTTTGCGTGAAAATCAATCTTAGGCCCATAAAATGCTGCTTCGCCCAAATCCTCAGTAGTATCAGCACCACGCTCAGCTGCAAGCTCGCGAATCGCTTTTTCAGCACGCTCCCAACCCTCAGCCGATCCCAAGTATTTCTCAGGTTGATCTGGATCTCGAAGTGAAAGACGCACATCAAGCTCACCAAAACCTACTCCAGCATAAAACGCTTCCACAATATCCCAAATCTTCAAAAACTCTTCCTTTGCCTGAGACTCTCGACAGAACACATGCGCATCATCCTGCGCAAACGCGCGCACACGAGACAAACCATGAAGCTCACCACTCTGCTCATCGCGATAACACATCGTTGTGTTTGCATAACGCTGTGGCATCTCGCGGTAACTATATCTTTTGCGTGCAAAAATCTGCGTGTGATGTGGGCAGTTCATAGGCTTCATGCAAAACTCATGCCCCTCACGCGTTGTGATCTTAAACAAATCATCCTGATACTTTTCCCAATGCCCAGAGGTCTCATAAAGATCCTTTTTTGTAATATGAGGAATCTCAACACGCTCATACCCACGAGCCTTACGAAGACTCCACACAAACTCATCAAGCAGCAAGCGCACTGTTGTACCCTTTGGAGTCCAAAGAGGAAGCCCTGACCCAACAAGTTCTGAGAACGTAAAAAGGTCCAAATCTTTTCCAAGTTTTCTGTGATCTCGCTTCTTAGCCTCCTCAAGCATCTTCAAATAGGCAGCGAGCTCATCCTTTGTCTCAAAACAAAGTCCATACACGCGCTGCAATTGCGCATTCTTCTCATCTCCGCGCCAATATGCTCCAGCCAATTTCCAAAGCTTAAACGCTCCAATCCATTTCGCTTTCTCAAGATGAGGTCCGCGACACAAATCAACAAACTCTCCAGTTGTATACAGCGATGCAACATCAGGCCGATCAAGATCAAGGTCAGCTGCATCATCTGCATTAAGTTTCGTTGTCCCCTTCTCTTTAAGATCTCGCAGAAGTTCAACTTTAAAATCCTGTTTCTTCTCCTCGAAAAACTCAATAGCTTCATCAAGCGAAAGCTCACTACGCTCCATCGCATGACTCTCCTTGAGAATCTTTTTCATTTCTTTTTGAAGCGCGTCTAGCACATCTTCAGAAACAGGTTCTGGAAAAAGAATATCGTAGTAAAACCCATTATCGACCACAGGGCCAACTCCAAACTTTGCATCCGGATACAAACGCTGAGCCGCTGCTGCAAGCACATGCGCAGCCGTATGCCTCATGGCATGTAATTTATCGTCCATAGTAATTGAACAGTTAATAATCAAAAAACTCCACAAAAAGTGAAGCTTCGGGACCCCGCTCAGCGGGGCGGTTCCACCCGGATTGCCATCAGGTTCACCCTTCAGGCCGCTCAATTCTGCTCTTCCAGAGCTGGATCACTCAAAAAGTGGTACTTGCAAGCGCTGTTGTAGAGAGCTTTCAGCCTAGACTCTCTTTCTCTTTCCAACGCATGTCTTGCAAACATGTCTTTTATCACAGTGATGGATAAATAATAGCCCCGCCAAGGCGGGGCGTCAAGTTAATCAATTTCAATATACACATGATCCTGCAGTCTCGGGATCTTGCTTACCCAAATCGGGAAGAAGTCCACACTCACATCCTCAGCCACACCCTCATCCACAAGCAGTGTCTTCACCTCTTCTTCTGTCATCCCAACAAACCGATCAACCTCAAGTGCATCACTCGCCCGAGACGCAATTGCCCTGCCGTCAAGAGTGACGTGCAGCGAGGCGATTCCAGACTCATCATTGTACCCCTCAAGCACAACACCCATATCTGACACGCCCGTATCCACAAACTCTTGCCCTTGACCCAAGCCTTCATAAATCTTCATCTCAGCCAAACTATCAAGCGCAACCTCATCATAGAACACTGCACCGATCTGAAGCGTAATCGTTACGTCATAGCTCTCTGCCTCACTGTCGGGTTCAATGCTATAAGTCTTCTCCACCACCTCAATATCAAATACCTCACCTGCATACTCTTGTGATGACTCTTCCCAGAGCATGTATTTTGCATCTTCAAGTAGCACCTCTTCCATTCCAGATGCTGCGGCTTCCATCTCCTCTGCTGACACAACCGATACCAAACTCACACCTCCAGTAAACGCTGCGTCATTTGCTGCGTACACAAGCGCTTGCTTGGCCGCTGAAAGACCTGGGATGGTAAACGTGGTTGGCTCAACATCACCAGAAGCCCCCTCTTCGTCTGCATAGACCCCCACAACCACAGAACCATTTGCAGGAACAGTTACATCTTCTTTGATCCTAAAAAGTACATCATCCGGCGTAAGCAAACGCGTTGTTGCAACAAGTGGCTGACTAGAGCTCATGTCATTGTAAATGGTCACCTGCCCTATTGCGACTCCAAACACCTCTTTTGTGCCATCACCGTTTGGCATGAATGTTTCTGTCTTTCCAATCGTACCAACAATGATTTCTGATGGAATCTCAAGCTCACTCGTTTGTGTCTCTGTTCCATTCACAATAAACTCTGCACTCACCACTGTCTCAACAGGATCAACGTGAATAACAGCCTGCATGGTTGCAAGATACAAAATACCCATCAAGGCAATCGCAACCACCACCACAAACGCAAGAGCGATATGGCGATACATAGCAAGTGGCACAGCACCTGGCTCGTGCTCAATCACCGGCGGCTTCTTTACCGCTGGCTTCTTTTTTACAGGCACCCGTTTTTTCGCAACCGGCTTTTTCTTTGCTGGCGCTTTTTTTGCAGCAGGTTTCTTTGCTGTTTTCACGGATACACGTTTTTTTGTAGCTGTTTTCTTTTTTGCTGGAGGCATAGCGTTTTTTCGCTTTGTTGTCACCTACTATTATACACTATTCCACAATTACATTCTGCCTACCCACAAGCTGGGCAATGTCAGACACAAGCTGGTCTTTGATTCTAACCCGATAATCCGTATCAATTCGCCTAAACTGACCGCCAGATTCCACCAAAAGTCGCACCGGCGCAATCCCCGGAGAAGATGAGAGGATCTCCCTAAGCTGCTGAACCATGTCTGGCGTTGGCTTTCCTTTCAGCGCAATAGACAAACTTTTTTCATCCTTTGGCTCATCCTTTTTCTCCTGAGGCGGCGCAACAGACGGAGGTGGACCACTTGCACTCGCCCATTGTCCAGAGCGAAGCATGCTCTCAACCCCATCAATAACATCTTCACTGATCGGCACAAAACTATTTGCAATAAGCTTTGCTTCTTCTCCCTCGCGCTTGGACACCTTTGCGGAAACAAGATACATCTGATCTTCCTCTAAAAACGTTTTCGCTTGCTCATACGTTCGAGGGAACACAATCACCTCCTGCTGACCCGTATGATCCTCAATCCCCATGAACGCCATTGGGTCGCCTTTCTTTGTAATGATCTCTTTAAGATACGTCACAACTCCACCGCATTTCACAAATGCATCCTTAGCCTGCTTTGGCACATCCTCGCATGATGTAACAAGTGTCCCAATCCGCTCAGCAACAGGATCATACGGGTGCGCAGAAACATACAATCCCAACAACTCTTTCTCCCAAGCAAGAAGGTTTTGCATCTTTGCTGGCTCACTCTCCCGAAGCTTGATTTGAGAATCCATCACATTCGGAGCAAGAGCAAACAAACTTTGTTGATTCGACGCCTTTTGCTGCTGCACCCCCTTGTTATGCATGAGAATTCGATCCATGTTCTCAAGCAATCGTCTCCGCTCACCAAAACGATCAAGCGCACCAACCTTAATAAGTGCTTCGAGTGATTTCTTGTTAAAAGCCCGATGAGAAATCCGTCCAGCAAAATCAGCCAGGTCCTTAAACTCACCATGTTCTTTTCGCTCTTCAATGATGGATTCGATCACTTCACTGCCAAGATTCTTAATCACAAGAAGACCAAAACGAATTTCACTGTCATTGATGTACGTAAAATCTTTGAGCGAAAGATTGATATCAGGCGCAAGCACCTCAATCCCCATTCGCTCACACTCATTCACTGCCTCTGCAATCTTTTCCAAGTCACCTGACTCAGCCGTCATGAGCGCTGTCATGTACTCAGCCGGGTAATTCGCCTTCATGTACGCCGTCTGATACGCCACCATTCCATAACTCGCCGCATGAGCTTTATTAAACCCATACGCTGCAAATGGCTCAATAAGCTTCCAAAGCTTTCGCGCCATCTTGCTGCTAAGCCCATGCTCCACAAATCCATCCAAAAGCTTAATCTTCTGCTTTGCCATCTCTTCTGGAATCTTCTTACCCATGGCCTTTCGAAGCTTATCTGCCTCAAGCCAAGAGTACCCAGCCAAATGAATCGCTGTAAGCATCACATCATCCTGATACACCAAAAGTCCATATGACTTTTGCAAAAACTCTTTCATTCGAGGATCCAAAAACTTGATTTTCGCTGGGTGATCCTTTCGATCAATATAATCCGGGATCATTTCCATTGGCCCAGGACGATAAAGCGCCACCATGGCCATAATATCTTCCACGCGCTCTGGTCGCAGATCCATCAGGTACTTTGTCATTCCATCTCCTGAAAGCTGAAACACCCCCATAGTATGACCAGCAGCCAAAAGCTTAAACGTCTTTTTGTTATCAACAGGAATCTGCTCAACATCAATCTCATCCCCTTTCACCTTTCGCACCAAATGCACAGCGTCTCCAAGAATCGACAAGTTTCTAATACCAAGAAAATCAAGCTTCACAAGCCCGGCCGACTCAACGGATTTCATCTCGTACTGAGTAATAATCTTACCTTCACGCGTATCAATCTGCAGCGGAGTAAAATCCGTGAGCGCTGTTGGTGAAATAACTGTTCCTGCAGCATGAATTGAAACATGCCGAGAACACCCCTCAATCTGCTGAGCAAGCTCAATCACCCGCCGAACATTCGCATCTGTATTGTATTTTTTCTTCAGATCTGGCGACTCATCAAGCGCACGCGCAAGTGTCATTGCAAAACCTTGCGACCCCATTGGAACAAGCTTGGCAATCTCATCAATCATCGAATACTCAAACCCAAGTGCACGCCCAACATCTCGCACAGATCCACGCGCAAGCATAGTTCCAAATGTACAAATCTGCGCCACTTTCTCATAGCCATATTTCTCACGCACATAATTCAAAACCTCATCACGTCTGTTATCAGCAAAGTCAGCATCAATATCAGGTGCACTCGGTCGTTCAGGATTCAAAAACCGCTCAAACGGAAGCTCGTATAAAAGCGGATCAATAGATGAAATTCCAATCGAGTATCCAACAAGCGACCCTGCAGCTGAACCACGCGTCGTGGTCATAATTCCATTGTCACGCGCCCACTGAATAAAGTCAGATGTGATCAAAAAATATGCACAAAAACCTTTTTGATCAATAATATCAAGCTCATAATTCAAGCGCTCAACCTCAACCTCTGTGAGTTCGCGACCCTTCTTTTTTTCAAGCGCCGCAAACGTCTGCTCAGTGAGCACTTCGCGAAATGTTTTATTCTCTGGAATCTCAAAAAGTGGAAAATGCCATTTCCCAAGCTCGAGCTCAACATGACATCGGTCAGCAATCTTTCTTGTGTTCTCAATCGCCTCAGGCACATCTGCAAACCGCTCTTCCATGTACTCCCCACTCACCATGGACGCATCAAAATCAAACTGGTTGATACGATCAAAATGCTCAAGCGTCCTTCCACCCTTAATACAATTCAAAATCTTCCACGCCTCAACATCCTGAGGCTTAAGATAAAACGTATTCTTTGTAGCAACCACACCAACCCCTGTCTTTTTCCCAAGCTCAATAAGCTTTGCATTCGTTGCTTCCTGCTCTGCAATCTCAGGCCGATCAACAAGCTCTAAAAAGAAATTATTCTCACCAAACAGATCAACAAATTCCTTCACAAGCTGCTCAGCTTCTTCCGTCTTGTCATGGCGCAAGAGTTCATCGATCTCTCCCAGATGACCACCAGAGAGAGCAATCACTCCTTTCACGTTTCCTTTCAAAATCTCCTTGTCGATTCTCGGCTTATAATAAAACCCCTCAAGGAACCCAACCGAAGTCAGCTTAAGGAGATTTAAGTACCCCTCATATGTCTCAGCAAGACAAACAAGACGATGAGGTTTTGTATCAATACGCGCACGCTTTTGATGACGACCATGCTGAGCCACATAAAAATCACATCCCATGATTGGTTTTATCCCAGCCTTTGTTGCTTTCTGATAAAACTCGATCATGCCGTACATGGTCCCATTGTCTGTGATCGCCACCGCATCCATCTCCATGCCTTTCACATGCTCAATAAGCTCCCCAACCTTAGGAAGCGCTTCAAGAAGCGAGAAGTGAGAGCGGCTGTGAAGATGGACAAATTTGCTCATATGTTATGCAGACTTTACCATCCTCTCAGGACAATATCAAAACCCGCTTTTCAGCGGGCTTTTTTGCTTTGTTTTTAAACATCGATCACATCTTCATCCTCTTCTTTTCTGCGCTTTTTATCACGTTTTTTGTCGATAACATGCTCCACAACCCGACTGGTCGCATCCACCACCACACCGAGTACAGAACTCGTATGCTCAAACTTTGCCCTAATCCCCGCAAGCGCATCCTCAATCTTACAAAGCGTATCCTGAGCCTGGGTGACCGTATCGTTAACCGTGCGGAAAATCGAAGCCACCTGCCAGATAAGCCAAAAGACCCCAGCCGTCAGCCACAGCGCACAAAACGCCAGCACAATGTACAAAATATCAAGTGGTGAAAACATATAGAAAGGAGATTGGAATATAGTAATGAGAATTGAGAATATTAGATTCTCATTTTTGAAGACCTGATAAGACCGTTAAGTAATTTCTTGACACGAATTGTTTGATTCCAAATTTCATCCAGTTCCCCCTCTTGAAGAAAACCAACATCTTTTGAAATCAAGAAATGATTTTGCAGCTCTGTCAGTGATCCGTGCGACAATGAATAGAATCGAATTTTTTCTTTATATGTAAACCTCCCAAAACCTTCCGCAATATTTGAAGTGATAGAAACAGCAGCTCTCCGCATTTGATTTGACAAGCCGTATCGCTCTTCAGGTGGAAAAACTTTTGTAATTTGATAGGTCTTCACTACAAGTTTGTGGCCTTCTTGCCATACAACCAAATCTTGAAATGACTTTATTTCTGATCCTGAACTAATATTCTCAATTCCCGATTCCCGATTCCCAATTCCACACTACGATCTCATTGTAGCATCAAATTCCTTCTCAAGCACACCCCGAATCTTCTCAAGCTCTGCATCCACCTCCTCGGAAGCAAGCGTCTTCTCACTAGAACGGAAGCGCAGGCGGACTGCCATAGACTTCTTTTCTTCCTCAACCCCATCTCCTCGATACACATCAAAAAGCTTCACAGACTCAAGAAGTGAGCTCGCACCCACAAGTGCACTCTCAATAAGACCGTACTGAGCACGCTCTGCCACAACAAACGCCAAGTCTCGATCAGAGTGTGGATGCACAGAAACCGTCTTGTACTCACACACATCTGAATCAAGCCCTGCAAGCACATCCAAATTAAGCTCAAAAAATGCTGCACGATGATCAAGCCCTAAATTCTCTGAATTCTCAGGTGCAATCTCACCAAGAGCACCAATCACCGTGTCACACACAACAACCTCAGCTGCGCGAAGCGGATGCTGCCAATCAGCCACTTTCTTTGAAGTCTTCAGCTCATACTTAAACCCAAGCGAACGAAGTGTGTTATCAAGCATGGCCTTTACCTCCCAAACCGGCTCTTCTGTGCACTTACATGAATACACAGCGCAAACCATATGAGGCTGATTTGGCAAAAGACTCTTCCCCTCTCCCATCTCAAGCCCTTTCTCATCTTTACGGAACACGCGCTCAACCTGGAACACACGCACCTCATCTGTTGTGCGCTGATTGCGCACCACCACCTCAAGCAAATTCGGAACAAGAGAACGAACAAGATACGGACGATCAGCCGCAAGCGGATTTGCAAGCTCAATATGATCCTTTGCTGTTTCCCCCAGCGCTACCAATGTCTCAGGTCGCACAAACGCATATTGATACGTCTCCACCCCTCCGCAACCAACAGCCAAAGCCTGACGTGCAGTGCGTGAAAGCATGCGCACAGAATCAACAAAAGGAGGCTCTGTTTCAAATGTCGGAAGCGTAGACTCAATGCGCTCGTATCCATAAATCCGAGCAATCTCCTCAAACACATCTTCCTTAATCTCAACATCCTTTGTTGCTCGCCAGCTTGGAACGATCACTTTAAGCTCTTCTTTCTTTTCTGCAACCTCAAACCCAAGCCTTTCAAGAATTTGAGTCATCTCCTTCACACCAATCTCTGCACCAAGACAGGCATTAACCTGATCAACAGTAAATGTAAGTTCAAGCGGCTTTGGAAGATCCTTCTTCACATCAACAACCTCAGAGCAAACCTTTGCCTCAGGACAGAGCTCTTGCATGAGCTGAGCCGCACGACAAAGAGCCAGATTACACATGCGTGGATCAAGCGACTTTTCAAAACGAGCAGACGACTCACTGCGAAGCCCAAGTTTTGTGGATGTTTTTCGAATTGCAACTGGATCAAAATTCGCAGACTCAAACACAACACGAGTCGTCTTCTCTGTTACACCACTTCCTTCTCCCCCCATCACACCAGCAATCGCAAGCGCACGCTTTCCATCTGTAATAAGAAGGTCTTCTCCATAAAGCTTGTATGTTTCCTCATCGAGCGCGACAATCTCCTCCCCCTTCTTTGCGCTGCGCACAACAATCTTCACCTTATCTCCTCCAAGATCATCTGCATCAAACGCATGCATTGGCTGCCCAAGCTCGAGCAAAACAAAATTTGTAACATCAACAACATTATTAATCGGTCGCACACCGCAAGCCTCAAGCCTGCGCTGCATCCATTCAGGTGAAGACTCGATCTTGACCCCATCCATTGCAACAGCCATGTATCGAGGACAAGCAGCCGCATCCTTCACTGAGACATCAAGTGCAACCCCCTTCCCTTGAACAATCTCTTTTAGCTCAAACGCCTTCAAATCTTTTTGTACAAGTGCAGCAACCTCTCGAGCCATTCCATAATGCCCCATGAGATCAGGTCGATTCGTAAGCGACTTATGCTCAATGTCGTACACAACATCATTGATCCCAAGCGCTTCAGCCAAATGTGTTCCTAGCGGAGCCTCAACATCCCCCAAATCCCGAATCTCATCATCGCCTTCTGTTTGCACAAGACCAATCTCAGCACTTGCACAGATCATCCCTTCACTCTCCTCTCCTCGAATCTTGGTTTTCTTAAGCTCAACCAAATCACCCTCTCCATGCCAACGCACTTTTGAACCAACAAGTGCCATGGCCACATTCATTCCCTCTGCAACATTAGCTCCACCACACACAACCTGCACGTTCTTTTTTCCAACATCAACCTGACAAAGCCGAAGCTTGTCGGCATTTGGATGCTTTTCAACGCTCGTGATTTGACCAGTAACAATATTCTCAAAGCATTGCGCTTGATCGATTGTCTCCTCAACCTCAACAGTTGAAAGCGAGATCTTCTTTGCAAGATCCTCATCAGACAAATCTTTTGGAATCTCAACAAAGGTCTCAAGCCATTTTTTTGATATCAGCATACTATGAAAACTGCTTTAAGAATCGAAGGTCACCACTTTCAAGATGACGAATATCATCAATGCCATACTTGAGCATCACAAGCCGTGTAAGCCCAAAGCCAAAGGCAAACCCAGAATAGTTCTCTGGATCAATTCCGCCCTCTTTTAAAACATTTGGATGAACCATTCCGGCACCAAACACCTCAAGCCAACCTGTTTTTTTGCAAAGCCGACAACCTTCCCCCTTACACAAGAAACATGTCACTTCACCATTCACACCAGGCTCCACAAACGGATAAAACTTTGGTCTAAGACGAATCTCAGTCTCCTCTCCATACAAGTGCTTGGCCACCACCTCAAGAACACCCTTCATATCACCCATGGTAATTCCCTTATCAACTACAAGTCCTTCAAGCTGGTGGAACGTGTGCTCGTGACGAACATCTGTAGCTTCATTGCGAAAGCACCTACCAGGACTAATCACGCGAAGTGGAACTCCCCACTTGCGCATGCTGCGCACTTGCACAGGAGATGTGTGCGTACGCATCACAACATTATCCTGCCCCTTAATGTAAAACGTGTCCTGCATGTCTCGCGCAGGATGTGTTGGAGGGATATTTAGTGCAGTAAAGTTATAAAAATCACTCTCAAGCTCAGGACCGTCTGCTACCACAAATCCCATTGAGGAAAACAAATCCTCAAGATCCTGCTGCACTTGAGTTACGGGATGAAGCGCGCCCTGTGACTTTTTCTTAAGCGAAGGCTGGGTCATATCAACCCACTCTTTTTCCATGGCACTGCTTCGCTCCTGTTTTTTAAGACCAGTATCTTTTTCTGTGTACACCGCTTCAATCGCATCCTTCACTTCGTTTGCAAACTTCCCAATCGCTCGACGCTCTTCATCAGCAAGTGAAGCCATGTCTCGCATAAGACCCTTAAGTTTTCCTTTGCGTCCCAAAAACTCATTTTTAAGCTCATCAAGCTGAGCTCTGTCTGCAACCTTATCTACGAGCTCCAAAAACTCATCTTTTAATCTCTCTAAATCATTTTTCATATTACACTCCAATTACGCCTTTAATAGCGCCTAAAATTTGATCAGAAAAAGTAAGGAAGTCTCTGTAAGTCACCAAAACAACGAGTAGCATCAATAGAAGAAACCCCGAATTGTGAATCACGTTCTCGATACGATCATCAAGCGCCTTCCCTCTAATCTTCTCAACAAACAAGAACAAGATCCTTCCTCCATCCAGCGCTGGGAACGGAAACGCATTAATGATCGCTAGGTTGATTGAAAGAATGGCTGTGAACTGAATGAGATACACAAGGCCAAGCGCTGCAACCTCCCCTGTCATCACAGCGATCCCAACAGGTCCAGAAATCTCAATGCCAACCTCCTGCGTCACAATCAAGTTCCGAATAATCTCATAAAACGCTTTAATCACCTCCCATGTTATCAATCCCGTGGTTGTAATTCCATGTCCAATGGCTGAGAAAAAAGGATAAGCAACCGTCCCAGTCGAAACAAACCCAACTCCCAAAGCCTCTCTATCAAGCTCTTCAATAAATGCAGGGCTAAGCTCATACGTCATCTTTACTTCATCAACCTTCTCAACAACAACACTCAGACTCTCACCTGCATCCTCTGTGATGTACTCAAAAACTTGAGCATCATTTTCAAAAACACGATTATCAATCGAGACAAGCTCATCACCAGGTGTCATGCCAACCTCCTCAGCAGGAGAGCCTTCAAGAACACTCATGACCATAATGTTCTCATCGCTTACAACAGCATTCGCAGACAATGTGTCATCAATCACGCTCGGTAAGCCAATCATGAAACCGATTGAAAAAAGCACTCCAGCAAGAGCAATGTTCATAGCCACTCCCGCAATCAAAACAACAAACCTTTGCAAAGCACTTTTTGAAGCAAAACTGTCACTGTCGAACTTGTGATCCCCAGACTCACCTTTGATCCTCACAAACCCACCAAGCGGGATCCAATTCACTGTGTATTCTGTTGCTCCGCGCCTCACACCAAAAATTTTCGGTGGAAATCCAAATCCAAATTCTTCAACACGCATTCCCATGCGCCGAGCCATGAAAAAATGCCCCAGTTCATGCACAAAAACAAGGAGGGACAAGACAAGGATGAAAAGTATAATTGTTCCCATAAATCAGCTAAATGATAACGTTTTCAAACATATTTAGCAAGACAACACCCACCCCAAACCACAGAGAACGTCAATCACCATGTGAGTTTGCTGCATGAGAACAGTGCGAGGTGGTGGTCGTCTATCCTGCGAGACGGCCCGGCTCCGCCTCGCGCTGTTCTCATGCAGCAAACTCACAACCATCACAAAAAAACGTTCAAAGTAAAAACCGCCCTCTCTGAGGCGATTTTTGGGGTGCACTTGGATGAAGATCGGACTTAATGGGTTGGGGGGTTATACCGTTGCAGAGAGACAGTCACGGATTCACACCGTGTTCCACATTCAAGATACCCACGTTTTACCAGTTTTTATCAATTTTGTCAAGCCTTCACCCGCACAAAGTGCCGCTTTCCTTTTTGAATAAGAACACCATCTACTGTTGGCTCGATCTCAAGCTCATACCCTTCAACCACCTCCCCATCAACCTTCACACCCTTTCCATCAATCGTCCGTCGAGCCTCTGACTTAGATTTCACAAGCCCGGTCTCAACCAAAACATCAACAACAGACATCGAACCTTTAATCTTCACCTCATCAATCTCATCTGGAATTTCTTTCTTCTTAAAAAGCTGATCAAACCGCCCTGCCGCTGCCTTCCCCTCTTCCTCTCCGTGATAGTACGCAACAATCAGGCTAGCAAGACGAGCCTTTGCTCCACGAGGATTCTCTTCACTCTCTTTCTTAGCAGCTTCAAGATCCTCATCAGTAAGAATCTCAAACCCAGGCATAATCATGCCATCAGTCCAGCTCATAATCTTCCCAAACATCTCATCTGGTGCGTCACAAAGGCGAATCATATTCCCCTCACTCTTCCCCATCTTCTTCCCAGTCGGATCTTCAAGAAGCTTACTTGCCACCACAAACTTTTCTTTTCCACTCACAGCCTTCATGAGCGTGCGCCCAGCAAGCATGTTAAACACTTGATCATTTCCACCCACCTCACCATCAACATCCATAGCCACTGAGTCCTGACCCTGCATGAGCGGATACATAAACTCATGAAGGTAAATAGGCTTACCTTCCTTCATGCGATTATCAAACATATCCCGCTCCAGCATCTGTTGCACTGTAAAGTTCGATGCAAGCTCAACCACATCTTCAAAACTCATCTTGCCAAGCCACTCACTGTTGTATTTCACCTCAACCGGATTCTCTCCGTCAAAATCCAATATCTTTGAGGCCTGTGCTTTGTAATTCTCAGCATTCTTCAATACCTGCTCCCGCGTAAGCTTCACGCGCGCTGACGACTTATCAGTTGGATCACCAATCATGCCAGTAAAATCTCCAACAAGCATGATGATCTTATGCCCCAAGTCCTGGAACATCCGCAACCTGCGAAGCTGAATCGAGTGGCCAATGTGAAGATCTGGTCCTGTTGGATCAATCCCGAGATAAATCGAAAGCTGCTTGCCTTCAAGGAGTCTGGCTTCGAGAAAATCCTTTGATGGATACACATGCTCCACCCCACGATTCAATAACTTTTCAATCTGTTTTTTGTCTGTTGATACATTCATACAAGCTCTAGCTTAGGCTTTTTGCTCAATAAGTGCAATGATTTCGTCTCTTTTTGCCTCCATGGTCGCTTGATCTACGGCTTCAAGATTCAGCCGCAGCTTTGGCTCAGTATTGGATCCACGCACATTGAACCAGAAGTCCTCATACGCAATCGTGATCCCATCCAGCTCACTAAGCTCTCCATCAGCAAAAGCATCTTTGATTTTCTGAACCGTCGCATCCTTATCCTCCACCACAAAGTTAATCTCCCCAGAATGTACATATCGATCAAGTGGCTCAACAATCTCAGAGACCTTCTTTCCAAGCGCAGTGATCTCATGAAGAATCTGAACCGTAGCCACAACCGGCCCTTCATACACCCCTGTATTAAAACGATAAAAGAAATGACCAGACGACTCTCCTCCAAAAACAGCGTCAACCTCGCGCATCTGTTCTTTGATAAGCGAATGCCCAACTCGAGTAATAGATGGCACGCCGCCAGACTCTAAAATCATGTCAGTTGTAATCTTCCCAGGCCGAATGTCACGACAAATCGTAGCCCCAGGAAATACACGAAGTGCAATCTGTCCCAAAAGCCCACGCACAATCGCTGGATTCACAAGATTCCCTTTCTCGTCTACATAAAAAATCCGATCCCCATCCCCATCAACCGCAATCCCAAGATCTGCCCCCTCTTCCACAACACGCTTTTGAAGATCAACGATGTTCTCCGGCTTCAAAGGATCCGCCTCATGATTTGGAAAACTCCCATCAAAATCCCAATACATTCGCACCACCTCTGCATCAACATGCTCAAACATCTCATCCAAGTACTGCGCTCCCATTCCGTTTGCAGTGTCAGCCACGATCTTGAATCTCTTGATATCACCTTTACCTGCATAGTTAAGCTCTGCCTCTACAGCCAGCTTTGGAATATCCTCAACAATCTCAATCGACCCAGCTTGCTCAGCATCATCAAACGCCCCAGCGTCCACCATGTCACGAATCTCCATGATCCCACTATCGCCACTCACAGGGATCGCCATCTCACGTGTAATCTTGAACCCATTGTACGCAGCTGGATTATGCGAAGCTGACACCATGATTCCTCCATCAGCCCCTGTGTGCCCCACACCAAAATAGAATGCTGGAGTCGACACCAAACCGATATCAAGCACACGCACACCAGCCAAAACCAAACCTCTCATAACCTGCTTTTGATACCGAATCGAACTCTCTCTCATGTCTCTACCCACAGCCACTGTCATAGGCTTTCCTGGAGAAAGCTCAGACTGACGCATTTTCGCATACGCTCGACCTACTTTTTCCGCTAAATCATCGGTAATTTCACTATCTACCAACCCTCGAATGTCATACATTTTAAAGATGTGTTTTGGAAAGCTCATAAACTTTGACTGAGATGATTAATTTACGTACAATTATGGGTGTAAATTCCCTAAATTTTCAGAAAAATATGGAACTCATCTGGGCACTCGTAATAATCGCCGGAGTTGTCATTGTGTGGCTCATTTTAACATACAACGGACTCATTCGCTCCCGCAATCGCGTAGAAGAAGCATGGTCTGATATCGAGGTGCAACTCAAGCGCCGATACGACCTCATTCCAAACCTGGTCAACACAGTCAAAGGCTATGCCAAGCACGAAGACAGTGTATTCACAAAAGTGACTGAGGCGCGCGCTGCAGCCATGGGAGCCAAGGACATGAAGGAGCAAGCTCAAACAGAGAACATGCTCTCAGACACGCTCAAATCTCTCTTTGCTGTATCAGAAAACTACCCGCAGCTTCAAGCTTCACAAAACTTCCTGAACCTTCAGCACGAACTCACAGACGCTGAAGATAAGATTCAGGCCTCTCGTCGCTTCTACAACTCAAACGTTCGCGACTTCAACACCAAGCTCCAAGTCTTCCCAACCAACCTCATTGCAGGCATGTTCGGATTCAAAGACCGAGAGTTCTTTGATGCACCAGATGTTGCAAACGAAGCCCCAACCGTTGAGTTCTAAAGCGTGTGTACTCACAGATTGACGCAAACAAACGCAAAACATGGATCCTGATCGTGATCTTCACGGTCATGATTGTGTTTCTAGGCTGGGTGTTTGGCCAGGCAACCGAAACCGGAAACTACGGACTCATTGGCGCAGTAATGATTGCAACGCTCATGAACCTCATCGGTTACTACCGCGGCGATAAAGTCGCACTCGCAACCGCAGGGGCAAAAGAAATCGAGAAGCAAGACAACCCACAGTTATTTCGCATGGTAGAAAATCTTGCTATCACCGCTGGAATACAAACACCAAAAATCTACGTGATAAACGACCCTTCTCCAAACGCCTTTGCTGCTGGCCGCGATCCAGAACACGCTTCCGTTGCCGTCACAACTGGCCTCATGCAAATCATGACCAAGCAAGAACTCGAAGGCGTGCTCGCACATGAAATCTCACACGTAAAAAACTACGACATTCGCGTCATGACGATTGTCGTTGTGCTTGTCGGAGTCGTACTGCTCCTCTCAGACATTCTCATGCGCACATTCATCTTTGGAGGACGTGGACGAGACAACAAAGGAGCCTTGCCTCTCATCATCATCGGGATCGTGCTCGCCATGCTCTCACCGCTGTTTGCACAAATGATTAAACTTGCTGTCTCGCGCTCACGTGAATACCTTGCCGACGCTTCTGCTTCCCTCCTCACCCGATACCCAGAAGGCCTCGCAAGCGCGCTGCAAAAAATCGCCACGCATGACAAACCACTTGTCAAAGCCAATCATGCAACCGCTCACATGTTTCTTGCCAACCCATTCGATCCACATGTGACAAAAAAGTTCGAATCACTTTTCTCAACTCACCCACCGATTGAAGATCGCATTAAAAAGCTCAGGGGGATGCTTGACTAACTATGCCACAAGACATTGTCGACAAGTTCTCATCACACCTGAAAAACGTGCTTACGCGCGCGCTTTGCTTTGTTGTTGAAACAGACGAAAAAACCATCCAACCCGAACACCTCCTCTGGGCACTTGGGACTCAAAAAGGTTGTATTGGAGCAGAAATCCTCAAAAAATCAGGAGTAAAAACCCCAGCTCTCAGAAAACTTGTTGGAGCTAAACAAGGAGCAGGCACCAGCACACCACCTGTAGACATGTCCCTTAACCTTTCAGATGATGCCAAGCGCATCGTAGAAAAGGCCGTCCTCACTGCAAACGTCTACAACCATCGCTACGTAGGAACAGAGCACCTCCTCTCAGGAATGATTCAAATCGACAGCCCAAATGTAGGGCAACTTTTTGAAGTGCTCAGCGCTGACCTAAAAGAACTCCGCAATCAACTTTCCATTGTTCTAAAAAGTACTTCAAAATTCCCTGAGCTCACAGACAGCATTCCACCAGAAGGAGGCATGCTCATTGCACCATCAGGACAACAGGAAAAAAACCTCACTGAAGAAAAAGCGGGTGAGCAAAAAGTAGCCGCTCTTGAATACTTCAGTCGAGAACTCACCTCAAAAGAAGTGCAGAAAAAAATTGATCCCGTCATTGGCCGAGAGCGCGAGATTGAACGTCTCATGGAAATCGTTTGCCGCAGAACAAAAAACAACCCTCTCCTACTGGGCGAACCAGGCGTTGGGAAAACAGCCATTGTTGAGGGGCTGGCAAAACTCATCACAGAAGGCCGCGTCCCACCTGTGCTTCAAACAAAACGCATCTACGCCATTGATATGGCCATGCTCATTGCAGGGACCATGTATCGAGGAGAATTTGAAGGGCGCCTCAAGCAAATCATTGAAGAAGTGAAAAAGGATGATGACATTATTTTATTTGTCGATGAAATCCACACCATTGTCGGAGCAGGTGCAGCATCAGGCTCAATGGACGCAGCCAACATCTTAAAACCCGCGCTCTCTCGCGGAGAGATTCGCTGCATTGGAGCCACAACCCCAGCTGAATACAAAAAACACATTGAATCAGACAGTGCACTTGAACGCCGCTTCCAATCTGTATTAGTTGACGAGCCAACACCTGAAAAAACACTCGAGATCCTCCAAGGCATTGCTCCTTTTTATGAAAACTATCACCGCGTCCGCATTGCACCAGACGCCTTAGAACAAGCCGTAAAAATGTCTGAGCGCTACATCCAGGACAAGCACCTCCCAGACAAAGCCATTGATCTTATTGACGAAGCTGCCGCTGCCACGCACATCAAGCGCACAGACCCAACCCCAAAAAACCTTCAACGAAAACT
The DNA here is from genome assembly GCA_964538435.1 of uncultured Gammaproteobacteria bacterium. GTDB lineage: Bacteria > Patescibacteriota > Patescibacteriia > UBA9934 > GWF2-40-263 > CAZIDX01. Next base: position 17,215 of record CAZIDX010000004.1, on the reverse strand, counting down.
CGAAGAAGAACTTCGTAAAGTTCAAGACACCAAGCGACAAGCTGTTATTGAAGAACGTTTTCTTGACGCAGTCGAACTCAAAGACGAAGAAGATCGTGTCAAAGAACAAATCGCGCGCGCAAGCATAACTGACGATGTTGGACCTGTTCCTGTTATCTCAGAAAACGACGTGGCTGCAGTAGTCGCGCGTATCACAGGTATTCCAATCGACGACATTCTGATCGACAACACATCAAAGCTTCAATCCCTTCACGGATCACTCTGCGCACGCGTGCTAGGTCAGGACAATGTGATTGACCGCGTATCAGGCGCACTCAAACGAGCAAAAACCGGCGTCTCCCACCCCGACCGACCTCTGGCATCGTTTCTGTTCCTTGGTCCTTCAGGTGTAGGAAAAACAGAGCTCGCCAAAACAGTTGCAGAAACACTCTTTCTCGGAAAACAAAACTTCATTCGCCTGGACATGTCCGAGTATTCAGAAGGCTTTACCATGTCCAAGCTCATCGGTGCGCCAGCAGGGTATGTTGGCTACAAAGAAAACGCCAACCTTACTGACCGCATCAAGCAACGCCCGTACTCAGTTGTACTTTTTGATGAAATCGAAAAAGCTCACCGTGATGTTCAAAACCTCCTCCTTCAAGTCTTGGAAGAAGGAGAACTCACAGATGCAACCGGCCGCAAAGTGAACTTCAAAAACGCAATTATCATCCTAACATCAAACATTGGCCTCGAACGTTTTGGTCAAGGAGATATGGGATTCCAAGGCTCTCACGCTGAACGAAAGATGACGCTAAACACAGATCTCAAACAAGAACTCGAGGAACGCATGCGACCAGAACTTATCAACCGCATCGATCACGTTTGCGTGTTTGACCCCCTCACAGAAGACGTGCTCCACGACATTTGTCGCAAGCAGCTGGGCGAGCTAACAGACAGGCTTTCAGATCAAGGACTGGAACTCCAAGTGCACGACAGCCTGATCCCCCACCTTGTCACACTTGCAGACCCATCCTACGGCGCGCGCAACATCCGAAACCAAATCCAAACACACATCGAACACAAAATTGCAGAGCGACTTACAAAAAAAGACAAACCAAAGAAACTCAAAGTGAATCTAAAAAACAAAACGATCTCAGTCACTAAACCGCGCAAATAGGAGGTTATGGCTAATGCCACAGCACAACAAATCGGACACAAGCAAAAGCTCGCACAGAACCGACACGCAAAACGAAACATCAACGAAGGACTTGTTGGTACGATTTTTAGTGACAAAGAACAAGCTGCCACACAAAAACACGGCGGAAAAAACATGGCCCAAGCCTACCAACGAGGCATCAAACAAGCAAACACTGGAAACGCAGAAGGAATTGCGCGTGGCGTAACCGGCTCAAGAGTTGGTCGTGGTCTAAACAAAGCATTTAATCTTGGAATACGAAACCCAAATGACGTGGGTCCAAACAAAATCCCACAACAACAACCTCTCAACCTGCGCACACCAGAAGCACAGGCAGCGCAGCGAGACATCGACAGAGACACCCCTGAATCAATGCAACCACGAGGAACAGGAGAAGTGGACCCAACACCCGTGAGCCAACTCCGATCTCAAATGGCCAACCTCAAAGCCAGGCAAGCAAGCACAAACAACCAAGACGCAAAAAACGAGCTTGAGGCAATGATGGAAAAACAAAAACAGCGCCTTCGAAAAGCCGTCAAACGCAAAGTTGAAGCAGGAGTAAAACGTGGAATCATTTACGTCATCGACCTTCTTGCAGGGTGTCTTGATATTGGAACAACCGGAATCTCAACCTTAGTTGATATCCTTTTTTACATCTTTACATTTGGTTGGCTCAACCTTGAACTCATTTACGGACGAGGAATGCGACAAGGAAAAGACCCTTTCATCTCCCCTCTTTCCTGGGACCCAATCCCAATGCCCGTTGACCCACAAGCTAACATCTTAGCTGGTCTTCTTATTGCCGCAGACTTAGCTCTCATCTTCATTATCTTTGCAATTTTTTCCGTTGGCATGTGCGCAGGTTTTGACTACTACCAATACCTCTCACAAGGCCCTGCATTTATTTTAAACGCTATTGGAAGCGGCGGCGGAAACATGTGTCTGGGTGGTATACTATACTCAGCGCTTGGCATTTTTTAGAACCATATGAATGAACGAACAAAACGCATTTTACTCATCATTGGATTTCTTCTCTCAGTTGTTATCATTGCCTTCGTAATGTACAGAATGTTTGTTGCTGACTTCATTCCAGAAGCAACCGTTGAAGACGACACCGCAACAACAGACACAACCACTGGACTTCCGTTTTCAATGGACGGCGTCTTTTCTGACTTCACCAACGACGACACCACTGACACAGGAACCGGAACCTTAGCTGAAGCAGATGAAGTTGCTCGTGGAAGCGTGACAGAAACAACCTCCCTTACAACCGGAGCGGTATACAATGCCACACTCAGCGGAGATGGTCAGTCAATGAACTATTACGACGACACAGACGGCAGGTTCTACACCATCGATGAAGACGGAAATGTCGTACGCATGTCTGATACGCAATTCCCTGATGTTGAAACTGTTGAGTGGAATAAAGACGCAGAAAAAGCGGTCATGGAATTCCCTGATGGATCAAACATCATCTATGACTTTGACACAGAAAAACAAGTCACCCTTCCACAACACTGGGAAGACTTCGACTTCTCTCCTGTTGCAGACGAGATTGTTGCAAAAAGCATTGGTCTTGACCCAAACAACCGCTACCTTGTCACATCAAACGACGACGGATCAAACGTAAAAAGCTTTCAAGCACTTGGAGAAAACGAAGACAAGGTTGATGTAAATTGGTCACCAAACGACCAGGTCGTTGCCTTTGCTGACACATCAGGATCATCTTATGGCGGCCTGAATCGTGCAATGATCTACCCTGTCGGCCTCAACGACGAAAACTACAAAGGGCTTGTGGTTGAGGGTCTTTTCTTTGACTCAGTCTGGTCACCAAACGGAAAACAAATCCTCTACTCTGTTGTGGGCGACTACTCAAGCAACAAACCTCTTCTCTGGATCGTTGACGGAACCGCATCAACCATGGGAGAAAACAGACGAAGCCTTGGCCTGAACACCTGGGTTGATAAATGCACCTGGGGATCAAGCTCAACAGCTTACTGTGCTGTGCCTCAGGACCTCCCAGACAACGCCGGCCTACAACGATCGATTTACGACAACCTCCCAGATGTGCTCTACAAAATCGACTTCAACACAGGACACACTTCCCTTTTGGCAATCCCCGACAATGAAACATCCATGAATAGTCTTTCTGTTAGCTCTGATGAATCAAAAATCTACTACACAAATGACAGCGGTCGACTCGAACTCATAATGCTCAAATAAGACAGTGCTTGTATGTCTCATAAATGGCTCACATTTTTAACAATCGCTTTTCTCACCGTAATGGTAATGATTTTTTTCTGGTACCGGCTGCAACCCATCGAAGTTGATCGGGAGGAGATCATGGCATCCTACGAAGAAGTAACTGAGCCAAGCGTGACATTTATCAACCCATCTTTGGGAAGCGATACCGCAAGCGTCTCCATCATTGTCTATAGTGATTTCCAATGCCATGCATGTGGTGAACTCGCAGAAAATCTTGTGTCTGTGATGACAGCCCACCCAACGGATGTGCGCATTGTGTGGAAAGATCTTCCAAACGAATCTATTCATGCGCAAGCCACTCCTGCTGCCATTGCCGCACATTGCGCAGACCGGCAAGATGCGTTCTGGGCTTACCATGACGAACTGTTTAACAGACAATCTTTCCTGAGCGACTCCACCTTCTCTCAAATCGCATCCGACCTGGAACTTGATACTGAAAAATTCCAAAACTGTTTTGATACACGCGACACACTCCCAATCGTGAAAAAAGATTTTGAGGAAGCCATGGGACTAGGGCTTACAGCCACACCAACCATGTTCATCAACGACGAAATCCACGTTGGCGCTCTTGATGCAGCTGATCTTCTAGATATCGTTGCAGAGCAACTCACTGCCCTTCAATAATTCTCCTGTTATGACACACGTTCTCAACACTAAGTTTAGACTCAAGTTCGTGTGTCTTTTTTCATTCCTGTCTGTAGTAATGGGGGTGTTTTTTGTTTGTACGCAAGCTCTTGCCTGTGAATGCTACGATGGCGACAAACTCGTAATCGTAAGCGGTACGGCCCAATGTATCATCGACTGCAACGATGATGACGCCATGGAAACAAACGCGGGTATTTGCAACTGCCCAGCCACTGGAGAATTGCCTGAACTTGATTGCACTGCGGTGTGCATTGCTGAAAACGCTAGTTACACAACGCAAAAAAAATCTGATATTGAATATGCAGAAAAAGGCTACATCGAACCAGAACTCGAGGTCGAAATTCCAGGTGTCTACTTTTCAAGAATCGTCACAGATGGTGAAGAAATGGAAATCAACTGGCTTGGTGAATACATCACAGGTGTCTATACATATCTTCTGAGTATTGCTGCAATCATTTCAATTGTCATTATCATGATTGGCGGTCTGCAATACGCCTTTGCTGGAGGTCACGGAGAAACTGGAAAAGCAAAAAAGAGGATAAAAGACGCTGTAATCGGACTAGTCCTCCTCTTCTTCGTGTACTTTATCTTGTGGGTCGTAAATCCAAACACGACATTTTTTGACGCCATCCGCCTTACAGAAGTCGACGAGCTCGAGCTCGATATGGCAACAAGAGGCTTTGAGGGGGCAAAATTCGGATCCCTCCCCCGCCCAACATGCGATGCTATTGTTGCAAAGGCAAAAGATCATGGTGAGTGCAAAATCGCGCAAAGCGTTACTTCCCCCGTGGGCGGCGCTCAACCATCCTGCGGAAACCACCACTGGTTTGACTACGGAGCAAACGGTGATTACAAAAAAATCAGACACCTGGACTGGGGAGCAGGTTGGGGTTCAAGTGTGTACGCACCTTTTGATGGTATTGTCACCTACGCCAAGCAAGAAGACACAAACAACAAATGTGGAAATCGAATTTACCTTGAAGGAACAGGTGATGCTGCTGGAGCCTACATAACCATTTGTCACGCAAAAGATTTTGTAAATGATTCTGGGGCTATTCTTGCTGGACAGGCCGTTTCACAAGGAGACATCATTGGGCATGTTGGTGGGCGCTGCTGTGATGGACAAACAGCTCCTGCAGGATGGGCCACAGCAAAATACGGATGGTGCAATGTCGAAGGAACTCCATGCACAGACCCAAACAAACTTGAAAATTGTGACTGCCAAGTTGTAGAGCAGTCAGGAAACACCTCTGGACCACACGTACACATGAGCTGGAAAACAAAGGGTGGTCACCTACTTGCCTGCCTGGATTACTAACATGAAAAAAACTCTCCTCACAAAACCAGCACGCCTCCTCCTCCAACTCATCGCTGGACTCTTTCTCGTCTCCCCCCTTGTTGCACACGCCACCACCAGCTCAGTCAAAACCCAGACCCCTATTCTTAACGTAGACATCCCCGGACTCAAACTTTCTGAAATCAGCATCAAAGGGAATGTCATGAGTGTAAATTATCTTTCCGATTACATCTCGGCCATCTACGATTACTTGCTTGACGCAGCTGTTATTGTTGCCATTGTCATGATCATGATTGCCGGCCTTCAATACGCGCTGGCTGGAGGACATGGAGAAACATCAAAAGCAAAGAAGAGAATAAAAGACGCTATCACAGGTCTTGTGCTCTTAGCATCTGTCTATCTCCTACTTTGGACCGTAAACCCCGAACTTGTTCGCCTTGGTCCTGTTGAAGTGGATGTCGTAGACGACATCAGCCTTGCAACCCTTGGATCAGAAGAAAACATTACAGGTGGTAATGTAGCAGTTGAATTCCAAGCACCTGTTGCAGCAAACATAACAGGTCCAGGAGTGAATGAAGTACCAAAAGACTTAGCTCCCTTGATTGAAGCGGCAGCAGCACAAGTAGATGCTCAAGGATATGGCATCTACATTGCCTCAAGCTTTCGAACCGTTGAAAAACAAACTTCTCTGATTCTCAAATACTGCAACAACCCACCAGGTTCTGCTACATGTGATCCAAAAGATGGGATTACCTACGCCTGCATGCTCCGAGACGGAAAAGCAGAAAACTGTCCACACACAACTGGACGTGCTATCGATATGTGGGCAACATGCAGCGGCTCGCCCTGCGTAACAAAAGCACAATGCGACAACAACCCTGCAGTAGATAAATGCAGAAAAAATGCAGGGCACAGCATTCTTATTTCAGCAATGAAAGCACAGGGCTTTTGCCTGCTCGACTCAGAAGCCTGGCATTTTGAAAATCCAAAAATGTCTCGATCATGCAACTAACAAAACGAATTTCAATCCTCCTAGCACTTTCCACACTCACACTGAGTGCCCTTTTCCCATTGACCACTCTTGCTGCTGGAGGTTGTACTTGTTATGACTCAGATAATATTGCGCACTCAGTTGATGCAACGGACGAATGTATTTCAGACTGCGGAGACAGCGGCGCCACTATTCTCTCTGATGCTGGCTGCTCGTGCCCAGATGGCACAAGCCACATCATGGATTGTAAGACAACGTGCACAAACTCTGGCTACTCAACCGCACCTGGAAACACAGGAGCTGTATCTAACAACAGCACACAAACCATCACCCCGCTCCTCAGTGTTGAAATCCCAGGCATAGACCTGTCAGATGCCATTGAGGTCGATGGTAAGGTGCTGCACATCGCCTTCTTGGGTGCCTACATCGCAGGAGCTTATAAGTACATTTTGGGAATAGCCACCATTGCTGCAATCGTCATGGTCATGATTGGAGGATTTCAGTATGCTGCAGCTGGCGGATATGGAGATACATCAAAAGCAAAGGAGCGCATCAAAAACGCTGTCATTGGCCTTATCCTACTTTCAAGCACTTGGCTCATTCTTTGGACAGTGAACCCCGAACTTGTCCGCCTTCGAACAATCTCGTTAGACAACATTGCAGAAGATGCGCTTACATCATTCTCACTTGAAAACTGTGAAGGAGTCGAAGGGATGGTCAAAGCCTGCTCTGCAACTGTTTTAAAAAAACCTTCTGGTTGGACTGATGAGCTTACCGCCGTCGTTAACTCTATTGCAGACGAAACAGGAGCTGATCGTTTCCAGCTTGCAACTCATCTACAGATTGAAACAAGCGGAACAATTGACTACGATTCCTCGCAGCGTGGACCATGTGGGGAAATTGGGATTGCGCAGTTCATGCCAACATCTTTTGAATCAACCCTTGGACAAGAATGTTGCGTGCGTACAGTGTCCAGAGACCACACACGAGGAGAACAAGTTGCTGCGCACTGCAATGAATCCTATGACCCAACCTGGCCGCCTGACACAACAAAATTTCCAGATTGTAACACCACTGTATGCTGGACTTGCCAAGTCGCACTAGACTCATGTGCAGAGTACTTTGACACTAAACTCTCAACTGGTGGAACAAACTGGGGAGGTATTAGCAACACCCTCAGAGCTCAAGCAACATTTGTAAAAAAACGACTTGATCGAACTGGCGACCTTGCTATGGCCATGTGTGCCTACAACGGATCTGGAGCACAAGCCGCTCACTATGCAGCAAAAGCCGCTGAAATCTACTTAAAATACTGTACTGACTCAGGAGGATAATCTATGTATATCTGTTCAAACTGTGACGCACAATCCCCCAAATGGGCAGGCAAATGCCTTGTATGCGACAAATGGGGCACTCTAACTGAAGAACAAGGGAGGACGAGCAAAAAAAGCTCGTCTCTTAAAACTGCGCGCACTGCCGCAGCCTCAAAAAGCCAACCTCTCAAAGAGATTGCTGAGCAGAATGAGCACAAACGCACCCCCACCGGCGATACTGAAACCGACCGTGTACTCGGAGGTGGAATTGTAAAAGGCTCACTCATCCTCATCTCAGGAGAACCAGGAATCGGAAAATCCACCATGGTCGCTGCGATCGCTGGATCACTCAAGGAGACCGTGCTCTACATTTCAGGAGAAGAATCCCCAGGTCAGCTCACCGCACGTTTTGCACGACTTGAAAAACCAACCGACCATGTTCATGTGCTCGAACCTCTCCCAATCGAGACTCTTGCAGCAACAATTGAAAAAGAGAAGCCTGCCCTCGCGATTATTGACTCCGTACAAACAATCACCTCAGACGAACTCGACTCCACTGCCGGCTCCCCCACCCTTGTCCGCTATGCAACCGCTCTACTCATGGAGGTTGCAAAACGCACAGGAGTCTCAATCCTGCTCGTAGGCCAAGTCACAAAAGACGGTTCTATTGCCGGACCAAAGACACTCGAGCACCTCGTAGACGTTGTTATCGAAATCGAAGGAGATCCTGTGCATGCCTACCGCATGCTCCGCAGCAAAAAGAATCGCTTTGGAGCCACAGACGAAATCGGTGTGTTCGAGATGACAGAAAAAGGCCTGATCCCTGTCGAGAACCCTTCTGCCCGATTTCTAGAAGAGCGCGCTGCCACCCCAGGCTCAGTCATCGCAGCAACCATGGAAGGCTCACGTGTATTCCTTGTCGAGGTCCAAGCGCTTGTTGAAACTAGCTCATACGGAACCCCCATCCGCCGCGCATCCGGATTTGATCAAAACCGTTTGCAAATGCTCACTGCAATTCTTTCCAAACGAGCCAACCTCAAACTGTCAGACAAAGATGTCTATCTCAACGTGATCGGAGGCATGAAACTCTCAGAACCAGCAGCAGACCTAGCAATCTGCGCAGCTATCAAGAGTGCGTTTGCAAACAAGATCGACCAAACCCCAACTGTCTACATCGGAGAAGTAGGCCTAGGAGGAGAAGTGCGCTCAGCCCCACTCACACAAAAAAGACTAGTAGAAACCTCAAGACTAGGAATCACAGCAGCAGCAATCCCAGCAAAGAGCAAAGTAAAAACAGACAACATCGAACTGAGAAGGATTTCAAACATCAAAGATCTCTAAGAAACAAAAAAGACACGTAAATACGTGTTTTTTGTTATAAACCAACAACATTTTTATTAACTAAACTTAGCAAACTTTTTTCAAAAACGTGACACAGATTCTCGTACCTACGAGTTTTTGTGTCACAGAAAAAGCCGCTGCTACGCAGCGACCCGTTTGAGATACTCCTCCAGAGCGCGCTCAGTGCGAACCATCATGAGCAAACGCCCAAGCCAGCTCTCCCCTTCTCCAGTCTCCTCATCGACACCGAAGAACGTATCCCCCCAGTTGTTGCCCTCGATCAAGATCACGTTACCTGTGTCAAGCAGCATCTGCTGAAGCTTCGGATGAGCAAACTTCTGACGAAGCATGTCCAACATGGTCGAGAGCCTGATCTCATCCCAGTCCTCGCGGAGCAGGTGCTGTTTGCTCTCATCATGCCAGTACATCTTGGCCTGCATCGCACCAGGCATAGCCTGGATCAGTCGCCTGGTCTCCAAGTCAGTCGTCTTGGAAGCCATGAACCCATGTTCACTCGTGTGAAACTCCACCCCATCCACCACCACAGTGAACTTGATGTGCTCAGGCTTGTGCCCGTAGAAGTTGGAGAGGAACCGGTAGCTTCCTCGAAAAGAAGTAATCGCACCAGGAATCTCGATCGGCATTTCATCCTCCAGAAAAAAAGAATAGCCCTATTGGGACTATGTGTCAATCATTTCTCAGAACCCAATGAAGATGACGACGCGAGGCACTCGATGTGCCGAAGCGTCGTAACACCACCCTACCCAGTGGCCCAGGACGCCAAACGGCCGTTCGAGGTCGTAGGTTAAAAACATCTGCAGCGAGTTTTTAACCTACGACCTCGTGGCCGCCCCAAGCTCCCGTAGAAAAATTCGAGCGAAAGCGAAACTTATTCCAAATGAACCGAATCAAACTCCCTCTTTACCCTATCCCTAATCAAAGGATGCCTCTCAAGCTCCGGATCAGCACCAAGAAGCTTCCCTGACCACTCGCGCGCGCGGGACATGAGTTCCACATCCGCCACGGTCGCCAGCACAAAGTCCGGAAACCCTGACTGCGCATTTCCAAAAATATTCCCTGGACCACGCAGCTCCAAATCTTTCTCTGCCAGCTTAAACCCATCGTTGGTTACCTCCATGGTTTTGAGCCTCTCCACTCCATTCACACTCATCTCCTCCCCTGGCAAGAGATAACAATACGACTGAATATCAGAACGCCCAACGCGCCCACGAAGCTGATGCAGTTGCGCCAAACCAAACCTATCTGCTCCAACAATCACCATCACGCTCGCGTTTGGAATATCCACTCCTACCTCAACAACCGTTGTAGAGACAAGGACGTCGATCTTGCCATCGCGAAACTTTTTGATCGCCTGTTCCTTCTCCTCGCTTTTGAGCCTTCCATGAAGCTGCGCGATCTTGAGGCTCTTGAGAGGACCTTTAGAAAGCTCGCGTGCGACCTCGGCTACTGACTTTGCTCCCATTTTGTCTGATGGATCAATGAGCGGACACACTACAAACACTTGCCTATCCTCTTTGACCTGCTCAAGCACATGCGTCCACATTCCTTGTTGCTCTGCTCGAGGAACAACCGCAGTAGCTACAGGCTTTCTCCCGACCGGCATCTCAGTGAGTACTGACAGATCGAGGTCTCCAAAAATTGTAAGTGATAGTGAGCGCGGAATCGGTGTGGCTGTCATTGACAAAAGATGCGGCGATGGCTTGTTTCCGGTCTCAAGTAGCGCATGCCTTTGCTCCACACCAAAACGATGCTGCTCATCCACCACAACAAGCGCGACATCATCAATCTTAATTTTATCCTGAAGGAGTGCATGCGTTCCAACAATGCATCGCCCCTTGGCCTGATCGAGGATCTCAGTCTTTGCAATCTCTTCCTCCCCAAGCTTTGACTGCGAGCGTGTAAGAAGCCCCACTGGCTCAGACAAAAACTTCGATAGCGCCTGATGCTGCTGCATGGCCAGAATCTCTGTTGGTGCAAGGTACACGGCCGTAAGCCCACCCTTGAGCACATTCGCAATCGCAGCCGCAGCCACGACTGTTTTTCCAGACCCAACATCTCCCTCAAGCAAACGATTCATTGGCTCACTGCCAGCCGTATCCTGCACAGTGCTCCAGATTGCTTTTTTCTGCGAGCTAGTCAGCTCAAACGGCAAACCAGCAGCAAACTCTTTCAAAAACTCCTCATCAAGCCTAATCGAATGCGCAGACTTTTTCTCTCGCTCACGCCGCACATGCGCAAACATAAGTTGATGCAAAAACAGCTCACCAAACTTCAAGCGATCAATCGCAGACGTAAGCTCAGCCTGAGTCTCAGGAAAATGCACAGCCCGAATCGCCTCAGCCAAGCTCGGGAAAATTTCTTTCTTTGCAATCTCTTCAGGAAGCCAGTCAGTCATTTCCTTCGCAGCCGGGAGCGCAGCATGAATGGCATCGCGCAGTCGTCTCATCGTAAGCGAACCTGTGAGGCCATACACTGGAACAATGCGCCCAGTGTGCACGCTTGCCTTTCTCTTCTCAATCACCGGACTGGTCATCGAGAGCCCGTAGCGATTTTCCACGCGCCCAGCAACCGCAACCTTTGTCCCAGGCGGAAGCGTCTTCTCAAGATAGGCCTGATTAAACCAAGTCACCTTAAGCTCCCCAGTCTCATCCTCAATCACCCCATCGACAATCTTGAGTTTACGATTCTGCGCAGGCCGAGACGTAATCGATTGGACTACTCCAATCACCGTCACAGTCTCCCCAGCCTTCACCTCACCAGCTCCACGAATAACAGAAAAATCATCATACCGAAACGGCACATACCATAAGAGGTCTCGCACAGAAGAAATCCCAAGCGACCGAAGCGCCGCAAGAGCCTTTCCCCCGATTCCAGGAAGCTCAGAAACAGAAGATGTTAAGTGAATCGCCATACGATTGCATCTTAGCATATCAATTAGAAAAGAGCTTTGCCGAAGCAAAAGCTCTTCGTGGAATCACTCTTCCTAGAGTGGCTCCATGTACCAGATGGAGATCGTCACGTAATGACTTCTCCTCAACTCACTACCGGCTGCCGACTCGGTCTGCTTCCTGTCAGTGATCCTGATATTCGGATGCGTCCTGAGCCACTCACTGATCTTTTCACCGAGCGTGACAACCTTCTCGTCTTCTGCCGTGAAAACCACAACCTGTTCCATAACCACTCCACGCACCCGGGGTTACTCCCGAACCCCACACAGGATGCCAATTCCGATTTCTCAGACATTAACCTGCACCCATCTCCCTGTCAACACAAAACCAAAAGCCTCACCAACTAATCTTCATAAATCAAAACATTAACCAACTCAACCACATAACCGTCGATCGACGCATATGCGCCTCAAAAATTCAAAACTCAATGCCTTATCCCTGTGTATACCCTAACCCAGTCTTCATTTCCAACAAATCGAAAAAACTCGGCGAACGCCTCGCCAGCATCAAATGGAGACATCCAAACACTTCTCTGAATACAGAAAAAACCGACGTCTTTTAAAAGCCTTCTCAAGCCATCCCTAAGCTTTCTTTTTGACTCAGGAATATCAAACACCACAATGCAATCCCTCCCGTCTGGTAATGGATATGCCTGGTTAATTTTTTGCCTCAAAACCTCCAATAAACCATCATCACTCAAACGCACAACATACAACTTGGCAGTTTTATCAATCTTCACCAATCTCCTTTCTTCCAACCGACGAAGCTCTCTTTTTTGAAGAGCTTTTTCCTTAGAATCACGAATCTCGATCGCGTTCTCAAGCCCATATCGAAAAGCCAATCCTGGCTGATGAATATTCTCAATTACTAAATCTCCATACTCAAAAATCCCCATCAAAATTTGTGAAGCTCTTGAATAAAAACTCATCGAACGTTTTCTTGATTCTTTCTTAGGCATATAACCGTCGATCGTCGTATAAATGACCATGATAATATCGTAGCATTCTTGACTGCTTCAAATCAGAGAACTTGTCAAGAGTGCAAGCTTCACAAAACCTACAATTCCCCTTCCAAACATGCTAAAATACCCGCGTATGGCACAGCAAGAAATAAGCCCAATGGAGATTGGTGCACCAATTGTTCAATGGGAAGTCGATGAATACCCACACCACAAACGCTCACAATATTGGTATATATTAGGAGCAATTGTTGGAGTCGGCCTCATCATGTACTCCATTGCCACAGCAAACTTCCTGTTTGCGGTCATCATCCTCATGATCGGCATCATCACCCTTCTCTCAACTTTTCTGCCACCTGACCGCATCCCGGTAATCCTTACCAACACAGGTGTTGTTGTGGGTGACATGTACTACGACTACGAGGCCTTGCAGGACTTCTCAATTGCCTATGATCCACCAGACGTAAAGTACCTCTATTTCGAATTCCACTCTCCTTGGCAACCACTTCTTTCCATTCCACTAGAAGACAATGATCCAAATGAAATCCGAGAGGCTCTCATGCACTATTGCTACGAAAACATGGACAGAACCGAAGAAAACTTGACGGATCTCATGCGAAGACTGTATAAACTGTAAGCCGAGTACCTGTAGCTCAGCTGGATAGAGCGTTGGCTTGCGGAGCCAAAGGTCGCAGGTTCAAGTCCTGCCAGGTACGCCACCGAATAATAAAGTCCGAGGTTAAGCCTCGGATTTTTGAATAGTAGAAAACCGATCATCTAGTGATGACCGGCCGTTGGTACTTTGGCTGAGATCGCCTGGTTATACCACCCCAGAGCCTCGAGCAAGGGTTCGTAGGAAATCTCCTCCTGAGCCAAAGCTCGCACCTGCTCGTAAAGCTTCTCTTGCTCCTGGCTTGGCGGGCTGTCAATGTCCACACAGAACCGGAGCGAGTCGTCGTCATACTCCACATCAGGATCTCCATACGAGAACGGATCTCCAGTATGAACATGCCAGTGAAGCGAGTTTACGAAGCAGCCGTAAAAGGCCTCTGCGCAACGATCATTGGTTCCCCCACTGACCGCAAGCCACCCCTCTTCGATAAGCGCTGGCTCATTTTCGCTCTCAGGCCCAAGACAAGTCCAACCATGATCATGGGACCATTGGTTATATGCCTCAGCTGTCTCTTTGTCGATAAACACCCATTCCCCGCGGTGCATCACGTCTCGCAATCCAAGCGCAGACACACAACTGTCGAGCTCGCCGATCAAGTAGACCGGACTCAGTGACGAGTCACACGCTAACTGCTGGTACGCGCCCCCATACCCGTACGCAGGATTCTCAGGAAGAGCCGAGGCAGCCTGATGTTCTGCAGCAGTGCAAAGCCTCCGTCCGATCTGCTGCGGAGCCATCTCTGCAATGAACTCAACCATTCGATAGGTCAAGCCATCACCAATGATCTCGTGCTGCCCAATCTGCTCGGACCCACAACCAGGAAATCGACACTCTTCAATGCACGTCTGCCCATCGAAGTCATGCTCGCTCTCAGGTCGAAGTTGCGGAATATACTCTGTGTTGCCCAGCTCGTGCCCCTCCAGCACGTATGTCCCGGCCTCGAGCCTGATCTGAGCATCCGGATTCGGACACGCATCTTCGATAATGTCATCGTCGTCTCCGGCCGAATCGTCATCATCCTGGACCACATCGTCATCTTGAGGGTTGAAACCTTCCTCAAGCTCACATCCCCAAATCAAGGCACAAAACAGCAATCCGATCAGGATAATTCTCACAAATCCTCCTTCCTGACTGCACACATTGCACCAAAAGAAGCGCTTTGTCAATACAATGACATCCTCCCCGGACTCCGCCTAGCGGCTCCATCCGGGGTTTCCAACGCTTCATTCAAACACATTTTTGTCATTCTGAGCGTAGCGAAGAATCTCCTGATCTGTGAACATGAGAGATTCTTCAGTCAACTCAGACTCCTTCAGAATGACAAAAATTCGTTTGAATGCAAAAACTTCCGCTTCGCTCCAGGCACCATTCATCCCCGCACTCCGGCGCCCTTGAGGTCGCCTCCATGCGGGGTTTCCTGGTATAGAAAAACTCCAGGCCTCAACCTGGAGCTTGCTCTTATCCAAACATGAGCCACTCAGGCTTAAACAACATAAGCAGCCCGATAATAAGCATCAAAACACCACCGATAAGCCGTGAGGCCCGAGTATACTTTGTGGTTATTCCCGTAACATGAAGTGTGATCATAGCCACAAAAAACACAATCAGATCATCGATCATGAAAAACAAGATGTAAATAAAAATGTAGAGATAATGCTGAAACGCAGACAAATCATTGAGCGCTAGCATTTGTGTAAAAATCACTGGCAGACCAGCAGAACACACAAGCTCAACCAAATTCACAGCAAACGCTAGCAAGACAATCCCCACAAGCGCAATCCAGAAACTCTTCTCAGAAATAATCGTTTTGATTTTATCAAACACCTTCTGCCTCTTCTGCCCCTTTGTAATCTTACAAACCGCCTCCTTGTTGAAAAAGTATTCTTTGAAGTTATAACCACTCACCCCAAGCGCAAGAAGACCGATAAGCAACCTTACCCAGAAAACAAAACCGAGGAACAAAATCAGATTAAGCCATGCTGACATGAACACAAAGTACACTGCCGCAGACGCAACAATAAACACAGTTCCAAGCGTCCACATCCGCTTCTTATTCTCCATTCCGAGGAGCATGCTTATAAGAAAGAGCAGTACCCACATCGCACACGGATTAAACCCATCGAGCACACCAATCACCACAGCAAGCACAGGAAGTGAAAACTGAGCCAAGTCTGTCTCACCCAAAATTGGAAGGTTCACCATCCGCACACTAGACTCCTGAACCCCCTCAACCTCCTCCTCTATTTCAGAAACAAGCATCGGCTCTGCGTCTCCATCACCTTCATACAAAGTCGGTACTGCTGGCTCATCCAAACCAACCATGCCAGCAACCGAGTCTGGACATTCATTCTCAAGACAAAACGCAACACGCTCATCAATAACAGCATCTGTCAGCCCCTCCAAATACCCAACAATCGCCTCATCACCAACCACAAGAAAAGGTACTCCCGTAGCTTCTGCATCTATCTTCTCTGCAACCTGCTGAAAGAGTCGAACGTTGCTCTGATCCTTATAAATCTCAAACGCATGCAGCTCAATCTGCGGATACTCCTCAAGCACCTCATCCAAATACACCTCCTCAGCCGCACAATGCGGACAGGTGTCTCCGTAAAAGAAATAAAGATTAAGGCCTTCTGCTGCTTGCGAAACTCCAGGAGAAAAAAACAAGAGCGCAAGCGCAAAAAGGGTAAAAAGGGTCTTTTTCATAGTAAGTACATGATACAATAAACACAGTATTTTTGGGAGCAAATATATCCACCCAAAAGACTTGATATTTATTCGATTTTCTAGTAATCTATCGGCGTTGAGAACTACGATGGAGAGGTACCCAAGTGGCTGAAGGGGCGGGATTGCTAATCCTGTAGGTCGGGGTTTACTCGGCGCGGGGGTTCGAATCCCCCCCTCTCCGCCAGGAGAGCTCAACAGACAATAAAAGATGGAGAGGTGGTCGAGTGGTTGAAGGCACCGGTCTTGAAAACCGGCAGGGTTAATAGCCCTCGAGGGTTCGAATCCCTCCCTCTCCGCCAGAAAATGGGTCCAGCCTTGTGCTGGGCCCATTTTCTTGTCGAGATGGCGGGGCGTCAGAGAAGCCTTGCTGGTTCGCTCGACGAGTGTAGCGAGAGATCGTCAGAGCTTGCTCTGACGATTCCGAGCGAACGAGTCGATCCGTCTCGCTCTGCGAGACTATCCCTCCCTCTCCGCCATGAAAAAATCTGACAGTAGTCAGGTTTTTTCTTTTGCAATTGAATGACATCCTCCCCGGACTCCGCCTAGCGGCTCCATCCGGGGTTTCCAACGCTTCATTCAAACACATTTTTGTCATTCTGAGCGTAGCGAAGAATCTCCTGATCTGTGAACATGAGAGATTCTTCAGTCAACTCAGACTCCTTCAGAATGACAAAAATTCGTTTGAATGCAAAAACTTCCGCTTCGCTCCAGGCACCATTCATCCCCGCACTCCGGCGCCCTTGAGGTCGCCTCCATGCGGGGTTTCCTGGTATAGAAAAAGCGCTCCGAAGAGCGCCTTGCGTGCCTCAGATGCTAGCGCACCCGAGGCGGAACCTCCTTGTAGTACGGGACCGAAACTTCC
>CAZIDX010000003.1:106892-178555 GCA_964538435.1 uncultured Gammaproteobacteria bacterium | reverse complement strand
GCCTTCACCAGGTTTGTCGATGACACCGAACATGAGAACGATCCACCAGAGCAAACCCATCTCCCGTTGGAAGTGCGCCATGGGAGACGACTCCGAGTTGGGGATGTGGGCGAGCAGGTGCTCGTACATGCTGAGCATGTTGCCGTAGCGGCGCAGGAAGTTCATGGTTCCAAGGGCTGTGAAGATCTTGGTGGTATTCACAGTTCCTTGAATGAGTGCTCCTTTGTCGCGAGCGGCGTAGCTTGTGATGGCAAGGTAGCTTCCTCGTGAAGAAGGCATGATGCGCGCGAGCGCGATGAGCTCTTCTGTGAACGAGTGTGAGCGACCGTCAAAGTCCAAGTTGGCAGCGCGTAGAAGCGGCATGCCTTCGCGCACGATGTGCTCAACTGCTGTGTGGATGTTGCCATTGACCAAGTGGATTCCGTTTGCATTTGCCTGCACAAACGGAAGCTCTTTTGAATCGTGCTCGGCACCGATAAGCTGCGAGGGGCTGAGACCCTTTTGCAGGTAGAGTGGAAGCTCGAGGTTCTCTCGGGCTGGCAGGTAGAGCACAAGGTCTCTTGGATCGGTAAAGACCGGGGGGAGGTAGCTCATCCACCCCTCCCGCACGGCATCTTTTGCCGGGAAACGGTAAGAGCGTTCAGCCACGTTTTCTCCCATTTTTGTGTTTTCCGCGGTTTTTGCGGAAGGGCGCACTTTAAGAAAAATTAGTCTTTTTGTCAATGGAATGGTTGACAGGGATGGAAAAACCCCCTAGTCTAGTCCTCTGGATCGATAACTGCTTTCTCGAGGAGAACCATGGAGTGCATCCACCAAGATCTGCTGCGCAATGGCCGACTGGCTGATGTGCAGAGGCCTCATCCGGTGGCGAGCATCACGTTTGCCACTCCAGCTGACAAGCTGCCACGCCATGGCGTGAACGCACGGTTTGCGCAAGCCACTTTCAATGCCTTGCATGCGCTTGCGCTGCGTGAGTGCGGCGAAGACCAGAGCGTGCCAACCGCGTTCATGGAGCTCGTGCAACGGATCGACAATCAGAGGAAGGTTCGTGGTTCGCGCTCTGTGGAACTCATCCACTTCCTGGGTCTGTCCGCTCACTACGGCATTCGGTTTGCCTCGCTCGATGATCTGATCGAGGTTGTGAGCGTGCTTCATGACCTGATCGCACCAAACATCTCACATCACAAGAAGCCTCAACAGCGCAGGGACTACTGGCTGCTCTGTGGAAACTTCTTTGCGGTGCTGGGAGAGCATGTCACGGACAAGCTTGTTGCAGACGAGCTGGAAGAAGGCGTGCGTAGCGGGATGTTTGTGAACACCTCACTGCTCGTAGCTCGGATTCGTCCGACTCTTCCTGGCAACAAGCTTCTGGCACTTGGTGTGTATAGCCACCTGCGCGAGATCGATCCTCACAAACTTGCGACTCTCATCAACCTGCACCCTGAACGGGTCGATGACCTGGTCGAGTTGATGCGACATGGCCTTCTTGATCAGGTTGTGCTTGGCGAACTCCTTGCTGAGCCTGATCTGTTTGCAGCTCTGTGCCTGCGCGCAGTCGACGAGCTTGTGAGCTTGCGCGATGAGGGCACCAGTCTTCTGGACACAGCTCGCTTGCTTGCCAGCGATCTGCGTGATACCAACATGGCCGTGGAGCTCGAGCTTGCTCAGGCTGACATGGACGATGGGAAGGAAGACGAAGAAGAGTCTTTTGAGGCGGAGGTCGAGGAAGAGCCTGAGGCTGAAGAACCTGCGGTCGAGGAAGACCCAGAACCCCCTCCGTATGACCACACCAAACTCGACATCACCGAGGCAGTGGGGACGCGCAAGGGCTCTGCGCTCGAAGCCATGCAGATCCTGCTGGTGCATGGTGTGATCCAACCGGATCTGACCGTCTCACCGATGATGAACGGATCCAAGGTCCCACGTGAGGATGTTGATGAGTTGTGCCGCCCGCATCTTGATCGGGCTGGTATTAGTGATCAGCAGTACGAGCAGGCGATCGGCTTTTTGACCACTGTCAAGGTGCTGGGCACTGAGGTCAAAGGTGGTCGCAAGCGCGGCAACAAGAAGCTTCGCTCTCGTCGCATCTGGTTCAACAAAACGGTCAATGGCATTCCAAGAGGCCAAATGATCGCAAGCGCTGTTCTCGCACTCAACGCAACGGTGCGATGATGAACGGGCCCTGACTTCGGTCGGGGCTTTTCTTATTCTTTTACTGCTTGCATATTGACAAAAACCAAAGAAACTGGTAACTTTTTTCTCTGGTTCTTGCACTCATCCTCCTCTTGAATCCAAGGAGACCTCATGGGAAGACGGACTTCTCGCAATGGAGACCCTGCGCAGCACGCCAGTGGCTTGGACTCCAGAGCGAGTCTCGGGCTTTCACATGGCTTCACACGACGTTTGCGACGTGTTGTCGCAGCCACCCAGGCTGGGGAACTTGATGATTTGACCGAGTTTGCGCCAGGTCGCTACATCCCAGTGGACACTTCCATCTTGGATGAACCAGCACCTGCACCAACCCCTGAGCCCGAGCCGGAGCCTGAGCCGATCACCGAGCCGGAGCCCGAGCCGGAGCCTGAGCCTGAGCCTGAGCCGGAGCCTGAGGTTGAAGTCATCGACCTGGATCGTGTTCGACTCCCAGCCACAGAGATCACAGACATCGAAGAAGCGCCTGAGGTTGAGCCAGAGCCGATCGATAGCGAGGAAGAGATCGACCTTGCCATGCTCGATGAGCTCTCTCGCTTTGCCCAAGAGGCTGAGCGAGGTGGTCTGGGTGGCGGAATTCAGGACCTCGATATCCGTCGGGCCCTGGGGCAACTTCCGTCAGACATGTCGCTCATGCAAGCTCTGCTCGATGGTGATATGGAAGGTGCCAAGCGCATCATCCTGGATCGCCGCTCGACTGTGGCTGGCATGGCGCAGAACCTGGACCGCAGGCTTGCTCAAGCTGATTCAAGCGAGCTTCTCCTGCCCCCTGGGCAAGGAGTGCTTCATCAGCTCGAAGAACGTCTTGGCAGGGCTCGCACAGAGACTGTTCGCAACCTCCCGCGAGATCTGCATGCCGCCAATTTGAGCGTTGCTGCTCAGCGGCGCGCGCATGACGAGGCTGCAGAGGCGTTTGACACTGCGGCGGAAGAGCTGCTGGAGCTCGAGCGCCCCATTGTTTCTGCTTTGGCAGAGCTGGGTCAGGCCTACGAGAACCGCAGGAGCATGCGCGAACCCAAGGACGCGCTCCTGGTCCTGCTCGATCGCGGTGATGCATATGTTGCTTCGCTCAATGCCAACCTGGCGCGGTGCGAGGAGGCTGTTGAGCGCCTCGATGACCTAGGCAATGAATCCATGCGACTGAGCCGTCGAGCACGGGAGCATGCCAATTCTCAGCGTCAGCTCATGGGATCGGCCAAGCTTCTTGGCGCTAAGATCCCGAGCGAGCTTGAGATGCGAGTCAGCCAGGAGATCGAGCAGTGCGAACGACTGGTCCGAGAAGCCATGGAATCGCTCGATGAGCTGGATACTCCGGTCATGGATGGACAGCTCGAGCAGGCAAAGGGCAACTTGGCAAAGGCTCGTGCTCGTGCTCAGCACATGATCAAGCCGATCCGTCCGAGCGTGTTTCGAAAGCGTATGGATCGAGATGAGGAGCTTCGGCGCCTTGCCTTGATCGCCTACCACGTGACAACTCATGGTCGGACCGAGCGCGGCAGCGGCCTGCCTGTGAGAGGGTTTGGCAAAACCACGATGTCTGAGCATATCCTGGTGCTGGCGAACCTGATCGCCCCGGAGGAGAGTGAGCGTTGCACTGGGTTCGTAGAGCGCATGGCGCACCACGGAAATGTGCGGCGTGAGCTGCATGCCATGCTCAAGGCGCAGGGGCACAAACGCGTCAAAGGCGCGATGCTCGATGATCTGATGCTGCGCGAGTGCGGCAAGGTCAAGATGATCGAGCACACACGCCGCGGCAAAGGGTGGCTTTATAGACCCACAGACGAAGGGCGTGCCCAGGCCCAAGACTGGCTCGCTGAGTGCCAGAATCCCGCACATGTCCGCTCAGTGATCGAGAGGGCACGCAAGCAATACAATCGGCAGCGGTTCGAGAACCGTAGCTGACGAACACGCGCACAGTCCCAGTGACTGTGCGTTTTCTATTTTGTCATGCAATTGAAAAGACCCAGGCTTTCGCTTGGGTCTGTCGTTGCTCTAGTGACCGAGCAGGTCCTTGAGCTTGTCGAAGAGCTCGAGTGCCTCTTGGCACTTTTTGAGCTCTGCACGCGCCTCGTCGAGCCCCTCGATCTGCAGGTCTTCTCTATCGAGCTGGGCAGCACGGGCCTGGAGCTCTGTTGCGAGCTCTTCAGCCTCGGCTCTGATCTGCTCGAGACGAGCTTCGAGCTCGGCCTCCTCGGCGCTGAGCGCAGCGATCTTGTCCTGATAGGGAGTGAGCACGCCTTCGCGCGCCTTGTCCATCAGGGTCTCGACACTCTGCTCTGCGGCTTGTAGGCGCGCCTCGATCTGGGTGCGGGAGACACCGGGGACAACCACCGGAACTTCAACCTCCTCCTGCTCGAGCACCTCTTCGGGCTCGACAGGAAGACTCTCTTCAGCGTCGATGGGTTCGCTGATGACCGGCTCGGGTTCCTGGCACTCGGGTGGGACCACCACCTTGCCGTCGTCTCCTTCTTGGAAGGGACGGAAGCGGAAGAGGCGCATGGGTGGGTTGTGCTTGCTTCCTACCTCGCCGGAGACCACTTCGCAGAGATCATCTGCAGCGAGTGAATTGAGCAGGCTGAACGGATTGCTCACCCCTGTGGGGGAGAGTGCGTTCTTGATCTGCTGGGAGCTGACCGGCTCGTAGTCAACACCTCGAAGCAGTTCGAGCAGAACCTTGTAGCCGGGGATCTTGAGTCCGCGCAGAACGAGCGGCTCGGTATCGGCAGGCAAGGTCAGGACCTTGGGCCCCTCGACCTCTTCCTCCTGCTGAGCATCTCCTTCTGAGGGAAGACACTCGGGCGGGACAATGAGCGTCTCGTTCTCATTCATGGTGGGACGGAAGACGACTACGCGCATGGAAGGGTTGGTGCGGCTCCTTTTCTCCCCTGAGACCACATGGAGGAAGCCGGTCTTTTCGAGCCAGCTGATCAGGCTACGGACTGACTTGGATCCTGTTGCCTCGAGCACCTGCTCGAGCTCACTGGGTGAGAAGGGGCGTCCACTCCTCTCTCTCGCCTCGTTTTTGATCAAGGTGTAGCCATGGTGCCTCTGACCGCGCAGGGCGATGGGCTGGGCGTTAGCCGCGTAGGTGGGAATGCCGCTGTGAACCGTTTCAGGCTCACCCTGACTCTCACCCTCATCACCTTCGATCGGCATGTCACCGTTGAGCCCGAGCTCCTGCTTGAGATCACCCAAGCGCTTGCCTTTGTGCTCGTGGGGGTAGTGCACGATCAGATCTTCATCGGCGGCTCCTCGCTGGAACTTGACCAGAATGATCTCGATGATCATGCGGCAGGTCTTGTCGATCTCGGAGCCTTCGTCCTCGGTGTAGAGCACGCCGTACTTGTTCTCCAGCTGGTTCATGATCGTTGCACCAGGACTTGAAGAGTGCCTGGCAATAATCTCGTCGCGATCCTCCTTGAGGATGGGGCGACGACCGTGCTGGATGAAGAAATCGATCAGGTCGATGGTGCAGCGAAGGTACACCTCACCGAGCTTGACGATCTTGGGCTTGCGGGTCATTCGACTCTCCTGCACTGATCGATGTTCCGTTGCTCCAGGGCGGTCGAATGCCTCGACCACAACCTCTGTGTCGCGTCGAAGTGCATTTCGTCCCTGCGTGTTGGACTCATCGGGCATTGGGAATTCCTCCAGGGTTCGACAACATGTCGAGAAAGTACCCTAGCGAGCAAAGAAACATATGTCAATAGAGCGAGGTTTTATGCTTGACAGAAGTGTTTTTCACTGATAATCTCGTTATCTTCTAAGGAGTGCGTCAAGTTCTCCTTAGTTTACTGAGAAATTAGCCCTTTTTCGCAAGCGAGGAGGCTGCCCATGCCCCGCGAATGGATCAACCCTGGGTACCACTACAACAGCAATGCTACCCTGAAATCGCTTCTGTCGGTCTTCATGAAAGCCAACGGAACCCCCCGCGTAGAGGCTGTTGCTCGCGCCATGGAGGTCAAACCTGGCACGCTGCGCAAGTGGCTTGCCAATGAGTGGACCACGGCTCTGACCACCAGCCGCATCAAGCAATTCATCTCCGTGACCGGCATCGAGATCGATCGCCTGATGGTCCTGGAGACCAAGCGGGAGATCCTTGCTGATCTGGATCGGATCGATCAGATTCGCGGTGAGAACCCATCTCTGGCTTGGATGCTCACACGGGACCCCAACCTTCGCGACAAGCTCGACCTTGGCATCGCCCCCACACGAGGGGAGATCCTGAGTCAGATCCAGGAGGTCATCGACGAGATCCAGGGTGGACTCGTTGGCTTGCAGCTTGGCGAGAGTCCGAGCGGCATCAACAGCTGGGGAAAGGCTCAGAGCTCAACCCGCCAGGAAGCCACGGTTCGCATGCCTGCAGGCGAAGCGCTCAAGCGCTGCGTGATCATGCTCACCATCGGATTCACTCGTGCCCTGGATCCGGAGCGGCCGTGTCGAGATACGGTTCGCTTCCGCGTGCTCGGAGAACGTCTTCTGGGCGCTCCTACCAAGGATGTTCTGGGGATCGAAACGTTCGAAGAGCTTCACAGTGAGGTCTTCCGAGATCTCGAGGGTCGCACCACATCTGTCATCAAGAACAAGACCGGACTTTCTGAGTCAGTGATCGATCGTCTCAAGAACTGGAGCTACCCGAGCGATGGGAGAACTGCTTCTGACACCATCATTCGCTTGATGGAAATCGTGATCGAGCGCAAGCGCCCGGAGATCCTGGGTCGCTACAAGCGTGCGGTTGCGAGCCTGAAGAAGACGGGTCGAAAGCGGCGCGTGACCATGCCGGTGTACTGGCATGTGGTAGATGATGCTGAGCAGGCAGCCCCTGCTCCTGCACTGGATCTTGCTCCTGTGAGCAAGCCTGAGCAGCAGAGTGATCGCGCTGTGGCACCAGGACAGAGAATCAGTTCGCTCGAACGCGCGGAGCCTCCGGCTGAGCCCGCTCCTGTGAGCGAACCTTCGGTGCAGGTGCCGGAGAGCACCCTGATCGAACTGGCCAAATCAGCGGCTGCGGTACAGGAGATTCTCAGACTGCACCCAGAGCTCTCAGAGCGTCTTCCTGACGGACTCGGAGCAGGGCAGAAGCCATCCTTGTGTCAGGCCTGCCCACTGGAGGCTGTGCTGATGCAGGGAGATGTGCAACACACACCAGAGCTCGAGCAGGCGTCGATCAGGCGTGTGCGTGAGCTCGAGGTGATCGTGCGCACCATCTGCACCTGGTCAGACGATATCCGTGACCGCATCCTTCGCGAGATGGATAACCCGCTGACAACGCTCTCAGATCTGTTCTTTGCCCTCGAACTCGAGGAACCAGAGAAGTTCCTGGAACAGCAGGGGCTTCAACAGCACGCGATCGGACTTGTGCGCGAACAGCGCAAGCCGTAGTGCGTGTGGGGACAACACTCTTGTCCCCGCTTTCAACAAGAGCTGGAAACATTGTGTTTCCAGTCCTTGTCAGAAGCTGAGGAGGAGAGTGGAATGGCTGACAACCATCTGACGCGCCGCGGTGAAATCGCGGTGAGCTCTGGTGTGCATAACACCACGCTCTGGAAGAACACGGAGAGTTTCCAGGACTTCATCATCGCACTGCTTCAGGCGGTCAGGAACGAACACGATGCTTGGACGCAGAAGACCTGCGGTGATCTCAACATCGTGATCCAGTTCGTCAAGCGCAGCAAGAACCGCACTGACCTGCGGATCTACGGCAATGGTGAAGGCGTCTCGAACTCGGGCCTCTCGGATATCGTGAGCCTGAACCAGTCCTCGAGCGCAGACGATCCCAACAAGCACGGCAAGGCTGGCCAGGGCTCCAAGGCCTTCTGCTACCATGCCGCTCGCTTGACCGTGGAGACGATCAGGCGCGCTGAGAACGCCCTGTACCGGATCTCGTACACAGCTGAAGAGCTGATCGAGATGTGGGACCGCGGTGAAGACGTGCGCTGGGGGATCTTCGAGGTCCCGGCCGACTGCATCATCCAGGGGCACGGCACGTGCTTTACCTGGGAGAACATTGGCAAGGGCACGAACGTGGATCCCAGGCACAACCGCTCGCTCAAGCGTGTGATCAACGAGCTTGCGCAGGAGCTGCCGCCGGACCTGGCTCAAGCCATCACCGTGATCGACGCGCGTGGTCGCAAGCTCAAGCTGGCGCCCCGCAAGATCCGCGGAGACAAGCTCGAAGGTGTGGCGCAGGTCGAGGATGTGGGCCAGGTGGCCTACACCATCGCTGTGACCCAGCGTCAGGCTGACCGCGACGAGCTCATGCTGTGGGCGTACGACAAGGTCAGCTCGATCCGCGACTTCCTCAACCAGGTGCATCCGACTCCGGCTGTATCGCCGCTCCTCGATGCCATCTCGGTGAGCCTGGACCATCCGCATGTGATCGGTTCGATCGTGATTCCCTCGTGGAATCAGTTCGTGACCTCGGATCGCAAGGGGTGGAAGCCGGCGTTCTTCGACAACGACGACGTCATCTTCAACTTCCTCAAGTGGCTCTACAACGAGATCGTGCCCCTGGTGGAAGCCAAGACTGGCCAGGATCGCAACAGGGCCGTCTCGGACAACGAGACGATCCGCGATGCTCTGGTTCAGGAGTTCCAGCAGGTGGGTGGCGCTCCGGAGACGGATCGTCAGGTCGCTGATGTGACACTCAAGACCAAGCTCGGACTGAGCCGTTCGCGGATCATTCTGGAGCCTGGTCAGAGCATCGACATCGCGATCGAGCAACCTGAGAGCGGGAAGGACTACACCTGGGATGCTAGTGGGGCACCGGGTCGTCTGAGCTCGCTCCATGGCCCGCAGGTCACGTTCACGGCTGGTCGCAGGCCCGCGCGTGGCAAGATCCTGGTTCGTGGCAATGGCAAGAGGGCCGAGATCACGGTCAAGGTCGTGCGCGAGCTGCCGTTCTGCTTCCTGGTGGGCTCGCGGCACAACATCGAGCCTGGGCAGATGATCACCCACACCTTGCAGGTGCCCAGCACACTACAAGGCAAGCCTGTCTGGGAACACCGGAAGGCTGGTGGTGTGGTCAAGGTGGCGCGTGACTGCCTCTCAGCCACGCACATGATCGGTGACGAAGAGGGGACGTTCGAGGTGACGGTCAAGGGGCAGACCCGCAAGGGGACGCGCCTGAGCAGCACCTGCACGATCTTCGTGGCCCACAAGGGCGAACGTCCGCAGCGCACCCGACGCACGTCTCGTACGGAGTTCGTGTGGGATGGTGTGCGCTACGAGCTGAGCATTCGCAACCATCGACCCAAGTACGAAGACGAGGGGTGGGAGGTTGGCTGGCTCTGGGAAGGTCTTGGTGAGCGCCCCACGCGCATCGGCCTGAACTTCGCCCACCCGATCTACAAGGGCTCGGACGACGTGCGGCGCACGCAGGCGATCACCCAGATCGCGCTGTGCATCGCTCAGGACCAGCTGCGACGCAACCCGTCGCTGCTGCAACGAGACCCCACGACCGGACAAGGACAGTCTGAGAGCGCCTGGCTTCGCCATCGCGCCGGACAGATCCACGTCCGCCTGCTCGAGGCTGCGGCTTAGAGCAACGACCCCATAGAGACAGCGAGTAGTCGCGCTCTGTGGGGTTTTCTTATTGCGTTGTTTCCTTGACAAAACCTTTGAAAAAAGCTAATGTTTCGCGTCGTTCTTCACAACGAAAAGGAGCAGAACATGCCCAAAACTGGCATCGATAAAGCGCGAGCACTCCAGGAATGGAAGGAGCACAAACACAACTCGTGGTTGTTCTTCATCTTCCTGTTCGTGGTCGTGTTGATTGTCTCGGCTGTGGGGATGCGATTCCTCAAGCCGCCCGCTGTGATCAGTCTGCTCGTAACCATCACGGTTGTGCAGACGCTGATCTTCCTCAACAGCGGTCGTATCGTGATCGCTCTGATGGACTGCGAGACCCCGAGCGAGGAGCAGTCAAAGCGCCTCCTCCCCATGCTCAAGCGACTGGTGGAGCGCTCTGGCCTGAAGTACACCCCCACCTTGTTTGTCTCCAAGATGGAGATGCCCAACGCGTTCGCGTTTGGGAGTGGAATCATGGGGGGCTCTGGGGTGGCAGTCACACAGCCGCTTCTGGAGATCCTCGATGATGACGAAGTTGAGGCTGTGCTCGCTCATGAGATCGGACACATCCGCTCACGAGACACGGCCTTGATGACCATCATCGGTATCACCATGACGGTTCTCAACAACTTCACCAACCAGATGATGAAGGTCGGTCGCCTTGCGCTACTGATCGCGATCGCCATCGAGCTCGCCAACTACTTCCCCCGTGTGGTCGCAGCAGGTATCACACAACTGCGCGAATACGCAGCCGATGCCTACAGCGCACACTTGACTGGTGAGGTCCAACCTTTGATCAGCGCTTTCAAGAAGATGGAGGCCTGGTACAAGGATGAGAGCAACCAAGGCAAGAAGAGCCCGCTAGGTCAACTGCGACGACCGCAGATGGACGAGCTCCTGCTCAGCCACCCAAACATGTCCAACAGAATCACCATGCTCAAGCAGCTGGAGGAAAGCCACGCATGAATCCGCTCGATCTCTGGAACATCATCAGGAAGGTCAAGAAGGGTGCTGAGAAGAAGTACACAGGAACCTCCGTGTACCATCGTCTGATGCGCTTCTTCTTCGCCAACTACTTCGGAATGCTCTTCCCGGGCGCTGTGATCTTCTACGTCTGCTACAAGCTGGCACCGGTGTGGATCCACCACTGGACCTTCGAGGTCATCATCCTCCAGGCACCTGCTATTCTGGCTGGTCTTGCCTGCATGTACCTGGCCTTCCGCTTCGTCAAGCGCTACGTGGTCAGGGGAGAAGGGATTCGTGGTTGGATCAACCCAATCGTGATCACTGCGATGGGATTCGCTGTGTTCGTTTCCTTGTTCGTGGTCGGGTTCATGAAAGGTGCTGTCTGGGTCCAGGTCTACCGCGACTCCCAGTTCGTGGAAACCGACCAGATGCCTCTTGTCTCCAACGAGCTGGTGCGCTACACCCCGGCCCAGGTGGCTGCTGAAGAGATCGTGCGCCGCACGCAGACCTCGCAGTTCACCCCAGGTGAGACGCGACCGATCGGCAGTGAGAACGGCGTCGACTACATCGCGCCACTTGTCCCTCAGGGGATGTGGAATGCACTGCTGGAGAAGAACGAAGGCTTCATGTACTTCGATGATGGCGGAACCAGCGAGAACGGACAGCGCGTCGAGACCATGACCACCACCCCCTTCAAGTGGGGTGAGGACATGGAGATCTTCGACGACATCCACCGCAAGTTGATCTGGGAGGTGGGCTTCTTCAAGACCTATCCCGAGATCTACTACGCCCCACTCTACGACGAGCAAGGTGAAGTCACTGAGATCGTGGGTGTGGTTCCCTACATCGGCTATCGCTTCTGGTGGGGTATCCTGGTTCCCAGATGGGGAGGTGTCGCGATCTTCCATCCCGATGGAACCGTCGAAGATCTGAGCCCGGAGCAGGCAGCTGTCGATGAGCGACTCCAGGTCACCAGCCGTCTGTTCCCGGAGAAGATGGCTAAGAACTACATCTACTCGCAGCGCTACGATGCTGGCAGCTTCATGCTCGCGCAGATGTGGTTCGGTGTCGTGCGCCGCCCTGGCAAGATCGAGATCCCTCCTCTCCCAGGGAAGGAGCAGATGCCGTTCTTCCTGCCTATGCAGGACAGCACCTACCAGTACCTGGCCACGGTCGAGCCTGATGGTGATGCCTTCTCGCTCATGCGGATCTACACGATCAACGCCAAGACTGGCGAGCGGCAGGTCTACCGCTACGATATCGAAGGTCGCCCTGCGAACCTGCAAGGTCCACGCAAGGTGATCTCGTACGCCAAGTCCCTCCCCAACTACGTCTGGTACGAGGGAAGTGGTAAGAACGCTAGCGGCACCTACCGCATCGTGGAACCGAGGCCGGTCACACCCAAGGGGCAGGATCGCCTGTTCTGGATGCTCTCGATCACCCCGGAGGACTACGCTCGCGTGGTCGCTACGGTGTTCGTGGACTCCAAGACCAACGAGGTGCACGGTCCGTTCGAGACGCGCGAGGCCACGTTCGCGTGGTTGCGCAGCGAAGAGGTCGAGCCTGATGGGCAGGTGCAGATCAACGTGACAGACCTGGCCATCGTGCCGCAAGTCACCCCACCCGACGTCTGCGCGGGCATCGAACAACTCTGGACCAACCATTGCTCGGACCGAGGCACGCTCGGTCAGTAGCAACACACCACCCCACAAGCAACCGTGAAGCCACGGATGCCTGTGGGGTTTTCTTATCCTTAACCCTTGACTTTTTGCCTAAGATTCGTTACTCTCCGGGCGTTATACAAATCTGTTTTTCGAAAAATTATGCCAAACATTAAGATCGAGGACCTTGATTCAAACAAGAAAAAAATCACGTTTGTTGTGACCCAAGAAGAGGCAAAGCCCTACTTGGAGGAAGCGGCAGAGCGAATTTCAAAACAAAAAGAAATCCCAGGATTCCGTCCTGGAAAAGCTGGCTATGATGTTGTAAAGCAACAGGTCGGTGAGATGGCACTTCTTGAAGAAGCGCTTGAGACTATTATTCGCAAGTCTTACATTGAAGCTATTTTGGCTAATGACATCGACACTGTTGGTTCGCCAAAGGTAGATGTTTCAAAGCTTGCTCCAGAAAATGACATTGAGTTTACTGCTGAGGTAACTCTTATGCCGGCTGTAAAAGAACTTGCGGACTACACAAAGCTTGAGGTGAAGGTAAAGAAAGTTGAGATTGCAGATAAGGACATCGACCTTGCTCTTCGTGATTTGCAACGCATGCAAACAAAGGAGGTGCGCGCCACAGCAGAGGAAGGCGCAACTGATAGCGATAAGCTGGTTGTTGCTATGGACATGAAAAAAGAAGGTGTGCCTGTTGAGGGTGGTCAGTCTCCGAATCATGTTGTGTTCATGAATGAAGATTACTATATCCCTGGGTTTAAGGATGAGGTTCGTGGCATGAAGGAGGGAGAGAAGAAGACATTTACTCTTCCGTTCCCTGAAGACCATGCTCAGAAAATGCTTGCAGGAAATGATGTTGAATTCGAAGTGGAGCTTAAGGAGCTTTTCCACTTGGAATCACCAGAACTTGACGATGCTTTTTCAAAGACGCTTGGCATGAAGGACTTGGCAGAGCTGAAAGAGCGGATCAAAGAGAATCTTCTTAATGAAAAGGACCAGGAAGAACTTGCTCGACAGGAGCGTGAGATGCTGGAGTTGATTGCTACCAAGAGTCAGTTCGATGATGTCCCTGACGCACTTGTAAACGAGGAGATTAATAAGATGATTATGGAGCTTCAGCGTGCTGTTGAGGCTCAAGGTGGTGAATTTGAGAAGTACTTGGAAGCCATGAAGAAGACTCTTGCAGATCTCAAGCTTGAATTTACCCCGCAGGCACTGACAAGGATCAAGGTTGCGCTTGCTATGCGAGCTGTTGCTAAAAAGGAAGACATTCAGGTTGAAGAAAAGGAGCTTGATGAGGAGCTTGATCGTCTTGCTGAGCAGTACAAGGAGAACAAGGAAGCAAAGGATCAGATTTTCTCAGCTGAGTACCGCGATTATATGGAGCAGATCATGCGCAATCGAAAGGTGATTGATTTCCTCAGGGAGACAATTGTGAAAAAGTAGCAAAGCAATAAAGAAAAGAAAGGTGATGGAGTTATTCATCGCCTTTTTGTTTGACCCTTCTCAAAACAATGAGAAAGAGCTAGTCTATAAGAGCACTCTTATTTGTGTTTTTATGTCTGAGGAAGAACTCATTGTAGTGAAAAAAGCTGTAAAACAAGCTGGAACCTATCTTCGAGATCATTTTGGGCAGACCCCAAAAAATGTTCGAAAAAAGGATGACTCCTCACCAGTTACTGAGTTTGACTTGGAAAGCAATCGAATAATAACCGAAGTGATCCGGACTGCTTTTCCGGATCATTTGATTTTGAGCGAGGAAGATCCTGGTGCTGACACAAAGCAACTTACAGACGAACCCACGTGGATTATTGATCCTCTGGATGGTACTTCAAACTACATGGCGGAAATCCCTCTTTTTGGGATTACTGTTGCTCTTGTGAAGAATAAAGAAACCGAGCTAGGGATCATCTACGATCCTTTGCATGATGATTTGTTTGTTGCAGAAAAAGGAAAGGGGGCAACTGTTAATGGGGACGTGCTCGAGGTTTCCTCTCACAGCTCGACACGGCGCGCAATGCTGTTTGCTGGGCGTGGATACAAAGAGCGAGACCGAATTCGCCATGGTCAGATTATTTTTCAACTTGAAAAACAGACCTCATACTTTAGACGACTTGGGTCTGCTGCCATCATGCTTGCAAGTGTTGCTGCAGGTCGTGCTGATTCAGTGATTTTGACTGGAAATCAGGCTTGGGACTTGGCTGCAGGAGCGCTTCTTATTCAAGAAGCAGGGGGGAAAGTGACGGAATACTGTGGAAAGCCGTGGAAGATTGGGTCTGAGGATCTTGTGGGGACAAATGGCGTTCTCCATGATCAGCTTATCGCAATCACTGACAACAAGGCTTTGTATAACTGTGAGGATGAGGAGCTTTTATGATTCTCACAGCGCATGTAAGACCAAGCGCGAGACAAAACTCAATTGAATGGATTGATGAGGACACATGCAAGATTAGTGTGAGTGCGCCACCAGAAAAGGGGAAGGCAAACAAGGCTGTGACTTCACTTCTGGCAAATGAGTTGAAGGTCTCAAAGTCATCGATTGAGCTTGTGCGCGGCGCAACTGCTCGTATAAAACAATTTAAAATCAACTAAACATACGGACGTGAATGTCCGTATTTTTGCTTTGTTTAGTCTTTTTTTTCTGGAGGCTCATCGATTCCACCGCTTGAGAAAGGATTACAGCGAAGCACTCTCCAGAGAGTGAGTACTGATCCTTTGATTAATCCATGGTGCTTGATACAGGTGTAGCCGTACTCAGAGCAGGTTGGGTGGTACTTGCAGTATCCGTCTGGGTAAAGCACACGTAGGAAGCCGTGATCAAACGAAAGTGTCTTTTGATACACACGAATAAGCAGGAGGATAAAGAGCTTTGGATAAGAGAAAACGTACTTCATGTGAGCAACTTTGATTTTCTCAACAGTTTTTCCACATCCCCTTGAAGCTCTTCAAAAGTTTTCCCTACGGCTTCTTTCTTTACAAGAAAAGCAACATCATATCCACTTGTAAGCTCGCTTAACTTCTCATGAACGATTGCGCGTACTTGGCGTTTTAACCGGTTGCGCACAACAGCCTTTTTTGACACCTTTGTTCCAACAACAACTGTAAATCTTGAATAATCTAAGGTGTTCTTTTTTGTTTTTATACCAACAAAGATACCAAAGACGCTCTTGCCACTGGCAAAGAGCGTTTGAATATCTTTTTCTGATTTGAGTCGATTCTCCTTGGGGAACATAACACCTGAATCTTACTTTGAGCTAACAGTCAGGCGCTTTCTTCCTTTTGCGCGACGACGCTTGAGCACATTGCGCCCAGTTGCTGTCTTCATGCGAGACAAAAACCCATGAGTTTTTACACGCTTGCGCTTCTTTGGTTGATACGTTCGCTTAGGCATAACAGAGGAATAAAGGTGTTATTGGTATTGCTTTGATTTTGATACTATTTCTCGCGACCAAAGCTTACCATTTCGCTTTTTTTTGAGCATGAGGATACTAACATATTATCCACAAATGATCAACCCCTATACACAGGGAGGGGGTACTTGCTCACATGTGGATAAATAGTCTAAACTAAGACCCACGTGCGGGATAATCCGCTCTGCAATTAGCATCTTTTATTATGGAGGACTTTTCTACTCGCCCTATGAACACCACAGAGCTTTGGCAAGCAGTGCTTGGTGAACTTGAACTTGCACTTAGCAAGGCCAATTTCACAACCTGGTTCAAAAACACGTTCATTTCAGATGTGGATGAAACATCTGCGGTGATTGGTGTGCCAAACATGTTTACAAAGGCGTGGCTTGAAAAGAAATATGCAAAGGAGATTTTGAAGTCTCTTCAGGAGTTAAC
The DNA here is from genome assembly GCA_964538435.1 of uncultured Gammaproteobacteria bacterium. GTDB lineage: Bacteria > Patescibacteriota > Patescibacteriia > UBA9934 > GWF2-40-263 > CAZIDX01. The sequence goes on along the minus strand of CAZIDX010000003.1, from coordinate 162,294 downwards.
CAACGGATCTGTTAAAACAATCACTTACCGTGTGGAAACAAAGCAAGCTGCTCCACAGTCAGTGCCTATGTTTGAAAAGGAAGAAGAAACCGTTGGTTTTTCTAATACACCTGCTTCGCCTACACAAAACCTTCAGACTCCTCAAAGAGCTGAGCCGCGAGAAATCAGGTCTGGAGAGTTCTCTCTTAATAATAAGTATGCCTTCCACACTTTTGTTGTAGGTAAACAGAATGAGCTCGCGCATGCTGCTTCACAGGCGGTTTCTCAACAGCCAGGCGGTGTGTACAACCCATTGTTTCTCTATGGTGGTGTTGGTCTTGGAAAAACTCACCTTTTACAAGCTGTGGGGAATGAACTTATTCGAAAGAATCCGCAGACAAAGATTTTATATGTAACTTGTGAGCGCTTCACAAATGATTTTATCAGTGCGCTTCGGTCTGGGCGTATTGGAGAGTTTAAAAATCGTTATCGAACTGTTGATGTGCTCCTTGTTGATGATATTCAGTTCATTACAGGTAAAGAAGGTACTCAAGAAGAGTTTTTTCACACGTTTAACCAGCTTTATCAGAACAACAAACAGATTGTCATCTCTTCTGACAGGCCTCCAAAGGCGATTCCAGCGCTTGAAGACCGTCTTGTCTCTCGGTTTGAGTGTGGAATGCTAGCAGATGTTGGTTCTCCAGACTTTGAGACGCGCGTGGCAATCCTGGAAGCTAAGTGTCGCGAGAAGGCTTATCAGCTAGAGCGTGAAATTTTGCATCATGTTGCAACACTTGTTCAGACAAATGTGCGTGAGCTTGAGGGTGCATTAAACAAGATTATTGCTTTCCACCAGTTTAAGAATGCACGACCAAACATGGAGAGTGTGAAGCCGATTCTTACAAGCTTCCAGCCAACTTCGACGAAAAAGACGGTTACTCCTAAACAGCTTATTCATACTGTTGCCATCTACTTTGATGTGGCTATTGAAGATTTGCTTGGAAAAAGCAGGCAAAAACGCCTGGCTTTCCCTCGGCAGATCGTGATGTACCTTATGCGAGAGGAGATGAAGTCGAGTTACCCGTCTATAGGAACAGAGCTTGGTGGACGAGATCACACAACAGCTATGCATGCGTATGATAAGATCTCAAACTGTTTATTAGAGGATGAAAAGTTGCAGCATGATCTTGAACTTATTAAGCAGAGACTCTACACAACCTAATCCACACCTTATCCCTGGGGAAAGAATCGGGAAGAGTCATGGGAAAAGCCTGTGGTTAGGAATAGGGATAACTTGCTGAAGAAATTGAGGGTTGAAAAATGGAAAAATTCATCCCAGTTTCACCCCGTGTTTAAGCACATGGTTTTGCACATTTGCACAGGTGGGTTCGGCCCAATAAATCAGTCTTGAATTGATTTATCCCCGCCATCCACACCCCTTATTACTATTACTTTTTCTAAATATATATTTCCTTTATAAATATGAAGCTCTCTTGCACAAAGGAAAATCTTCACCAAGGACTTTCAATCACTTCTCATTTGATGACGAAGAATGTGAACCTTCCTATCTTACAGAATGTTCTTGTGAAGGCAGAAGGAGGAGCAATTAGATTTACAGCAACAAATCTTGAGATGGCTGTGAACTGTACGGTTAGAGGAAAGGTGGATGAACCAGGTGAATTCACTATTCCATCAAAGTTATTTTTTGATTACGTGACACTACTTCCAAATGAGACAATTGATCTTGATGTTGATGATCAGACAGTTGCTGTTAATTGTGGAACACACTCAACACAGATTAATGGGTTAGCTGCTTCTGAGTTTCCACTCGTTCCGAAGGTTGAGGGTCAGATCACTTTTCAGATTCCTGTTGATGATTTTCGAAAGGCGCTTGGGCAAACGCTTTTTTCTGTAGCAACAAACGAATCAAGGCCTGAGCTTACAGGTGTGGCGTTTAAGTTTTATCTTCATGAAGGTGAGGGGAGGCTTACACTTGCTTCAACAGATTCTTACAGGCTCTCTGAGACAACGATTCCTGTTGTGAGCGGTGTTGAAGAAGAGCTTAGGTTGGTTATTCCTTCTAAGAGTCTGTCTGAGGTGAGTCGAATATTATCTGTGTTCAAAGATGAAGTGGATTTACCTGCAACCATCACCATGAGCCTTAGTTCAAACCAGGTTGTGTTTATGTATGGACCAGTTGAACTTATCTCTCGAACGATTGAAGAGGATTATCCAGACTACCAACAGATTATCCCCACCCAGTTCCAGACCCAAGCTGTTCTTGATCGCGATGATGTGATTAAGGCTGTAAAAACAGCTTCTTTGTTCTCTCGCCAAGGGCTCTTTGATATTACTTTGGAGCTTGATGCAGAAGCAAAAACACTTTCTGTGAGTGCAACAGATGCTACGCGTGGGAAGAATAAAACGAATTGTAGTGGAGATGTTTCAGGGGTGAATAACAATGTTACGGTGAATTTTCGTTACTTGCTTGATGGGTTAAATGCAATTGGGTCTGATCAGATTTTGTTTGAAATGATTGATGCTGGGAACCCTTGTCTTTTGTCTTCTAATAACGACACTGACGCGTATCGTTACGTTGTCATGCCGATAAAACAATAATCATTTACTCTCCGTAAAACTTTATGGCGAAATCATCGAATACGGGTTTGATGTGGGCGATCGGAATTGCCTTGATCATTCTCGGTGTTGTGTACTTTACTCTTGGTCCTTTTTCGTTTGATAAGACCCTTACGATTGGTGTTGTGGCTTCACAGAATGGGGAGACAGCATCAGATTTGCAGCGATCCTATGATTTAGCTGCTGCTCAGATTAATGAACAAGGAGGAGTGAATGGTCACACAATCGAGTTTGTGTACCAAGATGGTGCTTGCAGTGCTGAAGAGGCAAGTGCGCGAGCACAGGAGCTTGTGGAGACTCATGGGGTGTCGTACGTACTAGGAGGGGAATGTCTTTTAGAGGCAGATGCTCTTGCAGCGTTTGCAAAGGAGTCAGGTGTGGTTTATCTCTCACCATTGGCGCTTAGCCCAATGGAAGAGTCTTCTGCGAATGTGTTCTCTTTGTATCCGACAAAAGCACAGGAAACGCTCCTAATTGCAGAGCATGCAAAAGAGGCTGGTCTTGATCGAATGGCTGTTCTTTACGAAGAGTCAGATGAGTCACAGGTGTATATTGATGGTCTAACAGTTGCCTATGGCGACGATGTGGTCACTGCACATGCGTTTGATAGCGAGACCGACATGACTGAGCTCATGGCTACTGTTCGCGCAGAGAATCCAAATGCTGTATATATTTTGCCAGGCTCTGGGGAAACAGGTCAGGTTGTGCTTGAGGCGCTTTCAACAAGCTGGATGAATGTTGGAGTATATGGAAGCACTGAGCTTATTATGGTTCAGATGAGCGAAGAGACACTAAGTCTTTACGAAGAGCTTGTTGTGACAGCGGTTCAGCTTCCTGCTAGTGAGAAGACAAGTCTGTTCCTTGAATCATACTTGGGGCTTTACGAGACGTTGCCAAGTGATCCTGTGGTTGGTGTAGCTGCGTATGACAGTGTGTACTTGCTTGCAGAAGCTATTGAGAATGGTGGAGAAGATGTTGCTGAATACCTAGGTTCTCAGATCAATGCTTGGAGCGGTGCGCTTGGAACGTTTAGTTTTGACGAGAATGGAAACACTGATTTTGAGCCATCACTCTTGCAAGTGACAGGCGGTGAGTTTATTCGCCTTAATGAACCAGTTGTAGAAGAGGTTGAAGAGGTGGTTGAGGATGAAGAAGTTGTCGAAGATAGTGAGGCTCTCGATGAGAGCGAGGAAGATGAAGAGATGGGGGAGGTTGATATGGAAGAAGAGGTTGAGGAGGAGACAGAAGAATAGTAAAAACAAAAAAACTCGGGCTATGGCTCGAGTTTTTGCTTTACAGAGAAGTCGAGACCTGATTTAGTGGATATTGTATGAGTTTTATGATTCCTAAAAGCCCAGATGGGCTCACATTGAAGATTGATAAGCTTTGGAATGGGCGAGAGTGCGGGGATGATCGGCTTTGGGCAAAAGTGACGCTGACTCGGAGCAGAGAAGGTCTTGATGTTACTGTGGTTTCGCCGATGCTTCATGAGCAGAGCGTGCCGCAGGTGCCTATGGGAACTCGGGTGGATGGGCTTTGGGAGTTTGATGTTGTTGAGCTTTTTCTTGTTGGGCCTGGGCATGAGTATATTGAGCTTGAGCTTGGTGCAGGTGGGCATTGGCTTTTCTTGGGGTTTGATCGTATTCATCATAGGAGTCAGGAGTTTGATCGTTTTGAGCCGCTTGTGCAGTTCGAGCGTACTGATGAGAAGATGTGGAGGAGTCGCATTGTGCTTCCTTGGGATGTGCTTCCAGAGAATATTCGAGCAATGAACGCGTTTGCGATTCTTGCTGGGAATCATTTGGCGCTTAGCCCTGTTCCTGGGGAAAAGCCAGATTTTCATCAGCCAGATTACTATCCTCGGCTTGAGGGGTTCGATGTTGTGTAAGAAAAACCCTGCCTCCCTGCCGGAAGGCAGGGTTTTTTGGTTTGAAAACTGAAACACGCCCGGGGGCGTGTCGTTGCGTTGCTCGCGAGCTCGAGGGCTACGCGGGCTTGGGGATGTGGCAGAGCCGCAGCTTGGTCTGGCTGGTGATTGGCTCGCAGATCAGGTGACCGTTGTGCCAGATCTCGAGCCAGTAGTGCCAGGTGGTTTCAGCGAAGGCCTGACCGTAGTGGCGCGCGGTGCGCTGCTCGCGGCGGACACGGTGCGCGCTCACAGCCTTGTTCGGCCAGCGCACCAGAACCCACTGGAAGTTGGCCAGACGGCGCTCGCGGAGCGTGAAGTTCTTGTCCGCGCCCACGGGCCTGGCGAAGCGGATCTCTCCGCCTTCGGCCACGAACGCGGCGCGGCACTTGCCGCTGCGGAGGACGCCAGCGTTCTGGTTGTTGACGAGATTCTGGATCTCGAACCAGATGGCCTCTGCATCGATCACGTAGCTGTCCCGGCTGATGTCCGTGCTCTCGAGGATCTGGGCGAGGGTCTGTGTGCCATTCTCCCATTCGATGAACAGGATATTGCCGGGCACGAGGACACGGTCTCCAAGGAGGATGCTCAGACCCTTCCCGATACGTAGTTCTTCGAACTTCATCTGACCCTCCTGGTCAGAAAAAGAAAACAGATATCATCTTATTTCGACTAACAGAACCAGCTGGGTTCAGGCGAATCTGGACTGAAAAAACTATCATTTTTAGGTTTTTGTGTCAATTAGAAAACCCGCCTTTGCTCTAGTGAGCTGTGGCGGGCGAGCCCTCGGTCGCGGGGTGTGCGAGTGGGATCGTGCGTGGGTCAGGCCTCGAGGTCCTTGGTAGGAGTCTCGTGGGTGCTGACCAGGTCGTCGTCGACGCTGCGGAACGCGCTTGTGGCGATGCTCGCAAACGTCTTTTGCAGGTTCTTCCAGACCCAGCGCCAGATGCGGCGGATGGGGTCGTTGAGCAGGGTCCAGAGCATGGACCAGGGCCACCAGGCCATCCATGTCATGATGCGCCACTTGTGGTCCCGAGCAGAGGGGACGATGGCTGCGCGCATCTCCGGGCCGCTCAGCTCAGCGCTGAACTTAGCCTTCATTTCATCGGGTAGGTTCAGGGACAGCAGGTCCTTGCGATCGTCTGGGCGAGCGTTGGTGAACGTGGCCAGGTCGCGCAGAGCTTCTTCGTTGACTCCGAAATGCGTTGCGGTGGCTGTCAGGTCGGTTCCGCCACCGACACGGTCGTTGACTCGTGAGGCGGCGTTGCTGTAGTCCGGGAACGCTCTGAGTAGCGTGTTGATGGCACGGTCGTACTCGTGGAGGTAGTTCTCGTAGAGGAAGCGCTCCTTGAGCTCGTCCGGGATGGTGAGGGTGTCCTTGATTCCGTGCGAGAGTAGGAACCGACGCTTCTTCTCTTCGTACTTGTCGCGCAGGCGACGCACAAAGAACCACCACTTGCCCACGGACCAGAACCCTCCGATCACAAACCAGGCGCAGAAGGCCAGGAGTGCGTAGAAGGGGTGCTCGATCAGGAGTCCGATGACGTTCACACCCGAGTCCCAGATGTTACCGATCTGGAGCACGGCGATCGTGAGGATGACCGAGATGGTGGCCCAACCAGGGCGCTCGAACTCGATGAAGAAGAAGAGTGCGAGGAAGATGATTCCTGTGAGTAGCAGTCCCCAGGCGGGGATGACGAGCAGCAAGGCTTCGAACATGGTTTCCTCCCATATCTGCGTTTGATGCAGTGGTTTGGACTTTACGGATTTTCCTTGTTTTGTCAATAGATCAATACGAAAACCCGCCTTTGCTAAAGCTTCGGCGGGCAGGCCGAGTTTAAGGACTCGGTGCGTGTCAGGGTTCTTGGGGTTTCTCGGGCCAGGCCATGAGGAGGTCTGGTCTTGACCGCTTGAGTGTTACCTTGATTAGAGCTTCGTTGTGCTTGATCATGATCCAGTACCGGATGAAGGATGGGGAAAAGAAACTTCGGATCCGTTGGCGTTTGACGCAGTGAAGCTCTTCGGTTCCATCCGGCCATTTGATCATGAGGGTGTCGTTGTCGCGAATCTCTTTTCCGTTTAGGTAGAAGATTTCCGACATCATGTTTGGCCGGGAGAATTTCATCTTCGGCCCTTCTTCGACCATCCGGTCGAGCACCTCTTTCTGTTTGCTGTAGAGCAAGAATATGCTTTTTTATGTTTTTGTCAAGCATCAAATCAAAAACACGACACAAATTCTCGTACGTACGAGTTTTTGTATCGTGTTGTTTTTTTAATTCTTATTCAGTTGGCTCTGTTTCCTCTTCAGGAGAGGTTTCTTCCTCTTCTTCTGTTGCGGTAGGTTCGCCTGTGAAGAGGTCGAGTGAGGAGTCTGGGGTGTAGACTTCGCCGCCTTCTTCTCCTTCGGTTTCGGTTGTTTCTTCAGCTGGAACATCAGCCGGTTCGATCTCAACTAGGATTCCTGCTGTGACAAGCGTGTCGCCTCCGTCTGTTTCTGTTGCCTGTGCACTTAGCGCCCAAGTTCCTTCTTCTGGTAGTTCCCAGTCGATGGTGAGGAATGGAGATGATGGGTAGCTTTGCATGTCAACGAGCTGCCTTGATCCTCCGCCAAGAGGCTCTGCGTACACTCGAACTTCTCTGAAGTTTTCTGGGTCTTGGAGTGAGACAACGAGTGTGTAGATGTCAGAGGTTCTCTCGATTGTTTGTCCGTTCTTTGGGTCAAGAATTTCAAATGTGGTGTCAGATCCGTCCGTGTTAAGTTCGATGGTTATAGAGTCTGAACTTGAGTTATCAACGTCGTCGTAGGCAACGGCTTTTAGTGAGTGGACACCGCGCGAGACTGAGCTTGGAACCGTTGCAGAGAGTCGGTACGGGGAAGAGGAGTCAGATCCCAGGTAGAGGCCGTCGATGTAGAACTCTACGCGTGAGATGCCGCGCTCTGCGTCTGCTGAGACGCTAATAGAGAGTTCGCGCTCGTCAAACTCGTCTCCGCTGTCTGGGTTTGTAATGTTTACGGTTGGGAAGTTTTCTGGAACATGAACGTCGTCGTATTCAGTTGGTGGAGCTTCGTTGAGGATTTCAATTCCTGTTTCTTCTTCCTTTGCCTCGATCCAAGTCTGGATTGCTGATTCCCATGGTTGGTACATTTCATCGATGCTTGGGTCGTTTGGTTCGCCTCCGAGTGGATCAGCACGATCTACGTAGTGCAGGATTGAATGATACTGCGCGTAGGTGCGTTCTTCTTTTTGTGAGTCTGGGGTGTATTCGGTTGCAAGCAGACCTGAGGCTTTATCAACTGTGACTGTGGTGGATGTGATCTCTCCGTCGAGCACGGTTTTACCTGTTGCTTCGATGTTTGGAGTGACAAATGATTCAACGGTTGTTCCTTCGAGCGCACGGCTCATGAATGCGTTCCAGATTGGTCCTGCGACAGTTGACCCTCCAGCGCTGTCAGACATTTCTGTGTTGTCGTTGTTTCCTCCCCATACACCCACAGCGAGAGAAGGTGTGTATCCCATGAGCCAGGCATCACGGTTGTCGTTTGTTGTTCCTGTTTTTGCAGCAACAGGCCGGTCGCCAAGTTGAAGGTAGCTTGATGCGCCAAAGAAAGGTGTTCGTGCGTTGTTGTCTGAGAGTACGTGGGAGATGGTGCGAGCAACATTTTTGTCAATGACTTCCACTCCATCTGTTTCTTTCCATTCTTCGAGCACAGTCCCTTCGGCGTCTTCAACTTTCAGGATGGAAACAATGTCGTTTCGTACTCCGTCGTTTGCAAGCGTTGCGTAAGCATTGGTGTGCTCAAGAAGCTTGACTTCTCCACCACCTAGCACAAGAGAGAGACCAAACGCGCTGTGGTCGCCAAACGCGCTGTAGCCTAGAGAAGTGGCGAAATCAAGAGCATTTTCCACTCCGACCATGTAGACCATTTTTACTGCAGGGATGTTGAGCGAGCCTTGCAAGGCGTCGCGCAGACGGATTGGTCCGCGTTCTTCTAGGTCGTAGTTTTTTGGTTCGTAGTTTCCTGTGAGGGTTGGGAAGTTTGTAAGCACGTCCCAGGTGAGTGTGTTTGGTGTGTAGCCCATGTCGAATGCTTTGGTGTAGACAATCGGCTTGAAACTTGATCCTGGTTGGCGCAGGCGTGTTGATACGTTTACTTGCCCATCGATTTCATCATCAAAATAATCTTTTGATCCCACCATTGAGAGTACATGTCCGTTTGATGGGTCAATGGCAACAAGAGAAGCATTTGAGAATCCGTAAAGTTCACTGTTTTCATCAACAATACGGAGCACTTCCTCTTCTGCGATCATTTGCTTGTCGTAGTCGAGGGTTGTGATGACCTTGAGTCCGCCTTCTTCCACCATGCGTTGTCCGTAGGTTTCCTCGAGTTGTTCTTTTACGTAGAGAACAAAGTGCGGTGCATCAATGTTGATAAGAGCTACTTCAACAGGGGTTTCGTCCTCGGTTGCAGTGTCGTGTTCTTCTTGTGTGATAAACCCGAGCTCGAGCATGCCATCTAAGATGTAGTTGCGGCGCGCGAGGAGCATGTCCGGGTTGTTGATGTAGTAGGTGGTGGCCTTTGGAATTCCAGCGAGTGTGGCAGCCTGGGCAAGAGAAAGCTCGTTTACTGATTTTCCGTAGTAGTTTTGTGCAGCTGCTTCGATTCCGTAGTAGGTTGATCCGTAAGGGATTTCGTTGAGGTAGATCTGGAGGATTTCGTCTTTTGTATATCGACGCTCAAGCTCAACAGAGAGGATTAACTCTTTTGCTTTTCGTGTGTAGGTTTTTTCGTTTGAGAGAATGGCGTTTTTAACAAGCTGCTGGGTCAGTGTTGATCCACCTACGCGTGTGCCTCCAACAATGTTGCGATAAACAGAGCGCAGGATTCCTTTAATGTCGTATCCGTTGTGCTCGCAAAAATTTCGGTCCTCTGCAGCGATAGTGGCTTGCACAGCAAAGAGGGGGATGCCCTGCTCGTCTAGATTTAGCTCGCTTGCGTCGCCGCAGAATCCTTCTTGCAGAGTCTTGAGTGTGCGGTTTTCATCTCCAAAGATTTCGTAGAGCACATGCTCTCCGGTGCTGTCGTAGATTTTTGTGGTTTGGGAAATGGCGCGCTCTGTTAGGCTGTTTGGGTTTGGAAGGTCGCGGCTGATATAGGCAAGAAAACCAAGCATTCCAAGAGAGCCAAGGATGATGCAAGCGATCAGTCCTAGGAGAATATTCTTCTTGAGATTGGCAGGTGTTTTAAGCATGCCGCGAGAAGAGCGTCGTTTCTTTTTTCGCTTCCAACTGGAGCGATTGTAGGTGTGTCTAGTCATAAGATTTCGCACCAAGCGTACCGGTTTTTCCAAGTTTTTTAAAGGGTATGTCTTTTGTTTTCGCTCTTTTGAGGCAAATTTTTCAGAGTTACCCACTTGTTGACAGTTTGGGGATAATCCTCTATTTTGAATTGTCGGCTTTTCGGCAATCGGCAGGTTTCTGTCGGAAGGAAGTGAGTCATGGGGCGCAGTCTGTGTCCTGTCGAAGACGCGATCGAGATCGGCGTCGGGATTCCGATCATTGCAAGTGTGGTGGGAGGCCTTTTTCTTCTGGATCATCTGAGCTTTCGGCAGAATCGCTGGAAGGTCTTGGCTAGCATGGCTGGGATGAGTCAATGGGCGTTCGAGGACGAGATCATCGCTTCGGTGGAGGGCTACAAACCAAGTCCGATCACAAGCACGGTCGTGGATTTGTGGCGCAAGGGCTTGGTTGACCGATCCATGCATACGCATGAGAATCCCAACACAGGAACCATGCAGTACGGTTACAAGATCAACAAGCGGGGCATGGCCAAGCTGGGTCTTGTGAAGTGGGGTGGTTGCTACGAACCGCTTTCGCCGCGAGGTTCTACTGCGCGTCGGCTTGAGCAGGTGCTGCGGGTGCTCCGAGATCTGGGTCGAGAATGTACAGCAGAAGGGATCAACAGGAACGTGAATCGGTGTGGTGGTGTGAGCAGCACCAGGAGGTTGCTCGAGAACCTTGCGAGCCAACGTCTGGTGCGTGTGTATCCTGGTGATCCAGTGACCTACAAGATCAACGCATGGGGTCTGGGTTGGCTCAAGCGCAACGCTTCTACGCAAGAAGTGTGACGAGTCCGGTTAGTTCCGGGCTTTTCTAATTGAATTGTCGGGAGAATATTGACAAACGGCTTGGGTGGATCAAGCTGTTTTTTGGTGGGATTATAACTTCTCCACAGAATCGTTGTGAATTTTTTGCCGGAATATCTTCTTGGCTTGCATAATGAGTATGGTAATTCATCAAAACATCTTATGTGTGGAATCGTTGGTTATGTTGGCTCAAGAGCCGCTGCTCCAATCTTATTAAAGGGTCTTGCAACACTTGAGTACCGTGGATATGACTCTGCGGGTCTTTGTGTGCAAAACGGGAAACTAAAAACCGTCCGCAGTGAGGGGAAGATTTCAGTTCTTGAGGAAAAGGCAGAAAAGCATGATCTTGAGGGTACAGCTGGTATTGCTCATACCCGATGGGCTACGCATGGTGTGCCTGAGGAGCGCAATGCTCATCCTCACAGGGATTGTTCGGGTGCTGTTGCGATTGTGCACAATGGAATCATTGAAAACTATAAGGATCTTCGAAAGGAACTACTTGCTTCTGGTCATGAGTTTTCGTCTGATACGGATTCGGAGGTGCTTGCGCATCTAATTGAGTCTTATTATGGCTGTAGCGAGAATCCGCTGTCTGCTGTGAAAAAAGCTCTTAAGCGTGTCAGGGGAACTTATGGGCTTGTGGTGATGTTTCGGGATTTGCCGCAGACAATGATTGCGGCTCGGATGGGAAGTCCGCTTGTGATTGGGGTTGGTGAAGGGGAGAATATTGTGGCGTCTGATGCGTCTGCGATTGTTGCTCACACAAAGGAGGTGATGTTTCTCGATGATGGGGAGATTGCGGTGGTGAATTCAGAGGGGGTGTCGCTCTGTGCTATTGATGAGCGGCAAGTGCATAAGCAACCTGAGCGAATTGAGTGGGATATGGAATGCGCGCAAAAGGATGGGCATCCGCATTACATGTTAAAAGAGATTTTGGAGCAGCCGGACGTGATTCGGAATACGATTCGAGGAAGGATTGATTTGCAGGCAGGAACATCGGTGCTTGGGGGGCTTGCTGAAGTGAAGGATCGTCTTTCTGAGATTGAGCGTGTGATTATTGTGGGGTGTGGAAGTGCGTTTTATGCTGGGCAGGTTGGTGAGTATTTGTTTGAGGAGCTTGCAGGGATTCCGGTAGAGGTTGAGCTTGCAAGTGAGTTTCGTTATCGCAAGCCGATCATTACAAAAAATACGGCCGTGCTGGCTGTGTCGCAGTCTGGTGAGACTGCAGATACGCTCGAGGCGATTCGTGAGGCTAAGCGCAAGCAAGCGCTCACACTCGGGATTGTGAATGCGGTTGGGTCTTCAATTGCTCGTGAGACTGATGCGGGTGTTTACAATCATGCTGGGCCGGAGATTGGTGTGGCATCGACGAAAGCGTTTGTGAGTCAGCTTGTTGTGCTTACGCTTTTGGCGATTCAGTTTGGGAGGCTGCGCGGCACGCTCTCGCTTACACGATCCAAAGCTGTGCTTGGTGAGCTTGCAGAGCTTCCATCAAAAGTTGGTTCTGTAATTGGTGGGCGTGAGAATATTTCAAAGGTGATGCAAGCATTGAATGGAGTTGAGAATTGTTTGTTTCTTGGAAGGAAGTTTCAGGCGCCGATTGCATATGAAGGCGCGCTTAAAATGAAGGAGGTGAGTTACGTGCATGCTGAAGGGTATACGAGCGGGGAGATGAAGCATGGGCCGATTGCACTTATTGATAAAGGGTTCCCGTCGTTTGTGCTTTGTCCGCGCGACAGCTTGTTTGATAAGACGTGGTCAAATATTGAGGAGCTAAAGGCGCGGCGCGGTCCAATTATTGCTATCACCACTGAAGGGAATGGAGATCTTGAAGTTGATTATGTGATTGAGGTGCCAGAGACACTCGAGGTGCTTCAGCCGATTTTGACGGTGATTCCAACGCAACTTCTTGCCTATGAGATGGCTGTGGCGCGCAGTCTTGATCCTGATAAACCGCGTAACTTAGCTAAGAGTGTAACGGTTGAATAAAGGTAGTATTCATCCTTGTGATTCGGTGAGTGATTTGAGTGAATTGATTAAGAAAATCAGTGCTCAAATCACTTTTTTGTTTGTCTGGAGTGAGGATAAAGTCATTGACAGATAGGCGTATTTATGGTACCCTTGTGTCGCTTCCAACAAGGGAGCGCTTTTTGTTTAGAGCTTCGTCAGGTATTCCGCCTGCCCTATGCATCTGGATATTTCCAGGAGGAATGTGTGGGGTATGTGGAATAAGACATTCAAGACACTTGCGCGTGAGTATACTCACCGCTTGGCAGAACAATTGAAGATTTATTGGGAAGAGGATATGTGTTACATGCGCACTTGCGCTGGCGCAGTTCTTGGACAATGGGTTCGGCTTGAGCGTTTGGTTCGTCCAGTTCGCAAGCATGCACTTAATTTGTCTGGGGTCTCGTTTGTGCTCGTGGTCGCTGTCTATATTTGTTTCCCAACCGTTGCTAATGCTGACCCATTCTTTGAGCTAACGCATCCGGATGCGGAGACCACAGCACTTCTTGTTGAGGCAATGCAAAATGATACGCTTGCGTATGGAAGTTTGCCTGTGGCTGAGAATGCGACACCACGGTATTCATTTACGATTCCGATTACAGCGTACACATCTGACGTTGCGCAGACAGATGACACGCCATGCATCACAGCCTCAGGGCTTGATGTGTGTGAGCGTAATGTAGAGAATGTTGTGGCAGCAAACTTTTTGCCGATGGGAACTCAGGTTCGCATTCCAGAATTGTTTGGTGACCGTGTGTTTTATGTGGAGGACCGCATGAACGCGCGATACTATTACAAGATGGATGTGTGGATGAAGGAGTATGATGAGGCAAAGACGTTTGGATTGCAGTACGCAACCATTGAAACGTTTTAAGGATAATTGCAACAACTAGACCCACTTGTCTTTTGTTGCGGAACGGCGCCCGATCTCTGCGCGCTACGCGCTTGATCTCGGTGCTAGGATCATCCTCACTTAAAGACAAATGGATCTAGTTGTTGCTCTCAAAGAGATGAAAGTAATATGAAAAACACCTCTTCCAATTGGTAGAGGTGTTTTGTTTGTTGATGGAGGCCACGGCCGGATTCGAACCGGCGCATAGAGGATTTGCAGTCCCCCGCGTTAACCAACTTCGCCACGTGGCCATTACCTGCGTGAGAATATCAGATCCAGAGAAATTCTTCAATCCCTGCTATACTTTATCTACATGTTTAAACTCACTGATTTTCATCGCTACTCGCTTTACCGTGGTCTTATCAAAAGGATTGTGGTGCCGATTGTGCTTGTGTACATGCTCTCGCAAGGGCTTGATTTGGCTCAGATTGGTTATGTGATTGCGGTGTCAGGAATTCTTGGGTTGGTGCTTGAGGTGCCAAGCGGTGCGATTGCGGATATCTTTGGGCATAAGCGCACGCTGATTATCTCGTCATTGCTCCAGGGGCTTTCGATGCTTTTGTACATTACGCTATCAGGGTTTTGGGGAATGCTCATTGCAACTGCGCTTTACTGGGGAGCAGGGACACTTTTTACAGGCACGAACGATGCGTTTTTGTATGAGCTTCTTGAGAAGCGAAAGCAGCTGCATCTTCATAAGAAGTTTTGGGGACAGAGTTTTGCGATTGCAAATGCAATGGGGATTGTGATGCTGACGTTTGGTTCGGTGCTTTATGTTGTTGATCCTAACCTTCCGTTTCTGGTTGGAGTGCTTCAGTTTATTCTGGCTGCTTACTTTATTTATTCGATTAAGGATGGGGATGATACTCACTCTGTTCAAAAAGAAGAGGGGTTTTCTGGGTTCTGGAAGGGGGTGCAAAAGAATAAACATCTTTTGTCATTTAGTCATCCGTTTTTCTGGGTTGGGTTGTACCAGGCGCTTTTTCTTGGTTTAGTGTATGCGATTGCAGAGTTCCATCAGTTGTTCTTGGAAGAGATGGGGTTCATTATTGTTTACTTAGGCGCAGTGTTTGCGTGCAAACGACTTTTGACTACAATCAGTTCTCACTATGCTCATGTGATACTAAAGAGAGTTTCGCCTGTTTGGATGTTTGCGATTGGTGCTGGTTGGTCTTTGTTTTTGCTTGGGTTTTATGCGTTCATTCAATCGCCGTGGGTTGCTGCAGGGATTCTTATTCTTCCATCGATTCTTTGGGGGGTGATGCGAACATCCATGAATGATGTGCGTAATCAGCTTATTGCTTCAGGGTCGAGATCAAGCTTTTTATCGATCATTGAGGTTGGGAATGGGATTATTAAGACAATCACTGTTTTGATTTTTGGGTACGCCGCGTCGCGGATTTCGATTCAGATGACGTATTTCTTTATTCCGTTTATTGTGACGGTTCCGTTTGCATTTATTCTCTTAATGATGCATAAAACACTTTCTACTACTGATATTTATTGATATGCACGTAGCCATTTTAACTGGAGGGACAAGTAGTGAGCGGGAGGTTGCGCTTCGCTCAGCTGAGACTGTGCGTGGTGCACTTGAGGATCATGTTGATTTGAGTTGGTATGATCTTCCTGGTGATCTTGAGAGGCTTGTGAGTGAGCGAGAGGAAATTTCTTGCGCTGTACCTGTGTTTCATGGGCGAGGTGGAGAGAGTGGCGAGATTCAGGGCCTCCTTAACACACTTGGTGTTCCGTTTGTGTTTTCAGATGTGAGTGCGCATGCGATGGGGCTTGATAAGGATGTGACAAAGAGACTTGCTCGCGCGCATGGGATCCAGACTCCTGATTGGGCTGTGGTGGACAAGAGAGAAGATCACGTTTTTGAAAGACCAGTTGCTGTGAAGCCGCTTGATGGTGGGAGTTCGATCGGGATTCAGCTTGCACGAACCGGGGAGCAGCATGCAGATGCGCTTTTGGGTGCGTTTGCGGAGAGTGAGCGTGTGCTTGTGGAGGATCTTGTGACTGGTAGGGAGTTTACTGTGGCTGTTGTTGAGCATGAGGGTGAGCATCGGGCTTTGCCGGTGGTGGAGATTAAATCTAAGAACGACTTTTTTGATTTTGAAAGCAAGTACGACAGTGCGCTTGCTGATGAGGTTTGTCCTGCATGTATTGACACTGAGTTGGAGCTAAAGCTTCATGAGATGGCTCTTCGAGCTCACGATGTTTTGGGAGCGCGGCATCTCTCGCGCAGTGACATGATGGTTGATGAGCAAGGAGGAGTTTGGTTTATTGAAATTAATACGATTCCAGGGCTCACTAATGAGTCTTTGCTTCCAAAGGCGCTGCAGGTTGCTGGGATCGATCTTGGTGAGCTGTTTTTATCTTGGATGAAATAGTTGGGGTGGAATCCTTGCTAAATAGGGTTTTTTTTGTTACGCTCAGCCGTGTTTGCAATACGTTTTTCTTGGAGAAATCGACGACATTTCTGGAGTAGGTATTGCTAATTTAGAGGCTTTTGCTCCACGTTGGGTGGGGGAGTTATTGCTTATGCAAAGAAACGTTTATCTAGATTATGCTGCTACGACGCCGCTTGACCCACAGGTTAAAGCGGTGATGTTGCCGTACCTTGAAGAAAGGTTTGGGAATCCATCGAGTTTTCACTCGCAGGGGAAAGAGGTGAAGGATGCATTGAATGAGACTCGAGAAAGAATTGCTGGCGTGCTTTCGTGTCGGCCAGATGAGATTTTGTTTACGTCTGGTGGAACTGAATCAGATAACTTGGCGATCTTGGGGTATGCGCGGAAGAATAGACAGGCTGGGAAGCACATCATCACAACAAAGATTGAACATCATGCTGTGCTTGAGGCTGTGCTTCATCTTGAGAAGAAGGAGGGGTTTGAAGTGACGTATCTTGAACCTGATCGTGATGGGATGATTACAGTAGAACAGGTTGAGGCAGCGCTTCGTGAGGATACGATTCTTGTGAGTATCATGTTTGCAAATAACGAGATCGGAACCATCTTGCCGATTCGGGATATTGGGAACATGATCAGCAAGTGGCGCGCAGAGCATAACCGTCCAGAGCTTGTGTTTCACACTGATGCGTGTCAGGTGGCTGGGTATTTGGAACTGAATCTTGAAAAGCTTCATGCGGACATGCTTGCACTCAACGGTTCAAAGATTTATGGACCAAAAGGTGTTGGGCTTTTGTATGCTCGGCGTGGGGTCAAGCTTGAGCCTTTGCAGTTTGGTGGCGCTCAAGAGCGTGGTCTTCGTCCAGGAACAGAAAACGTTGCTGGGATTGTGGGGCTTGGCAAGGCGCTTGAGCTGGCACAGGCGAATCGACAGAGTGAGATGGAACGGTTGACCTTGCTTCGCGATAAATTTATTGAGGGGATACAGAGTCGAGTAGAGAAAACTCGGTTGAATGGAAGTGCAAAAGAACGGCTTTGTAATAATGTGAATATTTCGTTTATGGATATTGAGGGAGAGGCACTTCTGCTTTACCTTGATGCGGCTGGGATTGCAGCTTCGACTGGGAGTGCGTGTACGAGTGCATCGCTTGATCCTTCGCATGTGATTTTGGCGCTTGGGCTTCCGTATGAGGTTGCGCATGGGTCAATTCGGTTTTCGCTTGGAAAGGGAACGACTGAGGAAGACATTGATTACGTCCTTGAGACACTTCCGCCGCTTGTTGAAAAGCTTCGTAGTATTAGTCCTGTGAGTGTTGATGAGAAATATTTTGAATAAGGGGGATCGCAACAATGATATTGCTTTGGTTTTTGCTGCGGAACGGCGCCCGATCTCTGCGCGCTTCGCGCTTGATCTCGGTGCTAGGACCGTCCTCACTTAAAACCAAAGCAATATCATTGTTGCTCACTGTGGTTTTGTAAGAATTATGAGTCATTCATCAGATCCAATTCAGGGAAAAGGTGGGGACGTGTCTAGTCGTGACAAGTCTCAGTCTTGGTTTTATACGGATGTGGTGAAGGAACATTTTTTTGATCCGAAGAATTTTCTTAAGGGCGAGGTAGATGAGAGTCAGTTCAATGCGAATGGAAAGGTTGGGTCTCCTGCCTGTGGTGATGAGCTTAGGGTTTGGCTTTGTGTTGATCTTGAGACGGAAAAGATTACTGAGTTTAAATGGAAAACGTTTGGATGTGGGAGTGCGATCGCTTCTACTTCGATGACGAGTGTGATGGTGACTGAGAATGGTGGTATGACACTTGAAGAGGCTCGGAAGATTAAACCGCAAGACATTATGAGCCGTCTTGGAGGTTTGCCTCAGAGGAAGTTTCATTGCAGTGTGCTGTGCGATAAGGCGCTCCGAGATGCGATTAATGATTTCTATCGTAGAACTGAACAATTTGATAAAATCATCAAGGAATCAGCGCGAATTATTGATTCTGTATCAAAAGTTACGGATTCTGATATCGAGGAGGCTGTGCTTGAAGGGGCTCACACAATCGAGCTTGTTCAGCAAAAGACTAAGGTTGGGCTTGGGAATCCAGGTTGTTTGCCTGCGGTTGAGGAGCTCATTCGTTTTTATAAAGAGAAATATTTTGGATAGGAAGTCTCAATTCACAACATCACACTCTCGCTGGAACCCGGCGTCGAACGCCCCAGCTCGAGGAGATGTTGCAAATTGAGACTTGGCCACCTCGTCTCGCTTACAAGGAACGAAATAACTATTTGTATATGAAAAAAATCAAGGTGCGGGTTGATGAAGACCTGTGTATCGGCGCAGCAAGTTGCGTCACAATTGCTCCTGAGACATTTGCGATGAACGAAGAGAACAAGGCTTGGGTTTTGGATCATGGCACAGAGCCTGATGGGCATATGTATGAGCGTTCAATGGAGGTGACAGAGGACGAGTACGAGACTATTTTGCTTGGCGCTCAGTCGTGCCCAACGCTTGCTGTATTTATTTTTGATGAAGAAGGGAATCAATTATTTCCTGACATGTAGATTATGCGATACGTGATTGTCGGTGGTGGAGTGGCTGGAACAACGGCTGCAGAGGAGCTTCGTAGGCTTGACCCCGAGTCTGAGATCACTTTGATTTGTGAAGAGCAGCATCCGCTTTACTCGCGGGTGCTTTTGGGTCACTACGTTCAGGATAAGGTTGAGCGGGAGCGGGTGTTTTTGAAAAAGCCTGAGTGGTATGCGGAGCAAAGAATAGAGTGGCTTCGTGGTGAGGTGGTGCAGTCGCATGATGCGAAGAATAAGTTTGTTCGCCTTCATAGTGAGCGCGAGATTGAGTATGACAAGCTTCTGATTGCAACTGGAAAAGAAGTGCGGCCGATTGATGATGATCTGCGTGGGGTGATGTACTTTCGCACGATTGATGATGCGGATCATATTAAGCAGCTTATGCAAGAGTTTCCAGAAGATGGCAGGGCAGTGATTTATGGTGGAGGGTTTATTGCAATGGAGTATCTTAATTTGTTTGCGCATAGAGAAATTTCCACCACACTCATCATGCGAGGGGATCATTTTTGGAATCGTTTGCTTGAGAGGGAGGTTGGAGAGTTTGTTAACGATCATCTCAGCGTACAGGGTGTGGACGTGAGGCCAAACTCTGAGCTTAAAGAGCTTCAGGGTGAGAAGGAACTGACGGGGGTTTTAACTGCAAGTGGGGAGTATGCCTGCAATGTGCTGGGTGTGGGTATTGGAGTGAAGTCAGACTTTCTTTGGCTTGATGAGTCGCTTAATACAAATGTTGGGATTAAGACAAATGAGTTTTTAGAGACAAACCTGAAAGATGTGTATGCAGCTGGGGACGTCGCAGAGTTTGATGATGTTGTTATAGGACGACAGATGACGATTGGGACTTGGATGAATGCGATCAGTCAGGGGCGGTGCGTGGCTAGAAACATGTTTGGAGAGAGGACAGGGTTTAGGCTTGTGTCTTCGTATGCAATGAAGGTGCTTGGGCTTGATGTGATTTTTGTGGGAGATGTGGAGATTAGCGCGGCAGATGAGGTTAAGCTTGTTGGGTCAAAAGAGGCTGGGGGAATTACTCAGCTTTTTGGTCGAGAGGGTCGAGTTGTGGGTGCTGTGATTGTTGGGCGTAATTTGGACCGAAAAATAGTTACAAATGCGATTGATAAGCAAGAAACCATTTCTGAGTTAGTTCAAGAGCTTGAATAGATTTGTTTGCAACTATCAACAGAGTGTAAAAACAGCTTGAAATACAGCTGTTTTTTGATTTTGATACGTCAAGACAGATTGACAAAAAGCCCAAAATATGGTATAAACCTACCTTCTTCTGTGTGTGACTTTGCGTCCACAAAGAGAAGGTTTTCCGATTCTGAGCGGCTTTGGGGGCAACCTCGAGGCTGTTTGGATGTCGTTTTCAGTTCATCAAAACCTACAAGACGCAGGGCATTGCCCGCGCACACAGGAGATCGCCATGAGTGCAGGAACCATCGCAACTGGCCTCGCAAATGAGGTAACGGAACGGTTGTTCCGTGAGACCATCAACCGAGCTCTGGCAAACGCGCAGTCGCGTGGAGAAGATCCGCGTGCGGCCGTTCGTAGTGCTCTGGAGAACCTGACTGGCAACCGGAACTTCGAGCGTGCCGCTCGTCGAATCGTCGGCGCCATTCCAGGTGCCACCTACGGTCCGCACATCCTGGCTGCTGGGCTTGGGCGTTGGATTGCCTCGCGCAATCTCTCGCAGCACATCCTCCCCGACGACAACAGCGTGTTCGCGCAGACCGCGCGCACCATGTTCCAGATGCTGCCGGCCGCAACGGTTGGTGTTGGTGACTCGTTCTCCGACATCCTCCGCGGTTGGGTGGATAATGTCCAGAACAGCCCCACCGTGGCGCAGGCAGACCGTACTGGCGTCATGGATCGCGTGTTTCGCACGCGGCTCGTTCCCGGGCGTGTGTTCATCGCACTGCTCGACGACAACGGAGAGATCCGCCGCTACGACGACAACGTCCCCATGTGTCGGGATGCCAGCGGCTCGACCAACGAGTGGGCCAATGCCCATGACATGTGGGTCGCTGCCAATGCGGCCCGTCGTGAGACGCGTGGCAATGCCCGGAATCGTCAGACCGTGATCGTTCCTGGTCAGCCGTTCCCGTATGAAAACGTTCCGCCCGAGCGGGTCGTGGAGATCATGCAGGCCGGTGGTGCCACTCCTGG
Organism: uncultured Gammaproteobacteria bacterium; assembly: GCA_964538435.1. Taxonomy (GTDB): domain Bacteria; phylum Patescibacteriota; class Patescibacteriia; order UBA9934; family GWF2-40-263; genus CAZIDX01. The sequence goes on along the minus strand of CAZIDX010000003.1, from coordinate 141,575 downwards.
CGACATCGAAGAAGTTCGTCGCCTGTTCGGCCCCAAGCGCTCCTGGGCCCAGCGGCTCAGTGACGATTCGGTCCTGTGCATTCAGGCCTACTCGCGCGCTAGCCGTCGGTTCGGTGGCCTCGAGGATATCGTGGCCGAGGATCTGTCCAAGGATCTGCCTGACAAGGTCAGCCCGGACGACATCAACCGCCTGTTCGGCGGGCCGTTCGCGCCGCTCGTGATCGACCGGGATCAGAACCGGCCGACCTTCGAGCGTGAGGACTACCTGGATGCCAAGAGCGTGCTGGACAAGTGGCTCAAGGCTGAACTGCAGGCTAGCAACAAGATCCTTCTGCTGGCCTCGTCCATCATCGAGGCTGCCCGAAATCGGGGGTTCAACCCGGTTGCCATGTTCCTGGTCACCATCCTGGTGGCTTCGCCGTTCGTGGCTGCTGCGGCGCTGTACCTGTTCGGGTTCCTCCAGTTCATCCTGATGTTCATCGATGGGTTCAGCACTCAGCCTGATGCTGTGGCTCAGCTCGGCGGTGAGACGGTGTCTGGTGTCAAGTACGCTGCCTACACGATGATCAAGGGCTATGTCATGATCTGGGCCCTCACCTGGGTCCTGCCGATCTGGCAGAAGCTACTGGATGCCATCCCGGGCCTCAAGGGCGAGGTCGACTGGATGAAGTCGCTCGGTCGCAAGATCAGCGCCTTTGCCATCGTCTTCGGTGGTATGTCCGTTGTCTCAGCTCTGCTGGGTATCGACGTGATCTGGCGACTGCTCCTGGTGGTGGGTGTGCTCACCCCGATCGCCACGGCCATGGGCCTGGTGGATATCGGCTACAACCACAGGGCGCGCCAGAAGTACGCCAATAGCATTGTGTACATCGAGTACGCGATTGGTGTGGTGCCGATCGTTATGGTGTACCTGTGCGGTACGCTCAGTGCTCACACGGGCGAGTTCGTGACCGGTCTGACCCTCGTGGGGATGGCCTGGGCCTTCATCGCCAAGATGGTGGTCGCTTCCAAGTGGTTGTCCACGGTGGCAGTTGCGGTCATGGGCCTAGTGTTCGCGCTTCTGGTTCACCGCCTGAGCGTTCGGCCTGTCAAGATCGGTGCGCGCTTCTACAACGTGCGCAGCAAGGTGCGGTGGGCTGGTGCGTGCATCGGCCTGATCCTCGTGGCCATGATGGGTTACGTCTGGTTTGCAGATCCGGCCGAGAAGCTGGTTCTCACAGACATCGTGGATCCCAAGGTGTCGGTTACGGACATCACGACCGTGGACCCGACTACGGGTAGCCGCATGCGTGAGAAGGAGATCACCTACGCGAGTGGGGACACCTTCGAGAAGCGCAAGGGTACGGTGGTGCAGGCTTCGGCCCCGGCACCCAAGCCCAAGGGTCGGGATCTGTGCTCGGACCCTAGCATGCCAGCGCGCGATCGCGCGATCTTGTGCAAGTGATGAGGGTTTGATCCCCTCCGCGAGCTTGAGTGACCCTCGTGTTACGTTCGTAGAGCTCTACGCTCAGGCGCGAAAGACCTGAGTACGAAACGGACCGGTGTCCGGCCTTCACAACCTTCGGGAAGTGTGAGGCTGGCACCGGTCTTTCGATTGTTTTGAATTACTATCAAAAGAATGAAACAGATTGAAATATTTTGTCTGCAGATAACACATTTTCAAATTTTATTGTTTTTCATTTTATAAACTCAAATTCGAAGTCCAGCTTCCAAAGCTGGACTTCGGAAGCTGGACTTTGAGAGTGTTTGAGAGTGTTTAAATGTATTGACAAAATGGCCATTTTGTGGTATAGTTGTTCGTTAGAAAATATGATATTTGAGGGGTCAAATAAGGCATCGATGTACCGCATATCTGTTGATAGGCGGAACCCCCCTCGACATCGCTGCCTTTTTTGTACCTTTAAGAAGCGAGTAGCGGTTAGCGAAGAGCGAGTAGATCACTTGAGTTTCGCTAACTGCTACTCAGAGAATCACAATCACACAGAGCCGACAGCCCAGCAGGGTGAGTTGGTATGAAGGAGGAAGCGATGAATCGCATCCTGAGCTTGATTGTGCTGGCCCTGCTGATGCAGGGATGTGCAGCGCATGTGACGAGTCTGCGTCAGTCCCCGGATGGGGATGTGATGCGGGTGGACTACAACGGACCGGCAGGTGGAGCTGTCGCGGTCATGAACGCGGACACGACCGGCTACAACGCCGAGACGGCCCGCGTCGCGGTGGAGCAGGGCATGCCCATCTCCATGCAGACCAGCGAGCATGGCACCAGCCTGTCGGCCGGCTACACCGGCTACGGCATGTACGGCGGTTACGGTGGTGGCTACTACGGCTACGGCCAGGTCGCTCCGGACGTGATCACCGTGGGCCCAGGTCCTGGTGGCGCGATCCCCGTGCAAGCCGGTCCAGACCTGCCCGTTCTGGGGCAGCAGGGCTACACCGTGAGTCCGGCATCTGCAAGCGAGGCCATCGACCCCAGCGCCACGTGCCCGGAGAATCCGGTCACACTCAGCGAGATCGCTGCGTGCGTGCGGGAAGAGCGTGCGCGCAACGACTGGCAGACCGAGGCGATCGGCAAGATCGCCAACCCCTGATCACGGTCGGCTTGGGATAGTCTCGGGTTGACCACGCACACATCTACTTGCGTGGTCGCCTGAGGCGGCCCGGAGGAATCCATGAAGACCATCGAAACCATCCTTCTGGCCATCCTGGTCACCCTTCTTCTGATCGTCCCCCTGAGCGCCAGCGCCGACGAGCTCGACGACTGGTACGCTGACAAGCGCGCCGAGTGCCTCGGCACCAACTACAGTGACCTGCTCGAGGTGCAGACGCTGCGCGTGCAGCAGTGCATCCTGGTTGCGAAGATCTCGGTCATGGAAGCGCGGTCCGAAGAGGATTCGTCGCTGGCAGAGAGTCTTTCGTCCCAGGTGGACGAGCTCAACGCCCAGATCCGAGAGATCCAGGGCGACCTGGCAGCCATGCAGAGTACGGCGAGCACCGAGCAGGTGCCTGTGCCGGCACAGCCGATGCCGGGGCCGGTTGCGCAGCAGCGCGGCACGCAGGGCCCACGGCGGGTCGTGTACGGTGGCACCTCGCATCGTCGGGTGTCCACGCCCAGCCGGGTGAGCGTCAGCGAGCTTCCTGGCTCGGGTCGGTTGCATCTTCAGCGCCTGAGCTCTGGTGCCAAGACGTGGGCTGAGGGTTACTCCGAGGTTCGCGTGGTGGTCATCAACAAGGGTAACCCCATGCCGGTTTCGGCCGAGCCAGGTCAGCCCTCGGGTTTCGTTCCGGTGTACGCGGACCTGGATGGCGATGGTCACACCGACCCGATCGCCTACAAGGGTGTGAACCCGCGGGTTGTCCAGAGCCTCTGGATGAACTGGAAGTCCAGTGATGACATCACGGTCTGGTATCTGGTGCCGCTGGAGGGTGAGTACGAAGAGGTGCTGGATCCCTACTCGGGCCTGCTCGTGCACCATCAGGTGTGGGTCAAGCACCCGCGTAACGGAAAGGGCCGCGCTCACTACGGCGGCAACGACCGAGGTGGGTCCTGGGACTACGATGGCACCGAAGGTGCTCGCGTGTGGGACTGAGATCCACGAGGGCTGCTCAAGCAGTGGTCCTAGCCATGGGAACGCCATGGCAAACAACGACGCCCCCGCAGGGCCTGGTCTGGAAACAGATTCAGGTTCTCGGGGGCGGTTGTATTTTGCTAACAAAAAACCCGGATTGCTCCGGGTCTTGTTGTTTGTGGATTTGATCTGCGGCTAGGTGCTTGCTACGTCTACGAGTGAGGCAATCACGAAGTCTGCGATTGCGTAAGCTGCGATGATGAGCACGAGTCCGATGACAGCCTGGCTGAGAAGCTTCTTTGCTTTCTTAACCTTGTCTTCTTCACCTTGTGAGGTGAGATAGAGGAAACCTGCGTATACAACAAGTACAACGAAGATGATTCCAAGAACTGAGAGAAGCACAGCAATGATGTTTCCGATAAGTGTTGGAAGATCATTTTGGGCATCAGCTCCGATTCCTGTTGCTACAGTGTCGAGGTGTTCGCCAGCCTCTGACAATTGTGCGTTTGCTGCTACTGGAAGAAGCAGCACAGGGAGGGTTGAGAGCCAAGCACCATATTTGTGGAAGAGCTTTTTCATAGGTGTGTGTTAACGGCTAATTGGTTTATTTGAAATTATTCTTGTGTTGGTGTTCCGGCGTCTGCTGCAGCACCGATTTCATCAATAACGAACTTGGTGAAGGCGTAGGCGCCAATGATAATGATCAGGCCTATCATGGATTGCACCAGCATGGCTTTCCCTTTTTTTACCTTTGCTTCGTCTCCGGCTGCTGTCATGTACATAACACCGGCGTACACAGTAATGACAAGGAAAATCATTCCAGTTGCGGCTAATAGCGCGCTAATAATATTTCCTGCAAATCCAGGGAGTGTACCTCCTGTGTCGTAATTATCTCCTGCGGCTTTTCCAAGTCCTTCTGATAGTGTTGCAGCCACGTCAGCTGATACAGGGGCTGGTGTGAGAGCGAGCATGAGTCCTGCTAGGGCCATTGCAGCCACAATAACAAGAGCAATCTTTTTGGTTTTTGTCATAGGGTTTGCTAGCTAACCTTGCTCTCTAGAGAAGACTCTCGGGAGCAAGGCAAGCCCCCATCCAAGATGGATAGGGGATGTTGCTGAAATTAACCTGCGTCTCCACCTCCGCCACCTGCGGTTGCTGTCATGATTGAGTCGATCACGAAGCTTGCGATTGCGTATGCAGTAAGCACGATAACGAGACCGATGATTCCAGAGAAGATAAGCTTCTTTGCATCTTTGACCTTGTCGTCGTTTCCGCCAGCTGTCATCCACTTGAATCCACCAAGCAAGATGATTACCACAGCGATGATTCCGAGGAATCCAAGTGCGATTCGGATGATCTGTGCAATGGTGTCTACTAGATCTGCGTCACCAAGTCCAGCTTCTCCTGCAAAGCTGTCTCCATCATAACCACCAAAAAGGTCGTCAGCTCCAAGGGCTTGAGCATGCGCGCTATCAATACCGATGAACAAAAGTGCACCGATAGAGAGTGCGATTGCGGCACCTAGAAGGTAGCCGACGTGTCGTTTAGATAATGTGTACATAGACGTCACCCCCTTTCATATTCCTGAGTTAGCCTCAGGAACAAAGGAAATTAAACAATTAGAAATAAGTTAAGAAGTTTTGTTATATTTTACCGGTTTTTTGGATTGGCGGGAAAAAGATATCCACACAGGTCTAGTAAACTGTTCCGGATTCAAGGGCCATGATAACGGTTTTGACAAGTGTGTAAGCCATGAGGATTATGGCGATTCCGATTGTGGCCCAGATGAGCGTGTCTTTCCCTTTTTTGATTTTGTCTGGTGATCCCATTGAAGTGAGCCAGAGAAAACCACCCCAGATAAACATGAGGAGTGCTAGACCTCCGACGATTCCGAGCAGGGCCTGGATGAGGCGTGCGATCACGACATTGAGATCCCCTCCTGTTGAGAGAGGGTCTTCTAGCTGTGTTGCAAGAGCGATGTTTGGGAGGTGGATCAGTATTACTGAAACAATAATTGCTTTTTTCATATTTTTTTCTAGTAAGGGACAACAATATACTTTTTACAGCATTGAACAGCAGTGTCGCCAGGGCATAAGTTTGACATGCATGTTGTGCTGTCATACCAGCCATTCCAGCTTGTTTCTGCGTCTGCTTCGTTTTGATCAAGTGTGTTGTCGCGATCAACACACGCAAATCCCGAGAAGATCTTGTAAGATCCGGTGTCTACGTCTTCTGTTCCGCCTCCGTATTGCAACGTGCACTTGTCTTTACACGAGAGGTCGCTCTGGCAGGTTTGGTTTAAACCACATGGGCGCCCCACAGATTCATCTGTGCATACATAGTAGCCGTCTCCGTCTGGATAAGGGGTAAAGAATGTTCCTGAGACAATGGCGCTTTGCAGAGAATGGATTCCCAGGAAGGCAAACAGGACAATGAGGAGTCCCATGGTGGAGACGGTAAGGTATTTTTTTCCTTTTGTTACGCGATCTGGTTTTCCTCCTGATGTGAGCATGTAGATTCCTCCAATGACATACATGAGCAGGACGATTCCACCAATGATTCCCAAGATGTAGTTACCTGCGTTTGCAAAGACGGTCATGATGTCAGCTAGAGAGCATGTTCCTGAGTTTCCACACTCTTTGGAAATGTCTTGCATGAGTGGTCCGACTTCATGTGCTTCGCATGGATCTGCGCTGCAGATGCCGCTGTCATAGGCTAAGCCGACCTGTGGTGCAAGTAGAAGTAGGAATAGGAGAGTTGAGAGGAGGATCCGACGGATCATAGAGTTTGGTTCACTTTGTTTTGTGCATCTTTGAGAGCGCGTTCTTGTTCTTCGCCTGCAAGGAAGGCGTTAATGAGGTCAAGAAGCGCTTCTTCTACAACAGCAACCTCATCTCCTTTGTACCAACTTTCGGCTGTGAGTGTTTGTCCGGCAAATACTGAGAGTACTTCGTCGTCGACTTGATCGTTGATAAGTGCTCGCAGAGCGGTTGGTTTTTTGGCAGTGCTTAGGTAGCTATCGACTCGGTCAGCTGAGGCAGCGAATTCGATAAAGTCCCAGGCCCAGTCTTCGTGATCTGTTGATTTGGCAACGGTTTCGACCCAGTAGTTTGCGTAGTTAACGGTTTTCCCACCATCGATTTGAGGAAGAGGTGCAATGCCGAGGTTCATCTTTTCATTTGCTGTCATGATGAGGTCATGGTGGTAGGAATAGCCAAAGAAGTAGGCTGTTGCTCCACTTGTGAATGCATCAAAAGAATCTTCCATGTCTTCGTTCCAGGTGTAGACCTGTTTGAGTGGGTTGGCAAAGTCTGTGTAGAAGCGTGTGGCTTGTCCTGCGAAGTATTCTCCATCTACATCGTTTCCAAAGGTTGCGCGTCCACGAGAATCTGTCATTGTTGTTCCGTTTTGCATCATGAGTACGGAGATGATGTCAAAGGCACGCTCAACGTTTTGGCTTGTTCCAATAGCTGCTCCTGATTGTTTGATTTCCTCGTCGGATCCAAGGGTTGTGAGTGCTGTTACGTGCTCCTGGAACTGTGTCCAGTCGTAGGCAGGTTCAGGGAGGCCGGCGGCGTTGAGGAGATCTCTGTTGTAGAAGAGGGCAAGTGTATCAACTCCCATTGGAAGACCAAAGATACGGTCCTCAGCCTCGGATTTGCTTGTTGCTTTGTATGAGCGAATAACGTCTTCTGCAACCACGTCAACAAAATCGTTTTTGAGTGTTCGTTGAGAAATTGTTGGTTCTTCCTGGATGGTGCAGACCGTTTCTTTTTTGATGCTCCCTCGTGTTTCGCAGTAAGGGATGCTTACAGAATCTGGCATTGGTGAGATAAGACTCTCGTAGCCTCCAAGCCAGGTGTTGTGAACAGAAAAAATATCCGGTCCTGTTCCTTCTGCAAAGGCCCGGATGAGTTCGTCTTCGTATTCATCAAAACGCATTTCTCGGTATTCAAACGAAACGTTTGGGTGAATTGATTGGTAAGACCTCATCAGGGTGTCAAATGTTTCGTCGTCATCAAACACGCGCCACACTGAGAGTGTGACAGATGTGTTTGCTGCGCGCTCGGCTGCTGAGGGTCCTCCGCAACCTGATGTGACGAGTGCGAATACAAGCACGAGAAGAATTAATCGAAATGACCTGAGGTTCATAGATTCTTTGTTGTCTTTTTGAGGTAGCGTTTGAGACTTTTTCCGATCTCAGGGTGCTTGAGACCGAGCTCGATTTGAGCTTTTAGGAAACCAAGTTTGTCTCCGCAGTCGTAGCGTGTGCCTTTGAATACACAGCCGTAGAGCGCCCGTTTTTGTTTGATATACTCGGCGAATGCGTCGGCAAGTCGTATCTCACCACCATTTCCAGCTTGTACTTGCGGAAGAAGTTGAAGGATATCTGGTGTGAGGATTTCGCGGCCAATGTGAACGAGGTTTGAAGGAGCTTTTTCAACTGGTGGTTTTTCAACAAACTTATTGATCTCCCAAACACCGTCTGACACCTCAACACCATCGATGACTCCGTAGCGGTACACTTCTTTTTTGGGAACTTGCATGAGCGCTGATACGGGGTCGCCATATTTGTGATAGACGTCCATGAGTTGCTTGAGGGCTGGTTTGTTGCGCCCTGAGTCAATGATGTCGTCTCCAAAGAGAACAGCTACAGGTTCATGTGCCTCGATGAAGGGGAGGGCTGAGAGCACGGCGTGCCCATCACCAAGAGGTTTGTTTTGGCGGACAAAGGCGAACTTGGCGAGTTTGCCGATTTTTGCCACCTCTGCGTAGACCTCGTCTTTTCCTTTTTGCTGAAGACGGTATTCAAGTTCGAAGTTGCGGTCGAAGTGATCTTCGATGGCGCGTTTTCCAATGGCAGTGACGAAGATGATCTCCTCAATGCCGCTGGCAACAGCTTCTTCAACGATGTATTGAATGATTGGTTTGTCGACTACAGCCAGCATTTCTTTTGGCTGTGCTTTTGAGGCCGGGAGGAAACGTGTTCCCATTCCTGCGACCGGAATAATGGCTTTTCGTATTTGCATAGAATTACCCTTATTATAGCGGATTTGCATTGATCCAAAAACCGCGCCCTGTGGACGCGGTGGACAGTTATGGTCTGGAAATGTGAAAGAGGATAAAGATAATGGCTGCAAAGGTGATGAAGGCGAATATCCAGAAGCGAAAATCAGAGAAAATAGCTTGCATAATGGTGCCTTTTTTAAGGTTCGGTGAGTAGGATGCGGTGGTTTGCTATGGATTGTGCGATGCCGATGAGCTCGCCCCGTGTTGCGTGGTTTCCATCGACTGAGACAGAGACAAGAATGCTGTGGTCGTTGAAATAGAGCTGGTTTGTAAATTCGCACTTTCCAGGGAATCCCTCAACCTCTGACTCGAGGCATGATGGGAAGTCCCAGATGTCTGCAATTAGAGCTGGGTTGTAGTCACTGATCCAAAGTTCTTCAGTTTGGAATTTTTTGAGTCCAGGTTCGTATTCTTCAAGGTAGGTGCTTGGTCTGTAGTCGATTTGTACAAAGCGCCAACCGTCGCGCACATAAACCAGAGAGACTGTTCCTACTGGAAGGAGGTCGTTTGGCTCGGTGTAGACTGCAATGGCTTGGAGCTCGGCTCCGTAGGTTTCCATTGGAAGAAGAAAATCTGTATCTGTGTAAGAGGCGACGTCTTCGGTGTATTCCAGTCGCACAATTCCCTCTGCTTCTGGAAGGAGAGGAATAGGAGCAGGGTCTTGAAGCCAGGTGATGAGCCTTAGGATAATCGTGGCGGCAATAATGATGACAAGGACTGGGATTGCGCACCCAGAACCATCTCCTGAGGTCTTGAGTTTACTTCGAACGAGTTTTCTGGCAAGCATTGGCATAGAGGATTGCGATTAGGACCCATGTCAGTATCGCAAGGTCGTTTTTAAAATAAGGAACATCAACGAGACCGTGAATCGTTATCTCGATGAGTGCGAAAAAGGCAATGTAGCGATGAGCGATGAGCGATGAGCGATGAGTGGTTTTGAGGATTGCGAGTGTTAGTACTACGAATGCAATAAGCCCCAGGATTCCTAGTTCAGTCCAGATATTGAAGATGAAATTATGTGGGTATTGGAAAATTTCGTAGTGAGTTGCGGTGTGGTAAGGCTCAAGAGCCTCAGGGTATCCGTTTAGTCCCGCGCCAAACACCCAGTTGCTTCTGAGCATTTCGGTTGTTTCTTCCCATTGGGATAGGCGCACGCCACCTGAGTAGTCTTGTAGTGTGAGTTTGGATTGAAGGGCAGGAGATAGGAGCACAGCCACGAGCAAGAGCGCTGTGATTGCGATTGCAAAGATTCGTGTGCGACAGTGAACGAGTCCTGCAAGAAGGATGGTGGCTATTACAGCGACAATTGCAGCTTCAGATTGAGAGAGGGTGATTGCTCGGATGGAGAAAACAGCTGCTGGAATCCAAAGCATCCAATTTTTTCTGTCTTTGATTTTGAGCAATGCGATTACAATGATTGGACCTAGGTAGAGACCAAGGGCGTTTGGGTAATCAAATACGCTTGTGACTCTCCCCTCAATATCCCATGGGGCAGGAATGCCGAGCCCTGTGAGTTTTTGCGCGAATGCCACGAGACTCAAAATGATCGCAGACAAACCAAGTGCAGCAAAAAGATCGTTTGCGCTTACGCGTTTGTTTAGAAGCTCAAGGCGCACGATGAGGAAGAGAAGGATTGGTTCAAGCAGGTAGGCTTTGAATGTGCCAAGAGCAGAGAGGGTGTCTGGGGCTACGCCGATTCCTATGATTCCTGCGATTACAAACAGGATAATTGCCAGTTTCAGGAGCTCTGGAAGTTTGAAGAGCTCTTTGATTTGAGAGCGGTTTTTCAGGATCCATGTAAGTAAAAACCCGAGTACGAGAAGCTCGAGCAGGGTGGATGGGATGCCAAACAGTTCAAAACGCAGCAGGTAGGATGGGAGAACGGCTACTAGGAGTATTAGCCCAATGCGTGAGTTCATCCAAGAGATTCCTGCGTAGGCAAAGGCCAGTAAAAAGTAGATGAGCGTGATCATACAGCTTGTCCTTTGAGTAGAGTCTTGATTTCAGAGATGCTGATGGCTTTGAGGGTGAGCGTCGCTGCCAGGTAAGTGATTGCACCGATGAGAATATCAAAAACAATATGCATATGAGGGAGCGCTCGAAGAATTCCGTACATAAAGATTCCAGCGATGAGTGCTTTGAGCGCGACGGTGAGATTTGGTTTTGCTCCTGTTACGCGATAGACAACGGTGAAAGTCAGGATTGAGATTACAGCTTCAGAGAAAAGTGTTACCCAGACGGCTCCCCACATTCCGTAATCTGGAATCAGCCAGAGGTAGCCGATGACTGAGAGGATTGCTACAAAGAGATAGCCCCAAAGCATGACGCGTTGTTTGTTGATGGCAACGATGAGGTGGCCGTACAGTGCTCCGATAAAGACCCCGATGAGTGCGAGGGTGAGTAAGGCGAGCACAGGTCCGGCTTCAACGAAATCTTTTCCAGCGATTAGAATGGTTAGTTCAGATGCAACGACTTGGGCTCCAATAACGATAGGTATAATAGCGAGCATGAAGATGTCGAATGTTTTTGCTGTGCGACGTCGGAATTCATTCACCTTGTTTGCGCTCCACGCCGCCACCAGGCTTGGGAGCACGAGCCCCATGAACATGACTGGGAGTACTGTGAGCACATCCAAGATTCTGTATGCGACTCCGTAGAGTCCTACTTCTGAGTTTTCACGGAAATAGGCCAGGAAAAGAATGTCACCTTTAAGGTAGAGCAGGTTAAAGATAATTGAGAGGGCAATTGGCCAAGATCTGGAAAAGATGGTTTTCCAAAATTTCCATTCAAAGCGTGGTGATACGTTTACAAAAGGTTTTGCAAGGCGGATCATGGCAAAGAGCCAGATGGCGTTTGCGATTACAGCTGCCAGGATCATTTCTACAACTCCAGGTCTTAGCCATGCAAAAAAACAGACAAAGAGCAGGAGCACGATTCGGTTTATGAGCTCAGCTAATGCTGCTCGCCACATGCTTTCGTGGCGCTGGAAGATTCCAACGAGCATGGTTGCGCCACCCATCAGGAAGTATGCAAGTGCTCCGATGAGTACAGCTTGTTGCACAACGCTTGAATAGGGGAGGGCAAGGACTGAGAGTGGGGCCAGGCTAAAGAGCAGGAAACCAGAAACAAGCCTGAGCCCAAAGAAGTTACCGACCACACGTTCTTCGTCCACGCCTTTTTCTGAGATCATCACAACGAGTGTGAGGGTGAGACCAAAGTCAACAACCACTCCAAACATCTGTAGGTAGGTGACGGCTGTGGTGTACTCACCAAAACTTTCTGTTCCAAGAACACGTGTAATGATTGCGATCGCAAAGAGCCCCACCAGGACGGAGAGAGCCTTTCCAACGAGCTGAATTGAGAAGTTTGAGGCTAAAGATCGGGCTGAAATCATAGTGACTATAGTGTAACAGAAACGTTGATAAACTGTGAATTGTTTGAGGGGTGAAAAAATGGTAAAATTTCTTTGAAATATGACAATTCTTCTTACCAGAGAATCTCATGCATCTCGGGGAAGAGCCACACGATCATTATTGGTTGTGTTTGGGCTTGTCCTTGCGATTGTTGGGATCTTTTTATTTTCACATTCAGCTGAGGCGGCATCAAAAAAAGGTTTTGAGGCGCTTCAGGTTATTGCTCCAAAACAAGGTTTCTCAATGGAGCCTGGTGGTACACAACAGGTCATGATCGGCTTCCAGAATATTGGGGAGAAGACATGGGCGAACTCGGGTTCATCCTATGTATCGATCTATACCTATAACCCTAAGTATCGGTATTCTGATTTTGAGGCTGATGATTGGGAGGACTGGACACAGGCTGCGCTTTTGCATGAGTCGTCAGTTGCTGTCGGGCAGATTGGGCACGTTTATTTGACTCTTGAAGCCCCGCAGCATGAAGGGCGATACGAAGAAACATTTTATTTGGCAGCTGAGGATACGACTTGGATTCCAGGTGGAGAGTTTACGCTCGTGATTGATGTGGGTGAGACAGAGGAGGCAAGTAGTTCTAGCTCATCGTCTTCAAGTTCAAGTACAACAGATGGAGAGGCTTCTCCTGAAACTGACGGTCTTTCAGCCATGATCCTGCTTCGCTCGTCTAAAGATACGATTCGAGCAAAGGCTGGAGAGGAGATTTCTTATACGGTAGGTGTGAAGAATACAGGAACAGCTACATGGAGCACGAGAGAGGTTGTGACAGGGGATTATGCTATTGCTTCTGCAGACACAGAGCATTCATCATGGGCAAGCTCTACTCAGCTTGTTGTGAATGATTCAGGAAGTGTGAAACCTGGTGCGCTTGATTTTCTTAAGTTTACGTTTAGTGCTCCGTCAACACGAGGGAGTCATACGGTTCAATATCGGTTAGCTGTGAACGATGCTGTTGTTCCAGATTTTTATATCGACATTCCAGTTGAGGTTACAAGTGGCGCTGCAACAATTATTGATGAAGAGGTTACGGTTGATGAGTCAACGATTCAGGCTGATCGTGTGATTGACGAGCCAATTGTTCGCATTGGACTCCTTACTATTGATGAGGAAACGGATTGGGTGACAGAGATTAGTTGTAATACTGACTGGCGGCTTGAGGATAGTGAGGGTGGATTGCTTGGTGTAATGGAGACAAATGAGTCTGTGCGTGCGTTTTACAAGAATCAGCGATACTACTTTAATCGTGGGCAGGGCATTGAAGAGACACATAAGTATTTGAGATTTGTGCCTGGTAGCGAGGATGCGATTTGTGAGATTGAGAATTTTGACAGGCGCGCAACGCGCAATGCTGCGTATGCTGATAATACGTTCCGCGACACGCTTGAGCTTCAGTATATTCCGTATAAAGATGAGGTTTGGGTGATCAACGAGCTTCCGGTTGAAGAGTATCTTTATGGTTTGGCTGAGACGTCTGATTATTCTCATGAGGAGTTTAAAAAGACATTGATGACCGTTGCTCGGACATACGCGCTTTATCATTTTGAACGAAATTCTAAGCATCGTGGGTATTTTCACATGAATGCCTACGCGGATGATCAAGTATATAAGGGATATGAGTACGAGAATCGTCATCCATCGATTAAGGATTCTGTAGAGGATACAAGGGGAGTGACAGTGAGTTATAACAATGCTACGGCAATTACGCCGTACTTCTCCAGGTCAGACGGGCGTACTCGTGACTGGTCTGAGGTTTGGGGTGGAGAAGTGGCTTGGTGTAAAGGAGTGCCGACTCCGCATGATGCTGCTGCTGGGCGTACGCTTTGGGGGCATGGAGTTGGAATGAGCGCGACTGAGGCGCTTGATATGGCAGAAGAGGGAGACAGTTGGGAAGATATTTTGCATTATTTCTACACAGATATTGATTTGACACGGCGATGGGAGTAAGGAGATTTGCTACATTATCATTTGCAATAATCGTCGCGGTTTTACCTGCGACGGTTTTGGCTTCTGACTCGGATGTGCTTTGGGGGGTTTATGAGCAACGGGGTGATTTGCAGGTTGCGTTTGAGCCTGAGACAGGTTTAGCTGTGCCAGGAACGGCAGCAGGGTTCTTACTTGATCTTGAAGATTGGGCGCGTCAGTATGGTTGGGCAGAGCATGAGGAGCTTCGGTCGTACGGACCTGAGAGCGGGGATGGAGTGCCTGAGCGGGTGAGTATGGATGAGATTGAGGCACAGATTGGGTCAACTGCATATGTTGTGATGGACAGGTCGACTGGGAAGATTTTGACAGTGAAGCAAGAAAACCGTCAGTGGCCGATTGCGTCACTTACAAAGCTTGTGACTGCTGATGTGGTTTTAGATGAGGGGGTGAGCATGAGTTCGGTTGGGAGTGTTCTAAATAGTGATAATGTGGGTGGAGCTCGGCTTTGGGTTGAGGATGGTGATACGTTTACGATTGAGGATCTTTTTTACTCGACGCTTGTTGCTAGTGCGAATAATGCTGCGAATGCGCTTTCGCGCACATGTGGGTATTCATCAGAGTATTTTCTTGAGCTCATGAATGATCGTGCTGAAGCTCTTAATCTTACAAAGACTGAGTTTGTGGATCCAACTGGGATTGAGCTGGGGAATGTGTCGACTGCGCGTGAGATGGCACGGCTTGCTCGTGATATTTTGGCGCAGGATGATATTCGGCGTTTTAGCACAACAGCAAGTGTGTATGTTGATGTGCTCTCACAGGGGACGAGTAAGTATCTGACAAATACAAACTGGATGCTCTGGAAGAGTGAGTATGATGATGTGTATGTGACAGGTGGGAAGACGGGGTATCTTATTGAGTCTGGGTGGAATTTGGTGGTGTCACTTAGGCCGAGTGCGTGGCAGACTGATGAAGAGCTTTTGATTGTGGTGTTTGGAGCGGAATCGAGATCAGCCTCGTTTGAGGATGCGAATGCACTAGCGGACTGGGCGTGGGAAGTGCATGACTGGCAGTCAGTAGAATAAACAAATTAGAAAACTCCGGTTGATACCGGAGTTAGAAGAGGTGTTAGACCTCTTTTTTGGTTACTCCTGCGCGCGCATTTCCCAGTATGCGAGACAGAAGCGCGCGAAGCCCTGCATGATCGCAATGGTGATGGGGTCGGACTTGTCCATGCAGCTCAGCTCGAACCCGTTCTCATTCCAGAGTACACGGAACGTGCGTGCGACTGTTAGGTCGTTGGGTGAGAATTTGGGCTTGCCGATTCGCTTGAGCGGGTGGCTTGAGCGCCCTTGGATGTTGATCACGATGCCGACGTCGGTTTTTCGAACCTCGGCAATACTTCCTCGGACACCCCCGGTGCCGATGTAGTCCTCGAGCGCCATCTGGAGCTCTTCCTTGGTTGGACGCTGACCCTGCCAGTGGAGCAGAAAGACGGTCTGCACTTGCGTCACCTCCTAGGGAAGGAGGTTAGCGGTGGGGTGGTTATTCGTCAAGAGCTGAATCAAAAAACAGGAGGTTGGCTCCTGTTTTTTTGTCATTTTACTGTAGATTTGATTTTTCCTTTTCCTGTTCCTCCCATGGCGCTGAGGCGTTTTTTGTCTTCTTCTACGAGCTTTGTGACAAGCTCTTTTACGTGTTCTGGGTTGTCGATGTTTTTGAAGTGGAAGCGTCCGCGCTCACCAGCTGTTTGGACATAGACTTGTCCGTAGGTAAAAACGGTTTGGATGATGCCGTGGATTTCTGCGGTGGTATCTTGAACAGCTGCCAGGTCGAGTTCTGAGGCGATGCGGTTGAACAGACCTTCTTGTTCGATGTTGATGATGCGTTCGTTTGTGACAATCCAGGTGTCTAGGTAGTAGTCGGTGAACTCGAGGAAGGCAAACAACCAAACTGAGAGGAAGTAGATACTTGACACTATGACAAAGAGTGGGCCGATCATTGGATGCTCAAGCCAGATTGTGACAGTGTCCCAGAAGTACCAGATAATAACACCCGGAAGAATCGTGAGGACCAAGAATGCTGTTACGATGGAGAGGAGTGCAAACCAATGTCTGCGCAAGAACAGCACAACTTTTTCGTTGTCTCTTTGGTTTGGGAGATGGTCAAGTCGCATCATAAGCCAGGAAAGAGATCTTCGTTATAATATTCAACAGCACTCCCTAGGCTGATTGGCATACTCCAGTCGTATTCCATGAGCATGAAAAGAGATGCACCAATAAGAAGGATGGTTCCACCAGCAAACACTGTTACGATTACGTACAGTCCAAAGCCGTAGATTCCGTAGCGAACAAGGTGGTAGATGTTGAAGAGACTGTAGAGAATGTAAAACAGCATGTATGCACCGTAGACGATGAGGAATACAGCGATTGGAATGCTGATTGATGGCATGTCAAACATATCAACAATATTGTATCACAAGAGCCCCTGTTTGGGGCTTTTGTTTGTTTCTTGTTAGTTGTTTTCGTTCAGGTGTTTGTAGGCGTGGTCTGTTGCGATGCGACCGCGGGCTGTGCGCTGGAGAAATCCGATTTGGATGAGGAAGGGTTCGTGAATGTCTTCGATGGTTTGGATTTCCTCCTGTGTGGCTGCTGCGATGGTGCCGAGTCCGACGGGGCCACCTCCAAATTTGTGAATGATAGCTTCGAGAATGCGGCGATCGGTTTGGTCTAGTCCTTTGTGATCAACTCGCATTAGATCGAGCGCGCCTTGGCATGTGTTTGTGCTTACGTTTCCATCTGATTTTACTTGTGCGTAGTCGCGCGCGCGTTTGAGAAGGCGGTTTGCGATTCGAGGGGTGCGACGGGAGCGGCAGGCGAGGAGATCGACGGCATCGTCGTGCACGTTTGTGTCGAGAAGCTTTGAGCTGCGACGGATGATGTCGGCGATGTGGTTGTCTTTGTAAAAATCAAGGTGGTAGGTTGCGCCAAAGCGGTCTCGGAGAGGAGAGGAGAGGAGAGACAGTCGAGTGGTGGCGCCGATGATGGTGAAGCGTTCGAGGTTGAGGCGAAGTGTGCGCGCAGTCGGGCCTTTTCCAACGATGATATCGAGTGCATAGTCTTCCATGGCTGGGTAGAGGACCTCTTCGATGGTTTTGTTCATGCGGTGAATCTCGTCGATGAAGAGGATGTCTCCACGTTCGAGGTTGGAGAGGATGGCTGCGAGGTCTCCGACACGTTCGAGGGCTGGGCCTGAGGTGACGCGGACCTGGGAGCCCATCTCGTTTGCAATAATGTGGGCAAGTGTTGTCTTACCGAGTCCTGGGTTGCCATAGAGGAGGACGTGCTCGATCGGTTCTTCGCGTTTTTTTGCAGCCTCCATGAAGATGTGGAGGTTTTCCTTTATATCGTCTTGCCCGACGAATTCAGAGAGTGATTGCGGGCGAAGTCCAACTTCAAAATCTCGCTCTTC
This sequence comes from uncultured Gammaproteobacteria bacterium, assembly GCA_964538435.1. Classification (GTDB taxonomy): domain Bacteria; phylum Patescibacteriota; class Patescibacteriia; order UBA9934; family GWF2-40-263; genus CAZIDX01. The sequence goes on along the minus strand of CAZIDX010000003.1, from coordinate 124,120 downwards.
TTCAGGGGCGTCTGCTGCTGTAACTCGTTTTGGCTGGTCGATTTCGTCGCGTTCAATCATAGTGCCTTCATTATGACGCAGGGGGCCAGAGCATGCAACTAACTTAAAAGACCGCATGCATTTGCAAACGGTCTTTTGGTAGGCGAGGCGGGAATTGAACCCGCACGCAGTTTCCTGCAAGGGATTTTAAGTCCCTCCTGTCTACCAGTTCCAGCACTCGCCCTCGACGGGAAGAGTAACAGAGAAAGCGTGTGAAATCAAGGGTTTGTTGACGCTTGTTTGGGGTGGTGTTAACGTCTGTGAAGCCAAGAAAGGGAGGACGAAGATGTTTGAGAATGCAAGGCCACTGGCGCTTCTGTTGGTTTACAAGGGTGGGCCACAGAGCAGGTCTCACAAGCCTCAGGTCGAGGATTTTGATCTCAAAGATGTGGATGTAGTGTTCACATTCAAGACCGAGGATGGGGTGGAGATTCCGATCGAGGAGTTTCCGGAGGAGGTACAGGAGGCTGCCAGGACTCATCAGGCGGCTGTTCGAGAAGCTGAGAGAAAGGCGCGAATCGGAAGGGATTCTTTCGCAAGTCTTTCGATCACAACGTCACCTGTCTCGTTTCCTGTGATCAACACGATCAGCGTGCATGCGATCAGTCCTGAAGGGGATGAGGAGCAGACGAGTTCGTACCGGCTGTTCATTTCGTTCCTGGTGGGGAACGATGAGTACAAGACTCCACATGACGCTGGTAACAATCATCATTACCTGCTTTGTGAGGTGGTGGTGGGTGTAGAGCTTGCGCTCAAGCTCGTGCAGATCCTGATGGAAAGGCGTGTGCAGGAGCGTCTGCAGATCGACCAGTGGAATGTGTCTCAGCGTAGAGGCACGCTCGCTCGCGAGAATGGGTGCGATCTCGATTCGCTCAGACGCAAGAAGGCCGAGCTTCTTCGCGAGCATGGGCTCGATGACTCCTCGATTGCGCTCAGGCGAAAAGAGCTGTTTCGCGAGCACAACTTGACGGCTGAGCAGAACGAGACAGCAATGGAGGTCATCTACAGCTGTCATGGGTTGGATGATGACCATGTTGCTGGCCGACGAGCACGTGTGAAGGAGCTCCTTGGGCTCCAGGCGACCACCATGGCTTCAGGGGCACCGGATCCGATCAAGACCCTGATTGAGGGGGCACTCCGTATCCGCGAGGAGGACACGAAACCGCAGGGGTAACCCGCGGTCTTGCCCGCCATAGCTCGTTAGAGCGATGGTGGGTTTTTCATTTTAGGCAGCTATGCGACGATCGACGTATAGCTGCCTAAGTTCTTTTGTTTATTTTTGTTCGAGCTGCTTTGCGTTTTGCTTTCATTTCAGCCTTGGTTTTCTTGTCGAGTTTTTCGGTGGCGTAGGAGAATGCTGTGGCTGGGAGGGTGAGAAGATGTTTGTTTAGAAATTTGAGGGTCTGCTTGGGGTCGAGGTTGTAAGCTTCGCGCAGCTGCCAACCCACTCCCTTTTGTACGTAGGGGTCAGAGTGTTTGATGAGGGGTTCTGCTAGCTCGAAGACGAGTTTGAGTGGTGGTGCTTTGCGGTTTTTACTCGCGTAGTAGATTGTACTCACGATTGAGCAGCGCTGCTTCCATGGGTTTTTGTCTTTGTTCCATTTGCGAAGCGTTGGCTCGATGAGTTTTGGGTAGCGTTCGAGCAGGACTGAGTAAAGTGCGCAGAGCGCGTCGGCGTGTTCCCAGTTTTCTACGCGGTCGACCCAGGTTTTGAGTGTACTCCAAGCTTTTTTGTCGAGACCGTCTAGATGGCGGCGGTAGTAAAAGAGGGGGAGGTACATGGGTTCGTGGAACTTGCTGGTATTCCAGATGTAGGTCCAGGTTTTGAGGATTTCTTGCTTTGAGAGCTTGTAAAAAGAAAAGCCCTTCTCCTCGAGTTCATGCATGAGTGGGAGGCGGTGGCCGAGGACGCGCAGGTTGGTGCATTTTGATCTGAAGTCTGCGTAGGCAGGGTCATCAGTGACAGTGTTCTTGAGGGCCTTTTCTACTTCGAGGAGATGCTTTTTCATACATCGTGAATTGTAGCATGTATCAAAAAACTCCCAGACAAGCTGGAAGGTTTTTGATGGAGCGGTAGACCGGATTCGAACCGGCGACCTCTTCCTTGGCAAGGAAGCGCTCTACCAACTGAGCTACTACCGCAAATCTTCCTAGAATTGGCGACCTTTCACTTTCTCACTGCGCTCCTCAATCACCGACCAGGAAGGTCGGCTCAATCGGTGCTCGTTCGGGCAGTGAAATCTCACTCAATTCTAGAAAGATTTGATGCACATGTTTAGTGCGACTTTTCTTTATAGCTCAATGCGATGAGAAGTGTAGCAAGGGGCTTTGTCTTTGGCAAGAGATTGGCTGCAAGGAGTGGGTTTTTGCGGTATACTAAGAGCAGAATTTTACGATGATTATATGATTCCTGATATTAATTTGCTTGCAGTGCTTGTTGCTGCGGTTGTGAATATTGCGTTTGGTGCGGTTTGGTATTCACCTTCGATGTTTGGGAAGATTTGGGTGAAGCTTGTTGGGGTTGCTGAACATCATGAGTGTGAAAATGAAACAGGTGTGTGGAAGTATTATGTGATTGGGTTTGTTAATTCGATTGTCATGGCGCTTGCCCTTGCCTATGTTCTTGCGCTTGCGGTTCCTTCTTTAGTTTACTTTTTCTTTATTGCGCTTCTTCTATGGTTTGGTTTTGTTGGAACGATTAGCATGAATGCGGTGACATGGGGAGGGCGACCAGTGAAGCTGTGGTTTTTGGATAATGGATATTATCTGCTTAGCTTCTTGATTATGTCGGCGATTATTTACTATATGTAAATTTAAAATCCGGCTGTGGGCCGGATTTTATAATTCTCGTGTAAGCATTGTGCTAATTCGAGACATTTGTCTATTCAGACCTTCAATTTTTTGATAGTTACGATCTAGTTTCTGGCAAGTTTTTTTAATAGAGCAACAAGTTTCAATGAGAGTTAAATAAAAACGTTTGTCACTGTTGTTTGTGCATTCGTTTTTCTTTTTTTCAAGTCTGTTGAGATGTGATGTGAAATTTTTGACCAGCGATTGCTTCATACTGGTTTGATTATACCATGGGGGCCCGGATTTGATTCCGGGCCCTTTTGTGTTGCTTATCCAGACATATTTCCTTTCTTTGCTTGAGCAAATGCCCAGCCGGCTCCTGATCTGGATCCGCGTTTGTATTGTTCGCGTGCGAGTGTCACGACGAAGTCGCGGAAGGTGTTTTCTTGTGAGTCATCGAGCTCGAATTGTTCAGACAGGTTTGTAATTCGGTCGAGTAGACTGCGATACCAATTGTTCTTTTTGTCTTCCTCCATAGGTTTTTGTGATTAATTGTTCTACATATTCTCCAAGCAGGGTTGAGACTGCAGATGACACTCCAAAGGCATAAGCTTTTCGTTCAACACAGTGCTTGATTTCTTTTTTATCCATATCGTTATTGATTATGCTGGTGCATGTGTTCTTCCGTGCGGGAAGTATTTGCGCAGTGCGAGGATCCCCAGAGTTCCAGCTGTGATGAGAACGAGAATCCAACCTGTTTTTGATTGATTGTTTGTATGCGCATCTTTTCCTGTTGTTGCGGTTGTTGTGATTAGTTCGGTTTCGTTTTCCAGAATAAGGATGTCGTTTTCAGATCGGGGTCTGATACGAAGTTCTCCGCTGGTGTTTGTGAGCACACCTGTGACTTTTAGTTTTGCACCGCGCTCGAACAGGTCTGTTGTGATTCCGCTTGAGCCTAGGTAGATGATAGCTTCCTCTCCGTCTTGCTCAAGTGTGACTCGGGTAGATGCTTTGGTTTGCACCGTTCCGGTAGTTGTCACAAGTTGCCCCACGAGCGTTTCTTCGAGTTCGTCTGCGTCGAGCTCGATTGGCTCAGTGTTTGGTGTTTGGGTGATTGTGATTTGAGCATCAGTCGCGAGTTTAACTCGTCTTTCTGATCTTGTTGTTGAGAGTTCTCCTGTGAAAGAGATTACGTCTCCGATATCAAGTTCTGGGAACAGGCTGTCGTGCTTGTAGACTTGGATGCCCCCTGTTTCGTCTTGGATGTACAAGATTTGCTTCCCAAGTGTTCCTGGAATTGCTGTGACGACTCCGCTGAGTGTGACATGAGATCCGTCTGAGAGAGTTTTTGCCTCATTGATGGTTGTGTTTTGGGTTGCGTTTGCGGATGAGTAAGTCGCGTGTGAGTAACTTGTGTTTGTTGTGGATGAGGTTGTGGTGGTTTTTGTTGGTTCTACCTGTTGCGGAGCGGGAGTCGGTGTTGGGGTGTTGTTGCCCTGCTCGATTACCTCGGTTGTTTCAGTGGTTTGCACCTGCTCTGATTCCCAAGTCCATACTCCATTTGTGAGTACATATTTCTCACCAGAAGCAGCCTTGTCATAGATGACTGTGTCAATGAGATCGTCTTTGGGTGAGTAGAGGAACAGAATATCTCCGTTGTTGTTGAGTGTAATGTCGCTTTCTGTTCGCATGAGAGTCAGCTCTGTGTTTGCTGCGAGCGCTCCACTTGAGAATGTGTGGTGATTCCCTGCTTCGTCTGAGATGCTCCAGTCTTTGAGCTCGAGCGTTTCTATTCCTGTGTTTTTCAGGATGATGTATTCCTCATCTGCATCAGAGCCGGGTGTGTTTGGGTAGAGCTCAACAAAGAAGAGTGTTGTTGGGTCGGTGTATTCTTCGTCTTCAACAATGGTTGTGGTGCCAGAGGTTGTTGGTTCTGGCTCGGGTTCGGTTTCGATTTGTGGCTCAGGGTTCTCTGCCTCTTCCTCTGGAGAGGGTGCTGCCTCTGTTTCCTCGTGGGATTCTTCACTATCGCTCGAAATGACGTCAGGGACAGGTTCCTCAACTGCCTCGAGGATTTCGATTAGGTTTTCGTCTCCAGGTGTTGGTGTGTCTGTAACTTGAAAACCATCTGAGGTTAGTGCGGTTGCTTGGCCTTTGTCTGGGGCTGGAATTTCGTCCGTTCCGTATTCGAGCTGATCGACTACAGACCCTGCTTTGTCTTTGATGATGATTGAGTCGCCGTCGTTGTTAAGTTGCCCGGTCGGTGACTCAATTAAGAAGAATGCTCCTGCAAGCAAGGTTTCTTCTCCAAGGGGTGTTTGTCGCTCTGTGGCGTCCTCGATGGTCCACCCAGTTAGATCCACGTCTTGGTTGGATGCGTTCAAGACTTCGATCCATTCCACTTCGTTTTCGAGTGGGTTTGAGACGAATTCAGTTATGATTAATGAGTCCGTCGCAGCTTCTTCTGTGGGTTCTTCTTCTGTTATTTCTTCGAGTAGGAGCCACACGTCTGCGTAACCAGGAGTGCCGAGTCCTGTTGATGCTTCTTTGAATCCGGTGGAGGTTGTCGCATTCATCCAAGAGGTTTCTAGTGTTCCGTTTAGCGATCCATCCACTCGGACCATGGATCGATATCGTCCGTCATCAGACTCCTCAGTGCCACCAGATCCTCCAGCGAAAGGGGTTGTTCCATCTCCTGCAGAATCGATTTGGGCACCGTCATGGTTGTTGAGATGCACAGCGAATCCTGAGTTTGAGAGAGACAGGGTGGCGTCGATAATGTTTGGTGTTGCTCCAAGGGTGGAGTTTTCGTGCGTTTGATCATAGTTTGCGATGAGATATGTTGAGTGAGGTTCGAGTAGGCTACCGTCTGGGATCACTATGCTTTCTCCGCCAGAACCTGCTCCTGTGAGCATGTAGCCTGAGATGTTGATCTGGGTTGTGCTTGTGTTGGTAAGCTCGATCCACTCGTCAGAACTTGAGACTTCAGAACCTGCCCAACCGATTTCGGAGATGATTACGTGCGGCGCGGATGCTTGTGTGCGCATGGGAATGACGAGCACAGCTGAAAGCATGAGCATGGCGATCCATGTTTTATCGAATAGTTTCATACTTATTGAATTGTTAATGAGCTCTCGAGAGTAATGCGCGCAAAGAAAAGAACTCCCAATCGCTATCCGCAAGCATGGCGCGGACAGTGAAGGGGAGTTCTTTGTCTTGTGTTTCCATCACAACATCGCGTGACGGTTTCGTCAAGGGGTTGGAGTGGGGATATCTACGGTTTCAGTGGAAGATGTTTATCTATTTGAGCTTTCAGGCGGGGGTAGACAGAGGAGGATTGGAAGCTGCACCAGGCGTCTCCTGAGAGTGAGTCGGTTTTGTCGTTTACATCGAGTCCGATCACTTTTCGACTGCTCAAGTTGAATGTGTGAAGCTTGTCTGTAATTTCTGGTGTGACTGAGATAATAATATCAGCTTGATCAATCTTGCTTTGCAAGACGTTTGGCTCTTCGCGCACACCTCCGTAGATTGTGTTGTAGCCGAGGGAGTTGAGATACTCTGCTAGATAGCGAGATCGGTTCATGCCAAATTGGCAGACGGTGAGGATGGTCATACCTATCTAGTATAGCGTAAACAAAAAATACTCCAATGAATGGAGTATTTTTCTGGTGGGCGAGAGAGGACTCGAACCTCCACGCCGCAAGGGCACTAGCTCCTAAGGCTAGCGTGTCTACCAATTCCACCACTCGCCCACAAACTATTCGTTTGAAATAGTTACGGAGGGATACTATCGCAAATCATGTTCTTGGTCAATGGCACTCTCGACAAAAAGTCTCTTTTCGGTTATTCTCCCGGTGCTTATGAGAATCATTCTTGTACATGGCTTTAATGCCAGCCCTCAGATGAATTTTCATCCTTGGCTCGCAGACACATTGCGAGACATGGGGTTTGAGGTGGAAACGCCAGAGCTTCCGCTTTCTACAAACGATCCGCTTAACCTGCCGGAGATTATTGAGTCCATGAAGAGTCAGGTTGGGTATCTAAAATCAGATGATATTTTGCTCGGACATTCGCTCGGGGCTTTTATTATTCTGCAATACCTTGAGGCGGTTGAGATGACTGAGACACCGCGCGCTGTCCTTCTTGTTTCTGCTCCGTGGAAGGTTTCGCGATCAGAGCTCAGGCAGCTGTTTATTGCCGATCTTGATGCAGATGTTTTGATGTGGAAGGCAAGGGAGTTTTTCGTGCTTCACTCAAAGGATGACAAGCTTGTTCCGTTTGAGCATGGTCAGCGCCTTGCTAAGCAACTCAAAGCAAAACTTCTTGAAGTGGATGGGCAAGGGCACTTCATGGGTGAGCAGTATCCGATTCTTGCTGAGATTATTAAGCGCATTGCTGAGAAGCCTGTTGAGTATGATCCAGGTGCGGCACTCAGTGATGATTACGAAGGAATTGAAGATTAGTATGCATATCGTTTTAGATTTTGATGGGACGCTCTACCATACAGAGCATCTTTGGAACAATTGGCTTGATCGTTTGGTTGATCAGGGGATTGATCGCGATGAGGCAACAGAGATTGGAGAGAAATTGTTTGGGCTTGGATTTACCCTTCGTGAGCATGCTGAGCAGTCAGGGATTGCTGGAGGTGATCTTGATGAGATTGTTAGTGAGTTTGAGCAGTGGGTTGAAGAAGAGGGGGAGCAGTTGGTGTTTGGTGAGGTAAAAGAGTTTATTCGAGAGAATCAGAAGAAGCACACGTTTTCGATCCTGACATTTGGCGAGCCTGACTTCCAGCATTTTAAGATTGAAGCCGCAGGGCTTGATGAGCTCATTGATGAGATTCACATTGCGCGACCTGAAAGACGAAAGGATGTGCAGCTAAAAGAGTTTTTGGATGAGTATGAGGATCTTGTGTTTGTAGATGACAATCCTCGTGAGCTTGAGGCGGTGCGAGATGCGGGTCTACCGATACAACTTGTGCGGATGGTACGTGATGATTCGCGGCATACGATTGAGGCGCATCCTGAAGATGGGCAGGCGTGGCAAGTAGCAACAAGTCTTGCGGAGATTGAGATGTAAATAAAACACCCGGCGCAAGCTGGGTGTTTTTTGTATCCATTAAAGGACCGATCGGACCTTATGTGGATAGGGTGTTGTTAGTAATGATACGTCTTGCCTGAGAGGATGGTCATGGCGCGGTAGAGTTGCTCGAGCAGGAGTGCGCGGGCGATGTCGTGCGGGAAGGTCATGGGGGAGAGGGAGAGGTTCAGGTCAACTTCGCTTTCGAGTTCTTTGCTTATGCCGTGCGGCCCTGCTAGGAGGAATTGGATTGGGACAGTCTCGTTCTCGCTCCAGTCTTGGAGGGTCTTTGCAAAGTCGGGTGAGGAGAAGGTTTTTCCGTGCTCGGTGAGGAGGATATGTTTGGCTCCTGGGACGAGTGCAGAGCGGAGCGATTCGGCGTCTTCTGAGCGAGCTCGGTCGAGGTCGCCTGTGCGAGCGTGCTTTGATTCAGAGAGTTCTTGAATCTCGATTTTAGCAAAGGTCTTCAGTTGCTTGAGATAGCGAGAAACAAGCTCGGATTCAGGTCCGGCTTTTTGTTTGCCAATTGAGGTGATTTTTAGGGAAAACATATGTGAAATTATACCTTATTTTTGGTGTGGAAACATTGAGGATAGAGCCCTTGACAGGTTTAATGACTTCCACTATACTTCCCGTGACATTTGTGGATTAGTTCTACTTTCTTTGTCCCAAGGATCGCTAAAGTTGCAAAGTAAACGGGAAGGTTTGCACACTGAGGGATGGAGGGAAAGTTATGAATCAAATCAAAACCACATCATGAGTACACCAATCTTACATCAAAAGAATTAGCGATCCACTATCAAATTTGTTTTGATAAGACCGCAGAGATACTGGCGGTTTTTTGTTCCCTTGGATTCAGAGCAGAGCTCAAGTGAGTTGCACTCTGATTCGAAGAATAGAACAGCAGACGAAATCGAACAGAAAGATCCTTACAACTGAAGATCAGTCGATAATAATATCAAAATACGAGAATTAATTTCGTCCACTCTTTTTTCGTGAGTGGCCGGAATTCAGATCACTCCATGCGAGTGGCAGATCTTCTCTTCAAGAGATCTAGCCTAGGAGTGGTTGTAGAGCATCTAAGAGCATATGGTGGATGGCTCGACAGAACGTGCCGATGAAGGACGTAGTAACCTGCGATAAGCTTCGGGGAGGTGGTAAACAACCTTTGATCCGGAGATTTCCGAATGGGGAAACCCAATACGAGTTATGTCGTATTACCCTTTGTGAGTAATTGCTTAGGGTGGGCACCTGGTGAAGTGAAACATCTCAGTAACCAGAGGAAAAGAAAAAGAATTTTTCGCTTTACGTTTTCACACACAAGCACGTTGTGTGGAAACGAAAAGCGAATCTATTCCCTGAGTAGCGGCGAGCGAAAAGGGATCAGCCCAAACCTCTACTGTGAAGTTATTGCGATCATGGAGATACTTGTATCTGTGTGTGAGCGGTGACGAAAGCTGGAAGGCGTTGCAGTGGAAGGTGTTGTAAGGCATCGCGTCCGTCCTCTTCCAAGGGCGGGTGATGACAATTGTGTGTTGTATAGCAAAATCTGTTGGAAAGCAGAGCCAAAGAAGGTGATAGCCCTGTACGCAAAATACATTCACACCATCACGTCGATGAACCTTGAGTACTGCGGGGCTCGTGAAACCCTGTAGGAAACAGCCGGGACTATCTGGCAAGGCTAAATACACGTTCTGATCGATAGTGAACAAGTACCGTGAGGGAAAGCTGAAAAGCACCCCGGGAGGGGAATGAAATAGTATCTGAAACCGTATGCTTACAAGGAGTTAGAGCCTGTCTTCGGATGGGTGATAGCGTTCCTATTGAAGAATGAGCCAACGAGTGTGCTGCACGTCGCTGCTTAAGTCCTCCGGGACGAAGGCAAAGTGAAAGCGAGCGTTAACCCGCGTGATCTATCTTTATACTTGGTCCAAAGCTACAGAGTTCTGTGGCTGGGTCGAGTATAAAAATAGAGGGTGGCGTGCACACGACCCGAAACCGGACGACCTATCCATGGCCAGGTTGAAGCAAGTGTAATAGCTTGTGGAGGACCGAACCCTCGCGCTGTGCAAAACGCTGGGATGAGCTGTGGATAGCGGAGAAATTCCAATCGAGTTCGGTAATAGCTGGTTCTCCCCGAGATAGCTTTAGGGCTAGCGTCGGTCAATAACATATTGGGGGTAGAGCACTGAATGGGTTTTGCGCCTTCGGGTAGCGGACCTAACCAAACTCCGAATACCAATATGTGTTCCCGGCAGTCAGACTATGGGGGCTAAGCTCCATTAGTCGAAAGGGAAACAGCCCAGATCTCAAGCTAAGGTCCCAAAATCGTCATTAAGTGTAAAACGTGGTGAGGAGACTCATACAACCAGGAGGTTGGCTTAGAAGCAGCCATCCTTTAAAGATAGCGTAACAGCTCACTGGTCAAGTTTCCTTGCGCGGAAAATGTACCGGGGCTAAATGACGTACCGAAGCTGAGGGTGTCCACTATTTATAGTGGGCGCGGTAGGGGAGCATTCGTATTGCGCTGAAGCTGGTGGGGTGACCCCTGGTGGAGCGATGCGAAGGGAGAATGTTGGCATGAGTAGCAAAAAGACAGGTGAGAATCCTGTCCGCCGTAAACCCAAGGTTTCCTGGGCAACGAGAATCGTCCCAGGGTTAGTCGGGAGCTAAGGCGAGGCCGAAAGGCGTAGTCGATGCACAGCAGGTTAATATTCCTGCACTCTCTATTTCACTGATGTAGTGACACTTACTGAAATTTCCCGCGTCCTATGGCTATGACGTTGGGGGCAGGTTGGCGTCTGGTAGGCAAATCCGCCAGACTGAGGTTCGACCTCAAGTCCGTCTGTCAGCTCAAGTTCAACTTACGGGTTGGGCAAGGGGAAAGGACAGTGAGTCTAGAAAAGCTACTAGGGTTAATGGAATAGGGACCCGTACCGCAAACCGACACAGGTGGGTGGGTGCGTAATGTACCAAGGCGTACGAGAGAACCATTGTTTAGGAACTCGGCAAAACAGCGGCCGTAACTTCGGGATAAGGCCTGGTTGCATCCGGGAGGATGTGACCCGCAGCGAAAGACCCCAAGCGACTGTTTATCAAAAACACAGGTCCCTGCTAAACCGCAAGGTGATGTATAGGGGCTGATGCCTGGCCAGTGTCCGAACGTTAAGGAAGCGCGTTAGTTACTTCGGTAATGAAGCGTGCGACTGAAGCGCGGATGAACGCCGGCGATAACTATAATCGTCCTAAGGTAGCGAAATTCCTTGACGGGTAAGTTCCGTCCTGCACGAATGGCATAACGATTTGGGGACTCTCTCAACAATGGACTCGGCGAAATTGCAATGTGAGTGAAGATGCTCACTACTCGCGGCAAGACGAAAAGACCCCGTGAAGCTTTACTATAGCTTGATCTTGGGTTCATGTTCCACATGTTCAGTATAGGTGGGAGCCTTCGGGCACCAGTGAGATACCACCCTTGTGTTGTGTGAATTCTAACCAGGCGCCATGAATCTGGTGTCAGGGACAGGATCTGGTGGGTAGTTTACCTGGGGCGGGTGCCTCCCAAAATGTAACGGAGGCGTTTACAAAGGTTGGCTTAGCGCGGATGGAAATCGCGCTGGACGTGCAAACGCAGAAGCCAGCTTTACTGCGAGACCTACAAGTCGAGCAGTTGCGAAAGCAGAAGTTAGTGATCCGACCGTACGAAATAGGACGGCGGAAGCTCATCGGATAAAAGCTACTCCGGGGATAACAGGCTAGTCTCCCCCAAGCGTCCACAGCGACGGGGAGGTTCGGCACCTCGATGTCGGCTCATCGCATCCTGGGGCTGGAGAAGGTCCCAAGGGTTGGGCTGTTCGCCCATTAAAGCGGTACGTGAGCTGGGTTCAGAACGTCGTGAGACAGTTCGGTCTCCTATCTGCCGTGAGCGTCGAAGACTGATGGAACCTATTCCTAGTACGAGAGGACCGGAATGGACGAACCTCTAGTGCACCGGTTGTTCTGCCAAGGGCATTGCCGGGTAGCTACGTTCGGTTCGGATAAGCGCTGAAAGCATCTAAGTGCGAAGCCGATCCAAAGATTAGTCTTCATTTGAGACCCCTCAGAGACGATGAGGTTGATAGGCCGTAGGTGTAAGCACAGTAATGTGTTGAGCCGAGCGGTACTAATCGGTCAAGCTCTACAACCTCTCTTGGTTAGATCGCCAAAACGAGCGAATCGCTAGCTCTTCAGGCGGAAATCACCTCGCTGTACGTTCAGTACAGCTCGGCGACTTTCCACCTTCCAGAGCGGCGCGCTTCATCTCGTTTTGACAATCTATATGAATGAAGAGAAAACCCTTCTCAGAGAATATCGACTATCTTTAGTAAACAATTTAAACAGTGCAGAGTCTTGGTGTTTCTTCCAGAGAGGCAACACCCGTTCCCTTCCCGAACACGGCAGTTAAGCTCTCTAGGGCCGATGGTAGTGCGATTGCGCGAGAGTAGGTAGACGCCAAGACTTTGCACTGTTTTTTGGTTGTGAAATTGAAAACACCCCATCTGGACGGGGTGTGAGGAGACCTAGTGGTCGCTTCGTAGGTTGCGTGGGAGCGGGATGGGTGTGGAGTTGCTCCACTCGACCTTCATGCGTGGATCACTCGTGTCGATCATGTACGTGTGGTAGTGGTACGTGTGAACGTCCACGAGTGTGAGCATCCAGAGGTCTGTGAATGCCAGGTTGAAGTAGCCTACCTGACCGAGCTTGGGATCGATCCAGAGGGCTGTGATGATTTCAGGGGTTGCTCTGACGATTGCTTGGTTTCTTTGCGCGTCCAGCTCACTGGGGCGCCAGATTAGGAACCAACGTTCGTTTTCAGCAGCGGCTGGTGGACACAGCTCGGTCTGGTAGAACGCGAGAATGCCGTTTGAGTTGTGTCGCACTGGAACATCAGTAACTTCCAGGGGCTTGGTTTGCTCAGCACACTTTTGTTGCTGTGCGTGAGCGGTGGGGCAGAGCAGTGAGAGTACAAGTGTACACAAGATTGCGAAAAGGAGCTTCATTATTTTCTCGGGGTGAGAGGAAATGGTATCACCGAATTGCTTGGTGACGATTAAGGGTATCTTTTTCAGCCTATTTTGTCAATATTTGGTACAATATTCTCATGCAGATCGCATTGATTTTTTGGGCAATTATTCTCACTGTTGCATTAGCGGTTCATCCATTCAGAAAAAGGAGGATTCGTGTTTCTTTTGGTTTGGCGAGTTTGATATTCCTCGTTTTTTTTATTGCTTTCGGGGTGGTTGAGGCCGAGACGATTTATCACGGACTCATCAGTAATGGTTCGTTTGAGCCATGGAAAATCATTCTTATCTTTTTCTCTGTTGCGTATGTGAGTGTGAGCACGGACGCAACGGGGATTTTTGATTACTTTGCGTATCGGATTACGCACGCGGTTAAAGGCGATGGGTTCAAGTTGTTTCTTGGGTTTTATTTGTTTGGAGCGCTGCTTACACTTCTTACTTCAAACGATGTTGTTATTCTCACGCTTACGCCAGTGATTTTTTACATGAGTCATCACGCAAAGATTAATGTGATTCCGTTTTTGTTTGCTGAGTTTTTTGTTGCAAATACGGCAAGCATGATTTTGTTTGTTGGGGATCCTACAAATATCATTTTGGGGTCATCGCTTGGTGTTGGGTTTTTGGAGTTTTCAACTCATACTTGGGTGCCGGGATTGTTTGCGTTCGTGTGTAACTTTGCGTTGCTTTGGCTCGTTTTTAGAAAGCAGATCAACAGGAAGTTTTCCATCAAGCCGAATGACAAGGCTTATGTTCAAAGTTGGGTGCATGCGATTTTGAGCTTTTCTCTTTTGCTTGCGATGCTCGTCACGCTTGTTTTTTCAGAATTTCTTGGGTTTGAGATTTGGCTTGTTACAGTTTTGTTTGCACTTGGGTTTGTGCTTATTAACACTCACCCAAGTTCTTCGAAGGGGGCACTGCTTTCATACAAACGAATGCCGTGGCAGATCCTACCGTTTATTGCTGTGATGTTTGTGTTTGTGCAGCGCCTTACTGAGCTTGGGTTTGTGGATCGTGTGTCGCATTGGATTGTGTCACTTACAAATCCGTTTTACATGCTGGGAGCTTCAGGTGGGCTTGCTCTTGTCATGTCGAATGTCATGAACAATCAACCGACATCGATCTTTTTTGCAAATGTGTTTAACACAGATGTAATCCAGATGCTTCCATTCACTCAGGAGTTTATCTATCCGGTTGTGATTGCTGCGTCTCTTGGTGCTAATGTTACGCTTGTGGGGGCGCTGGCTGGTCTTATGTGGCGTGATATTTTGCAAAAGAAAGGAGTGGAGATTACCTACACAGATTTTCTAAAGAAAGGTATTATCATCACACCGATTACGTTCATGCTTACGCTTTTTATATTCTTGATTGTTCGATGATTTATGGAAAAGAAAAAAGGATGCTACTTGTGTGTTTTTATCAAAAACGTATTTATTTTCTCGTTTGGTGTGATGGTGGGCATATTTCTAACTATTTTTGCCCTTGCGATGTAGAACATCATTGGCGGTTCTGTCAATGTTGTTTTTTTCTGTCTGATTGATATTATTTACGCGATATGACATTTAGATTTATCATCCTCGCGGCTGGAAAAGGCACGCGAATGAAGTCAGAGATTCCAAAGACTCTAACACCGGTTGGAGGGAAGCCAATCCTGCAATACTTGCATGAATCTATTATGGGTTCAGGAGTTGATAATCTGCCTGTTGTTGTTGTGGGTCCTGAGCGGCCAAAACTTTGTGAGTCGTTTGGTGGGGGTTGTGAGTATGTTGTTCAAGAGGAGCAGCTTGGCACAGCACATGCTGTGAAGGTTTGTAAGGACACTGTTGTGAAGGCTGAAGCGATCATTGTTCTTTATGGAGATCATCCGTTTGTTTCATCTGAGACGCTTTCAAAGCTTGCAGTGATGCATGAAGAAAGCAGGGGGGTTGTTTCCATGATGACCACGACGGTTCCGTCGTTTGAAGGTTGGCGCAAAGCCTATCTTCATTGGGGGCGTGTGCTACGCGACAGCCATGGGCATGTAATCGGGATTCGAGAGTACAAGGACGCTATGGATTCAGAGCGAGAGATCAAGGAGGTGAACCCGGCTTTGTATTGCTTTGATACGAAGTGGCTTTGGGAGAATATTGAGCAAGTAAAGAATTTTAATGCGAGCGGTGAGTATTATCTAACAGACCTTGTTGAGCTTGCGGTGGCGCAGGGGCACGATATTGCTTCCATGAGCGTTGCTCCCGAGCAAGCGGTTGGGATCAATACTCCAGAGGAGCTTGAGATTGCAGAAGAGCTTCTTGCAAAACGAAATCAGTAAACAAAAAAACGAGGCTGGACCTCGTTTTTGATTTCATTAACGATCGTCGCCGGAGCCGCCGAGGACGCCGCGTTCTTTTCTTGAGTAGAGCTTGTCGATGTTAGCCTGGGCAACCTCATCAAGATCGAGTCCGAGCTCTGAGGCCGTTGCTGCAACATACCAGAGGACATCACCAAGTTCTTTTTTTAGATCTTTGCGGTGCTCGTCATTGATAACCCCATCATGATCTCTCATGATTTTTTTGATCTTGTTAAGTACCTCACCCACTTCTCCACCGAGCCCTAGGGCTGGGTAATAGGGGTTGTTGTTGGCGTTAGGGTATAATGCAGTTACTCGTGCTTTTTGTTGATATTCTGAGAGTTTCATAGGTCACAAGTTTACCATATTTATGCGATACATTGTTGATTGGCATATTCATTCAAAGTATTCGAGAGCGTGCTCGAAGCAGCTTGAGCTACCAACGATTGGGAGTTGGTGTGAGCGTAAGGGGATTCAGATTTGTGCTACGGGGGATTGGACGCATCCGGCCTGGTTTGAGCATATTAAGAATCATCTTACTGAGAAGCGGCAGGGGGTGTATGGAATTGATGGGTCGAGTACGGAGTTTATGCTTGTGCAGGAGCTTAGTCAGATTTACAAGCGCGGTGGGAAGTCTCGGCGGGTGCATAATCTTGTGTTTTCGCCATCGATTGAGTCGTGCGAGAAAGTGATTGGAGAGCTTACTCGACGAGAGTTTAATCTTAAGTCTGACGGTCGACCGATTCTTGGGATGGATTCAGAAGATCTTTATAAGATGCTTAAGGAGATTGATGAGAAGATTATCATTGTGCCTGCGCATGCGTGGACGCCGTGGTATGCGATTTTTGGGTCTAAGTCTGGGTTTGATTCGATTGAAGAGTGTTTTGGAGAAGAGATGGCTAAGCATATCTATGCGATTGAGACTGGGCTTTCGTCTGATCCGAAAATGAATTGGCAACTTTCTGGCCTTGATGATGTAGTTATGATTTCAAACTCGGATGCGCACTCTCCGCGCAATCTTGGGCGGGAGGCGAATGTGTTTGAGTTTGATCAGGCTCCGACGTACGACGAGTTTGTGCGCGTGCTGCGAGAAAAGGACAAAGAGAAGTTTAAATACACGATCGAGTTTTACCCAGAAGAAGGGAAGTATCATTTTGATGGTTGTTCTGACTGTAAGTTTTCTTGTGAGCCAAAGGAGTCGATTCGTCTTGGTGAGAAGTGTCCGGAGTGCAAGCGAAGTATGACGCTTGGTGTGCATCATCGGGTGGAAGAGTTGTCTGATCGAGATTCTGAGACAGTTGCCAGCCAAAAGATTCCATACAAGTCGATCGTGCCACTTGCTGAGATTATTGCAGAAGTCGTTGGGGTTAAATCAACGACATCAAAGAAAGTCGAGGCAGAGTATATGCGACTTACAGACGAGCTTGCAGATGAGTTTACGCTTCTCTTAGACACACCGATTGAAGAGATTCGAAACGTTTCCAGTTATCCCGAGCTTGCAACGGCGATTGATCGCATGCGTCGCGGTGAGCTCGTGATAAAACCTGGGTATGATGGAATTTTTGGAACCGTGAGTATTTTTGGAGAAAATGGTCCAGCAAAACCAAAACAATCAACACTTATTTAAAAACAAAACACCTGCGTAGCGCGTCTCTATGCAGGTGTTTTTTTGTTTGTCTATTTGCGCTTCTTACGCTTTGGAGCAGCTTTACGCTTCGCTGGCTTTTTCTTTGCCACTTTGCGCTTTGCCGGCTTCTTTTTAGCAACCTTCTTCTTTGCTGGTTTCTTCTTGGCTACTTTCTTTTTAGCTGGCTTACGCTTAGCTACTTTTTTCTTAGCCACTTTTTTCTTCGCTGGCTTCTTCTTAGCAACTTTGCGCTTAGCCGGCTTCTTTTTAGCAACCTTCTTCTTTGCTGGTTTCTTCTTGGCTACTTTCT
>CAZIDX010000003.1:0-106792 GCA_964538435.1 uncultured Gammaproteobacteria bacterium | reverse complement strand
TTGCTGGTTTCTTCTTGGCTACTTTCTTTTTAGCTGGTTTCTTCTTAGCAACTTTTTTCTTCGCTGGTTTCTTTTTAGCTACCTTGCGCTTTGGAGCTGCCTTCTTTTTAGCTGGCTTACGCTTAGCTACTTTTTTCTTAGCCACTTTTTTCTTCGCTGGCTTCTTCTTAGCAACTTTGCGCTTTGCCGGCTTCTTCTTTTTTGCTGGCATACGTTCGTGATAGGGATCTTGTGACCCCTTCTAATTAAGTAATAGCTCGATCGAGCCTTGCACATAAAGGTGTTCCTCCTTGTGCAAGAAAAACGTTTGTAGGTTTTGTGTGACGCGCCACAAAAACTTTTGACGTTATGTATATTGTAAAAGTTTTTTTGAACAGCTACAAGAAAAAAAGTGTTACAAAAATTTTCTTGAAAGAAAAAACACAACACGTATTGCGCTGCGTTTGTTTTTTGTTTGATGAAATAGCTTTCTTGTTTTTTGCCAACAACAATTAAAACTAATCTTGTACGATGACATCAATTCCTTCATCGGCCCATTCGTATACCCACATCATGTCTTCGATTGGAACATTCACACACCCGTGACTCATCTGGTGTCCGAAGTTGTTGTGCCATGGAGCGTAGTGGATGTAGATGTGTGGGTAGAAGCGAAGGTTGTAAGGGATCCATCCCAGGTCGTAGTTGTGTGGTGAGCCAGAGCCGTAGAACCATGCATAATGTACCTCTGGAATTTTCGCTAAAATTACGTGATTTCCAAGGGGTGTGGCATTGTTGAGGCCGCTTGAGATGAGGAAAGAATTGCGCAAGACACCGCTTTCAAAAGCGTAGAGACGTTGCTCTGATACATCTACTACAATGCGTTTGTGCGCAGGATTTTCTGTGAAGGCTGTGCGCCCAGAGGTGTGGTAGAGGTTCTTTCCATCGCTTGCAACAGAGAGCCCTCCTGAGTTTGTTTCGAGTGTTTGTGTTTCTCCAGAGTTGATATTAACAAGTGTGCTTGATGATGCAGTTGCAAGGTAGGTGTTGGTTCCGTGGGTAACAAGTTCGTTTGATCCAAGTGCATTGAGTGTAATTTGTGTTTCGTTTTCTTCCTCAACAGTGCTGTGGATAACAAACGTTTTTATTCGTGGTGTGGAGGAAAAATATTCTGCGATAAAAAGTTTTTTGTCATTCACCTCACCAATCAGTCCGGTGTTTGAATCTTCTTCGAATGCAAAAAAGTTTTGTGTGTTGATTGCTGTGTTGTTTTCAAAAGTCCACACACGCACATGTGGTCCGCCGCTTTGTGCTGGGAGTGTGATAAGTTCTGCGCGCGCGTCACCTTCAAGGTCGCCGCATGCTAAGTGCACACCTCCTCGAAAATTTGCGTCGTACGCAAAGAAGCCACCGTTGTCGATTGCGTTGCCGTAGTTGTCGAAGATGCGGATGTGAGGGCCGCCTCCGCGTTGGGGTGCAACAACAATTTCGTTGTATCCGTTTCCTGTGAGGTCGCAAAGCTTGACGTTGATTCCTACTCCAAGTGTTTGTGCGTATGCGAGGAATGATCCGATTTCAGATCCGTCTTGTCTGAGTACGCGCACTCGTGGTTCCGACCCCATTCCGTTTCCAATTACAATTTCTGAAACACCATCGTCTCCCAGATCTGCAACAGCAATACTTACACCGCCAATTTCATCTGGCACATCGATTTCGATCGAGATTGATCCATCCAGGCTTTGTAACCAGGTTGCCTGATGTGGGTGTGCCTTGGTTTGCATTGGTGATAATGCAAGACAGAGAATGACAAGAAAGATGGTCAGTTTCTTCATACACACCCATTATAAACTAAAAAAACACTTCGTGGTGGACCTGAAGGGATTCGAACCCTTGACCCCCTGCTTGCAAAGCAGGTGCTCTAACCAGCTGAGCTACAGGCCCGTCACGAGGTGTTTTACGAGCGGAATAGTACCAGAAGGGGGTTTTGGTGTCAATGCGCTCGCTCTCCCGGGTGAGGTACGATTTTACTTGGCGGAGCCGGGCACCCAACATCGCATGGGGCACCACCACCAAGTGAACTAACTCACACACTGCAGCTTCGCTCTTGGTGGGTGAGGTTTTGTGGTAGGATGGAGGGGAAAATGAATTTTATGGAACATAGACAATCAAGACAACAAGAAGAGCCAAATAATCCAAATCGTAGGAAGGTTTTGAAATGGTTGCTTGGCGGGGCTGCTACGGTAGGTGTTGGTGGGTTGGGTAGAGAGGTTCTTGAGGCTGCTGGAGATCGGGCGGATCGCAAGGAGCAAGATCGCAGAGAGGCTTTTGCTCAAGCAAAACGTATTGAAGAGGCTAAGCGAAAAGCTTTGGAGGCGGCAGAGCGTGAAAAGCTGTTTGAGCCGATTGAGCCTCATGAGTATTTTGATACTAATCCAGAATTTTTTGAGGTGGTGGCATCTGGTGGGGAATGGGCAGATGAAGCGTTTGAAGCTAGGCGGCGTTTGCTCGAAGAAGGAGTTGAGGTTTTTGATGATGTTGGAGGGTCGTTTTACTTGGTTCAAAAAGGAGATACGTTGTCTGGTGTTCGTGAAAAGTTGTCTGCACATGAAGGGTTTGAATATCTTTTGGACTCTACTTACAAGCTTGAGTCTTTTAATATTCCGTCTGATAGTTTGCCGGTTGGTAAGTGGATTCCGATTCCAGTTGAAGCGAAAGATCGTCGGCTAACTGAAGCGCAGTTTGTTAACTATGCAAATCAGGCTGTTGATGAGATGCGGGCTCATGAGTTATACGGCGGGGATGTTGAGAAGATTTTGAAGAAGATTTCTCATCGTGAGCTTGTTGCTCTCATGTTTGCTGTGGCAAAACAAGAGGGTGGCGGCCATCCACTCGGTCAGTTTTCTCTGCATCGTTATGAGAAAAATGTAAAAATTCGTGATTTTTCTTACTCTCATTTTCATGTTCTTAATCATGGGGCGGGTGAGGATGCGAGACAGGGACTTGATCTGACGCGAGCTCAGACATACCATCCGGCAAATGGTGGAAAGTTATTTTTAGCATTTTTAGCTGAGAGGGCAGGTCGGATAAAGGATGCTGATCGTTATTTCCCGGTTTTTACAAATGAAGATAGTGAAGATAAGTTTGCTCGTGTTTATAATGGTAAGCGTTGGAAAAAGTTTAATGAAGACTACATGGTGAATATTAAGAAGTATTATGCTGAGGCGCTTGAGAGGTTGAGTGATGATGCTACGAGATGGAAGCGGGAGCAGCCTGCGGAGCAAGAAACTCAAGTTCAGTAAACAAAAAACCCCGATTAGCTCGGGGTTTTTGATTTGCTATTCAATTGCTGCTAGGCATTCGGCTCGCTCTGCTTGTGCTGATTGTTTGAGTTGTTCTGGGAGTGGGAAGATGTTGAACCCTGCATATGGATCGTTTAGATCCATGATGAGGAGCTCTGATCCTTCAGTTTCTCCTTCTAGCCAGAAGTTCTTGCAAGAGTCTGTAGAGTCGGTGATTTGATCCTTTAGTAAGATGAGGTGGTCTCCTGTGCGAGCAAGTACTCGCATGAGAGGTGTGGATCCTTCTGACACCTCCATGGTTTCTTTGTAGACGCGTTGCCACCTGTTGGTGATAGTGTTGTAGTGATAGATTCCTACAAAGTTTTCACCAAGTTCTTTATTGAGGGACATGGTTGCAAAGTAGACCATGTTTTCTTCTCCCGCATCAACAACGTTTGAGACAAGGATTTCAGATCCATCTCCGTCGGTTGGTCGGCCTTGAGAAGAGTTGATGATGAGACCTGCCTCATCAAGATCTTCAAACGTGTCGAGGCTGAACCCTTCGCTCATGTCCTCCATGTTAAGCTTGATCTGGGTCTGACCCTCCTCACCCCCTTCAACCTCAATGGTTATTTCGTCAGTTGTTTCGTCCTCGACAGGTTGGTCAGTATCTTCTGTGCCTTCTGGCATGACTGAGATGATGAGCAGTGCAATGATCAAGATCGCGATTGCGATGAGATAGGACTTGATTGGGCGCTTTGGTGATGGCGCGTTTGAGTCCTTGTTATCCACAGAATTGTGGTTATCCTCCTTTGGCTCAGTATTCAATGTGTCTTGCATACCTTTCAAACCTAGTAATTATGCCCTCCTTTTGTTGTTTTGTGGTCCTAGTTTACCTTGTTTGGTGGTTTTTGTCCTCTCAGAAATGCGAGGATATTTTTGGCTGCGGTTTTGCTCATTGCCTGGCGTGCACTAAAGGTTGCTGAGGCTGTGTGGGGTGTGAGAACGACATTGTCGAGCTTGCGGAGCTCTAGATTGTCGCTAGGGTCTACATCGATGAATGGCTCGCGCTCATAGACGTCCAGGCCGGCTCCTGCGATCTCTCCTCGCATGAGCGCGCGTACTAGAGCCTTCTCATCTACTACGGGCCCACGTGCAGTGTTGATCAGGATTGCGGTTTTTTTCATGAGCTTGAGCTCCTTGGTGCTGATCAGGTGTCTGGTTGATGGGAGAAGTGGGACGTGCAGGGAAACAAAGTCAGAGTCTCTGAGAAGTTTTGAACGTGTGACAAATTTTGCCCCTGTCTCTTTTTCTAGCTTTGGATTTTTATTGATGTTGTTGTAGAGCACTTTCATGTTGAATCCTGAGTGTAGCCTGCTTACGACTCCGCCTCCGATTCGACCGGCGCCAATGATGCCGATTGTCTTCCCCCAGAGATCAGATCCCAGGAACATTTTTGGTCCCCATCCATGATACTTTCCAGCACGCGTGTACTTGTCTACTTCTGGGATGCGTTTTGCTACGGCGAACATGAGCGCGATGGTGTGCTCGGCAACAGCTTCTGAAACTTCCTCGCTTGGTGTGTTTGTGACGGTGATGCCACGCAGGTTGGCAGCTTCAAGGTCGATGTTGTTGAAGCCAACGGCGTAGTTTGCAATCATTTTGAGCTGAGGTCCAGCTGCGTCCATGACCTTTGCATCCATGTTTTCTGTGAGGATGGAAAGGATAATGTCTGCACCTTTGACGCGTTTGAGAAGTTCTCGGCGGGGGATTTTTTTGTCATGCTCGTAGATATCGATTTTAAAGCGTTTACTCTTTTTGAGCATCTTTAACCCCTCGTCTGGGATGTCGCGCGTGATGAAGAGTTTGAGTTTTTTCATATTATGATTCATTGAGGTGTTCTAAATATCTAGCTGACCAAGCTTTTCCAATGTCAGTTGTTTCAATACTTTGCAGTGTTTGAACCGCATAGTTTGCGGCGTAACCCCACGCATAAACTTCATCCAGAGATCTGATGTGCTCATCTGGTGCGTTGTAGTATTCATCTGAACGTACAAACTCTCTTACTTCGTCTGAATGCACTTGATCTAACGCAAGGTGGGCTGCTTCGTGTGCTAACGTGCTTGCGAGAATGCTCATTGCGTAATAGTAGTCCATTGTGTCGTGGAAAATCTCATCAGCTTCTTCAAACGTCTCAGCGATTCGGATTTGTTTTTCTAGGCCTTCAAATGATTCACGAGTTGTCCATTCTCCATCGCAGTATTGATCGAGTCCGTGTTGAAACTTCTCTTCGCTCACATCGATAGTGATGATGTTTGTCCTGAGTCTTGCTGTTGCGGCGACATCCGTATCATCGGCGCTTCTGTTGTGGGGGTTTTCTACCCCACATGTGATTCTTGCTTCGGCGAGAGTGTTTGTAAGTTGATCTACGGTGATGTTTGCATTTGGCCAAAATTCGTTTAGTGATTGTTGGATTTCGTCTGGATGCTCATCGATCCATTGTGTAGCAGCTTTCAGATACACTTCTTCATCCGGGGAACAGTCTACAATATCCAATTCATGGCATCCTGCTAGTGTTGTAAATAACACCGCTGGTACAAACGCAGCACCTAGTTTTTTTGAACGCGGTAAAGGGAGGTTTTTGATAGGTTCGAGCTGCACCAGAGCATCCATCCATTTTAGTACGGCTCCAGCGAATGCTCGTTCTTTTTGAAATTGCTCTTTTTCTTCTCGTCCTTCTCGGTTGGGTTGCTGTTCAATATTCTTTGCTTCAAACTCTCTTGCTGCGGTAAGTCTGTGACTAATACGATCCATACTAAACCTTTTTGAGTTTGATGGTTTTTTGTTTTGCAGGAGATGGCCAGCTTGTAAGAAGGCCGATTTTTGCTCCATGTTTTTGAATGACAGATTCTGCATTCATGGTTCCGATGCGCAGAGCAGTGCCGATGTCGAATGTTTTCATGAGCCCGGAGACGAATCCTGATCCAAACGCATCACCTGCTCCTGTTCGTGAGAGGGCTTTTACCCCAGTGGTTCCAGCATGAACGAGCTTGCCGTTGTAATACGCCCAGGCACCCTTTGTGCTATCAGTAACGATGCGAATTGTTTCGTCTGTGTGTAGGGCTTTGAAGATTTGCTTGATAGTTTTTGCTCCGGTGAGCATCTGAGCCTCTTCTTTGTTTACAAGCAAGACGTCTACGAGGGGCAAGATTTTGAGCAGTGACTTGTGGTCAGCTTTAAGTTCTCGCGATCCTGGGTTCCATGCGATCTTTGCTCCTGCTTTGTGCGCCTCACGAATGATGCGCTTGGAAAGATTCAGGTTGCCACCGAGGGATGTGAGGTAGATCCAGTGCGTTCGTTTGAATGCATTCCAGTTGATGTCGGCTGGGGTGAACTTTGCGCTTACGCCACGGTGTACGAGTGCGGTGCGTTCTCCGTCCGTCATTGTAAGGAGGGTTGAGAAGGCTGTTTGGCCTCCTTTTACTTTTCGCACGAGAGGTGTGCTCACGCCAAAGCGCTTGAGCTCGCTTAATACGTCTCGTCCTGCACTGTCGTCTCCAATCTTGGTCATGATGGCTGTTTTGTAGCCAAGAGAGCTGAACGTTGCAGCTGCATTGGTTGCGCCTCCACCTGTTGTGAGTGTGAGCTGGTCGAGCTCAATTTTTGATCCAAGTGCGACACATTCACCTGCGCCTGTTGGAAATTCTTTTGATTTGAGGACCTTGAATGCGTCTGAGACAAGGAATACGTCTCGTGTTGCTGATCCGATGGTGATTACGTCATACATAGGAGAAGAGTAGAAGGAGTAACATTCAGATAGAAGGACTAAGAGGAGTAATAGGATCGGAGATCCTTTCCTTTGGAAGTCATGAGTTTTATTAACAGGAATTCTGTTCGTCTAAGCTGATCTTCAAGTGTTCGGTGTTGCTTTTGAGAAATGAAATGCAAATCTTTTGATAGTTCAATGAGGCATAAACACTCATTGAGAGATGCTCTTGCTATTTCACAAAATCTGAGCTGGTCTTTTTGTGAAGTTTTTGCGTTTCCCTCAACGATATTGGTGGGTATTGAGACTGCAGCTCGTCGAAGTTGTGATGTTACTCCAAACTTTTCCTCTTTTGGAAATCTTTCTGTTGTCGAGTAGATATCGAGTACGAATTGATGAGCTTCTTTCCAAACAATGAGTTTTCTATAGTCACGAAAAGCCATATGCGCTCCTATTACTCTTTCTATCTGAGAGTTACTCTTCCTAATCCTCCTACCCCTTTCCTGAGCTTTTGAAGAGTTTCATTTTTTGCCTCACAACCTTTGTGATCATGTCTTTGGCTGGAGTGAGGATTTTGCGAGGGTCAAATACTTCAGGTTTGTCGTGTAGGAACTTACGGATGCCGGCATCAAAGGCAATGCGAAGGTCTGAGTCGATGTTAATCTTGTCGACACCGAGTTTTACTGCTTGTCGGATGTTTGCATCTGAGACTCCTTTTGCTTTTTCAATCTTGCAGCCGTACTTGATGCACTGCTTTTTGATGTTTGTTGGAATCCCAGAGGCGCCATGCAGGACGAGTGGTACGTTCACGAGTTTTTCGATTTCTTCGAGGCGCTTGAAGTCGAGTTTGGATTCACCTTTGAACTTGTACGCGCCGTGTGAGGTTCCGATTGCGATCGCAAGCGCGTCGCAGCCGGTTTTTTCCACGAACTCACGAGCCTGCTCTGGATCTGTGAGGTGTGCGTCTTTTTCCTCGACACTGACAAAGTCCTCGATACCTGCGATTGCTCCGAGCTCTGCTTCGACACTTACGTCGTGCTTGTGTGCGAGAGTAACGATCTTTTTTGTGATGCGAACATTGTCCTTGTAAGGAAGGTGAGAGCCGTCGAACATCACCGATGTGTAGAGCCCGCTCTTGATTGCTTCTGCGATGAGTTTTTCGTCTTTGCCATGATCGAGATGGAACACAACCGGTACTTTGGTTTTCTTTGCGGCGATGTGTGCGAGCACGCCAAGCTCTGCCATGCCAGCGTAGGAGATTGCTCCCTCGCTTGTCGAGATGATGACAGGGGAGTTCTCTGCTTCTGCTGCTGCGATGATTGCCTGGATGAACTCGAGGTTGTTTACGTTAAACGCTCCCACGGCATACCCCTGGCGATTGGCTTTTTTTAGGACGTTTGAAAGTGTTGTGAGCATATTACGCGAGTTTTTCTGGGACGAATTTTGGAAGCTTGCGTAGGCGGGCTTTGATCTGTGTATCGCGTAAAAGTCCGAGTGTTGGTCCGATTCGAGTGACAGATGAAGCTGCGTTTACTGTGCCCCAGCGCAGGCCTTCTTGCATGGAAAGTCCGTGCATGCGCGCGCCAATGTATCCGGATGCGAATGAGTCTCCTGCACCTGTGGCCTCAACGCGTTTTGATGGAACGATTGGGCAGTAGTAGAGGTTGGTGCCGTCGTAGCCATAGGATCCATTTCGTCCGTCCGTGATGATGACTTCTGTTGGGCCGAGTTTGAAGAGTCTTTCTGCAAGGGATTGAATCTTAAGTCTCTTGTTTGAAACAATGCGCTGCCCTTCTTCTACGTTTACAAACAATGTCTTGGTGTGCTTGATGAGTTTAAACAAGATCGGCTTGAGCTCACGGATTTGCTGGTTGCCAGGGTTAAAACCAAGAAGCGTTTTGTCTCGTTTGATGCGACGAATAAGTTCCTCGTAGATCTTTTCATACCCTGATCCCATTTCTGACATGTAGAACCATTTTGTTTTTACGTCCTTTGGAAGTTTGTATGGTTTTGTGACGTAGGAAGCAAGAATGGTTTTTTCTCCGTCAAGGTTGAGGACGGCTGAGTACGCGCTCTTTGTGTTTTTGAATGACTTTATGTAGCGTGTTGCAATTTTTTCTTTATTGAAGAATTCCAGTGCTTGGGTGTAAGTGAGATCATCACCCATGTTTGAGATAAGAGCAGTCTTCATTCCCATGCGGGAGAGTGCGGTTGCTACGTTTGGGGCAGATCCGGCGATCTGTTGATCCTGGACAAGAACAGAGATTTTCGCACCAAAATCAAAGAAGAGTTTGTTTTGTTTGAGTCCGCATTTGTCTGAGCAATTGTCGAGCGAGATGAAGACGTCGAGTTTGACGTCGCCTATGGTTACCATATCGTACATATGCTCCTAGTATAACAAAAAAGAGCCTGGCCGGCTCTCCTTCGCTCGGCTGCGAGGTATCGTGCTCAAAACCAGCCGGATGGTTTTGGTGCACGACACCTCGAACAGCCTCGCTTAACTATTTTGTTGAATGTTTCTTATAGAGTTCCTCTGCGGCGGTGATGTGTGCGGGTTTTGCGCTGACACGCTTTCCGAGTTTTCGCTGTAGGACCCTGTCGGCTGCCAGAGCAATGAATGGGGCTGTGAGCCCGTGCGCTTCTTGGAGCTCTCGATGCGATCCTGATTCTCCAAACTTATCTTGTGTGCCAATGCGCTCGACTGGGACAGGGGAGGTAAGTGCGAGTGTTTCGCACACAGCCCCGCCGAAACCTCCGTTTACCTGCGCTTCTTCAACAGTTACAAACGCTCCGGTTTCTTTTGCACACTTTACGATCATGCTCCTGTCGATTGGTTTGATGGTGTGAAAGCACACAACTCGAGCTTCGATTCCGTGTTCTTGTGCGAGGGCTTCTGCGGCAAGGAGTGCTTCGTAGACAAGGGGGCCAGTAGCAGCGATGGTGAGGTCAGTTCCGTGACGGAAGATTTCAGCGCGACCAAATTTGAACGGTGTTTTTTCTGTTGTGATTACTGGCGAAGCTGTGCGCATGAAGCGGATGTAGAATGGACCGTTCTTTTTTGCTGCGTACTCAGTTGCTTTTTTAGTCTGGATTGCATCGCATGGGGAGAGGACGCGCATGTTCGGCATGGGTCGCATGAGCGCGATGTCTTCGAGCATCTGGTGTGTACCTCCATCTTTTCCAGCAGAGAGTCCTGCGTGGGAGCCTGCTATTTTTACGTTTGCATTTTGAAGCGCAATGCAGGTTCTGATTTGCTCCCAGTTTCGACCGGGTGAGAAGGTAGCAAAACTCGTGATGAACGGGGTTTTTCCTGTGAGTGCCATTCCAGCCGCAATTGATGCCATTGCTTGCTCACAGATGCCAACTTGTACAAATCGGTCAGGGAATGCTTCTTTGAATTTACCTGCACGTGTTGAGTCTGTGAGATCTGCGGTTAGGGCTACGACTTTTCTGTCTTGCTCTCCGGCTTCAAGAAGTCCCACTCCAAATCCATCTCGCGTGGAGATGTGTTTGACTTTGTTTGGATCAAGAAGATTGCGCGCAAGATACATCTCGCGGTTAATTCCATTTTGTTTTTTCGCCATAAATTATTGTTCTTCAGATTTCTGGTAGCCGCGGGCTTTAGCCCGTGTGCATTCATATTTCCAAAGAATCGAAGTTGAGAATTGTTGAGTGCTTGTAAGGGTGCAGTTTCCAGTTTTCTACGAGACCAGCTCGTACCGGATTCCCCAGAATATAGATGACATGTTTGATAACATCTTCATCTTTTCGGAGTATGTGATCATAAAAACTTTTTTGCCACTTTTCATTGGTTTCGTTCTGAGACATCCAGTATCCGCTTGTTTGCTTAAACAAATTCATTGCTTTTAGTGGGTTGGAGCTATGGTTTTTTGCTTGTAACAGTGTGTGAAGATGGTCTGGCATGAACAAAGCGATCACGATCTCACAATGGTGTTTCTCGGTTGCTTCAATTAGGAGCTGGGTGAACTGTTCGACGATTTCTTTTTTTCTGAATAGAGCAGCTCGGTTTTTGATGCAGCAAGTAAAGGAGCAGGTTTCTCCCAGGTAAACATCTTTGTGCAATCTGTGTGGTTGGGAGAAGGTTTTAGACATTGGTTTGTGTAGGGGTTCGCACGGGCTAAAGCCCGCGGCTACCATGAATTTGTGGTGGGAGTTCGTTATTACTTTTTAAGTTTGATGATTATTTTGCGAGCAACCCAGGCGAGGAGTGCAAGTGGGATGAGCAATCCTCCACCAACGATGATGATCCAGATTGCGGCGTTGATTGACCATTGTACAAGCGCAACAAATGCTAACGCTGCTTCTTTGATTGTTGTGCCTGGACGGAATTCTTTCCCACCAATGACGATAACAGGTTCTTCTGATAGGGAGACGGTGATGGTTGAGAATCCTGTTTGTGAGTCAAGGTAGTCAATGCGGCCTTGGTAGGACTCGATGTCTGAGCGCACCCAAGAGAGGGCTTCTTCGATCTGCATGATTTCTTCTACGGTTGTTGCGATCTCTAGGATCTCAACGTAACGATCTTCTTGCGCCTGGGAGTTTGAAAGTCGGGCTGAGACGTCGATGTATTCTTCGGTGACATCTTCTGTGGACACGGTCTCTCGCTCAACAACCAATGCTGCATCTTTGATCTCGTTTAGAACAGTGTCGAACTGATCTGCTGGGACGCGGATTTGGACTGAGCCTGACCTGCTGCCGTCTGTGAGCTCGCGTAGGCTTACGCTTGAGACGTATCCACCTGCCTTTTCAGCGATTTCTTGAACAGTGGCAGAGCTTTCGTCTGCGTCATCAACAACCACTGTAAGTGATCCTGTTTTGATAATTTTTTGGTCGATTTCTGCGGCCAGCGCTTCGTCTGCAAGCATTTCTGGTGCCATGAAGCTTATTGATTCAGATCTTTCAATTGCAGTGTCGTACGCCATCTCTGGCTCAAAAAACCCGTCAGAGCTGCTCATTGACATGACCCCTCCATAGTTACCAGTTGATTGTTTTAGTGATTGAATAGCTCCGAAGCTTAGAACAACAACCAGGGATACGATGGCCAGTGCGCCAATGACAGAAAGCGGAGTAAAGACTCCCCATTTGAGAAATTTTGATTTGTTCATACTACCTGTGGTCACGAGTTATTTTCCCCCTGAGAGTTTTTAGTTCTTGAAGAGCTTTTTTTGCCTCTTCTTTGTTTGGTGTTTTTCCATGCCAAGTGTAGTCGTTTTCCATAAAGGAGACGCCGCAGCCTGGGGTGGTGTTTGCAATGATTGCTGTTGGTTTGTCAGGGTTGCTTTGTGCAAGTTCGATCGCTTCTGTGATTTCTCGGATGTTGTTACCTGCACAGCTGATGACATTTATACCGAAGCTTTCGAGTTTTTTGTCGAGTGGCTCAAGTGGGCAGATATCTTCTGTGTTTCCATCGAGTTGGATGAAGTTTCGATCAATAATAAACGTAAGATTGCTCAGGTTGTGATTGGAGGCAAAGAGGAATGACTCCCAGTTTTGCCCCTCGTCGAGTTCACCGTCACCGAGTAGGCAGTAGACATGCCATTTTTTATTATCCATTTTGGCGGCATACGCCATGCCAGCTGCTTGCGAAGCTCCTTCTCCAAGTGGGCCAGAGGTTGTTTCGAGTCCTGGGAGTGTTCCGAGTTCGGGGTGGCCTTGGAGAGGGGAGCCAAATTTGCGGAGTGTCTGTAGAAGGCCTTTTTTGAAATACCCAGCGTGGGCCATGGTTGCATAGCGCACTGGGGCGATGTGGCCGTTTGAGAGAATGAGTCGATCTCGGCTTGGCCAGTCAGGATTTATTGGGTCGTGGTTGAGTGCGTGGAAGTAGAGCGCAACAAAAACATCGACCATGCCAAGTGAGCCTGCTGTGTGGCCTGAGCTAGATTCGAGGAGCATCTTGATAATGTCTTCGCGAATATCCAAAGCTTTTTCCTCAAGCTTTTGAAGTTTTTTGTCGTGGAGGTGCAGGGGATTGCGTGTTGTCATAGTGAGTGTATTGTAGCAGATCTAATCAAAAATCGGAGCCGCAGCCCCGATTTTTTCTTTTCTATTGGACGGTGATTGTTCCTGTTGCTGAAGAGTCGTACTTATCGTGGTAGCCGTAGATTCCTTGGTCTTCGAAGTAGCGTGAGAAGTGATCGCCGCTGTTGAGGGTTCCTGTTCCCCAGTCTCCGTCGTCGTCTGTTGCTCCGTGCTTGTCAGTTCCTTCGTTTACGAATCGGATGGCTGTTCCTGCGTCAATGGTTACGTCTTCTACCCCGCTGTCATCGAGCACAACCGTTGTGTAGTCTTCGAGGCTCTTATCTACGTCGATTGACCATGCGCTGTTTTCTTCTGCTGTTGCACTGTACTGGCTTGCGAATTCGAGTGCGCTGCCCATTGTGTAGTTCGGGAAGAAACCGTCTGGGACGTCGTCAATCATGGTGTTCCAGCTTGATCCGTAGAGTTCTTCTGCAACCTCTTCTGAAGGGATTGATCGGATGACTCCGCCAGATTCAATAACGTACACTTTTGGATCTGAGGTGATTTTGATCATTTTAACTCCTGGCTTGTACGTGACGTTACCCCCGATTTGCACCTTTGACATGTTTGAGTCTGTGAGCCACTTGATGTCATCGAAATCGTCGTACCAGGTGAAGTAGCATTTGTCATTTGGGAACACATAGCGGAATCCGTCTGATCCGTAGTAGTAGACAGCGCTGAAACTTTCTCCGCGAATAAGATCTCCGGCTTCAAGATCGCCTGGATCTGTGTAAGAAGTAGCGCTGACAAAAGGTGAGTTTGCAAGGACGAACCCGATGCCAAGTGCAAGAACCAAGGTAACAATACTCAGTTTTGTGAGATGTGTTGTCATAGTTTTGCGTGTTTTTTAAAGATATAACAGGAAGATTATACCATAACGAAAACGCGACTACTAGTCGCGTTTTCCACTGGTTATCCAAGTTTTATTCAACAATGAGAGCTCCTCCCATTAGGGTTTGGTCTGTGTTTTTTGAGTAATACGACCAGGTTCCAAGGAGGGTGAAGTAGCGTGTGTAGTGATCGCCTGGCTCTAGGGTGCCTGATCCCCATTCTCCATCCCACTCACTTGCGCTTTCGTTTTCAGATCCGGTGTTTGTCCAGCGCACAGCTGTTCCAGATGAAATGGTTGCGGTTGGGATTGAGTAGCCGTTGTCTGTGATCTCGATTTGCAGAGCGGGATGAAGGCCTTTGTCGTCATCAATGCTTTGCGCGTCCGTTACTTCGACGTCTGGATCGAATTGACTTGCAAACTCCAGGTCACTGCCGTGTGTGTAGTTTGGGAAGAAGCCGTCTGGGACATCGTCAACAAGCGAGCTCCAGTTTGATCCATAGAGCTCGATCGCAACTTCTTCTGAGTCGATGGCTCTGAGAGTTCCACCTGCACCGATGGCGTACACGGTTGGGTCGCTTTGGATCTTGATCATTTTGACACCTGGTTTGTACGTGACATTACCTCCGATTTGAATAGAGGACATGTCAGAGTCTGTGAGCCATTTCACGTCATCGAAATCGTCGTACCAGGTGAAGTAGGTTTTGTCGTTTGGAAATACATAGCGCAGTCCGTCCTCGCCGTAGTAGTAGACTGCACTGAAAGATTCTCCGCGGATGAGGTCTCCTGCTGAGAGATCGTCGGGTGTGACGGTTGCTGCTTGGGCTGCAGTTACAAAGAGAAGCATGACAGCTGTAGCTAGGAGTGCTGATAGGGAAATGGTTTTTGTCATACGTTTTTGATTAGTTCTTCGAGCTTTTTGCTCGGATTTTCGTTTTTGAAGATGAGGCTTGCTGCGCAGATGTCGGTTACTCCGGCTTTGATCAGAGGTTCGATTAGTTCATCTGTGACTCCGCCGTCGATTTCGATTTCTAGATCCTCTCGGTGTTTGCGAGCATGGGTGATCTTTTCTAGGATGTGGTTACCTTCGAAGGTTTGGCCGGATTCGCCTGGGTGTACTCCCATGATCGTGACGCTGTCTACTTGGTGGATGACGTTTTCGATTTCTTTGAGAGGAGTCTGGGGGTTCACTGCGATTCCGACTTCCAGCCCGAGTTCGTCTTTGATGAATCCTGTTACGGCTCCGTTAGGTCTGTGGGTCTCAGAATGAACGATTGCTCGCTTTAACGTTGGGACGTGCTTTTGCCACTCTTCAACGATTGGAATTGGGTTTTCGACCATGAGGTGCAGTTCGATTTCGACATCAGTCTTGATTGCACCTGCGCGCTCAGCATTATGCCAGCTTATGTGTCCAAAAAGTGAGCCGTCGAGCACGTCGACTTGGACTCGCTTTACTTTTCCTTCTACGAGTCTAATCTTTTCTTCAAATTCTTCTTGCGACTGAACAAGGAGTGCGGGGATGATTTGCGGCATAGGATTATACGTTGTCGTGAAGGCAGAATTCTTGGTTTTCGATTTCTTCTACTTTTTTGAGGCGACGGACATGACGCTCTTTGCCAGAGAATTCTGTTCCCAGCCACATGTCTACGATTTTCTTTCCGTCTTCAATGTCTAGATGTCGCCCAGGGAGGCAGAGGATGTTTGAGTTGTCGTCCTCGCGAGCGCTTTTTGCTACGTCTTCATTAAAGCCTGTTGCTGCGCGTACACCTTTTACCTTGTTTGCCACCATGCAGATGCCTTGTGCGTTTCCACAGATGACAATTCCGTGTGCGTTTTCGTCTGTGACCACGCGTTTTGCCACAGCGTAGCCAAAATCTGGGTAGTCATCGCCATCAACCAGGTTCTGGTTTCCCATGTCGATTACCTCGAATTGCTTTTCTTTTAAGTATTCCTCCAGAGCTTCTTTGAGCTCCCATCCGGCGTGATCTGCACCGATGTAGATTTTTTGATTTTCCATACAGTGACAATGATAGCAGTTTTATTGATTAATATCGATTTGATTGGTATTCTGACTTCTGTATGAAATTTCCAGAGCAAGAACAAAAGACTCTTCAATATTGGGAAGAGCACGACATTTTTAAGAAGACACTCAAAAAGCAGGCCCCAAAGGGTCCTTTTGTGTTTTTTGAGGGACCTCCAACAGCAAATGGGAAGCCTGGTATTCACCATGCTGAGTCGCGGGCGTTTAAGGATTGTATTCCACGTTTTCGAACAATGCAGGGCTATCAGGTAGACAGAAAAGGTGGTTGGGATACACATGGTCTTCCGGTTGAGCTTGAGGTTGAGAAGCAGCTTGGTATTCAGTCAAAGATTGAGATCGAGGAATATGGTGTAGATAAGTTTAATGAGAAGTGCAGGGAGAGTGTGTGGGCGTATAAGCAGGAGTGGGAGGAGTTTACAAAGCGTTTGGGTTTCTGGCTTGATCTTGAGAATGCGTATGTTACGTACAAACCGGAGTACATGGAGTCGCTTTGGTGGATTGTTAAACAGGTTTGGGATAAGGGGCTTCTTTATAAAGATTATCGCGTAACTCCTCATTGTCCTCGTTGTGGAACCTCGCTTTCATCCCATGAGCTCTCGCAAGGGTATAAGGATGTAAAGGATCTTTCGATTACGGCTGAATTTGTTGTGAAAAATGCAGAGCACCCAGAGCTCTCAACAGGGAAGAGGACCTCACTTCTTGCTTGGACTACAACACCATGGACGCTTCCGGGGAACGTGGGTCTGGCTGTTGGTGAGAAGCTTTCGTATGCAGTGGTAGAGAAGCAAGACGAGGGGCCGGACGGAATTGTTCGGTTTGTTCTTGCAAAGGCGCTTGTGAATCAGGTTTTTGAGGGAAGTGAGTTTGAGGTTGTTGCAGAGCTTGCAGGTGCGGATCTCGTTGGAGTTGAGTACGAGCCACTTTTTCCTTACATGAAGGATATGGTTGAGGGGGAGGAGAAGGTAAAGCTTGAGGAGAAGGCGTATCGTGTGTACGCAGCTGATTTTGTGACAACAGAAGAGGGGACGGGAATCGTTCACACGGCTGTGATGTATGGGCAGGATGACTTTGTGCTTGGAACTGAGGTGGGCCTTCCAAAGTTTCATCTTGTGAATCTTGATGGAACCTTTATTGAAGGGACAGATTATTTGGCGGGACGGTTTGTGCGCGATGAGGAACTTGCGATTGAGATTCTTAAAGATTTGCATGGCCGCGGATTGCTTTTTTCAAAGTCAAAGTATGAGCACTCGTATCCATTTTGTTGGCGTTGTAAGACTCCGGTGATTTATTACGCGAAGGATTCTTGGTATATCCGCATGAGGGATCTTCGCGAGAAGCTTTTGGAAGAGAATAAGAATATTAACTGGGAGCCAGATCATATTCAGGAGGGGCGATTCGGTGAGTGGCTTCGTGAGGTAAAGGATTGGGCGTTCTCACGTGAGCGTTATTGGGGGACTCCGCTTCCGATTTGGGAGTCAGAGGATGGAGATCGGATTTGTATTGGTTCGTTTGAGGAGCTTCGAGAACTTGCAAAGGACAAATCTCTTGTTGGTGAAGATTTTGATCCGCACAGGCCGTTTGTTGATGATGTTGTGCTTGAAAAAGACGGGAAGGAATACAAACGTGTTCCGGATGTGTGTGATGTGTGGTTTGATTCTGGGTCCATGCCGTTTGCTCAGCATCATTATCCGTTTGAAAATAATGAGCTTGTTGATTCTGGTGAGGCATATCCTGCGGATTATATTTCAGAGGCAATTGATCAGACGCGTGGGTGGTTCTATACGCTTTTGGCTGTGTCTACGCTTCTTGGTAAGGAGCGATGTTATAAGAATGTGATTTGTCTCGGGCATGTGCTCGACGCTGAAGGCAAGAAGATGTCAAAGTCGGTTGGGAATGTTGTTCGGCCAATGGACATGATTGATAAGTATGGTGCTGATGCTGTGCGTTGGTACATGTATACAATCAACCAGCCGGGTGAGAGCAAGCGGTTTGATGAGAAAACGCTTTCTGACATGGTGAAGAAGAACTTCAATATTCTATCCAACGTTGTTTCTTTCTATGAGATGTTTGCAGATGGTGCACCGGATGCAGCAGAGCGCACGAATGTGCTTGATCAGTGGATGATTGCGCGCACTCATGAGCTTGTGGCTAAGACTACAGACAGGCTTGAGCGGTATGTGATCACTGAGACTGTGCGCGAGCTAGGAAATTTTATTACGGATCTTTCTACTTGGTATGTGCGCCGTATTCGAGATCGGGTGAAGAGTACTGATGAGGCAGATCGCAATGCAGCGATTGTTACGCTTCGTGAGACTCTCCAGACACTTTCAAAGCTCATGGCTCCGTTTACGCCGTTTTTGGCTGAGAATGTTTATGGGCGAAGTGGTGGAGGTCTTGAGTCTGTGCATCTTGAAGAGTGGCCGATTGCAGATGAGACCTTGATCAAACAAGAGGTGTTAGATGAGATGGGACGAACACGGTCTGTTGTGTCGCGTGCACTTGAGCGGCGTGCTGAGTCTGGAACTAATGTCCGACAGGTGCTTGGAAGTATGACGGTGACGGTTCCAAGTGGTGAGTTTGCACCAGAGTATCAAGAGCTTGTGAAGGCGGAGGTGAATGTGAAGAATGTTCAGGTTGAAAAGGGTGAGTATACTGTTGAGCTTGATCTTGCTTTAACACCAGAGCTTGTTCGAGAGGGAACGATCCGCGAGATTATCAGACGTGTGAATTCAAATCGAAAGAAGGCAGGGCTTTCCATCGAAGACAAGATTCATTTATATGTTGCTGGTCCTGATGAAGTGGTGGTGGCTGTTAGTGAGCATGAAGAGGTGCTTCTTCACGGAACGCTCTCAGCAGATGTTCGAACAAGCGGCGATGATCCTGAAATAAAAGATGAGTTTCGCGTTAATGAATTCGATATTGTAGTTGGATTTGATAAACTATAGGTATCGAATCTTGAAAAGAATTTTATGGCCGTTGATTTTAAGAAGCTCTTTGTTGAGCTTGGTCTGTCAGCTACGGAGACAAAAGTATATTTAGCTGGCTTGGCTCTTGGTCCAACTTCTGTGCAAGAGCTTGCAAAGAAGGCAAAGCTTTCTCGTACAGCAACGTATGATGCTGTTTCTCAGCTTCAGGGGCGGGGCCTTATCTCAACATTTGAGAGAGGAAAAAAGAAGTTCTTTTCAGCAGAAGAGCCTGAGCGAGCGCGGCTGTACTTTGAACAGCGTGTTCAGCGGATGAACGAAAAGATTGGGGTATTTGATCGGTTTATTGATGAGCTTAAAATGCTTGCTGGTGGAGAACGTCCGACCGTGCGGTTTTATGAGGGGGACGAGGCGCTTTATGCACTTTTTAACGACATGGCGTCGGTTGGGCCTAGTGAGTTTTTAGAGGTTTCGAATGTTGATGAGGTGTACAAGCATTTGGATGTAAAGTATCTGCATTCGGTTCGAAAAGCTCTTGATCCAAATAGGGTACATATTCGTTTGCTTCACACTGGAGACCTTCGCAAACCTCGAGCGAATACGGTGTATCACAAGTTGTCAGATGATCTTGGGAAGTTTCATGGGGATTTGTGGATCTATCATGACCGTATTGCGTTCACTCAGTTTGTTGGTAAGACGATTGTGGTTATTATTGAGTGCATGGCGTTTGCAGAGCTTGCGCGCGTGCTGCATAGGGCGGCGGAAAGATCGAGTGAGCCTACAAAAATTGATTAAAAGAAAATCCGGCCATGTGCCGGGTTTTTTGTTTGTTAAAAAAACAACACCGACCCTTTTGCGTTAGGTCGGTATTCGTCTTTCGTCTTTTTCGAGGATTCAGGCTAGCCCAACCCCTCACACCACTTCCCAGCTTCTCGTAACCTCCGTCGTCGCCTTCCTTGCAGGCTCGGGTGGAAACTCATCTGGGGTTAGTGTGAGGGGCAGGCATCACAGCCTTTACCGTTAACCGGTCATGGGAACCTCCTCCTCGCTTGCTGACGATTGACGAGCTGTTGCTTGCCGTGCTTTGTTCTGCTCGGCTTACTTTGTTGGCTAGAGCTCTCGCTCTTGCCTACAGCACATCATTCTCAGTGCTCGGAGGGTGTCTCCTTTCCAGTTGTGACGGTGTTGGGTGATACGGCTCACCCTCCTGGCCCCCTGCGCAGCTAGCTCAACATGCAGGGGGGTACCAGGAGGTGTCTTGCCTACCACTAACCGGTCATGGTGTCCTCCTCCATGCTGACTGATGATTGACGACGCTTGTTGACGAGGCGTTATGGAAACGCTCTATCAGTTGGCTAACAGGCTTGGCCTTGATGGCTAAACCGTTTTACGAACAGCGTGTCTATCTTCAGGGCAGGGAATTGGGACCACTTCCAATCGTGGGTTGGGGTTGGTGTCTCGCTCACCACGAGCATGACGAACAACTATAACATGTAATTAAAATACTGTCAAGAGGGGTCAGACAGTATTTTTTGGCTAAGATTCGTTAAGAAATACGGTTTGTACACGAATTGTGAACAAAATGCTTTGCTAAATTTAGCGAAATTAGGATTTGGCGCCCTTGATCCCTTGACACTTCTTGCTGTGCGTGATAGTCTGCATCGTTCGCTTGTGATTGACAAAATCAATGAGCGAGGACATTACAACAAAAACACAAGAATACTTAAGAATCGTCAAATTTCGTCTGTGATGCTTGTCCAGATGAATACTTGCGAGAAGTCGCAAGTCCTCTGGAATGTACGAGGAGGAGCTTCAGCACAGCATACGGAAGAATCAGCGCAATATACCGCGCCTTTGAAGCACAGAATCGGCATTCTGGGATCATAAACATTAGTCTATGGTCTAGTCATTCTTTGGAGAGAGATATCCGGGGCGATGTGAGCGAGAGGGTTCACATAGCCGCCCCAGAGATTTGGTCCATGCTTGTCACTATTGGTCGTACCCCAGCGCCAATAGAAGTGTGGCCAAATCCCTGGGGCAGGCATTTCGCCTGGAAAGGGTCTCCTCGGAGGTCGAAGATACGTGAGTTAGTTGCGAGCAAGAACAAGGCTCACGTCAGACCTCTTCTGCGGCTTGGGGATGCCGCAGAGGGAGATAGCAGCTTGATTCCAGTGGATGGTGACCATCCCAAAGGGTTCCGGCCCGCCCAAAGGTCCGGTTTCCTTGCCTTCTTTCATCCTTTGATCCGAGTCCAAAGTTGTCGTGCATGCGCATGTAACGACGCGGAGGAATCGGAGAGGATCGCTTGGCAGGGCTACTTCAAACACAAAAGCAAAGAAACTTCCGTTTCATCTTTTGCGCCGCCGCTGCTGGAATCGGCTGCACCCCCCGTGTTCGCACTCTAGGTCGCTGTGTCGGGATACTTCGAACCATACATCGAGAAAAGACCTGACCACCCAGAGGCTTTGGCCGGCCTCGACTTCACCGAAGAGTGCATTCCTCCTCCAAGCTGACTGACGACGATGAGATGAGGGTGTTAGGCCAGCACCCTCGCGCCGCACCCCTACGCCAGTACGAGCCGGGCAGTGACTCCTGTTCCAGGGAGCGCTGTCCGGACGTATCCTGGACGGGTGTGACAATAAACTCCGGCGTTAGTGGGTAGCGTCGGTCACCGCCTCAAGTGCGGTGGTGCTTCAGAGTCAGGTCCACAAGGGCCGTCTGAGGAAGGTGTGCGCAACCTAGTACCTCTGCAGAGTCCCGGCCAACCGTAAGGTGGTGTCTAAGGGTGAAAAGGTTCGGCGTGCTAGCGTCGACGGCTAATCCACATCCGGAGTGGGGGCCTGTCGACAGCAGGCCTAGTCGAGTCGTCTCCCAGAAGTTATCCTCCTTTGTCAGGAGGCTGGGGTAAGGCGAAAGGGCGTGCGGAAGCAGGCGTCCATCTACCCGCGAGCCGGTCACTGAGAGGTGGCGACAGGTGCGTATTTCCGGCGTTTAGGGGCGTCGGTGGCGAATAGGCAATTACGCCGAGTCAAGCTAGTGCTGTAGGAGCTGCCAGTTAGGTGGAAGCTGCAGGCTAGAAGAGATGGTGGCACGGGCACCTCTCAGAACGACCCTTTTGAGCTCGAGACCGCGTGGTAGGGATACTTCGAACATACCAACGCATGTCCGAGTGCGAGATCGTCCTCTTCGGAGGAAACGATCGCACTTCACAAGACCTTGCCGATTCTCCGGTTCCGGACCGGATACCTCGTCGAGAGCTCACCCTACGGGGACAACAGGAGTAGTACGACACCTGTTGTCCCACTCCGCTCCCTTGTGAGAAGCGAGAGCTTGTCGCAGGAGAGTGGAGCAATCCACGCATGCACTAAGGCCGTTCGGTTGGGTTACTTCGAATCACCAACACCTGATGACCCGTACAGTCCCTGACCACCCAGAGACAATGGCCAGTCTCGACTTCGCCGAATGTGCATCTCCTCCTCCAAACTGACGACGACAAGACGAACACAGGAGCCTGTAGGCCAGCAGGGTATCCTCGGGGAGCGGACGTGAGCACGTCTCCTCGGTATGCTCCCATTACTTTCGAAAGAAAGGGGTGGGGGAAGGTGGATCTCGAAATAGAGAGAAACCTCAGGTGCGGCTGCTTGGCCGACATCTGACTGACAGCGTGAATGGGACACGCCACGTCAGAAATCAAGAGAGCTCATTTCCCAAGGTCCTGCCAGCTGCCTTGTGTGGCTGAGGTCTAAACTCCGGCGGGTTCGGGATGAACTGTCGGTCGCTTGAAAAAAAGCGGTGTCCAATGCGTGACGTCCTGTGTGGGTCGCGCGGCGGAAAGGTGTGCAGGCACCACGTCCCCTTCGCTTGGGACGCGTCGAGAGGCGTTTACAACAGTTCCCTAAACTCCGGTATCAGTGGGTGATATCGGTTGGCCAGAAGAGCCAGTGTTTTCAACCAGGAACGTAGAGGAGCTGGTTGAAGAAAGGGCGAGAGCGAGCGTCCATGTTACCCCTGCAGAGTCCCGGCCATCGAGAGGTGGTGTCAAAGGGTAAACATCTCGGCGAATTGGCGTCGACGGCTAATCCACAACCGGAGTGGGGGCCTGTCGACAGCAGGTCTAGTCGAGCTGATTGTCCAGGACCCACTTGTCATGGGAGCTGGGGATTCAGAAGGATGCGTGGAAGCAGGCATCCAACCAACCTACGAAGACTGCTGAGACCGAGAGGCTGCAGTCTGGGATTCCGGCGCTGAGGGACGTCGGTGACTGGCCAGTAGAGCCAGCTCAAGATGATCGATGGGACCCAGCAGAGGTGGAGCCATTGATTATAAGGGGTGATGTAGGCACCCCAGAAGAGTCCTTCATACGATGGGACGACAGGAGTGAAACGACACCTGTTGTCCCACTCCGCTCCCTTGTGAGAAGCGAGAGCTTGTCAGAAGAGAGTGGAGCAATCCGCACTAGAATTCGTTGCCAGCGGATTCTCGGGGTCAAGTAGACATGTCCTCGGTATGCCCACACATTTCCCGTTAGGGAAAGGGAAGATATGACATGACCGTTTCCCGTTATTACTCAGGTCATTCATATCCTTACCTCAGAACCAGGGGCAGAGTACTGGTTTTACTGAGGAAGTGAGCGTGTGTTGAAAGGGCCGCATGCGTTTAAAAAGTTGCTACGTCCCTCTCCTGATCGCACAGGGTCGAGAGGCTATGCTGTGCACAAAACTCCGGCGGTGGTGCGTCGGTCTTCTGTGAAGCGTAAGGTGGCACTGATGACGCTGTAGTCATCACTGTCACCGGAGCGCGGGTATGATGCTTGATCTTGAGACTTGGGTGGCACCAGGAGTCAAGTGATTGAAGAGTGAACAGGCACTCAAATAACCTTCCCTTGCGGGACCGTGGAGTACTACGACGACATTGTCCCGCTCCGTTCCCTCTTTGAGAAGCAGAAGCTTGTCGAGAGAGAGTGGAGATATTCACAAAAACATTCGCTTGTCAGCGTGTGTTTCGGGGATGAGTTGATACGTCCTCGGTATGCCCATTCTTTGTTCTGAAGTTTGGGAAGGTGCGAGAGCATCTCAATCATGACAAAGCGTACTTGAGAGGGTGCGTCCTTAGAAACATGATCAATAACTCTCACCTGCCTCACGACATCCGAGAGGGTGTGTCCGATTGGACGATGTCCGTGATGTATTCTGGTGGTGGTGCGCCAGTGATCAGTGCAAGCTGAGCAAGTTTTCAAAGCAGGAACGTGGTGATGCACGGAGCTGTGATGAGAAAAGAGGTACGCAGGGCCTCAAACTACTATACGATGGAATGTCTTTCATTCCACTTCACTCCCTTATGGCAAGGCTCGAAAGAGGCTTCTCGTAAGAGAGTGGAGAGCATCCGTCCAAAAATCGCGAACTTTCTTTTCATGGGTCCCGACTGTCTTGTCACCGTACGTTTCAGTACAGCTCTGGCGCCAGTCACCCATTCAAAGAAATTTCATCGATTTTTGAACGGATGAGAAAATAAAAGAGCTGGGTTTAGATATCCAGTTTTTTTGCTGCCAACTTCCTTACAACAGGACTCCTTCCAGGATGTGAGTCGATCGTCAGACCGTGGGAAATTCTAGAATCCCGTGGTCTGACGAAACCAACTACTTCATCCTGAGGAGGATCGCATGTCCCATTTCGCACAGACCTTGAGCCAGGCCAGCTCCCGCACCAACCACGAGGGTTTTCCGACCCACGTGCACGGACTCCGTGACCAGGTTCGCAACCTGCTCCGGACCGGCACTGCCTCGGGCACGTTCTACGTGCGCGCGGACCAGCTTCTGCAGGAGACCATCGACACGCTGCGGACCTTCGGGCTCGTGGATGCCGATGCTCTGGCAGAGGAGGCCGTCTCGGCCCGTCAAGAGGGTTACATGCGGACGCTCCCGATCGTCGCTCTGGCCGTGCTCTCCGGCTTGCCGGACAAGCGCGCGTTCCAGCAGGCGGCGTCGGGTGTGCTCTTCATCCCTCGCGATGTGGTGCAGTTCATCGAGATCTGCAAGTCGGGTGCGATTCCCGGCGTGCGGAGCCTCGGCGGCTGCCGTGTCGCGATCGTGCGACAGTTCCTGGAGGCGATCTCGGAGTACCACGCGGTCAAGGGCGCTTCGTCCAAGGCCGTGTCGCTCCGCGATGCCGTCCGTCTGGCTCACCCGCGACCCCGCGATGCTCAGATGCGTGAACTGCTCGGCTGGCTCTCGGGCCACGTCGACGGCAAGCGTGTCCGGCTCAACGGCAAGCTGGTGGCGCTGGAGGCGCTCAAGCAGGAGTCCGATCCCCGCCGTCAGGTGGAGCTCATCCGCGAGGGTGGGTTGCCTTTCGAGGCGGTGACGGCTGCTGTGACGCGCCCAGGGCAAGAGGTCTGGTCGGAGCTTCTCCGTCAGGCCCCGACGTTCAATCTCCTGCGCAACCTCGTGTCGTTCACGCGGCATGGTGTGTTCCAGGACGAGGCCAACGTCGATCTCGCGGTGCGCAAGCTTACGCGGGATGACGCTCTGCGGAAGGCCCGCATCCTCCCGTTCCGCGCGTACCAGGCGTGGAAGATGTACTCGGCGCAGCCCAACCACAATCTCCGGATCGTGGCGGCTCTGTCGGATATGTTGGAGCAGTCGGTGGCGAACCTCCCGGACCTTCGGGGACGGGTAGCGCTCGCGCCGGATGTTTCCGGGTCGATGCAGAGCCCGGTGAAGCCGGGGCGCGACGGCGAGCTCGACTGGCGGCGCTGTCGTCCGGACGAGCTCTCGTGTGCCGAGGTGGCGGGGATCTTTGCGGCGGGCCTGCTTCGGCGGTGCTCCAATGCTCGGGTTCTCCCCTTCGAGTTCAACGTCGTTCCTGTGGCGCTCAACCCACGCGATTCCGTGCTCGCCAACGCGCGGACCATCGGGTCGCTCGGCGGGGGTGGTACCTCGCTGTCGGCCCCTGTGGAAACGCTCCTTCGGGAGCGGGACCAGGTGGACCTCTTTGTCGGTCTGACCGACAACGAGGAGTGGGCTGGACGCTCCTTCTACGATGCATGGCGTCAGTACAAGGCCGAAGTCGCTCCGGCGGCCAAGGCAGTGCTGGTGACCGTGGTCCCCACCAAGCATCGGCCGGCCCCCGCGTCGGCAGATGATGTGTACTTCGTGCACGGGTGGTCGGACTCGGTGATGCGCTTTGTGGCGGAGGTCGCTGGGGGTAGCGCCCCGGTGATCCACTAGCGCGTCTCTGCGAAGCTTGGGGCGGGCCCAGATCCGAAAGGAGTATGGGCCTGTCCTGAGGGAGTGGAAGTGGATTCACATCCAGGACCTCTTACGGACTTATCCCACAATGCACGATCTTGCGGCTTACAGGCACCCAGACGTTACCTCACCGTACGTTTCAGTACGGCTCGGCAACGTCAGCCCGTGCACCGCAATCTCATTGCATTGAGGAATAAGTCCCTTGCAAGGACTTTGGTCTTTGGTAAGAGGGCTCAGTCAGGGGATGGTTCATCACCATTCGTACTAGATCACGTCGTTAGATGTTGTCGAACTGTCTGAGTGCTAACCGGTGCTTGTCGCGATCTCCCTGCGTATGGGAGGAGGTGTTCTTCACACCTGCGGGGTGATGCTTCCGCAAAGTCGAGAGACAAGAAGTTAAACGAAATCCTAGTTTTTAAAACGAATGGTCAGCGTCACCTGCTGTGAGTGGTGAGCCTTGAGGAAGCAGAGCCTTACTGGGGTACGCGCCAAGCTAGCAATAGCTTGGCACCTCAACTAAGCCCTCACAGTGAGGTCTTTGAGAGGTCAACAATCAAGGAGCAGTCATGTCTTCAGTGTTTCGTAAAAAGACGACTGCTCTGGCAGGTGGTCGTCGCAAAGAACAACATCAAGCCAAGAAGTGGGCTCACCGTGCTCATCGGCGCGCAGTAAATGCGCGGGTTCAAAAAGCCTGTGGTGAGGATCCTGATTTCGATCCGGATGTAGACCGCGAGCTCTCTGCATCTGACAGTGGGGACACGGCCAAGTAGCAATATTTGGCACCTCAATTGAGTTCCGGATTCGCCGGTGCTCTGAGAGGTCAACATCAAGAAGAAGGTGAACATGTCTCAAGATTTCTTCGTCCCGCACCCTCAACGTACGTGCTGACTATTGGTGACGATCTGCTGATCATTCAGGTGGGCGGTCTTCCGCGCCTGACGGATCGGCGGGAGTACACCGTCGAAGAGATCGAGCAGGCGACCTTCCGGTTTATGGAGGTCACAATGGCCGGCTAGATCAAGTTCTGGGGTACGAATCTTCGCTCCTCGCGGAGCAAGACTGCTCGCTGCACCTTGTGTGGCGGGCACCTCAACTGAGCTGATGCTGGGGAGCTT
Organism: uncultured Gammaproteobacteria bacterium; assembly: GCA_964538435.1. Lineage (GTDB taxonomy): Bacteria > Patescibacteriota > Patescibacteriia > UBA9934 > GWF2-40-263 > CAZIDX01. Next base: position 79,578 of record CAZIDX010000003.1, on the reverse strand, counting down.
TGAGAGGTTGGTCATAGTGAAATCCTGAGTTTGTCGAAAAGATTTCGTTTCAAACAACAGGAGGAAACTATGTACGATTTCGAAGCTCGTATCATCGACATGTTCTGCAAGAAGGGTATGGAGTATGTATGGGGCCTCGGTCTTGAACATGCTTGGGACGTGGTCCGTGCTCTGAATATGCGACTTGAAGGTGGTTGGAAGGCTGTGGGGCCGAATGATGAAGATCAGAAGACGTGGATTTGGTTTTCACATCCTGATGTCGAGGGAGACGAGAAACTTCACTGGCTGCCTGAGGAAACGAAGGTGCAGGTCATGAAGTGGATCGAGGAACTTGAGCGGGATGGAATTCCACGAACTGACGCTGATTGGGACGCTTGGGGAGGAGATGAGTACTACGGAGACTATGTTGAGTTTGAAGAGGGTCGTTGGTGCTGTGTTTCCGATTGGTACTAGGAGAGCTGGGGGACGGCTAGTCTGGCAACAGTCTAGCACCTCAACTAAGCCAGTGCTGGGAGGTTTTGAGAGGTTGATGTGATTCTGTGCAAGTCGATTTGGAGATCTGCTTACACAGAACTGCATCCATGAGGAGGAGATATGCAGGCACTGACCCAGTCCTTTGGTATCGTCCGCCGCGCTCGCGCGTGGTTCACCACCAGCCCGGCCGAGCTTCGCAAGAAGCCCGAGCCCGAGCCGCCTCAGAACAAGGTGGTCTTGATTCGTCGCCGCGGCGTCGTGATCAAGCGGGTGGAGACGAGTCCCGTTACGTAACCCCCAGCCCTCCCTTGCGGAGGCAGACAGAGGGGTATCCAATCTAAGTCTGGGGTACTCTTCCTGAGAGATTGAGGGATCGATTTTTCAGGAAGGGGAATTCATTCCTCCCGAGCTGACATGTGTCAGGTTGGGGTTTTACTTCAGGAGGAATCATGAGTCAGCCGAGAATCTACGCCGAGCGTTCTAGCTGCGGCACGGATACGTACATGGTGTGCGATGGGGCGAGGCATTTCAAGGTCCAGCTCATCGATGATTGGGATGAGTCGCAGGGCTACGGTGCCTACCCAGAAGGCGAGTGCGATGGCTCCTGCAAGCCCGTCGATCAGAAGACGAGGATCGTCAAGAAGATCGAGGAGACTCGGGTTCAGACGCTCACACTCTCTGAGACAGGAGAGGTGCTTCCTGTGCGTGTGAACATCTCGGATGAGGCTCAGGTACTCCTGGACCAGGACGAGATCGTGGGTATGCAGGAAGGCGACTGGTACAACAAGCGAGATGGAGAAGGTGAGTCCTTCCGTCTGGCTGACGGTCGCCTGCTCGAGCTCAACATCAGTCACGACTGGTGGAGCTGTCGCGACACAGGCTTCTTCCTGACCTTGAGGGTCACGGTGGAGACTGGTCGGCAGAGGGTTTGTGACTACGATCACATCTCCCAACCAGTCCTTGCGGCCGTTCAGGGTCTGCAGGACTGATACAGGCGCCCTCTGCGGCGCTAGGAGGAACGGCGAGCTCATGCTAGAGCTCGCGTTTCCAAAGAGCAGGAGAAATCGTGCTTTTCGGGAATGTCATAAGCATTTGTTTGTGACAGAGTCTCAAGGGGAGAGTCCATGAGCAAGCTTCGTGGTCCCAAGTGGACCAATTGTCGGATGAACAGCGATGTGCAGCCGACAGAGAATCGTCGTTGGTACGTTTTCGAGGGTGACTACGGTGGTCAGATCTTTTTGACCATCCCGGTCGACATGGTCCCTGCGTGGATCACGCGTCGGCGCATGCGTCGGCTCCTGCGGTACCTCAATGGCGTGGCCTGGGGTTGCTGTGAGCATCCTGAAGATGGGTGTTCCGTGACCATCTTTGAGGATCCTGGCTTTTGCGAGCCGGATGATATCTACAGCATGACTGCAGAGCAGGTCGATCAGTACGTTGCTATGTGCAGGACCGAGCTGAAGCGTCTTCCCGTCGGTGTTGGTATGGCCACCATTTACGAACGTTCGTTCGTGCCGGAGACGCGCCTCGATGGCTGGGAAGTCGTTGGTGGTGTGTCTGGTGGAATGGGTGGCGGCGGTTTGCTCGATGGTGACCTCTGGCTCCACTATGAGTTCTTGTTCCGTGGCCTTGACTACGTCAACGGCATTCGTCGGCTCCTTGGGCTCAAGCGCTTGGAGACGCTCGATGTCGTGATGAAGGAAACGCATCGGCAACATGCAGCCATGTTCACGGCTGTTCTTGGTTGAGCAACTCAACCTGAGTCCTTGCGACTCTACGAGACGCGGCGTCCTACGAAAGGCGCCGCGTTTTGCTATACTGTAGCTACTATGGATTATTCGAAAACGGTACTTATTGTTCCCACAAATGATGCTGAGGCAGTGCTTATTCATCAGATTGCTTTGAAAATAGGCATGCCTGTGATTGAGTCGCATCAGCTTCATGGGGCGTCGCTTGATAAGGGGCATGATTATGTTGCTCAAGTGGTTGATGGGGGATACACGAAGGCAATTATTGTTGAGATGCCTGGTGTGGAGTCAGAGACGAAGCTTCGATCGTCTGGTGTGGATGTTGTGATTATTGATCATCATCACTACACAGGCCTTGCCCGCGCTCATGGTCCTGATGGGAAGCTTTTGTTGTCATCACTTGAGCAGTTTTTGGAGATGTTTGAGATTACAGATGCTCAGCTTAAGAAGATGGGCTTTGATCCAAAGATGGTTCGTGGGATTGGGATTCAGGATCGAGGATATTTGTGGGCGCTTCAGGAGGCTGGGTATTCGCATGAGGAGATTGGTCGTGTGCTTGCGTACATGGATGAGCTTACTGCGCATCACAAGAATCCGAAGACAGAAGAGCGCAAACAGCGACAGGCTCGCAAAGCTTGGGAGCAGAGGCAGACATGGAGAGAGTTTTTGGTTGTGACTACGCGTGCGGATGCGCAGCTTCGACCTCGTATTTCTCGGATGATGTTTGATGAGATTGGTGAGCCGACCCCGATGATTATTGTTGAGCATGGGAGAGGTCTTATTTATGTCCAGGAATCACCGTACGCACTTCATTTGTTTGAAAGATTTGGTGGGTTTACATTTGGACTTGATCGCAATTGGGGGCATCGAAATGAACCTGAGGGGCAAAAGATCACATTGCGTGATGTGAAGGATGCGATTAAAATGGTGTCTCATCAAAAAGAAACATTGTAATCATTTATGGATCCACTGACTTGGATATCGCTACTCATTTTGCTCGTGTTTTCAGCCTTGTTTTCAGGGCTCACGCTCGGGCTTTACAGTTTGGACAGAACTGAGCTTGAGCGTAAGGCTGAGCTTGGGGATGCAGAGGCAAAACGGGTATTTCGGGTGCGCAGGCGCGGGAACTTGCTGCTTGTCTCACTTTTGCTTGGAAACGTTGCGGTGAACGCAGCGGTTTCTATTATTTTAGGAAGTGTTGCAAGTGGTGTGGTTGCTGGAGTTGTTGCAACTGGACTCATTGTGATTTTTGGGGAGATTATTCCTCAGGCCACCTGTGCACGCTTTGCGCTTGAGATTGGTTCTCGCACGGCTTGGATTGTTGAGCTTGTGATGATTATTTTGTATCCGATTGCAAAACCGATTGCATGGGTACTGGATCGTGTGCTTGGAGAGGAGATGCGAACCGTGTGGTCAAAGCGGGAGCTGCAGCAGATTATCAAGATGCATGAAGATGATCCGCGGTCTTCGGTTGATGCTGATGAGGAGAGGATTTTGCTTGGTGCGCTTACGTATTCTGAAAAGCATGTTGAGGATGTGATGACTCCACGAAAATATGTACATCAGATATCAAAGTCACTCGTTCTTGATAAGAAGGGGCTCCTTTTGATAAAGGAGAGTGGGTATACGCGCATTCCAGTTTATTCTGGTAGCAAAAACATGATTGTTGGAACGCTTTACGCAAAGGATCTTATTGGGGTTGATCCAGATGATAAGTTCACAGTTGAGAAGGTGATGCGCACAGCTGGTATGTTTCATGTATCAAGGCGAAGGAGGCTTGATACGCTCTTGAACATGATGATTAAGAATAAGGCGCATATGGCGCATGTGACGGAAAAGAGTGGGAAGTTTGTGGGGATTGTGACGCTTGAGGATGTTGTTGAGGAGATTATTGGGAGAGAAATTGTTGACGAAGATGATAATGAATAGGTAGGGTGTGGCTGCGTAACAAATGAGATTTATAGATTACTTCGCTCGGCGGAGCCGGGCCATCTCGCCGTATAGATGACCACCACCTCGCTACGTAATCTAGAAATCTCATTTGTTGCTTGCGTGGGGGAGTGATGGAATTTACTAACTCTTTTGGAGGTGAGTGATGAAGAAGAGTAGGTTCCCTGTGCTGCGGTGCGCGGTGGTGGCTCTTGGTGCTTGTGCGAAGGTTGGGGTGGGAGCTACATTGCTGATCACGCCGCTCTTCATTGTTGTGCCGCTTGGTGTGACAGTGGGGATCTTGGAAAAAGCCTCTTGCAGGCTCTCGCCCAGAAAGGGCGGGTAAACACATTTCTATGGGTCGACATGATAGCTTCTCACAACGCACACGTGAGTACGAGGTTGCGCTTATGGCTGCAGAGCTTGGTGGCGCACCTGAGTGCGATCTGCACGCAGCTGTAGACACGCATGACGGCGTGAAAATGGCTGAGCAGTTTGTTGACCAGCAGTTCATGGCTGGTGAGCGAGTGGTAAAGCTTGTGCATGGTCGCGGTAGGGGGCTTATGCGCAGTGATGTGCAACGTATGCTCTCTGACAACGAACTTGTCGAGTACTTTCGGGACTCGACAGTGCCAGGCGAGCAGATGGCAGTCACCTATGCCATTCTCGCTGAGCGACACTAGACCGGGCATCTGCTCGGTTTTTCTATTCTTGAAACTCTGAATCAATCGCGTTACACTGAGGTCGATATGAAACCTTTTCTCATTGGACTGGCTGGGCTTTCTGGGGCAGGGAAGTCAACGCTGGCAGATCACTTGGAGGCGCAGGGAGGAGTAAAGCGTTTTAGGTTAGATGATTTTTATAAGGATGCAGTTGATTGCCCAAAGCTTGAGGATGGACGACCTCATTGGGATTTGCCTGAGAGTTTACACCTGGATGCTGTGCTTGAGGCTTTGAAAGAGCTTCGTGAGGGTAATGAGGTTTTTGTTCCTATTTATAATCGCAGGCTTTGCGCAGCAACAGGGGAGATGCTTTACACGCCAGCACCTGTGATTCTTGCGGAGGGGTTGCAGCTTTTTTCTGATGAACGTATACGCAACATGTTTGATCTTAGGCTGTGGCTTGATGTTGATGAAGAGACTGCGCTTGAGAGGCGGCTTTTGCGTCAGCCTGATTATGATGTTGAGTATCACAGAAGTGTTGCGCTTCCGGCGCAGCGGGAGATCGTTGTTCCGCTTCAGGTGCATGCGCATGAGGTTATTGACGGGTCCATGAAGTTTAAAGGAGTGGCAAATAAGGCGGATGTGATATTGAGGCGATTCCTAGGCATTTAAGGGAGCTCACTTGGAGCTCTTTTTGGTTTGGCGTAGAATAGAAGGTGATATGTGGAGATTTGAATCAACGCACGAGAAAAAAGAAACAGAGTATCTTGACCAAGTGGTGAAGCGTATTCGTGCTGATAAGGATTTGTATTTGCGTGCAGAGCAGATGCTTGATAGCGCGAGCCAATCTGAACCGCTTTTTATGGATTCGCTGCGCACTCCTCAGGATGTTCGGTATCATGCTGAAGGTCCTTTTATGCGCGATCATTTGCGCAGCATGCTCATGGCTCTTTATGCGATTGTAGATGAGAAAGTTCATCTTATTGATATTGAGGAGTTCCGTAGGCTCAAGGGCTATGAGGGGGAGATTGAAGAGCTTGAAGAGACAATTAAGGAACAAGCCGCGCTTTATGAGGTGTTCACACTTGTGCATGATATTGCAAAGTGGTCTACGATTCGGTTTAGGTCGCGAGAGCATTCCCGGGGTGAGGAGCAAGGATTTAACATGGAGGAGAATCAGTATGCGCATAAGTCTCATGCGGATCGCGCACAGCTTCGAGAGAGGTACTTAGAGCTTTATCGGGATTTTGAAGAGCAACATCCTGGGCATGGCGCACGCGAGCTTCAGCGTGATTTTTACATGACGTATGAGATTGATGTGAAGTATCCGCATCATGCTCGGCAGATTCATACACCTGTGTTTGAGCAATTGCTTGAGAGATTTTGTCAGGCGCATGATTTGCCAGCTAGAGATTTAGATTTACTTGAAGATCTTATTACGCATCACATGGAGTTTATAAAAGATTTTGTTAAGGTGCGGCCAGAGAGAATTCGACGCTATCGTCACTTGGCGCGAGCGCGCGGATGGGATGGTGATGATTTTCTTGATTTGATGCAGGGGTGCATGTTGCTTGATACGGTGTTTGGATCAGAGCTTTTATCTGTACATGGGTACTGGCATGATGCTATGCCGATTGTAAACATGCTTGAGTCCGAGCATCAGTATGAACCAATGATGCGGACTGAGAAGATTCGGAATCGAGAGAAAAAAGAGAAGAGCGCACGGAATAATGTGTTTAAAACAGTTGGGCTTGATGGTGTGGCGCTCATGGACCTTCTTGGCATGGAGGCTGGGCCAGAGTTTGGAAAAGTGCTTCGGCGTATTCACTCGGGGATTATTGGCAAAGGGGACATGCCAAAGTTTGGGAAAACAATTGACCAGGAGATTGAGCGAAGGTTCTTGGCTTACTATAAGAAAACATTTAAGCAGGGGGAGTAGTATGATGGCGTATTTGCAGGGAGAGGTTCTTTATCATGGAGATGGGTATTTGATTATCAAGCACGGAGGCATTGGCTACCGTGTTTCTTTGCCTGAGAGCGCTACTCATGATTTTCGGGGTGAGGTGGAAGTGTATCTGCACGAGGTGATTCGTGATAATGAGCGCGAGCTGTTTGGTTTTTCAAGTGTTGATCAGCTTGAGCTTTTTTGGAAACTTATTGCGATTTCAGGGGTGGGTCCAAAGATTGCACAGAAGATTGTTTTCTCGCATTCGGTTGATCAGGTGCGGTCAACTATCATGAAAGGAGATCTTAGTGCTCTTACAAATGTGTCTGGGGTTGGAAAGAAGACAGCACAGAAAATCGTTTTGGAACTAAAGGGTGTTCTTGCGGATGATGAACCAGTGGAGTCGTTTGACACAGACGCTGTTGACGCACTTGTTGGGCTTGGGTATAAAAAGCGGGATGCAGAGGCTGCGATTGCTGCGGCTCAAGGAGACACTACTGATGAAAGGATTCGCTCGGCTCTTAGGGGGATGGTGAAATGATTATGAACAGAAAAGATTGGAATAGTTTTGTTTTGGAAAACGGCCCGCGATCGGGTCGGTTTTTACAATCTTGGGAGTGGGGGGGGTTCCAGAAGGTTCTTGGTGAGAAGATTGAGAGGCAGCGAGTAGAACATGAGGGTAAGGTGATTGGGCAAACGCTTTGGATTAGAAAGCAGGTGCCGATGTTTGGTGAGTATTGGTCAGCACCAAAAGGGCCGATTGGGAAGATGGGGGAGATTGGTGGAGAGGCAATGTTTGCTCGGATTGAGCCTGAAGAGCTTGAGGTGGAGGCAAAGAAGAGCATTGAGCTTCAGCCAGCTGTGACAAGTATTTTGGATCTTTCAAAGAGTGAGGAAGATTTGCTTTCCGGAATGCATCATAAGACGCGTTATAACATTCGTCTTGCTGAGCGCAAGGAGGTGGAGGTTAGGATTGAGGGGGTTGAGCTTGATGATGTGTGGGGGCTTTTTGAGAAAACTGGAGCTCGGGGTGGGTTTAAACTTCACTCGAAAAAGTATTATGAGAAGCAGTTGTCTTCTTTGAAAGATGGCGACTGCAAGATGTTTTTGGCAGCTGCGTTTGTTCAGGGTAGGGCTGTTGCTGCTACGGTTATGAATGACTTTGGGGATACGCGTACGTATGTACATGGAGCAAGCGATCATGAATATCGAAAATTGATGGCTCCGAGTCTGTTGCACTGGAGGCTTATACAAGACGCCAGGGAGAAAGGTTTTCAGTGGTACGATTGGTGGGGGGTTGCGCCAGCAAACGCAGAGAATCATCCCTGGGAAGGAATAAGTAGATTTAAGCGAGGGTTTGGTGGGGAGGATGTGGAGAGCGCGGGGACATTTGATGTGATTTTGAAGCCGCTTCGATATCGATTGTATGAGCTGGCGAGAAAAGTTAGGCGATCCGTTTAAACCATCGAGACTTTCGGTGGTTTTTGGTTTGGGTTGACAATTGATGCTTTTTTGGGTAGGGTGTATTTCTTCACGAGACGAGAAAGGAGGTTCTCATGTCGATGCGAATGCAGTGCTGTGGTTTCCCTGGTTGCAGCAACGAGTATCCCGATCACTACATGCTCGATGTGTGTGGTGCGCGTCATGTTCTCGCGATCGTGAGTCAGGGGTGGCAGGCCGAGGTGGTTCTGTCGGCCAAGCGGTTCGAACTCACGACCCCCAACCATGTCATCACCCCGGTGATCCCGGATGAGCTGGTGCTGCTGCCGGATCTGGCGCTGGGGGTTGCTGACGTGCTCATGGTGCTGGTGACGGATGCCCAGATGGTCCGTGTGGTCGCTGACATGCTCGAGCGTGTCGACAGCTCCAAGCTGCTGGTCGTGGTGCCAGGTGGTGAGCAGGTTCTGATCGATGAGCTGACTCCGGCTGGTGATGCGATCAAGATCGCTGTGAGCACCAAGGAGGGTTTCGAGAGGTTGAAGGGTTTTCTCAAGCGGCCTCGGATGCAGACAGACATCAACGCTTAGAAGGTACGAGTCCCGAACAGATGTTCGGGATTTTCTAATACGCTCGCTATGGTATTGCATGAGAATATGTTCGGCGGAGCCGGGCCGTCTCGAAGGATAGACGACCACCACCTCACATATTCTCATGCAATACCACAGCTTCGCTCAGTAAGGGTTGGTAAAATGTCGTTTTTTTGTCGAAAATAGGTGTTTTTGAGGTGAGTGGGTTGACAAAAACACCCAAATGTGATACCTTGCATCCTTGCTCGTCAACCTCTGCTTCGCCTTTTGGCATTGCCATGGGCCACACGGTTGGGTGCAAGACGCATGGTTCGGCGCTGATGCGGCCTCCCTGGTCGCCGTCGAGATGCCTTGCGTTCATGTCAGCTGGGAGTCACGGAGACCCAGCAAAACAGTCCTAAGCCGCGCCGAGATCTGGGTGCATGCAGGCTGCTGAGCGTGGCCGTCGGCGATGTTGCCGTCTGGCTGCGAGAGCTGCATGTGCTACTCACGCCAACTGTTGTGGCCCGAAAGGGATTCCGACTGGTTGCCGTGCCCCGCGCCGGAGCGAGAGGAGGCCGACCTTGGCCTGCCTGCTACGCTTCGCCGCCGACCGAGCTCTTCAGCGCTGGCCCGCCTTCTGCTTCTTCCTGGTGTGTGATCATGGGAGGCCGGGAGCGCTGCTGCGCTGCGAAATGGACTGTCCCTCCAACCAGGGGTGAGGGGAAGGTGACCGTGCCCTTCCTCCGCCCCGCTCCCCCAACGACGCCTGCGAGGTCCGATGCCAAAGCCATGTTGGTTCTTCGAACGCTGTGCGCTCGGCTGAGCGCGCCCAAAATCAGCTGCGTTTTGAGGGGGACAAGAGTACGAGCCCCCATCCCTCAACATCTGATACTTCTGGCCCCACCTCGGGCCGCCGATGTGTGCGACGTGATCGCCGCCGGCTGAAGCCCTGCAAGTCATGTAGGGGCAGGAGACAGGTTGCGAGAACGGTCCCCATCTGACTTCGGTCGGGTGGGGACTCTTGCTTTTTAAAACCACCGATCATATTGATCAGTGGTTTTTTCGTTTCTATTTTTTCTTTACTACCAGTATGAGAGTGCAATTGATCTGTTTGAGGAAGGGGATTTTTCCGATCATGATATCCATCAATGTGTACAGTTTCTTTATCAAAGGAATATGATAGGTTAGCCTACTCCAGATTTTCATTGGTGGTAGGTATAGTCCGCATGTTGAAAGCTGGCTTTTTGTCACAGTTTTTTTTGGAAAAAAGTTACGAAGGTTTCTTGCGCTAAAAATGTGCAGGTGGTGATGGTTTGTAAATTCCTTTGCTACTCCTTCTGAAATACTTTTTCCTTTAATCAGTGTTTTAAGTTTGTAAGGAACCCAGTCAAAGAATCGATTAACACACACCATGATGTTCCATTTCCAGGTAAGTGAGCCTGGACGGAAGCCAAATTTTGAAGGGGTTGTGACAATGATTGTTCCTCCTGGTTTCGTGATTCGAACAAGTTCTTGAATAAATTGTTTTGGATTTTTTACATGTTCGATCACCTCTGATGAAACTGTAACATCAAACAAGTTTGTTTTAAACGGCGTTTGTGATTCAGGAGCGATTTTTTTGAACGTTCCATTTGGGATATTGTTTTGTGCTCTTTGGATATGTGTGTCACAAATATCAACACCAAACTTTTTGCAGGGTTTTGTGATTTTTTTTAACAAGATACCGTCCCCACATCCAAAATCAACAATGGAGTCATTAGGGGACTGAATAGAGGCTTCGATTTTTTTTAACAATGTTTTTGCCCTAAGGGGCATGAGGTAACCTCCAGGTTGAGGGTTTTCTTTCCAATAAAGTTCTTCGTCTGTGTGTTCTTCTGCAAACTCTTCGTAAAATTGTTCCATTTTTGAGTCGTTCATACATCATTCCTCCATCACGACCCCTAGACCGGCGGCGAAGTCATCGTTAGAGAGCTCTGTTGTGAGGATGTCGAGGGTGTCTGAGAGTTCTGTGTTTGTGACTGTGTCTGTTGCTGTGAAGCTTGTGGTGTTTGTTAGCTTCATGAATGTTCCCACATCGTGCTCGGCAGGGTTTACGGCGATTTCATACCAGGCTCCAGCACTTTCAACATCGGTAGGAAGTTTTGATACGGTCCAGGTCACCTGTCTTGTTGTTGCATCGTAGGTGATGTCTCCGATGTCTTTGTCTGCATTTTCAAGCCAGGTCACATCTTGTGGGAGTGTTGTCATGAGTTCGATATCGTCGAGTGCGTGCAGAGCATTGTTGATGTTCCAATACACACGGAAGCTTGTTGTTTCTCCAACGACTGGGGGGAGAGGGCCTGTTCCAATTGAGGTTCCTCCGGTTGAGAAGTAGCGGGCATGTGCGCCAACACTTGTGTCTGAGTTGAGACTTACGACAATTGGTGTGACATCAATCTCTCGAACGCTTGAGATACCTGCGACTTCAGAGAGTACAGCTTTTAGATTGATGGTGAATGAATCAGTTGCGTTTTCTGTAAGTGAGTCAAAAACTGGCAGACTTAAATCGATGACACCTTCGTCTGTTGGTGCGAGTTCTGCAAGTTCTTCGTGGGTTGTTGAGTTGTAAGTGAGGGTGCTGCCTGAGAGCAGACCATCGCTCATGCTTGCGTTCTCCCAGTCGATTGGGAGGTCGCCGTCACCTGTGATGGAAAGTTCAAAGCTTAGGTCTTTTATGCTTTGGTCTGAGTTGTTTTCGTAGTCAATTGAGAGGCGGAGGATTTGTCCGACCTCTGCGGTTTGGTCTGAGGCTGATCCGTTTACAATCAGGCTAAAACCTACACTACCGCCGAGGATGTCTGTGAGAACATTCTCTGAGCTTTGTGTGAGTACCAGACTTTCATCAACAAAGCCAACGGATGCTGAAACGGTTTGCTCACCAGATGCTGTGGAGGTGTAGGTGCCGTTCATGTTGAGCGCTTTGAGTTCGCCTGGTTCAAGAACGTCTACTGTCCAGTAGGATTCTCCTTCTAGGATTTCTGGATCTGTTGTGGTGAGTGAAAAATCAATTGGTAGAGCAGGTGTGACGCGCAGGTTGTAAACCGGGTCAGTGCTCATGTTTTGCAAATTAATAATGTACTCTGCCTCGTCTCCAGCCAACGCTTTTTCTGGGCCAGAGAGTGACAGGGCAACCACTGAGTCATCAATGTCGACTTTTTGTGATACCAGGTCTTGAAATTCAGATGAAAAGTTTGCTGGTTTGTAGTTGAACAGTGCTTGAATGCGCTGGGAGCTTGGAACTTCTGAGAGGAAGACGCCGTTTACTGTGATTGCTCCGTCTGAACCAGGTGTGACGGATCCAATTGTCCACTCGTCTTCGCCAGATGTTGTTTCTGGGATAGTTGAGTAGATGTGGAAGGTGGATGGGAAGTTGAGCTTTGCGCTTAGGGCTGCGACTGGGACATTGCCTGTGTTTTCGTAGCGGATGGTGTAGCTTACTTCTTCTCCAGATACAGCTGTTTGAGGACCGTCAATCGTGAGGGTGAGAGATTCGTTGTCTTGGAATAATCCGTTTGTGAATAAAAAGAATCCTGCCCAGGCGAGCGCTGAGATGGCAAACAAAAAAACAACGACTTTAAGAAGTGTTCGAGTCAATCCTGAAGTATCTCGCGTGAGGGTGCTTAGGTCTGGCATTTTTCCATCAGCGCCAACGTAGATGGACCTAAGTTCTTTTTTGATCTCACGCTTGTTCCTCCGTTTTTTTGATGTTGTTTTTTTATTCATACATTACGGCTGCTCTTCAAAGAGTGTTGCAAAGAAACCGTCGGTTGCGTTTGTAAATGTGATTTCGTCTTTGTGAGAGGTCCAGATTTGGTTGATTGCATCAGGTGCGGAAAAGTTGACTGTTGTTGTTCGGTCAAGGATTCCAGATTGTTTTTGCACGGTCAGTGAGTACTGGTCTGTTTCTGGGATGCCAACGAGATCTTGGATTTTGTCTATGAGTGTTGGCTCACTGCTTAGCATGCTTAGTGTGAATGGAAGCTTGTATGTGAATGTGATGGTTGAGCTTGAGCCTGGTTTTGTTTGCACCCAGTTTCCAAACACGGTCTTCCCATGTTCTTGTGTGATTTTTGTTCCGGTGGCTGGGTCTGTCTCTTGGGAGAGTGCGGCGTAGATCAAGTCATCGTCTATGGTCCAACCTTCTTCTGGTCGGTCAAACAGTGTCTCATCTGGCACAGTGAAGCCGTTGGCTTCAAGAAGCTCGCTCCCCTTAGGGACATAGATACGCAAGTAATCTACGTTGTTTACACCTGTGAAGAGCAGTCCTTGGATTCCATGGTGTGTGCGTGTGATGGTGACAGTGTTTGTAATAGAACCGTCATTAGCAATTGTTACATCAAGGTTCACGTCTTCCTCGATGACACCATCGGTTTTTCCTCCTCCAAGATTGGTATCAACCACCATGAGATAGTCTCCGTCTGTTTGAATAACAGAACCACCCCAGCCTCGTTCTAGGACTTTTCGTTGGATCTCGTCGTTATTGAAATAGAGCTGCACATCTTTTCCAAGCATGCCTTGCTCGGCAAAGGAGAGCACATCTAGAAAATCTTCTGAAGTTTTTTCAAGAGCCTTTTCTAGGAGCAGGGGAGCCAGGTCGCCGATAAAGGCTTTTGGTTTGTTTTCTTCTTTGTCGTATTCAATCTCTACAATGCGTTGCGCTTCGAAGATGAAATTTTCTTCGTCAATAATGCGGTTGTATTCTGGCATTTGAATGGATCCCAGAAGTCCGATCAGTTCTGCGACATAGGTTGCGTTTACAGCAATGACTCCGTCGACTGTTGGGCCTCCGGCGTTTTCGTAGAACTGAAGGAGCTGGCGAGCGGATGTTGGGAAGTCAGGGAACCAGTTTCCGTCTTGGAACTCCCATTTTGATTTGAGGATTTGAAGCGGCTCTGGGGCTGCAAATGTTGTGCGCATTGATCCTTGTAGGTCGTATGATCCGCCGCCAGGCACGGTCATTTCTTCAATTTCACCATTTCTGATTTTCAGCTCAGCAAAGCTTCCGATAAAGCCTCCTGTTGGTCGGATCTCAGTGTTGTTTTGGAAAATAAGCAGATAACGCATGACGCCGTCACCTCCGAGTACAATGTTGATGACTTCATAGAAAGAAAGAAAATCTTCAACAGATGTGATGAGGTTTGGAAGTTGTGTTTGGAGCGTGTCAAAGGTCTCCTGGTACGCTGTTGGGAGAATGGCTCCATCGATTTTTTCTACAGCTTCCTTTGCGGTCATCAGGTGAGGGAGCGCTGATTCAAGGTAAATGTTTAGGATTGCCAACCTGGATGTTGGGGTTGGGTCAAGTTCGTTTTCTGCTGCTTGCATTCCTTCTGCAATACGCTGACCTGCAATCGCAAGTTCTTCTCCGGCTGTGATGAGGGCTTTTCCTGTGCGAAAGTCATCACCTGCGACAGGGAGCGCGGAGAGGATTGTTGCTGCGCCGATCCCAAGGTCATTGATGGTTTGTGAGGCTGAATCAAATTCTGCTCCGGCTTTACTGAACGATGCTGCGGCTACGGCTGTGTTTCTATCAAGAGCCGCATCTGCTCCACTTGAGAGTAGGGAAACAGCAGCTTGTCCGGTGACTTCGAGCTCTGTTTTTGTTTCGCGGAGTTCTTGAACAACATTCATGGCATGCAAGGGGAGAACAATAGCAAAAGAAAGAAGCACAAAGCTCACCAGGGTTCGTTGCCATCCACCTGGAAGGATAAGGAGAGCTTTCCAGTTTATGACAAAACGTTTTCCAGGGGTTTCATCCAAGTAGTCTTCATCATCGAATTCGAGTAGTTCATGTTCGAGTGTGTCGAGCGTTATTACTTCTGATTCAGGCAGAGCTTCCTCTTCTTCTGGTAGGTCAAAGTAAGCAAAAATGTCTTCTGGAATTTGAGAAGGAACAAAGTTTTCTGAAGAGAATGTTTCAAAATGTTTGGAGTCTTCTGGAAGGAAGAATGTGGATGTTGCAAGAGTTGCTGTTTGTTTGAGAGGGCGTGCTTTCTGGATTGGAAGTGAAAGGCGTGTCCACCCGTTTTCTCGGACAAGTTCTTGAGTGAGTTGATCTCGCATTTCTTCTGGTGAGAGAGCGAGGTCTGAGAGGGGGTCAGTTTGTGAAAATGGTGTTGGGGAATAGGTTTCAGCTTGAGCAGGAGATCCAACATGCCCGTGGAGGAGATTTACGCGATAAGATGTCCATTCTTCTTCAAGAAGTTTGGTTGGGGCAATGAAGTGGTGGGGTTTAAGAGAGAGCACAAACGGAGACAAGGCATGCTCGCTGGCGTGCTGGATGTCTGGTTGTGCGTGCAGGTGATGTGCATTCATCACGCCTGTGAATTGAGCGCTTACAGGAAGGGCGTGATCAAACAGGTCTGTTTTTACTTTGCGTGTTTTGTGGCGCGAAAGAGCTCGTTTGAGCTGAGACCCCTGAGTTTGCGAAGTAATTGAAGGAATGATCGCAGGTTTTTTGCGACGCGTAGTTTTCTTTTTTGTTTGTGCTTTTTTCTTAGGCACAGGATTCGTAGATCGATTGGATTTCCTTGGCCATCTGGGTCCAAGAATATTGTTTGATTTGTGTTTTTCCACGACGAGACATTTCATCCAGGAGCATGTCGTCGCTGATGACTTTTTCCATGACGCATACCATCTCTTCGATGTCGTCAGGGGAGAAGTAGAGCGCTGCTTGTCCGAGGATTTCTGGGAGGCAGCTTGTGTTTGAGGCTAGGACAGGCACACCAAAACTCATGGCTTCAAGTGGTGGCAGTCCAAATCCTTCGCATTTTGATGGGAACAAGTAAACGGTTGCGTGCTGGTAGAGCAGGGCGAGTTCGTGGTCGCTTGGGTTCATGACGAATGTGACCACGGATTCTGGAATATCGATTTCTTGCAGCTCTTTTTTAAGTTTTTGGTAGAAAACATCAGAGCGGCCTGCAAGCACGAGATGGATGTCTGGGTGAAGTTTGTGAAAGAAGGAGAATGCATGTAGGAGCGATTCTAGATTTTTGTGCGGGTATGCATTTCCAACGTAGAGGAAGTAGCGTTCATGCGGAGGAATGTGCTTGAGATGCTCTGAGCGGTTGCTTTCTGATGTGAAGTGATCGGGTCTTAGGTCGGTCATTCCTTCGTAGACAACCTGTATTTTGCTAGATGGGATTTCTGGAAAGAATGCTTGAATCGATCGTTTTGTGTAGTTGGAGACGGCAATGATTTTTTCTGATGCGGTGAGCGCGTGTTTTAGTACGCGCTTGAACAATTGATACTTTGTTTTGTAAATGAGTGGGTGCCGTGTTGTGATCCTTGCGGATTGTGGTTGCTCAAGAAGAATTAAGTCGTGGATGGTTACGACAAATGGAGTCTTGATGCCAATGGGGACATTCCAATGGGGGAAGTGAACAAGGTCTAGGTTTTGAGCGTCAATGATTTTTGGGAGCTTGAGCTGCTCGGCTAGGCCGTACCAGTGAATATCAGCCAAGACTTTGTCAATGTCACTTGGAGGGGCGGCAAAGTTTTCTTCTTTGAGAAACAAAACATAGCGGTTCTTGGAATCGAGTGTGTGTAGCTTTCCCACAAGCTGCTCGACGTATCTTCCAAGACCGCCACCCCCCACTGTTGGACCGTACATCCTTGAATCGATGCCAATCTTCATACTCAGGTTTCATTGCCAATGACCCCAATTGTCTGACAATGATTTTCTACTGCAATTATAGCAAAAAATCCTGGTTCGGTCCCCAGGATATCCACAAAAAAAGTCTTTATTTTTAGCGTTTTTCTTTTGCCTCTTCAAAAACGCGGAGTGTCTGCAGTGCTGATTGCTCCCATGTGTAGGTTTGAGCAACTTTTTCTCCTTGCTCTGAAAGTTTGTTTGAGAGCGAGGTTGAGCCAAGGAGGCCTTTTAGCGCGCAGGCAATATCTGTTGAGTTGTAAGGGTCAATGTGAATAGCTGCTCCCTTTGTAAGTTCTGGAAGAGAGGATGTGTTTGTTGTGATCACGGGTGTTTTGCAAGCCATAGCTTCCAGGACTGGGAGCCCAAACCCTTCGTATATGGATGGCCAGGTAAGCACCTGCGCAGATCTGATCAGGGCAGGAAGATTTTCTTTTTCTACATAGCCAACGAGATGCACCCATGATTTTACATCGCGTTTGTAAAGACGTTTCTTGATAGTTCGTGAGCGCCATCCCCATTTTCCTGCAAGAACAAGATGTAGATCATCGCCGGTCATTTCACGATATTCTTTTACTCCCTCGATGAGAGCGACGATGTTTTTGCGTGGCTCGAGTGTTCCAAGAAAGAGTGCAAAGTGTTTTGGGAGTTTGTAGCGAGAGCGTACGCCGTGGTCCCGGGCTTGCATACCTGAGTTGTAGCGTGGGTGTACGCCGTGTGGGATTACGTGAATACTGTCGGGATCGATGTTAAAGAGTCGATTAAGGTCTTGCTTGGTGCAAGTTGATGGGACACAAAAATGGTCGACGCGTCTGAAAAGCTCTTTTGGTTTTGCTGCCTTGTGCCAGGCTTGCATCTTTGTTGAAAAAAATTCCGGGAAGATTTTCCAGGATAGGTCATGTGCTGTCATGACTACAGGGATGCCTTGTGGAAGTGGAGCGATGTTTAGATTTGGAAGGAAAATTAGGTCAATTTCCTGTTTTATTAACCAGTTGATGGTTGGGTGACCCAAGGAAGACATGCGGGCATTGAGAAGTTTGTTTGGGATTGAAACATGTTTGTGTTCAACGCGATCTGTCTTGTTTGGGAAAAGCTTGTTGAGATCTGGTTTTTTTCGACCGGTTGAAAAGAGGGTGTAGTGGTTTTTTGTGTCCAACTGAAAAAGAGCGCGGAGAAGTTCGATGGTGTATTCTCCCACGCCCGAAGGATTTGGATGTGCTAAATGTCTGATGTCGACCAGGATGCGCATAGGATTGATCGTAATCTGTTTATGTAAATACTATATTCGTCGGAGCCGGGCGCCCAATATCGCAGGGGGCACCACCACCTCACAAAGTATTCACATAAACAGATTACTCTCGGTGGTTTGTGAAGTGTTTTGAGACAAAGTCTCGCATTTCTTGCTCGAAGCGTTTGCGAGAGAATTTTTCTGCGTAGTTTTTGATGGCGGGCGGGAAGTAATCTTTTTCGTCGAATCGAATCATGTGATCTGCAAGTTCTTCCCAGGATTGTTCGTCAATGAATTGACCCGAGAGTCCTTCTTGAACAGTCTCTGTTGCGCCGCCTTTTCGGTAGGCAATAACCGGGCGGCCTGCTGCCATGGATTCAACGGGTGTGATTCCAAAGTCTTCTTCTTGAGGGTGAATAAAGGCTTTTGCGTTTGCGTAGAGTTTGGCTTGCTCTTTGTCACTTACGCGACCGAGAAATTCTACGTTCGACTTTGCCATTTTTCGCAAGTCTTTTTCGATCGGTCCTGATCCAAAGATCTTGAGGGGGATACCTGTTCTGTTTGCGGCCTCCACAACCATGTCATAGCGTTTGTAGGCGACGAGACGACCTCCTGTGAGGAAGTATTCTTTTGGTTTGTTTGAGATTGAGAATCTGTGTGTGTCGACGGGGGGGTGGATGACTGTTGCGTTGCGCCTGTAGTATTTTTTGATTCGGTTTTTTACGGTCTGTGAGTTTGCAATGAAAAGATCTACGCGGTCTGCGGCGTGCTTGTCCCACATACGCAGTCGAGAAAGGACTGGCGGGAGAATGGCTTTGACAAGGCGTGGTACGCGAAGTTCCTCAACGTAGCTATGTGTGTCAGACCACAGGTAGCGGGTAGGGGTGTGACAGTAACAGATGTGTATTGCGTTCTCGTTTGTGATAATGCCTTTTGCAAATGCGCTGGTTGAAGACAGGACAACATCGTAAGGAATGACATCCATGCGTTCTGTTGCAAGTGGCATGAGTGTGAGGAGCCACTGGTACTTGCGCATGGCAAAGGGGATGCGTTGTAAAAATGATGTGCGAATATCCCGACCGGCAAAGGTTGGGACTTTTTTTGGATCAAAAAACAGGGTGTAGGTTGGGGCTGCTGGCCATAGTCCTTGGAATACGTCCAACACCTTTTCTGCACCTCCGTCTTGCATTAAATAGTCGTGTACAAGCGCTAGTTTCATACTGTATGAGAATCCTAACAAGGTTTGAAATAATAGGCAAAAAATGGGGTTTTGTCAATGTCGCTTGCTGTGGTGTAAATAATTGACACAAGGCGGAGCCGGGCGCCCGATATCGCAGGGGGCACCACCACCTTGTGTCAATTATTTACACCACAGCTGCGCTCTTGTTTGTGTGAAGGTGCTTTTGCGGGCGGAGCCGGGCCGTCTCACAGTATAGACGACCACCACCTCAGAAACTTATTTCAGCATCACAGCTTCGCTCTTGGTTGGGGTAGGGGCAACTGCGGGCGGAGCCGGGCGCCCGATATCGCAGGGGGCACCACCACCTTGTGTCAATTATTTACACCACAGCTGCGCTCTTGTTTGTGTGAAGGGGGGCAAATCAAAAATCGGCTGTGGCCGATTTTTTCTTTTTTAGTATGCTCCTTTTCGGAAGAGGACTACTAGGGGGGTCTTGAGTAGGATGTAGAGGTCTAGCCAGGGGGACCAGTGTTCTATGTAGTAGACGTCGAGTTTTACTTCATCGTCGAAGTCTAGGTCTGCTCGTCCTGAGATTTGTGCCATGCCTGTGATACCAGGTTTTATGGTGAGGACTTTGCGGTGTTCGTCTTTGTACTTGCGGACTTCTTCTGGGAGGTGGGGGCGTGGACCTACAAGTGACATTTTTCCGATAAGGACTAGGAAGAATTCTGGGAGTTCGTCAATGGAGAATATACGGATAAAGCCTCCAACAGCGGTGACGCGTGGGTCGTTTTTGATTTTTACAAGAGGTGTGCCTTTTCGAGCGTCTTGCTTTGCAAGCTTTTTGTAGCGCTGCTGGTGTGTGCCGGGATGCATTGACCTGAACTTGAAGTAGTGAAACAGGCGTCCGCCTTGGCCTACGCGCACGGCTTTTGATCCGTTGTCGAGTTTTGAGAAAAAGATTGGTCCCTTTGAGTCGAGTTTGATTGCGACTGCGGTTGCGATCATGATCGGTGAGGTGATAAGGATCAGGAAGAGGCTACCGAAAATATCAAAGAGTCGTTTGTAGATTGCTCCCCAGCCATCGAGTGGGGTTTTTTGCACCTCGATCACAGGGACACCTGCATAGGTGTGAATGATGGATCTGCCCACTGCTGCTGTGAAAAGGTCTGCGCTGAAACGGAAGTTTAGATGTACCGTGTCTGAGAAAGCGATGATCTCCATGGTTTTTTTACGTGGGAGTTCTGGGTCAGCAAGAAGGATTTCATCGACTTTGTCTTCGCGTTTCATTTTTGTGAGACGCTGCGCAACGGTTTTATTGAATGTTTTGAATTGGGTGACAACATGGAAACCGAGACGTTTTTTGTTTCTGAATTCTTCTACTAACGCTTCTGCTGTTGGTGTTTCTCCGATGATGACCACGCGACGTACACCAACTCCGAGCTTGAGCAGAGATCGCTGGAGACCTCGCACAACGAGGCGGGTGATGCAGACAAAGATGATTGAGAATGCCCAGGCAGCCAAGGCAATGAATCGAGATTCAAAGAGAATAAGCGAGAAGAATGAGACAGCAAATACCATTGCCATGGAAGCAGAGCAGGCAAGAGCAACTCGTGTGAGTTCTTTTGCAATAGCTTTGCGTTGTGTGGTGTAGAGGCCTGAGAGTGCAAACACAATGATAAACAGGATCACCATGGGCACGACAACTTTGAGGTATCCTTCGATACGTAGGTCAAAGATGATTGGACGAATCTCGGTAAATATTGGGTGAAAACGTGCGTAGAATGCCGCTGTTGCAGCCGCAAAAAGCGCAAGGAGATCCATTGGCACGAGGCCAAGTGTGAATGCAAGTTCTGATCGTTTCATAGTAATCGTATTGTAGCAGAGAAATAGGGGAGACGGCGAGGTGTGGGGATTGACAAAGTGGGTTTTTTCTGTTAAGCTTTTGGCGTCTCAGGAATGTTGGATGGCTACGAGCTCCCTTGTGGAGTTCGAGGAAAGTCCGAACACCCGTCCCTCTGCAAAGCGGGGCGAAAAGGGGAGTCACTAACGGTGACCAGGTATAAGGTGCGCGTTGAGGGGTTGGAATTCCGCTTCCCAGCCGCATCAAAGCCTAGGGAAAGTGCCACAGAGACTATACTAATTCCACTTCGGTGGGATGAAAGGTGAAAAGTAACACGAGGTCAGGTTTGGCTACGTGTTTCGCCCCGTGGTGACATGGGTGCGTGGTAAACCCTCTCTGGTGTAAGAGCAAATTTGGTAGCTCGCTCGAGCCCTTTAGCAATAGGGGGCCTAGATAGATTGCCATCTCCCTGCACTAGTCGGTGCAGGCAGACAAAATTCGGCTTACAGACATTTCCTGGGACACCAAAAAAATCTCACATTGTGAGGTTTTTTTGGTTGGAAATCTTGACAAAATGAGTAACTGCTGATAGGTTTTGTTCTTGGCTTTTTTACTGAGAGCAAAGCAAACCGGAGGAAATCATGGAGATTTGGGGAGCTCTTGCGGTTCCGATCGCCTGCGCGTTCATTCTGTATCTCAAGTACCAGCGTCGGACCGTGTTCTGGGAGTATTTGCTTCCGTTCATTCCGGTGCTCGCGATCATTCTGCTGGGCAAGTTTACGTCTGAGCGTGTCAGTGTGCAGGATTGGGAGTTCTGGGGCGGTTGGGGTGTCTCTGGCGCCCACAACCAGGCCTGGAACAAGCGTGTTCCGTGCCAACACCCCGAGTACATCACAGTTGCGTCGACATGCACCAACGCGGATGGGTCAACGTACAGCTGCACAACGCAGCAATACATCGGCGATGAGCATCCGTACGACGTGAAGCATATCCCCGTCCATTCGGTTGTCACGGATTCCAATGGCATCGAGACCACGATCAGCAAGGCGCAGTTCGATGAGTTGGTGAAGCTCTGGGGGGAGCCCATGTTCATCGATTTGGATCGTGACTTCCATACGATCGACGGTGATCGGTACTATGTGCAGTGGGACAAGAATCCCGAGACATTCGTCCCGGTCACCACCAAGCATGCGTACGAGAATCGTGTGCAAGGCAAGAACGATCTGATCAAGTGGGAAGAGGTCACAGACGAGGTCAAGGCTCGGTACAGTCTCTACGACTATCCGCCCATTCTCGAGAACTACAAGCAGAGGTCAGTGCTTGGAGTCAGTGGCTCAGATGCGGACATGGCTGAGTTCAAGCTCAGTGAGGCGAATGCCAAGCTTGGGCGCAAGCACCAGGTTCGGATGTTCGTGATGGTGTTTCGGAATCAGCCAGAGGAGGCTGGGTACTGGCAAGAGCAGTATCTGAGCGGTGGGAACAAGAACGAACTCATCTCTCTGATCGGGGTCGATTCGCAGGGGAACGTGACTTGGTCTCGGGTGGTTTCCTGGACCGAGCGTGAGGATCTCAAGAGGAATATCGAGGATGACGCACATGAGTACGGTCGCCTGGAGTTGGTTCGTCACGTCGACTACATGATCTCGCAGGTTGAGCAGGACTGGGAGCGTAAGGAGTTCGAGGATTTCTCGCTTGTGAAGGTCTCGCCGCCTCTGTGGGTCACCATTCTAACGTATGCACTCAGTGCTCTTGGGTGCCTGATCCTGTCGGTCTGGATCGTGATGAACCAGCACAACCACGAGCCCAAGCGTCGGTCTTCCTGGCGCTACTGACGTCCTTTCGAGGGCGTCTTTTCAATTGACAAAAAGGGCTTAAAACGCTAAGTTTTTGGTCCGGAGTACTTTGGTGCTCAAGGAAATGTTCTCTTCAACCGAGTGAGAAAGCCATGACGAGCTTTATCCTTGCCATGATGGCAATCGCGCCTGCTGCGGCGCAAACAACCAATCCGGGCGAGATCGATGCGATCTGGGTTGCTGCAATGATGATCGGTTCTGTGCTCGCAGTGGTTGGCGCATTGCTGATCTCCATGCGACGCAAGTGGTTCTCTGAGCTCAAGCAAGAGTTCGAGAGTCTTCTGAAAAAGCGTGAGAGCGAAGTTCGCTTTGCTTCGAGTGTGTACAGGGCTGAGTTCTCTGAACGCGCAGGTGTAGATTTGCTTGCGGATCTAGGCAAGGAGACCAGCGAGGTATATCGTCAGGCTGCTCAGGTGCTCGATCGGGTTCTTGTCACGAATGCAGGCATGCGGATGCTGCACATGCATTGTCGCGGCCTGGCAGAGCAAGCACGATGGTGGAAGCCAGGCTCGCTTCAGCGTGCCTTTCGGAAGATGGACGAGGAGTTCGTGTTCGGTACCGAGCATCTTGGTTCAAAGAAGCTTTTGATGAGTAAGGAAGAATTTCGTGTTGCGGTGTGGCCAAAGACTTTCGTTTCTGGCAGTTCGCACGCGCTTAACCTTGCGCGTCCTCGGTGGAAGAGGGTGCAAGAGCTTGTTCGTGTGGTTGAGACACCAGTGCGCGAGCTCTACTCACGGCAGTGGGCCATGGAGATGTTCAATAATGCGCAGAGCAAGAGGATTTCACTGAGGTGGTTCTCGCATCCGCTCCTGCGTGTGGATGCCAACGAGGATCGGTTTTGGCGTGAGCTCGATGAGCTGCGCACGACGGATCCGATCGCGCTCGAGAAGCGACTCGAAGAGCTCGTTGAGGTGGAGCGACTCGACAATGAGCGCTATGACGAGCTTCTGCACGCAGCAGAGCTCGTAGAAGAAGATGTGATCTACGACACGATCGAAGTTCCTGCGGGAATCAAGATGGATCCAATGCATGATCCACGTGTGACCCAGGAGCGTGCTGTGGCTGCGGCTGACAAGGTTCTCGACATGATCGGTGGGCGCGCTTCACTTTTTCCTGAGGTCTTGGTGGCTTGTCAGGATCTGCGGGTTCTGGTGGAGCGGCTTGGGAAGCAGGTCAAGGGGCTCGAGACTGCCAAGCAAGATGCTGCTGACAAGCTTCGGGAGGCAAGTGCTGCGTACGCAGTCCTTCTCGATGCCACAGTGGCTGCTCGGAGGTGCGTGGATGCTGCAGAGAAGCGGCATGCTAACCAAAAGCTGCGGCAGCTTCATGAACTGGGAATGCAGTTCTACGCTCGCGCGCGGCAGCTTCTTCGTGAGGGGGAGCGTCAGAATGAGCAGCTGTGGTATTTTGAGGCCAAGCAGCGAGCTGAAAAGGCGCGTGACTGGTTCTTCATGGCTAAGCGTTACTTCGATCAGGCTCAGGACAAGATCAAGGAGCTCGATGCCATGTGTGAGGAACTTTCCGCACGCATGATCGCGATGGGGGTTCGCAAGGTCGAGCTCGAGCGTGCCATGGCAGAGATGGGAATCTCATGCGAACTCGACATGATCGATGTCAAGGTTCCTGGGAAGGGGCCAGTGGACATTGAGAACATCTTTCATCGACTGAACCAATGCGAACGCATGTGGGAATGTCGGGTCTGGGTAGCTCGGGCCGAATGGAACAAGACCGAGCTCGAGCGAGCTTCTTCGGAGGATAACGAGCACTCGTAGGCAACTGCGGGTGTTTTCTAATACGCTCGCCATGGTGCAATAAAGAGTTTTCTCGGCGGAGCCGGGCCATCGCGCTGTCTAGATGACCACCACCTCGAAAATTCTTTATCGCACCATAGCTTCGCTCTTGTTTGGTTGAAGGGTGTTGTCACAGCTTTGTTTTCTATTGACATAATGGGGATTTTGTGACAAAGTCGTTTGTCTTGCGAATCTTCAACTCCAAAGCAAGGAGCTCTTTCACATGAGTCCATCTGCACAAGAATGGCTAATCAGAATTGCTGCGATCATTGGGGTCGGTGCTCTGCTTGCATTGGTTGTAAGCACTTTTTTCCCCAAAGGAGTCGACAACGACCGCAGCGCAGAAGAAATCGCTCTGCTCAAGGTAGACCGCGACGGCGATGGGTTCTGCTCACACGAGGAGTCGTGTGAGTCTGAGGATCTCAAGATCGGGGATTGCAACGACGAAGACAAGTTCGTTCACCCCAACGCCCTCGAGGAACCCACCGAGCACACGCCATTCTTTGGTGATGGTGTCGACAACGACTGCGACGGAGTGACTGACGAAGGCGCCATCGACGTGGACAACGACGGTGACGGCTTTTGTGAGTACGAAGTCCAGTGTCGCGATGATGCCGAGCCCAACGACTGCAATGACGAGGACAAGGACGTCTACCCAGGTGCTCCTGAGGTCTTCCGTCGTGATTACAAGGACATGGGAATTGGTGTCGACAACGACTGCGATGGCAAAGTCGACGAAGACACAGAGCGGTCTGATGATGATGGCGATGGCTACTGCGAACGTCGATGCTCGAGCGAGAAGATCAAGCCTGGCGATTGCGATGACACCAACCCTGGCATCTACCCTGACGCGCCCGAAGGCGAGGTCTACAAGGACGGCATGCACGGCGACGGCATCAACAATGACTGTGACCGATACACGGACGAAGGCACCATCCATCACGACAACGACGGCGATGGATACTGCGCAGCTGTGGACCGGTGCACGGACGAAGATGCAAAGCCTGGCGACTGCAATGACGAAGACAAGTTCGTGCACCCGGGTGCAAACGAGATTCACCACCCCATCTTCTGCAACGAAGAAGGAGTGTGCGAATCCGAGAGTATCAAGGAAGACGTGGTTGTCATACGAGTTGAAATCGAAAAAGGCATCGACTACACCGTCGGGGATGTTACGCTGTCAGAATTCATCACTGCCTTCGAAAATGCTCATTTCTTCAAACGCCTCACCGTGGATAACGACTGCGATGGGATTGCAGACAACAACGGAGTCGAAACTGACGACGATGGTGACGGCTACTGCGAGCACGAAGAGAAGTGCCGGACACCTGACCTCCTTCCTGGCGACTGTGACGACACAAACGATCACGTCCATCCTGGTGCGCGCGAGGGAGTGAGCACCGAAGGCGGAGTCCGAGGCGACGAAATCGACAACGACTGCGACGGAATCGTGGATGAGGGCACACTCTATCAGGACCTGGACAAGGACGGGGCTCGTAGGGCTGATGGTGACTGCGATGATCACAACCCCTTTGTGCATCCTCAGGCTCCGGAGTGGGTCGATGGCGTGGACAACGACTGCGATGGTAAGATCGATGCCAAGGATGACTTGGCTGCGGTCGAAGATGTCGAGCATGAGGGGTTTCGCGGTGTGACCTATCAGGTTTACACCAGCGACATCTTTGACAGGCGCGTGGACACCTGGGCGTATGATCACGAGGCGAGTATAGCCAAGATCGACTGGGAAACTGGTCGAATTACGCTCAAGAGCGCGCGGGAAGAGGTTGTTGTGCTCGAGTTGAGTGACTACGAGCGGATCACACTCGCGGGCGATGAGCTTCTGATCAAGTACAAGACCGTCAACAGGCATGATCAAGAGGTTACACTGCGAGCATTGCTCCAGCTGGATGAGCGCCGCTCTCCGGTTCGCGCGGCACTGATCATCAACGATGTTCCTCGTCCTGGTGTGTTCGTCTGGACGGGTCGTCCCATAGATGGGATCGTGAGCAACGGTCACATTGCTGACTATCGCCTGACAGGATCGCCTGCGGGTGCTCCTTCCATCGAGCTCGTTGAGGATGATCCCAAGCAGACAGCGATCGGTTTTCAGATGTGCGCGGACGAGAGTTGCGGTCGCACGAATGGGTACCTTGGGAGCTTCAACATGGCTCCAGTTGCGCCTGAGGAGGTTTGGTCCACGAAGGACGTCACGGTCAAGGTGGATACGATCCGGAGGGTGGACGTCGATGCCTGCAACCAGGCTTATCAGCGAGCTGTTAGGCATGTTGGGCAGACTGATCTGGAGGAAAGCTTCCTGATGATTCAGCAGGCATGCGTTGAGGACGCGACAAACGAACACTTCGAGTTCAAACTCGTTTTCTCCCGGTAAAGGGATACGGGGCACTGCGCACAGGCGTGGTGCTTTTCTAATTCTTTTTGCCTTCCTTTTTTCTTTCCTTCCTTCTTTCGTCATTCCTTCGCCTTTGTCTGGTTGCGTTTTCGCTCGGATCTTTCTGCGGGGGCTTGGGGCGGCCACGAGGTATTGTGAGAAAAATAACGAGGCGGAGCCGGGCCGTCTCGCAGGATAGACGACCACCACCTCGTGATTTTTCTCACAATACCTCGAACGGCCGTTTGACGTCCTGGGCCTTTGGGAGGGGTGGTGGGGGCTGCGACCTGTCAGGCCGTCGAGGCCTTCAGGTCGCCATCTCCATGGGGGTTGCTAAACGAAATAACCCCGCCGCGCGAGCAGCAGGGCTCGTTCGCGGACGGGGTCCGTTGGGGGCTAGGGGTTGTTGTCGGCCATCTTCTGCTCCGCGATCTGGTTGTCGAGGATGACCTTGAGGTCGTCGTCGATCATCCAGCCTCGGGCCTCCCAGGCGCGGCGGCTGTTGCGGGAGTGAGGGCGGGTGTCGATGGTGCTGACGTAGTAGCAGCCGAGCACCTTGGTGACGCGGGGGCTGTCACCGGAGATCGAGTACCAGCCTCCCGTGGTCTGGAGGTGGTGGGGGTTGTCGATCAGGCTCGAGGCACCGACGCGGTACATGCCGTACCGCTGGCCAGCGACCATGACGAAGATGGCGGCGATCATCAGGATGAAGGATCCGATTCCGAGGGCTTTGAGAGTTCTCACAGCGTCCTTTCATCTGCATGTTGTGCAGAGAGTTGTTCGTTTCAGGGTTGTTCAGTTTTGGTTAACTACCATAGCACGTTTTGGCACTTTTGTCAACCTAAAAACCCACCTTCTGGCGGGTTTTTGGTCTTTTTGACTAAAGAGCAACTCCGATTTTCTTTCTCACATCTTTCATTTTTGCTTCTGCAAGCTCGCAGGCTTTTGCTGCGCCTTGCTCGAGAATGGTTGTGAGTTTTTCAGGTTCAGCCATGAGTGCGTTTACTTTTTCTTGGAGCGGGGTCAGGTATGCAGTGATGTTAGCTGCCAGGTCTGTTTTGAAGTCGCCGTAGCCTTTACCTTCGTACATGGTCTCGATCTCTTCGAGCGTCTTGTCTGTGACAAGGGAGTAGATGCTCATGAGATTTGCGACTCCGAGACGCTCGGGATTGAATTTGATTGTGCCTTCTGAGTCAGTGACAGCGGACTTAATCTTCTTGAGCACAGTTGCTTCGTCATCCATCAGAGAGATGTAGCTCTTTGCGCTCTCAGCTGACTTGGACATTTTGTTGTCTGGGTTGTCGAGCGCCATGATGCGCGCGCCTGTTTTTCGGATCTCTGGTTTTGGTACAACAAATGTCTCTCCGAAGCGTTTGTTAAAGCGCTGTGCTAGGTCTCGTGCGAGCTCAAGGTGCTGCTTTTGATCGTGTCCAACTGGGACAACTTCTGTGTCGTAGAGAAGGATGTCGGCTGCCATGAGCACAGGGTAATCAAAGAGTCCAACAGAGACAGATTCGCCTTTGCCGCGCGCTTTGTCTTTGAACTGTGTCATGCGCTCAAGTTCGCCCATGTACGTGAGGCAGTTGAGCACCCAGCCAAGCTCGGTGTGCTGTGGGACCAGTGATTGCTGGAAGAGCACGGTCTTTTCTGGGTCAATGCCAGCGGCTAGGTAGGTTGCTGTGGCGAACAGGAGGTTTTTGCGAAGCTCTTCTGGGTCTTGTGGGACCGTGATTGCGTGGTAGTCCACGGCAAACAAAAAGTTCTCGCTTGTGTCCTGAAGCGATACCATTGGCTCAATAGCGCCAAAATAGTTTCCAATATGGAGAACGCCCGATGGTTGCAGGGCTGTGAGTACTCGTTGCATATGGGGGTAGTATAAAGAAAGTGGGGGAAAGTGGCAAAAACACAACCCTCACAAAAATTGTCATCCTGAGCGAAGCGAAGGATCCCCTCCAGGAAACAGCTTGAAGCTGCTCATTGCAGAATTTCTTGCTTTGTGTGGGATCCTTCAGTCAACAAAGACTCCTCCAGGATGACAGGGTGGGGTGGGGGTGTATAATACAAAAACACCCCGGGAAATGGGGTGTTTTTGTATGTTTTGGTGAATTTATTTCGTAGGTACGAAGTGAATTCACATGTTTATACCTCGATGATCACTGGAAGGACCATTGGGCGGCGTTCGGTCTTTTTGAAGAGGAACGTTCCAATTTTGTCTCGGATCTGGTCGCGGATGTATTTTGTGTCTGCGGCAGATTTTGGATCCTTGTCGACCACGAGTTTCTTTACGCGGTCTCGGGTCTGCTTGATGAGCTCTTGGTGCTCCTTCATGTAGATGAATCCTCGAGAGATGATATCTGGGCTTCCGATGAGCTTACCGGTTCTCTTTTCAACTTGAACGATCACGACAACCATTCCTTCTTCAGCCAAGAGTTTTCGGTCGCGGAGCACGACTTGAGAGACGTCTCCTACACCGAGTCCGTCTACGAAGACGTAATCAGTTGGTACTTTTTCTTGTGTCTTGCGTGCACCACCTTTCCAGAACTCCATCACCTGTCCGTTGTCTGGAATGAACACATGGTCTTCATCCCATCCCATTGAGTAAGCCACGCCTGCGTTTTCGCGGAGCAGGAAGTGGTTTCCTTCGATTGGGATGTAGTACTTTGGTTTGATAAGCGCAAGCATGAGCTTGATGTCTTCTTTCTTTGCATGTCCTCCAGCATGAACGTCCATGACTTGGTAGTGGATGACTTTTGCTCGCTTGCGGTACACGGTGTCCATGAGGCGTTGCACAGCGGCTTCGTTTCCTGGGATGACTGATGAAGAAAAGATCACGGTGTCAGTCGGTCGGATGGAAACGCTTTTGTGTTCGCCGTTTGCAATGCGGTTGAGTGCGGCTCGTGCTTCACCTTGTGCTCCGGTGCAGATGAGGACAACTTTTTTATCGTCGTAGCTATCCATTTGCTCTGGCTTGATCAAGGTGGACTTGTTGCATTTGATAAAGCCAATTTCTTTTGCGATCTCTACGTTGGTGCGCATGGAGTAGCCGTCGATTGCTACTTTCTTTCCAAGTGATTCTGAGATTTCAATGATTTGTTTCACGCGTGCGATCAGGGAAGCGAATGTTCCGATGATGACGCGACCTTCAGCATTGTCGATGATGCCTGTAATTTCCTCTGCAATGACTTTTTCAGAGATTTGGTGTCCTTCCTTATTGGAGTTTGTTGAGTCTCCCATAAGTGCAAGGACGCCTTTTTTCCCGAGTTCTGCCATGCGTTGGAAGTCTGGGTGCTCTTCTCCAGCAGGGTGGAAGTCGAACTTCCAGTCACCTGTGTGAATGATGGTTCCAACAGGTGTCTCAACAACTGTTCCAACAGAGTCAGGGATGTTGTGGTTGAGGTGGAAGAACGAAACCGTGAAGGCACCGAGCTTTAGGACATCATTGAGTTGTGTGACTTTGATGTCGAGCTTTTTGGTGTGGAAGTCCTCTTGGCGACGTTTTACGATCGCTGCTGTGAGAGGGAGGGTGTAGACCGGCGGGTTGCCGATTTCTGGAATGGTGTGAGGGATGGCACCGATGTGGTCGTAGTGACCGTGAGTGATGACAACTCCTCGAATGTTCTTTTCCTTTCCCTTGAGGTACTTCATGTTTGGAATGATGTAGTCCACTCCTGGCATGCTTTCTTCTGGGAACTCGAGTCCCATGTCGATGAAGATGATGTCGTTTTTGTATTCAAGTAGCGTGCAGTTTCGACCAACTTCTTCGCATCCTCCAAGCATAATAATACGGAGTTTTTCTCCTCCTGGTGCGCGAATCGTCTTTGTTCGAGTCTGGACAGCCTTTTTACCTTTTGAAGGTTTCTTTTTTGCACGAAAAACGCGTCCTTTGTATTTGGACGTTTGTTTTTTTGCCTTGCTTGGCTTTTTCCCAGACCCGCCAGACGCTTTGCGTCGTGTGGGTTTTTTTGTAACCATAAATTTGAATACCCCGATTTACATCGGGTTTGATAAGTTTTGGGTTATGTCTTCAGTTGTGAATGTGCGTTACTCTCTTCTCTCTCGACGTGATCTTTTTGACCCCGCTAAGGTTTAGCGGGACGGAAAAAATCATGTTACTTGAGCCCCTTCTTTGTTTTACTGTACCACATGTTGATTGCTCTGAATCGATCTGCGGGGTTGATGATGGTGTTGATTACAACGTTTTTGATTTTCTCTGCAGCAGCGTAGCTGTATGGGGATTGATAGAGGAATACGGCAGGCATGTCTGCTGTAACAAGTTCTTGGAACTGTGCATACTTTTCTGCACGGACGTCTTTGTCGGTTTCAGTGCGAGCTTCATCAAGCAGCGTGTCCACGTCTTCGTTTTCGTATCCAGCAAGATTGAGTCCGGTGTCAATTTGGGAAGAGTGCCAGTATGAGTACACATCTGAGTCAGCTCCAAGCATGACAGGAGTGAGAAGGATCTCGAAGTTTCTTGGTTCAATAACTTCTGTGTAGAAGAGTTCTGCTGGGACGGTTAGGATTTCGATCTCTATGCCGATTTCTGCCAGGTCAGTTTTGATAAGCTTAGCTGCAGCTTCAAGTTCTGCGCTTGCTGTGGTTGTGAGTGTAAAAGAAAGGGTTGGGTCATTTGTTGCCTGAGGGGCTGGTGTTTCTTCGGTGGTTTCCACCGTCTCTTCATCAGCTGAGGTTTCCTCATCGATTGTTTCTTCGTCTGCGTTTGTGTTATCCGTTTCCTCTTCCTCTGCTTCTTCTGCTGTCTCAGTCTCTTCTTCACCTTGGAGCTTGCGGATTTCGTCTGCAAGATCTGCTTTCACAAGACGTGCTTCACCGTAGGATTGCTTATCGTAGCCTGATTCATCCAGCGCCATGTTTGCCGCACTCTGGTTGAATAGGGATTCTCGTTGGGTGAATCCAATCATTCCGGTAACAAGCGGTCCGCTTGCGACAACGCCATTTTCACCAAAGAGCGTGGTCTTAAGTGTTTGGGTGTCAATTCCTTGTGTGATTGCTCTTCGGACAATGATGTCTGTGAGAATGAGATTTGTTTGTTCATTGAAATATAGCGTGACCAGACGCGGCATGAGCGGCTGGATGAGCTGGACATTTTTATTTTCGCGCACGCTTTCAATTTGCGAGTAGTCAACCAGGCTCACGCCTTCAACATGTTTGTCCTCGAGTGCTTGCGTCCCAGACAGTGCGTCTGAATAGAATTTAAAGTTCAGTGTTTCAAGGAGTGGTGCGCCTGCATAGTAGTCTGAGTTGCGCTCGAGTGTGTAGGAGTGAATGCTCCCGTTTTTGTCTTTTGAAAATTCTTTGAATTTGTAAGGACCTGATCCAATTGGTTGTAGGTTCAGTGCTGCGAGTGGCACGCTCTGAGGCAGGATTTCAGCCCAATGGCTTGCTGGCATGATTCCCACGGTTAGATACTGCTCAAATGGTGTGAAGGGTTCGTCCAAGATAAAGGAGATGGTTTTATCATCTTCTTGGACAACTGATACACCATCAAATTGTGCTGCAAGTGGGGATCGGTACGATGGGTTTTGTATGGCGTTGATTGTGAAAAGCACGTCCCGAGCTCGAACTTCTTCGCCGTCATGGAATCGGGCGTTGTCTCGAATGTTGAGTGTGTAGATTGTTCCGTCCTCGTTGGTTGTGTAAGACGATGCTAGATCTGTTACAAAACCATTTTCTGCATCCCACTTGAGCAGGCCAGAGAATACAAGTTTTGTGAGGTCTTCGTCAGCATTGTTGGCTGATGCGTAAAGCGGATTGATAAATTGCGGTTCTCCAATGAGACCTTCTGTGTATTCACCTCCAACAGCTGGAATTTCTACTCGGTGCTCAAGAGCAAATACTCCGATCATTGAGATCAGAGAGAGAAGGATCAGCAGGGTTGCACCCTTAAGAGTGAACCGTTCTTTTGATGTGAGGATTTTTGGAAGCTGTTTCCATTGTCGAAGCGACGGAAACAACCGGTTGTTTGAGACGGAAAGGACCTGGCGCATGGTCAGGTCTTTTGTCTTGTTGACCGGTTTCTTCTTTAGCGATTTTAAAAACGTGCGTATGTCAGGCACAGAGTGCTAGATGAGGACATTCGCAAGAGCAATGCCAAAGAAAAGAATTGAAAAGACAATTGTGAGCTGGAAGATTTTTTTCTCAGCTCCGCGTTTGGTTCGAAAGGTGTTTCCACCTCCACCAAAGGCTGCGCCCAGTCCTGCCCCCTGTGATTGCAGCATAATTGATACTACAAGTAGTACAGCAAGGATCATTTGGGCGATATTGAGGATAAGTTCGATGTTCATATAACGTCCGGAGGGTATCATTTTTAGCGAGAAACGTCAATGGTTAGGAGGTCTTCTTTCCTTTAGAAGCAAAGCGTTTCATGCCTTTGCCATGCATGGCCATTTTTGGGTTCTTTTTCTTGCTGCGGCGTTTTGATCGCGCTTCTTCTTTTTGCTGTGCATGATCTGTGTCCATAAACGTGTTTGATTACCTCTCCCTATGATATACTTTTTATACATTGAGGACGAATTATGAAAACTGACGCGCAGATTCACAAAGATCGTAATTGGCTCGCAACGATCGTAACTATTGTCATGCTTGTGGTGGCAGGCCTTTTTGTTTTTCGTGTGCTCTTTTATGTGGACGCTATCAAGACAGGGAAAACAGATGATTTGGATTTGCAATCCGTTGGTGCGTTTTCAACAAACGCATCACTGACAAGTAATTCGCTTCCTGAAGGTGAGATTGATGTGGTTTCAGCAGATGACCCTTCGCTTGGAAAGCTTGGGGCGCCAATGACGATTGTGGAGTTTGCAGATTTTGGGTGTCCATACTCAAAGGAGACAAGCACAACACTGCGTGAACTAGCAGCGACATATCCAGACGATGTGTATTACGTGTATCGCGATTTTCCAATTCTTGAGCTGCACCCAATCGCCCTTCTTGCTGCTCAGGCAGGGGAGTGTGCGCATGCGCAGGGAAAGTTTTGGGAGTATCATGACAAGCTTTATCAGAACCAAAGCGACTTAGATGAGGAAGAGCTTTACTTGCTGGCTGAGCAGCTCAATATTGATATTGTTAAGTTCAGGTCCTGTCTTGAGTCCGGTGAAATGGAAAACGAGGTGATGGAGGATTTTGAAGCTGGAACAGAAGCTGGTGTGCGCGGAACACCAACCTTCTTTATTAACGGCAACCGCATTCCAGGAGCGATTCCAGCAGAGGTGCTTGATCTTATGGCACAAGCTCTGGCGGCTCAGGAAGAGCTATGATGAACACGCGCACAATAAACGTTTTCAAAATTGCAGCAGTGTTGTTTGTGACAGCGCTGGTGTTTTTTTCTTTTGCCCAGGTTGTGAGTGCGGAGGAGCGGACATGTGATTGTTATTGCTCTGTTGAGGGGCAGGGGGCAACGCAATACCCTGATGCTAAAACGAAAGTTGTCAGCTCTGACTGTTATGATCTTTGCCGTGCTGCTGATTCTACGGTGAATGTTTGTGCGTTTGACACTACTCAGCTTCCATCAATGAATCCACTTTGTTTTGCTCCAGGGAAAGATGGAAAGGATGGCAGTTGTGAGGGGCAGGGGGGAGAGCTTGATACAAAGTTTCAACCACCCGAATGTCTGCCTGGTTGGTACTATTGTTATCCAGCGACTGCGGGTGAGAAAACAACTCTTCAGGTCCAGGTGGGGAACTTGACTTCAACAAACGATTATGGAGAGTACATAAATACTGCATATACTTGGCTTGTTGGGATAGCTGGGTTTATTGCGATTGTGTTTATCATGATTGGTGGTTTGCAGTATGCGGTTGCGGCTGGGCATGGTGATACAGCAAATGCGAAAAAGCGAATCAAAAATGCAGTAGTAGGACTTGTGCTTCTTTTTAGCACTTGGCTCATTTTGCATACCGTTAATCCGAATCTGCTTAATTTAACAGTGCCAAAGTTCCCGATGATTCGACAGGTTCAGCTTGTGGATCCAACAAGCAGTTGTGGGTATTTGACTGGAGAGTGGGGAAGCACGGTTTATCATACGTATTATGGTGCACCACTCATTTCACCTTTTAACTCGAATTCACCTCCGCCACAGGGTGGGAAGCCTTATATACTTTCTGAGCATTCAAACGGAAAGGAGTGTGGGTCTGTTGCTAAGGTAGATAAAGATTGGGAAGGAAATGACATGATTGAGGGATCGACGTGTACCTATGATTATTGTCAGAAAAAGGGAGATGATGTTTATCGGTGTGTGGGTTCTGGTGCTGATGCGCAGTGCGCAAGATGTACGGATATTATTGCGGGGCAAGACACTCCTATAAAAGCCTCTTCGTCCGTGTGTGACTCTTTTTCTCTTGCAGACACCCAGAGATCATTTGGAGGACATCAGGTTCTTGATCAACGTAATGAGTGTTTTAAAACACAAAATCCAAAAGCGATTGTTGGTTGGACTGATGCGTTCAAGATGTATGGATGGGGACTTGTTCCTGTTGCAGGGCCATTTCTTGCTGCAGCCGAGGGGGCGAAAATTGCTGCTGAAACAGCAGAGGCTGTCATTGATGGTGTTTGTGCGGAGTACAAACTTGATTGTCCAAATGTGAGATCGTGTAGAGACTATGATTCCGTAGAGGTAACAACGGGGTACAAGTCATTTAAAATGGACGATCTGGAGCCTTCAATATTTCCTACAGAAATGGATTTGAAGACGTTGTGTGAAGATGATCCTTGTAATGCGCATCCGCCTGAGGAAAGTTGTGTTGCTGTTGAGGCAGGGGCGTTTTTAGTGGCTGGTCTTGGAGATTTTTCATTAAAGTATGACTGTGTGAATTCTGGCTCAAAAGCTAATGGAGGAACTAGTGATTATTTAGATAGGTATGGAGTAAAGGTTAAATAACAGGGTCGAAGAGCCCTGTTTTTGTATTGGGTAGATCCAATCGTTGACGATAAGAAGAAAACATGATAGGCTCGGGAGCGCATTTGTTCTTCAGCCTTTTTTCTTATGTCATCATCAGATTTCATTTCGGTTCGAGGTGCCCGCGTGCACAACTTGAAAAATATCGACGTTGATATTCCAAAGAACAAGCTTGTCGTAGTTACTGGACTATCAGGATCAGGAAAGTCATCCATTGCTTTTGACACAGTGTTTGCTGAGGGGCAGCGACGCTACATGGAGTCGCTTTCGAGTTATGCTCGACAATTTTTAGAGCTACAAGATAAACCAGATGTTGATGAGATCCTTGGGCTCTCACCAACGATTGCTATTGACCAAAAATCTTCGTCACACAACCCTCGTTCTACTGTGGGTACCGTGACGGAGATTTATGATTTTCTGCGTGTGCTTTTTGCGCGCGCTGGTCGTCCTCATTGTCCTGGCTGTGGTCAGGTTGTTCGTGAGCAGACGATTGCAAGTATTGTAGAGAAGGTTGAGGCGCAGCTTGGAGAGGATGCGATTCAGCTTTTTGCTCCAATGGTGCATCAGCAAAAGGGTGAGCATAAGCATGTGCTTAAGGCTGCGCTTAATGCTGGGTTCACTCGCATTCGTTTTGACGGTTTGGTCACTGATACAGAAGAGGGGATGAATATTCGTCGAGACAAGAAGAAGCCTCATGATGTTGATGTGCTTATTTTTGAACTCGCTGGAGGTGTGGAGCATTCAACAGAGCAGGTAACGCAGCAGGTGAAGAAGGCGCTTGATTACGGGAATGGGTTTGTTACGGTTGTGAATGATGAAAATGGAGATGAGTTTACACTTTCGCAGAGTTTCATGTGCGGAGCATGCAACCTGAATCTCCCAAAACCAGAGCCACGTTTGTTTTCTTTCAACTCACCGTTTGGTGCTTGCACCGAATGTATGGGGCTTGGAGAGAAGCTTGTGCTTGAACCAGATCTTGTTATTCCAAACAAGAGGCTTACGTTTGCAGAAGGAGCTATTCGTCCGTGGACGCGCATTGCGGGAAATCAAACGAGTTATCAGCGAATGTTGGAGCTTGTTGGAAAGAAGCATCGTGTGCCAATGAATAAGTCGATTGATAAAGTTGCAAAGGCAAAGCTTGATATCGTGCTTTACGGAACAGGGGATGAGGAATATACGCTAAACGGAAAGACCGAGACATTTCCTGGTATTTTGGCTCAGCTTGAGCAGAAGTACCGTGAGACAGATAGTGAGTATGTGCGCAGTGAGCTTGAGGGCTTTATGCGTCGCATGACTTGTCCTGCCTGTAAAGGGCATCGTCTTAAACCAGAAGTGCTTGCTATTACCATTCATGACAAGTCGATTGCTGATGTTGTGAATATGCCGGTTGAGGATGTTGGAGAGCTTTTTGCAACGCTTGGAACTGAAGAGGTGAAGCTGACGGATGATGAGCAGCTTGTGGTTGATCGTGTTTCAAAGGAAGTGCGCGCGCGTATTAAGCAGCTCACACAGGTTGGACTTGGGTACCTCACGCTTGATCGAAGTGCAATGACGCTTTCAGGTGGTGAGTCTCAGCGTGTGCGACTTGCAACACAGCTTGGGTCTCAACTTTCTGGGGTGATTTATATTTTGGATGAGCCGTCGATTGGGCTTCACCCGCGAGACAATGATCGGCTTATTGAGACGATTCAGAAGCTTAAGGAGTTTGGAAACTCTGTGATTGTTGTGGAGCATGATGAGGCAATGATTCAGGCTGCTGATTATGTGTTTGATATCGGCCCTGGAGCAGGAGAGTATGGTGGGCAGGTGGTTGCAGAAGGAACGACTGATGAGATTAAAAACAACAAAGACTCGCTCACTGGTCAGTACATGACTGGAAAAAAGAGTATCCCGCTTCCAAAGAAATATCGAAAGGGAAGTGGAAAGAAGATTACCGTTGAGGGTGCAAATGCTTTTAACTTGCGCAACATTGATGTTGATATTCCTCTTGGAAAGCTTGTGTGCGTGACAGGTGTGTCTGGTTCTGGGAAGTCTACGCTCATCCTTGATATTTTGGGGAAGGCGCTTTCAAAGAAGTTCTATCGCGCAAAGACCTATCCTGGTGAGCACAAGGCTATTAAGGGGGTTGAGAATATTGATAAGGTGGTTGCTGTGGATCAGTCTCCGATTGGGCGCACGCCACGATCGAATCCAGCAACGTACACAGGAGTGTTTACGGCGATTCGAGATTTGTTTACAGAGGTGCCTGAGGCAAAGATGCGGAAGTTTGATGCAGGGAAGTTTAGTTTTAACGTGAAAGGCGGCGGACGTTGTGAGGCGTGTAGTGGAGAAGGAATGCGACGAATTGAGATGCAGTTCTTGCCTGACGTTTACGTTGAATGTCCTGAGTGTCGTGGAACGCGCTATAACGCAGAGGCGCTTGAGATCCATTACAAGCAAAAGAACATTGCTGACATCTTGGCTATGACGGTTGAGGAAGCACGGCGCTTCTTTGCGGATCAGTCAGCGATTTTTGAAAAGCTTAATGTGCTTCACGAAGTTGGTCTTGGCTACATCAAGCTTGGACAGCCAGCAACCACGCTTTCAGGTGGTGAGGCTCAGCGCGTGAAGCTTGCAACTGAGCTTTCTCGTCGCGCAACAGGTCGCACGCTTTACATCTTGGACGAGCCAACAACAGGACTGCACTTTGATGACATTAAGCGACTTCTTGGTGTACTGCATCTTTTGGCAGACAAGGGAAATACGGTTGTGATCATTGAGCACAATTTGGATGTGATTAAGGGAGCTGATTGGGTGATTGATATGGGGCCTGAAGGTGGAATGAAGGGTGGAATCGTTGTTGCAGAAGGGACTCCAAAGGAGATTGTGAAGGCAAAGGAGAGTATTACGGGAGGGTATTTGAAAGATGTGCTGAAGTAGGGGTCGCTCGACCGTCTGGCACAAGCAGGTTCTCGCTCACCTCGTTTTGGTATGAAGTAAACAGGTCGCATGGCCTGTTTTTTGATTTCGGGTTGGTGTAGAATGGTTTGTGTATGACAGAGCCTACACAGGAAGAGTTAAAAGAAATCATTTCTATCAATCGTGAAAACGATTTGATTATTGTTGAGTTTTTAAAAGATGGGAATAGTGAACAGCAGGAGTGGCTTGCTGGGTATGTGCATGATGCAGTGAAAGAGATTCTTGATGAGTCTGAGCTTGAGCAAATGAATTTGCTTTTCGATATTGTGCGCTTGGACAATGTGACGTTCACGGCTCATGCGGCAAGAGATAAGTACATTGAAATGTGTAAGGATGATAGGCTTGGGCATATTGCCGTAGCTGGAGGGAGTGTTGCACTTAAGGCTCTTGGGAATTTTATTGCGCATCTTGTTGGGAGAAAAGGGGTGATGAAGATTTTTGACTCGGTACCAGATGCAAGAGAATGGCTTGAGCAGAAATAATCGATAAGAAAACGTGCGTGCACTGTGCGCGTTTTTTTGTTTGTTGCTATTGACATGGTGGTGTGTTTGTGTTAGGTTCGATTCTCGACACGCGCTGCAGAGATGGCGCAGGAAGGACGAGAAGATGAGTTCACTCAAGGATAACCTACAGGTACTGAGGCAGGCGGGTGGTGATCCAGATCCAAAAGGTAACTGGACCTTGAGGATCGAGCGAGTTGGATCTGATCCTGAGCGGACTGTTGGACTGGAGCTTTGTCGGGGATCGAGTTCTGATGTGCTTTGGTCCTGGACCAAGGTTCTGGATTCGAACCGAGATGATGGTCTTCAGACCCTGCAGCTTCTGGAAGAAACCCTCCTCGAGCTCGATGAGGTGCTGGGTGAATTCAAAAGCAGGATCATCAGGATCTCTGCTGAGTCGATGTATGTCCACCAGCGAAACACCTCGTTCTTCCTCGAAGAGATCGTCAAGAGGTCTCAGGGGGTGCAAAGCCTCCCGCAGCGCGACAGGGAGTTTGTGGGGAGTGTGTGTGAGACCTTGAAGGGGGTCGATGTGTTCAGGGTGGAGACCACAAGAAGGTTCTCTGGTACCTGAACCCAAGTCCCATACGGCCGCTAGCAACGATGCTGGCGGCTTTTCGATTACTGTCTGGCATGGTTGACAAAAGTGTCATTTTGTGCTAGACTACTTCTCCTGTCCTGCAGAAGCGCCCGGCTGCGAGCCATTGGCGTCCAGGGTAGGCGTGTAGGGCTCTGATGCCCGTCAACCCGATCTCTCTCCCTCTCGTCGCCCCGCCAATGATGGCATGGAGGTGCAAGTGACGATTCGGCTCTTCCATTAGTGAGCCACTGCCCGATCTCGTGTCGCTACTGGCGGCACAGCCCCAACCGGAGGTTTTTCCGGAACAAAACAAGCCAAAACAGTCCTAACGGGCGTGCCTTAAGGCCTGATTCATCAGGAACCCAACCACACAGAACGACCCAATGGGAATCAAGTAATAGGCTTGTAAGCCAACGATACGGACCCCTTAGCCTTGCGGCGGGGGTCTTCGTTTTGTGCTAATTTTAGTGCAAAAAGTCTTATGTCTGCTTGACAAAATGACCAATTTATGCTAATATTTGCCGTTAGTTTAGCGTAAAAAAGTAAGGCGTTTCAGCCAAAAAAGCTATGACAACACTTAAGAAACCTCTCGTGATTGCAATCGCAGTTGCAGTCTTGGTGAGTCCGTTTCTTCCTTCTGCGTTTGCAGATTCTGGGGAATGGTCAAACACCATGGCTGAAGCTGCTTGGGATTACGATTTTTACCAGGTTCAGCGCCTCGAGCTCGACAATGCTGATGGGATTTATCAGTTTGCAGACGTAACGTTTGTGACGGAGATTTCAGATGCTTGTGAGGACGAGGGTAACTGCAACTTGGTTGATGTCACCATTCTCTCTGATGGGCAGGAGCTCACAGTGGAGGGTGTTAGTGACACTATCACATCGGACTTCTGGCACACTGCTCAGGATGACCGATTCATCTTCCGTGTTCCAACTGAAGACAATGTTGATTGGGGAACGATCTATGAGTTTGATCCAGCTACAGGTTCGCTTGGCGAGCTTATGGTGATTGATCGAAATGACTCTGATCTTTCTTTCATGACCTTTGCTACAGATGGTGATCGGATTTATACATCTGTCCTCGTAGCAGAGGATGGAACAGGTGAGGTTGAGGCTCAGCTTTCTGTTTTCGATCTTGAAACCGGATATGAGCGCGACGACTTCACTTACACTCTCACTGCTCCTTGGCAGGAGATTGAGGACGTTCAAGACGGACTCGCTCTTGTGAAGTTCCAGTTCTCTGGAGGCTTTGAGCAGCTCTGGCTTATTGATCAGACCGCACGTCAGATGGAAGCGATTCCTGAGACTTGGACTGAGGAGCCAGGCGAGATTCTTGGTGCACACTTTACGTCTGATGGCGTAGTGTACTACTTCCAGAACTACCAGCTCTTCAGTTATAACCCGTCAGTTGACGAGGTTCCTGTAGAGGCTGGTGGCGCATATCTTTCATGGTTTGCAGATTCAGCTGATGAGGCTGTGCAGACGATTGGAGATTACATGGCATACATCGATGATGAGAACGGGCTTTATGTTCGTGATCTTTCAGGTGTGTCAAAGTTCGGTGTTGCTCTTTACGGTAGTTTTACCCTTGAGAGTGATGCGATCTACTTCCAGAATGATGCGGGTGAGTATGTTTCTTACACATTTGCAACTGGTGAGTGGGAAACCCGAACCTATCATGTTACCGATTCAAACGAGGATATCCTTGTTGGAATCGATGCTAATGGAGACATTTGGTATGAGAACCAGACAACAAAGTTTCTTATGAACGTTGGGTTTGGTGATGAGCCAGTCTACCTTAGCGATATTGATCATGCCTACTGGGTTGGAGATGACGGAGCTACCTATCAGGTAACTTTCCTTCCTCTTCTTGACCTTGAGCGCGCTGATGTTGAGGCGTATACATCAGCTTCATCTGCAGACGTATATCTTGTTAGTGGCAGCCAAATGTGGCTTGTTCCTGACGAGAATGTCTACTTCTCATGGTTTAGTTCATGGGACCAGATGAATGAAGTAAGCGATGCAACAATTGATGCATACTTCAGTGTTTACGAATTTGAGGGTGACCTCAAGTTCGCTCCTGGAACACGTGTGAAGGCTGCGACCTCACCGCGTGTATACGTAGTAGGATCTGATTACAAACTTCATTGGATTACCTCTGAGACTGCTGCCGGTGAGATCTTCGGAGATGACTGGAACATCGGGATTGTTGAGGTGAATGCCACAACTCTTTGGTCTTATGGATCAGGAAGTCATGTGGAATCTGGTGAGGATGTAAAGACTATCTAAAAGATTAGCTGATAGAAACAGCACACAAAACTACGTCTTCGGGCGTGGTTTTGTGGTTGACAAATAGGGGGGATTGAGCTACAGTCGGATCTCGTGTTTTATGCGAGAGAGAGGAGGGATCATGCGACGTGTGATCATGTTGGTGGTTCTGCTGGGATTTGTTCTGGTGGGGTGCCCGCCGGGTGACGATGCTGGTGATCCGAGCAATCTGGCTATGGTCAGTACGGACAGCGGCATTGTCGATTACGGCAATGGGCTCTACTACT
The DNA here is from genome assembly GCA_964538435.1 of uncultured Gammaproteobacteria bacterium. Classification (GTDB taxonomy): domain Bacteria; phylum Patescibacteriota; class Patescibacteriia; order UBA9934; family GWF2-40-263; genus CAZIDX01. Next base: position 37,340 of record CAZIDX010000003.1, on the reverse strand, counting down.
TCAACTGCGACGAGAGCACGTTTGGGAACAAGCTTTCGATGTTTCTTCGAGAGCGTTCCGAGCTTGAGCTCGTTTCGATATCGAGCGACAACACTGACAGTCAAGGAACCACCACGGGTTACTTTGTCTACTTCCGTGAGAAGGAGGTATGCACTTGCGAGTGCGTGGTGCAAGAGGAGTGTCCGAGTACGGAGTCGAGTGACGCGCCATTCTCGACCCGCTACGGATTGCGGTAATCCGGAGGAGTGAGATGAGATATCTGAGAAATGTGGGTGACTGGTGTGTTGTCATCTGTTTGCTCACACTGCTGTTCGTGGTGCCTCGTGTGATCGATCATCAGGTGCGTGTGTACGCACAGGATCATGAGTGGGCGTACGACCTGCTCACAGGATCGGATGCGAACGCGTTCTTTCACGGCGGCTCGATGCTGTTGAGCAACCAGGTGGCATGGACCTACTGGCAGAGACTCTCGCAGCCGCGACCTTTGTGGCACAGGGTTCTGTTCTGGGGTCCCAACAACAAAGAACCGACGGTCATTCGAGACTATCGGTACCGACCACACTTCGAGCATGTATTTCCGCCTCAGCTCGGAGGCTAGCCTCGTCCGCAAGGGCGGGGTATTTCTTTTTGTCGAAGCCTAGCTTTGAACGTTGAACTTTGGAAGTTTGACTTTGGTAAAGCAAAAAGCACGACAATCCCCACGAGAGTCGTGCTTTTCTTTGAAAACGGCCGAAATAAATGGGTGCAGTTTTCGTGGGTTAAGTATAACATGTGGTGTTTTTTAGATCTAGACCTTTAATCTTGCTTAAAAAATAGAGGGTTGGTAAGGTCTTCGTGGCTCTTCTTCTGAAAGGAGCTTTCACCAAGGAGGTGATCTGTGTCTCGTGACGTGGTGCTCGGTGGTCAATGGGGCGATGAGGGCAAGGGAAAGGTCGTTGACCTGCTTGCTCGAGCCGTCAAGATCGTGGTGCGATTCTATGGTGGAGCCAATGCTGGCCACACCATCTGGGTCGGCAATACGAAGTTCGTTCTGCATGTGCTTCCGTCTGGGATCATCCGCAAGGGTGTTCTCAATCTGACCGGGCCGGGCGTGGCGCATGACATGGAGGTGGTCTACGAAGAACTCGTGCTTGCGACTGAGCGTGGTGCTCAGGTCGTGCTCGATTTCAATGCCCCTGTTGTGCTTCCGCTTCACAAGCAGATCGACCAGCTGCGTGAGTCTCGGTTGGGCAAGGATAAGATCGGGACCACTCATCGTGGGATCGGTCCGTGCTACGAGGACATGGTTGCGCGTCGTGGTCTGAAGATCCGTGATCTCAAGAGCGAGGCTGCGATTCGTCGCGCACTCGAGCATGGTGAGTACTACAACTCGCGGTGTAAGGAGTTCGACGGGTCTGAGATCGTGCCCATGACGCTCGATGAGACGGTGGCGTGGGTGATGAAGCGGGCCAAGGTGCTCTACATGCATCGTGGGGACACACGCGAGATCCTCCAGCGCTCCATGGCTGAGGGGAAGGATGTTCTGTTCGAGGGTGCGCAAGGTGTCCTGCTCGACTTGATGAACGGAACCAATCCGTTCTGCACGTCTTCGTCCACGACCCTGGGTGGTATTTCCCAGTCCATGGGGGTCTACGAGTTCGATCGTGTGATCGCTGTGGCCAAGGCGTACCTTACGCGAGTGGGTGCGGGTCCGTTCCCGACCAAGCTCGACGATGAGGTGGGTCAGGAGCTGCGTGATCGTGGTCACGAGTACGGCTCGACCACAGGACGTCCGCGTGACTGTGGGTGGCTCGATCTGTTCGCGCTGCGTTACAGTGTGCGTGTGGGCGGGGTTCGCGAGTTGTGCATCACCAAGCTGGATGTGCTCTCGGGCCTGGGGGCTCTGAAGGTTTGCGTGGGCTACAAGATGGCTGGCTCGGATCTTCAGCGGTTTGCCCACATGGATAGGGTTGGTGATCACGCCACGCTCACGACCGAGCTGATGGAATCGTGCGAGCCGCTCTACCAGGAGCTTCCTGGTTGGGAGGAGGACATCACGGGGTGCCGCACGTTCGGTGATCTCCCGCAGAACGCTCAGTTCTACATCCGCACAATCGAACAGATGACAGGGGTGCCTGTCACCATGATCGGTGTGGGTCCTGACCGTGAGCAGCTCATCATCAGGGAGCTCAAGGTCGCTGCCTAATCTTTCGGGGTTAGGCTTTTCTAATACAAAACACAACCTGTTTGGGTTGTGTTTTTTGATAGATTACCGCTTCTTTTTCTTTGATTGTTTTCCGAGTTCTGTGTGGGTTTCCTTGAGCTTTCGTTTAAATCGTTTCTTGAGGTTTTTGAGGTATCCAAGCTTTGCTTGTCGCACCCTTGCGCTCTTTACGAGTTCGATTTTTGCAACAACAGGTGAGTTGATCGGGTAAATTTTTTCTACACCGAATCCTTTGTTGACCTTTCGCACAGTGATGGTTCGTGTAATGCCTTTACCACCGAATGCAAGGATCATTCCTTCAAATACCTGGATGCGCTCTCGCTCTTCTCCCTTTGAGGAGATGTCTTTGATGAGCTCGTGGACACGGACAGTTTGTCCGGTTTTAAGATCATCGAAGTCTACAAGCTTTGCTTTGTAGGCGTGACCAGGGTTCTCTGGCTCGCTCTTGGTTTCCTCTTCAGGAGTTTCTTCGGCAGGAGCTTCCTTTGCTTCTTCAACCGGAGTCTCCTCGGTTGTGGTTGGCTCTTCTTGAGTGATCTCAGGAGCCTTTTCTTCCTTTTGCTCCTCAGGAGCCTTTGTGTTTTCGTCTGACATAGTCATTTCTTATGTCACTTCCTAGCGGACCACATCACCACAGCGGGCAATCAGTGTTCTTAGATAAGTGCTTAATGTGGCGCAATCATAAACAAAAAAGCCGTTTTTGTCAACGGCTTATGGCTTCTTTGATGATTTTTACGATTTCTTCGGGGGTTTTGGTGCTTGTGTCGATTATGAGGTCGTAATTGTCTCGATCTAGGTAGTTGATGTTGTAGTACTTGTGGTATCTCTTCTGGTCTGATGCCAGGCGCGCTTCAATTGTTTTGCGTACGTCTTCTGGGGTTTCGTACGGGTCTTCATCGGGTCTTAGGCCTTCTTTTGAGGCGTGAAAAATACGCTCAGCAGCATGGTCTTCATCGACGTCAAGGAAGATTTTGAATGAGCTTGGAATGAAGTGCCATGAGAGGCGCCCATCCACAATAAAGTTGTCCTCAGTTTGACCAAGTTTGGTTTGGTACTCATCAACGCTGTTGTCGGTTGAGGCGTCGTGTTCTCCGAGTGCATTGAGTTGGTCTATGGTCATACCTCGTTCTTCTGCCATTTTGCCTCTCAGGTCACCAATGGAGTACCAAGGCATGTTGAGTTGCTCTGAGAGCAAGGTTGCGATGGTTGATTTGCCGGCTCCAGGAAGGCCAGTGAGTGTGATGATCATACTTAGGACTTGAGTTGTCTTAGAAGATTGTGGAGTTCTGGTGGAAGATCGACTTCGATGATTTTTCTTGTTCCATCAAGAAGGTTGAAGCCGAGTCGACGGGCGTGGAGGAAGATGCGGTCAAGCTCGAGTGTGCGGAATTTCATCTTTTTCAATTTGTAGAGCTTGTCGCCGACGAGGGGGTAACCGAGTGCGTGGAAGTGCACGCGGATTTGATGGGTTCGTCCGGTGTGGATGCGCACGCGTACATGTGTGGTAGTTGGGAGGCGCTCGATGACGGAGTATTCAGTGATTGATTCCTTTCCGTCCTGTGACATTGGTCTTGAAACCATGCGTCCGCGTGATCTTGAGCGAGATATGTTTGTTTTTATTGTGTCGAAATCTTTTGGAAGTGATCCGTAGACAAGGGCGATGTATTCTTTTTCGATTGAGCGTTCTTGAAATTGATCTTTTAGATCTTCAAAAGCTTCTTGAGTTTTTGCAACCACCATGACTCCTGAAACATCTTTGTCTAGGCGATGAACGATTCCTGGTCTGGTGGGATCGTCTCCCACTTCTGCGATCTCTGGGTGAAGTTCAAGTAGGGCATCTACGACATTTGGGTCTTGGTCTGTGGGTGCAGCTTGGTGAACGATAAGACCTGCTGGTTTGTTGATTACCATGACATTATCGTCTTCGTAGAGAACATCAAGAATGGGGGCGGGTCCAGTTTTTGTTGTTGTAGGAACTTCTGTTTCTGGATAAAAAATCACGTCTCCGGATTCGACTTTTGCGTTGGGGCGAACAGACGAATCAGACAACGTTATTTCTCCTGCTTTGATAAGTTTTTGAATTTGCGAGCGCGAGAGCTCAAGCTCTGTGGCAAGATATGTATCAATGCGCAAGTCATTGGCAGCTTCTGGGACAATTATTTCAGGCATAGAAGATTATGGTACGAGCACATTATAGAAGATGCCGAAAAAGACGATCATGATGACAGCTGCGACAAGAAGAGCGTTGAATCCAACGATCAATTCTTTGTCTTGGCTTTTGATTGCCCAGCGCAGCAGCAGGATGCTGGTGATGAGCAAGGCAATTCCTAACAGGATAAAAGGCATATGTTTGTTTGGTGGGCCTGGATGGATTTGAACCATCGACCACGAAGGTATAAGCTTCGCGCTCTAACCACTGAGCTACAGGCCCGTATCTTGTGGTTGCTTACTATAGTATATCACCCTTATTAGTCAATCTCTCAGTGACGGGGTAAGGTGGGGCTGATATAATCCCTTCATACCTGTATGGACATATCTTTTACCTCATTTTCAGCCTTTTTAGCAATCCTTTGGTTTTTGGTGTATTGGGTTTTGGGAGGAGTGTTTTTTGCTGTGATTGCAATTTTGCGGCTTGGGCGTATAAAAAAGGTTCGGTTTAGTTGTTTGTTTAGTATTTTGGCATTTGTGTGTGGAGTTGCAGCTTCTGTTCTAGGTTTGTCTTACTCGCAAGAAGCTGTTGATTCATGTCTTGTTGAAGCTACAACAAGAGCAGAGGTGGTTACATCGGTTTTTGCGTGCGGGTTCGCTGGGGTGTTTGGTGCGTTTATGCTGGGTGCTGCCGTGCTTGCGCTTGGTGGGTTCATAATCATGGCACTTTCAAAGTCGCATACAAAGCCGTGGCTTGTGCTGCATGATGAAGAGGAAGAAGAGGCAAGGGAGCAAGACAAGCAGGTTGGAGGAGGGAGTCAGTTTTTTTAGGGCAAGGATTGACGTGATGTAAGAGGTGGCTTATACTTTTGTTCGATAAATGAATATGCGCGTATAGCTCAGTTGGTTAGAGTGCCACATTGACATTGTGGAGGTCTCTGGTTCAAATCCAGATACGCGCACCAGAAAATACACCAGTTTATATTGGTGTATTTTCTTGTTCTGCACTTTTGTTATTATGTGCATGTATGGCATGGATATATTTTTTACAAGAAGAGAATAGTGGGCGTTTTTACATAGGTAGCACAAGTGATTTATCCCGCAGGCTTGAGCAGCATCAATCTGGCCATACTCATTCAACCTTTGGTGTCGGGGTCCCGACCCCTGACGTTGTTGGTCAGGGCGTCGAGATTGGTTAGGGTGCTACATTGACATTGTGGAGGTCAGAGGTTCAAATCCCCTCGGACCTACCAAAAACTCCCGAAGTGATTCGGGAGTTTTTGTTATGTGCGGGTTTTTAGCCAGGTTTTTGCTGCCTCTCTTGTCATCAGCTCGCCGTCGAGTTGTCGACTGCGGCAGTCTTCCAGGATTTTTCTCACCTTTGGTCCTTGTTCAATACCTGCTTTGAGAACATCGTCTCCTGAGAGTAGGGGAGGTATTGTTTCACCAGGTTCAATGAGCCATCTGGCTTCAATGGAGCGCTTGCGGTCGCGTGCTGCTACTCCAACTTCAGCGTGGCCGAGGAAGTTGAGGATTTTTAGCATGTGCCTTCCGTTGTTGTTGAAAAAGTATTTTTCAAATTCAGCTGCAGGCATTTGAGCGACGTCTTCTGGAGTGATTGGTGGGTGCAGTCGCGTGATAATCCAGTGCACCATGTGAATATCGAGCCTGCGTGAGGAGTCGCGTGGGAGAGTGTTCATGCCAACACGTACCAGTGTAGATTCTATTTTCTCAGGTTCGATAGCACGCAGCAGAAGGGTCATTGTGATCATGAGACAACCTTCTTTGAGCTGGTGCATTGGTAAAATATAGGTTGAATCAACGTCAATAATTTGTTGAATTTTGGGGAAAAGTGCGTGCATGAGCTTTGTTTTCATCATCCAATCAACAGCTCCACTTGGGTTGCGTTCGAAGGCTTTTCCAAGTTCTGATCCGAGGGTTTCTCTTGGGATGATGTATTCGAGATTGTTGTTTTTTTCTCGTTCATTGTTTACGCGCTCAGCGAGTTGTCTAACAGAAGAAAGTGTTTCTGCTTCTATTTCAAAACGGAGCTCTGTTGCAAAGCGCATGGCGCGTAGGATGCGAGACATGTCTTCTGAGAAGCGTTCGTGTGGATTTCCGACTGTTCGAATGAGACGCTTTTCAATATCGAGTTGACCATTGAATGGGTCAACGAGTTCACTTGTCCGCACATTAAATGCCAGCGCATTGATTGTGAAGTCGCGCCGCGAAAGATCATCTTCGATCGAGAGGTTGGGGTCAGACTGGATGTCGAATTCTTTGTAGCCACCAACGTTGTCAGGGCGCGCAGCTTCGGTGCGAGGGAGAGCAATATCGATGAATTGCAGGTTGTCTGTACTGAAGCCTTCTGGCATGAACTTGAATACTCCAAAATCTCTCCCAACTAAGTCGATGTGCCCTTTGGTTTTAAACCAGTCATGAAGCGTTTGTGCTTCTACACCTCGCACAACAAAGTCAAAGTCTAGTTCTTTCATTTTTCGTCCAACAATGGCATCGCGAACAGCTCCTCCAACAAGAAAAAGCTCCGCTTTCGGGAAGCTCTCAAGAAAATCGGGGATGAATGCAAGGCCAGGCTCTTGCTTGATGTGTTTGCTTATGCGTTCCTCCTTGCTCATACGCGGTTATTATATCAGGTTTTTTGTATGGTATCTGTTTTTGCTTTTTGCACAGTTTTTTAACCAAAAATATCACTTGATTTATACACAGTTTGCATCGAAAAACACTCATTTTTTTGCTATACTTTGAATAAGTTTCGACGCACCCACAACCTTCTTCAGGCAGCGCCAGCAATCCCAGTTGCTTGGCAGTTGTTGAAGAGGGTCGTTGTCGGTTACTGCTCCCAAGGGGCTCTCCAAAATAGTCCCGACTAATCCGCCGTAATTTTTTCTTATGAAGAAGTTCGCCGTCCTCTTTTTGGGACTTCTTATTTTCGTATCGAGTTTTGGTTTGCAACCTGTTCACGCAAGCGGCTCGTCCACTCTTTGGCTGTCTCCTCACAGCACTTCTGTTGAAACTGGAGACAGTTTTTCTGTAGATGTCCTTTTCACCCCAAACGGTGAATCGATTGATACTGCGCGACTTAATCTGAGCTTTGATGCAAGTGTGATGGAGATTATTTCGTATGAGAGGGGTGATTTATTCCCTTATGCACTCCCTTCGAATTGGGGAGACAACACAAGCGGAGAGCTTAGTGTTGGTGCATATAAATTCGGAGATCAAATTGATTATTCAGGAACGCTTTTCACGCTCAATTTTCACGCCTTCCGTTCTGGGACCGTGGAGATAAATGTTGATGATGACTCAATGCTCATCAATGATGGTGAGGAAAAGCTAGATACTTCCAGTTTGGGACAATCGACCATTACTGTTTCTGGTGGTGAGGTTGCAACAATTGGACTGGATTATTTTTCTGATGGGGATGCTGACTTTGATGTGACAGGTGACACAGATGACACTGATACAGACACAACTGACACTGAGCATGGCCTTGGTGAGAATACAGATGCAGAGCTTGAGGCACAAGCTCTTGTTTACTTTGGCGCGTTTTATGCGCGCATGCCATCAAATGGGAACGATTGGCAGGCTCTTCACTGCATTGCCTACGGCGGGTGTCAGGGAGACCCTCGCGATGTTCAAGCAGAAGAGGATGCGCTTGAGCTTTTTGGGCAGAAGTACGCAACCATGCCTTCAACGGACATGGAGTGGAATGTGCTTCACACTATCGCTTACACAGATTTGCTCACCTATGACGAGGCTGAAACTGAGGATGTGACAGAAACTACGACTGAGACCGAAGCTGAAGTAGATGCGGACATTGATACAGATGGTGATGGTTTGAGCGATCATGATGAAACAAATACATGGGGGACTGATCCTGAAAATGCAGACACAGATGGTGATGGTTATGATGACGGATCAGAGGTAGAGAATGGCTACAACCCTAATGGGGAAGGTTTGTTGGAGGGATAACCCACGAGATTCAAAAAAAGATTATGAAATCCATTATCACATTGACGATTGCAACCTTGATCGTAGCTATGCCAATGAGCGTGGGGGCGATTACAGGGACAACCTATCAGCTCAATCCAGATGCAAACGTTTTTTCTAGCCATGACACTTTGACAGGGACTTCCTATCAGGTTGATGGTGCTGTTGAGCCGCTTGTTGGGAGCGTGACAGGAACTTCGTATGAAGTTGAGTCAGGTTCCTCGTTTGCCTATTACTGCGGTGATGGTTTTCGTGATCCGCTTGAGACGTGTGACGGAAATAATTTGAATAGCCAAACATGTGTAACTCAGGGATTTGATTCTGGAACGTTAGCGTGTGCTTCTGATTGCGCGTCGTTTGATACTAGCAGTTGCTCGTCTGGCTCACCACCAGCACCCGGTGGAGGTGGTGGAGGTGGAGCTGCATCACCTGCAACCTCTGGAGATCTTGCAGTAGATGGAAGTTTGGAAGAGATGGAGTTTACATTTGGATCATCTATTTTGCTTTTTGGTGAAGCAGAGGATGGTGTTGATGGGCTTGAAATTAATGGTGAAGATGTTGATGGGGAGTATGACGGAGAAGATTGGCAGGCAGAAGTTGCACTTTCTTATGGTTTGAACACGTTCACGATTGAGGCGTTTGATGGGCAAAACAGCATTGATGAAATTGATTACGAGATTTATAGACGGCTTGTAGGTGATGTGAATGGGGATGATGTTGTGAATGACTATGACCTCAGTTTGCTTATTGGATTTTGGGGAGATGATTCGCGCGAGGGGGATTTTAATGAAGATGAAGCCGTTGACGACTATGATTTTTCAATGATGGTTGCTCGATGGGGTGTTCGTGTTTAACGATAATGACTGATTAGGGGGATATAGATGTATGAGAAATTTTCTTACCTTACTGATTATTGCAAGCGCATTTCTTGCTCTCCCAATGTGGGTTGGGGCAGTAGGAAACGCCACAATGAGTTTTGATTCTCAGACTATTGAGGTTGAGCAAGGTGCCATGTTCGATGTGGTTGTCATGATCAATCCAAATGGTGAGGAGCTTGATACAGCTCGAGCTGTTGTGACCTATGATCCAACTGTTTTGAGCGCAAGTAGTGCGCAGCTTACAGGAGCATTTGAGCGATCCGCACCCGGAAATTATCGCGATAATGTGAATGGAAAGGTTTCATGGGGCGGCTTCACGCTTCGTGGTCCAGTTGTGGAAGAATCAGCGCTTGTGACGATAACGTTTCTTGCATTGACTGAAGGTGAGGCGACGCTGAGCATTTCAGGTGATTCGCGTGCGATTGCAAATGGAGAAGAGAAGATAAATACAGGATTGCTTGGTACCTCCGAGGTGCTTGTTGAGGGGGTATCTGAGGAAGAGGTTGGGCTTGTTGTTGAGAGCAGTACGCATCCAAATGCTGCTCAGTGGTATTCGGTAAATACTTCTGAGATCACTTGGACAGAGCCTGAAGTGGAGGTTGATGAATATTGGTACGGGCTCGGGGCAGCTGCTGATACAGAGCTTGATATGAAGCTAGAGGGGGAAGAGCTCAGTGCGAGCTGGCAGGAGCTTGAAGATGGGATCTACCACTTTCGTGTGAAGGGGGTTTCTGGAGAGGAAGAAACAGAGATTGCATCACGAACCGTTCTTGTTGATACAACTCCACCAAATCCAATTGAGCTTACAGCTGAGCAGGGGCAGGTTGTAGAGGGTGAGTCTGTGTGGCTCACATTTGCCACAACTGATGAGACGTCCGGCGTTGCTCAGTATCAGATCGCGATTAATGAGAGCGACTTCCAGGTGCAGACTAGCCCGCTTGAGATTGAGGATTTGGAGGCTGGTACATATCAGTTTCGTGTGGCAGCGCTTGATCGAGCAGGGAATAGTGCATATGAGGCTGTGTCTGTGCGCGTGTATCCAGAGGGAACAGATCTAGATCGCCCTGAGGGGTATGAACCTACTGCAGAATCAGATGTTCTTACATCTGCAATGGGAATCGATGATGACAATAATGACGATTCATGGTCGTGGGGAATGGTAGCAAGTGGGATTGCTGCTCTTGTCCTTGTCCTGATGACATTCATTCTTTTAACAAAAAAACGCAAACAATAATTTGCACCCAATAACAACAGGTTAAAACCTAACGTATGCGAACCGCCAAAATATTCGTGCACACGTTAGTGGGGGTTTCCATGGTGTTTAGCACCCTTACCATGGCCCTGCTCGCCATGCCTTCTACGGCATCTGCACAGTCCTACGGTTATCCAGGAAGTATTGGATATCAAGGACGACTTAAAGACACATCCGGAGATGTAGTTACCGATGGTACCTACGATTTCCAATTTAACTTCTACAGTGCTGCTTCTGGAGGCTCTGGTCTTGCAGCAGCTGATATCGACGTTGATGACATCAGTGTTGATAACGGCTTTTTTTCGCTTGCTGTTCCGCTTGGAACAGATATCGGAGACTTTGTAGATGATTTGTATTTGGAAGTGCGAGTAAAAGCCGATGCAGCCGGGTCCTATGACACGGTTGGTCGAATTCAGGTGCTTAAGACTCCTTACTCAGTCTTTTCACAAGCAGTACAGACAAACACAAGCGATCCATCAAATGCGTTTGAAGGGCGAATGTACTACAACGCTACAGCAAACGAATTCCGCGTATACAACGGATCTTCTTGGGATGCGCTTGCAACTTCAGCTTCGCTTAACCTTGATGGGGCGTATAACAGTTTTGGTGCAACAGCATCAAAAATTACTGTAGACGCTGCGCAGGGTCAGACGGGTGGGTTTGAGTTTGAGCTTTCTGCCACAAACAATCCAGATCTTATCTTTGATACTCAGGGAACAGGTGATGTGATCTTCCAAGATGCTGGGGTTGCTTGGCTCACGCTAAGTGATGGGCAGGCAATCACATCAACTGGAACCGGAGCGATTTCGCTTTCGTCTGATGTGGCATCAAACTTCACGACAACGGCTGGTGATCTTACGCTTTTGGCAGATACAGGGTCAGTGATTGTAAAGGGTGATGAGGCCGCGAGTGATGCAGTCATGCTTGATGCAGACACTACAAGTGGGTCAGGAATTTATTTGGATGCGTATGAGTCTGGTGTGAACGAGAGTGGTGCAGTTACGATTGATGCGCGAACACTTGATATCAACCTGGTTGGATCAGCATCATCTCATGGTGTTGATATTGACGTATCTGGGTCTGGTTCACCTATTAATATGGATACATCAGATGGTGATATCGCGCTTACAGCAGCTGGTTCCACAGGAGATATTTACTTGACCAGCTCACAGAGTGAGATCTACCTTCGAACTTCAACTGATAGCAAGTCAATCAATATTGCGGATAACGATGTTGCAGTCACGCTTAACCTGGCGACTGGAACAGGAAATGATTCCATCAATCTTGCAAACAACAGTTCTGGAACAAAATCCGTTACGATCGGAAACAATACTTCGAGCTCAACTCTTGATTTGAACGCAGGTACAGGCGGTGTACTTGTTGATTCAACAGGAGCGATTTCACTTGACGCAGCAGCAAATTCAAACTTCACGGTTGCTGGTGCAGACCTAACAATTACAACAACAACTTCTGGTGAGGTAGACATCACAGCTGCAGGGCTTCTCGATATCAACGGAGCAGCAAACATGGATGTGGATGTCACTGGAACGTACACACTTGATACAACAACTTCAGCTACGATCACAACAGGAACAACTTATGGAGTAGATGCGACTGGTGCAGCAACGATTGACTCGGATGCGACTTTGACTATGGGAGGTGCTGGTGTGGCTATTGCTTCTGATGGAGGAGACCTAGATCTTACAGGTGACGGAACAAATGATATTGATGTTGTGAACACCGGCGCAGCAATTGATGTTGATAGTGGAACATTTACGCTTGATACTACAGGAATTTTTAGTATTGATGGTGTGGGAGCTTCAAATGTTACTGCCACAAGCGGGAATCTTACACTTCGCACGACAACATCTGGAGATTTGAATCTCATGAGTGCTGACATGACATACATGAGCGCGGGAGCGAATTTGGATATTGATGTGGTTGGATTGTATGACATGCAGTCAACAGGAGTGTTCAGTATTGATGGTGTAGGAACTTCTAATGTGACTGCAACGAGCGGGGATTTGACGCTTTCCACTGCAACTTCTGGAAACCTCCTTCTTTCATCGGCGGCCGAGGCGGATGTTACCTCAGCTGGACTTGTTGATATTAACGCTGGCGCCAATTTAGATGTCGATGTTACAGGAACGTATGACATGCTTGCGTCTAGTACATTCTCTATTGATGGAACAGGAGCATCGAATGTAACAGCCACGAGTGGAAATCTGACGCTCGCAACAGCCACGAGTGGAAATTTGGTAGGAAGTTCTGCTGGAACCATTGATCTTGATTCAACTGGAAGTACAACGATCGATATTGCAGACGGCGGGATCTTTAGTTTGGATGTTGCGACAACTGTGAGTGATACAGCTCTTGGAAATAACATTTCCGTTGCTGCGCATGATGGAACAAACGCGCAGACACTCGTGATTGAGCTTACAAATGCTGCGGATGATGTTGATGACTTTACGATTAGAACAGTTGGAAATGAAGGGGATCTTCTACTTACATCCGGAGATTCGCTAGAGCTCGATTCTGTAGATAAGCTTTCGATTAATTCATCTGCTGGCACAATTGGAATTGGAGATGATAATGTTTCTCAGGGTATTAATATTGGAACAGACGGGGCACGAACTATCCAGGTTGGAAGCAATAACGCCACGGTTTGGCTTGAGTCAGATGCTGGTGAGATGCTTGTTGATGCGGCAGGAATTGACATTGATCTAACAGAGACTATCGATATTGATGGTGGTACTCCAGGAGCAAATAACGCGATTGATATCCACTTCACGCTTGGAGATGACAACACCGACAACAGTGTTGCAGCAATTGAGCTTGCACTAACAAGCGCAGCAACGAATGACACGGACGTTCTGTATGGATTTAATGCTGGGAATTTGAGTTCTGCGCAGGCAGGAATTACTGAGACAGCACTTAATATTGGAACAGGGTGGGATAATGGAATCGTGCTTGGATCTGGAAACATTCAGCTTAACGATGGTATTCCGCTCATTTTTGGAACAGATTCTGACTACCTGACAAGATATAACGCAACAGATTTGCTTCTCTCAAACGTAACAGCTGGAACCGTGTCAGCGAACATTGGACGGGCCATGTTTGTGTATGGAGCAGATTCAACAAACTTAGGAATGGCTGCAAACCAGCAAGTGTTTGAAATCGGTAGGGGAGCCTCAACACCATCTAGTGGAAACTGGGTGGAACTGTTTGCTGTTGATGAAGATGGAGATGTTGAGGTTCTTGGTGATGTAAATGTTGGTGGAGGAGATTTGACCAGCACAACAGCTTTGAATGTGACGTCAGGAGATACAACCGCTCTTAACTTGATTGCTGGTGTGAACGGATTGGACAGTGGGGAGAATATCTCCATGGTTGCTCAAAACGTTCTTTTGACTGCTGCTGGAAGCTTGAGTCTCCCTGGTGGTCAAGGTCTTGATACCATTGGTGCTGGTGCGCTCAATCTTGGAACAAGCAATGCAACCTCAATCAATGTTGGTACAACTGGAGTGACAGCGATTTCGTTCTTGACTGATGGGTCGGGTGACAGTGAGGTTGTGCTTCCAATGGATTCTGTTGGTGCAAATGAAGTGCTGGATGATTCTTTGTCTTTTGATCATCTTGGGGACAATATTACACTTGATGCTTCGACAACGTTCAATTTGGGTGCGAGTGCATTCATTTTTGACGCAAACGGAACAGGAGATTTTCTTGTTAGAGATGCAGGTGCTGATGTGTTCCGTATTAATGACAGCGGTGTTAGCACATTCTCGAGTGATGTGAACTTTACTCTTGCAGGAACAGAGAACGTTCTGATTGCGAGCGACCTTGCTGGGTCAGTGAATGCCGCTCAGATTAACGGTACACCTTCAACTACTGCCGGAGTGGCAAATGGACTATCTATTTCCCAGCTTGACAGTGCAAATATCAATGGTTTTGATAGTGCAATTGTTATTGATAATGCAGATGCAGATTTAGCCATAACAAGAGGTGTTCTCATGACCTCAACTGGTGGCGGAGGGATTACAACAGCGATTGATGTGAGTGCGGCTGCGATCGGTGCTGCGCTTGCTGCTGGAGCGAATGATCTTGGAGGAACGAATTGGAGTGTTACTGGTTCTGATGGATCGATTTCGTTTGCTGGTGGTGACTTTGATGTTGATGCATCTGGAAACATTACTGATGTAACTGCAATCACAGCAGGAGGAACGATCACAGGACAGGCTGGAGCTGGAATTGCTGGTGGTTTGGTGAGCTTAAACCATGATGCAGGTTTCAATACGCAGATCAACACAGGAACTTCAACAGGTACTGTAACGATTGGAGGGGGTGGCGGAACTGTGGCGATCAATTCATCTGATTGGGATATCAGCACCTCAGGTGCTATTACTGGAGCTGCTTTTGATGCGAACGGAGCAGGAAACACACTCACAAATGTGGAGAATGCAGATTTGCTTGCTGATACGCTTGATTTCACAGCGATCTCTGATTCATTAACACTTGATGTGTTAACCGCGATTACTGGTTCTGCTGGCAACAGTCTTTCCTACACCTACACACCAAATACTGACACGATCGATTCAGGTATGAGCTACACATTAGGTGCTGGTGGTGGAAATGGAACTGACAGGCAAACCATGATTGCGGTGAATGCGAACAATAACGGATCAACATGGACTGGTCTGAATAACTACTATTCTGGAATTGCGATTAACAACTTAGCAAACCCTTCTGCAAGTACATCTGTTTTGGAGGCAGGACTTGCGATTGGATCAGGGTGGGACACAAACCTCTATTTTGAAGATGATACAGCCATGATCACAATCACAGATACTGGGGGTTCATTGATTGATTGGGTTGAGGAGGATACTGGAGGAACACCTAATCAACTTATGAGATTGGCTGAAGGAACGAATGAGGGCCACCTTACCGTGACTGGTTCGATTAATGTCGGAGATAACGATGCGATTAATGTTGGTGCTGGTTCTGATCTGGTTATCGATCATACGGGTTCACTTTCTCGAATTGTGAATGGTACTGGAAGTTTGGTGATCAACAATACAGCTGGAAATCTTGTTTTGCAGAGTTCAAACAGTGGAAGTCATGTGATTACTCAACTTGGAGAAGCTGCTGGTTCGAGCGAGTTTAGGATTGTTGATAGCACAGGAACAAATGTTGTATTTAAAGTAGATTCTGATGGAGATACAACTACAAAGGGTAAGGCGATTCTTGAGGCGAATGCACAAACAGGGCTTTTAACTGGTAGTGCAATCAATCCAATTGCTGCTCATGTGTCTGTAACAGGAAGCGGTGCTGTTACTCTCACTTCGAATCCATCAATCAGTGATGGTGTTGAGGGTCAGACCTTGATCCTTCGTGGGGCACACGCTACAAACAAGGTTACATTGAACGACCATGATTCAGTTGTGAGCGGGGTTCAGCTTGGGGCTGCAACCCGAGAGCTTGGAAATGGAGATACTCTGGGTCTTATGTATGATGGAACGGATTGGGTGGAAATGTGGTTCCAAGGTGGAATCGGAGCTGACTATGCTGAGTATTATAAGGTGTCGTCTGGTGTGGCAATGGGAGATGTTGTGTCTCTTACTGATGAGTATGCAAGGGTTGAAAAAGCTGTTTCAGGAGCTGGGACAAAAGCGATTGGTATTGTCTCAACTGATCCAGCTGAAGTGATTGGTAATGAGTTCCCTGGAGAGCTTGTTATGCCAGTGGCGCTTGCTGGTCGTGTGCCTGTAAAGGTGAATGGAGAGAATGGCGCTATTGCTGTGGGAGATCGGGTTGGCCTTTCAAGTGTGGCTGGGTACGGTGCAAAGGCTGTTGCAGAAGGTTGGACGATTGGTACGGCCATGGAGAGCTTTGATGGTGCGGGTGACGGAACCATTCGTGTGTTTGTGAGCACTGGTTGGTATGAGCCAGCAACAAGCTTGCAGGGTGGAAGCAGTGATGCTGTTGCTATGGCTGATGAGACTCTAGAAGTTGGCGACCATGTGTTTGCTGGGTCTGTAAGTGTTGCTGAGCACCTTTATGGATCACGCGATATGGCTGGGCGAGCAAGGATCAATGCCGGTGATAACTCAGTGCGTGTAACATTTGAGAATGAGTACGACTCACTTCCGATTGTCACATTCTCAGTGCGTAGTGCAGAACATGTTCCTGGTCGACTTTGGATCAGTGACGAGTCAACAACTGGATTCACAATTAACCACAGTGCGGGTAGCACGACTCCAGACAATATTGAACTTAACTGGATTGCCATTGGTGCAATTGAACCAGTTGTCTCAATTTCAAATGGAGAAACAGAAACGATTGGGGTAACAGTGAGTGAAGCGCCTGCTCCAGCTCCAGTTCCAGAGCCAGAGGTTCCTGCTCAAGAAGAGCCTGCAGCTGAGGAAGAGCCGGTGGTTGAAGAGGAGGTTCCTGCTGAGGAGCCAGTTGAGGAAGAGCCGGTGGTTGAGGAGCCTGTCGTAGAAGAGCCTGCAGCTGAGGAAGAGCCGGTGGTTGAAGAGGAGGTTCCTGTTGAGGAGCCAGTTGAGGAAGAGCCGGTGGTTGAGGAGCCTGTCGTAGAGTAAAAAGAACAAAACAGGGTCTAAACAGGCCCTGTTTTTGCTTATATATTGAGAGTTGTCAACTTGTCAGCACCTCTGCCTTCAGGTAACATTATCAGCGTATTTACCTCAACAATATGGCTATTGAATCAAAGATGAACAAGGGTCCAATTGGGCACACAAAGAAGGGGGCTGGAGGAAATTTCGGTTGGATATGGGGGATCATTATCCTCGCTATTGTTCTTGTTGCGGGATGGTGGTTGTTTTTAAAGCCAGCACCTGAACTTCCGGTGACAACGGTTATCACAGAAGATGGGGATGAGATTCAGATCACTCCATCATCTGATGCTTATCAGTCTGTGTTTTTGGACAATGGTCAGGTGTATTTTGGGAGGCTCGATCTTACCACTGAGCCGTTTTATACGCTTTCTGATGTGTATTATCTTCAGTCAGGCACTTCTGTTGACACAGCAGCAAACATCTCGCTTATCAAGCTTGGAAATGAAGCGCATGGACCAGAGGATGTCATGCAACTTAATCCAGAGCACATTCTCTTTTTTGAGAACATGAAGCCAGATTCAAAGGTGATGCAGGCTATCTATCAGTATAAAGGATCAAATTAATAACAGGTTATCAAAAATTTCATTTTCGTCTTATGCCAACGACTACAGCAATGAGAAAAAAGGAGGTCACAGGTGTGTTCCAAATGGCTGCCGTTTGGGCAATGTACCTTTTGTTCTTTCTCATCCCCATCTTTTTTCTTCCATGGACAACGAATGTACTGGAGCAGAACAAGCAGATGTTGTTTGTCGTGCTAGCTGTTGTTGGTCTTGCAGCGTGGTTTGGACAAATGGTGATTTCAAAGAAACTTGTTTTTAGATCGGGGTGGCTTAATCTTGTGCCAGCATTGTTTTTTGTCGCTGTGCTTGTTTCTTCGATCTTGTCTGTATCAGGATACCGAACATGGGTGGGGGATGCTTCGCAGGAGTATACAAGCTTCCTTTCTTTGGCCATGTTTGTGTTTTTGTTTTATATGCTCATGAATATCGCGTATGACACGCTTGTTCAGCGCAATATTTTGTTTGCTCTGCTTCTTTCTTCTGCGATTACAGGACTCATCACATTGTCGAGCATGCTTGGGCTTTTTTATTTACCGTTTGATTTTGCGCAGGCTATAGGGTTTAACACGATTGGGACGATTAATGGATTCATCACGTTCATGACAGCTGTTATGTTTGTGGGGTTTGCAATGTGGCTTGTGTCTAATAAAGGAAGAGATCGAGTTATTCCAGAAGGAGGGTTGGGGGTTGCTATGCGCATCTTTATTATTGTAGTGGCTCTTATTAATTTGGTAACGCTTGTTTCTGTAGACTTTTGGCTCTTTTGGGTAATTAATATTATTGGAGTGCTTCTTTTGGGGACATTCGTGTTTATTCAGTCCCAGGAGTTCCCTAATCCTAAAAGGTTTGCTCTTCCTTTGATTATTTTGTTCGTTAGTGTTGTCCTTTTGTTTTTACCGACTCCGTTTCAGCTCAGTGTTCCTATTGTAGTTTCGCCAAGTTTTGGCACAAGTTGGGATATTGCAACCACAACGGTTGGGGCTGAAACAAGTAACTTGTTGTTTGGGTCAGGGCCAGGAACATTCCTTTATGATTATCTTGCATACAAGCCAGCTGATGTGAATAATTCTCAGCTTTGGATGCTCAGATTTGATCGCGCAAAAAGTGCTGCTCTGACAACGTTTGCGACACTTGGTGTGGTTGGGACTGTGCTGTGGCTTGTTCTCATGTTTTGGATTGGGGTGAAGGCTGTTGGGCGTCTTGTGTTTGAGCGAGATCATGAAGAGTGGAAGATGACGTATGTGATGTTCTCTGGGTGGGCAGTGCTTTTCATTTCGCATTTGCTTTATTCATCAAATTTCACCATGCAGTTTATGCTTTGGGGTTTTTCAGGCCTCTTAGCCTCTCAGGTGATGGTGAAGTTTTGGAAAACAGATTTTGCTCGAGCTCCAAAGTTGGGGCTTGCAACATCGTTTGCGTTTGTGGTGGTTGCAATTGCTCTTCTTGGCTCATTGTTTGTAACGGGTCAGCGGTATGCGGCTGAGGTTACGTTTGCAAAAGCTCTTGAATTAGATCAGGGAGGAGCTGATGTGTCTTATGTTGTTTCTGCTCTTGAGGAGGCTGTTAGTTTGAATGGATTTAATGATAGTTATCAACGCAATCTTGCTTCTGCTTATCTTGTGCAGGCACAGAATGTGGTTTCGAGTGCAACAGCCGAGCTTACAACAGAGCAAACACAAGAGGTGGTAGATATTGTTTCAAAAGCGATTGGGTCTGCCTCTGCTGCAACAAGGATTGAGCCGAACTATGTTTCTAACTGGGTGATGCTTGGTTCGATCTATCGAGATCTCATGAGTTTTGCTCAGGGGGCAGAAGATTTGGCAGCGCAGATGTTTATGAATGCTATTCAGCTTGAGCCAACAAATCCAACTCATAGAACAAACTTAGGTCGTGTGTATCTTACGGTTGCAGACCGGGCGCGTGCGCTTCGAAATGCTGAAGATGTTGAGCTTGCAACAACAGCTGCTGAGCAAGAGGCAGGACTACTACTTGTTGCTGAGGAAGCTTTTACCGGAGCGGTTGAGCTTAAATCTGATTATCTTCCAGCGCATTACTACTTAGCAGCAGTATATGAACGGCAGGGGCAGCTTGAACAAGCTGCGGTTCGGTTGGCTGCACTTAGAAATAACAACCTTGCTGATATTGGTGTTGCGTTCCAGCTTTCACAAATGCTCATTCGTTTGGGGGAATATGAATCAGCCACAACCGAGCTAGAGCGGATCGTGGAACTTGATCCAAGTTATTCGAACGCGCTTTGGTATCTAGCGTCGCTCTATGAGATTAGTGGAGAAACATATGAAGCGCTAAGGCTTGTTGAGCAGGTGGTTCAGTACAATCCAGGGAATGAGGTCGCGCAGAATCGTTTAGAGCGTATGAAGGCTGGGGAGGTGACGACAGTGATTCCAGAGCCAATTCAGTCAGGACAAGGAGCTACAACAGAGATTGATACCGGAGAGATCGTTGAGGAGCCTGCTCAAGAGGTGGATGGAGAAATAGAGGAAGGGGAAAATACTGAGCTTGAGGAATCAGGTGAAGAGCCTGTGGCGGAAACTGAAGAGACTCCAGTGCAAGAATAAACTAAAAAACAGGGCTTTTTGCCCTGTTTTTGCTTTGCCTGTCTTCATCCACACAAACCCTTGACGCTCTGGTTTTTTCGAGGTAAATTACTTTCTTCCCATGCTTGTTGATGGTTATTAACAAACTCGAAATAGCATGGCTTCATGAGAGGGGATTTAAAGACTCTGGCCGTGTTTGTGAGCGACAAGGTTTCTACATGGCATTGAAAGAGTCACAACAAGTGATCGAAACCATTAAGCGGAGCAATCGTCCGCTTATTTGCGTTCCATCAGGTGGGGGTAGTGATGCTTATGCTGCGGCTATTGGACTTAGTAAGGTTCTGCGCAAGCTTGAGAAAAAACCTGTTGTTGTTGCGGCTGATGGTGGTGCGCCAAAGAACCTTCAGTTTTTGCAGGGGCATCGTGAGATTCAACCCAGTCTTGAGAATTTGCGTCAGTTTGTGATTGAGCTTGATGCCACCAAGACACCTGTTGACGAGCTTTCCTATGAGTTAAAAGAAGATCGTCTTTTTGTGTATCTCTCTCCTAAGAAAGGGTTCTGGGATCAGAAAGATGTTCGCACAAGTGCTTCTGGATATCGGTTTGATCTTATCTTTTGTATTGGCTCGCCTGACTATGAGTCGTGTGCTCACTTATATAGCGAGAATCCAGATTTCTTTTTCCGCACACCTGTCATTAATATCGACCACTCTCCTGACAATGAACATTACGGACAGATTAATGTTGTGGATTTTACAGCATCTGCATGTGGAGAGGTTTGTTATGATTTGATCGAGACGATTGAGCCAGGGCTTATTGATGAAGAAGTTGCTACAGCGTTTTTGACAGGCATGATTGCAAAGACAAAAAGTTTTAGGACAAATAATGTAACACCAAAGACGCTTCAAACAGCGAGTAAGCTTATTGCGCGAGGGGCAAAGCGAGAGCATATTGTTGAGCAGCTTTATCGAACACGATCTGTGCAGACGCTTCGTCTTTGGGGCAGGGCACTTGCTCGATTAAAGGTGGATGAGGACGCAAAGATTGTGTGGTCGCTTCTTTCTCAGCAGGATTTTATGCATGCAGGCGCTGAAGAGGCTGATCTTCCTGATGTCATTGATGAGCTTATCGCATCAAGTCCTGAGGCAAAGATTGTGTGCTTGTTTTATGAGATGAGTGATAGTAATATTTGTGCGATTGTGCGGACAGAGCGGCCGATTGATGCCATCTCGCTTACTTCATCTTTTAATGCTGCTGGCACAAGAGAAGAAGTGAGGTTGTCGCTGACAAAGCATACGATTGTGCAGGCAGAAAAAGAGATCATTGAAGCGATTCGAGAAAAAGTTTTACAGAAATAAAAAAGCCGACCATGAGAGGTCGGTTTTTTAATTGAAAGACCCCGCTGTTCGCGGGGTCGCGTGTGACCTAGTAACCTAGGCCGTAGACGATGTAGACCATGCCAGCGTTCTGGTGTGTCACGTCTGTGTAGGGGGCAGTGAAGAGCAGGTCGTCGTAGCCGTCGAAGTTGATGTCTCCGCAGCTAGCGACTCTGGTTCCAAGCTTGTCTCCCTCAGCTTCTGCTGTCCAGTTGGCATCGGCTCCGGAGAGGCTGCCAGAGGTTGGGGAGCTAGAGCCCAGGATGAGGTAGGAGGCTCCACCATTTGAGAAGATGGAGGATTCGAGGTAGGCACCGATGAGCAGGTCGTCGTAGCCATCTGCGTTGATGTCTCCAGCGTTGGAAACGCTGAATCCTGCGTATCCACCCGCAGACACCCCAGTCCACTTGGCATCGGCTCCGGAGAGGCTGCCAGAGGTTGGGGAGCTAGAGCCCAGGATGAGGTAGGCAGCACCTGCGATAGAACCACCTGTGTCTTCTCCGTATGCACCGATGATCACGTCGTCGTAGCCATCTGCATTGACATCGTTCTGGCATGTCACGGCTCGTCCAGCGAGATCCTCCAAAGCTTCACCTGTCCACTTGGCATCGGCTCCGGAGAGGCTGCCAGAGGTTGGGGAGCTAGAGCCCAGGATGAGGTAGGCAGCACCTGCCTCTGTGGCTGCGCTACTGTTTCCTGTGGCTCCGATGATCACGTCGTCGTAGCCGTCTGCGTTGATGTCGCATTGACCTGAGAGACCGATTCCTGCGAAGTTGTCAGCATCTTCTCCGGTCCATTTTGCAGCAGCTACGCCTTCCACAGAGCCTTCCAAAAGACCACTGGAGCCCAGGATCAGGTAGGTGGCGCCGGCATAGGACGCCTCGGTGCTTTCTCGGATTGCGCCGATGAGCATGTCGTCGTAGCCGTCTGCGTTGATGTCTCCGGCTCCGGACAGTGTGTAGCCCAAGTGGTCGTCTGCAGCAGCCCCTCGCCACTTACGGTCTGCGTAGTTCAGGTCACCGCCTGAGAGCGAGCCAGATCCGTAGATGAGATAGGCCATGCCAGCGTTGGTGCCACCAGATCCTTCGCCGTAGGCACCGATAAGGATGTCGTTGTAGGTGTCACCATTGACGTCGCCTACGCCAGCAATGGCGTATCCGGCGTAATCATTGTCGTAGGTGCCAACCCACTCAACGTCTGCGTCAGCATGTGTGAGGGATGTGGTGGTGATGGGGCCGTAGAAGAGCAGGGCAGCACCGTTGTTGTTTGCGCCTGCAAAGGGCACGCCAACCATCAGGTCTTCGTAACCGTCGTTGTTGATGTCGCCAACGTTTACGGCTGTTTCGGTGTAGAGCGCGCTTTCATCTCCTTCGAGAAGCACGTCTGCATCGGCGGCTGTGTAGGTTCCGGAGAGTGCGCAGTCGCCAGGGGACTCGTCGCAGTCATTGTCGATGCCGTCGTTGCAGACCTCTTCAGCGTCTGGGTTCACGTCCTCGTCGGTGTCATCACAGTCGTCAGTGTTGGCGACATATCCAGAAGGCGGGGCGCAATCGATGGTGGTGTCGTCGGGATTTCCGAAGCCATCTTCGTCTGCGTCACGGTACCACTCGACATCTTCTGCGTCGTCATCCGTGATGCCGTTGCAGTTGTTGTCGATGCCATCGTTGCAGGCTTCCTCGACTGATGGGTTCACATCGTAGTCGGTGTCGTCGCAGTCGAGGTCGTTGTCCACGTAGCCTTCGGGGTCTTCTGCGCAGGTGTAGAAGATTTCGTCAGGGTCACCGTAGCTGTCTGCGTCTGCGTCGAGCCACCAAGCAATGGCATCGTCAGTGTCGTCGACCTGACCGTTGCAGTCTTGGTCGATACCATCGTCGCACACCTCTTCGGCGTCCGGGTTGATGGCGTTGTCGGTGTCGTCGCAGTCGAGGTCGTTGGTGACATACCCGTCGGGCTCATCACACTGATCCACGAAGTCGTCGGGGTCACCGTAGGTGTCCTCATCATCGTCGTGAAACCAGCGAGTCGTGACACCTTCGTCGGTTTCTTCGTCGCAGTCGTCGTCGATCTCGTTGCAGATTTCGTCGGCGCCTGGATGAACCGTGTCTTCGGTGTCGTCGCAGTCGGTGTTGAAGATGGAGTAACCTTCGGGCTGGTCGCAGTACAGTTCTTCTGCGCCAGCACCAAAGCCGTCACCATCGATGTCTCGGTAGAAGCCATTGGGTCCACCGATGCTGTCGTCGTGGTCGTCGCAGTCACCGTCTGTGCGAGAGACTCCGTCACCATCGACGTCCATGCGGTTGTTGTATTCCTCATCAGTGATGACCCAGCATCCGCTGAGCATCAGCGCGGCCAGCATGGTGGCAAAAAACGCAGAGATCCTCATTGGCCTTCTCCTACTTTTTGGTCCTGGTTGGTTTATAGCCAGATTTTGGTCCCAGAAAGGCTCAAAATACGGCCATAAACACAACTTGGGGATGTAAATGAACAAGGCTAGATTTTGCTAAAAAATGGGGGTTTTGTCAACCCCCACTGGTTCCATCGTACCTTCTTTGCTCGTAGCGAGCAATCAGTTGCAAAAAGCTGTTTTTTCGCATAAACTGGGCATATCTATGACAAATGAACATTTCGAGAAGGCATACGTTGCCAAAGACTACGAAGATGAAATCTACGCCGCCTGGGAGAAGAGCGGGTTTTTTAATCCCGATAACCTTGAAGGCGAGCCGTACTCCATCATGATGCCACCACCAAATGTGACAGGCGTGCTTCACCTCGGTCATGCGCTTGAGAACACGATCATGGATAGCATGATTCGGTATCAGCGACTCCGAGGAAAGAAAGCTTTGCTTTTGCCAGGCACAGATCACGCTGCGGTTGCCACGCAGGCGCGTGTGGAAAAGAATCTTGTAAAAGAGGGGACCCCGAATCCTCGAGAGCATTTTGGTCGCGAAGGGCTTTTGGAAAAGATTCGAGAGTATGCAGAGGATTCAAAGGCAACGATTCTAAAACAGATTAAGAAGATGGGGACGAGTGCGGACTGGTCTCGGCTTGCGTATACGTTTGATGAGGATCGATCAAAGGCCGTGAACGAGGTGTTTGTGCGAATGTACAACGATGGTTTGATTTATCGAGGGTATCGAGTGGTGAATTGGTCTGTTAAGGGGCAGTCTACCTGCAGTGATGATGAGCTTGTTCATGTTGATCGTATGGCAAAGATGTATACGTTCAAGTACTCAGAAGACTTTCCGTTTACGATTGCCACGACTCGGCCTGAGACAAAGCTTGGTGATACAGCTATTGCTGTGCACCCGAGCGATGAGCGATATCAGCAGTATATTGGCCAGACGTTTGATGTAGATTTTTGTGGGAATAAACTTTCACTTAAGGTTATTGCAGACGATGGTGTTGATCCCGAACTTGGAACAGGTGCGCTTGGTGTGACACCTGCGCATAGTCAGGTTGACTTTGAGATGTATGAGAAGCAAAGGGCGGTTGGGAATGAGATTGATCTGATTGAAGTGATTGGGCCTGATGGAAAGATGACAGTTCGAGCAGGTGCAGCGTTTGAAGGGTTGTTTGTAGAAGATGCTCGGGAAAAAGTTGTTGAGCAACTCAAAGCAAATGGACTTTTTGTCAGTGAAGAAGAGATTGAGCAGAGTGCTGGCACTTCAGATCGCTTTGGTGATGTTGTTGAGGCTGTGCCAATGACACAGTGGTTTGTAGGTGTGAATCGCGAGATCCCAGGAAAGGGCAAGACTCTAAAAGAGCTCATGAAGGAGGCTGTTGATGCTGGTCATAATGGAGACACAGAGCAGAAGGTAAACATTTCTCCAGCTCGTTTTGAAAAGAATTACTACGGTTGGATTGATAATCTGCGTGATTGGTGTATTTCTCGTCAGATTTGGTGGGGTCATCGGATTCCTGTTTGGTATAAAGGTGATGAGGTTTTCTGTGGGCATGAAGCACCTGAGGGTGAAGGTTGGGCTCAAGATGAGGATACACTAGACACTTGGTTTAGTAGTGGGCTTTGGACATTCTCAACATTGGGGTGGCCTGAGAAGACGCAGGATCTTGCAGGTTTTCATCCTACGAGCTGGATGCAGATGGGGTATGAGATTTTGTTTTTCTGGCTTGCGCGGATGGTGCTTATGAGCACGTATGCACTTGATGAGATTCCTTTTAAAGATGTGTACATTCATGGAATGCTTCGTGATAAGGATGGGCAGAAGTTTTCAAAGTCGCTTGGGAATGGGATTGATCCGATTGAGGTGGTTGAGCAATATGGTGCGGATGCGCTTCGGTTTAGTTTGATTGCAGGGGTGACTCCTGGGAATGATGCTCGGTTTTATGATGAGAAGGTTGAGAGTGGGCAGCATCTTGTGAACAAGCTTTGGAATATCTCGCGTTATATTCTGACAAGCGTTGAGGAGGTTGATCATGGTGTTGCAGGGACAAGTCTTGAGCCGCAGACGCTTGCTGACAAGTGGGTCTTGTCTCGACTGCACACACTGGAAAAAGATGTGGCTGCTCACATGGAAAAGTATGAGTTCTCACAGGTGGCTGAGAAGCTTCGTGAGTTTACTTGGAGTGAGTTTGCTGATTGGTATTTGGAAGTTTCAAAGGCGCAGCGCGCTGATGAGAAGATGAAAAAATCAACTGAGCAGATTTTGGTGTATGTGCTTGAGCACCTCTTGGTGTACTGGCATCCGATTATGCCGTTTGTGACTGAGGCGATTTGGAAGCATGTTGATGAGGAAAAGATGCTTATGGCTTGTGAGTGGCCTCAGGTTCCAGATGAGCTTAGTGATGCGGTTGCATCTGCGAAGTTTGGGCTCATGCAAGAGTTTGTTGGATCGACTCGAAATATTCGTGCGACGTATAAAGTTGATCAGAAAAAGAAAATTGATATCACTGTCAGTGTTGCAGACGATGCTGCTGTAACGCAATATGAGTCTTGGGGATCGGTGATTAAGTCTCTTGCTGGTGTTGGGGAAATGATTGTGACCACAGACAAGCTTCCAACTGAAGGGGTTGCGAGTGCCGTTTCAGGAGATGCAAAGATTGCCGTGGATCTTTCAGGGCTTGTTGATCTTGAAAAGGAGAAGGCGCGACTTGAGGGTGAGATTGAGGAAACAGAGAAGTATCTTGTTTCACTTGAGACCAAACTTTCAAACAAAGAGTTTACAAACAAAGCTCCTGCACATGTGGTGGATTCCATGCGTGAAAAAGAGGGGGAGGCTCAAGCGCGACTTCGTGCGCTTAAAGAGCGATTAACCGCATTATAAGTATGTTAGAAACACTTTCGATAACAATTCCAAGTATTAATCAGATTTTGATCGCCGTTGGTATTCTGGTTGGCGCTTGGCTTGTGTCAATGATTGCTTTAAGTATTTTGAAGCATTCAAAAAAGCTCACATCGTTTACTGAGAGCACGCTTGACGATGAGGTGGTTCGGCTTCTTGGCAGACCAATTCATTTAGGTGCTCAGTTCGTTGGTGTGGTGGTTGCGCTGTGGTATCTGTTTCCAAACCTCTCTTACAATGAGTTTGGATATGGTCAGCTCATCCCGATCTTGCTCATCGTTTGGATAGCGTATGTTATTGACCGTCTTGTACGTGGGGTGATGGCTTGGTATGAGGATGAGGCATCAGAGGGAGAGGAGGCAAAGCGTGGGACGTTTGGTTTCTTGAATACACTTATCTCACTTCTTGTTTGGGGACTTGGGTTGGCATTTATTCTCAATCAATTAGGAGTGGATATCACAGCTCTTATTGCTGGTCTGGGAATCGCTGGTATTGCTGTTGCGCTTGCGCTTCAGAACACGCTCTCGGGTCTTTTCTCTGCTGTGAGTTTGGCAGTAGACAAACCTGTGCGTTTGGGAGATTATGTTCTGCTTGATAACGGAACGGAAGGATTTGTGGAGGATATTTCTATGCGCTCAACACGCATTCGAACGTTTGCACAGCATTTGGTAATCGTGCCAAATAGCAAGCTTAGTGAGATGGTGATTACCAATACGTTCTTGCCAGTGAAAGCATCGGCAACGAGTGTGGTGGTTGGGATCAGTTACAGCGCCGATCTTGAGAAGGCAGAAAAGGTTGCGCTTGAAGTAGCGAATCGGGTCATTGATGCGCATGACGCTCGGGGTGAAGATGATCCTTCTGTTAGGTGGAGTGCGTTTGGTGATAGCGCGATTGATATGAAGGTGCATTTGCGCGTTGGTGATTATTTGGATCAGTTTATTGTGAAGTCAGATTTTATTAAGGAGCTTAAGAGTGCGTTTGAGAAGGAGGGGATTGAGATCCCTTATCCGCAAATGGATGTTCGTATTCAAAAATAGTATGTACGTGATTCAAGAAGCAAAACAAGAAGTCATTCAAGAGCTTAAGAAGGCTGTTGGAAAAGGTTTTTCTCCATCACTTGATGAGCTTGCGACTCCACCAGATCTTAAGATGGGGGACATTGCTTTTGGGTGTTTTGCGCTTGCAAAAAAGCTTGGGCAGGCACCGAACGAAATCGCCACAGAGATTGCTGCCAAGATTGGAGCAAAGGGATCGATTGCGCGCGTGAGGGCCGTGGGGCCGTATGTTAACTTTACACTTGCGGAAAAAACATTCGGAACAGAGCTTCTCAAAGAGATTAAGACAATGGGGAAGGAGTACGGATCATCTGATGTGGGAAAGGAAAAGCGTGTCATGGTTGAGTATGCCAATCTTAATACTCATAAAGATGTTCACATTGGTCATCTTCGCAACTTGTTTGTTGGGCAGATGGCTGTGAATGTGCTTCGCGCAAATGGATATGATGTGATTCCTGTGGCATATATCAATGACTTGGGACTTCATGTTGCAAAGTCTGTGTGGGCCCTTGGTGCACTTCATGGAGATGAAAAAGTTGATGAGGATAAGAGGGTTGAAACACTCAGAAGTGTTTATGTGGAAGCAAATGAAAAGCTTGAAGAGGAGCCTGGTTTAAAGGCGCGAGTAACAGAGGTGTTTCAGGAGCTGGAAGAGCAAAAGGGTGAGGCAACTGTTCTTTGGAAAGATACGCGTCAGTGGTCTATTGATCATTTGAAAAAGATTTATGGCGAGCTTGGGCTTGAACTTGACCATTGGTACTTTGAGAGTGAGGTGATTGGTCGAACAAAGAAAGCTCTTGATGATCTTATTGAGAAGGGGATTTTGGTGAAGTCTGAAGGGGCTTGGATTGTGGATCTCCAGGATGAAAATCTTGGTGTGAATTTGCTTATCAAGTCAGATGGAACTCTTCTTTACAATGCCAAAGATATTGGGTTGGCTTTGAAAAAAGAAGATGATTATCATCCGCTCAGGTCCATTTATGTTGTAGATAACCGTCAGTCACATGCGCTTGGTCAGCTTTTTGCAACACTTAAACGCATGGGGTTTGATCGTGAGCTTGTGCATCTTTCTTATGATTTTGTAACGCTTGCTGGAGGCGCGATGGCATCGCGAAAGGGTAATGTGATTCGCTATGAGGATTTTCGTGATCAGATGATTGATCAAGCTAAGGAAGAGACGCTTAAGCGGCATGAAGATTGGAAGGTAAAGAAAGTGGATGCAGTTGCTCGCGCAGTGTCGTTTGCGGCCATGCGGTTTGGGATGCTCAAACAAGACACAGATAAGAAGATCACCTTCGACTTAGATGAAGCGCTTTCGTTTGATGGGTTTACTGGGCCTTATCTTTTGTATACGCATGCACGAATTCAGAGCTTGCTTAAGAAAGCAAAGGGGGTGAAGCCTGTGTTTAGCGCAAGTCTTTTGAAAGAGAGGGCTGAGCATAAGTTACTTATTCAACTCGCTGCGTATCCTGAGCTAGTGTTTTCCGTGGGGCAGTCACTGGATCTTTCTCAGATCGCGCGGTACTTGTTTGAGCTGTCAAAGTCATTTTCTGAGTTTTACAATGAGGTGCCTGTACTTAAGGCAGAGAAGGATGTGCAGGCAGAGCGACTTGCGCTTGTGAAGGCTGTTCAGACGGTGCTTGCAAATGGTTTTAGTATCCTGGGGATTGATTCAGTTGATGAGATGTAACAATTCAATTAAGATCACAAAAAACATTAAGTTATTGAGTATGTTTAAAGACAAACAGGAGGGTATGGCTTCCGGATATGATGGAAACCAGACAATTATTGCTCAGGGGGTAAAGGTGGAAGGAGATTTTCACTCAGACGGAGATGTTCTTATTGATGGTGAGGTGAGCGGGTCACTTCAAACATCTAAGGTTCTTCAGATTGGAAAGACGGCACGTATTCAGGCAGATGTGGAAGCTCAGAGCGCGATTATTGCAGGTGAAGTTCAGGGGAACATTCAGGCAATAGAAAAACTTGAGCTTCATGCAACTTCTGTTGTGCATGGAGACATTGTTACAGGTCTTATTTCTGTGGCTCCAGGTGCGAAGATTAATGGTCGGATTTCAATGAAGGGTGTGAAGACTCCTGATGTTGTTGAGGAGGTGTTTGAAGAGTTTGAGGAAGAAGAGACTGACGAATAGCATGTACTGCTATCTTTACGATGAATTTATTCAGGACAACAAACGGTTTGAGCGCGAGCTTGCAAGGATAGAAAATCGTTTGACTGACCTTGGGATTGCCGGGAAAATCACCCGGCTCGCTTTGTTTAGAAACGCTGCTGAGATGATTCTTGATGAGATTCAACGGGGTGTGAAGACGCTTGTGGTACTTGGGAATGACGAGACGATTCGGAAGGTGATTGATGTGGTGGCAGATAACGATGTTGTGCTTGGAATCATTCCGATTGGACCAAAGAATGAACTTGCTAGGCTTATGGGTATCCCTGAAGGTGTGGCAGCATGTGATATTTTGTCTGCTCGTAGGATTGAAACGATTGATATTGGAACTGTTAACGGAAGACGATTTATTACTGATGTTTCCGTACCGGATTTTAAGGCTGAGATTACGTGTGATGATCAGTTTAGGATTAAAGCAACAACAAGAGCTGCGCTTGAAATACGAAATTTGGCTGATCTTACAAATCCAAAAGACGGTGTGCTTGATACGGTCATCCGTGCAGCTGTTCGTTCTGGATTTGGGTTCTTAGGCAAGAAGCAGCACAAAGAAAGCATGTTTCCGATGCAGTCGCTTGCCATTAGATCCGAGGAGCCGATTTCTGTGTTTGCTGACGGAGAAGAGATGAGCGGAACGCGGTTTGATATAGGGATTGAGCCAATGGTTCTGAAGGTTATTACTGGAAAAACAAGACTCTTTTAGTCTTGCCAAAGTTTTCAAGATGGGGTACTATCTTGACGTTCGAAAATTGCGCGGGTGGTGGAATTGGTAGACACGCAAGCTTGAGGGGCTTGTGCCTGTATAGGCGTGGAGGTTCGAGTCCTCTTCCGCGCACCACAAAAAGACTCGGGGTAACCGGGTCTTTTTGTTTGCGCTTAACTAAGTTAGGATGGGGTTATATGAAACTACTCTCAATTCAAAATATCTTTAACGGTGCTAAAAGAGTTGTTGTTCGGTTTCCTGTGGCCATGCTTGTGGCTGCTGTTGGGACAGGAATTGGTCTTTATCTTGTCAATTTTGATGTAGATATGACCAGCGTCTTGTTAAACACACTTCTGACACTTTCTCTTGCTGCACCTCTTTTTGTGGCAGGCGTGCTTCTTTCTGAGGCAAAATCGTTCAAGCCAAAGATGCATTGGATTACGCATTCAATTGTTCTGCTGTTTTTGGTGGTGTATTACTATCTTCTTCCAGATATGGATACGGCAGTATCGGTGTTTTACATTCGACACGCGATGTGGGTGTTTGGATTTGTTTTGGTTGTGACTTTTGTTCCTTTTTTCTTTCAGAAGCAAGAGGGGGCAGTAAAACGTTTCTGGCAATATAATCGAGGTTTGATTTTTGCTGCTGCACTTACCGTTGTTTGGGCGATGGCTCTCATGGCGGGGATTTCAGTTGCGTTTGGTTCTATTGATTTCTTGTTCGGCATTGATATTGAAGAAGAGGTATATCAGAGTTTGTGGTTTATACTTGTTGGGTTGTTTGCGCCACTCTTTTTCTTGAGTCGACTTCCAGAAAAGCCTCACAAGCTTGAAGACAAACGTGGTTATCCAAAAGAAGTAAGACTCTTTTCGCAGTATGTGCTTGTACCTCTTGTGACAATGTATTTCCTGATTTTGTATGCGTACACGATTAAGATCATTGCCTTGTTTGATTGGCCAGAAGGGCAGCTTGCGTGGATGATTCTCGGATTTTCATTCTTGGGAGTGCTTACATATCTTGCTTTGCATCCGCTTCGAGAGAAGGAAAAGTGGATTCGATATTTTGGAACAGGTTTGTTTGCTGCAATGATTCCTCAAATCGGTATGCTTTTTTGGGCGCTTTCGTTCAGGCTTCGGGATTACGGCTTTACGGAGAATAGATACTTTGTTCTTGTGTTTGGAATCTGGCTTCTTGCAATGGCCGTTTATTACCTGGTTGCGCGCGTGAAAGACATTCGAGTGATTTCAGTGAGTTTGTTTGTGTTGGCAGTGCTCACATCGTTTGGACCTTGGGGGGCGTTTAGTGTTGCAGAACGATCGCAAGTAAATCGACTCGAGGGGATTTTGGTGGAAAATGGATTGCTTCAGAATGGTCTTTATGTTCAATTAAGTGTAGAGATTTCTGCTGAGGATCAGCATGAGATTGAAGAAATTGTTAAGTATCTTTTGTATCGACACGGTCTTGATTCTATTGAGCATTGGTTTGGTGGAGAAGATTTAGATTCGCTTGGTGAGAGTCGGTATGAAACAAGGACGAAGGTTCTTGAGGAGAAGTTTGGGATTGATGTGAATAGTTTTAATCGGCTTGACTATGAGGCAAAGACGGAGCGATTTAGATTAATTTCAGAACATCTGGAAATGATCCCTGTGAACATTGAGGGGTATGAATATTCTGTTGCGGTGGATGTTAACTGGAGTGGGGGGAGTGAGTTCGTGGTTGATGGAATTGAGTATCGTATAGATTTTAGTGAAGATGGTAGGAATGTGGAGTTGCGAAAGAATGGTGTTGTTGTTGCATCGTTTTGGGTGTATTCGCTTGTAGAAACTGTTGGTGATATTGAGGGCAGGATTCCAGTGGAGGATATGGTTCTTAGGGCAGAGAGCGGTGAGGAGAAGTATATGTTTCTGGTTGAGGATTTGATGGGAGAAGATGAGGAGGGTGTACCAAATATTGAGGTTCTCGAAGGGGTTCTTTATCTGACGCAGTAAAAATAATCAAAAAACACCGAATCGAATCGGTGTTTTTTGGTGGGCGTTGAGGGATTCTCACGTCGGCTCTGCCTCCTCCAGGGGCTTCTGCCCCTAGGATGCTCGTGTGACTCGCTGTACCCCCAGCAGGTAAGGGGGGGTCCCCCTTACCATCCCCCGTTCGAATCCATTTTTATAAGAAAAAACTCCCACGTTGTGGAAGTTTTTTCTGGTGGGCGTTGAGGGATTCGAACCCCCGGCCTACTCGGTGTAAACGAGTCGCTCTAACCAACTGAGCTAAACGCCCTTTATCAATCGAGCAACAATATACTAGCTCATCTTGTAGAACTTGGCAAGAGTTCTTCTGAGATGGGTGAGTACATGATACACTATATGTATATGTCACCATTTGTACGTATTCCACTGGGGATTCTTGTTGCATTTATCGGTTTTCTTATTGTAAAGAAAACAAAGGTTGTTCTTGAGTGGTTTGGGCGAAACGATTTTGCAGAAACGAAGTTTGGACCTGGGGGGACAAGGTTTTTTTATAAGCTTATTGGAGTAGCAATTGTGTTTATTGGTATTGCTATTGCCACAAATGTGATTAATGATTGGATGGGTGGTTTGGCTTGTCTTCTTACGCATTGCAGCGCTGGTTGATCGGTGAGCTTGACGTGGTGCTTATTTATTCGATATTGTCAGGGGGAGCTAAGGCTCCTTTTTGAATTCTATGTCTCAATTTTTTCTTCCATCCTATTGGATGACCATGAGCCCGCCGCAAGTTGGTGGAACGCTCGGCCAAGTCGTGTTTGGTATTTTCCTCATTATGTTTGTGATGGGGATTGTTTCACGTATTGTGGCTTCGAATCGAGGTGAAGATAAATACATTCAGGCTATTGGAAGACGTTTGGGTTCCATGTTTATCACCATGGGGCTGCTTGGAGTGCTGCTTTTCTTTTTCGGGTTTGAACGCATTGAGTTTTTTGGTGGGCGTTTCTGGTATCCGGTTTGGTTTGTTGGTTTGCTTGTGTGGGTGTTTTTCATCCTTAGATTTGTCAGATTAGATGTTCCTGCAATGCGTCAGCACGATTTGTTTCGTAAGGCGCGGTCAAAGTACATGCCGAAAAAGAATCGTCGACGAAAACGTCGGTGATATGGTGGATCCACGCAGGCTTTTTGGAAACAAAGGGGAGGCAGATGCTGCTGCGTATTTGAAGAAGAAAGGTCTTGTTGTTACGCATAGACAATATACAACTCCGTTTGGGGAAATCGACCTTGTGTGCCGTGATGGTGATGAGGTCGTTTTTGTTGAGGTGAAGACGCGGCGTACGCGTACGTTTGGATATCCAGAGGATTCCGTGACCGTGCAGAAGCTCAAGCATATTGTTCGGTCTGCTGAGCATGCGCTTGAGAAAGAGAGCTGGACTCAGAAGCCGTGGCGTGTTGATGTGGTGTCTGTTGAGTATGAGAACAAAAAGCCTGTGTGCATGCATTTGATCGGTATTGACATTCCAGACGATTTTTGTTAGTATTTTCGTGCTGAAACCTGTCGATGAGACAGGTTCGTTTGTTAAATGAGTTAGTAACCAAATATTTATGGCTTCTCCAATTGAGCAAGCAATTCGCCAGATTTGTGAAGAAAAAGGTCTGGCATATGAGTCTGTTATTGATGCGATTCAATCTGCGCTTGGTGCAGCGTATCGAAAGGACTTTGGTGATAAAAATCAGAATATTGAGGTTGAGTTTGATCCGGAGACGGCAGAGTCAAAGGTTTTTGATGTGAAGACGGTTGTTGAGGATATGGATCTTGAAGAGCTTGAAAAGGCTGAGCTTGAACGAAAAGAACGAGCAGAGGCTCTTGCAAAACAGATTGAAGAAGCTCGAGAGAAAGGCGAGGATATTGGAGCTGTTGCTATTGAAGAGGATATGGGTCCTCGTTTTAATCCAAAAACAGACATTATGTACTCTGACGCACGTGTGCTAAAGATGAGCGCACAAGTTGGAGATATTATTCGAAGCGAGCTTGCTCAACCTGGAGAGTTTGGTCGCATGGCAGCCATGACGGCTAAGCAGGTGATTACGCAGAAGCTTCGAGAGGCTGAGCGTGAGGTGGTCTTCAATGAGTTTAAGGAGCACGAAGGTCAGATCATGAACGGAACCGTTCAGCGTCGAGAGGGACGTATTGTTCTTGTTGATCTTGGTCGAACAGCTGGTGTGATGCGACCTGAAGATCAAAATAATTCTGAGCGTTATAATCCTGGTGATCGAATCAAGGTGTTTGTTCGTCAAGTTGGTCTTACTACAAAGGGTCCTGAGATTCTTGTGTCACGAACAGCAGAGGAAATGGTTCAGAAATTGTTTGAAGTTGAGATTCCAGAGGTGTCTGATGGTCTTGTTGAGATTAAGGGTATTTCACGAGAGGCTGGGTCTCGATCAAAAGTTGCGGTTTATACCGAGGATGAAAGCATTGATCCGATTGGAGCATGTATTGGTCAGCGTGGAACACGCATTCAAACGATTATTGATGAGCTTGGTGGAGAAAAGGTGGATATTGTTGAGTGGACTGATAATGCCGTCACATTTATTACGCATTCACTTTCACCAGCAAAGGTGATTAGTGTTGATTTGGATGAGGAAGAAATGGCTGCTGCAGTGGTTGTGGAATCAGATCAGTTGTCACTTGCGATTGGAAAAGGTGGTCAGAATGTTCGACTTGCAGCACGGCTTACCGGATGGAAGTTAAATATTTCTGGTGACGGAGAGGGTGAGGAAGAAGAGGGAGAGAAGGAAGGAGAGAAGAAGGAAGATGAGGTTGGGGAGGTGGAAGTGAAAGAAGAGGTCAAGCAGGATGAAGAGGTGGTTGAAGAAGAGGTTGTGGAAGAAGAAGAGAAAAAGGAGGAAGAAGCAACAGAGGATGCAAAGGAGGAGGAAGTTGCAGGAGAGCAAGACGAGGAGGTTGAAGAGGGGGCTGAAGAAGATAAACCTGAATAATTATGCTGGAGTTATTCCATACGTTCCTGTATCAACCGATTTTTAACCTTCTCATATTTCTTTACAATATTTTGCCAGGTGCAGATATTGGGTTTGCAATCATTGCGCTTACCATCTTGATCAAGGCGGCCCTTTGGCCGTTCATGAGCAAGTCGATTCGTTCGCAAAAGGCTCTTCAAGAGCTGCAGCCAAAGATTGAGGAGCTTAAGGATAAATACAAAGATGATCGTGAGGCATTGGCAAAAGCCATGATGGAGCTTTATCAGGCTGAAAAGGTGAATCCGTTGTCTTCTTGTCTACCGGTTCTTGTTCAGCTTCCGATTTTGATTGCGCTTTACCGTGTTCTTCTTAATGGGTTTGGAGAAGAAACACTTGTTCATTTGTATGCATTTATTCAGAATCCTGGACTCATCAACTATACTTTTTTAGGTGTTCTTGATTTGTCGGTTGCAAGTATCTATCTTGCAGTGCTTGCTGGGTACTTTCAGTTTATGCAGACGCGAATGCTTATTAGCCGGCGCGCACCAAAGGAAGTCCGCTCGTCAAAAGGAGCAAAGGATGAGAACATGCTTGCATCCATGAATAAATCGATGATGTTCTTCATGCCGGTGATTACTGTGGTGATCGGGGCGACGCTTCCAGCTGGATTAACACTGTATTGGGTGACGGTGAATATTGTATCGATTTTGCAACAGCAATTTGTGTTTTCAAAAGTTAATAAAGAAAAAGCAGAAAAAGAATAGTATAAAAACACCCGAGAGGGTGTTTTTTGGTTGTGGACAATTTTACGAGCATTCAATGCTATAATGGAATTAATATTCGGGGGTATCGACCTTGCTCCCGGACATAATTCATTTTCTAATTAATTCTTATTTTCGTATTATGGCCGAATCAAACAATTCTAGTGCATTGCACTGGATTTTAGGGGCTGCATTGCTCCTTATCGCGCTGTTTGTTGTTGTTGCTCTTGTAGGAACAAACTCACAGGCAGACGAACTCAACTCATCTGCAGGAGTTTCAAACGCAACTCCATCTGTAGACAGCATCTTCTTTGATAAGGGCACAACCTACCCAACATCAAATGGTCCAGATGCTGTTGATGGAACCATCACGCTTACTTCAGGAGCAAACCAAGCACTGAACATTGGAGGTACTGTTACTGATACCAACGGAGACGCTGATATTAACAATGTTGAGATGACGTTTTACTCCAATGAGGCAACAAACCAGAGCTGTTCTGCAGACCCAAACAACTGTTATAAGGTTGCAAACTGTGCAACTCAGGCTCTTGATGCAGACTCTCTTTCATACAACTGTGCTATCAACCTTGCATTCTGGACAAACTCAACCTCAGCTGGTGGAGCAGAGGCCGGGCAGGATTGGACTGCATGGGTTGCTGTAAAAGACCAACAGTTCAGTTCAAACACAATGACAGCCACACTTGATATTGCTACCATGCTCTCACTTGGCATGCCAGGTCCAATTGACTGGGGAACACTTGCGCAGAATGTACAGACCGTAAG
>CAZIDX010000002.1:0-186010 GCA_964538435.1 uncultured Gammaproteobacteria bacterium | reverse complement strand
CTTCGCTTGAACCTTGCTTGAACCTTGCTCGAACCTTGCTCGAACCTTGCTCGAATCTTTCTATGGGGGCTTGGGGCGGCCACGAGGTCGTAGTTTAAAAACTCGCTGCAGATGTTTTTAACCTACGACCTCGAACGGCCGTTTGGCGTCCTGGGCCTATAGGTGGGGTGGTGGGGGCTGCGACCTGGCGGGGCGTTGAGCCCCTTAGGTCGCCATCTCCATGGGGGTTGTGCTTGTGTTTGTGCTTGTGGTTGCGGTTGTGTTTGTGGTTTTGGTTGTGGAATTAGAAAACCGAGCCTTTTTTTGTGGCTCGGTTGCGTTAGTTTGGCCGGGTGGCCAGGACGTCGGTGATGTGCCAGAGGCGGAATGTTCCGCATTGGCCCTTGGAGTGATCTTGGTCCTTGTAGGCTCTGTAGGTTCTCCATTGGGGCAGGGCGCCCAGGAGGTCTTGGGGAGTATAGAGCGAGAAGGATCCTTTTTCGTTTGGGCTTGGCTCAGGGTCCTGATAGAAGGTTCGGATTGCGATCCATCCGCCAGGATGGATTCGGGTGGCCAGTTTGGGGATCAGTTCGTTGAGCACGTATTCACGATCGAGGAAGTGAATCAGGTTGAATGTGACGATGAAGTCGAATCTTGCACGAGGATCCAATTGCTCAAGCCATTCTTCGACTCGCATTTGTGCCCATGCGATTCTGTGATGACACCCTTCGGGTGCGGCGATTTTGTCTACGGCGGTTATGAGTGCACCGCGATTTGCGAGGACCTGTGCCCATCGGCCACAACCAGCACCTAGGTCAGCTCCTATCATGCCTGACTCAACTTTGTTTAGGCAGTGAGAGCGGAATACGTGGCAATCTCGTCCCATCGTTTTCTCCTAACTCCTAACGAGAAAAGAATGTAACAAGCTGATTGTTTTTCGTCAATCCCGACGTTTCGGTCGGGGTAAATAAGAAAACCCTCGTTTTGTGGCGAGGGGGTTTACTCCGTCATGGCTTTGAGGAGTCGTGTGTAGTGAGCTGCTTGGGCTTTGAGCTTTGCCCATGCGCTTACGTTGGGTGTGGCGATTTCTTTGTCTCCAGACAGTGCTGTCTGGTATGCACCCAGAGCCGCAGCGAAGTTGCTGTGCTTGGGGAGCAGGGTGGTCATTCCAGTAGCTGCAGAGAACTTGATGAGCAGGTTCTGCAGGAGGCGGTACTCGCTCACGGGGGTGCCAATGAACACCACAGGGCCATCCCATTGGAATCCGGGTACCTGACGGATGGTCATGATGTGCCCCATGGTCAGGGTAGCGATCATCTTGATGAGGCCATGGCAGTAGTTCTCGAGCGTCTGAGGCTCCTCGTCTTGGCCAAGTCGTCCCATGGTTGCGAGGACGAACTGCCCCTTGAGCATGCCTGCGTCTGGGTAAAGATGCTTCATGAGCAGGTCAGGGTCGTTTCCGTACATGGCCAAGCCTCCGATCCGGTGCGCTTGCACATCCTTGATCAGCGCCAGGCGCTCGAGCGTGCGTCCACCGACCGAGAGGCCTGGGACGAACTGGCGCGGAAGGTGATCTTTTGAGATCAGGGTGAACGATGTGCCAGTCCCGATCGAGACGAGCAGGAACGTTTCTGTCTCATGCCCTTGCTCAGCCAGGAGCAGGCGAACGCCTTGTGCCTGCATGAGAAGTTCGTGCTCTACAGCATCGAGCTCCACGGCCAGCACTTCCAGGCCAGCCTTGGTGGCGATGGGGGCAAAGCGCGCTGCTTGGCTGCCGGTGAGACAGACGGTTTTGATGCCATCGCTCACGAGTTTGCTTGCCAGTTGCTC
The DNA here is from genome assembly GCA_964538435.1 of uncultured Gammaproteobacteria bacterium. Lineage (GTDB taxonomy): Bacteria > Patescibacteriota > Patescibacteriia > UBA9934 > GWF2-40-263 > CAZIDX01. The sequence goes on along the minus strand of CAZIDX010000002.1, from coordinate 184,201 downwards.
TGCGTTGCCATCCTCGAAGAGATCTCTTCCGAGAAAGCCGTGTGGACTGACAACGAGTTCACGTTTGTGGGGTTCGTCGCCCTTGATCATCTTGATCAAGCTTGTGCCAAGGTCGATGCCTGCGTACATGATTTCCTCCAGGCTTGGGGCGAAGGCACTTTTTCATAGCATGCGGGTTGTGTCAATAAGAAAGACTCGCTTGCGTAGCGAGTCATGTGGGGTTTTCTCGGAGCGGGTTGGGCTTGCCTAGATCCTCGTAGAACGGTGCGAGGAGAGCGCATTGACCTTCGTGGAGGTCTTGGGCTCGGCGTTTGTATTCCTTCCAGTCAGCCTCTACTGCTGATTCCATCTCGCTGTACCAGTCGGGGCGGGTGCGTGGTTCAGGGAGTGCGAGTCCGACAACTTCTCCAGCCAGAGGTCCGTAGGCCTGGAACATGGTCATGCGTGCTGCTTCGAGTACGAGCAGGCTGTCGTGCATGTCGGCCAGGTGATCACCGCGCTTGAAGACGTTTGGTGTTGTGTCCAGAGCGCGCTTGATGGCTGGGTCGACAAAACGATCTGTACGGATGGAGAACCACATCATCAGAGATCCGACTGTCATCAAGGTGAGGAAGTAGGGACCGATGGCTATGAAGGTTGCGATGTAGGGTGGTTCGGCCATAAACATGCCAGCGAAGCTAATGATGACTCCACCGATGAACAGGGCACCACCGATCATACCAATCAGGATGACCCAGAACTTCTTTTTGGCTAGTTGTCTGGCTTCGTAGCTTGTGTAGTAGCGAGGACCAGTGCGATTTGTCATTGTTTCCTCTCAGGAAAGAGACGGCGGCATCTCATCATATCCACAAAATTGTGTCAATTTGGGGTCGTGACAAAAATAGGGATTTTTGCTACCGTGCCTTCGTTATGGCACTTATTAAAACCGTTGAATCTGTCACCCAAGGACATCCAGATAAGGTTTGCGATCAGATCGCAGATGCTATTGTGGATGAGTTTTTGCGTCGTGATAGGCATGCGCGTGTGGATATTAATGTGCTTGGGTCACATGGCATGATGATGATTGGGGGAGAGGTGAATTCAAAGGCGGATTTTGATATCGGTGCGCTTGCTCAGAAGGTATATGGTGAAATTGGGTACAAGGATGACCTGGAGGTGTTTGTGAATATTGAGGATCAGTCAGAGGAGATGAAGCTTGCTAAGAAGGGTGCGAGCGATACGGTTGTGATCAATGGGTATGCGACGCGTGAGACGCGTGAGCTTATGCCTCGGCCGGTTGTGTATGCGCATACGCTTGCGCGGAGAATCGATGACTTGCGTCGGACAGATCCGAATTTTAATTGGCTCAAGCCTGATGGAAAGGTTCAGATCATGATGGAGCGCGATAAAGTGAAAGGTGTGACTGTGCTTGCGTCGCATCAGGTGAGTATCAAGGATAAGGATGTGCAGACTGCGCTACTTGAACGTGTGGTCATGCCTGTGATTGGTGAAGAGGGAGCAAAGGTTTTTATTAATCCGATTGGATCGTTTACGACCTGTGGGTTTCGCGCAGACGCTGGAGCAAGTGGGCGCAAGCAGGCGGTTGATACGTACGGTGGGCTCATTCCGCATGGAGACAGTTCGTTTTCTGGGAAGAATCCTGGGAGGGAGTCTCGGGCTGGGGCGTATATGGCGCGATATGCTGCGCGGTATGTTGTGGAGCAGGGCTTGGCATCGGCTGCAATGATAAATGTTGTGTACATCACAGGTCGATCAGAGCCGGTGTATGTGCAGGCGGTTGGAATGGGGGAGAAGTCGCGGGGATCAAAGATGGATCTGACAAATTTGGTAAAAGAGAAATTTGATTTTCGGCTTGAGGCGATTGTTGAGAGGCTGTCGCTTGATATGCCGATCTATCGTGGTACGGCGGTGTATGGACATTTTGGGCGAGAGGGGCTTCCTTGGGAGGCTTCAGTTGAACGTTGATTTGAAACCGTGGTTTGGCCTCGGTTTTTTCTTTTCCTTCCTTCCTTTCCTCCCCGCCATTAATTGGTTGCGCTTTTGTTCGAAATCTTTCTACGGGGGCTTGGGGCGGCCACGAGGTCATGATTTAAAAACTCGCTGTAGATGTTTTTAAACCATGACCTCGAACGGCCGTTTGGCGTCCTGGGCCATAGGTGGGGTGGTGGGGGCTGCGACGTGTCGGCACGTCGAGTGCCTCACGTCGGCCTCTCCAGGCGGGTTGCGGTTGCGGGTGCGGGGTGAGGAATGTGCTATAATTTGTTTGTATGGCGCGGGGGAAAAAGAAAACACAAGAGATGTATTGGCTCATCGCGATTGTTGTCGCGGTGGTTTTTGTTGGTAGTTTGTTTGCTGCTTTTTCGAGTGTGCCGGATCAGGTGTTTGCTCGGTCAGAAGATGGGGCTGTGACACTGAGGGCTGTGACAGATTCGGCGAGCTTGGTTGAGATTATTCTGGTTGAGAGTTTTGATGCTGAGATTGATGGGCTTGCGAGTCCGATTTATGAGATTCGAACGGATGAGAGCGCTTTGATTCTCAATGGAGAGCTTGAAATGGTTGTTCAGTCAGAGTGGAGGGATGGTTTGGATCTGACAGAGGCTCAGATTATTGTCATTGATCGTTATGGTGCAGGCTCAGAGGTGCTTTCGACCGTTTTTGATCTGTCAGAAAAATCTGTGAGCGCGCCGATTGAGTTTCAGGGGAGTGTTTTTGTTGTGTTGGGGATAAATGATCAAGTTGAGTAGCTTTGGATCTCAATATTCGATGTGCTATAATAGGTATAAGTTTTAAAACATTGTTCATTAGGGGGAGACCCCAGGAAGGAGAGAGTGATTTTTTTATGCCAACAAAAAAACGCACAACGACTGCGGCCAAAAAGAAGACCGCAGCAAAGAAGCCTGTAGCCAAAAAGAAGGCTCCAGCAAAAAAGAAAGTAGCAAAGAAGGCTGCTCCAAAAAAAGTTGCCAAGAAAAAGCCAGTTGCTAAGAAGGCTCCAGCAAAAAAGAAGGCTCCAGCTAAGAAGAAGGTCGCGAAGAAGGCTCCAGCAAAGAAACCTGTTGCAAAGAAGAAGGTTGTAAAGCCAGCTGCTGCAAAGAAGATGGTTGCTGAGGCTCGCGAGGAAGCAAAGGCGGCTATTGACCAGGCTCCTGTTGTGACGATTACTGAAACTCAGATCAAGAAACCACACAAGGTTGTTGAGGTAGAGAAGAGGATTGTGTTTGTTGGAACTTGTTCTAACTGCGATCATCTTCCAATGCGTGTGAATGAACTTCTAGGTGTGGTTGTGGTGATTGTGGCTGTGCTTGCTGGAATGCTTATTTCAACAACGGCTATGGGTGGTACAGGTGGAGGGTCTGTTGTGCTAGATGGGATCGCAAATGTCGCTCGATCCATTGGCTTGCTCTAAACTATGAAAAAACTAACAGTGTTTGCAGCTGCGCTACTGCTCGTTGGCGCTGGCTGTGTGGGAGGAGACGTTGCTGATACAGCAACAGACGAGATTACCTTTCATTATCCAGATAACGCATCCGCTCAAGAAGATATGACCGAGCTTCAATGGGAATTCCCAGGAACACTCTCTGATGAGGAGATCCAAAACAAACAGATTCGTATTCAGACAGAAAAGGGAGATATCGTGTTTGAACTTTTTGCAGACACAGCTCCAAATACCGTTTCTAACTTTGTTTACTTGACCACGGGTGGGTATTACAACGGACTAACATTCCACAGGCGAGAGAGCTGGGTGCTCCAAGGTGGGGATCCAAGTGGAAATGGAACAGGTGGGCCAGGATATAAGTTTGAAGATGAGCTTGAGGATGATTATGGATATGAACGAGGGACTGTGGCAATGGCAAACTCAGGCCCAAACACAAACGGTTCTCAATTCTTTATCATGCTAGAAGATACTCCGCTTGCAAAAGCTTATTCAGTTTTTGGGCGGGTGACTGAGGGGATGGATATTGTTGACGAGATGATGATTGGAGACACCATGACAGCTGTAAGTGTTGAAGATAAGGAATAAGACATGAGCGCTGAAGAGCGAAAACAAGAACATTCAAAACACAGGGGCTGGTTGGCAATCCCTGTGTTTTTGGTTTTGATGATAACCCTTCCTTTTGTGGTGGGGTTTTTGGTTTTTGTAGAGAAAGGGGTAGAAGGGGTAATAGGAGTAACGCACGAGATAGAAGGAGTAGAAGGAGCAGAATCTGAGAGCCCTATTACTCTTTCTACTCCTTCTAATCCTCCTACCCCTCTTCGAGTTCCACTTCCAGACGAGGTCCGTGGGATCTACTGGACCGCTGTGACGGCCGGGGGCTTGCGCGGGGAGAATTTGCTTGAGTACATGCTTTCGACGGGGCTCAATAGTGTTGTGATTGATGCAAAGATGGATAATGGAGAGTTGGCGTTTGTGCCAAATGATGAGAGTTTGGAGTCGTATGTCATGCTTAATCCTGCTATCGAGGATTTGGATGGCATGCTCGAGTGGCTTGGGGAGAAAGGGATTTACCGCATTGCACGCGTGGCTGTGATGCGAGATGCTGCTTTTGCGTATGAACACCCGGAGTTTGCTATGCGTTCAGGTTCTGGTGGGTTTTGGTACGACAGCATCGGTTCTGTGTGGGTGGATCCAGCCTCGGTGGAGGTTGCAGATTATGCAATTCGGCTTGGGGAAGAGCTTTATGCGCGTGGGTTTGATGAGATTCAGTATGATTACGTTCGATTTGCCTCAGATGGTGCTGTGAGCAGTATTGTGTATCCTGTTTACGATGGGGTTGAGGAAAAGATTGACGTGATGCAACGGTTTTTCAAGTCTGTTGGTGGCAGTATGCGAGATCAAGGTATCCCTGTGTCGTTTGATTTGTTTGGGATGACGTTTTTCTCTCATAGTGGTTATAACATTGGTCAGCGTCTCGTGGACGCGCTCCCGTTTGCAGATTTTATTTCTCCTATGGTGTATCCGTCACATTATCCAGATGGGTTTGAAGGTTATGGTAACCCAGCAGTGTACCCGTATGAGATTGTGAAGCTATCGCTTGATGAAGGTACGGGATTGATTCGAGGTGTGTGGTCTGGGACCGAGGAGTCGCTTCAGGCTAAGTGGCGACCTTGGCTTCAGGATTTTGATATTGGTGCGGTGTATACATCGGATTTGATTGAAGCGCAGATACAAGCTTCGCGCGATGCTGGGGCAAGCGGTTGGATTCTATGGAATGCAAGGAACGTGTACGAGAGTGCGGATTATTTATTAGAAGAATAAGAAAACCCGTCCTTGTCTCGCTGTGGCGGGATTGTGGACGGGTTGGGCCTGGTTTCGTGGAAGTCAGGCAGGAGCGTTGCCAGAGATGTTGACCAAGTGAAGTGTTGGTTCGTCAGTGGCGATGTGGAGCATGTCCCAGGATGGGCACTCGTGGTTGCGGCAGTGCGAACGCTCGTGTGAGACGCGCTCGTTGCAGTTTGGGCAGACCCAGTGTATCTGGCTTGGATCACTTGCTTCGTGTGCTCGGAGCTTTGCGATCAGTCGTCTGCGTTCGTGCTCGACCCACCAGGCTGTGATCCGAAGCGCTTCGAGCGCTTTTTTTCGTTTTGGGAACGGGATTTCCACAAGCACAGGCTCAGGTGTCGGAGGTATCTTGCCGGTGATGGGGTCGGGCCTTGGTTCTGTTTTGGGTTTGAAGATGACAGCGAAGTTCTCGCCTCGCCCAGGGTCGTAATTGAGGGATCGAATCTGAAGCTGAATGAGCTTTGCGATCACGGGGCCGATCATGTCTCGGATCGGTTTTGGACACTCCTGGATCGTCACGACGTTGTCCATTGGTCCTTTGAGGTGTGTGAACGCAAAGATGTCCGTGTCAGGTTCGATGGTGAGAGAGAACGTGGCTGATGCAGGGCCTACATCACTTTCCAAAGGGAACTCCTTGGATTGTGGTTGAGGGGGTGAGCTTTTGCTATTCGCTTCTGATATAATAGTACCATGCAACAAACAATCACAGAAAAAACATTCTTCAGGTACCTCAAGTGTCCAAATTGGGTGTATTTTGATGCGCATGCAGAGGAGCATCGTCCACATGAGCCACTCATGGAAGAGCTTCAAGACCAAGGTCTTATTGAGGAGATTCAGCGGGAGCTTATTTCTGATAAGCAGGATTTGGCTGAGGTGACGGCTGAGGATCCGGACGAAGCGTTTAAGCAAACGCTTGAGTTCATGCGAGAGGGGCGTACAACGATTTATCGAGGCGCACTTGTTGATAAGCATTGGGTTGGTATGCCGGATATCTTGGAAAAGGTGGAGGGCAGGTCTTTGCTTGGTGACTATTATTATGTTGCAGCTGATATTAAGCGTGATCGGAGTGCGCGTGACGAGCATAAGTTTCAAGGGTGTTTTTATGCAGAACTTCTTGAAAAGGTTCAGGGAGTGAAGCCGCTTCAGGGATATGTCATCACACCAGATAATCAAGTACTTGATTATCTTATTGAGGAGTTTGAGGCAGAGTACGAGCTTACGCTTACTGAGATTGAAAAGATTATTGCAGGAAAACGGCCTTCGCATTTTGTTACAAGTGGGTGTAAGCAGTCTCCGTGGTTTTCTGAGTGTCAGACAGAGTCAAGGGAATGTGATGATCTTTCGCTTTTAAATCGTGTGTGGCGCGAGGAGGTGAGTCGTCTGGAGGCAGCGGGGGTGGATACGATCAGTGAGCTTGCGCTAAAGAGTATTCCTGAGCTTGAGACGCTTGCTCCAGAGGCAAATCCTGGCAGGCTTGAGATGATGCGAGATCAGGCCTTGGCTATTCGTGAGCATCGTCACATGATCCGCTCAAGTGTTGATTTGCCTGAGGCTGATATTGAGCTTTTCTTTGATATTGAAAGCGATCCGCTTCGCGATTTTGATTATCTGTTTGGAGTTTATAAGGTTTCAAGCGATGGAGAGGAGTATCATCACTTTTTTGCAGATTCACCAGATCAAGAGGGGCAGATGTGGGATGATTTTGTTGATTTTATTGAGCAGCATATTGATGCGCCGATTTATCACTATGGCTGGTTTGAGGAAGAGGTGGTGCGACGTTTTGCAGCCAAGTATGGGGCGTCTGAAATGGCTCGAGATGCGTTTGAGCGCAATATGATTGATATTTTGTCTGTTATGCGTCCGGCGGTTATCTTTCCACTCTCGTTTTATTCACTAAAAGACATTGGGAACTATATTGGATTTGAGTGGCGCAGCGCGGATGCATCTGGTGCAAATTCGGTGCTTTGGTTTGAAGAGTGGCTCGCAAAGAAGTCTCCAAAGTTGTTGCAAAAAATCATTGAGTACAATGAAGATGATTGTATTGCTACCTATCGTTTGCAAAGGTGGATAAGAGAGAATGCTGTTTTATGAGCAGGAACACAAAAATCTTTTTACTCGCCATTGTGGTTGTTTTGATTGGCGTGGCGATTTATTCATCTGGTCAGCAAACGGTAAGTGATCCGCTTGTTCCGGCAATTGATACCAGCCCACCTGAAGTTACAAATGTTGATGCGTCAGCGCTTATGGAAGAGAGTTGCTCTGATGCTGGGGGAGAATGGGAAGAGTGTGGGTCAGTGTGTCGGGGTGCTGATGAGGGGACCGTATGTATTGAGATGTGTGTGGAACATTGTGAGTGTCATGGAGACGATCAGTGTCCTGCCAGTCATTCATGCCAGGATTTTGTTGAGGAGGTTGGGATTTGTAAACCATTTTAGCTATGAAGTTTTTTCGAAGGCTATTTGTCTTCGTTATTATCATGATTGCGATTGGGGCTACTCTGTATGTAAACCGAGTAGCTATTTTGGATTGGGTGCGTGAGGTGTCCGCACCTGAGCTTCCTGAAGCTGTGAGTTTTGAGTATGTTTTAGAGGAGCAGACCGATCCTTTTGAAGATGCTTTGCCCGAGTATGTTGAGGAGGTGGTTCTTGATGAAGTGTTTGATGTTCAGGTTGAAGAAGAAGAGGAAGAAGTGGTGGGGGAAGTTGTTGAGGAGGAGATTGTTGACGAGGTGGAGGTTAAGCTTGATCTTCCTGACGAGATCAATCTTGCAGTTCCATTCACGTCTCAAGCACCGAATGCTAACTGGGATCAGCCGTATCAGGATTTGTGTGAAGAGGCGAGTGTGTACATGGTAGCTGAGTATTATGCAGGGGTGTCTGGGGAGCCGATTTTGCCAGAGACAGCTGATGCAGATTTGCTTGAGATTATGGAGTTTGAGACGGGGCTTTTTGGTTTTTATGAGAGCACGACTGCTGAGCAGGTGGGGGTGTTTGCTGAGATGATGTATGGGTTTTCTGCGGTTGAGCTTATAGAAGATCCAACCGTTGATGAGATTAAGCAGCATGTTGCAGACGGGAGGCCTGTGATTGTACCGTCGGCTGGCCGGCTTTTGGGAAATCCCTTTTTTACTCCTCCAGGACCTGAGTATCACATGCTTGTTATTCGTGGGTATACGCAGGATGATCATTTTATTACCAATGATCCAGGTACAAAGCATGGAGAGCAGTACTTGTATGACTTTGACACGATTATGTCAGCAATGCATGATTACAACAGTGAGACACAGGTTGCTGATGGGAGAAAAGTAATCATAGTAATTTACCCGTAATATGGACTACTTACTTGCAGGATCGCTTGGTGGACTTGTGGCGTTTGTTTTTGCATTTCCTGCGATTATTTTGGAAATTGTGGAGCGAGGTCGGGTTAAGCGCAATCCTTTGGTGATTGATGTTAAGACGATTTTTGGTGTGAAGATCAGGCATCATCATGAAGTATTTTTAATCGGGCTCTTGCTTTATCTTGTGATCGGATTCTTGTTTGGGGTCGTGTATATTTTGTTTGTTGAGCAGGGTTGGCTTTTTGTGACTGGATCGGCGTTTTCGTTTGCTTCGCTTTTTGTCTATGCACTATTGAGTTGGATTGTGGTAGGAATTGTGGTGTATCCACTTCTTGGTATGGGGATGTTTGCGCTCAAAGAAGGTAAGAACGTTTGGGTGGAGACACTTATCTCTCATATTTTGCTTGGACTCGGTCTCTGGCTCTTGGTGCAGTATTATCAACCTTATTATTTCATGGTCGGCTTGTGATAGAACCAACTGTTCTTTCTGTTGGACAATATCTCCAATACGTAAATGATACGCTCGCTCAGATACCGTCAAAAGAGACAGTAGTTGAAGGAGAGGTGTCGGATTTTAGAGTGGCCCAGCAAAAATGGGTCAGTTTTGATTTAAAGGATGAAAAGGCGCAGGCAGTGCTTAAGTGTTTTATGACGGTGTGGCAGCTTAAGGTTGAACTTGAAGATGGAATGCGGGTGCAAGTGAAGGGGCAGCCAAAGATTTATGAGAGGTTTGGAACGTTTAAGATGAATGTACAGGAGGTGGCGCCGGTGGGAGAGGGGGCTCTTCGTCGTGCGTACGAACTTTTGAAAAAGAAACTTGAGGCTGAGGGGCTTTTTGATGTGTCTCGCAAGCGCGGACTCAAGCGATTTCCTGAGCGGATCGGTCTTATCACATCTCGCGATGCAGCTGCGTATGGGGATTTCGTTCGCATTTTGAATAATCGATGGGGAGGCGTGGCTCTTGATCATGCTCATGTGCATGTGCAAGGTAGGCAGGCTGTTGATGAGATTGTGGGAGCGTTTGCGTATTTTAATGGGCTTGATGAGGAGCAGCGGCCAGATGTGCTTGTGCTTACGCGTGGAGGTGGAGGGCTTGAGGATTTGCATGCGTTTAATGATGAGCAGGTTGCGCGGGCCATTTATGCCTCAAAGATTCCTGTTGTAGTGGCGGTTGGTCATGAGCGCGATGAGTCTTTGGCTGATTTTGTGGCAGATGTGCGTGCGTCAACTCCGTCGAATGCTGCAGAGCGCATTGTGCCATCGCGAAAGGATGTGCTTTATGAGCTTGAAACCATGAGTCGTCACATGCAGGACAGGCTTGAGGATGAGATTGCAGAGAAGAGTCGTTTGATTGAGCATGCAACAAATCTTGTCTCGTTTGTGCTTGAACGGCAGAAAGAGAGATTCCGCTCGGTCTATGAGCAGTTTCAGGTTGGGACAAACGATTGGCTTGTGCTTATTCGCAGTGATCTTGAGGGGCTTGGAAAGATTTTGCGTCAAGTGGATCCAAAACGTGTTCTTGCGCGCGGGTACTCACTTGTGACTATGGAGGGATCTGTTGTTTCAAATGTGTCTGAGCTTGAAGTGGGGCAGGAGATCGAGGTACAATTTGCTAAAGGATCAGCGAGGGCTGAGGTTAGAAGTGTTGGTGGTAAAGGCCAACAGAAACTTGTGTAATGTATGCCAGCAAAGAAAAAAACAATGAATTTCTCTGATGCGTTTGACGAGCTTGAGAAGATTACAGAGTGGTTTGACTCTGAAGAGAATCTCGATCTTGATAAGGGGCTTAAGCAGTTTGAGCGTGGTCTTGAGCTTGCATCTGAGCTTAAAAAGAAACTTGGTGAGGTGGAGAACAAGGTTGAGGAGATTAAACAAAAATTTCAGAGCGAATAGCGAATAGCATGGAGCGAATAGACTCCTCGCTAAACGCTAAGTGCTAAACGCTTATGTCATATTTACTTTTCAGGTGGGTGATCAATGCGATCGCGCTTATTGCTGTTGCTGGTCTTGTACCTGGGTTTGGGGTGGAGACGTTTTACAATGCTTTGATTGCTGCGCTTGTGCTTGGGCTTGTGAATGCGCTTGTGCGACCTCTCTTTTTCATTCTCACACTGCCCGTCACTGTGATTACGCTCGGTCTTTTCACGTTTGTGATCAATGCACTGATGATTTGGCTTGTCTCAACGATTGTTGAGGGGTTTGTGGTGACTGGGTTTGTTCCAGCGCTTTTGGCAGCACTCCTTTTGTGGGTGATTTCTCTTGGTACAAACTGGCTCATTAAACATGCTAAAGAAACTTAGAACTAATCATCCCGCCAAGGCGGGGTTTTTTATGAAACAAACATCAGACATGAAACCAGCCACACTCGTTGTCTCTGTTGGTGGGTCGCTTGTAGCGCCGCCAGAGGGAATTGATCATGAGTTTTTAAAAGATTTAAAAAAACTTGTGCTTAGGCACATTAAGAAAGGTTGGCGGTTTGTGATTGTTGTTGGTGGGGGAGATACCGCGCGTTCTTATCAAGGGGCCGCGCGTAAGGTCGGGAAGCTCACGCGAGATGATTTGGATTGGCTTGGGATTCATTCAACGCGGCTCAATGGTCATCTTCTTAGGACGATGTTTCGAGACGTAGCGTTTCCGGCCATGGTGAAAGATCCAACTCGGGATCTGAAAAAGTGGAAGGAGCCGGTTTTGATCGCGGCTGGATGGAAGCCTGGGTGGTCAACGGATTATGTTGCAACACGTCTTGCAAAGCGGCTTGGGAGTGCGGTGGTACTCAATCTCTCGAACATTGATTATGTGTATGATCAGGATCCGAAGAAGTACAAGAGTGCAAAACCGATCTGCAATATTTCATGGAAGGATTTTCGGGAGATGGTTGGGGATGAGTGGGATCCTGGTATGAATGTACCGTTTGATCCTGTTGCGTCTCGACTGGCTCAGCGGTCAAAGATCAATGTGGTGATTATGAACGGGAAGAATATCGAGAATTTAGATGGGCTTTTGAAGGGGGGGAATTTTGTTGGGACGGTTGTTGGTGTGTAAAGAAAAGGCAGGCTCCAGCCTGCTTTTTTGGTTGAAGTTTTCCTATATTGGCACTGTTTGCGGGGTGTGCTAGACTTATTATTGCGAAGAGAGAGATGCCGTAACCGCAGCCATAGAGAGGGGAAAAGCTCATGCAGCTGCACGTTCGCGTACAGGGGTTCGACAACGAGGATTTCGCGGTTCAACTCGCCATGATCTTCACATCCAGCACTCATGCCTACAAGTTCGACGAGGGGCTGTGGGTGATCGGGGACAGCAAGCGTCTCATGGAGGTGACTGACATTACGTTGGTCGATCCGGATGACGATGAGGATGATGAGGGTGAGTTCGAGGTGAGTGAGTCGATTGCCATGACATGGCGTCGCTACCGAATCGAGTTCAACGACAACGAGTTCAAAGGCAAGAGCCTCGAGCTGCTCAGGCAGACGATTCTCGCCTACGTTCCCGATGCGCAGTTCTTCGATCCTGGTGCCGTGCTCGGCGCCGCGTTGGGGCCGGCCATCGAGGTCGACGAGCTTTCTGAGGATGAGGGTCATTCTCAAGTCTCGTCGCTCCTGGAGAGACTGTTCGATCCCTACGACGAGTCTGACATCGCCTCGGCGACCGTCTAGGCACACGTTTCAAAGCGGGTCTTCGGATCCGCTTTTCTAATCTCCACTGAAGATTCTCAGGTTTTCACTCGAGGTTGTATATTGACGAGTTGGGTTTGTGTCGATAAGCTTGAAATGATTCTTTGGAGGTAAATCATGTCATCTCAAGAGAGTGTTCCTTCAGTGAATGTGATTCTTGCCCAAGCTCCTCAAGGCGATCGCATTGTGCTTCTTGTGGCTGAATGTGATGGAATTCGGTATGCGCTGCATGCCAGTTCCATGCAGGTCAGCTCTGTTCAAGAAGTGCAGGGCATCATGGTTTTGGATCATCCACATCGTGGAGGAGGTTCGCATGCGCAAGAGCTCATAGCTGAGCACATCGGGAAAGAGGATTTTGATCTTGATCCCATCTGCCGAGCTCTGCGTGCAAGGGGCTGGAGCGAGAAGATGCTTGGGATGCAGGTACGTAGACCAGGTACGGGATACATCTCGCGGATTTGGACTGATTGGTCAGAAAAGCAGGATACCCCCGTGAAATCTTCCTGGGATGGGTCAGGAGGAGATTACTTCATCTGCGGCCCATCGACTCATAGGGATCATGCGGATGCGCGGTGGTGCATTCGTGTGGGGGAAGGGCAGCCGCGCAGTGTGAGTGTTGCTGTTCCTCATGTCTACTCTGAGCCCGAGCAGCTTGAGACGCTCCTTGCTGCGATTCAGTCTCTCCCTCACGTGGATGAGTTTGATCATGTTCATCCGGTCCTCAAGAAGTGAGGTCAACGACCCTGGCTTTGGTCAGGGTTTTCGAATCCTTGACAATTTTGTTTCTCGATGTTTCAGTAAAGAGGCGAGTGAGTTAACTCGCGATCCTCCCCTGGACGATTTGTGTCGAAATAGACACGCAATTCGTCGAGGGTTTTGTGTTACCCAAAAAAGACACACTAATAAGTAACACGAATTCTCACCATGGTGAGGAAATGTTGTATGAGGGAGGAAGAAAAGAAAACAAAAATTCAGTTAGGGAAAGAATTGATTACCGACACTTTGGTTTATCTTTCTGAGGAAGTCGCGACAATTGATGAGTTGTTTGATCTTTGGAGGTATCGAGGTCGGCTTCCGTTGGATCCGAAGGTTGAAAGAGTAGTTGGAGAGCGTAAACGTCGTAGGAGAGAGAAGTGTAGATTGGAGTATTTGAAGAAAAAAGAGCTGCTCGTGATTGAGAAGAAGGAAGGGCAGTTAATTGCAAAAATTACTGAAAAAGGGAAGGGCGAGCTTGTTGTTCGCACGATGAGAGATCGTCCGAGGTTGGGTTTGGATCAGGTTTGTTTGATTATTTATGATTTTCCAACTGGCGCTAGAAAGGGACGAGATTCTTTTCGTAATTTTTTGAAGCAAGCCGGTTGTGTGCAAGTTCAGAAGAGTGTTTGGAAATCAGACAGGGATATTGTTTTGGATATACAGCGATTCGTAAAAAGCGCAAAAGTTTCAGATTGGGTTGAGGTGTATATTTCAAAAAAGTGCTGACATTTCTTCACCATGGTGAGGAAATGTCAGGATGTTTGTGTGCTTGTAGGTTTGTAGGTTTGTAGGTTTGTGGAATAGTGCAAGAAGGCTGAAACAAAAAACAACACCAGAGGTGTCGGTTTGGAAAAAGGGTGATGTGGGGACCCGTCTGACGCGTGGCGTCATCCGGGCCCCCACGAGAGGTGCTGCTGAGAAGCATCGGTAAGTCCCATCCGTCCTGTTTGCGATATTCTTCCGGGACGCAGGCCTATTCAGTCTCTTTGGCTTTCAGGTTGTACGTGGCGCCTTTCACCTCACCTTCGAAAAGGTTGTACGGGAGGCTTCCGAACACCACCTGTCGGCTACTTACTGACACGCGGACACGCAAACTCGACAGAACAACCCATCTCGGGTTTTGTTCCTCTGCTCTGCGCAGATCCCAACAGCCCAGGCAGCTTACCCCCCCCGTACATGCCCTGTCAAGTCCCTTGAAAAATAGGGAAAAATAAGCCCATCTTGACATTTTTTCTCGTTTTTACTATCATATTCGCGAACTGAAGATTCGCCGTAGAAAACGGGTTGCCTAGTGCATAAGTCCCGTCGAGGTATGTGGAGATAGCACTTCTCGTGTTGTCGACCTATCCTGCGGCTGTGAGTCCGCAGTTTTTTAATAAAGGTCGAACTTAGAGTTGTTAATCAACTCAAACAACACAAACTATGCCAAAAACACGACAAGAAAAAGAACAGATTGTCGCAGAGCTCACAGACAAGCTTGGCACAATGAAGTCTGCTGTGTTTACCAGTATTTCTGGATACACAATGGACGATGCCGACACGCTTCGTGAGAAAGGAAAGAAAGCCGGTGTAGAAGTCTTGATCGCAAAGAAGACCCTGCTCGTTCGAGCGCTAGAGGAAAAAGGTTTTGGAGCAAAGAAAGAAGATCTCCAGGGCAGTATCCTCACAACGATCGGATACGATGACGAGGTCTCAGCAGCCAAGCTCATTGCTGAGTTTGGTAAAGAGCGAGATGGAATTCAAATTGTTGGCGGAGTCCTAGAAGGAGAGTTTGTTGGATCAGAAGCCATTAAGCAGCTCGCAACCTTGCCTGGCAGGGAAGAGCTTCTTGCAAAGTTGGTTGGATCTATCAATGCTCCGGTATCAGGTTTCGTCAATGCGCTTTCTGGAAACTTGCGCAATCTTGTATACGTCCTTAATGCCGTTAAAGAGGCTAAGGCGTAATCCCTATTCATTTGAAAAAACAATGTTATGTCTGAAGAAGCAACAAATACACCTGTTGAGGTTCCAGCAAAGTTCCAGGACCTCGTAAGTAAGATTGAGGAAATGTCAGTACTCGACCTTGCAGAGCTCGTTAAGATCCTCGAAGATAAGTTCGGTGTTAGTGCCGCTGCACCTGCAATGATGATGGCTGGTGGTGGCGCTGCTGCTGGAGAAGCTGCTGAGGAGAAGACTGAATTTGATGTAGAGCTCACTGGAGCTGGTGACAACAAGATTGGTGTCATCAAGGCTGTTCGAGCAATCACTGGTCTTGGGCTTAAGGAAGCAAAGTCTATCGTTGATGCTGCCCCTGGAATGGTAAAGGAAGGAGTACCTAAGGAGCAGGCTGAGGAGATGAAGAAGCAGATTGAGGAAGCTGGTGGATCAGCAGAGCTCAAGTAAATTTGTTTCAATCAAAAAACCACATCGCCAATGGCGGAGTGGTTTTTGGTTTGGTGTGTTAATCAACGATGATTCGGGAGAGTTGCGCGCCTTCGATGACGATGGTGTTTTCGTCTGTTAGGGCAATGTGCATTTCGTTTGTGCGCTCACCTTCTTTGTAGGTTTTTGAAACATCAATGGAGCCATCTTCGTATGTTTTTACCACTTTGTATGTTCCAGATTCTGCGTAGGTTGAGTCAGTTTCAAGTGTAAAGGTGCTGTCTTCGTTGAAATTGTAGATCATGTACCAAAGACTGTTGTCGTCATAGTGACCTTCTCCGCGCCAAGTTCCAAGAAGTGCTTGGGTCTGCTCTTCATACACGGGTTCAATATTGACGCTGTCTGGGGCTTGGCTTGGGTTTGCCCACACGAGTGTTCCGATGACGGCGATTACAACAGCCAGGCTGAGCATGATGATATGTTGGGTTTTCATAGTTATTCAATGTGACTTGCGGCAATTGAGTAGAGTTTTGAGCCAGCTAAAAGATAAACGGTGTAGTTCTCTTCGTCAATAGCAATGTCGCTTAGATCCGTAAATGCGTTTGATTTGTACTGTGCAATGAACTCGCCGTTTTCTTTGTTAAATACGACGAGACGTTTTGTTTCTGGTTCCAGTACATAGATATAGTCGCTGAGCTCATCGGTTTCGATTCGTGTGGCTACTGAAAGCGGCGGGTCAACAACACCGGCATCCCACCCAACTTCACTTCCGCTTTCAAAGCGAGTGATGGTTCCGTTCTTGCTGAGCACAAAAATTGTTCCGTCAATGGCCATTGAGACAACGTTTGAGAAGTCTGCAGTTCGTTGAGAAATCCATTCGCTTGGTGCACCAAAGGTTGAGCCTGTTTGTCCTGCACGCATGATTTGTCCTTCGGTTGTGTCACTTGATGGTTGAAGGAAGTAGAGTCGGTTGGCGTAGGTGACGATATCTACCCAAGAGTGTTCTTGATTTAGAACAGGTGTGATGGTTCCATTCTCTGTGTCTACACTGTAGGCACCTTCGTTTTCTGCTCCGGTTTCAGCAAGGAAGTAGATATCTCCATCGTCTTCAGCTGCCACAAGAGAGGTTGGTGTGTTTTCGCCTTGTGCTGCAAGATCGAATCGACGGTTGGTCTGGTCAAGTTTGTACACAGTTCCATTTGTACCGAATACAAATACACCTTCACTTGTTTTTACAAGACTTGTTCCAAACACACCGTCTGTTGTGCTTCCAAGATCGGCAAGGAGGGGAGGGTTTGGAATGGTGATGAGGTGACGGATTTCATCCAGAGAAGATTGAATGCTTGAGAAGAGTTCTGTGGATTTAGCTTCTCGTTCTGGTGTATCGATTGGGAGTTCTTCGACAAGCGTGAGTGCGTTTCCAAAAAGGCTACGAGCCTGATCTTCATCTTTGTAGATCACTGCACCAGACGCTCGTTCAATGAGGTCTTCAATTTGGATAATTGAATCTTGATAGGCCTGCTCTTGAGCTGACTGTGCTTGTGATTGTGAGAGGACTCGGATTCCAATGCCGAAAATAATCACTGCAATAATGAGTCCTATGATGAGGAATTTGGTAGATCGAGGAATGCCTCTAGCTCTGCCTCCGACTTTAGAAACAGCTTTTTTACTATTCTTTTTGATGTTTTTTATCCAGGACACAGCTTGTTCACGTCCGCTCTTTGTTGCCAGGGCCTTTGTGTGTTTTGCTGAAGCTTTTACAGATCGTTTGGTGTATTTGAAAAGAAGTTTTCCAGCGAGTCTTGCAATACGCAGAACATGATCCTTTTTCGTTGACGGTTTTAGGCTTTCAACACTCGGTTTTCTTCCTGAAAAGAAATTTGTGATTCTTGAAAGTAGCTTGCCTGCAAAAGCGGTTAGGTTTGGTCGTTGGTCATCGAGATATTGTTCAGTTACATCTTCTGTTTCTGTGAGCTGTGCTACAGAGAGCGTGGATCGGTGTGTGTCCTCTTTTGATTTTGTGGTCCCTGATCCAGATTGATGTGCTTTGAGCACGATGAGAAGGAGGGCGTCTTTTAGAGAGAAGTATTGTCTGATTTTTTCCACTGAGCTTACTGGGGGTAGGGTGGAGAGGATGTTGTTTAGCTCTTCAGGTGGGATTGTGTGTTGAAGGTCTTTGTCTGCGACACAAAACACATCTCCTTCATGCAGATCCCCGTCAAGCACAACGGCAAATGCTTTTTCCCAGGTTGGGAGTGAGCGCTCGGTTTGAATACTTCTGAAGAGATTGAAGATTTGGTAGCGCTGTGAAGGTTTGCGATGCAGGAAGAGTGATGTAAGCTCGCCGCAGCCCGAGATGTACATTTGTTCGTCAGATGCGATTCCTACGACAGCGTGGAAATCTTCAATCGGCACACGCCATCTTCCTTCGCGCACCTGTTCGGCAAGAGTTTCGTTGAGTGCACCAAGAAATTGTTCAAAACGGTGTTGTGCGTTTGCATCTTTTCCGAATGAACTTGCAAGTCTATGTATGTGATCTGAGAGGAGTTGCAAGAGGAGTTCGGAGTGAGATGTTTCTTTCTTGGTGTAGGCAAGTAAAAAAACATACCCCCCTCGTTCTCTGAGAGGAATGAGCTGAGAAACCCCCCTTATTTTCTCGGCTGGTGACTCTGGGCGGTACGCAGCCGCCTTAATCTGGAAAACCATAGAAATTTGCCGAATAAATGCTATTTGTGTACATTATACCTGGATACAGATGGTACGCAACCAATTTCCAAATATGAAAAAAACCTTCAAACTTGAGCAGATGTTTGGTTCAAAGACACGTGCGCGATTAATGGCACTGTTTTTGCAGCACCCAAATGAGGCTTTCTTTGTTCGAGAGCTTACTAGGCGCATTGATGCGCAGCTCAATTCAGTCAGGAGGGAGCTGAAAAACCTCATGGAAATGGGGCTTATTTCAGAAAAAAAGGGCGAACCGCGTCAGAGCAAAGCTCTTTCAGATAAAAAGAAATACTTTGTAGTGAACACGGATTTTATTCTTTATGACGATCTTCGTTCACTCTTTCAAAAGGTGCAAATTTTGTTGAAACAGACATTTGTGGAAGAAATTAGTGCAAATGGACAAATCGACTATTTTGCATTTACCGGACGTTTTGTGGATGCAGAGGATATTCCTACTGACATTTTGATTGTGGGTAGTATTGGACCAAAGGATCTGGCCAAGCTTATTTCAAGGTTTGAGTCAGAGCTTCCGTACGAGATTAACTACACGCTCATGCCAAGAGAAGAGTTTCTTGATCGAAGGCAGGTTGCTGACAAGTTTTTGCTTTCGATTTTAGGAAATGAAAAGGTTGTGATGATCGATAACATGAGTTAGAGCTATGCGACTCTTTCTTCGCTCACAAGATATTCGAGAATTAGAAATTGGGCTCTTCGAGAACGAAGAGCTTATTTTTTGCTCTACGATTGATGTAGGTCCAGAAGAACATTTGAAATCTGTTGATCAGGTGCTTTGCGAGAGCAACGCATCTTTGAACGACATTGATGGTGTGTATGTGGTTACGGGCCCTGGCTCGTTTACGGCAAGTCGGGTGAGCATAACGATTGCAAATGCAATTGCGTTTACACAAGAGGTTTCAGTGTATGCTATTGAGAATCCAGATAAGAAGACGATTGCAGAGCTTTGTGAAAAGCTATCGGATTTAGATTTGAAAGAGCAGCATTGGGCTCAGCCTTTTTATGATCGTCCGCCGCAGATCACAAAAGCAAAGTCTTCTTAAGTGGGGATAGTGGATATGGAAGCGCTTTGGTGAAAGTGGTACTCTCAAATTATTAATAGGGGGAATTGAATAACAATTAACCCATCGTTTATATGAATTTTACACAAGAAGTGTTACAGGGTCCCTTGGTGGAATTATGGGACACAATCGTGGCTTATATTCCAAATGTTCTTGGTGCTATCATCGTGTTCATTCTTGGGATCATCATTGCTCTTGTTCTCAGATCTGTTGTTGTAAAACTTGTGGCTGTGCTGCGACTTGATGAGCTTGCAAAGAAGCTTGAGATTAAGAATCAATTTGAGCGCGCAGGTGTGCATCTTCACATTGGTCATTTGCTTGGGTGGATTGTGAAGTGGTTCTTCATTATTATTGCTCTTATTGCTGCTACAGACATTCTCGGTTGGCGGCAGGTGACAGAGTACCTTGAGCAAGTAGTACTCTTCATTCCAAATGTGATTATTGCTGTGATCATCTTGCTAGCTGGAATTCTGCTTGCAAATTTTGTTCAAAGTGTTGTGAAGTCAGCTGTAGAAGCTGCGAAGCTTGCATCAGCAAAATTCCTTTCAGGAATTGCAAAGTGGGCTATTCTCGTTTTCTCATTCATGGCAGCACTTGTGCAACTTCAGATTGCTCCGGAGCTTATTAATGTTTTGTTCACGGGGCTTGTTGCCATGCTTGCTCTTGGAGGAGGGCTTGCGTTTGGTCTTGGTGGAAAGGAGCATGCATCAAGACTCATTGATCGACTCAAAAAAGATATTTCATCTGAGCGATAACATGGAAAAGCCGTACCATTACGGACAATTGCGATTTTGGGAAATGTTCCCCGGACTTCTAGTTTGGGGGACATTTTTCCTGGCGATTACTCTCACGTTTGTAAAACCAATCTGGGCGATTGCGTTTATTATTGTGTTTGATCTGCTTTGGCTTTTTCGCGTGGTCTACTTCAATATATTTGTTGTTCAATCATGGAGTCGTCTCCGTCGAGTACGCTCAATTGATTGGCAGGCAAAGCTTTCTGAGGTGACAGGGGCAGACCAGATCTATCACATTGTTTTTCTGCCTACCTATAAAGAGGAGTATGAGGTGATTCGCTCAACCATACGATCAATCAAAGATAATCCGTTTCCAAACAAGAGAGTTGTTGTAGCGCTCGGTGGTGAGGAGGGGGATAAGGAGCATTTTTTAAAAAATGCTCATCGTGCTGAAAAGGAGTTCGGTCACGTGTTTTGTGAGTTTATTTGGACACTTCATCCAAAGGGTCTTGAGGGAGAGCTTCAAGGCAAGGGGTCCAATTTGAACTGGATGGGGAATCATGTGGCAAAGGTTCTTGAAGAGAGGTACCCAGACATAAAAGATGAGCAATATGTGGTTTCAGCGTTTGATGTGGATACAATTGCGCATCCTCAGTATTTTTCTTACCTAACCCATCAGTTTTGCACGGTAGAGAATCCGCTGCGAGCTTCGTATCAACCGATTGCTCTTTTTTCAAATAACATTTGGTCAGCAAAAGCTCCTGTGCGTGTTGGTGCGTTTGGAACAACCTTTTGGCTTTTTGGGGAGCTAGCTCGTCCTGATCGGCTTTGGACGTTCTCATCTCACTCCATGCCGTGGACCATGCTTAAGGATGTTGGTTTTTGGCAGAAGGATATTGTGAGTGAGGACTCTCGAATTTTCATGCAAGCGTTTTTACATTATCACGGGGATTACCGAGTGGAGCCGCTCTACCTACCGGTTTCAATGGATGCTGTTACAGGAGAAGGGTATTGGAATTCGCTTAAGGCGCTTTATGTGCAGATGAGGCGCTGGGCCTGGGGAGTGGAGCACCTTCCGTTTTTGGTTGATGGATTTTCGCGTGACAAAAAGATACCGAGGCGCAAGAAGTTTCAGTATTTCTTTAATCATGTTGAAGGTATGTTTACTTGGGCAACAGCTCCAGTGATCATGTTTCTTCTTGGTTGGTTTCCTTTGATTGTGGCAAAGGGTCAGGCTGAGGCGCTTGTGCAAGCTGCGCCGTTTACGCTTGAGCTACTCATGCAGCTTGCTATGATCGGTATTTTTATCTCAGCCGTGATGTCGCTTACGCTTTTGCCTCGAAGACCAAAGCAAATAAAAAAGCACACTTGGGCAGTCATGCTGCTGCAGTGGGCTCTTCTTCCGATTACGTTTATTGTGTTCGGTTCATTTCCAGCGGTTGATGCGCAAACACGTTTAATGACAGGAAAGTACCTTGGGTTTCATGTTACAAAGAAAGTTCGCAAGTAGCTACATTGTTTCTTTGAGGATGATGCGATCTTGAAAACCACCGCGCTTGTCGCGCTTTTCTTTTTGAATGAGTTCAAGTTGTTCGCGCGGTACACCATCAAGAGCGTGAAGTGAATGAATAACCTCTTTGATGTCCGCAAGCTCTTCAATGTCTTTGCTTTCAAGGTATTCGAGCACTTCTTCTACAAGTTTTGTTTGAAGCCGCTCTCGATATTCTTCTTTGCTGGCTTTGTACCAAGTTGCTTTTTCACCGTTTGATTCAATGATTTCAACGATCTTATCGCGGACAAGTTTGTCGTGTTTTTTTCGAAGCGGATGGTAGCCTTGGCGAATGATGGTGTCCAAGGGTTTGAATCTTGGTTCAGGGAGAGATTCCCATTTGAGCCATTCCCAACCACTGCACTTTTTTGGCTCCTTGTTTGTAACTGTTCCAGCTGAATGGTCTGAGATCATGAAGAGGGTGATGTAATGCTTGGATTCGTCTTTGTGAATGTCGTTTGTTGCGCAAGCAAAGCGAATGTTTTTAATCTCAATGCCGGTTTCTTCGTAAACTTCTCGTTGTGCGCAGGCCTCCCATGTTTCATTGAGCTCAAGGTGACCTCCTGGAAGCGCCCAGGTGTCAGTGCCGTGCGCGCCAATGCGTTTTCCAACAAGAATTTTATTGTCTTTTAAGACGAGAACACCAATTCCAATTTTTGGGCGTTGTAACTCCATAAATATCGATCAATAGTTGTATTCCTTCCTTCTATTGCTTACCATAGGGGGGATTGAAAACTTATGCAACATCAAACACAGCAACCTGTCGTTTCTATCAATATTGTGACATGGAACTCCATGAAGTTCCTGCCGGATTTACTTGAGACGATTTTCAAGCAAACTTATCAGGATTTTGTTGTGCGTGTAATCGACAATGCTTCTACAGATGGCATTGAGGCGTTTTTGCGTGAAGCTTATCCGCAGGTTGCGTTTTTGCGTAATCAGCGCAATTTGGGTTTTTGCGATGCTCACAATCAGGGGATCAGGCTTGTGGTGGATCATTGCGCAAAAGAAGATCTTGATGATCGGTTTGTACTTGTGTGCAATCCAGATATCTTGATGAGTGAAACATTTTTGGAGGAGCTTATGCGTGGCGTGCATGTTGGGCCAAAGAATATTGGTTCGTTTGGTGGAAAGCTTTTGAGGGCATTCGGTGAGAATTTGGCAGACGAAGTTTTGATGGAGACGGTGCATTCGGATCTTATCGACTCAACAGGTCTTAATCCTCACAAGAATAGAACAGTGACAGATCGCGGGGCAGGAGAGAGGGATGATGGGCAGTATGATGGGCAGACAGAAGTATTTGGGATTTCAGGAGCTTGCGTGCTCTACCGGCTGAGCGCGCTTGAGTCTGTGCGCTACAACGATGAGTTTTATGATCATGACTTTTTTGCCTACAAGGAAGATGTGGATATGGCATGGCGTCTTCAGCATGCTGGCTGGGAGTCTCGATTTATTCCGCATGCGATTGCGCATCACTATCGAGGCATGTATGGCAAAGAAGCGGGGGGGATGTTTTCTCGAATCAGGAATAGGCGACGCAAGTCATCGAAAAGGAATTATTACTCTACACGCAATCATTGGCTCATGATGATCAAGAATTTACGTGTCTCGAGTGCGGTTCTTGCTTTCCCTCGCATTGTTCTTTACGAGATTGCGCGAATGGTCTACATTGCGCTTCTTGAACCAAGCTCGCTTAAATGTTTAATTGATACGATTTTGCTTGCACCAGCCATGATTCGTAAGCGAAGACTGAATCTTGGTGAGGCAAAGGTGCGCGCACGTGAAGTGCGTAAATGGTTTGTATGAAAGATGTTTCCATTTTGATTGTTCACTACAACACTCCTCGTCTTTTGCGTCAGACACTTAAGGGGATAGAGCGTGTTGCACCTCATGTCAGTCATGAGGTTATTGTGGTGGATAACAATCCAAAGCAGCGAGTGGCTGAGATGGTAGAGCAAGAGTTTCCACATGTGAAACTTATTGTGAACCAGTGCAACGAAGGGTTTGGGCGTGGAATGAATAAGGCAATTGAAAAAGCTACAGGCCGATATCTTTTCGTGTTTAATCCAGATATTGTCATGCAGCCCGGTGTTCTTGAGAGGCTAACAGAGTATATGGACACGCATGAGGATGTTGGGATGGTTGGGCCACGTCTGAGTCATCCAGATGGTTCGCTTCAGCATAGTTGCTATCGATTCATGAAACCAAGCGTGATTCTTTATCGTCGAGTTCCTGTGCTTAGGTGGTTTGGGTTTGCCAAAGCGCAAGTGCGTGAATACATGATGGTGGATATGGATCACACCCAGACTCAGGATGTTGATTACTTGCTTGGGGCCGCTATGTTTATTAGACGGAAGGCTCTTGAGCAGGTTGGTGGATTTGATCCTGAGTTTTTTGTGTATTTTGAAGATCAGGATTTGTGTCGTCGTTTTTGGAAAAAGGGGTGGAGAGTTGTTTATCATCCTGAGACTGAACTTATTCATTACCACAGGCGTGAAACAGCTGAGGGGGGATTTGTGAAACAGCTTTTCAATCCGCTTACCCGAATTCAGATTCAAAGTGCGGTATACTACTATAAGAAGTATAAAGACGAGTCTCATCCACGCTCGTCATAACAACGGGGGTTATGTCACACAGCGAAGCATTCATTCACCGGATGGAGCCAGCTGAGCAGCAACATAAACAAGCGCGCTGGAAGAACATCAAACGGTTCTTTCTTTTGTTGTTTATTGTGGCAGTGGTGTACGGGGCTTTTGCAGTAGTGCTTGGCGTGCAGGCTGCGGCCGAGATTGTGGATGGGCGTGATCATCTGCTTAATGCACGAGATGCTGCTGTTGATCTTTCGTTTGAGCAGGCACAGGAAGAGATTGAGCTTGCGTCAGCGTCGTTTGATCGCGCTGAGCGCCGGCTTGTGTATCTTCGTCCGCTTTCATTTGCTCCGTTTATTGGAGAATCGCTTTCAAGTGCAACAACACTTTTTCTTGCAACAGCAGAGATCACAGATTCCTTTGGCGAGCTTCTTGAGATCAGCAAGGATGTCATTCAGCTTGCAGGGCTTTCGGAGCAGTATTTAAAGGATGTGCAGCTTGGGCTTGAGCCGAGTGTGACGTTTGATGAGTTGCCGTCTGATACGAAGCGTTTGATTCTTGAGCGGCTGGCAGCTTCATCGGATGATTTGGAGTTTGTGCTTGAGCGCATTCGTGTTATTCAGGACGAGCTTTTGCTTTTTGCTGCGAATGACTTTTTGCTTCCTGTTTATGATGTGGCATCAGACATGCTTGTTGATCTTGAAAAGATTGAGGAGTATCTCTCTATGGTGTCGGTTGCTACTAATATCATCCCTCAGGTTGCTGGAATTGGTGAGACAAAGACAAACCTTCTTCTGTTTTTGAACAATAGTGAAATTCGTCCAGGTGGGGGGTTTATTGGGTCTTATGGAGTCCTTGAGACGTTAAATGGTGATATTTCTCATCTTGAGACGGTTGATGTGTATGCGCTTGATAATGCTGTGGCTGATGATCTTGATCAGGTTGCTCCGGTTCCGTTTCAGCGTTACAACGCAACAACAAAATGGTTCTTTCGCGACAGCAACTGGTCTCCGGATTTTGCTTCGAGTAGCGTGAAGGCAATTGAAAGGTTCTTGGATGAGGTGAGTTTACTTGATGAGCAAGAGCGAGAAGCTGTTCCGGTTGCGAGCAGGGTTGATGGAGTGATTGCGATGACACCTACATATGCATCAAAGCTGCTTGAGATCACGGGGCCGATTGTGGCTGGTGGTCAGACGTTTACTCATGAAAACATCCCAGACATGATTGAGTATCAGGTTCAGTTTGGGTATAAGTCAGAAGGGATTCCAGAGCAGCAGCGCAAAGAGATCCTTGCTGATCTTGTGAATGAGGCAAAGAAAAAACTTTTTGCATTGCCTGTAGAAGATTGGGGTGAGGTGCTTCGGGTTTCAGAAGAAGCGCTCTTGAATAAACAACTTGTGTTTTATAGCACTGATCAGGAGCTTGAGCAGCTTTTTACTGATGTTGGTTGGGGAGGGCGCGTGTTGCCGCAGACTGCTGATGTACAGATGGTGGTGGATGCGAACTTGGCGAGTTTAAAATCGGATCCTGCTGTTGACCGAACGATCACGTACCAGCTTGGGCGTAGTCAGACTGGAGAGTGGGTTGGGCGAACAACCGTGCGTTATGATCACATGAAGGGGTTTGATTGGAAGACGACTCGGTACCGCACATACACACGACTCTATGTTCCGTTTGGGTCGGAGCTTATTAGTGTTCAAGGGGCTATGCTTGACGACATTATTAAGAATCCAAGCGGGAGTGCAGGGCCTGTTGATGAGTATGATGAGCTTGGTATGAGTGTGTTTGGTGCGTTTATCTCAATTGAGCCGTTGTCCACAGGTGAGCTTGTGTTTGACTACAAGCTTTCTGATGAGGTTGTTGAGTCAATTGTGGAAAATAGCTATAATTTGAGCGTGTTTAAACAGATTGGAAGCCGTGATCACTCGTTGACGCTTGAGCTTGATTTTGATAAAAATGTCACGCACGCAACCCCAGCAGAGGATGATGGTCAGTGGGGAGATGACACGTACGAGCTGAACACAATTTTGGATCAGGATCTCGTTTTCGAGATTGACCTGTAAGGCTAGGGGGAGCCAAACTTTTATATGTTCGTTAGATGAAGCCTGTGAGGCCCTCCTATGTTTCAAAAGAAAATTGGAATTGATCTTGGAACCACCACTGTCCTCGTTTACCTTCCTAAACGAGGTATTATTATTCATGAACCTTCTGTTGTTGCTGTTTCGTATACAGATAAAAAAGTGCTTGCTGTTGGAAAGGAGGCAAAGGACATGCTTGGGCGTACGCCTGATACGATTGTGGCTCGCCGGCCGCTTAAGGATGGTGTGATTGCTGACTACAGGACAACAGAAGCCATGCTTCGATACTTCATCAACAAGGCTCTTGGAGGAATTCGTATTTTTAGGCCTGAGGTTATGGTGGCTGTTCCTGGAGGTATCACTTCAACAGAACGACGTGCGGTGATTGATGCGACGCTTGCTGCGGGAGCTAAGGCGGCATATATCATTAAAGAGCCTATTGTGGCGGCGATTGGGGCGAATATTCCGATTGGTTCGCCATCGGGTCACATGATCATTGATATTGGTGGGGGAACGGCTGAGATGGCTGTGATCTCGCTTGGGGGAATTGTGGCATCTGAGTCTGTGCGTATTGGCGGTGTGAAGTTCGATAGTGCTATTAGTGAGCACATTCGCAGAAAGTACGGGCTTGCGATTGGTGAGCGTACTTCTGAGGATATTAAGATTCAGATTGGAGCTGCGATGTACTTACCAGATAAACTTTCAATGGAAGTGAAAGGTCGTGACATGGTGAATGGACTTCCTAAAGTGATTGAGGTGTCGAGTGATGATGTGACAGAGGCCATCCAAGATGAGCTTGAGGGGATTATTAACACTGTTAAGGAAGTTCTGCACAAAACACCGCCAGAATTGTCTGCAGATGTGATGGACAAGGGAATTGTGCTCTCAGGTGGGTCGTCTCAACTTCGAAATCTTGATACACTCATTGCAGAGGCAACGGGTGTGCCAACATTTTTGGCAGAGGACCCGCAGCAATGTGTGGCCAAGGGGACAGGAATCGCATTGGAGAACCTCGAAGCTTACAAACGCTCGATTTTCACCAGCTAGATATGGACGACAATTTGAATCTTTTAAAACGTCAGACAGGCGAGGTTGTTTACGGTATTGATGCATCGTCTGCAAATAAGGGAGAGCGAACCGGTGTTGAGAATTACTCACGCCATTTGCTCAGAGCAATGAAACCACGCGCGTTCGGGGGAGATTCGTCTGAGATTGCAAACAATCTTCAGCCGAATGAGCGCGTGCTTTTGTATTCACCATCCATACTTGCAGACGAGCTCGATGCCCCGGTTTTAACCTGGCAACCAACCGTGCTCTCATGGCCGCTTGAACGGGCTTGGATGAAGGGGCGGATGAGCTTGGAGATGCTTCGCAATAAGCCAAATGTTTTGTTTGTGCCTGCGCAAGGGCTCCCTATGTTTGGCCCAAAGATGACGGTCACAACGATTCATGACATTGCAGCGGATCGGCGACCTGATTTGTTTGATGCAAAGACAAAGCGAAGACTTCTTGCGTATACAAAGCGAGCAATTAAAAAAGCTCAGCGGTATATTGTTCCGTCTGAGTTTACAAAGCAGGAGCTGATTGATGTATACAAGGTTCCAGCGGAAGAGATTTTTGTGACTCCGCTTGCGGCTGACACAACAGTGTATCGGCCTGTGAGCGCGGAGGAGGCTCGACCACTGCTTCAAAGACATCGCATTGGAGCGAACTACTTTTTGTTTGTAGGTCGTCTGGAAAAGAAAAAAAATGTTTCAAGTCTTATTCGTGCGTTTGAGCTTTTTAAAGCTGATCGTGGACACGGTGATCCGTTTGAGCTCGTTTTGGTTGGGACGCCAGGGTACGGAGCAGAGGAGCTTAAGCAGCATCTTGAGCATTCTTCTGTGCGTGATCAGATTCGTTTGCTTGGGTACCGCTCAGACAAAGAGGTGGCGGCTCTCATGAGTCATGCAATGGCGTTTTTGTTCCCGTCTTGGTATGAGGGATTTGGTTTGCCCAATCTAGAAGCCATGGCCTGTGGCACGCCGCTTATTACTTCAGATATTCCTCCGCACAGAGAAGTGTGTGGGGATGCAGCCTTGTTTGCTTCACCAAAGGAACCTGAGGCTTGGGGGCAAGCAATGAAGAAGCTTGCGCATGAAGGAACGCTTCGAGATGAGCTTGCGCGTAAAGGGTCTGAAAGGGTCAAACAGTTCTCTTGGGAGAAAACCGCTGAGCAGACCTGGGAAATTCTCAGAAGCCTGGTATAATGTCAGTTGTTATCAACAAACATAATTTTATGGAAGAAATCAAAACAGAATTAAAGCAGCTTGGGCTCACAGACAAGGAGACAGCTGTGTACTTGGCATCGCTTGAGCTTGGCCCGGCTTCAGTGCAAGATATTTCGCATAAATCAAAAGTGAATCGTGCGACTACGTATGTCATGATTGAGTCATTGAGCGCGCGTGGGCTCATGAGTACATTCACAAAAGGAAAGAAAAAGTTTTACTCACCTGAGAGTCCTGAGAGACTGCTTTCGATTATTGAGCACGAGCAGAATGCGCTAAAGGCAAAGCAGGGTGAGCTTGAGAAGGTGCTCCCAATGCTCGTTGGTATGTTTAATGCTGAAGGGGTAAAGCCGCAAGTGAGGTATCTCGAAGGTTTTGAAGGAGTTGAGACTGCAAGGCAGATTTTTGAAAGGCTAAAAGGAGATTACGTTCACATTTATCCGATTACTGATGTTTTCAAATCTGAGGAGTATGTTCATGGAAGAGATGATCACTTAAAAAAGTTGCGTCATCAGAGAGCAACAGAAGGAGTAAATGCCCGTGCGTTGGTTGTTGTTGATGATGTGAATGCTGAGTTGCCAATTGATGTGTCAGCAGATTCGCGAAAGATATCTGCAAGTGAGTTTCCAATTCATGGTGAAATTACTGTTCGGGGAAGTCATGTGTTCTTTGCTTCTCACAAGTCATCGATTATGGCTGCAGTGCTTATTAATCAGGAAATTGCAGATGCGATGATGGCGCTTTTTAATCTTGCTTGGAAGGCGACTGAGAATAATTAGTTTACAAACAGAAAGAGCCCTTGGATGGGCCCGCGTGTTGGAGAAGCATCTCGGCGTTGTTGAGGTGCTTTTTGTGTTGTTGGTCTTGTGGTGGTGTTGTGGGGATAAGGAATGAAGGTAGCTAATCGCCACCAAAGCAGTGCATCGAAGGTGTGACGCTGAACGGGTCTCGTGCAACGTCGTCTTCAGTGTTCATGCCATTGTAGCGTGAGGCTTGAGTGGCCTCTGCGGCATGCATGGCCATAAGGCCTTGCATCAGTTCCTTCATCACACCAACTCCTTCGAGAGTCAACGCGCAGTCTCCTGACAGTTCTTTATTTTGCTGCGTCACTCTCTTTTTCCCGGTAGGCCGGGAACCACGTCATCCCACCACGAGACGACTATAGAGGATATCATACACTAAGCATACTGTCAATATCAAGTGACAAAGGTTTGTCAATGAACTGACAAATTTGGAAACTTGCAAAGTTTTTTGTTTCATTTAAGAAACACGAATAGAAAAAGATGACAAATTTTCGTAGGTGCGAAAAAAAGTCATCAGTAAATACAAACAAAAAACACGTGGGATACACGTGTTTTTTGCATGTCTGACCAATAAGGGGAGAGGGTTTATTGGTCAAACGTTTAATCGCGCTTGGCGATCATCAGAGGCGAGAAGTGAGACACTTCTCAGCTTTGACGATCGGACCTGGCTGTTTGCGTTTGGCCAGGTCTTGCGTTTTCGTTTGCCTCAGGGGCCGGCGCAGATCCAGGATTTCTCCTTTCACTGCGCCGTCCCCTTTAAGCGCGTTTCACCTCGCTTTGCTAGCCAGCCATGCTAGCAGGCCTCGGCCGCGGGAGCGGGCTTGACGGAGGTGTCGGCCGGGGCCGGGGTGGGGAGCTCGGTGACCTCGGCGCCGTCCTCGACCTTGTTCTGGGCCTTGGCCTTGGGGGCCGCTGCCT
The DNA here is from genome assembly GCA_964538435.1 of uncultured Gammaproteobacteria bacterium. Classification (GTDB taxonomy): domain Bacteria; phylum Patescibacteriota; class Patescibacteriia; order UBA9934; family GWF2-40-263; genus CAZIDX01. Next base: position 154,058 of record CAZIDX010000002.1, on the reverse strand, counting down.
CGAACTCGGCGTTGAACTCGGCCAGCATGGCGCTCGGGAAGATGCGCTGGATGAGTTCCTGGCTGGCGCGGGTGCCGATCCGCTGGGGGCCCACCAAGTCGTCCTTGGCGAAGGCGGACTTGGTGTTGGTGGGGGTGATGCTGTTGGGGTGGCAACCCAGCAGCAGGGCCATGCCGGCGACCTTGAGGACGTACACCTGGCGGTCGGCCAAGGGTACGGGCTTGCCGTTGACCTTGGTGGTCAGGGCGTTGCCGCGCTTGACGCGCACGAGCTCGGGCTTCTCGATCTCGTCGAGCATGGCCTGGAGCTTGTCCTCGGTGCCGTCCACGCGCGCGATGCCGCGGGCCCACAGGCGGGTGCCGTTGGCGGAGGCGTAGGAGCCCTTGGCCCAGGGGACGTAGGAGTCCGTGGCCTGGGTGAACAGGGTGTTCTTGGCCTCGTCGCTGGCGTCGGCCGGGTGGGGGAGACGGCTCATGAAGATGAACCGCGTGTACACCGCGAGGGCCTTGAGGCAGATCTCGAAGGTCGGGCGGCGGGGGCGGCGGTTGCGACGGCGGTTGGGGTTGGACTGGGCGCCGAAGGGGCTGGTGTTGCGATGGGACATGAGCATCCTCCTTCAAGGATCTGATCAGTTTGTCGTTCTGGCTTGCTAAAGGCCAGACTGATCTCCACCTTGTCGGTGGATGGGTTTTTGTTTGGTAGGTCTAAAGTCCGTGACAAAATCGGACTTGGTTGTTCTGGTTATCCGGTCAGAGGTTTCTAGACTGTTTCATGAGTCTAAACCTCTCTGAGGGATGGCCGATCGTTTTTTACGCGATCGGCCCGTCCTCCCTGTTGCGTACAGGGGCGGTTTCGGTTTTACGAGAAGCTTGCGGCTGCTCAACTCCATCCTCTCGGATTAACCACCTTCAAGCAGGTGGAGGGTTTAGGAGTACCCTTTGGGCTTCTTTTCATGCAGGGAGCCTCATGCCTGCGGTCGCACTAGCGCATCCAGGGCGCTTCGTGCGACTGGCCGCGGCCGTGGCGGTTGCGCGCGTTCTTGCGGGCGCTGCGCTCGCGCTGGCGGTTCTGCCACGCGACCTGGTCGCGCTCGAGCTTGCAGATCAGCCAGTAGCCGATGTAGCCTGCGTCGCCGTCGACTTCCCAGCCTGGGACGATCTGGCGCGTGAGCACCGTCAGGTCCAGGGTGCCCAGCTGGAGCGAGTGGCGCAGGGCCGCCCACTGGGCGCCGGACAGGTTCGGTGCGCGATTGGCCAGGGTCTTCCACGCGTCGTCTGCGGCCCAGTCCACCTTGACGGCGAACCGGGAGGCGCGCATGGACGAGTCCATGCCGGGCGTGCGCAAGAACGTGTTGTTGTTCTCGAGCTTGCGCTCCTCGGCCTCGATGAGGTCGATCGCCTCGCTGACGGTCTGGAAGAACGGGCGGTTGCCACCGTTCTTCCGGGCCACGGACCGGGAGATCCGCTCCATGCAGCTCGGGCAGAGCGCATGGTTGGCCAGGTGCCAGACCTCGACCACGTTGCGGTTCTGACGCCGCCACATGGAGTCCAGGGAGCCGACGTACATGTAGTCGGCCGAGCCCTTGACCTGGCACAGCTCGTGCGTGCCCTCGGTCGGGCCCTGGGCGCCGAACGGGCTCTGGTCGTTGGTGGCGGGCGGGACGTACCGGCGGCCGGTGCACTGGAACATGGCTTCGCCGCTGGGGCCCTGGACGCGACCCATCCAGTCGGTCTCGACCTTGGGGGTCTCGACCTTCTGGGTGGTCTCGCGCTCGGCGGCCTTGCGCTGGGCCTTGGCCTGACGCTCGGCGCGCTCGGCGGCCTTGCGCTGGGCCTTGGCCTGACGCTCGGCGCGCTCGGCCTGGGCGCGGACGCGCTTGACCTTGCCCTGCAGCCGGGACGCGAGCTCGGTGACGACGTGCATGGCGGTGCACTGCTCGTCCTCGTCGCCCTCGATCCAGAGGCGCCAGTCGATGTCGAGCTCTTCGGCGTTGTCGATGGCCTGCTCGATGGTGGCCAGGCCGTTGACGCCCAGAGGAGCGCCGTTGAAGCCGACGAGCCAGCAGATCGGGATGTCGCACTGGGTGACCAGGGGGTCGGTCGCGACCGTGCGGTATGCCTCGACCATGGCCGGGAAGTCACCCATGTCGATGTCGACGTAGGGGCCGTCCTCGTCCTCGCCCTTGGTGATCGTGATGATCTCCTCGAGCTTGGACATGGCCTGGGCGTAGCCCACGGTGTCGATGAGCACGCGGATCGCGTCGAGGCAGGCCTCGTCGCGGACGATCTCGTCGGTCAGGGCGGTGGCCAGGTCGATGTTGGTGCTGGTCTCGACGCCCATCAGGTTGGACACGACCTCGTCGGTGGCGAACTGGTCGATCTCGAACCAGCCGCGGTCGTTCATGTCGATCTCGAGGTCGAAGCAGTTCTCGTCGCCGATGGTGTGCCAGCCCAGACCGCCCTCGGACGCCTGGAGCTCGCGAATCTTCGGCTCTTCCTGGCGGCGACCGTTGAGACGCGCCCAGGCCTTCATGGCGCGGCGGGCCTTGGCCTCGTCGGAGGTCCAGTCGCGGCCCTGGGCGTCGGTGCAGACGGGGGAGGTCAGGTTGGCGGGGGAGGTGGTCATGGGTGTACTCCAGTGCGCTGTGCTACCCACTGTTTTGGGCAGCCTGTTTGTTTTGGGCTGGTGCCCTACTCTACTGTTGCGGGGTGGGCACCACGCCCATCAGCTTCAGCTTCCTCCATCCAGTTCAGAAAGGTGCACGCGAGATGATCTGGTTGTGGTTGGGAGCCGAAGCTCCTTTTCACCCCCTTCACTTCTCTGCCTATTCTTATTAACTTGATTCCAGTTCGCTTTCGCTATTAGGTTTCTTGTTAACAGTGTTTAGGTGTGCAGTCTTTTTGATCTGATTGGATATTTGCTTTGATGATTTCCGCGATGCAGGATCGAGATTCAATCGTGCGTCGCGGAGATCATTCTTTGTAAGGATCGGTATCCTGATGAGCACTGGAAGCATGGATCCAGTTCTCATTGGGATAGGCGACGCAATTGCGTTAGCGTCGCCCCCGTTGCCTGCACCTAGTAGCAGGCGAGCTTCCCTCTAGAAGAGGATGAAGCTCAGGCCGCCGGTGACGGCCTCGGTGATGTTGGGGAAGGTGCTGGCGATCAGCACCGCGGTCAGGGCGATGGTGCCCAGGGCCGCGATGATCTCGACGCTCTCCTCCAGGGTCGTGGCGTGGAAGTCGTCGGTGTCGATGTCGTCGATGTCGGCCTCGATGAGGCTGAAATCTTCGACGTCACCGGCGAGCCAGTCGCTCATGGTCACGGAGGTGGCGGAGATGGCGGTCGTGGTGGCGGTGCGGGTGTTCATGTGGAGTCCTCCTCGAACGGTTTGGGTGCACCCCTCGGCTTGGAATGGACTGATCAGGTCCGGCCGGGGAAACCGGAGAAGAAAATTGTAGTGACCTGCCCGAGGGCTGGTGTACATCTTGAACATCGGTAGTATGGATCGAGTCAGACGTGCCGAGTCGAACCATTTGATGTTCACCGTCGATGTCACTCTGTTGAGATCAATCGAACGGGTTTTCTCTCTCCTCCGAATTTCCCGGTTGGAAGTTATATGCAGTCTCCTGGAGGGGTAGGGGTGAATGAGTGACTTGAGCAAGCTCGAGTATCATTCGTGATCACTTGGCGTATGGATTCAGTCAGCTAGGACCCGCAAGCGGGTTAAACCGAGTGGAACCATTCAGTGATCGCCGCCAAGGTTCTTCATAAAGAAGTTCCTCGGACGGTTTTCTCTCTCCTCCATGAGACTGGATATAAGCGCATTCCTGATCGGCCCACTTTTGGCTCACGGGTCCCTGTCAGCTTGTCGACGTACGTTTCAGTACGCCTCTGGCGCTGACATCCCGTTCACCAAAATTGGTCTCAATCATGAACGCCCTATGTTTCTATAAGAAAAAGCCGGTTGTTGAATGCATCTTTCTGTGGAGTGAGTCAGATACATACAACAACCGGCTTTCTAGCTTTTGCTAGATTCCTGTTGAAGACCATTTACCGTGGTCTTATCGGCTCTCTCCCCAGAGATCTAAGTTGTAGTGTACGAGAAGCAATTTCTTTCTTCTCATGTTGTAGGCACAGTCTACCACATTTTGTCAATTTTGTCAAGACTGAAGAGTGGGAATTGGAGAAGATTTGGCTAAAATTAGCAAAAAAGAATGTCCGCAATTCTGTTTACTCACTTTGACTTTTGTCCCAAAGTTATTTTTTTCTCATTTGAACAAGGGGTCACTTAGGTGCCGATCGTCACTTAAGTGGTTCCACAGGTTTGCTTTGTTTTTCATGCTATAATGGGTGCGTATGCAAAAACCCTTTGCGGGAGTTATTGGTCATGGGAGGATTTTGACGATTTTGGAGCGGATGATGGCGAATAATACGCTTCCGCATGCGTTTTTATTTGTAGGTGCAGAGGGGGTTGGACGAACAACGATTATTAAAGCGCTTCTTCAAGCGCTCTTTGAAGGTAGTGGTTCGTTTGATGCAATTCCGGATATGTCGTGGGTGCGCAGACTTGAAGACAAAAAAACCGAGAAGCTCAAAACTCAGGTCTCGGTTGAGCAGATTCGTGAGCTCACGCGTTCGCTTTCGATGAGTGCCATGGCAGGGGGGTGGAAGGCAGCGGTTATTGAGGAGGCAGATAAGATGAGCAATGCTGCGGCTAATGCACTTTTGAAAACACTGGAAGAGCCAAAGGGGCAAACACTTCTGTTCTTGCGCGCACCGTCTACTCAGTCTGTGCTTGAGACGATTGCTTCGCGCTGTCAGGTGATTCGGTTTTATCCTGTCTCTCAGGAAGATATTGTTGAAGGAGTTGTGAAGAAAGGTTTTTCTCGAGCTGATGCAAAGCCTGCTAGTGCTCAATCGCTTGGACGGCCTGGGATCGCTCTTCGACTACTTAAAGACAGTGAGTTTTACGCAAAACGGACCACAGGTGTTGAAGCAATGAAGCTTGCGTTTGGATCAAGTGTGCCTGAGCGTCTTCGCGCAGCCACGGATCTTGTCCCAAAGAGCGAGGTGAATAAACGCGGGCTCTTAAGCACTCATCTGGATTCTGCAGAAGAGGTTTTGCGAGACGGGCTGCTGCGTTTTATCGGTTGCGAGGAGCTTTGCATGCACGAAGCAGGTGTAGCAAAGACGGATGATCAGATTATTGATGCTCTTGGTCGTTTGAATGCTGTGCGCCGCGCTGCTCACCATAATGTCAATCCACATTTAGCCTTAGAACATTTGTTCTTGTCTTTTTAAACACTATGAAAAAACTTATCGCACTGTCGTGTGTGATCGTCTTGCTTGGAGCTGGTTGCTTTGGATCAAGCTCTTCAGGGGGATCTGACGGCGGAATTTTCAAAACCTTCAATGCGGGTGAGGATTGGGCACAAACTGTCCTGGTTCCTACCGCGCAAGGTATTGGTACGCTTAGCTCTTCAAATGTCTTGTCCATGAAAATGGACCCTCAGGATAAAGACTTTCTTTACATTGGAACACGAAGCAATGGAATGCTTTACAGCGAAGACGCTGGTGTTTCATGGCGACAACCAAGGAACAGTGCATTGCAATCAGATACTGTGTATGACGTAGCTGTTGATGCGAGTAGTGTTTGCACTGTGTATGCGGCGCGAGGTTCGCGGCTTTATCAATCTACAGATTGCATGCGTTCGTTTGATAGCGAAACCTATGTTGAGACGCGTACAGGTGTCTACATCGGTGTTGTTGCAGCTGATTGGTACGACTCAAACACGCTCTGGATAGGGCTTTCTAACGGAGATGTGCTAAAGAGTGAGGATAAAGGAACTACATGGCGAACGTCTTTGAAAACAGGCAAGGAGATTTCAGAAATTTTGGTCAGCAACGCAGATAGTCGAAACATTCTTGTTTCAACCTATCAAGACGGGATTTGGCGCACAGATGATCGCGGAGACAGCTGGAATCAAGTTGAAAGTGAGATCGAGAGCCTGAAGGATGCAAATGAGGTTTCTGCTTTGGTGCAGACTGCAGATGCAGGGACGGTGATTGCAGCGTCAACATACGGACTTCATAAGTCAACGGATTTTGGTGAAACTTGGGAGACGCTCAGGCTTGTAACGTCGTCTGGTCAGATAAAGATTCGTGCGGTTGCCATGGATCCTGAAAATCCAAATACGCTTTTCTATGCAGCCAGCTCTACATTCTATCGATCTCTTGATGGAGGAGTGACTTGGGAGACTGAACGTTTTAATAGCTCTCGAGTGCCACGCGCAATGCTGGTTGACCCAGATGACTCAAGCGTGTTATATGTCGGTGTAGCTTCGGCTCTTGATTAAGAATAATGATTATTTATGCATGCAATTTTGACACAAAAGAAACCTGAGTATACAGCCGCAATTGATCGGCTACATAAAGAACTTTCTGCTCTTCGTACTGGGCGTGCAAATCCTGCGTTGGTTGAGGATATTCCCGTTGAGGTGTATGACTCAAAAATGGAGATCAAAGGACTTGCTTCTGTTCAGGTGCCAGATTCAAAGACGCTTGTGATTGAGCCTTGGGATAAGGGAACGCTTCAAGCAATTGAAAAGGCCATTCGTGATTCAGGGATTGGGCTTAGTCCTGTTGTTGATGGACAAGTGATCCGTATCATGATTCCTCAGATGACAGAAGAGAATCGTGTTCAGATCGTGAAGATTGTGAAGGATAAGGTTGAGGATGCGCGTATTCGTGTGCGCGGTGTGCGAGAAGGTTTGCGCGATGAGGTGAATGGGCTTGAGAAAGCAAAAGAGATTAGCGAAGACGAAAAGTTCAAGCTTCTTGATGAGATCGATAAGCTCACAAAGGAGTTTGATAATGAGGCAGGGGAAATTGGTAAAGCAAAAGAAGAAGAAATCATGACGGTGTAGTATGTCGGAAAAACAGGTATCAATGGAACAAATCGTTACCCTCGCCAAGCAGCGAGGGTTCGTGTATCCAGGTTCTTCTATTTATGGAGGGCTCTCAAACGCATGGGACTTTGGTCCTTTGGGGGCGCAGATGCGCAGAAATTTAAAAGCTGATTGGTGGAAGCAGGTTGTTGAGTCCCGCAGTGATATGGTTGGGCTTGATGGTGCGATTTTGATGAATCCACGTGTGTGGGAGGCTTCAGGCCATGTTGATACGTTCAACGACCCTTTGGTTGAGGACAAGGTGACACATAAGCGTTTTCGAGCAGATCATCTGATTGAAGAAGTGACAGGAGAGAATGTGGACGGAAGGAGCTTGGAAGAGCTGGGTGCGATTATCAAGGAAAAAGGAATCAAGAGTCCTGATGGAAATGAGCTTACTGAGCCGCGGCAGTTTAGCGGGATGTTTGAGATGAATATGGGGTCTGAGGACAAGAAGGTGTATCTGCGTCCAGAAACAGCTCAGGCCATCTTTGTGAATTTTAAGAATGTCCAAACAACCACTCGAAAGCGTTTGCCGTTTGGAATTGCTCAGATTGGTAAGGCGTTTCGTAATGAGATTACGCCTGGGAATTTTATCTTCCGCACGCTTGAGTTTGAGCAGATGGAGATTGAGTACTTTATTGAAGAAGAAGGTTGGGAGATGCATTTTGATGCATGGGCGACTTGGATGGAAGAGTGGGCGACTTCAATTGGTATTGATCCAGAGCGACTCCATCGGCTAGAAGTTCCGCAGGAGAGTTTGGCTCATTATTCAAAGCGAACGCTCGACTTTGAATTTACGTTCCCATTTGGAACAAAGGAGCTTTGGGGCTTGGCGTATCGCACAGATTTTGATCTTTCAAATCACCAAAAACATTCTGGAGAAAATCTTACGTACACAGATCCAAATGACCCTCAGCGAAAGATTGTGCCGCATGTGGTTGAGCCGTCACTTGGAGTAGATCGAACTATTTTGGCGATTTTGGTGAGTGCGTACGATGAAGAGGAAGTGAATGGTGATGTGCGCAAAGTGATGCGCTTTAAGCCGCATATGGCTCCGTATCAGATCGCTGTGCTCCCGCTTTCAAAAAAGCCAGAGCTTCAGGAGTTCGCGCGTCCTGTGTTTGAGAAGTTGGCAGGGAAGTGGCGTGCAGATTATGACGAAACACAATCGATCGGTAAGCGTTACCGACGACAGGACGAAATCGGTACACCATATTGTGTGACCGTTGACTTTGACTCACTTGAGGACAAAGCTGTGACCATTCGTGACCGTGACAGCATGGAGCAGGAGCGAGTTGCGATTGACGAGCTCGAGACTTGGTTCAAGGCCCGTTTGGGATAGGTTGTTCTCTTAAATTTGAAACTTTTCACTCTCGCCGGAACCTGGCGTCGAACGCCCCAGCTCGAGGAAAAGTTTTCAAATTTACTCGAACATATTGTTGTTGCTAAGACCTCTCACCATTAAAAGGATGAGATTTTACTATGATTGAGAAATATTCGCTCGATAATGGGATGCGCGTTTTGCTTGTTCCTACAAAGGGAACTGACACGGTTTCAGCCATTGTGCTTGTGCGCGTGGGTTCAAGGTATGAGTACAAACGTATAAATGGTGCGTCACATTTTATTGAGCACATGATGTTTAAGGGAACGCGTCGTAGACCGACTTCGCAGCACATCACTCGTACACTTGACGCAATAGGTGCGAGCTACAATGCGTTTACTGATAAGCATGTGACTGGGTATTACGTAAAGGTTGATAAAAGTCATTTGGGGCTTGGGATCGATCTTTTAGATGATATGCTTTTCGCTTCAAAGGTTGATGCTGGTGAAATGGATCGGGAGCGCGGTGCGATTGTTGAGGAGATCAACATGTATGAAGATAATCCGATGTATTTTATTAACGATCTTATCGAACGAGTAATGTTTGATGGCGGAACGCTTGGTTGGGAGATTGCGGGAACACCGAAGATTATTAAGGAAATGGATCGTGATGAGATGTATGCGTTTTACGAGAAGTACTATCAGCCGTCGAACATGACGCTTGTAGTGGCAGGGAATATTGATAAAAACGTCCGTAGTTTGATTGCGACTAAGTTTGGAAAACGAAAAGATAAGGTGCTGGATCGAGAGGTGTATGAGCCAGCAGGGCTTCCTGCAAAGCAAAAGCTCCCTCGTGTGGGGTTGCAGATAAAGCAGACTGAGCAGGTGCAGATTGCGCTTGGATTTCCTTCGTTTGGTGTGCAAAATGAGAAAAATGTCGCACTTGGCTTGCTTTCAACCATTTTGGGTGGCAACATGAGTTCAAGGCTTTTTAGTGAGGTTCGAGAGCGTAAGGGGTTGGCGTATTTTGTTCGAACTTATAATGGGGCTTATGATGATGTTGGGAGTTTCATGATTCGTGCTGGGCTTGATAAAAAACGTCTTGAGCTGGCCATGAAGACGATTATGAAAGAGCTTCGGAAGATCAAGAGAGATGGGGTAACCACTCGAGAGCTTAGGGATGCGAAAACATTTGTTAGGGGGCAGATGGCCATCAAGATGGAAGACAGTTTTGAACGCGCTCATTGGTACGCACGCGAGCAGCTCTTCCAAAAACGTGTGCGATCACCTCAGGCGGTGATAAAACGAATGGAGGCAGTGACACGAAAAGAGGTGCACGATGTTGCTAAGGAGCTCCTTGATTTTTCAAAGATGAGCCTTGCTGCAGTTGGTCCATTTAAGGGCGAACGTGACTTGTTAAAACAATCGGGGTTTGTGAAATAAAAAGCGATTAGCGTGGAGCGTATAGCGATTAGGCTACTCGCTAACCGCTGCTCGCTAACCGCTATCAATATGAAAACCATTATTGCGAATTGGAAAATGAATGTGGGGGTAAGAGAGAGTGTGGCGCTTGCGCGCGGCACGTTGCTTACGGTGCGTGGGCGAAAGGTTGTTCCTGAGCTTGTGATTTGTCCTCCATTTGTGGCGCTTGGGGAAGTGCGAAAGGTTGTTGCTCGCAGCACAGCTAGGCTTGGTGCACAGAACATTGCATGGGAGCGCAGCGGAACGTTTACTGGAGAGACTTCTTCTCGAATGCTAGAAGAGATGAAGGTGACACATGTGATCATTGGGCACTCTGAGCGAAGACTTAAACTTGGCGAGACAGATGAGATGGTGCAGAAAAAGATTGAGCATGCGCTTAGTGAAAAGTTTGTTCCGATTTTGTGCGTGGGGGAAACCGCAGAGGAGCGAGAGGCCGGAGAGGCTCGGGAGGTGGTAAAGCATCACCTTGCAAAGGCGCTCTCTGGAATTCGTCTGCATGACAAAGATGTGCTTTATGTTGCTTATGAGCCAATCTGGGCGATAGGGACCGGAAACACGGCTGAGGTGGGGGATATCATTGAGATGCATGAGTACATTCGAACAATCTTAAGTGAGGTGTTTCCGATGGCAGCGGCAGAGAGTTTGCGTGTGATTTATGGGGGGAGTGTGAATGGAGAGAATGCCTATGAGATCTTGCGTGAAAAGCAGATTGATGGTGTACTTGTCGGCGGCGCAAGCGTGCGTCTTAATCAATTCAGTAAAATCGTTGATGCTGCTGTTGATGTGCTTGAAGCGCAGCAATAAAGTGTATGTGGCTGATTCCTATAGCAATTATCGTGATAGCTCTGATCGTGATCGGTTTTGTGGTTTACAAGAAATTGCCGCAGATTCGAATGATTGATGTTGATACGATTCCAAAGGAGCGAGAGCGGTTGGTAAAGGAAAAGCTTATTTTGCAAAAGTTTAATCGTAAGGGAGGGGCAAAACTCAGGACGGTTTCAAAACAAACAGGGAAGGCTGTGGTGGCTGTTTCAAAGATGGGGCGGCGTGCTGTGCAGCGTTTGTATCGCATGGAGCAGTACTATCAAAAGCTTAAGCGATCATCGACTGAGGGGCAGCATTCTTACAGCTCTGAGATCGTGAAAGAGCTTATTAACAAGGCTGATGATTACATCAAAGAAGAGGAGTTTATCCCTGCTGAAAAGATCTTTATTGATATCATCAGTCACAACCCAAAGAATGTTGATGCATACGAAGGGTTGGGGAATATGTATATCGAAGACGAGCAGTATGAACAGGCGCGTGAGACACTTAGGTTTGCGTTGCGGCTTTCGCCGGATGATGCGAGTGTGAATGTGTCTTTAGCTGAGCTTGAGATCGGGCTTGAGAATTATCGCGGGGCGCTTGAGTATTTGCGCAAGGCAATAGAGAAGCGAGCAAAGAATCCAAAGTATCTAGATTTTTACATCGAGGCTGCGCTCAAGGCTGGATCGCTCAAGGATGTTCGAAAAGGGATCACGGCTTTGAAAGAAGTGAATCCTGAGAATACGAAGATTGAAGGGTTTGAAAAGAAGTTTCAGGAGATGAAGGAGAAGTATATACAGAAGACAGAGAGGGAAGAAGGTTCGTGATTGTTGTATTTAGACTCGCAGTCGACCGCTCCAGCGGCGGTCGCTGCTCACGCTCGACAAGCCATCCCCTTCGGGGCACCAAGCTGGCTTGTCTGCGCGATGGTCTAAACACAACAAATCACTCACCTTTAGTTGGCAATTAAACTTATTTGGAGGGGTGGTGAGAAATAAAAACGAGAAGGCATTGAGCCTTCTCGTTTTTGGATGATCCGTCCGAGGGGCACAAGCGGGTGCTTATGCGCTTTGGACGGAGCCTCACATGCGTTGGTGAGGCTAGTCGTGGTGTTGCTTTCTTGAGGAGAAGCAACTGATCCTTGCTACTGTTCCTTGCTTTCTGCGGGTGGGTAGGCATCCACCATCTTTCCGTCTTCTTCCTTGAGGTAGAAGATCTCCTCCCCGATCTTTGGGAAGGTGGCTGCAAGTGATCCGAAGATCATGGCGCCAATGACGACGGAGGAGATGAGCATGAGCTCAAACTCCAAGATGTCCACGCAGAAGAATGCTCCCAAACTTGCGAATAGCATGTTCATAGACAGGAAGCCAATCCAAAATGTTTTCCACGCGAAGATTTTGAATTTCTGGAACCAGGTCATGACACGTCAGCCTTTCGTCCACACGGGACGAGCGCCTTGCACCTTCTCACAGGGCAGAGGGCGGGGAAGTCGAACGGAGATATTCCGTCCGAGGGGCACAAGCATTTGCTTGTGCGCTTTGGACGGAGCCCCGGTTACGTAGTAGCGGGGCAGTGGGTCTATTCGTTCTCGTCTTCGAGACCCACGAAAACTTTCATGAACGCGCGGTAGCGTGCGAAGTTCATCAAGATTTCGTGAGCGCCCATGAGGATGGTGCATCCCATGGACAACACGCCTGCGTAGAACACGGCGGTGGCTTCTGAGTTCAGAAAGTCCATGAGGGAGAAATCTCCCCCGAAGGAGCTTCGGACGCTTGCATTCACGAATACTCCGATCTGTCCCAAGAACAGGCAGACCAAGAAGTAAATAGTGAAGATCATGACTGGTGTCTGGATCCACCATGGCAGGGTGTTCCAGATGTTGGTGGCGGTGATCAGGGCGCGCTTCATAGCAGCTGCCTTTCGACCCGTAGGGGCCAGCGCCTTGCACCTTCTCACAGGGCAGAGGGCGGGGAAGTCGAACGGAGATATTCCGTCCGAGGGGCACAAGCGGGTGCTTATGCGTCTTGGACGGATACCTCACTCATTGCGTTGGTGAGGTCGTCGCTGGATGCTTCCTGATTTAGGGTGGTTGCGTGCCCTTTGCCTATCTAAGTAGTTCGTCATCTCCCGAAAGGCAAGGAGATACCGGCCCTAGTTGGGCGTGTTCAGGATCTTCGCCTGAGGTACTTCGATCGGGTAGCAGGCGACGAACCAGCCTGCTGGGACTCCGAGAAGCGCCGTGATCGTGCAGACTTCCACCATGGTCTTCAGGGACAAGGTCGTCCCCGCGTGGAAGCTCATCTCGAGCCCCACCACCATCAAGGTCATGAAGACCAAGAGGGAAACCAGGCCGAAGCCCTTGGCGAAGTTGACGGCGAAGCGAGCGGTGAGCGCGAGGGTCATCATAACGAACATGCCTTCCGACCCCTTATTCAGGAGCCAGCGCTTTATCCACCTCTACGAGGGGACAGGGAGCGAGTTGAGTCGATGGATCAGGGTGATCCGTCCGAGAATAAGGAATTTCCTTAGTCTTGGACGGGGCGCTGAAAAAACAAAAACCGATTTTTATCTATTTTCTGGAGGAGAAATTTAGACAAAAACCGGTTTTCGGTGATTTTGCTTGTTTTGCCATTGTTTGGGTCCAAGAATGGCACTTGGTCTCTCTCCCCAGTTCAATTGTGGTACCATCATAGCATATTTTTGCACTTTTGTCAAGTGATCCTGACGCTAATTTAAGCAAAATTTGCTTAGGCTTAGGCAAAAAATATTAACTTGTTAGAAAAGAAAAACACTCAGATTTCTCTGAATGTTTTTCTGGAGCCACCTGTCGGACTCGAACCGACGACCTACGGTTTACAAAACCGGTGCTCTACCAACTGAGCTAAGGTGGCATGGTGGGCCGGGCAGGATTCGAACCTGCGAAGGCGATGCCATCAGATTTACAGTCTGACCTCGTTGACCGCTTGAGTACCGACCCAAATGCCGAAAATAGCGAGTACGAGGGCTATTCTATAGAAACTATGTCAAAAAGTCAATGATCAATTTTGGGGATTATTTTTTGATGGTTTGGGGCAGAACTGGGTGGGCAAAGCCAGCAATGAGCGCCACAAGAATCATGCATGAGGCTGCGATCCAAAACGTTGAAGGGAAGATGTGTGAGACAAGCGCTAAGACTCCGAAGAAGATAAGTTTTGAGATCATGGCAAAGAAGTTGTGGTAGGTGGAGCTGGTGAGAGAATCAACATTTTCTCCTCGTTCGTAAATGCTGCTGTCCACTGGGATGCTGATGAAGACCATGAAGAGTCCGACGAGGAATACACTGACGAAATAAAATGTTGGAACAGCAAAGAAGAATCTGAGCACCCAGGCTACAGCGATAAGAGTGCTTGCGATGGCAATCGATTCTTTAAAGTGTGAGCGTTTGAGTTTTCCAACAAAGAAGGTAAAGATCATTGCTGTGATTGAGACAATGATTGGAATAATGGCTACAGATTCGATGGATTCAAATGTGAGGAAGATGAACATTGGCCAGATGATGCCTTCGGCTGCTGCATGAACTCCGTACAGGCTTGTAATGACGTAGTCGCGAAGGTTTCGCCACTCTGGAAAAAATTCTTTAAAGGTTGGTTTTGGTTTTGTTGGTTTGTCTTTGACGTGTTTTGCTTTGAGTAGTGGTACGATTGAGAGTAGCAGGATTAAGATGCTGATTGGGATGAGGACTTTGTCGCTGAAGAAAATTAGTACAAGTGCTCCGAATGCTGGTGCGAGTAGGCCTGCGAGGCGCCTGGCAATGCTCATAAGGCCAGTGTCTTTTGATGCGCTCTTGCGGTTCTTGCTGCTCTCCATGAAAAAGTAGAGATGGGCGACCCAGTAGAGCGTGTCGTAGATGGCAGCTGCTAGAGCGAGGGCGACAATGAGTGGCCAGTTGTTTGGAGTGAGGGCAAAGAGGATGATGAAAAAGGCGATGGCAGCAAGTGTTCCGGCTGTGATGGCTGCTCGCGCACCAATCCGCCTTACAACAGAGTCAGCAAGAAAGTTGAGAGGGACGTCAAAGAGGCAGTAGAGGAAGTAGTAGAGCATGACGTCGCTGACAGAATAGTCGAGTTGGAGAAGCAGGATTGGGATGAAAATGGCAATGAGGGCTCGGGCAAAGGTGTGCATCCACACAGAGAGTTCAAAGAGCCAGAAGTCTGAGTCGAGTGTTCTGTGGTGGTGGCGCGCGGTGTGGTGGTGAAAGAGTTTCATAGTATTGTTTGAGGTCTTTATTATATCAGACAACGCAAAACACCCCAGGCAAGCTGGAGTGTTTTGCGTGGAGCCGTTGACCGGGATTGAACCGGTGACCTCATCCTTACCATGGATGCGCTCTACCGACTGAGCTACAACGGCTAGTTGTTTATGAGTTTTTTGAAAGCTTCTCCTCCTTTGTATCTTTTGATTTGGTTTTCTCTTTTTCTTGCCTCAGTGTTCGTTTCTAGTGTTTTGGAATAAACTATCCTCCAAGGCCTAAAAGGTTTTGTTGATCGGGTTTTTCCAGAATTGTGAGCAACAAGACGTTTGTCTATATCTGATGTAGAGCCGATGTAATAACGATTATGAGATTCACTGTAGAGAATGTATACGAAATGCATATTACATTACCATGCCCCGCCATATTACGAGGCGGGGTCCCGCCAACGGCGGGAGATGCGCTCTACCGACTGAGCTACAACGGCGCAGGTAACGGCGAAATAATATCAAAAGATGGGTTTTTTGTGAAGTCTGGATATCCAGAGTGGGGCATGGGGAGATCTATTGACAAAAATAGGTAAGATGAGTACAATCTGCCCGTAAATGAATGAAATATGTCTCAAGATAATCTCATCAAATTTGAGTGCACTGAGTGCAAACGGATCGGATACCAGAGCTTTAAGAATAAAAAGAAGCTTAAGGACCGGTTGGAGCTCAAGAAGTTTTGCAAATGGTGCAAGACGCATACGTTGCACAAAGAAACCAAGTAGATTGAAAAAAATCGGCTGCGGCCGGTTTTTTGATTTGTTATGAATCGGCTCGTGGTGCTGTGTGGGTATTTCACTCGGCGGAGCCGGGCCGTCTCACAGTATAGACGACCACCACCTCGTGAAATACCCACACAGCACCACTCGCCTTAATTGGTGTGCAACCGGCCTCTGGGTGGAGGTAGTGAGGTGTTAGAGATTCGTCGGAATGAGAAAACCGACCTTGCGGGGCAAGATCGGTTGCAGTGAGCTTGGTCGAGGAGGGTTACTCTTCGAGTTCGAGCTCTTCGTAGACGTCCGTGGGCTCTTCTTCGGCAAAGAGCTCGAGGGTGCGCTGGGTTCCGGACCAGTCGTGCGGTCCTGAGCCTTCGCGGCTCATGGAGATCCAGGAAGCCTTGACACGGCCTTGGTGGATCAGGGTGATGGAGTTGCGCACAGCCTTGCGCAGATCGATACCCAGGATGCGCATGAGGTGATCCGAGGCTTCGAACACGACCTTTTCGCGCTCGTGCTGGATACGACCGTGCATGGAAGCGTGGTCGCCGGCGTTCGAGATCAGGGTGCCGAGCACGCGAGGATCGGTTCCGTCCGGAGCGATGATCATGATGCTCACGCTCTGGTTCTCGGCTTCGAGCATGCGAAGCGCGATGCCTTCCCAATCCGTGGGATCACGGAAGCTGATCAGGGCCACGGTGTCCGTGGGGCGGATCAGTCTGGAGATGTGCGTGGCCGGTTCCTTCCAGGGGATCGGGCGCTCTGTGCCCATGGGGATGATCCATGGGGTGAGCGTGGCGCTATGTGGCCATTGGCTCAGCTCGGTTTCGGTCTGGTCTTCGGTCTGTGCTGTCGAGGTGGTTACTTGTCCCACACCGATGTCTCCGTGGCACATGGTGAGCAGGTTTCCTTCGTTCATCCGCTAGGTTTCTCCAAGGGAAAATGTAGTGGTGTCAGGCCCCTCTTTCCTTTAGACACGATGCGGATTCTACGCTTTTGTGGGGTATTTGTCAATGTGGACACCCTGGGTTTGGAAGAAAACCCTTGGAAACATTGACTTTTCTTGGAATTCTGCTATGATCTGGCCTTGCCAGATTCACTGGCAACTGGAGGTCAAGACATGTCCTTTCAAGCTCCATACGCCCTGATCACGGGTGGTGGAACCATGGCGCAAGTCGATGCCATGCGTTCCATGGCCAACAAGGCAAAGGGTGGCTTTGCAGTGACGTTCGCACATCACTTCGCCCGCCGCGGGATTCCGGTGGTGCTCGTTCTCAGCGAGTTCGCTTTTTACAAGCATCGGTCGAATCTTCCCAAGGGTGCCAAGGTGATCGTGTTCAGCACGTTCAAGGAGTATCTGGAGGCCATTGACGAGGCAGTCCAGACCTACGGTCAGCCGGGATACGCCATGAGCGCGGCTGCGGTCAGTGACTTCGGGTTTCTCAATCCGATCGAGGGGAAGATCTCCTCGAGCAGTGATGAGCTCGTGCTGCGCATTCCCAAGCTTCCCAAGGTGCTCGACACCTGGCGGGAGAAGTTCGGGATCGAGTGCCTGATCGTGGGGTTCAAGCTGCTGAGTCAGAAGAACTCGAGCCTGCAGGATGTGATCGCTGCTGCGCGCAAGCAGAACAAGCGAGCGCGGCTCAATGGCACGATTGCGAACCTGGCCGAGGAGATCGGTGGCGGACAGCATCCCATCTGGTGGGTGACACCGGATGGTGGCGTGGTGCGCATCGAGGGACACAGCGATGATGTGGCGCGTCAGATCGTGGAGATCATGGCTCGCTACCGCGCGACCCACTGGCACAGGAGTGTGCAGGTAGTGGATGGTTCTCCTGAGATCGTTTTTGCAGAAGCGAGCCCTATACGTGCGCAGCTTGTGCGTGACCTCATCGAGTTTGCTCAGGATGCGGGGTTGCTCTGCGATACGTCTGGAAATGTGGCAGTGGCTCCAGGGGACGGAAGTCTTCTGGTGAACCCTCGGGCCACAGACAAGAGCAAGCTTGAGTTGGACGATCTGATCTCGGTGCGGCTCGGGAATCCTGACAAGCGTGAAGTGCTCTTCTCGGGCTCGAAGGGTCAGAAGCCCAGCATCGATTCGTCTGTGCATCTGCATGTCCACAGAGCGTTCGCACATGCGGCCAGCCTGCACTTCCATGATGGATGGGTGGTTGGTGAGAACATGGCCAAGACCCGGCTCTCGTACCCGTGTGGTACGCTCGAGCAGGCCATGAGTGTTCTCGAGGCACTGGCATGCAATTCGAATGTCTCGGATGCATGGCTCGATAGCGACACACTCATGCTCGAGATGACCAATCACGGACATGTGCTGTACCTTCGAGACCTCAATGCTGTGAACCAGATCCGCAAGGAATGGGATGTAGCTGCGTCCGAGTACCTGTTCCACCTGAAGCAGATCGGTCGGCCGGACTTTGCTCGGCGCGTGAGTCTGAGCCTCATCTTTGCCGGCGATGTGATTGCTGGTGTGGTGGCCAGGACCGAGGAGGGGTGGCACTCGTTCTACCTCAACGGTGAGGCTCGTGGCATGGGTCTGGGTCAGCAGCTGGTGGATCAGATCAACCAGCGAGGCGTGCTCGTGGCTGCACATGACAACTGCGAAGTGGCTGAGTTCTACCAGGCTCGAGGCTTCCGTACGGTCCAGCGGATCGAGAACGAAGGGGTCTGGATTCTGGAGCCGCCGTCGATCCACAAGAATCTGCGCAGGGCTGCCACGCTGACGTTGCACAATCCGATCACGGATCGGGTGCTGCTGGTCGAGCGTGGGGAAGACACGTCCTATCCGGGCTACTTCGCGCATGTGGGTGGCATCATCGATCCTGAAGATCACGATGCTCTCTGTGCGGGGATCCGCGAGGCTGGTGAGGAGATTGGTGTGGACCTGACGGGTCTGCCCGAGCCTGCTCCGGAGAACGTGAGCGTGCACTACACTGGCTGGGTCAAGCCCGGTGGTGAGGAGCGTGCGTACGTGGTGACCAACATCCTGGTTCGCGTGCTGATCGAGTACGAGGCGGATGTGGATCTGGTGGAGATTGCTTCGGCAAGCTGGTACGACAAGGAGACTGCGCGGGGCCTGAAGATGGGTCATGCAACGAGGGAGGCGCTTCGCAAGGTGTGGCCGGGTTTCTAGGTCATGCTAACGAGCCTTTGACTTCGGTCGAGGGCTTTTCTAATACCTTTTTTCCTTCCCTTCCTCTCCTTTAATTGGTTGCGCCTTTGCTCGAACCTTGCTCGAATCTTGCTGCGGGAGTTTTGGGCGGCCACGGGGTAGTGGTTTAAAAACTCGTTGTAAATGTTTTTAAACCACTACCCCGAACGGCCGTTTGGCGTCCTGGACCTATGGGTGGGGTGGTGGGGGCTGCGACGTGTCGGCACGTCGAGTGCCTCACGTCGGCCTCTCCAGGAGGGGTGAACTAAAAAACTAGCCTTGCGGCTAGTTTTTTTACTTGTTGTTGTCGAAGTGGTCGTCTATTTCTGTTAGGAGCTGGGCGATGAGTTGGTCGGCTACGTGTTGTGATTGGTGTTCTTCTAGTTGTGTGAGGATGTTTGCGATTGATGTTCTGTGTTGTTTGAATGGTTTGAAGAGGTCGATGATTTTGTGGTCGATGGTGTGTTGCTCTTCGTCTGCGTTTTCGTAGATCCATTTTCCTCCCTCAACAAGTTCCATGAGTTTTCTTTCTCGCCCCAGGTCCATGATGGCTTTTCCGATCAGGGAGTTTGAGAAACGTAGGTGTTGTCCTTCTCGGAGGTAGTCGACGGTTGTGTCTAGGATGTGGTCGTCATCGATGTTTACGTTGGTTTCGTAGAAGTTGATGGCTGCGACATCCTTCTCCATGCGGAGCAGGTCAAAGTTGTCGTAGATGATCGTTCCGATGTAGAGCGATCCGAGTGTTCCCATCCACACAACTTTCATTTCAGGTACCCAGAGTGAAGCAATAACGTAGATGATGAGCAGTGAGATTGAAAGTGAGATTCCCATCAGGAGTGTGCAGAGATATCCGAAGTAGCGCTGTCGCCAAGTCTTGGCTACGACTGTGTAGGAAAAGGTGTAGTATCCCGTAAGGCTACATAGGGCCACAATACCCATGATGACAGCGATCGCTTCAAGTTTACCTGATTCTACAGCGTTGGTGAGTCCTGTTTGCACTGGAATCCAAACGATCCCCATCACAATGAAGATCAGGATGTATTTGAGAAGATGTTCGAACAGGATTCGTGTTTGAAATGTCATAGTGTGTTTTGAACAACAGAATATAGCTGAAATACTCAGTTTTGGCAAGGGATCGATGGTATTGTATCAAAAAATGCGTATAATAGTGGTTGTATGGAAACTCAATCAGACATGGAACAATATGCCAATTGGAAGGCTCCGAAAGGGAGTGATCAGCCTACTGAGGTAAACGATGAGATGACAGAGGTTATTCGAGGTGGATTGTCAGGCGGAGAAGAGACGGTTGTTAGTAGAAGTCCGGGAGGTGAAATTACTCAGGTGAGCACGAAGCGGCCTGGTGTTGAAACTCGAGCTTCTCTGGATGAAGGACCTGATGTTACAAAAATCGAGATTGAAGTCCCATCCGTAATTGATGAGGTTGCTTTGATGCGTCAAGAGCGAAAGCTAATGCCTCATCAGGATTGGGTGGAGCGGATTACGAATGCGCTTGATACGGAACCTAGTATTCCTGAGGGTTATATTTTTCAATCAGAGTTATATCAAGAGCTTGAGGCTGTGCCTGAGGAATGGAAGCAGGTTTCACGCATGGAAGACAGGCCGCCTCCACCGGTTTTTGATCACACCAAGTCGTTTGATCCAATAAATATCCCTGATCATGTGTATGCTGCCGGAGTGAAATGGGAGGTTGGTAATCGGGTTGGAAAGGGTGCGTTTGGGTCTGTGTATGAGGTGTCGTATGGGGGTTCAGAATCTCAGAAGAAACGTTTAGTAAAATTTGTTGCTGCAAAGGGTGGAAATAGACGTATTGAAATGGATAATGGCGAGGTTGGAGATTACAGCCTCTATATGATGTGGAATGAGGTTGGGGGTATGATGGCTGCTGGGGATTTGCTTTGCACAGAAATGATTCAGGAGCCAGATGGAGATACTATGATTGCGATTGTGATGGATCAGTATAAAGGTGAAGATATGTTTGACGCGCGTGAAAAGCGCATGCGCAGTGAGGAAGAGATGGTCTCAAGTCCTGAATGGGGGTATCAGATGGCGGTTGCGCTTCGTTCTGTTGTTTCAACGCTTCGTAAGATGCACTCGCTTGGGTGGACACACAGAGATGTGAAGCCTGGAAATGTTATGTTGCCAGAGGATGTGGATGAGGCAGGGCTCGCACATCTTATTGATCATGGGATTGCAAAAGGGGGTGGAGTGGTGCGCACGAGTTTTGATGAACCAATTGCAGGATCGCCTTCTTATATGCTTCCTGAGTCTCTGATGCGGCATGATGATGATTTGCGCCTTCGTGATTACTGGGCGGCAATGATAACCACAACTCGAACACTTGGTCTTGTCCGGTTTAACACATCAAAAAAACCACACGAGATTGCTTCAGAACTTGCCGCTGGGGAATACATTAAATCTGCAGATTTATTTCAAGTTGATAAGCGGGAGGCATACTTTGCATATAATAAGATCGAAGGAGCGCAGCGAGAATTTGTGCAATGGCTCTATGATTTTCTGCAGCCGCATATGGATATTGCAAACAGGCATACGGTTTGGCGGAAGAAAGGATTGATCGAGGGGCGAAAGGTTAAGCATAAGGTTGAAGAGATGGGCCGGTTTGTTGAAAAAGAAACGTATGGAGATTTCTTCAATGATGATAAATTTGTTGGGGAGCTTGAGGGTCATATTCAAGCTTTGGCAGAGCAGGCTGGGGTGGAGATGCCAGAGGATATGATTGAGAGGTTTCAGGAGTTTTAAAAAAATTCTTGTCTTTCTGCATGGGTTTGTGACGGCCGGCGACATTTCTCTTCAAAACACACAGGTTTTGAAAGAGAAACGTCGCAACGGCCGGTATCTAACCTGAACCGTGGAGGGGTGGTGGAGATTTTAAAAAGAAGACACATCGAGTGTCTTCTTTTTGTCCTCTCCAGGGGGTGCAATTTGAAAACCACCCAGGTGGGTGGCTAGTCGTCCTTGCAGGTGGCGAGGACAAGCTTGATCTCGTGTTCGATCACCTGGACGAAGTTCGGGTCTGTGCTCTGGGCGATCGGGAGGATGAGACTCCGGGTCTCGTGGATGTAGCGCTGCTTCCTGTCTTCCTTCATGACTCCGCAGGTGCGAAGGTTGTGAAGGCGATCAGCAAGCTTGATCACACGCGCCTGGGGTGGGAGAGCGGCAATACCCTCGAAGTACTTGTCCTGGTCGCGCTTGACGTAGTCGATCACCACGCCAGTGACAGGGTCAAAGGCGGGGATCTTCTTGGAAAGGGTGAAGACCCAGTTCCAGACCGTGGGTCCAACCAGCGCCAGGTAGGCATCGGGAAGGATGTACGTGTCCTCGACGCCGTCGTGCAGGAGCGCGGCGCAGATGGTGCTCACGTCCGTGTAGCCCATCTCGACGAGGATCAGGGCAACAGCTCGAGGATGCTCGAAGTAGCGCTCACCATCGTCGCGGTGCTGTGTGCGGTGGCCTTCCTTTGCAAGCCAGTAGGCAAGCTGGATGCGGCGTAGGTCCTCTGGGCTGTATTGCTCCAGAGGAAGGGAGTAAAAGAACGTCTGACGGTTCATGATTCACCTCCGGAGTGAGAGAGGGATTGTAGTGGAAAAAGTTGTTTGTGTCAAGGGTTTGTGTTGACATTGGGAAGGTTTTCTGGTGACATGCCTTTGCCGCAGTGAATGGATCGCTGTTGGCGACCACAACACTTTGTCTCATCTTTAGGGCTTGATCCTCGGCCTGGTGGTTGTTTTGAGAGCGAAGAAGATGAGTCGGAGGAAGACATGGCTGCACGCGAAGATGCGTACAGGTTCGTGCATGAGTTCAGTGCGCGAATGGCTCGAGGAGATCTCAACGAAGTTGCTCTGACAGCGTTGGCTCACAACCCGCTTCTTCTGCATCTGGCTGAGGTGATGGGGGAGCGGGTTCTTGATCGCGAGTCGTTGACGCGAATGTTCATCAAAGCTCACGACGAGCAGTGCCCGATCGACAAGGTGCGTGCGTTCGATCTTGGGATCGTTCGTGTAATCACACCCAAGATGCTGTCTTGGCTGACGTGTCAGGTGATCCGTTTCAACGATCGGGAGCGAGGCATCTATCGCAGGAACTACACTGATGATCGTGAGCAACGTGAGCATATGGGGGAGACTGGTGTCGTGATGCCGGTTGTTGAGATTACAGCTCGGCAGGTGCAGAAGCTTCTTGCTCTGGATTTTGTCCATTGTGATTTCAAGATCGACTGGTCCAAGTTTCCTTCACGTCCTGGGTATCAGAAACCGGGGGTGTGGAAGGTGATGGATCTGGGGAAGAATCTGTATGTCACGGACGGTGTGAATCGTCGGAGAGTTCACCGGCATCATACAGATGGTCGACACATGTGGTCGCATGGCAAACTGCACGATCTCGTGCTTTACGCTGTGATGATGGAGCGGCACCCGCATTTTGATCCGCCTGAGGGTGTGGTCATCATCCCTGTTGAAAAGGGTGTTAGGGATGCGTGTGGGGGAGAGATGACCATGTTCCTGAAGCTTGAGTGGATGCAAGGTGTCCCTCATATCGGGTGGATTGGGGAGGGTCAACCGTTCGATAACCTGCTCGAGACCTGGGTCGACTGGCGTAAGCTGAAGTAGGCCCAACACGATAACGTGGCCTTGCTCTGCGGAGTAGGGCTTTTCTAATTCAAAAACATCGGTGTTATCAAGCTTTCTTTTTTGAGGTTTCAAATACAAAAAGCTGACATTTTCTCACCATGGTGAGGAAATGTCAGTGTGGATAAGTAAGATTTTTAACTAAATTTAGTGAAACTGGATTTATACAAAAACTCACCATGGTGAGTTTTTGTATTAGAGGTTTGTAATTGCTTGTTTGAACACCTTTGCTTTCTTCTCGTAGTTCTTGAACTGGTCGTAGCTTGGCGCTGCAGGGGAGAGGAGGACGACTGTGTTTGGCTCAGCTTGTTTGTGAGAGGTGGTTACGGCTTCCTCGACAGACTCGACTTCGTGGATTGTTCCTGGGAAGTTTGTGAGTGTGGTCTTAAGTTTGTCTCTGCAGCCTGGGAGTAGGATGAGGTTTTTGATTTCATTGACGTGTTTTGCAAGCTCGGAGTAGTCGTAACCGCGGTCTTCACCACCCAGGATAAGGCAGGAGATATTGTCGAAGCTTTTGATTGCGGCAATGGTTGCTTCTGGATTGGTTGCAAGGGTGTCATCTACGTAGTCGACGTTGTTTACTGTGGCGATGGTTTCAAGACGATGTGGGAGGCCTGAAAAGGCTCTTAGAGCGGGTAGAACGTCTATTTCGGGTATTCCCAGTGCATTTATTGCGCAGAGTGCTGCGAGCATGTTTTCGCGGTTGTGATTTCCTCGAAGCTGTATGTCACCCAGGTCGATTTCTTTTTGTGTGAAATCGATAAGTTTGGCTTTGCTTGATGATGTGCCGTTTGCTACGCGCGCGTCATGGGCGTTGAAGATGCAGGTGTTTGTTGTGTTTTGGTTTGCACAGATGTTTGCTTTGGCTTGTGTGTATTCGTCTGGTGAGTTGTTGTGCCAGGTGAGGTGATCGTCGTACACGTTTAGCCACACGGATACGTCTGGGGTTTCTGTGAAATCTTCTAGCATGTAGCTGGAGAGTTCGTAGACGATGTAAGTGTCATCTGTGATTTGATCGAGCCAGTCCCATTCTTGTGCGTTGATGTTTCCAACGAACAGTGTACGTTTTCCAGCAGCTTGCAACATCATATGGATGAGTGTTGCGGTTGTGGATTTACCCTTGGTTCCTGTGATTCCGATGATGCGTGCGTTTGATGTGCTGTGAACGTACTCGAAGAAAAGTTGGGCTGCACCTTTGACTCGAGATCGCACGGCTTCAAGTTTTGGTCCGTAGGGAACACCGTGTGAGCGGATGATGAGATCAAAGTTAGGGAGATTATCTAAGTGGCTGTCTCCGAGTTGAGAATTTACTCCGTTTGGTAGATCAAGGTCGGGGTTTTGGTCTGCGATAGTAATGTCTGCGTCTGGATTGACCTTGAGGATGGCTTTGAGCAGTGATTGGTTGGTCGCAGCAAAGCCGAGCAGGAGGGTCTTGCTGTGAGCAACGCGCTGGAGAGGGTTCAGTGCAGGTGAGTACTTTTGGTATTCAAGCGGAATTGCATGTTCGGTCGATGGGGTGAGTAGCTTGGAGATGATTTCATCAGGGTCTGTGAGTGAATCTCGAACATCACTCTCATACATTTTCATGATCTGTGTTTCGTTTGCGTCGCCGCGGCGGAATGCGAGCTCGAATGCAGCTGCGGTTTCTTCTGCTGTCCCTACACACTCGAAGGGTTTGTTTCCCTGGATACCGAGGAGTTCTTTGAAGAGGTCTTTGAGTTTGGGTTTTGCAAAGAGATCCTGACTAAAGATTTCTACGACCTGATCGTGAGTGAGCCAGGCTGAGAGCATGGCAAACATGAATGCGCATTTTGGACACTCGCAACACCAGAATGCTTTTGTATCTTTGTTTGTGTTTTTAAAAGTAAAGTTCCTGTTGCAGCTTGAGAAGGCAGGGAAGTAATGCTCGAGTTTTGAAAAGCGCTTCACGATGTCGAACTCTGAGAGCGGGCGGATCAAGCTGAAGACGGATACGTTTTTTGTAACGTAGCTTGAAAGATAAGACTGCAGGCTCTGCTCGAATTCGAGCGACTTGCTGTATTGGTGATTGATTTCTTCGCCGAGGTATTTGAGGTTGCCTTCGCTTGCGGTTTGTTCGAGAGAGAAGATGGCATCTGTCTTGTTGTGTAGGATGGCAATAACGACGCTGAGGAAGCTAAGCACACCCGTGATTGGTACGTGGCCATTGTAGACACCTTCTTGCGTATTGAAATCAATCAGGTTTGGAGAGAGTGCGCGGTGAACAACAATTCGCCCGTTTCCTATGATTTCGCTTGTGTTTTTGATTGGGGGAGCGTCTTTTACTGTAAGGGTGGTGAAGGGGACTTTAGCTCTCTTGAGCAGCTCGGCTGTGAGGACAGAATCTTTTCCACCACCGATTGGCACGAGAGGGTTTGGTTCTCGAGTTGTGTGTGCGAGTTCAAGCTTGTCTGTTTTATCTGAAAAAGGGAAGTCGATGAGATTCCTGAAATCGATTTGGTTTGTGTAGAAAAATTCACCGAGTCCGTGCGTGTAAGTTTTGTTCCAAAAAGCAGCTTGGGTTTTTGAGAGTGTGCCGGATTCGATTTTGATTTTTTTTGCGCAGGTTGTTTTGTAGTAACTCACTCCTGTCATGAGGTGGAGTGCGAATAGCGCGCGGTCGAGTTCGTCTTTATCGATTTGGTCCATGTCCACACCATCCATTGGAAGAGTGATTGTTTCTTTAAATTCAATATCACCCAGCATGTAATCAAGCAGAATCTCGCCTGATGCTGGGTCAAAATAATAACGTTTAAAAATGAATGGTGAGTCGTTCATAATCGAATGGACAGGTTAGCATCAATTTACGTTTCTGTCACGTCTGGTTCATTATACCTCACCGTTTCTCCAAGCGGGCTTTTTACGATCCAATGATCACCTTGCCAACACAGGTTTTCTTTATTGATTTGGATCTTGCCTTTGCCACCAGGCAGGTCGAGCATGTAGCGGGGCAGTGCAATGCCTGTGAGTTCGTTGTGAAGTTCTCGCATGAGCTGCATGCCTTTCTTGATTGGTACACGGAAATGATTTGTTCCTCGTGCTAGATCGAGTTGGTGAATATAGTAGAGACCAACACCAGCTTGAACAAGTTTTGTGAACAAGGTTTTGAGTGTGCCTGTATTGTCGTTGACCTCGCGTAGAAGTACGTTTTGATTCTTTATTTGAATCTCTGCTGATGTCAGGAGATTGATAGCATCAATGTTTTGTTGGGCAAGTTCGCGTGGGTGGTTGAAATGGCTGACAATGACAATCGGTTTATCACTGTTTGAAAGGATTTCTGCAAGAGAGGCTGTGATTCGAGACGGGAGATTTACGAGGGTGCGTGTGTGGATTCGGATGCGTTTAATGCTCTTGATTTTGGACAATTCGTTTAGCCACATTTTGATCAGGTCATCTGTAAGGGTGAGGGGGTCTCCACCTGAGAGAATAGCTTCTTCTACTTCAGGGTGTGTTTGAAGATAGTTGAAGATGCGTTCACGTTCTTCTTGGGTTGGCCCAGGTGTTGCTTGGCCTGTTTTGAACTTGCGGAAGCAAAATCGGCAGTACGCGGCGCAGTTGAAGGTTGTATAGATGAGCGCGCGGTCACGGTATCGGTGTGTGAGAAAGGGGACAGGCATGTCGTTCTCATCACCAATTGGGTCAACAAGTTCGGATTCGGTAACAAAAAGCTCCTGCTCATGAGGAATAACCATGCGCAGGAGGGGGTCATGTGGGTTTGTAAAGTCAATGAGCGAGCGCTGGTGAGGGGTGATGGAGAGACGCATATTTGAAACCACCTCGAGGATTTGATCGCGGTTTGGAATCTGGAGCAGTTCCTCTAGCTGTTCGACCGTTCTGATGGAATCTGCAAGTTCTATTTGCCAGCGCTGTCGGTCAGGCATAGTTTGTAGAGCTTGTCGTTTTTGCGCACGCGCTCTGGGACTTTGAGTGTGAGAAGATCGCCTTGAACGGCTTTTTCAGCTGGTTTTCCATCAACATGGATGTTTTCTGCTGTGACACGAAGCACGCCAGTTGTTGGTCCTGTGAAGATGCATGGCGTGTCTGGATCAAGTTCGCTTGCTTGTACGTTAATTTCGGCCACACCAGGCTCTTTGTAGTACTTTGTGACAGTTCCAACGAGCTCGCGGCGCTGTGTTGCTTTTGAGTTTGCGATTCCACTCCAGTATTTGTAGGCTTTTCCTCTGTAGAACCCTTCGCTCATGCCTCGATTGAATACGGCTCCAAGCCGCTCTCGCCATGCGGCAATTTTTTCTTTATCGAATTCATTATTCTTGATCGCCTCGATGGCTTCTCGGTATGTGCGCACAACAACATCAACGTACTCAGGAGCGCGACCGCGTCCTTCGATTTTGAGAGAGACTGCTCCAGAGTCAAGAATTTCATCGAGCATTCCAATGGTGCAGAGGTCTTCTGGAGACATGATGTATTCATTGTCGACCTCGAGTTCTTTTCCTGTGCATTTGTCTTTCACTGTGTACGCGCGGCGGCAAGGTTGAGAGCACTCTCCGCAGTTGGCTGAGGTTCCGTAGAAGTAGAGACTCATTCCGCAACGGCCTGAGACAGATACACACATGGCGCCGTGGATGAAGATTTCAACTTCAACGAGACGCCCCTTTGGTCCGCGAATGTCTTGGGTCTTGATCTCGCTGACGATGTGTTTGATCTGCTCGAGTGTGAGTTCGCGTGCGAGCACTACTCGGTCTGTGTATTGTGAGAAGAACTTAACTGCCTCGATATTTGAAATGGAGTGTTGTGTTGAGATGTGAACCTCGACTCCGATCTCGCGGGCGTAGCTGATGGCTGTGAGGTCAAAGGCGATGATGGCTGTTACGCCGAATTCTTTTGCTGCATCGATCTTCTTTTTCATCTCATCGATTCCTTCGTCGTATACAAGTGTGTTGAGTGCGAGATAGGATTTTACTCGAGCTTGCTCGCACTCCTCGACGATCTTTTTCAGGTCAGAGATTTCAAATGGCTTTGCGGTGTTTGCGCGCATGTTGAATCCCTTGAGACCAAAATACACGGCATCAGCGCCGCTATTTATGGCTGCGTGCAAAGACTCGTAAGAGCCTGCTGGAGCGAGGAGTTCGATGTGGTCGTAGTTGTTTGGCATATCGCCGGCATTGTACGGTTTTTTGGGGAAAAGTCAATGGGGTGGGGGTTAGTTCGCAACAAAGGGGTTGTGATGTCTTTGCTGCGGAACGGCGCCCGATCTCTGCGCGCTACGCGCTTGATCTCGGTGCTAGGACCATCCTCGCTTAAAGACAGCACAACCCTTTTGTTGCTCACCTCGGTGAAGTAGGTCTTTACGTCTTTGCTGCGGAACGGCGCCCGATCTCTACACACTTTTGCAGTTGCGTAGAAAACAAATTTGAAAGAGCCAGGTCGTGTGCCTGGCTCTTTTGTGATCTAAAGCTGCTGGGCCAGCTCTTTGATCGTAGCGATCACGATTTTGCTGTTGTAGCAACTGATCGGCATTGCGATCTCGTGAATCGGGAAGACGTATCCCTCGTTGCGGCGGCTTGTCGGTGCGAAGAGTCTGACGTGAGGGTTCTTCTTGATTGCCTTGGCAGCCTTGCAAGCCTCGCTGGTTGGGTACTTGCCCCAGCTGTCGTTCCAGTCGTAGTACGTGGGGTGCGTCTTGTAGTCAAGGATGACCACATCGGCCTGCTTGCACTCTGCGAGCAGTCCATCGAGTTCGTCCTCGCTGATAAGCTCGGTATAGAGCTTGTACACGATGGGTGCGCCTGCGGCTCTTTCGAGCTCTTTGTGAAGCACTCCTTCTGGTTGGAAGAACTCTGGGCTTCCGTTTTGTCTGTGAACGACGACCTTCAGCATTTTGAGCATGTCGATCCTCCCAGGTTGTAAGGTGCAAAAAACCCGTACCATTTTGGCACGGGGGAATGTTTGCTTTTCTGCAAAATAACCCCCCATGCCATGCATGAAGGGTTATTGATTTTTGGGTTTAAATAACCCCCCATGCAAAGTATGGAGGATTGGTTTTGAAGGTTCTTCAGTTGTCCGAGAAAGATAATAGCATGAGCACGAAATGTTGTCAAGGGATCATCGAAGGATTTCCTCGATCGCGCAGATCATCTCTTCCTGTGTTGAATATGATCTAAAGTCGCTGCACACGGCCGTGAGCGCGCTTGAGGGTTGTTTGTCTCTTTTGTGAATGCAAACAATCTTTGTTCCTGCCGCCTGACACCAACCAAGTTCGATTCCAAGACCTGTTGAGGGCTCTGAGACTTCTGCAACAAACACATCGACTGCGGCGTAGAGTTCCTTTGGGTTGTTAATGATTGTTCCTTGATCGTGTGGGAAAATGAAAGAGTGGTTTTTGTAGAAGTCTGCGTTTCGGATGGGTTCGTAGAGCTCTGTTTGAAAGTCGATATCAGACGAGTGTCCGATGTAGATTTGTTTTTTTGGCATAGTTTACTCTTGGTAGGATCCAACAACCGGATATTTTTTTAGCATGGACTTTGAGTGCTCGGAGTAATAGGCATCAGACATCTCTTGGCCGGCTTGGTGCCCCTTGTGCCATCCGTTTTTAAATACATCTGAGACATCGTATACGATCCCATCGATGGCAGCATAGGAGCGTTCTCCGTTTTCTCCGTTGTACTGTGCAAGTGTTTCTTTTGTGAAGATTTCGGTTTCCGTGAGTTCTTCCGTTTGTGTTGTTTCGTAGGTTTGCGCTGTCTCGTAGCTTGGTGTGTAAAAGAATTCAAGGTAGATGCCTCCAAAGATGAGGGTGAGGTAAACGAGCAGGAGGATTATCTTTGTGAAGATGTTCCAGACACGCCAGCGTTTGAGTGACATGTGGATGCCCCAGCTTGTGTGAATGACAAAGGAGATGATTCCGATGAGGAGGAGCCAGTTGAGGTGAAGGTTAGAGGCAAGGGATTCATCGATGAGTCCCTTGGTCATGCCGTAGCCGGTGATGGCAAAGAGGATGATGGTGATGAACATTACCCAGGCTGCTACGCGATCGATTTTGATTATTTTCGCTCGGAAGTTGCGTTTCTTCGTTTTCTTTTGTTCGTTTGTCATAGTGATAGAAGGGTAGCATTTTGTGTTTAACCTTTTCAAATCCGTGGATTCCTGTATAATTCTCGGCGTCAATTGAATATAGGGGCGTGATGTCAATGGCTAGCATGCAGGTCTCCAAAACCTGTCGTCTGGGTTCGAGTCCCAGCGCCCCTGCCAAGAGGAAATCACAGCAGCAGAAGCTGTGGTTTTTTCTTTGATCATGCCTGTTTTGTCGACGTTTACATGAGTTAGATCCTTGTAGAGCTGTTCGGAGTGTTTGGCGAAGAGTGACCACACCGGTTCAAGTTCTAAGCTGAGCTTTTTGTCCAAAATCGAGAAGTTAGATCCTAGAGCGCGAACAATGCGTCGACGTGATTCAACGCGCTCGTCATTTGCGAACATGGCCCGTGCACTCTTGGCGAACATAAACGCCTTTTCCATTCGATCCACCCAGTTGTCTGCCGCTTGTTCTTGGTCAGCAAGCTTTGCACTCACACGTGAGCGCTCCTGCATGAGCTCACTCTTTCGCTTCTTGTATTCCTTCTCAGAGATGAGCTCTCGAATCAGGATGTCTGTGAGCCTATCGATCTGTTTCTGGGTATCGTTGTAAGCCGTTTGAAGTGATTCACGCAGCGACGACTGACTATCCGTTTCATTCTCATGAACGAACCGAAGCCAACGCACTGCCCAGTCAGCGAATTGTGTGGGGATGGTCATCTCAGTCAGAAGCCGCATTATCTGCTTTTCAAGATCCTTCTTGCTGATTTGCCTCTGGCTGCACTCAACACCGTCTTTGCGTTTAGTGCAACGATAGTAGGTGTAGCTCTTCCCAGATTTCTTTCTAATCTCATACGCCGTGAAGTGACACCCGCACTCCTGACAACGAATGAGGCCTGTGTACGCAAATTCTTTTATCTGAGGACGAGGAACTGGCTCGCCAAGAATCTTTTGCACGCGCCAGAATTCCTCCTCGGTAATGAGCGGTTCATGCGTTCCCATATATTCCATGAGCTCCCCGTCGTGTCTGCGACGGATCAAACCATAGTAAAACGGATTACGCAGCATGCGATACATCCCGCTATAGGAGAGGGGCTTACCTCCCGTCTTCTTTCGTTTCACGGTTCTAAATCCGAGGTCGTTGTTTAGATATCGACGTGCTTGTTCGGGTGAAGCGCCGTCCAGCACTTTTTCCCAAGCCTTACGAACCAGAGTCGCACGGTCGGGATCCAGCATGATGGTGTGGTCATCAAGCTTATTGAGATACCCAATGGGAGCCACACCACCCCAACCACCACGATTGGCTTTCTCCATGTTCCCACGCTTCACGTTTTTGGAAAGATCATCGGTGTACTTCTGCGCCATCCCGAATTCGAGGTAGAGCATGATCTGGTTTTCCTTCTCAGAACTGTAGAGCTGTGCTGGGGTTTGGATCATCAAATTCTGATCCTTGAGTGCCCAGATGACCTGGCCACCGTCGATAGGGTTGCGAGCCAGTCGGTCGAGCTTCCAACAAAGAATCCCATCGATCTTGCCGTCCATGACCTCCTGCATCATCTCAGCAAATTTCTCTCTTCCAAGCTTACTGGCTGATTTTGCCTCCTTGTAAACCTTCACAACCTTGAGATCCAGCTTCTTAGCGGTCTCTTTCATCTCGTTCACCTGCGAATCAATCGACAACACCTGCCGATCTTCTGATTCCGTAGATTTACGAGCATAGATAACGTAGTTCTTCATAGAATTTGTAGCTAATTTTAGTGAATTCCCGGCCTAGCTTGGTTGACAAAAGGCCGATTTTGTGAGATTATTGTTCTCTTACCAACCGGTGAGACGTCCGTTACTTCATGTGCGGATAAGGGCGTGACACCTGCGTCAGATCAGGTGACAACAACTAAGGAGGGCTTCATGCCTTTTGCCATCACCGACGGCTTGTACAAGCCTCGTGAGATCGTGGGTGGTCCGGGTGCCAAGGAATGGGATCTGGGTCGTACGGTGGACAACTACACGGTCAGGATGACCGTGCGTGGACACAACAGCCTGTGCTCGTGCCCGCGTGGGTCGTCCTGTGAGCGCTGCTCCACAAGGGACGGAACGACCCTGCTCCTGATCGGAACGTTCAACCCGATCTCGAACAGCGCACCTACCTCTTCTGGGGCTTCCTGCGGATCAACAGGCGTCGGAGCGACCTCGATTCGGACCGCAGCGTCGACGGCCCCAAGCCGGGAGAGGTGCTCGCACCGCATCCGGCGGGCTCCCAGCTCGTCTTCGGTGTCTACTCCCCGCGCCCCGGCAAGGGATCGCGTGGGTGGATCGCCCCGATGACGCACAGCTTCGAAGAGCTCTACCTGATGCTGAGCAACACGGCTGCCCTGCGTCGGACCTTCGAGACCTACGCGGACCAGATCGACCGTCAGGAGAAGGCTCGTGTTGGCGAGAAGATCCCGCTGCTGCCCGATCGTCTCTGGGGACTGTTCAAGGTCGAGGAGAGCATCACGCTCCACTCGGTCGAGCACGTCCAGAGCGGTCGAGGTGGTGATGCCGTGATCGTGGTGGTCGGTGTCGAGCCGCGCCCCAACGACTGGCAGTACCGCTTCCGCCTCAACCTCATCTTCGTCACCGAAGGTGGTCGCCAGACGTACTACAACGCATGGGTCGACGTGGGCGAGGCTGGTGAGTGGGACGAGATCGTCTGGGAGGACACGGACGGTCGCAACCGCAAGAGCTGGCAGCTCAAGCAGCGGTAGCACTACGCAACCGCACTTCGAGATCCGACGGTAGTCGGACAGAAGCCGCACTTCCTGCGCTTCAACACTCTCGAGGTGCGGTCTTCTGTTTAGGTAACCAAAAGGGCGGCCATGGCTACCCAACCGCGCTATATTCAGAAGAATACCCGCTTGCTGGCATGACCGCCCATCTCGGGCAGTAAACGAGTAAAAAAATCTTCTGAATGTTGAACGGTTGGGTAGCACAATCATTTTACCTACTCCTCCCCACGCAAGCAACGCTCCATTTCTTTCACCATCGGTCTAAGCTGGGGAGAAAGCTGGTTGTAACGATTTTTCATGGCCAACCACTTTCGGAATCGCTTTGTGGGGCGGCCGAGCCAATGCTTGATGCGGATGTGATCGTGTCCTTTGGCTATCTCGTCTTGAAGGTCCATGATCCTCCCAAAGAGCGACCAGCGGCCTGTGTGCGTCTTCTGCTGGCTCTGATAAGTCAGGTCGTAGCAGCTCCTACATCCGAAGTACTTGTCTCCCATGTAGAGCACGGCCACACGGCGATCGCACTTTGTTACATCTTTGTTTATTGGACACTTGAACCAGTAGCGACGTCCACCAAAGAAGCATGGGGTGGTGGTGAGGCTGACCACATAGTCCAACTCGCACTCTTTGCCACAAGGATCTATGAATCGATATCGCAGACGTACCCTTAAACGCTGCGTATCGATCCAAAGTCCGATACTCGACGTGATCTCTCCATCAGACCCCCATTGGTACAGACCACTACTGCCCCCATTTCTCAACAATCCCTGCTGCTTCAAGGCTCTGATATCAAGGCAATACTGTGTCTCGCAGGTCTGTTTGGGCATAGAGAAATCCTGTCGAAATCAATAGGAGTTTGTCGCTTCTTGTTCCCAGATGTTCTTGGTATGAACCGTTTCGATGTGACAGCCATTGATTCTGATGGCGGCCTCAATTTCCTCGATGTCTTGGTCTGATCGTTCGCAATAGTAGTCATCGATCAGGTTCCAAAGTGAACGAAGAAATCGCAGCCGACGAGGGGGAATGGTTTGTTCACACTCTAGGCAGGTAATGGACTTCATATATACAGGGCCAGATTTGGCGAGAAAATTATTAAGGCTTTTGAACGCGTAGTTTTCTGAATTCCTCAGAACAGAACCAGTCGAAATCATCCGCGATGGTTATGATCTTCTCAGGCCTCCCAACACTTGTGGTCTTGTGGGATTCAAGATTGGCCAGCCCAAGGTATTCAAACGCACTCATTTCGTTTGATGCGGTGGTGTAGCTGCAACCCAGAGCCTCCTCAACCAATGCGACGTTCATCGTGCCCTGATGCTCAATGAGCGCTGTGAAGAGCTTCACACGGTTCTGCTGGGCAGAATTGAGCGTGACTTCGACAACAGGTCTCAAGTCAGCATCCGTGATCTGTATGCGGCCACACGCAAGGGCGTGTCCACGAGCCAGGTTGTAGAGAAGCTGATTGATACGCATCGGCTTTTCCGTTTGCTTGTCGCTGTAATCAGCGTTGCCACTATATTCATCACTAGACGATATCTCCATGGTTCCTCGCAAGTATGCTAAGAGATTTGCACAGCGAGAAATGATGACACGAACGTTTTCTGGGTCACCACGCTTGTTCCATGTCACACCGCCGTTGAATCGATCCCAAATCGATAGGAGCAAGTCACGAGTTGCATCACGACACACACCTTCCTTTTTCTTGAAATCATCAGCGACTAAGAGCTCAGCAAGTTCGTCTTCCGACTTGTCGCCGACGTTCATGTTCAAGAAGAACAATCGAGATCCGAGTGCCCCCATGAACCGCCATACGCGCGGCTGAATAGGTGTGCTCGCAGCCAAAAACGTAAACATGTAGTCACCCCTATAACCACGCTTGCCGTGAACACCAGAGTCCGATTCATAACCCTCACCATCAAACACACGGGTCAGAACCCCAAGGTTCTTGAGCAGATTCTCCTGCCTCTCAGCGAACATAGGAGCCAAGTCACGCACCACAAGGGCTTTGTGACGAATGCGAGGAAGCAGGTCGATGTTCTTCAGGTCTTCCTTTTTGCGGTTGGAGGCGTGTGAGACAAGGGAAGCTGGAGAGAAGCTGTCGGTTGTGTAGACCAGCTCGTCTAGTTTTGAGAAGAAGTTCAGCGCAATCGTCTTACCAGCACTTGGAACGTCCACATAGACAAGACCAAACGGGTTGCGGACGTCCTTGATCAAGAGCTGGGTTATCACAGCCACTCCCACCTCGGCAGCCGTCAGGCACTCAGGGAAATTCTGATAAATCACTTCTCGCCATTCATCTAAGCTGATGGTCTTACTGGGCTTGGGAAGGGCCTTGAATCGCTCCCCAGCCTCCTCCAGCTCCCCAAGGGTCTTTGCGTCTCGCTGAAGGGCAAGAAAGTCGTCTGGGGTCTTTTTGAGACGGACAAATAAATCCGTCAGGTCACCCGCCTCACCAACCTCCTTTGGAAGAGTCATGATCTTGGCGTGGGGGATCAGCTCTCCAACACGACGAGCACCTTCTTGACCTGGTTTGTCGTTGTCATAGCAGATGAAGACATGCTCGATCTTGCTGAATAGTTCCACCCATTCATCATTGAACGTCTTGGCACCACCCGTCGATGTAACGGCTGGGATACCCTGTGAGCGCAGTACAAGCGCATCAAGCTCTCCCTCGCAGATCACGATCATCACAGCGTCTTCTAGGTACTCGACCCCAAAGAGTGCTGCTTTTGATCCAGTTGCGTTCTCGTACTTTGGCCCCTCATCGCTAAGAGGCGTACGACGCTTCTTCACGAAGAGATACTTACCGCTCGCGTCTGGGATCGGGATGGTGAGGTGGGTACCACTCCAGCCGAGCTTGGCTTCATCAATCACCTCAGCAGCAACACCACGTTCGTTGAGGAGCCACTCGCGAATGTTATCTGGGAGTGCTGCGTGCCAAGCATCAATGTCTTCGGATTTGATTTGCTTGGTTAGCTTCTTCGCTCGCTTCTTAACCACCTTCCCGATGTTTTCCGCTTTATCAAGCGTGGCAACCGATCGCGGATCATCACCAAAGTGTTTGGCGAGTGTCACCATGTTGCCCGACGCACCGCATTTCTGA
Source organism: uncultured Gammaproteobacteria bacterium (assembly GCA_964538435.1). GTDB lineage: Bacteria > Patescibacteriota > Patescibacteriia > UBA9934 > GWF2-40-263 > CAZIDX01. The sequence goes on along the minus strand of CAZIDX010000002.1, from coordinate 117,772 downwards.
CATAGATACTGACCAGTTTCGATGTTGAAGTAGAGGTGGCCCTTGTGTTTCGTTTTCTGTGTACAATCACCAAAGAAACACTTGGTCCGCAGTTGACCATTGTGCTCTGTACACTCGATGCCTTTCGTGCTTAAATAGGTTTGGATGTCAATTTCGGACATATGTTTGTCTGAATCAGCAGGCGCCGCAGCAACGGCTGCCTGTTTTGTTTTCATGGGAGCTCTCCTCCAAAAATTTCACGGCCCGTCACGAGATTTCTGATCATCAAAAACCGCACGCACACCTTGCAAGAACAACGCTGCCTGCCTGGACGCAAGCTCAAAGGAGATATCCTCTCCCGTCTGCTCCCGCCAGAGCTTCATAAATTCCTCGATGGCTTTCTTGGGGAGGTTCATATCGTCCGCACGCTACGAATGAGTGATCTGATCTTCTTCTCCCCGTGGAGAAATTCATTTGGTTCCACACGAAGCTGCCCCAATTTCAAATCCTTCAGGAGCGCTTGGGTCTTTGTGCCACCGGGAAAAATGAAGCGAACCCGCCGTCCGTCGTCTGGGTCAGCCTGTGCATCAAGAATCGGCACATGAAGGGATAGTGTTATTGCTTCGGTGAGATCAGATGTTTGATACTGAGACATAAAAAGTCGCATGGATATGCGACGGGTGTATGATTGCTTGGTCATGCTCTTCATACAATCCGTCGTTGTGCTTGCGACCAAAAAGCCGCCTGCACCTTGACGATACATGCGGCTCTTGTTTTACCCGTGACACTTTTTGACACTTAAGCGCTCAGAGCAGTTTCCATTTTTTCAGTCGTCTCTTCTCGCTTGTGACCGATGAAAGGTTGGCCCCAATTTTGTCTGCTATTTGTTCATTTTTTGACGGCGGTTCCTCATATTCTTCTCGGAATTGTCTCTGTGTTCTTTTTCGGCTTTCATTGAAAGCTCTTCTTGCTTCTGGGTCAGACGACATCTGCTTAGCAAGATTTTTCTCATAGTGACTAAGAGGAATTTCAGAATCGGCAATTGGTTCCGGTGCTGTTGTGAAGAGGAAAGCTCGTATCTTTTCTATAATGGCTCTAATCCTTTTGGTTGGCAGAGTGTTTTTAGGTCCAAAAATGACATCATTATATTCACCTACAGAATATCTATTCCGAACAAAATTCTTGTATTCCTCGGTCTGAAATGCGGGGTTCCCAAAGTCATTTTTGCCTTCCATGTGCAGGATCATCTGTTTTGAAAATTCGATCAATTCGTCTGGTGTCATTTTTCCCATTTCTGAAAAACGGCTGCGAGCCATCTCACGATATTCTTCTGGAAAAAATTCTATTGATCGTTCAATGCGTTCCCTCATCGCTTTTCGCTCAGATTCGTGATAATCGATCATGATCTTTATCGCATCTTCATCCTCTATGCCAATCTGACGAATTGCTTCTTTATACTCGTTTCGATCAAAAGGGATATCGAGGCGATGAAATATCGACATTCGCTCGCTGAAAAAAATCAAATTCTGGAGGCATTTATCATCCTGCTTTTTTGTTCGTTGATCTCGAACTGACCCTGGGACGCGATTCCTTTTTCTTTTCTTCATACATTCATTCGATAGATCAACCTTAATGCGAAATGGTGCGCAGGGCAAGCATTTTTCTCGTCAAATCTGGCCTTGTGTTTCTGAAATTGAAAAGCCGCGGCCAAGCTAGGCAGCGGCTGAGCCAACGATCAGTCCTTCTCGACCGTCGGCAAGGCGTAGCGAATGACGTAGAACGTGCCGTTCACGAACACCCAGGTCATCAGGTACCCACCCGAGACGGGCACGAGACGATCCATCGGCCCGTAGAGTGGAATGTCGCCGTCCTCGGTGGCCTTGTGGATCTTGTCGAAGTGTTCCCAATGGAGAACCCTCAGACCGTTGCGCACGGGATCGGTGAGGATGTGACCTCCCACGACCATCATGTGCTTGGCACCAGGCAGATCAACCGGAGCGTCATCGCCGTCACCCTGGTGGTCGTAGAAGCGAAGCTGTGGAACCGGGCCGACCTGTTCGCCCCACGCGTGGTTCGTGGCCAGGACGGCGAGACGATCAGACCAGGTGGATTCCACCGCGGCAACCTGGAGCACCGGAGTGGTGCACCTCCCGTCACTCTCCCAGTTTGTGAGGGGCTCGTGGAAGGCAACGCGAATCGGATCACCAGGGATTTCGTCGAGGTAGAGGATACGACCATCCGCGAGACACATGGCCTTGACGCGAGGATCATCCCAGAGCTCGACGGTCCCCTGGGGGAAGACGAGGTGCCAGCCACCTCGGGATTCTTCGGTGCGGTCGATCCAGGCGATGAAGCTCGGCTGAGGCTCACGCGGAGCTCCAGCCCACCACTCGACGCTCGGAGGAATCCTACGCATGGCGAAGGAGTTCCCCTGAATCATCTTGTAGCGCTCGCTGGTCCAGGTATCCGTCACCTCGACCTTCGCGTCGACGTAGTGCTCACCGGAGAGGACGCGGTACTCGACCACGACGGCCTGCGGCGCTCCACCGATCACCTCGATCGCCACACCGTCGTAGTTCCACTCAGCATCTCTCCAATGCTTGAACGGACCCCACATCACCGTATCGAAGGCGGTGGTGATCAGCGGAATCGGACGCGTGTCGAAGTGGAAGAGCAGACTTGCGACGTGGTTGGTCTCACACACGTAGTCGTGGTGGTAGCCGGGGAGGCATACCGTCACGACAGCACGCTCTGCACTCTCGTCGGTGACGACATAGGCGGGCTCCTCGCTCCCCTTGGGGAAGTGGAGGTGCTCGATGTAGACCACACGCGAAGTCCAGCGCTTGATGATGCGGACCCCCCTGGGGAATCCATCCTCGTCGATGCCGTCCCAGACGGCGAGCGTCTTGGCATCTCCCTGGAAGCCGTACACGATGGCGACCTTGCCATGCTCAGAGATGGCAACGTCGTAGACGTGCGAGCCCCTGAGCTTGAAGGCATGAACCACGTGACTCCCCAGAGGGATGAGCTGACCCAGAAGCGTCTTGCGAGCCGAGTCGAACTGCTCGTTGGGCAGGGCGTGGCGTCCCTTGTGGGCCTCCATGATCAGGAGGTCGAAGGCATCAGGGTCATGTCCCCATTCCATGGTCTTCTCCTTGCCGGGCGACGAGTATTTGCAGGCCCCCTAACGGGCAGCCATAGAGGTTCGTCCCTGGCGTTCCGCTTGATTGCGGATGAGCAGTTGACCATGTTTTGGTATCAAAGTCAATAGTTTGTAAGGTTTCTGAAAAGGATCAAGCTTCTGAAAAAGAAAGAGCCGCCCGTGGGAGCACAGGTCGGCTCCGGTGGCGGCGATCGTATCAGGCCGCAAGCAGTTCACGGAAGCTCTTGCGTTCGTCTTCTGCGGTGGTTCGTCCGTGACGCTGCATCATGGTGACGATGGCGCGGTGGAAGCGGTTGAGCGACTCGGCGTCTTCTCCTGGTCCACCACCGATGCCATCTTCGTGGCTGATGAGGAGATACGCGCGAGCCAGCTCTCGACAGGTCTTGCTCTCGAGGTCAGGCCAGTCGTCTCCCACGTCTTCCCACCTCGTGTCGTAGCGAACGGCCAGCTCGCGCATGGCCTCACGTGCGAGCTCGATGTCTCGACGATCTTCCTCGTCCCCGTACTTGTACGCGGCAGCGAGACAGATGGCGATGGTGAGCAGGTTGCTGCTGAACTCTGCGGTCATGGCTTCTCCTTCAGGAAGTGTGTGGCGGCCGATCAGTCAGCGAGTTCGACGCTACGCACCATGAAAGGTGCGGAACCGGTGTACTGCTGCTCGGCGGCGCTCGACGCCTGACAGACGACGTTCACACTCGTACCCTTCTTGAGCATGTCGGGCGAAGGATCGTCGCTCAGATGCTGCTTGATGCGCGGAGCACGGTAGGGCGTGGGGTCTCGCCAGTTGGCTCGAGCCGCCAGCGACTCCGGGGGTGGGTAGCGCTCCCGGAAGATCCGCTGCACGGTCTTCAGCTCCAACTCGACGACGATCGTGTACCGCTCCGGGATGGGAGCGAAGATCTCGAAGCCGAAGATGGAGAACCCAGCCGATGCCGGATGTGTGATCACCTCGACGATCGTGCCGGGGATCGTGGTCTTGGTGCCCGTTGCCTGTGGAGCGAAACGTGGAGCCTGCACGGCTACCTCCTTGGACTGTTCGGCTGATCCCAGCCGTAGGGTTGTCTCCCATGGCGGGATGACTCAAAAAGCTACACGTTTTATTGAGAAATGTCAATGCCGTGTAATCGTTCCATCACCAGTAATTTCCCCACCAAATCTGGCTATGTGTACGGGTTTATCGTATACTCACAGATGTCCAACCCGGCCCATTGTGGCTTATCTTTTCGGTTTCATTACCGGGAATCGCGCTTAGTAAGCGGCACCCGGTTAAAACAGTCCGAGCGTGATTCGTCACAATCGGCTGGGTTGGACACCACTCGGGTGTCGCTTTTTGATTAGAGGCGATGCTGCTAATCAACTAAATGTTCGCTTCTATGGAACATCAAACCACCGAACACAAGCACATCACCTTGGGAGTGATTTGTGTATGGACGTTCGGAATCCTATTCCTGATTTCAGGTGTGAGCTTTATCGCTTCTGGTGATATCGTGTCTGGCATCATTGTGTTGCTCGTCTCCGCTCTCTTGTTACCCCCTGCATGGCAAAAGATTCGTGAGAAGACCAAGATCAATCTTTCGTCAGGAGTGAAATTCTTGATCGTGATTGCCGCCTTAGCTGCCTCGTCCGCAACCATGAACGCGGACGCCTCTAGCACGTCGTCTACCACAACGACGACTAGCACCACGTCCAACCTCACCCAAGAAGAGCCAGAGGTATCAGAACCGCTTCTTGAGCTACTCAACTATTCAGGGTCTCGATCCTATGGATACATTACGATCGAGGGTGAAGTGAAAAATATCAGTAATGAAAAGATGGAAAGCATTCAAGCGGTTGTCCGCACCTATGACGCTAATGGAGATTTTGTCACATCAAGCGATGCTTTGATCGACTACGATCCAATCCTCGCAGATCAGACGTCACCATTTAGTGTGATGGTCAAAGACAACCCAGCAATCGAGAACTACCGTGTCGAATTCAAAAAATTCTGGGGAGGAACGATTGAGACGAAGTACCCTGATGGAGAATAATCCCAAAAGCCTCCTCACACAGGAGGTTTTTTGATAGGCTGAACATCTGATTGATGAGCACCATCGCTTTATGAATACCCCAGCACAACCAACTAATTTTCGAGAGATGTATGCACTACTGCATCCGAAAGCACATGCCGCATTATCATCGGTCAACGAGGTGTTGCATCAACGTCGACGATTTAGTTTCTGGCCGAATGAAGAAGTGATAATTGCTGACGGACGTGTGAAAGATGGCACCAGCCTAAAGAATAAAATGGGGAGAAAGAAAATCCTATATCATGATTTGCGTGGGGTTTGCGACAATATCCGAGATGTTGCTGCGACAAGAATAGTTGTCACTTTCAGGAGTCAAATTACGCGTGCGGTTGAAATGATACTCCACGAGCAGAATCCTTGGAGTATACCTGAAGAATGTCGAGTTGCGTACACAGATGACCCAGACGATGCGGATCTGTTCAGAGAGCTTGGATTGAAGGTCGAAAGAAAGGCAACTGGCTATGCTGGTGTTCACCTAGACTTGATAGTTGATCTCACAAATAATCCTGTTCATTGGGTTGAAATACAAATCAGGACCAAAATCCAAGATGCGTGGGAAAGTATCGATCATCTTCTCTACAAAACAGGCGACGATCTGCCTGCTAGTTTTTTGACCCTGCGCAAAAGCCTTGCAGGACAATTCGAGGCCTCAGAAAAAGGACAAGGTTTTATATTTGACTATGTGCAAGACGAAATTGTTGCGAAGCATCCTGAGAAAAAATTTACTGACTACTTCCAAATCTTTGACTGGTCAAAAAATCTTGGAGCACCTATTGATTTGATAGGAAAGGTGATTCATGGTCGGACATTGGATTGTTATTATCTTGTCGATGAAAATTTGGGACGTCGTACATTGGTTGAAGACGCAACCGCATGGCCGCAAAAGCTGATTACCAAACGGTGGCTTGAGAAGAATCGCCAGAATGTTTTGGATCAAGCGATTTTACTCCCAGACGAATTTTTGGCAGATATGACGCTCTGTGAGAGCATTAGTATAAATGAAATCTGAAGAATGAGAATAGTTCTCCAATATCTGGCGCGCCATTGACATCGATGGATCACGGATATACCCTTGCAGTACATGTACGCAAAACGAGCAAACAATAACAATAATCAGAACCAGCCAAAGCTGGCATTGTTTGCGTAGATATTCAGTAAATCTGTAAACAAACAAGGCCAGCAGGTGCTGGTCTTTTTGATTCATTCCGGGGTAGTTGAGTTGGCACAACGCCGCCCTGTTAAGGCGGATATCACAGGTTCGAGTCCTGTCCCCGGAGCCAACCTCTATGATTATTTTCTTGAAAGGAATTTCTATTGGTCTCGCAGCCGCAGCGACGCTAGGCCCCATGAGCATGTTGTGTATCAGCAACACGCTTGCCTTTGGTCGACGGTTTGGCATAGCCACGGGAGTCGGTATTGCTCTGGCAGACCTGACATACGGCCTCATTGTAGCGCTGGGTGTCTCATCGCTCTCGGACACTCTTGTCGCTCATACATCGCTGATCAGGTTTGTTGGTGGGATTTTTTTGGTATGGCTGGGATGGAAAATTGCGATGAAGGAACATTGTGAGATAAAAACCGGAAAGGAAGACACTAAAGGTCTGACGAGACATGTTGGCGTGGCATACCTTCTGACATTATCTAGCCCGATGACCATCTTGTTTTTTACTGCGATTATTGCTTCCGTCGCATTCGACTATGGAAGTACAACCGGACCAGTCATTCTGGTCATAGGTGTGTTTCTAGGATCATTAGCCTGGTGGTTGATCTTGAGCGCGCTTGTTGGTCTTCTTCGAGAGAAATTGAGTCGTTATCTTCTTGTGGCGAACAGGATTGTGGGAATGCTACTTGGATTATTTGGTCTACTCGCGATTCTTTCTGTTTTCTAAACAGCAACTAAAGTTCTAACCTCCTTCACGAGCCCCTGCCAAATACCTCCAAAACTGGCGAGCTTTGAACTTAGAGCTGCACGCGCTTGATCACCGACCGACAAGGTTGGCTCAATCACGTGCTCGCTCTGCATCCAAATCTCATCCAGTTTTGGAGGTATTTGATTTGGTGGGATTTGAACGGGAGGGGGTTTGGCGACCGACGAAGAAATAGCCTTTTTTAGGAAGGAGAGCGGTTGAGATGAATTAGAAAACCCCGGTTGCGTGCGTTACGCTTCCGGGGTTTGTTGAGTAGCTCTAGCCGAGGTTGGCCAGGGCAGGCCGGACGATGCGGTTGAAGCGCCCCAGCTGCTTGCCAGTCTCGCGACTGATCTTGCCGGTGGTGGTCATCTCCGAGACAATGGCCTTGACCAGGTCATCGGACAGGCCTTGAGCGACAGCTTCGGCCAGCGCGTCTCGAACCTGTTGTTCGGTCACCTCGGGCAGCACGCATTCGGCCACGATGCGATCGTATGCCTCGTCTACGCTTTCACTGAGGAAGGCGTCGTCGGCTTTGCGTAGCTTGGCCAGGGTGTGGCTCAGCTCGTGCTTGTTGAGGCGTTCGGTGGCAGCGAGACGCTCGGAGAGCTCCTTGTGTGCCACGTAGGCCTGCCAGGATCGGTAGAGCCAGGTGACTCCGCTGAGGTCGGGGGTGCCATCCTCGCTCAGGCTGCCGGCCTGGTCGAGGTAGCGAGTCAGGATCATGAACACGATCTCGCGATCGGTCCAGCTTTCGAAGACTTCCTCGAACAGAGGGATGTTGACCATGTCCTCGAAGCCAGAGACCGCTCGCATGTGACAGGCGACCGTCTTGGCTACGAGAGGATGATCGAAGTCGGCTTGGGACAGCATCTCACCGGAGCGCTCGTCGTGGCCGATGTAGGAGATCTTCTCCACAGCAGCTTGTTGGTCGTCGTTGAACTCCTTCCAGCCCTTGAGGGTGATGTCCGTAGTCTGGTCACCCACGGTCATCTGCATCTTGTCGGTCTTGCCGATGTCGTGCAGGAGGATGAAGCGGACGAGGTCGTCGCAGTCGAACATGGGGGTTTCATCGATGATGAAGGCGGCGATGTCCTCAGGCAACTCACCAACAGTCTTGCCGTCCAGGAGGGTGTCGGCGACCTGGAACATCAGGGCGATGTGCTTGGAGAGAGTGGAACCCTCTTTGTGATAGGGCCCGATCTGGGGCACATCGAAGCTGCAGAGCACAGCGTTGTGCAAACAGCGTGGGATGAGCTTGATGATCAGTACGCTGACGGAATTGGACAAGGACATGTTTTTGCCTCCTCTGGAAGGTCCTGGGCTTCCCCAGACGTGTCACATGAAGAGCAACACGATTCGGCTTGGCGTGAAGAACTCACGTCACCTGCTTTAAAGGCAGTACCTGCAAGGCAGGTGAAGTAAGAACAAGAGAATAAAACTACTGCATTTTGGTGTTTTTGTCAAGATGGTCTATGCGGAAGATTGTGCTGTGGTTGACTCCTTGTTTGGTTTCTGACAAGGTTGAATTTAGTCAAAAAACAACCGTTGATCAGAAGGGATATACTGTGCGAATTGTGAGAAAGTTTTTTGCAATGTCTACTGGGCAGGGGGTTGCGATTTCGATGACAGTGGTCATTGTTTCAGTGATCGCTGCAGAGTTTCTGGTTGCATTGGGGGAGTTTTATCATCACATGTATCGCATTGGTGAGATTACTGCTGTAACAAGTGACCGTATCGCACTTGAGTGGCATCAGATTTTCATGGTAGAGATCATGAATTTCTGTGTAATTGGAATCCCGTTGCTTGTCTGGGCTTGCGTAAAGATATGTCGCAAGTCAGAGGTGAGAGATTATCAGAAGCGTGTGAAGGGTTGGGTTCTGGTTGTTCTCATGATCAACGTGGGGATTGGGCTGATTGCATTGTGCACCCAGCTCACACTGGCATCTACTTACTCGTACATTTCATTTTATGTTGTACTGGATCAGGTGTGTTCTGTGGTCTTGGTGTTCAACGTGGTTTTTGTGGTGTTACTGCCACTGTCTTTCGTAGCAAGCGAAGTCATAAAAGGGATACGTCCCTACGTGTTGACAGGAAACCGCTCGATCTCTTCGTCCCCCTCAGATTGATGTGGGGGATTTTCAATTTACAAAGAGAAAAGCATGCCGTTGTGGCATGCTAGTGCGTATTTGTCGCAGTCCAGACCCCCATTTGTTCCAGGAAGTGGTCGAGGTTGGTTGCGTATAGAGAGTGGGCTTGCGCGCTTGGATGGTATGGGTCCCACAAACTCTCGAATTCTTGATCGTTGATCTTGATTGAGTTTGGAAAGGACGAAATTTGTTCTTTTGCCAAGACTTCGTCAAATCGTTCAAAACGATCTTGATCAAGAGACATGAAGTGTACAAGGAGGCCAGTGCGGTGTTCTTTACAGAGTCGGCCCATATTGACGGTCAATTGGTGAGTTACTTCCTCGGCTTGCATTTGCTCTTCAGGAGTCAGTTCTGCTTTTTCTTTTACAGCAGAGGCAAGAATCGATTTATCTAGCAGCCCTGCTTTACTGTTGTTTGTGAGCGTGTGCCACTTAAGCTTGCCGTCTTTGATTGAGCAGTATGGAAGAGTTACGTCAGCGCCTTGTTGACCAGCCTTGGCAAGTCCCTCAAACCACTCTCTGTCACCAGCGTTGCGTTTGTCGTGGTGTTGAATGAAACCGTACACGACGAGTCGTGGTGTTGTCTTGAGTGTGCTCAGAAGCTCTTGCAGCTTCATGTAACTCTGGGCGGTTCCATATCCGATGACGCCGTGGTTGAGAAGGGTGTGGTCCGGATGCCATTCCTGAAGCAGGTTTATGTATGTTTCGTTGTCAGAAACACCCAGTCCAAACGTCCATGATCCTCCCACAAACAAGATTGTTGGTTGGTCATCAGTTGTGTTCGGAGGGGGGATCGAGTCGTTTTGACGCGCTCCGTCTGGTTGGATGGTGATCCTAACTTCGTGACCGTTGGTGATCTCAGGGTTGTACACCTTGGATCCTGGTAGGTTGCGCCAACCAATTTCAGAATCGAGTTGGGTAACAACTGGTAAGTTGGCCTGATTGGAGTTTCTTTTGTGCAGGATTGAACTTGCGAGCAAATCTGCAACGACAACACAACAGGCAAGCATTATGACGAAGGCAACAACTTTTCGTTTTGACATTTTTGACGCGCTTTCAATAGGTTTTACAGAACTTATGTTTGTGTACACGATTTTCTTGTTTCGGTCAATCTATCCACTGTTAATACTGTTTTGAATTTGTTACTATTTTACAAAAGGAGATCAATGAAAATATGAAAAAATTCAAGCTTTTTGCTCATCTAAGCGTGGTTGTTTGTGTCACGGTTTTTGTTTTTGTGTTTGCAAGCGATGCATTCGCTGGAACATGCACAATTTCATCAAACGTTACTCAAACTCAATCCGAGCTTGAGACATGTGGAGGTGGAAGTCTGACAGATCTGGTTGTTGATTCTGGATACACACTTACACTTTCTGAGCCGATCACTGTTACGAATTCGGTGACTGTGAACGGAACAATCAATCATGTTGCCGCAGATGCTGACGGGGTGGATATCACAGCTGCGAGCATGGCCATTAGCGGCACTGGATCTTTGAATGTAAACGGGCTCGGTTGTGGTGCAGGTGTTGGTGGTGATGGTCAAGGTCCAAACGGATCCAATGTATGCAGTGTTGGTGGTGACGGCTCTTCTCCTAGTGCTGGTTATCAGGCTTCAGGTGGTGCCGGGCATGGTGGTGCTGGTGGTGCTGGAACGGGTGGTGCTGGCGGTTCATTTTATGGAAGCGCAACAAATCCTGTGCTTTTTGGTGCTGGGACAGGATCTACAGCTTGGGGAAATGGTGAGCCTGGCGGTGGACTGGTGAAACTAAATATTTCCGGGAACATGACTCATGCAGGAACTATTTTTGCAGATGGAGATGATGCAGCGAATCGAGGGAATCCGCCTGGTGGTGCTGCGGGTGGTTCAATTAACATTACCGTTGGTGGAACCCTGACAGGAAGCGGAACATATTCAGCAAAGGGGGGTGATGGAGATGCAGATGGTTCAAAAGAGAGTGGTGGAGGCGGTGGTGGACGCATTGCGATCACATTTAATGGTGGTGCATCATATACAAGTTCTGATTTTGATGTTAGCGGTGGGGATCGTCCTAATGATGATATCGACGGTCAAGACGGTACGGTTTTTGTAAAAGACGCATCATCAAACACTGGAGTGGTTTTTCATGGGTTTACTTACGATGACACAGATTTTGATACAGGAATTACAACGTGGGTGATGGATTCGAGCGCAACTGAGCAACAATGCACAAGCGGCACAAGTCCTGTGTTTGATGATGTAACAACGCTAAATATTGCAGGAGCAATTAATTGTTCTGGAATTTCAGGGTTTACATTTGGTGCTAGTAACATAAACCTCCAAACTGGGGCCTCTATTACCGCAGATTCGAACGTGAGTATAAATGCTACAGTTGATTTGTCGGTAGATTCAGGGGTTGGTATTACTATCACCGGAACTGGGAATGATTTGGATATGACTATTCCAAATGGTATCGATCAGACTTGGACCAATGTGACCGTGACATTGCCAGAGGAAGGGATTTTTACAATGGATGATGAGGTAGATCTTGATCTTGCTGGTACTACAGCGTTAAATACAAATGTTCAGTTTACGGCTTTAACAGGATTTGCTATTGACGCCACTGCATCTATTAATGCAGATGGAAAGGGTTGTAGGTCTGTTCAAAATGGTGCCGATGGTTATGGGCCAAATGGATCAAATGTCTGTGGTACAGGAGGTGGTGAATATGGCTACACAACAGGGCAAATATACTCAGGTCGAGGTGGTGCTGGGCACGGAGGTGCTGGTGGAACAGGTTATGGAAATGGTGGTGCTGGAGGTGCAACCTACGATACTGCTGCTGCACCAGTTTTGTTTGGTGCATCTGGTGGATCATCAAATCAAACAACGAATAGTGGTGCAGGTGGGGGAGTTGTCCGTTTGAATATTTCTGGAAATGCAGAGTGGAACGGAGCAATCTCTGCTGAGGGGGGTGATGCTTATGACACTGGGTCTAACCGAGCGCACGGTGGTGGTTCTGGAGGTTCTGTGTACATTACTGTGTCAGGAATTCTTTCAGGTACCACAGGCACCCTTTCAGTTATGGGTGGTGATGGTTCGGATGGAAATGGTTCAATTGAAGGTGGTGGAGGTGGTGGAGGTCTTGCCGCTGTAGAGTATGCAACAAATTCAAGTTCGTTTTTTGCTGGTTTGGTTAGTGCTGGTGTTGCTCCTGGTGGAGACGGTGGGCCAACTGGCGCGACAGATACTGCGGATGACGGGAGCACAGGAGTGTTTACTCCAATTCAACTTTTGGTTCTGAATTACGGTAAATACAAAGATATCAATACGGATGGGCAGGTGGATCAGGTAGATTTGGTTTTTAACAAAAATATCACACTAGATGAGTGCGAGGTTGCGGATTATTCATTTGGAGGAGTAGATGCTGGTGCAATTGTTGTTTCTTCGTGCTCTGCAGCAACAAATATTTTGGAGCTTACAATTGCAAACGCAATTGCAGGGGATACAGATTTGTCGTTTACGATTTCATATGATGCATCAAACGGCACAGCAAATTCAATTCATGATGGCGCTGGTTCAAATCTTTCGGATGTTTCAGGAGAGACTCTAAATGATGCTGCTGCACCGGTTATTATCGCGCTTACGCCAGCAAATGGCAGTGATGATGTATCAACGACCACAAACCTTGTAATGACGTTTTCTGAGTCTGTGAATATTGGGTCAGGAAACATTGAAGTAAAAGTAAATTCAGATGATTCTGAGTTTGAGACCATTGATGTGACTGGTGGGCAGGTTTCTGCCGGTGGAAGCGATACAATCACAGTGAATCCATCAGGCGAGTTTGATGGTGGTGAAGAGTACTATGTGCTCATTAATGCAACAGCTTTTGATGATGCAGCAACCAATGATTTTGCTGGTATTGTTAGTAAAACAGCTTGGGTGTTTACTGCAGAGAATACCGCTGGGTATGAGACAGATGATCCTGTTGCAACGATTGTGCTACTCAATCCAACGGGAGGAGAGGTGGTGGTTTCTGGAAACATTGAGAGCATAACTTGGACAACAACGAATTATTCTTCCTCTTCTGATGTTGGTTTGTACATTTCATACGACGCAGGTGCTACGTATGACCTTATTGATACCGTTCTTGCAAGTGAAACAAGTTACGATTGGGAAGTTCCAGAAGAAGAAACATCAAGTGCGTTTGTTCGCGCTTCACTTGAGGATGCGGCTGATGAAACGTTTGATTCATCAGATTATGCATTCTCGATTTCAGTTGCTGAGAGTCCTGGTGGGGGAGGTGGAAGCTCAACAGAAGATGTGGTTGAAGAGGAGGTTGATGAGATTGAAAACGAAGGAGAAGCTGGTGAGCCGAGTGAGGCTGAGGGGTCAGGCTTGTTTGACCTGCCAATCGAAGCAGAGTCTCCACACACAGGCTTTATGCAAGGTGTGGCTCAGGGGCTTGAGCCAGGTGACATGATTACCGGTGAGACCACCAAGGTTGTTTACTATCTTGATGAGCAAGGCAAGCGACGACCGTTTCCAACGCTTCAGATCTTTTTGACTTGGGCTGACGGGTTTGATGACGTGCGGCTTGTTTCTGATGCTACGCTTTCGCTCATTCCGCTTGGTGCTCCTATGCTTCCAAAGCCTGGGGTGGTGCTTGTGAAGATTCCGAGTGTGCCGCATGTGTATGTAGTTGAAACAAGTGAGGATGCGGATCGCGCTGTGATTCGACATATTCCGGACGAAGAGACGGCGATCGGGTTGTTTGGAGATGATTGGGCGGATTATGTGATTGATGTGGATCTTACATTGTTCTCTCGATTTGATCTGGGTGAAGAATTTGGTGTGGGTGAAGAGGTTGACCCTATAGTTATGAAGCGTAGAATAGAATTAGTACTTGATTAACAACACATTTTCGAAAATTATATGAATTTTGACGCAAGAGACTCATCTGGAGGCGATGGGTGGAAGAGAAAAAAACCAGAAGGAGGCCAAGAAGCTCCAGCTGAGAGGATGGGGGATGATGAGATGGAGGATATTGGAAAAAGACTGCTTGCATTTAATGAAGCAAGGATTGCCGAGCTAGATGGGGATCCTGGGGCTAGGGTCAGTCTTAGGGCGCCCAGTGAGACAAGTAAGGATCCAGTTGAGCGGCAGTTAGCCGTTGATGTGAAGCGAAGATCAGTGGAACGAGATCTTAGAGAGGCTGAGCAGAAAGCAGCTGAGGAACAAGAGTATAGCGAAGGTCGAAATAAGATAGACTTGGCAATTCAAAAACTCATGATTGCTGTGCATGTGTTTAAGGGAGCTGAAAGTCATGCTGGAAGAAATCCTGATAGCGATGATGCACAGCAAGGTTATGATGAGGCGGCAGACCAAGTGTTTGATATGGTGATTGGTTTGGAAGAGCACATTGAGAATTTAACAGATGAGGATGTGGATAGCCTCTCAAGAGTTTGGGGTGCGAATCGTAGTAGGTTTGATGCGCAAAAAATTCGTTTGGGCATGACAGACGGTGAGAAGATGCGAACCTTTTTGAAGGCTGAGGCTTTGCTTGATAGAAAGGTGGATGCGTATGACACAAAGAAAGGTGGTGCTGAGACGAGTAGGGGGCGCACGAGAGAGCCAAGAAAAGACGATGCTCGAGCATTTACACGAGGTGAGTGGCAGGCACTGAAGGATGAGGCAGCGAGTCCTGATTTTGAGCCGCAGGGCCTTCCAGAGCAAAAGGCGGCCGCAAAGAAGTCTGCAAAGAGGAAAGGGTTCTGGGCTGGTTTGAAAGATTTCTTTTCATAAAAACAAACACCCGCGTGGAGCGGGTGTTTTTGGTTGGGGAATCTGCTACACTGTGCGTATATGACACAAGAACATGAAAAACATGTCGAAGAGGCCAAAATTGAGCAATATTTTCAACCCTCAGCGAGTGAGGTTTTGTTAGATGTTGGGAGTGCTGAGAAGGTGCTACCAAAGGAAGTTGTAGACAATCCTGAGTTTCAGCGTCAGGTTAAGGAGCGTCGTCAGCTCAGTGAGAGACTCGACACGGTGTTTGCGGCTTTGTCACGACCTGATGTTTCTGTTCAGCGAGCTGTGGAGCTTGGTGAGCTTGCTGAGGGTCAGGTTGCAGAGCTCTATGAGTCGCTTAGCAAGATGCTTGAAGAGGATTCTGAATATCAGAGAGTATTGCTCTATCTTCCGTTTGAGCTTTTGCCTGATGCGGATTGGAAGATTAAGACAGGTGATCTTGATGATGCAGCGCTCACGCTTCGAGAGAAGTATTTGCATGCTTGGGATCGGCTCTTGGGCACACATGATGTGCGCGCGAACTTTGTTGATGGGGATGTGATGGATATTGAAACGCGGGACGGAGATCTTGAGCGGGTGGTAAAGGCAGCTCACCTTATTCCAGGGCTTATGGAAAAAGGCTGGCTTGAGCCTGGAGATGTATTTGAGCTTCTTAAGGATTCTGACCCTTTGTTGGTGCAGAGTGTGGCAGATACCATTCCCGTGCTTCTTGAAAAAGGTTTGATCGAGCAGATTGATCTTGATCGCATGGGGGTTGGTGTGAAGGTACCTGTGCGCGCCGAGAAACCATCGCTTGCTGAGGTGACTGCAGGAAGTGTTGCAACATGGCTTGAGGCTGAGTTTGTTCGGATTGATTCAGAAAAGCATGATGGCATTACAAAGAAACGGGAGGCGTGGCTTCGCAAAGATGGAAAACGTATTGCTATAGAGCAGGCAGGGGAGATGATTGCAGAAGCACTGCGTGATGAAGAATTTAATGGAAATGCACTTCTTGATTCTGGTGATCTGCTTGTGCAGGAAGCTTGTATTCATGGGCTCTTGCGCGCGATTGATGCGTTGGCTGAGGATCGCGATTTGCTTGCTCAAGAATTATTTGATGATTATGGAGCTAAACTTATGGATCTTTGGACTCAGGGGCCAGAAGAGCTTCGTGGAGTGCTTGCAAAAACGTTCCACCATGCCACGAGGCACGGAGTCATGAGTAAGATGCAGCTTGAGAATCTCGGGCTTAAAGCACCAAAGCTTGCTGGGCCGTTTTCTGAGAACATGAAGCGCATGAAGCCAGAGCTCAAAGAGGTTACTCGGCTTGCAACTGAGCTTGAGAATCACCCTGTACTTTCAAAATATGTGTATCCAGTTGTGCTTCCGTTTGGGTCTCGGCTCAAGGGGTATGGTCGGGAGGATTCTGATCTTGATGTTGCTGTGTTTGTGCGAGAAGGGATGCAAGAGAAAGATACAAAGAAGATGCGGGAAGCACTCACAGAACTTTTCGGGCATGAGATGATTGGTGGAGAGGTTACAGAGTTTTGGCTTGAGGAGCGGGGCGAAGAGCTTTGGATTCAGGATCATGAAGAGTTTGATCCGCACCGCGCAGAAAGTATTTGGGCCTATGCGCTCTTTGGGGCAGTGTGGGATGGAGAGCCTGGGGCTGTACAAGAACTCAGGCAGAAAGTGCTTGCGCCGTATTTGTATGATCAGGGGCGAGAGTTTCAAGGTATTGATCATCGAGCGATTTGTATTGAAGAAATGGAGCGGGATACGCTTCAGTATCGGCTTATGCATAATGGATACGAGCGGTTTAATCCGCGGTTTGGTGGATTGCATTCAGAAAAGGCGGATCGGATGGATGGGGAGAGTATGTTCTATGATTCGGGGTATAGGCAGGTTGCGACGAAGTTGTATGTAGATCGTGTGTTTTTACCTAAGCTAGAGCGTTAATTTTTCGCCTTTACTAGGCCTGTAAGTTTTAAGAGAGAGGGCTCGGGGACGAATTCTTTGTTCGGCAGCAAGCTGACCTCACAAAAATTGTCCCCTGCGCCTTAGAGCGCACGTTGCACTCTCCTCGAACGGTGGAGGAGAGTGGTATCACGACCTTTCGGGCCATCGAGGCCCTCAGGTCGCCATCTCCATGGGGGATGAGATTGAATTAGAAAACCCGGGCGCGCGTTGCGTCCGGGTGTTTTGGTTACCGTTGGCTCTTGGGAGCCATGAGGACCTTGTCCGTTTCGGTGGGGCCGAGCGAGAGCATGGCAAGCTCGATACCCAGCGCGTTGTTGAGGACGTCCTCGACCAGATGAAAGAGCTCCTCTGGGCTCAGTCCGTCTGGGATTGGGATGGAGGTGATCTCGGGAACGCAGCGGCTGAGCTGGTCTCCGAGTTCGCGCGTGTACGCGTGTTGCTCTGCCTTGCTTGGCAGTGCTGTGATCCGCAGCTCGCCGTCAGCAGTGAAGAACTTTCGGTCTTCGGTTCCGCTGCTGTAGCGATGCACCACGTGCCAAACATTGTTTCTCACGATCTGGTCGAACCAGGTCAGAGCCAGGCCATTGAAGAGCTCGGGGCCGCTGACCGCGATGGCGTAGCGCAGGAGCGGGAGGTCGAGTGGACCAACCCGGACATGTCCTTGCCAGCGGTTCTCGTCATTGGACGAGCCTGGGAGCAGGGTTTCGTTCAGACTCGGATCGGTTGTTGGCATGGGGCCAGCGCCGTGGCGCACGTTGTAGGCGCGGTGGCAGGCCACATGTACGATCTGTCCGTCGTAGCCAGCTTCCTTGATGAGTTTTTCGCGCAGGAGCGGGATCGTGCGGATCGCGCTGGTGTGCGGGGCAAAGCCCATGAGGTTGTCAGTGAGGACACCGTGCGAGGACTCTACGACCACGACTCCATCCTTCGAGAGGATTTCGCGAGCCATGTAGTCTGAGTCCACGATGTTTGCAAGCCTGCCTACCATGAGGAAGCGCTCGAGTACGTAGTTGACCGAATGAGGGTTCATGATGAAGCTCAGTTCGTCTTGAACACGCTCGTTGTCCGTAGGCAGGAAGCCACCTTCGATGATCTCGATGAGATCTGATGCGATGTGCAGCCGGATCAGGTTGAGCTTGAAGCGCAGGGTCTTGGGGTCGCGCAGGTCGCGCATGAAGATGGAGAGCTTGGGGTGGCTCTGGTTGTAGCGATGGCACTGGCCCGCGCCGGATCCGATGGTTCCACGCGGGTTTTTACCGCGGGCCATCTCCTTGATGCGCGAGGCCACGCCGTGGAACTCGGTTGAGCACAGTGCGTTTTCATCGATGGTCAGCATGCTCCAGGGGTTGTTGATTCCGCACTGGCGCTGGAGCTGATCGGCTTCGTTGAGGAGTCCTTCAGGACTCACAATGAGGTCAGTCGAGATGTGGGTCCGGATTCCTTCGAGGGTTCCGCAGCCCCACTGACTGAAGTCCATGCGTTCACCTCGGGAGGTGTGCACGCCGTGGTTGCCTTGGAAGCCGCCTGCCTTGATGATGCAGATGGCTCGCAGCAGGGTTGCGATGCGGTGGACGATGCCACCTTTTCCACCGTCCCCGGGTCCGAGGTCGGTGACGATGTAACACTTCTTCACGTGTACCTCTCGGGTTGGTGGTTCTAACCACGATGTCACCGTGTTTATCACGATGATCTCATGGAAAGCCCCGACTAGCATGCGCTAGTCGGGGTCGTTGTCGTAGAGCTGGATTCAGCTCGTCCCTAGAGCCACTGGACCTTGTCGCTACCCTCGCTGGAGCCGCTGGCGCCGTCCGAGGCCTCGCCGGTGTGCGCAGCGATCTCGTCCGCGGTGAGGGGCCAGAGGTCGGTCTTCTCGCGGAACAGATCGCCGGCGACCGGGATCCGGTGGAAGTTCTCGCGCAGGGTCTGGGCGCCCAGGGGGATGTGCGAGACCGCGTGCACGATGCGCTGGGCCTGGCGCTGGTCGGCGCCGTGCTCGATCAGGAAGGTCTCGGCCGTCTCCAGGTTGATGATGCCCTCGGTCAGCCCGATCACCACGGCCTCGTAGAGGTGGAAGGTGTCGGGCATGTCGTCCATGACGATGCAGCGGTCGTTGCCGTAGAGGCGCTGCCAGGAGCGGATGCTGTTGCCCTGCCGCAGGAAGACGAAGGCGTTGGTGTGGCTCAGCAGATCCTGCACGACCTGCTGGGTCGGGATGCTGCGCACACCGGAGAAGTCGTGGCCGTTCTCGCACGCACGCTCGAGGACGTCATCCCCGAAGATGCGCTTCAGCCAGCTCACCTCGACCTCCATCACCGAGTTGTCGTCGGTGAAGACGAAGTGGTAGCCGCGCAGACCGTACTTCCAGAGCCTGGCGTTGGTCAGGTAGGCGGCCGCGAAGAGCCCGAACTGGGGGTCTTCCTTGCCGTTGCCGGCACCACCGTGCGTCGGGGCCAGGTTCGTGACCTGGACCGAGATCTTGTCGGCCATCTCGAACTGGGTCCGGCACAGCACGTGACGCCCGTTGTGGGTGTCGACCGTGTCGCCGAAGATGGCGTTGGCGATCTGCACGTCGTAGCGCCCCAGCACCGGCATGGTTCCGGAGGTGAACGCATCGAACGCGTCGGGCAGGACGGCCATGACGGCGGCGATGAAATCGTGCCCCATGGAACCGGTACCGTCGAGCAGGGTCTCCACCGGGACGGGCATGCCGCTGGTGAGCTCCCAGAGACCGTCTTCACGCTGGTCGAAGCGCGGCAGGCTGAGCCGGACCGGACCCAGGTGCGGGTACCCCTTGGGGTCCACGGACACGTCGAGTCCCTTGCCCATGCGCACGCGCTCTTCGGCCCGGTGGGTGGCGCTGCGACCTCCGCGGGTGGCGGTGTCACGCGTCCTGGTGTGTGCTACTCGTGAGAGAACTCCTCGTCCCATGATCAATCTCCTGTCTTTTCGAGAGGGTGGGTGGTTGCGGGGTGAAAGCCAGGCTCCCAGGCCGCGTCTACCATCTCGTAGAACGTCTGGTGAGCCATGGCTGCGCTGGTCTGTGCTCCGCCAGCGAGTCGGAAGAGGATTTCGGTGAACCTGCCGTACCCTTCCTCGTTGCCGGGGAAGGGGAGGTGACGGCTGCGCCAGTCTCCGCCCAAGGCAGTGATGACGGCGCGGGCTACGTTCATGATGTCGCGGCGTGCCAGGTCTCTCGGGACCTGGTCTGTGCCGGTCCTGGCGTAGCACCAGTCGAACATGATCACGTAGTGCTCGTCGAGCTGGACCAGGATGCGGGAGGCATCCATGGTACCCATGGAGATCCCGATGCTGTGCGCTAGCTTGAGGGTCTTGAGGGCCTTGCCCAGGATCCACGCGCCGGTCTTGATGTCGAGGCGCTTGAGGTCCTTCTCCCGAATGTTCAGGAGGGGGACCAGGCCGTCGATCTCCTGGATGTTGTCGAACGCCAGGATGAGGATGCGCCGGTGATCCTGCTCTTCGAAGATGAAGCTGTCCATCACCTCGGGGAAGCCGAGCTGGTAGTTGAGCATACGACCTTCGTTCTTGGGATCCTTGGCGTAGTCTTCCTCGTTGAGGTCGCCTTCCTTGCGGAGTTGCTTGAGGAGGTACGCGGCGCGCTCGAGGTCTGCGTTGTTGCGACGCTCGGCCGCGATCATCATGATGCACTGCCGGTCTGTGTCCTGTTGGAGACACGTGTAGAGACGGTAGTGGCTGCACTCGCCCACGCGGTGCGTGACCGTGTAGACGTGCTCGGGGCCTTGAATGTCCATGGTTGGCATGGGGCCTCTACCTCTTGGTCTAGGGTTGGTTTGGGAAAGGGCGAGGGTTGCTAAGTAACTTCTTGTTTTGGCTTCTGTATTCCGGTTGGTTACAGCCGCCGAAATTAGCACTTAATTCAAGGTTTGTCAATGTTTCTGGTGTTCTCAACCCTGCTTTGGAAGCAGGGGAGGTGAATAGCGACAAATCTTGTAAGTGTTAATCGCACACTAACGTTAGCCTTTCTACCAAAAAGCTGTCAAGAAGTGATTTGTCTAATCATGCGACAGCAGGGACTTTGTGCAATATAAGTGTTCAAAGCGGGTTGTTATTCTGGCTTTGATGCAGGTCTTTGTGTGACCTAAAGAGAGGTTGAGTTATTCACATTTTCAATGTGTTATCAGCTAGCGGCTTTCTTTGTTATTCAAAATTTGAGATGATGTGCGCATGGAAAATACATTTGACATGATTGTTATCGGCGGTGGTCCATCTGGAATGATGGCTGCTGGACGCGCAGGCGAGCTTGGGGCTCGTGTTCTTTTGCTTGAGAAAAATATCAGGCTTGGCAAGAAGCTCAGCATTACTGGGGGGCGTAGGTGCAACATCACGAATGCTGTGTTTGATCCTCGTTTGTTTCTTGAGAGCTTTCCTGAGACAAGTAAGTTTTTGTTCTCACCGTTTGCGCAGTTTGATGTAAAAGCCACGTTTGATTTTTTTCAGGAGCGTGGTCTGCCGCTTGTGGTGGAGGAACGCAACCGGGCGTTTCCAAAGTCTCAGAAGGCAGAGGATGTTTGTCGAACTCTTGAAGTGTATGTGAAGGAGAGTGGGAATGTTGAAGTGATGCTTGGTGTGAGTGCGGAGTCGTTTGTGAAAGAACAAGATGCTTTGGTGGGGGTGAAAACTAATAAGGGTGTCTTTCGTGCTGGTAAGATCGTGCTGGCAACGGGTGGGCTTGCTGCGCCTGAGACCGGATCAACAGGAGATGGGATTTCAATGCTTGCTGCGATTGGGCACACAGTAAAAGAAGCTGACCCAGATTTGGTTCCGCTTCGAACTGAGACAAAGTGGGTGCATGGGCTTTCGGGGGTGACGCTTGATGATATGGAGCTGCGGTACATCCAGGATAAGAAGACGAGACTGAAAGTGCGCGGTCGACTTTTGTTTACGCACTTTGGAATCTCTGGTCCGCTTGTGATTAATTCGGCACATGAGGTTAAGAAATTGCTTGCAAAGGGAACGGTTGATGCGTCGATAGATCTTTTTCCAGATCACGATCTGGGAAGTTTGGATACACATTTAGTTGCGGAGTTTGAGAAGCACAAGAACAAGAAGCTCAAGAGTGTGCTCAAGGGGCTTGCTCAAAAACAGGTTTGCGAAGTTGTGTTTAGTCGTTTTGGAGAATCAATTGCAGACACGCCTGTGCATTCGATTACAAAGGATCAGCGCAAGCGTTTGGTGACGATGTTCAAGGATTTGCGTTTTGATATTGCTGGAACCATGGGGTATGAGTATTCGATTGTTGCAGACGGTGGTGTGGTTCCAGAGGAGGTGGACTTTAGATCTATGACTTCGAGGCTGTATCCGAATTTGTATTTGATTGGAGACACAATAAATATTAATCGACCATCTGGTGGTTTTTCTCTTCAGCTGTGCTGGACTACCGGGTTTGTAGCAGGAACACATGGGGCATCCACTGATTGAGGGAAAAAATTTAAGAAAGAAATATGGATTGCAGACCGTGCTTGAGGACCTTTCTTTTTTGATTGCCGAGAAACAAAAGATTGCACTCATTGGACGGAATGGTGCGGGCAAGTCAACTCTTTTAAAGATTATCACCGGAGCAGAAGAAGCGGATGGGGGTGAGGTAAACATGTTTCCAAAGTTGAGGTTGGGGGTGGTTGAGCAGCATGAGGTGCTTCCGTCTGATTGCACAACTCTTGCGTTTTTGGAGAAACGAGGAGGGGTTTCAGATTGGAAGGTAAAAAAGCTTGGAGCCAGGTTTGGTCTTGGAGAGTCTCACTTGCAGGTGCCACCTTCCGAACTTTCCGGTGGGTATCAGATGCGTGTGAAGCTTGTGGCTATGCTCCTTCTTGAGCCAAATCTTTTGCTTCTTGATGAGCCTGTGAACTATTTGGATCTGCAGACACTTCTTTTACTTGAAATGTTCTTAAAAGATTTTCGTGGAGGTTGTATTATTGCAGCGCATGATCGGACGTTTTTGCAGAATACGTGCACGACAACGTTTGAGATTGAGCGCGGAAAACTGACGGTGTACAAGGGAACGGTTCAGGAGTATTTGGAGTACAAACAGGAGCAGCTTGAGTTTCAAAAGAGCACGAACAAGAGGCTCAGGCGTGAGATGGCGCACCACCAAACATTTGTGGATCGTTTTCGATATAAAGCCAGTTTGGCTACACGCGCACAGAGCAAGATTAAACATATTGCAAAGCTTCGCAATCAGATTTCTGATATTGACTCTGCGCTAGCAACAACAAACATCACCATCCCATCGTCGCGGGTTGTGCCTGGTCCTGCTGTGCGCGCAGATGATTTGGTGATCGGGTATGGTGAGCATGTTGTAGCAGAGAAGATTGATCTTGATGTGATGCGTGGGGAAAAGATTGTGATTGCTGGGGAGAATGGGAATGGAAAATCTACACTGCTTAAGACGCTTGCCGGCAAGATTGATCAGCTTGAGGGGAAGGTGAAGTGGTGGCATCACGCGGACATTGGATATTATGATCAGAAGACGGATGCAGCGCTTATCGATACTGAGACGGTGTTGCAGCATCTTACGCGCATGGCGCCGCGTGATGCATCCGGTGAGCGGATTTTGATGATGGCTGGGAACTTTTTGTTTCGAGGTGATGATCTTGATAAGCCAACCAGTGTTCTCTCCGGTGGGGAGCGTGCTCGGCTTTGCTTGGCTGGGATTTTGTTGCATGAACATAATGTCCTCCTTCTGGACGAGCCAACCAACCACTTGGATGTGGAAACAACAGAGGCGCTTGCACTTGCACTCAAAAAGTATTCAGGAACAGTGCTTTTTATTTCGCATGCACGAACATTTGTGAATGCGCTTGCAGAGAAGATCTTGGAGGTGCGCAATGGAAGAGTTCGTCAGCACATGGGAACCTATGGCGAGTATGTGGATGATCTGATGGATCGGGCACGAGAATCGCTTGTGGTGGAGTGTTCTGAAGAAGGGGGTGATCGAGTTTTGCGGGCTGAGGCTCAAATGCGTGTGAAAGAGCATCAGCGATCGCAAGCGAGAATTAATAAGAAGATGAAGGTTCTTGATGTTGAGAAGAGTGAGATTCTCGCGTACTTTTTTGAGAATCCAACGGATTATGCACCAGTGAAGGCTCAGCGCCTAGATGAGGTTACAAAGGAGATTGAAAGGCTTGAGGTGCTTTGGGTGAAGGATCAGGAGGTGATTGATCATTTAAGAAAGGGGTTGTGATACGATGTGAAGGTATGAAGAATTCTGTGTGTTTCTTTTTCTTGTTCAGTGCGGCGTTCTGGCTCAGTGCTGGGGTGTTTTTGTTTGTGTCGCGTGGCGTGTTTCCGTTTGAGGTGTATCAGATGAATGCGGTACTTATGATTGTGAACGCAGCTATCACGATCGCGCTACTGTGGTTGCTCATTCATCATTTCAAGCGGTGGTTCTTTGTCACGCTCGTGTATGTGGGTGCAATGGCAGTGTTGTGTCTACTTGACGAGGTTGGGGTGATTGATGTGGTTGCGTGTTTGTTTTATTTGGTTTTCTTTGGGGTGTTGCTCAGATCTCGAAGGTGCGTGGGTTGACAAGATGGTGTTTTGCATGTAGAAAGAAGTGTTCCGAAAAGGAGGTAGACAGATGGCATCTTTGACACTCACCCGTGAAGGGTGGTGGGGTGAGTTGGAGACAGCACACTTGGAGACCAATATTCCTCATGAACTCGCTTTGCTGCTGAGGGGGCTCATTGGTTCTCTGTTCAGTGAATCGATTCGACCGCTCACGAACGATCACCACATCGAACTACTCAAGGAGCATGTTCCAAACGGTATCCAGATCGGTGATCGGATCTACGAGGTGATGGTATTCACACCGTTCGATTCCAAGAGGAATCGACGCTTCGCAACTCTCGTGGAAGGATATCCTTCCGGCCGCCTGATTCCGCTCAAGGACAGCTAGAACCAACGCGCACGCTCATCTATGGGCGTGTTTTCGATTGTGAAAACTGGTACAATGAATATCAGAATAAGTGAGGAAAACAATATGAAAAAAGTATCTGTTACGCAGGTTCTCATTGCGCTCGGGGTTGTCCTAGTGGTGATTGGGGCTGCGATTTTTTTGAAAATGTATCCAGAACCAAGCAGCGAGCTCTCGCATGTTGTTCTGGGAGCTAATGATGAGCCGGTTGGTGGTGCATATGTGTTTGTACAGGATTTAGTGATTAAAACAGACCTTGATGGAAGATGGGACGGCAGTTTGGTGAGTGGTGGTCCAGTGGTGGTTCTTGCTGAGGGGTATGAGTATTACAATCGAACAACATTGAGTGAGATGATTTATCTAAATCAAAAGAGCAAGCAGAGTGTGCTAGTGTATGCTTATGATGAGAACGGTCCGCTTGCTGATGCGTATTTGTTTGCGCTTGATCCGAATTCGTTTGAGCTTGATTCAGTTCACAAAACAGATTCGAATGGACTTGCTTGGTACCCTGAGCAGCAACAGGGCTGGACCATGTTTTGGGTAGTGAAGGAGGGGTATGAGCTGGGGTGGATGTATGAGCAAGTTGCAGAGGAAAGCGGTTCGTTTGCTATTGAGCTAACTCAGGGGTCGTCGGCTGTTTCGGTTTCAGAGCCGTGGAAGTTACCGTTTGTGAAGACAGCACATGCGCAGGGAGCTGGGCAGGTGAATGTGCAGGCGCAAGCACCGGTTGATCCAATGGTTTTGCAAGCGCAAATTTCTGCATTATTTGAACAGATTACAGCAATCCAAATGGAATTAACGTCAATTGAACCAACCCCAGTTTCGGCATTTGACCCACCTGTTGGGGATAGTGTTTCGGCATTGACTCAATATGTAGATAGTTTTCATTCTGTGCTTGGATCGAATGGGCCAGAGAATGGTTCGTTTTATGGTCCTGTGACAAGTTCTTCTGTTGGAAAATGGCAATCCAATCAGACGGTCATTGTTTCGCAAGATGATTTTTTCGGTCCAGTTTCAAGAAGTAAGTACAGCAGTCTTGTTGCTATAGCGCTTCCACCTCCGAGTTCTTCTGATACAGACACAACAACTGTTGTAGTTGGGAAAGAAATTGGAAGTACAAGCGTGACTCCATTTAATCCTGTTGAGTTTGAGATTAGCGAGGGGGAGACGATTGAGATTCAGGTAGAGAGTATTGAGTTTGTGCAAGAAGAAACTGTTCAAAATGAAATTGTTCAAGACGAGGGTGAACAAATTGAACATTTGGAGGTTGATCGAGCTGGGGTTGATGGTTCTCCGTCGGAACAATCCGTGTTTGATGTTCCTGCTGAGACAGATGAGGGTACTGATTTAGAGCCATGGCAGTTTGAGCCTGAATGGACTCCTTCTGAGGAAGAGGTGGAGTCTGTGGTGGAGATTGTTGAGGAGGAGGTTGTGGTGGTTGAAGAGCCTGTTGAGGAGGTGATTGAAGAGGTTGTAGATGAGTCAGTTGAAGAGATTGAGGACGTCATCGAGGATGAAGTGAGTTTTGATGACGAAGAAGATGAGGAAGAGTTTGTGTATATTTGTTGTTATGATCCAAGTTATCCTGATGCACCGTATTTTATTCCGTTTTTGGGTGACAGGTGTGAAGATTTTCCTGGAGCATATCAAGTAAATATTCCTGAGTCAGAGTGTGCTAATGATTGGTTGGTGGATTGGTAGAATAAAAAAAGTGGTATACTTGTGCCACTTATGACAAAGAAGATTCGAATTGGAAAAGAATCCAAGGCTGCGTATAAGACCATGAACGAAACGGGTGATCATATTTTTGTGACAGGCCGTGCTGGAACCGGAAAGTCAACGCTTCTCAAGTATTTTCGTGAGCATACAAAGAAAAAACATGTTGTGCTGGCACCAACGGGTGTGGCTGCTCTTAATGTTAGGGGGCAGACGATACACTCGTTTTTTGGTTTTCATCCTGCGATCCGACCAGATCTTGTGCGTCCAGCGTTTCCAGATGCACGGCCGTTGTTTGAGGCGCTTGAGACGATTGTGATTGATGAGATTTCCATGGTGCGCGCTGATCTTTTGGATTGTGTTGATAAGGCTCTGCGACTGAACCGGGGGAGGCCGGGTGAGCCGTTTGGTGGTGTGCAAATGATTTTTATTGGAGATTTGTACCAGCTTCCGCCAGTGGTGACGCGTGAGGAAGCATTTAGGTTTGAGAATGAGTACACATCGCCATATTTTTTCTCTGCGTACGCGATGGGTGGGGTGCGTGTGAGAATGATTGAGCTTACAAAGGTATATCGGCAGCAAGATGAAGATTTTGTTGAGCTACTTGAAAAGATTCGAATGCAAACACTCACTCAGGATGATATTGATCTTTGGAATGAGCGGCATGATCCGTATTTTGATCCTCGAGGGGAGGCAGATTTTATCCATCTGACAACCACGAATAAGATGGCAAAGCAGAGAAATGATTTTGAGCTTTCTCAGCTGGATACAAAACCGTGGAAACTAAAATCACGTTCCACAGGGGAGATTCCAGATCGTCGCATGCCATCTGAGCCAACGATTACCGTGAAGGAAGGTGCTCGGATCATGTTTACGGTAAATGATCCTGAAAAGCGCTGGGTGAATGGATCGCTTGGAACAATCAGGAGGATTCAGAAACTTGGGCTGCAGAAGAATCCTGTTTTGGAGGTGGTGCTTGAAGATGGGTCAGAGGTGGATGTAAGCCAGCATCGGTGGGAACTTTTTGAGTATGAGCATGATGGTGGAAGTTTCGAGGAGTCGATTATTGGTTCATATACGCAGTATCCGATCGCGCTTGCGTGGGCAGTGACGATTCACAAGGCTCAGGGCAAGACGTTTGATCGCGTGCTCGTTGATATGGGGTGGGGAGCGTTTGCGCATGGGCAGCTCTACGTTGCACTTAGTCGTTGCACAACGTTTGATGGGCTTGTGCTTCTCAAGCCGTTTAAACAAAAGGATGTTATTCTAGATGAGGCTGTAGTAAACTTTATGGAGAAGTTATCGAATTGATATGAAATATGTAAACTCATCATCGATTGGTCTGATTGTAAGCAACCTCATCGTTATCGCTCTTGCTGTTTGGCAGGGGTGGGATTTTTCTGTGGTTGTTTGGGGGTATTGGGCGCAGAGTGTGATTATTGGTTTGTTTCATGCAAAGCGTATGCTCTCGCTCAAAAAGTTTTCGGTTGAGGGGATGCAGGTGAATGGCGAAGCGGTAGAGCCGACCGAGAGAGCTAAGAAGAGCGCGGCGAATTTTTTCTTGCTTCATTATGGAATCTTTCATTTTGTTTATCTTGTTTTCATTATCATTTTGGCATGGCCAAGAGTTGATGATTGGGGAGCGATTGGGTTGTTTGCGCTTATCTTTTTTGTGAACCATGCATTTGCATATCGATCGGTTCGAAAAATTGACGATGAGAAAGGCCAGCATCTTGGCAAGCTTTTCTTTTTGCCATACCCACGAATCCTGCCAATGCATCTTATTGTGATCCTTGGTTTCATTTTTGGAAAAGGTGTTGTGGGACTTGTATTTTTTCTGCTCATAAAAACTGTGGGTGATGTGATTACAGATGGGCTTGAGCAGAAGATGATTTTTCGGTAAATAAACACTCTTGTGAAAAGGGTGTTTTTGTATTGACAAAGGCTTGGTTTTCGCGTATAAACGTCTGTTGGCTGCATAGTAGTCAGACGAAAGGAGATGAGATGGGGAAGAAGATTTTCTCGTTCGATGCCGAGACCAATGGTCTCGAAGGCCACCCGTTTTCGATCGCGGCCTTTGTCTGCGACGAGGAGGGTGTGGAGATCGATCGGTTCGTGGGTCGATGTCCGATCATGGACGAGGTAGACGTGTGGGTGCTCGAGAACGTTCTTCCTCCCATGGAGGGGATCGATCAGACGCACGCGACCCTGCTGGAGCTCCTCAGGGCGTTCAGTGAGTTCTACCTCAAGTACACGGACGACGACACCATCATCCTGGCGCATGTGCAGTTTCCAGTGGAGGCGCGCGTGCTCACGCTCATGAAAAAGGCGTGTATGATCACCACGGATGAGGCACCATTCCCGCTGCACGACACAGCTTCCGTGCTCGAGATGCTTGGTGAGGAATCGACCAAGCACGGGGCGTACAAGAAGAAGTACGACATCGACATGAGCGACATCGGTGGTGGGTGGCACAACCCGCTGTACGACTCAGTGCTCACGGCGCGGGTGTGGATTCATCTGCGCAAGCGGGTCGACAAGCTCATCGAGCTCGCGGCCGCATACAAGTCTTGAGCGTTACGACGCACAGGACTTTTCTTTTACCTTGCCAGCGAGCTTACAAGCCGGGTGACGCCGATGCCACCGCCGTAGCGTGGGACAAAGTTGTGGGAGAGGAATTCTTCGAGTTCAGCCTCGACTCTTTCTTTTCCAAACAGATCGTAGAGCAGGTTGGCGTAGCCTCCGTCTGAGATGGTGTGGAAGGCTTCTCGCATTTCTACTGGGTTTGAGCTGCGTTCAGCAGTTCCGAATGTTTCCATGCCGTCGATGATCACGTCGATTTTGTGTGAGGTTCCGTCCTTGGCTCGTTTCATATTCCAGAAGGGGCTTGTGTGCTCTGGGAATTTTTCTAGGAATACTGCGCGTCCATAGTCTTCGCAGAGTTGTTTTTCATGTTCGTGATCAATCTCTTTTGTGTTATATGTTCTCATGGCATCACGGTAGTTGATACGTTTGAAGCTTTCTCGAGAGCCGTACCCCAGGTGCTCGAGCATCTCGGCCATGAGTTGCTGGAGATCGTTTACGTCTCCGCGTGATTCAAACTCGAACATTGGGAATACGATTTTGTGCCTGCCTTCGACTGGATGGGGTTCGTGTCTGTAGCTTGTGCTGACACAAAAAACACCCGGCACATCCGGGCGAGTGAGGAGTTCGTATTCGAGCCACATTTGGCCTGTCTGTGGGAGTGGCCAGATTTGACCGGCATAGGAGAAGGTGGCAACGGTGGTTGGGTCTTCGCATGCTGCGAGAATGGAAAGGCGATCCTGGGTGTGAACCTCAAGGAATCCTTTAGATAGAAAAAAACCGCGCAGTGCATTGACTACGCGGCTGAAGGCGGGCACGTTTGGCTCGCCGATGTAGTTTTTTGTCATAAAAAAACAAGCCCGGTAGGCTCTTACGAATTAGTCGTATTGTGTCTTTTTTACACATCGAGGACAATTATGGCATAAAACTGCATGTAGAGCTAGTTAGTTTTCCACACTTGCCAGTTCTGCGTAAAGGAATTTGTATCGATTGCGAATGAATTCGAGCAACTCTTTTGTTCCGTAGTCATGTTCGATTTCGTTTTCCCAGAAGCCATAACTTGCGTTCGCGCTGTCTACAAAGGCTTGCAAGTCCTCAACTATATCTATAACCGATTCGATAGACAGTTCATCGTCGATCAAGTCTTTCACAATGTCTACATACATTGTTTTGTATGGTTCGGTTTCTAATAGTCGTGTAACAAAGGTGTTTTGCATTGACATGACCTTGTGGGTTGGTTGCTCGGCATCAGGATCAAAGCCTTCTGGTGGTTCGAAATTTGTTGGAGGATTGAATCCTTCAGGAATACGTTTCATGCGCTTGTTTGGTCGCATGCCTTGTTGGAGTTGTTGGTCTTGGCTTGCCTCAAAAGCAACGGGTTGCATGATTTGATTTCCGTTTTGCATTTGTTGATTTTCATTATTTGGCATCATCCTTTGTTGACCGCCAGGACCACCTGTCTTTTCTTCGTTGTCAAAGAACATGTCTAGTTCATAGGTTTCTCCGATATATCGCCAGAATCCACCAAACGATTCGTTGAGATCCCATGGGACAACAGAAAATTGATCAGTCTCTGGGTCTTGGTAGAGATAGTAGTTGTTTCCATTGCTTGCAAACGAATCGAGGTTGACGATGATGTT
The DNA here is from genome assembly GCA_964538435.1 of uncultured Gammaproteobacteria bacterium. Lineage (GTDB taxonomy): Bacteria > Patescibacteriota > Patescibacteriia > UBA9934 > GWF2-40-263 > CAZIDX01. Next base: position 86,871 of record CAZIDX010000002.1, on the reverse strand, counting down.
GCAGAAAGCGATGTACTTGAGAGTGGATTCAACATCGATGTAGTTATCAAGATTGTTTGCGAATTCTTCGTCTGTTGAATTGGAAATGAATTCTGCAAGCTCAATGATTTGATAGACATCCTCTTCGTTTACGTTTGTCTTTTGCTCAAAAGATGCGTAGTCAAGAGGATCGTCACTTGTGTACTCAAGTTTCGCGCCAGGAGACGCCTTGAAGAGATTGCCCATTTCCTCATCTCCATCGATAAGGTATTTTTCTACGAATTCTTCGACAACAACTTCTGTCATCATGTAGAGCGACAGTTCACCATTAAACGTTACAACAGAATAGGTTGAATGAGGTGCGGGAATATCCATCATTTCCAGGAGTTGGAAACCTAAGACTTCGCGCATCATTGCCGTGTCTTTAAACTGGCTGCGCAGTGCGATTTGTTCGTAGCCTTGGTAATCTTGGCCAGATACGTACTCGTTGAGTTTGATGAGGTAAGGGATGTCGCTTGTTACGTTGCTCATCTTGTTAGAGGGCCCCATACCTAGTCCAAGTGATGAAGAGAGCGTTGAGTTTCCCTTTAGTCTGATGCCAACGTCTTCGAAATGTGTTCCATCGATGGTGACTGATGCATGGAAGAATTCTTTTTCATCTGTCTCTTCAAAAGTAAGGATCATGGTTTCGTGATCAGCTTCATCCATTTCAATTTCAATTTCGTGCATGAAATCTAAAGAGAAGAGTGTGTCAGGCTCAGCAGGTTCTACTTCGATCGGTTGTGCTATTGGCCATGCGTCACCCATGCTCCAGCTAAACGAGGATACATAGGGAATGATGCGTTCGTTTCCAAGCATTGCAACGAAAAAACACACAACAAGAAGGGTTGCTGCAATCCATTTATAGTTTCTTCGGAGCGTGAGTGGTCGCATGATTAGAGGTCGGTTGTGTTGTAGCCAGTAACGAGTGTGACCTTGTGGTTTCCGTTAAGGTTCTTGATCTCGCTAAGGAATTCCTGCATTTTCTTTCCGCGTTTAAGCTCTACGTTGTAGAGGAGTTCGGTGAGGGCTCCTGAGCGTACTGAATCAATACTTACAAGATGAGAGGACTTTGTGTATTTGAGCAGGACATCGTCAAAGAGTTTGTCATAGGCAGCATTGTTTGGAATCTGGATTTTTAGGATGCGACTTGATGCGTCTTTTCGGTAGAAGTCGAACTTGTACATGATAATGATCAAAAGACAGATTACAATAGTGGCAATCACTGCCAGAAGATAGAAGCGCGTTCCTGCGGCCATACCGATTGCCATGGCAAAGAATATGAAGCCGACGTCTCTGGTTTCTTTGACAGCGTTACGGAAGCGGATGATGGAGAGCGCACCAACAAGAGAGAAGGCTCGAGCAATGTTTGAGCCAACAACGAGCATGATGATGGCAACCACCATTCCCATGAGCACGAGTGTGTGCACGTAGCTTTGGGTGTAGGATGTGCCTTTGTGTGTGATCATGTAGACGTATCCCACAACAGCCGTCAGGATAAAGCTGAGCACGATTGTGAGAACAACGTCTGTCACAGAAAAGACACCCGTGAGATCCTCGAAGCTGGTTAGTTGCTGGAGGAAAGATAAAGTCTCTGGATCCATAGTTGTTATTTAGGCGAATAGATAATGTTTATTTGGAACAATGTTTGCTTGCTCAAGGCCGGTGCAGTATTTGCTGATGCGGATGAGGCTTGCGTTTTGATCGGCAATGAGTTCTGTGAGCCAGTAAGGGATGCGGTCGTTCACTTTTACTTCCATGATGACGTAATCAAGTGGGATCATGGCTTTTCCAATCTTCTTGGATGTGAGGTCCAGGTCTTTGTCGCGATAGCGGACGTTTGTGTCAAAGGTGATTCGCAGGCCTAGGTCATACTCATGTCCGATTAGTGCCTGGCGTTTGTAGCTTGTAATGCAGGTTGGTTTGAGTTGATAGGTGGTTAGCATGTGGTAGATCTCCTGGATCGTTGCTGAGTCCTTGTCTTCGTGTGGGGGAATCTTGTAATCGTAGAGAAGTTTTTTTGCGTGTTTGTACGGGAGAACTACTCGGCGTTTTTGAATGATTTTATCCAGGCGCTGTTTTACTTCTACGAAGACATTTGAATCATCGGTGATTTTGTCTGGAGTTTCGTAAATGCGCATGCGGATTTTTCTTCGGAATTTGAGGCCTTCAATTTTTTCCCAATAGAACAAATGATCGTCTGTATCAAAATACAGGCTAGCTAAAAAGTAGCTGCCTGTATCATCCCCGTAGGGATCAAGCTCAGTATAAGGTTTTAATTGTTCCCGAAACGCGGCGGCGTCACGCTCATGCATCAAGTACTTGAGTTCGTAGCGGTTGAAGCTGCGGATCATCTTTGATTTGGACATACGTTATGTCCATTTTACACGATTTTGAGTGTTTTGTTACGTTAGCCCTCCACAGCACTAGCGCGCTCTTTTATGGGTTTTCGAATGCGTGCTTTTCGTTGTTTTGCTTTTCGTTCTACGAATTTCATGATTTCAGCTGCCACATCGATTCCCGATGCCTTGGTGATGCCCTCTAGTCCTGGCTGAGCGTTCACTTCGATGATCATTGGCCCGCGTTTTGTTCGCAGAATGTCAACTCCTGAAATATCGAGCCCCATGTTAAGAGCGGCTTGAATAGACATGGTGACTTCTTGTTCTGTTGGGGTGATACCTTTTACATTTCCGCCTTTGTGAAAGTTTGATCGAAATTCTCCTTTTTGAGCGCTGCGTTGCATGGCAGCAACCACTCTTCTTCCTACAACGAACAGACGCAGATCCTTGCCTTTGGATTCGTGAATGTACTCTTGGATTTTGATTGGTTCTTTGTTGCTGGATTTGCTTCGGAGCAGGTGCTCAACAACCGGTTTGAGAGAGCGTTTTGTTTCTGCAATGAATACTCCAGAGCCACCAGCGCCGTAGGCTGACTTTACAACGACAGGGTACTTGAATTCACTCATGACCTTATCGATGTTTTCTGATCCAAACAGCACAACGGTTTTTGGCATTGGGATTTGGTAGTGGTGCAGCAGTTGGAGTGTACGTACTTTGTTTTTTGCTCGGTGCACTCCTGTGTGTTTGTTGATCACGAGTTGGCCTTGGAGTTCAAACTGTCTAATCAGTGACGCGTGAATGGATGGGTCTGAAGCAAAACTTGGTCTGGCAATGACAGCATCGTATTTTGGAAGAGGTTTACCGTTTTTGTTATGCAAACACTCTCTGTTTCCATCAAAAAGAAGGTACAGATCTTTTTCTCTTAGGATTGTCATTCTGTGTCCGCGCTTGCGTGCGGATTTAACAATTGCCCTTGATCCAGGGAGAAGTTTTTTGTCTTCTTGTCCGAAAACGAGGATTGCGAAGTGCATAATTGGTTATCAATAATTTCGCGGCTATTCTACGCTAGTGCAAGCATTTTTTCAAGGGTGAAATGTTCGGTTTGGACTTGACAAAAAACCTGTCATTTTTTGGTGTTCTTGTTTATGTGCGTGTGATTGGATACCATGTGTTGTATATGGGAATATTAGATTCATTACGAAGCAGGGGGCTTTCTGACGAAGATACAGTGTTAGACAAGAAGTTTTTAGATCAGGCAGAGGAACAGGGTGTTGAAACAAAAGAAAAATCTTTCGTTGAGTATAAGTTTTTTAAATCTGAGTACGCTCGGGAGGATATTATTGAGCGCATGGATCTCATGATTGAAAATGTGCGCAATCGTGATGTTGATACGATTGTATTTCTTGATCGTAGCGCACGGCCGCTTTCGTGGATGTTTAGAGAGGGTTGGAAGCTTAAGTATCCAGATGAAGATATTCCTGATGTTAAGTTTGTGAATATTGGAACATCAAGTTATTTTCATGGAGGGGATACTTCTACGCTTCAAGGCAGTGATTTGTCATTGGAAAAGTTTGATGAAGTTCAAGATCTTTTGTGTGATGGAGAGCAGGGGAAGTGGATGAGTAAGCGAGATATTCCAAGAGAATGGAGGGATAAGATTGATGAGCAGACAGGTGTGGTTGAAGAGTTGAAACGGGTTTACAAGGATGAGTTTGCTGGTGGTAGCATTCTTGTTGTTGATGAGCTTAGTGGTTCTGGTTCAACTCAGATGACAGCATTGCGATTGTTTGAAAATGCGTTTCCGGATGCGGATTGGCATTCAGTGAATTTTTACAAGTCTGAGGCAAGATTTGGGGATCTTGAAAGAGATAAACAGAAACTGCCGTGGTTTCGTAGGCCTGGGCTTGCTGGTGTACTGGAGTTGCCTGATAATGAACTCCTTTCTTCTCGGGTGAATCAACCAAACATCGATACGATTCGAGATGCGCTTCGTGAGAAGATTGATTCGTCTGTTGAAAGAGCAAAGCAGCAGGTTGGGTCGTACCTTGATTTGTTGCATGAGTGCGAGGCATATATTGACAAAATTGAACAGGAAGGAGGGCCGGACAGTTATGAACATTTGGATATGTGGCAAATGTTTGGTGATGGGGTAAAAGAGAAAATAAAAGTATTTGAAGTTTTTCAGACAAATCCAACTTGGGAGAGGTATGATCGTGATACAGACATGGATGCGTGGAAAAAAATCTTTGACGCCATTTATGATAATAGAAGGTTGAGAGGTAGGCTTTATGAAGACATGAATGGATTTTTGGAGAGGATTCGTGACGAGTCGCCGTATTGTAGTTCATTGAGTGCTGCCGAGCGGATTGCAGAGGTTTGGGAGGGATACAAGGATGTTGGGGAAATGAAGGCTGATATTAAGCAGCTTCGAGGAGAACTTAAGAGGCTTGCCAAAGAGATGGTGGATGATCCTCCTGAGCGTTTTTAGATAAAACCAAAAACACCCAGCCGGAGCTGGGTGCTTTCTTTTGAACTAAATTTAGTCCTGGGCTGGACGAGCGAAGTCTACACTAATTGTGCGTCCTTCGATCTCAGCACCATTCATGGCATCAAGAGCAGTCTGAGCGGTTGCTTCATCGTTGTACTCAACGAATCCGAATCCGCGACTTCGTCCTGTTTCTCGGTCAGTGATGACACGAGCAGAAACGACTTCACCGTGAGCGGCGAAAAGCTCTTGGAGCCCTTGATCGTCAACAGACCATGGAAGGCTGCCAACAAACAATTTGTTGCTCATAACAAGAGTGGTAACGGTTACTTAGGAACTTACTCTCATTACGAATCGAACAAGAGAAGCGCCGCTAGTATAGCGTATTTTTAGCTTTTTGTCAACCCTGGTAGGGGGGCCTCAGCTCTGATAGAGTGTGTTTATCAATAATAACAACAAATATGGCACATATCTTACCTGACCTGCTGTTTGAAAAGGGTTCATTGGCACCTTGGGCATCTGCAGAAACATTGGAATATCACCATGGCAAGCATCATGCTGGCTATGTTAATAAGCTTAATGCCGCACTTGAATCGACTGATTTAAGAGAGAAAACAGTTGAAGAGGTGATTGTGGCTGCAAGGCGTTCAAATTCAGCGCTTTACAATCTGGCTGCGCAGCACTTTAATCACAGTTTCTTTTGGAATTGCTTATCATCTGAAAAACAAGAGCCTTCTGGGCAGCTGGGAGAGTTTATTAATCGAGATTTTGGTTCGTTTGAGAAGTTTAAGGAGGAGTTTGGTGCATTGGCACTCAAGCATTTTGGATCTGGTTGGGTTTGGCTTCTTATGGACAGTGATGGGAAGTTGTCGATTCAGGATTATCATGATGCTGACACACCGGCTGAGACTTCAGATAAGCCTCTCTTGACGCTCGATGTATGGGAGCATGCTTATTATATTGATCATAGAAATGATAGAGGGAAGTTTATTGATGGTTTTTGGGAGTATGTGAATTGGGGGTTTGTGCTTGAGCAGATGAAATAGTTCTTGCTACGTAAGCTTGTGACGGCCGGCGACATTTCTCTTCAAAACACACAGGTTTTGAGAGAGAAACGTCGCAACGGCCGGTACCCAACCTGTCCTTACCAGGGGTGGTGGAGATGTTTCAAAAAGAGAACACATCGAGTGTTCTCTTTTTGTCCTCTCCAGGAGGGTTAGATAATTCGAAAACCCCGGCCTAGCGGCTGGGGCTTGTACGTGTCGGAGAGGTGATCAGGGCGAGCGACGCCACTGCTCAGAGCCGATCAGGAGCATGACCATGAAGGCCTTGAAGTCCTGGAACATGGCTTCCTCGGCCATGAAGTGTTTCCACTCGAACTCGATCTGCGTGATGCTCTCGTTCATGGACTCGCGCTCGGCAGCGCGTTCATCTGGGATGCGCTGTGATTCGGCCACGAGAACCATCATACTCAGGTAGGCGACCTCCTTGGCGTTGCGAGCCATGAGCTCGCAAGTGTCCACGTTGATGTAGAGCGCCTGGACAGCTTCGATCGGGTCCTTGGCTGTCTCGACCGTGATGCTGATGTTCGGCACCTCGGTCTTGCAGGTCTCGAGCTCGTGAAGCTCGTGGGCCAGGTGGCGGATCTCGCGGTCTACCTCGTGGTACGCGATGATGTCGGCCCTCTCCAGAATGACGTCCTCAGCGTTGACTGGGGAGACGAGCAGGGCGAGGGCGAGGATGATGCTGAGCAGCATCGAGGTTCTCCTTTGTTTCCCGTCATGGGAAGACGTTTGAATCTACTACTTCTCGCACAAAAAGTCAAGCGATCATGGTATAATCCGCTTGATATGAAACGGCTTGTTTTACTCAGTTTGGCCTGTTTTCTCCTCATTCTTCCAGGATGTGGGGTTTTTGAGATTGAGCAGGTTGTGCGAGAGCAGGGGGGTGAGAGTGTGGTTGAGGAGGGAATGGAAGTTCCGGCTAGTTGGGAGACGTATGTGAATATAAAATATGGATACGAGGTTTCGTATCCGGCTGAGGCTATCCTTTATCGAGAGGTGGCTCAGGTTGGGGAGCAGTCGTATATTCTTACTCCTGATGAGGATGCGGATGTGATCCGCATTACAGATGCGAATGCGTCTGAGCTTGTTGATAGCGAAGTGAATGTGCTCACGATTATGGTTGTTGAGGCTCGGTCAGCGCATGAGTGGGTGACACTGAATTTGGATGCGTATTATCCTGAGGGGGTTGGTGGGCAGACGATTGGGGAGTTTGCTGGAGAGAGTTCGATTGTGATTCGTGGTACAGGGGAAGATGATTCTCCGGATAAGCTTGTGGTGTTTCAGTATGGTGAGAAGGTGTTTGTGATAAGTCATCAGAGAGAGTCGATAACGTTTGAGCGAGTTTTGGATACGTTGCGCTTTTAGCTCGAAGCTTGCTGTGGGGGCTTAGGGCGGCCACGAGGTAGTAGTTGAAAAACTCGCTGTAAATGCTTTTCAACTACTACCTCGAACGGCCGTTTGGCGTCCTGGGTCTATGGTGGGGTGGTGGAATTTAAAAATGAGAAGGCATCGAGCCTTCTCATTTTTGGTTGGTGCGTTATTTCAACCTTCTTTTTTGCATGGACTCTCTCATTCCTGATTTGTAGAGTTCTACGGCTGGTTGGTCAAATGCGTTTACGTTGAAGAGTTTTGCTAGGTACATGACTTCGATCATGCGGAATTGCAGGAAGTATCCGAGTTCTCGGGTTGTGATTCCTTCCATGTCTATGGTGACAAAGGGTCGTTTCTTTTCGATGTATGCTGGGATGACGCCGTCAACGATTGCGTGCATGAGATCCTCAAGAGATTTACCTGCCAGGTCCTTTACGAGGCCTGGGAGTGTGAGGTTGTTTGGGACATGGTGGATATCGCCTTTAAAAGAGAAGATGAGGTTTGTGAATTTGTCATCAGGTCCGCCGTAGTAGAGCTGTGCTAGAGAGTGCAGGTCTGTTGAGCCAACGGATACAATCGGTGTGATGCCGGCGTTGATCACATTGCCATCCATGTCTTTTTCTTTTCCAACACTTTCACCCATGAGTTGGCGATACCATTTTCCAAGCGATTCAAGCTTTGGTGAAAAAACGAACGAGTTGTGCATGTTGCGACCCTCCTTGTTGTGCAGGTATGTCAGGATCGCATTTGTCATGGCGTGGTTTTGCTCAAGGTCTTCTGACACACCATCCTTGATGGCTTGTTGTGCACCTGCTCGAAGCTCTTCAACGTCAATGTTAGCAAGATAAAGAGGGAGCAGGCCAACAGCAGAGAACACACTGAAGCGTCCAACAATTGTGCTCGGCATGGAGATGCGGTGGAATTTGTTTTCACCGGCAACATGCCACATTTTTGATCCTTCTTGTGTAATGACTGCGAAGCGGTGGCGGACATCGTGGAAGTGTTCTTTGAGATGAAGCATGAGAGCTTCTGTGTTTGCAACAGTTTCAACAGTTCCACCTGATTTGCTGATTGAGATTACAGCAAAGTCATCGGATTCTGACATGCGCAGCAATCGTGAGCATACGGCTGTCATGCGTTCGTCTGAGACGGTGTCTAGAAAAAGGAGTTTTGGGAGACGATCAACCAAATGATGCATGGAACCAGCAATGGCTTCGTAAACAGCTCTTGTTCCCAGATTGGATCCACCAATTCCATTAACTACAATATATTGTAGGGTGGGTGTTTTGATGGCTTGTGCAACAGCTTTTACTGCTGTGAGAAGCTCATCATCAGATGGGAGCTGAAGCAAAGATTCAAATTCTTCGTACCCACTTGCTTTTGCATTTTTTTGAAGCGTGATGCGATACGGCTCAAGCTGATCTTTGAGTGGGGCAATGTGTTCTGGTTTGATTCCCGAGTGGTTGTAGTTGAATTGCATATGCATTCTCGTGCGTTGCAAGTTGACGCTATGATGGTATAATAACAGAAACCAATAGTTATGGGGGAACTCTACCGACCTTCACCACAGGAATTGGCCATGAAGCCAAAGAAACTTGATGAGCACGTTCGTGAGCAATATCACGATCGTGGTTTTGATGACCTTCGAGAAGTTCTTCCTGAAACCTTACAGGAATCTTTAGACGATGCAAGAGAGAGTGTTGAGGCTGCACTTCGAGAGCAGTTTGGGATTCCAGAGGTGCCTCCACAGCTGCAGGCGGAGATGAATTATGTGATTCGTACGATTGAGGCTCAGGTTGGTGAGAAACATTTCATGGATGAGCCAGATGATGCTGTGTATGAGCAGATGGAGCGTGTTGCTGCAAAGGTTTTAACGTTCAGGGAGGACGTGCAAGATACAGGTATTGAGTCTGTTCCTGAGAAGGGGCAGGTGCTTTGGTGGGTGGATGCAAAGAGTGAAGAACATGAGCGTGAGCTCGGTCAGGATGATCAGGACATGATTTTCAACATGCAGCGTTGGGCGGAGCAGATTACGGAGTTTGAAAACGTGGGGCAGTTTCAGGTAACCCTTGAGAAGCTTCAAAAACGCGCATCAACCAAGCCAGATGCAGAGCAACAGCCATACATTGAGCGTGAGATGATTCGCGCGTACTCTAAGTTTGGTTTTTCAAAGGAACAGGTTAAGAATCTTGTTTTGCTTGCGCAGGCAGGTGATGAGATTCCGGAGTTTGATCCAGAGGGTAAGCCACAGGAAACACAGCGTCTTCGGGTGATGAAAGAGGTGTGGAATGAATATTTGAGTGATGGGGATAAGAGTCAGTATGTGAAGTTTGCGGTTGCTATGACTGGGGTCGGTGCGGTTGAGGGGGTCGGCCCTGCTCTTTTGGGGAAGGCTCTTAATGATGAGGTGGGTGGAATGATGGCCGCGACATTTGCGCTTGGGTATCTTGGAATCAATTTGGCTTCTGGTGGAATCAAGAGGAGGCTAGATATTGGGTTTAACCAGCTCATGAATGAGATTACTGAACATCAAGATGGATTGTATGAGCGGCTTTCTCAGGATTTAGTGTTTCAGCCGGGTGAGAGAATGGGAGGGGAAGAAAGAGGTAGGATTATTTCGTCCATGCGTCGGTCTCAAAGCGCATTTAAAGATATTTTGTTTTCAGTTGCGCGCGTTCATTTACCTGCGGTTGCTACCGCCAGTGTTGGGTTCACTGCGATGATGGCAATGGATTGGAGGTTGGGTCTTATTTCGCTTGCTTCTGCGCCAATTGCAATTTCAATTGCACGGAAGGCAGATAAACGCCTTCACCCGATCATTATGGAGTCGTACGAGAATGAAGATGCACTGGCACAAGAGATTGGAGAGCAGGTAGATGCTCATCAGGATATTGTTCTTGGTGGCATGCAAGAAAAAATAGCTCAGAGGGTTGAGGAGATTGGTAAGAATTGGAATGAGATCGGACATGAGCGCACTCATGCTCGGGCTGACATGGAGTTTCAGCATGGTTATGTGTTAAATAGTAGTGTAATTGCGGGGCTTGTTGGCACTGGTGCTGTTCTTCGAGAGATGGGGATGGGAAATGCTGGCGATGTTGTTGCGGCGATTATTTATTCTCAGCACTTTAGCAGAGGGTTTGGTGAGATTTTAAGAGTTAATAATGATCTGATTAAATCAGTGGAAGCTATTGTGGAAATGGAGGAGGTATTTAATGGATATGCGCGAGCAGAGGTGGAGGCTGATCAGAAACGTGTGGGAGCGTCTGAACTTGAAGATTTTGCTCTTGAGCTTTCAGGTGTTGGACTTGAGATCGATGGGAACAAGATTATTGAAGGTGTTGAGTTTAAAGTTCCGGCTGGGGGAGTGATTCGATTGGAGGGGCGAAGTGGTCATGGGAAGACAACACTTTCGCGGCTCATGTCAGGCTATTATTCTCCGACTGAAGGTGAGGTTAAGATTGGTGGTCAGGATATTGGGAATATCAAGCGAACGGGTGAAGATTCTCTTTATTCTCATGTTGCGTATTTATCGCAGCATCCATACATTTTTGACAGTGGGAATCTTCGAGATAACATTTCATTTGGAACAAATGATGCGCAGGATGCGGACATGATTCAGATTTTGAGTGAGCTTGGACTTGCTGAGCGGTTTACTCAGGATGGTGTGTTGGATCTAAGGGGTAGCATAAAAGGATTGTCTGGTGGTGAGAAAGCTCGGCTTGGGCTTGCTCGTGTGCTTCTTAAGATTCGTTCGCAGGAGAATGGGGGGATTGTGTTTTTGGATCAAGCAACAGAGGAACTTGATGAGGAGACTGAGGCAGAGGTGGCGCGGATTATGCTAGCGGAGAAAAAGAAGCGACCGAATACAACATTTGTTATTATTTCGCATCGATCTGCGTTTATTGATGCGCTTGAGAATCCAGAGGAGGGTGAGGGGATGGAGATTCAGAGGGTTAAGTTGGATCGAGGGAAGCAAGTTGGGGTTTGATTAAGATCGTTCACTGTAACGTGAAATAAAAAAACAAGGCGGAGCCGGGCCGTCTCGCGATATAGACGACCACCACCTTGTTTTTTTATTTCACGTTACAGTTTCACTCCTGTTTGTATTTGAAAACCCCGTCCGAGGACGAGGTTGGAGAGCTACTCGCTGACCACCAGCGTGGTGGTTGCGAGTTCGTTGCCGTTGTAGACGACCGCGGCGGTCCAGGTGCCAGTCTTGCGCAGGGTCTGGCGGTCCCAGAGGCGGTAGTTGTACGACGGGGCGTCGATCGAGCTGGTGTCGAGCCGGTCGATCACGCCGTTGTGCTTCCACACGATCTGCACATCGAAGGGGACGGGCATCTTGCGCGGCATCTCGAGACCCCAGGAGATCACAACTGATTCGCCCACGTTGGCGCGAGTGATCTCGGGGCCGGGATCGCGACCGTTCATCTTGTAGCAGAACGTCAGGTAGTTGACGCCGACAGCGGTGACGGTGTCCCAGTGCTCCATGAGCTGAGCGTTGCGCTCGGCCTGGATGAGTGCGCGGACACGGGCGGGGTCCTGGGCGAGCTGTTCGAGCCAGGTCTGCTCCTCAGTGGTGAGGGGCTTGTCCTGGGCGTGAGCGGGTGGCAGTCCGAACGTGCAGATGATTGCGACTGCCAGGGCCAAGATCATTTCTCTGAACATGGTGAATCCTCCTTCATGCCAGAGGGTTTTATACATCTGCAAACTCTTCTTGTCAATGCTTACAATCAAAAAACAGCCGTATTTCAGGCTGTTTTTTTGTTTAGGCTTCAAGAAGTGAGATCATTGCTGAGTGAAAAGTATTTTTGAATTTGTCGGCATTTGCATCGTTTTTGTCAGTGTATCCTGGTTGCACTCCTTCTCGGGTATTGAGGAGCACCTTGAATACAGTACCTTTATCATTGTCTGGGTCGATTTGAGTTTCTGTCTTGTATACCACCTCACCATCTTCTTCTCTAGTGTATTCTCGTTTTGTCACATCTCCGTCTTCATCGTAAGTGAGTTGCTCAGTCCTCCGCGTTGAAACATTGTTAAGGCCAATTTCTGTTCTTGCGTATTCTGTCACGCGCCCATTTGCATCAATTTGCCTTTCTTCAACAATTGAGGTCACCTTGCTGCTTCCTTCAGCATGTTCTGGGGTGGCTGTGTATCTACACTCTGTTGAATGCAGTCTTCCGTCTGGGGTTTGTGTGTATTTGTAATCTCTTCTTGCATATTCTGATCCGTCTTCATTTTGAAACGATCTAGAAACTTCTGCAGTGTGAAGGAGTTGGTCTAGTTCTTTTTCGTTTCTTGCCCATTCACGACGATGTTGCTCTAGATCAGCTGATCCAAGCGTTACGCCTTCTTTCAGTACAGCTCGTTCTTCTGTGCTGTTGTCTACATGATCAACAGTTGTGATTTCTCCCAGTAGATTTGGGTTGAGCTCTGTGTCAGGTTTTGGTTGTGTGTCCTGTGGTGGTACCCCTCCTCGAAATCGATCAAAGATTCCCATATGTACTATTGATTAGATTTGTTTATGTATTCTTGGAGTTCGCGTTCTCGTGCGAGGTTTTTTTCTCGGATTTCAGCTGCGTGGGCTGCTTTTAGGGCTTTGATGCGTTCGTCTTTTACAAGCATGAGCATGTCTAGTTTTTTCTTTTCTGCGCGATCTTTCCATGGGAGACGGCTGAGGGCAGCTCGTTTTTCTTGGAGTGAGTGCATGGAGGCCAGCTCTGCTTGGTATTCTTCCCAGGTGGTTTCAACGGACTCCATGTTGCTTTCAGAGAGTTCTTCCATTGATAGTGCTTGTTTTGCTTCTTTTGTAGATAATGCTTTTCCAATGAGTTCTGTTGCTGCTGCAAAGGCAAGTGACCTGCGTTCTGTCTTCATCTCGTCTAGTCGAGCGCGAAGAACTTTTCCTTCTTTTGAAAATTTGCGTGCGAACCAGGAAAGTTTTTGAATGTGCTTTTCAACGTTTGTAATTCGTTTATCAAAATCGATCACCTTTTGTTCTGCAAGTGAGGTCTTTTTTGAAGGGGTGAACGATACTTCATGTGTTCCGCCTTCTGCTCCGGAGTGTCTGAGGACATTGTCAAAGAGTTCTTTGTTTTCTTTTTGGAGCTCTGAGAGTTTGTCTGGATTCGTTGCAATGTCTTTTGCGATGCGTTGCTCGGTTTTTCTCAAGATTAACATGGCGGCACCTTCGATGCGTGCTCGTGTGTCTGTGTTTGTTCCTAGTCGGTCTGCGTGGAGCTTTCGGCTTTGTGTGACTTGTTCGAGGATGACGCTTGGTTCACGACCATCTGAGATCTGGGTGAGTATCTCATGCCTGGCTTTAATCTTGGCCACCGCTTCTAATTCGAGTCTTAGCTGGCGGATTTGTTTTCTTGCAACTCGTTCGTTGTTTGAATTTTTCTCAAGAGCGTTAGCTTTTTCAGCTCTTTTTACAAGCTCGTCAATAACTCGATCCCATTCTCCGTTGATGTCTCCTGTGATTTCGATTTTTGTTGTAACCAGTTCATTGGCAAGTTCTGCTTGTGGTGCTTCAAGAGCCTCCTCAACTTCTTGCCTGGATGTAGAATCAAGTTCATGTGGGAGCAGTGGGCGGCCTGCTGTGTCGTATTGATCTGAGGCTGCGTTGTGTTGCGGCTTTTCAACCCGCTCCTTTAGTGGTTTTTCGTGCTGTCTGTGAGTTGTTTCAGGAGGCATAAGTATGTTTGGTTATGCATTGAGTATACTTAGTTTCGATCAGGTGAACAATGTTTTGTCTGGGCAGGTGCAATCTGGTATAATTGAGCTAAGCTTATGAAAGTTATCCTCATCCGCGACGTAAAGTCGCTAGGTCAGGAGGGGGATGTAGTAGAGGTGTCTGATGGACACGCTCGGAATTTTCTTTTTCTACAAAACTTGGCAGTCCAGGCTACTCCAGAGGCTCTGCAGAAGCGCAAGGAACAGGAGGAGTCAAAGCAACGCCAGGTGAATAAAGACGTGTCTGTGGCTGGGCAGTTAGCAAAAGAGCTGGATGGCCAAGAGATCGTCATAAAGGAAAAAGTGAATGAGGGCGGGGTTCTCTACGCCGCTGTTACATCCAAGACCATTGCAAAAGCGCTAAAAGAACTCGGTCACAAGGTGAAACCCGATATGATCAAGATTGCTGATCCCATAAAAGAACTTGGGACGCACACTGTCATGATTGAGCTCAATCACGGCTTCGAAGCAGAGGTCAGCGTTAGCATCGAAGAAAAATAATAAAGCGGGCATGGCCCGTTTTTAATTTAGAGCGATTAGCGTGGAGCGAGTAGCGATTAGACTACCCGCTATACGCTACCCGCTAAACGCTTTGTTTATGAAACACAAATATATTTTCGTTGTGGGTGGAGTGATGTCCGGTGTGGGAAAAGGGGTCACCACTGCGTCCATAGGAAAGATACTACAGTCTCGTGGGTACAGTGTGACTGCCATTAAAGTTGATCCGTATGTGAATGTGGATGCTGGAACTATGAACCCTGTTGAGCACGGTGAAGTTTTTGTAACTGATGACGGTGATGAGACGGATCAGGATATGGGGAACTATGAGCGATTTTTGGAAACAGATTTAACAAGCATGAACTACATGACCACAGGTCGTGTGTATCAGAGCGTGATTGAGAGGGAGAGAAACCTTGGGTACAAGGGGAAGTGTGTGCAGGTGGTGCCACATATCCCGCTTGAGGTGATTAGTCGGATTAAGAAGGCTGCAAAAAATGCCAAGGCAGATTTCACCATGATTGAAGTGGGTGGAACTGTTGGGGAGTATGAGAACATCCTTTTCCTGGAGGCGGCGCGCATGATGCATCTTGAGGATCCAGAGAGTGTGATGTTTGTGATGGTGAGCTACTTGCCAATTCCAAGTCACTTGGGAGAGATGAAGACAAAGCCTACGCAGCAGGCTACGCGAACACTTAATAGTGTTGGTATTCATCCGGATTTTATAATCTGTCGAGGTGAGCAGTATATGGATAAGCCTAGGCGGGACAAGCTTTCAATCTTTTGTAATGTGAAGCCAGGGGACGTGATTTCAGCACCAGATGTGAAGACGATCTATCACATTCCTCAGATGTTTGAAAAGCAAGGGTTGTCGGACATGATTTTGAAGAAGTTTGGTGAGCGGAAAAAGAAGTCGGATTTGAAGGCATGGAATCGCATGGCGGATGTGCAGGACAAGTCTGAGAAGAAAGTAAAGATTGGTGTGGTTGGGAAGTATTTTTCAACCGGTGACTACACACTTTCTGATTCTTATATTTCTGTGATCGAGGCACTTAAGTCGGCTGCATGGCACAACAAGGCTCGGATTGAGCTTGTGTGGGTGAATTCAGAGGAGTTTGAAGAGGATAAAAAGAAGCTTCGCTCGCTTTCAAAGTATGACGGCGTGCTTGTTCCTGGTGGGTTTGGAACGCGCGGCATCGAAGGAGTGATCTCAACGATTAAGTATTGTCGCGAGAAAAATATTCCGTACTTTGGAATTTGCTACGGCATGCAGCTTGCCTGCGTAGAGTTTGCTCGAAACGTTCTAGGAAAGAAGGGGGCGCATACCGTGGAGGTGGATGAGCAGGCAGTTGATCCGATTATTCATGTGAATCCAAAGCAGTTAAAGAATATTCGTCAGAATCAGTACGGTGGGACCATGCGTCTTGGTGCGTATGATTGCGAGCTCAAGAAAGGAACAATTGCAAGGCGAGCGTACGGAGAAGATCTTGTTTCAGAGCGGCACAGACATCGGTACGAGTTTAATAATGTTTACACGCAGGCGCTTGAGGAAAATGGAATGGTGATCTCTGGTGTGAATCCGCAAAACGGTTTGGTTGAGATTGTTGAGCTCAAGGATCACCCGTTCTTTGTTGGTGTGCAGTTTCATCCTGAGTTTAAATCACGTCCGTTGCACCCACATCCTGTCTTCAAGGCGTTTGTGAAGGCTGCCTTGAAAAAGTAGTAGAAATCAAAAACACCCCGGATATCCCGGGGTGTTTTGGTTGCAAGGTTTAGTTTTGGAAGAATTCTTCACTTACTTCCAGTGTAGGCAAGGTGTTGCTTTCAAAAATTTGTTTCATGGTTCGGCTTTGGTTGCCGTTTGGGTCGACTTGTTTGAGTGTTTTGAGAGCTGCCTCAAATCCGCTTTGGTTTGCGTTTGTGCTATGAAGGACCATTCCAAAGGCACCAGCTTCCATTTGATCGAAGTAAGCGATGGCTTCGATGGCTCTGTTTGCAGCACCGATATTGTAGTGGGAAATCCAGTAGCGCATGTGGTCATTTATCATGGCAGAGACAATGAGTTGATTGTCTCCCACAAGAACACTGTCTTGGTCCATTTTTTCCACAATGTCATTTGAGTAGTTTGAGTAACCTGAGCAGGTGCTATAGATGACATCGTCTGGCATTTCTTGTTTGTTGTTTTCTTCATTCATACACCCAGAGTTAAACGCAGGGTTGAGGCGCTTCAGCTCGGTTGAGTAGTCCTTGAGTGTTCCTTGATAAGGTTCAGGGGCGCCATCTTTGTTAGCGGCTCTGGTTTGAATTGCTTCGAGTTCAGGCAGAGCAGAGTAGCCATCCCAGGCGCCGTGAGTGAGTCCGTGGTGATGACCAGCAATCTCGTGACCGGCAGCAACCCAGCTTTCAAAGATTCTGGTTCGTATTGGCTCTGTGAGGATGTAGTCGGCCCAGGAGGCAGAGAACATGAGAGTTAGTTTTATATTTTGTTCGTCTGCAGCATCGATCATGTTAACGAGGTTGTTGAATGCGTTTTCAAGTTCGACTTCGGATTTTGCTGCGGCAGAGTTGTAGGGTTCGTTGTGAACAGCAATGAAGTAGACAGGATCGGCTTGCTCGTCTGCAAGGTCTTCTGTGTCGATCACAAGCTCGTTGATGGGGTCTGAGTGTTTCTGGGCTCCTTTGTATTCTTGGGTGGTAATCCAACCAATCGCTCCAGCCACTGTAAGGCCTAGGAGAATTACTATTAAAAGTAGGGTTTTATTTGTTTGCATACGGCTTGATTATAGCGTATTGGTTGACAAAATGGGAAAAATAGTATAACTTGTCTTGTTGCTCGGAATAGATTCGAGCCGGAGGAAAGTACATGCTCTTCTTCATCTGGATTCTGAACTTCGCGATCTCCTGGTTCAATGCCTGGGCGGTCGGGAAGAGTTTCGACGAGACCAAGCATGCCAACCCCATGGGTCACCTGGTGAACTGGTGCGGGCTCATCATGTCCGCGTCTGGGTTTACCTGGTGTTTGCTGATCGTGCTCGCGTTCGTGGGCATGGCACTGCCCGAGACCCTCGTGATGTCCGAGGAGGCCAAGGATGCGCTCCTGGCTTCCGGAGCCGAGGTGGGTCCTCTGGTGGATCAGTATATGGTCGAGGCGTTCCTCAACGCTGGCTACATCCTGGTCTGGTTCCCGATCGTGGGTTCTGGTCTGGTGATCACGGTCGATGCGTGGGGACACTTCTACCGACGTCGTACGTTCGGGAGCGGAGCGGTTGCGAGCTATGACACCTTTTCCATGGTGTACAACATCTCCAGTGGCATCCGCCACATTCCGGGTGCGTTCGAGGAAGTGGCAGATTTCTTTCTTGGAGATGACAGTGATGGCAAGGGCAAGCTCCTAGTGCTCTTCATGCTGCTGCTCGCGGTGATCGGTGGCATCCTGATGACGTACTTCATCTTCACGTCCAGCCGCAGTGCCCATCGTCGGGCCATGGTCTACAAGCACGACGCCTACTAGACAAGCAGCCTGTATCCGGGGTTTTCCGGGTACGTACGGACCCCGTCTTCGGACGGGGTCTTGCTATTGTGGAGTGAAGTATTGACAAAAAACAGGGATTTAGCTAAACTCCTGGCGTTAATTGATTATTGCAGCGATGAGCGAAGAGTGATGAGCGAGTAGATTATTCGCTAACCGCTAACCGCTATTCGCTTGAAGATTATAATATGGCACATAAAAAAGCTGGTGGAAGTACTAGTTTGGGTCGTGATTCACAAAGTAAGCGTCTTGGCGCTAAAGTGGGTGATGGCCAGACAATCAATGCTGGACAGATTCTTGTTCGGCAGCGTGGTACAAAGATCCATCCTGGAAAAAATGTCCGACGTGGTGCTGATGATACGCTTTATGCGGTTGTGAGCGGTATTGTGAAGTTTACTCAGAAAAAGGCAAAGAACTTTCATGGCGCTCTGAAAAATCGGAAGTACGCGAACATTGAACCAAAACAGTAAACAAAGAATCATCGCGGAGGCGGTGATTTTTGTTTGTTTAACACGATAAGTGATAAAATGAATAGCAGTATGGATAAAACGATTGAAGAGCAGATTGAGGAGGTGCTCGATCAGGTTCGACCAGCGCTTCATATGGACGGTGGTGGTATTGAGTTTGTGAAGTACGAGGCAGATGCAGGGCGGGTGCATGTGAGGTTTCAAGGTGCTTGTGTTGGGTGTCCCATGTCTGAGATCACGCTTAAGATGGGGGTTGAGTCTGCGCTTTGTGAATCTATTTCGGAAATTAAAGAAGTGATTGCTGTTGAGTAGTATGGGGAGACATAAGCGAAACATAAAAGATTTTTTAAAACGGTTTCTTGAGATGATGAAATCAAGCCGTTTGTATTTGTGGATGATGATTCTCTCGATTGTTCTTCTTGCACTGACGATTACGCTGCCAATCTGGCGTGTAGTGCCACTTGCGGCTGATCAACCGTTTATTCCTCTCCATTACAATATCTATCTTGGTGTTGATCGGTTTGGTCCAATGCGAGACCTTTTCTTTTTACCGATCCTTGGGTTTGTATTCCTTCTCGTCAATCTTGGAATGCAAACGTACTTTTATAAACGTGAGAAACTTCTCACACGGTTCTTTGCCATTGTGACTCCGGTGATTCAGCTTATCTTTCTTCTTGCCATGGCACTTATCATTTTGATTATTCTATGACCCTTGAATCATTTGAAATCGTTCGCGTACTTTTACTGTCTGCGTTTGCGTTTGTTGTTGCGTTTGTTTGGGCTCCTGGTCTTATTCGTGGGCTTAAGAGGTGGGGGATGGGCAAGTCGATTCGTCCTGAGTCTTCTGCGCCGATCTTTGCAAAGCTTCATTCAAAGAAGAAAGGGACGCCTACCATGGGAGGTATCTTGGTGTGGGTGACAGTGTTTGCGCTTGCGATTTTGTTTTATTACCTTGCGCCGTTGTTTCCAGAAGGGTCGCTCTTGGCGCGTCTCAACTTTTTGTCTCGAGGGGAAACTCTGCTTCCGCTTGGAGCTCTTGTTGCTTCAGCACTCGTGGGGCTTGTTGATGATTACTACAATGCAAAGGGTATTGGTCCAAAGGGAGGTGGGCTTCGGATGCGGCATAGGCTCATGATTTATACGGCCATTGCTGTGATTGGCGCATGGTGGTTCCGCGTGAAGCTTGATTGGGATCTGCTGCATGTTCCTTTTATTGGAGATTTCAATATTGGATTCTGGTATGTTCCATTCTTTATTCTTGTGATTGTCTCAACAGCGTTTTCTGTTAATGAAGCGGATGGTTTGGATGGATTGGCAGGTGGGCCTTTGTTAGCAGCGTTTGGGGCGTTTTCAATTATTGCGTTTGCACAGGGAAGGTTTGACCTTGCTGTGTTTTGTGGAGTGATTCTTGGAGCCCTTCTTGCGTTCCAGTGGTTCAATATTCATCCAGCACAGGTGTTTATGGGTGATACAGGGGCGATGTCATTGGGGGTCACGCTCGGGATTGTAGCCATGCTCACAAACTCAGCGCTTTTGCTTCCGATCATTGGACTTATCTTTGTTCTAGAATCTCTTTCTGTGATTGTCCAAGTTGGTTGGAGAAAAGTGTTTAAACGAAAATTCTTGCGCTCAGCACCGTTTCATCATCACCTTGAAGCCATTGGCTGGCCTGAGTGCACGATTGTGATGCGGCTTTGGGTAGTGTCTACGGTTGCGGCGTCTGTTGGGGTTGCGGTCGCGCTTCTTGATGCGTTGGTCGTGTAATTTTTTCATTCATGCGACGTACATCAGGATCAATGGATATCTGGCTGATGATCATTATAGGTACGATCATTGTTTTTGGCTTGATCATGCTGCTAAGTGCGTCAGCTCCGAGTGGATACGCGAACTTCTCTGACAGCTACTACTTTGTAAAGCACCAACTCATTTTCGGCTTGATTCCTGGTCTTGGTGCGCTCATAGCATTTTCTCGAATTCCGTATACGTTTTGGCAAAAGCATGCATGGCATCTTCTTATTCTTTCAGGGGTGCTGCTCGTGCTTGTTTTTATTCCAGGTCTTTCTGCGGGTATTGGAACAGCGCATTCATGGATCAATATTGGTGGTGTGTTTTCACTTCAGCCATCTGAGATTGTGAAGCTGACTTTTTTGTTTTACTTGGCTGCCTGGCTTGCTCAGCGTGATCGTCACAGTGTGAAGAATGTGGGAGAAGGATTTTTGCCGTTTGTTCTTGTGCTTGGCACGATCATGTTTTTGATGATTTTGCAGCCGGATATTGGAACCATGAGTATTATTGCGGCCATGTCACTCATTGTGTATTTTGCTGCGGGCGCTCCAGTTTCCTATATCATTGGTCTTGTGAGCGCTGGGTTTTCTGGACTCGCGCTTTTGATTGCACTTGAGCCTTATCGAGCCGCTCGTTTTACAACATTCCTTCATCCTGAGCTTGATCCTCTTGGGATTGGATATCATATTAACCAGGCGCTTCTTGCAATTGGTTCTGGTGGTTTTTTCGGTCTTGGGTATGGTCACTCAAGGCAGAAGTTTCAATATCTTCCTGAGGTGGCGGGTGATAGTGTATATGCGATTATCGCTGAGGAGATGGGATTTGTTGTTGGGGTGCTTGTGCTTGTTCTCTTTCTCTTGTTTGTGTGGCGCGCGATTGAGATTGCAAAGCGTGCACCGGATAATTTTGCAAAATATGTTGTTGTGGGAATTGGAGCTTGGATTGCAGTGCAAGCGTTTGTAAACATTGGCTCAATGGTGGCGCTTATGCCGATTACTGGTGTGCCGCTTCCATTCATTAGTTATGGAGGAACATCGCTTGCGATTACCATGGGAGCGATAGGGGTGATGCTTAATATATCGAAGCATACAAAATAATATGAAAGTTTTATTTGCAGGTGGGGGGACGCTTGGTCCTGTTACACCACTCTTGGCAGTTATAGACGCTTGGAAGAAACGAGAAGAACTTGATGTTGTTTGGGTTGGAACACCTCATGGGCCTGAGCGGGAGTTGGTGGAACAGATTGGTGCGCGGTTTTATGTGTTGCCAGTGGCCAAGCTTCCTCGGTATGTCAGTCTTGAGTGGGTGACGCTTCCAGTTAAGATTTTGTGGGCGTTTGCCAAGGCTCTTAGGGTGCTTATGAAAGAAAAGCCAGCCTTGGTTGGATCGGCTGGTGGGTATACGGCTGTGCCTGTGATTTTTGCTGCAAAGCTTCTGAGGATTCCTGTTTGGGTGCATCAGCAAGATGTGGAAATTATTTTGACAAATAAACTCACTGCGCCATTTGCAAATCTTGTAACCGTTGCGTGGAAGGAAAATCTTAAAGCATTGAAAAAGGCGAGGCTTGTTGGGAACCCTGTGCGTGCGCATGTGCTTGAGGGGTCCAGGGAGCGCGCTGAAGAGTTTTTTAAGCTGGATGAGCGCAAGATGACCGTGTTTGTGTTTGGGGGTGGTTCAGGGGCAATATGGATGAATAAGACGATGGCCCAGATGGGGAAAGAGATTGAGCGGTTCGCAAATGTTATTCATGTGACAGGGAAGGGGAAGATGCTTGGTGAGCTTGAGGAGATTGGCGGGAATTATAATGCAGTTGAGTTGCTTTCTGATGAGATGGCGGATGCGTATGCGGTTGCGGATCTTGTGGTTTGTAGGGCTGGTCTTGCAACAATCACCGAGCTTGCCGCGCTTGGGATGCCATCGATTGTGATTCCACTTCCTGATTCACCACAAGAAAAGAATGCATGTGCGATCAAAGAAGGGGCGATTGTTGTGGGGCAGGACATGACGCCGTGGGCGCTTATGGAAACGATCAGGCTCACGCTTGAAGATGAGGTGGAACGCCGGCGGATGTCAGAGGCGATTGGGAAGCTGCTTGATACTGAGGCAACAGATGAGCTCATCAAAGATCTTAAACAACTTTAGAAAAAGAAAAACACCTAGCTTGCGCTGGGTGTTTTGCTTTCTGTAATTAAACAGCAGGTGGAACCTCTTCTTCTGCAGGTGCTTCGGCTGGAGCCTCAACTGGCTCTGCTGGAGCTTCTACAGGAGCTTCCTCAACTACAGGTTCCTCTGCAGGAGCCTCAGTAGCTTCAACTGGAGCTTCAACAACCTCTGGGGCTGCTGGAGCTTCCTCGACTGGAGCCTCAACTGGGGCTTCAGTTGGTGCAGCAGGTGCTACACATCCTGGGCACTTGGTCTCGTCGTTTAGTTCGACTTCACCTGCGCCGCAGGCAACACATACTCCTTCCATAGTGGTATTGGGAGTTATGAATTACGCGCACAAGTATAGCAGATTTTAGGGAAATTGTCAATTTTGCAAATCATTTTTACTTGTCACGGATTTGGTTTCTTGCTTGCTCGAGGTGTTTTTCATATCCGTATCCAGTTTCATTTTGAAGTTCTTTTTCAAGGGTGCATTGCAGGTCCCAGAGAACTCTTTCTTCAGCCTGGTTATTAATTTCTAACCTTTCTGTTTCTGAAAATCTTGTTAAAAATTCAAAGAGCACAAGCGCTTCATTTTTTGTGAGAGTAATCGATGTTGTGTTCATATGTTTTTATGGTATCTCATCAGTTAGCAAAGTTAAACATCGGAAGTTAAACATCGGAAGTTGAACTTTGACCCGTCGTCAAGTTATTGCTACTCGGCAAACAAAAAACAACCAACAAAAGCTGGTTGTTTTATGGTACGCCGAGTGGGATTCGAACCCACGACCCCGGGCTTAAAAGGCCCTTGCTCTACCTGACTGAGCTACCGGCGCATGCTCAGCGCCAAGAATATAACAGGTATTTTGGGGTTTGGCAAGCCTGGTGCGTTTATCTTTGTGCTAAATAGACCGTTTTTTCGAAACAAAGTAAAATAAAGCATATGCGTATCGCAATGATCGGGCAGAAGGGTTTTGATGTTGGAGAGCGAGGAGGAGGGATTGAACAACATGTTACGCAGCTTGCCCGGCGCCTTTCAAAAAATGGTCATGCTGTTACGGTCTATGCGCGTTCACGCTATGGCCGTGTTGAGGATGGGGATGTGTTTGTGAAGTATCTGCCAACGATTTATCGAAAGAATCTTGAGGCAATTGTTCACACAACTTTGGCTACGATCGACGCGCTCATTCATCCTTACGACATTATTCATTATCATGGTGTGGGTCCAGCCACGCTTGCTTGGATTCCGCGTCTACTTAAAAGGAAGACTAGGACTGTTGTTACGTTTCATTCACAGGATCGATTTCATGGGAAGTGGGGAAGGTTTGCAAAAGCTTATCTGCTTTTTGGAGAGTGGGCGTCGTGTTGGTTTCCGCATGCAACGATTGCAGTGAGTCATTCGATTCAGGTGTTTGCGCGTAAAAAGATCAAGCGGCAGGTCATGTATATTCCAAACGGTGCCAATCCAGAGCTTGTGAAAGAAACAGGCGAGCTTGAAGTGCTTGGTCTTGAGCCTGGGAAGTTTCTCCTTAGTGTGAGTCGGCTTGAGCCACATAAGGGGCAGTGGTACATCATTGAGGCGTATAGACGGCTTGAGCAGTCAAAGCCCGATTTGGTGAAAGATTTGAAAGTGGCTATTGTTGGAGCATCGACGTATGGAGATTCCTATGAACAAGAGCTCAGACGAGTGGCGCGCGGGAGCGATAACATTCTTTTTCTTGGGTTTCAGACAGGAGACGCGCTCAAGCAACTCTTTGCGCATGCCAAAGTATTTGTGCATGCATCCGAGGCTGAGGGGCTTCCTGTGGTGGTTTTGGAGGCAATGGGGGCGGGAACGCCTGTGCTTGTGTCTGATATTCCAGAAAATGTTGAAGCTATCCACAAGGCGGGATTTACTTTTCGAAATAAAGATGCAGCAGACCTTATGATGCAGCTTGAAGAGCTTTTGGTTGATGAGGAGGTGCTGTGGAGTGTTGGTCGCCAGGGACAAGACATTATTCAGACGCTGTTTTCGTGGGATAGTGTTGTGTCGAAAACTGAAGAAGTTTACCGATCTCTTCGTCACTAATACGTATTTAACGGATGATTCGAGCACTTGCTCTTCAAAACCAACCGGATGGTTTTGAGAGAGCAAGCACTCAAGAATCATCCTAAATGAGATTTTACATGGCTACTTGGCATGCAAAGACAACTGAAGACGCTTTAAAGACGCTCTCTGTTGATATGGAGGGCCTTTCTGGCTCGACTGTGGAAAGAAGGATTGGGATACATGGGAGGAATGAGCTTCCGCATAAAAAGAGTGATCCTTGGTGGCTTGTTTTGCTTCACCAGTTTACCTCTCCGCTTATCTACGTGCTTGTTGCTGCGGCTGTGATCAGTGCTTTGCTTGGTGAGTGGGTGGATGCTTGGGTGATTGGGGCAGCTGTTGTGGTAAACACAGCTATTGGATTCATTCAGGAATTTAAAGCCAATCAGGCGCTTGAGCATTTACGATCGCTTGTGCAGCCTGAGGCAACGGTTGTTCGAGAGGGTCGAGAGACTGTGGTGAGTGCAAAGGAATTGGTTCCTGGAGATGTTCTTGTGCTTCGAACAGGGAATAGAATTTCAGCTGATGCGCGCATGCTTGAAACGCATGATCTTGTCATGAATGAGGCTGCGCTTACGGGTGAGTCCATGCCGATCAAGAAGATCACAGAAGAATTGAATGAGGGTGCCTTGCTTGCCGAGCGCAAGAACATGGTTTATGCCGGGACGGTTGTGACAGGTGGTCGTGGTTTAGCGGTTGTGGTGGAGACAGGGCTCAAGACGGAACTTGGGAAGATTTCTAGCATGGTGCAGGAAACCGATGAGACACAGACGCCGCTTCAGGAGCAGCTTGCTGTGCTTGCAAAGTGGATTTCTGGCGTAGTTGCTGGGATCATCTTTGTTTTGTTTGCGTTTGGTTTGTTTCGAGGAGAGTCATTTGTGCACATGTTTGAAATGAGTGTTGCACTTGCGGTTGCAGCGATCCCAGAAGGACTTCTCGTGTCTGTGACGATCATTTTGGCAATTGGAATGCAAAGGATTCTCAAGCGTCGGTCGCTTGTGCGACGTTTGGTTGGAGCTGAGACGCTTGGAAGCGTGTCTGTTCTTTGTTCAGACAAAACAGGGACGATTACTGAGGGGGAGATGCGGGTTACTGATGTTGAGACAGCTAATGAGACATTTACGATTGAAGAGGCTTATCGATCTGAGGATGGTGTTGTTTGGAAGATGTTTGAGATAAGCGGGCTTTGTAATGACGCAATCGTTGTTGAGGGTGAAGAGGTTGAGGTGAAGGGGAGCCCAACTGAGGCTGCGCTTATGCACAGTGTGCTTGATACGCACATGGATCTTGATGCGCTGCAGAAGGCGCATAAGCGTGTTGCTGAGATTCCGTTTGATTCTGCGTGGAAGTACATGGTGACAAAGCATGAGTGGGGGAATGCGCAGGCGTTGTTTGTGAAAGGGGCACCTGGAAAGGTGTTTGAGATGTGTTCGTTTGTGCAAAGAGGAGAGAAAACAGTAAAGCTTGATGCAAAGAAAAAGGCAGAGTGGGAGAAGCGCGTGCTTAAGGCAACGCAAAAAGGGCTTCGGATTATTGCGCTTGCCGTTTTAGAGGATGTTGAAAAAGGAGATGTTATTCACAAGGATAAGCTAAGAGGTTTCACCTTTCTTGGATTTGTTGGGCTTCGGGATCCGCTCCGTGCAGAGGCAAAGCAGCAGATCAAGGCAGCAAAGCGGGCGGGTGTGCGCACAGTGATCATCACAGGTGATCATCCTGAAACGGCACGTGCCATTGGTGCTGAGGCAGGCCTTCATGCAGACAAAGAAAGTGTGGTAGTGGGGACAGATCTTGATTCATGGTCTGATGAAGATCTTAAGAAGCAGGTGGCAAAGATATCGATTTATGCGCGCGTGGAACCTCGGCATAAGATTCGAATTGTGAAAGCGTGGCAGGCACGAGGTGAGGTTGTGGCCATGACAGGTGATGGGGTGAATGATGCACCAGCTTTGAAAGCATCGGATATTGGTATTGCGGTTGGGTCAGGAACAGATGTGGCAAAGCAAGCGTCTGATGTGGTGATTCTGAATAATGATCTGGGAACGATTTCCGCAGCGATTGAGGAGGGGCGTGTGATTTTTGACAATATTCGTAAGGTGGCTGTGTATTTGATTGCTGGGAGTTTTACGGAAGTGTTCCTGATTGGATTTGCCATGCTGGCCGGTCTTCCTGCACCGCTTTTACCTGTTCAGATTCTTTGGATCAATTTCTTTGCTGACAGTTTTCCGCATATTGGACTTGCGCTTGAAAAGAAAGAGCAGGATGTTATGGGGCTCAAGCCTCGTAAGCGAGAGGAGCGTGTGCTTAATCGTGACATGATTAAAATGATTGGGTTGATTGCGGTGGTGGCGAATGTGTTTTTGTTGGGGCTCTTTTTCTGGCTTCTCTCAACAGAACGCTCAGAAGAGGCCGTTCGATCAATTATGTTTGTTGCTGTGGGGATTGATACGCTTTTCTATGTGTTCTCCACAAGAACATTTAGAAAAAGCATTTTTAGAGTTAACCCATTTTCGAACCTTTGGCTCATTGGTGGTGTGTCGATTGGGTTTGTAATGATGATTGCAGCAACAACTGTTCCGCTGTTGCAGAGAGTGTTCGAGATTGTGCCGCTTGGTTTGCATATGTGGGGCCTCTTGCTTATTATGGGGTTAATCAAGGTTGTGATTATTGAATTTGGTAAAGAGTTGTTGATTTTACGAAAACATAAATAAGCTCTTGCTGTGGGGGCTTGGGGCGGCCACGAGGTCGTAGTTTAAAAACTCGTTGTAAATGTTTTTAACCTACGACCTCGAATGGCCGTTTGGCGGCCTGGGCGGCTGTTTAGAGTTTTCTCTAGTGAGAGGGGAGAGGATTTTTAATTCATCTACTACCTGCTTATGACTAAGACAAAATATCCTCGATCGTTGGCTAAGTATGTGCGAAAGCAAAAAGCTGCGATTCGTAGGAAGACGGGTAACAAGGAGGAGCAGGAGAGACTTATTCGTGAACTCATCAATTTGGTTGATGGTTCTCGCAAAACAAAATGAAAACTCCAGCAATTTTTTCAAGGCTAAAGAAACGACACTCAACTCGGGAGAAGGAGCGTCGTGATCTTATTGGTCGTTCAAACGAGGCTCTTAGCCGATCAAAGCGTGCAATTTTTGCTCTTCATCGTGATGATATTTCAGGATCAGAAAAGCTCTTAAAGGAAGCGGTTGCTGTCTTTGCTCTTATTGAAAAGAAGTTCAAGAAATTTCCGGATCTAAAATATGAGGGTGCGTACAAGGCTGCACTTGAAGAGTATGCTGAGGCTGCGCTTTTTTATAGCTACATGACCACACGTAAGCTTGGTGCGATTGATGAGCGTGCTATGGAGCCAGGGATCTATCTTGGTGGACTCTCTGACACAACTGGTGAGATTGTGCGTTATGCTATGAAGCGTGTGACTCAGGGTGATACAAAGGCCGTGCATGAGGCGCGTGAGGTTGTGGCAATGGTGATTGAGTTTTTGCTAGACATGGATTTGACCGGATACCTTCGAACAAAGTTTGACCAAGCAAAAAAGAATTACCGAAGGCTAGAAGAGATGGTGTACGATCTCTCGCTACGTGATAAATAATATGACCACTGGTGACGGTGATTACCCTTGGGTGTTTTATAGAGATGAGGTTGATTTACTCGAGGATCATATCGAGGATCTTTTTGAGCGTCACGATGTTCCTTTGGATGGTCGGCTCACCATGGAGCAAGAGGTTCTTCAAGAGCAGCTTCAAACTGAAGAGTTGTTTGATCAGTCATTAAAAAACGTTTTTGAACGAGACGTTTTTTTGTTTGGAAATCAAAAGATGTTTACAGATTCAGAGCAGCGAGAAGAACCAGATGAAGCATCTCTTTTACTTTTTCGAAAAGAAGTGAGTCGTCAGCCCTTGTATCAGCATGCGCGCGCATGGGCGCGGAAGGTTTATGCGTTTGCGCATAGAAAGTATGAGCATGAAAACGTGCGATCTCGAGAGATGTTTTGTGTGTATGCGAATGTAAATTTGGTTCCCATTAAACTCTCGGTGGCTATCCTTGAGGAGCTAAGGGGTGATGCGTTGGGGGTTGATATGGCTATTGCAGAGTATAAGCTGGCAAGCATTTATCTTGGTCGTGTTGCGGATTCTTTGGAGCATGTTATTGGTCAGGAACTCGATTCAGGTGCTGTTGTTGAGATGGTTGGGGTTGCGCGACAGCTCCTTGGAGGATTTGAGGCTCGTATTGTTGAGCTTGAGAAGCGGCAAAATTCTAAAGGGATATATGGAGCAGCGTAGGGTCACAGCTATTGTTCCTGCGTGGAATGAAGAGAAAACGATTGCAGATGTTATTCATCCGCTTCTGGCTTCTGAGTATATTGAAGAAGTGATTGTTGTTTCTGATGGATCTACTGATCGCACTTGCGAGGTTGCAAAGGCAGCAGGTGCGCGCGTATATGCTTTTGAGAAGAATCAGGGAAAGGGGCAGGCAATGCTTTATGGTGTGAGTCAGACAAACGCTTCGGTCATTGGTTTTTTTGATGCGGACCTCAAAGGATTTACCAAAGAACATGTGGAGCAACTTGTGCTTCCGGTTTTGAGTGGGGACAGAGTGATGAATGTTGGTCTTCGTGATAAGGGGTTTGGGTTTACTCAGATTGCTCTTCATTTGCCTTTGATAGGGGGTGAGCGTGTTATGGAGCGGCGTGTGATCGAGGGTATTTGTCCAAAGTTGTTAAAGGGATTCATGGTTGAGGCGTCATTGAACTATTATTGCCGATCTCGAGGGTATGTTTATGGGGCAGTGGTGCTCAAGCACATATCGATTCGGAGGAAGTATGAGAAGGTTGGATATGTCCGTGGTGTGCTACAATATGTTGTGATGTTTTATCAAGTGTTTCAGGCCTGGATTAGCGTGAGAATCGCTCATCTTCAAGGCAAACTTTAAACGTATGGCTTTAGATTTATCTTCAATCGAGAACATTCAGGATTCCATGGTAACGGTCATGGGGCTTGGGCGTTATAAAAAAGGAAGTGGTGTTGGTGCAGCAAAATGGCTCATGCGGCATGGTGCTCAGATTGTGATCACTGATTTAAAAGATGAGGGCGATCTTCGTGATTCCATTGATGAGATTATGACTTGGTATACACAGTATCGTGAAGAGTATAAGGATCGTGATATCTATGCACCGGTGTTTGTTCTTGGAAAGCATGATGAAGATAATTTCACGAATGTTGACATGGTTGTGCAGAATCCTGGGGTTGTGCGTGAGTCAGAGCTTGTGGAGCTTGCGAAAAAAGAAGGGGTGCTTGTTGAGAGTGATGTCTCTTTGTTTTTCCGCTACTGCAAGTTTCCTATCGTGACTGTGACAGGGACACGAGGGAAGTCCACGACTACAGCATTGCTTGGTGAGATGTTTAAGCATAAGCATCCAAAAGCTGTTGTGGCTGGAAACATCACCCGCTCACCGCTTGAGGATTTGGATTGGCTTTTAGAAGAAACAGAACCTGTTCCGATCGTGCTTGAGTTGTCATCGTGGCTACTTGAGACATTGCAGGGGCTTGGGCTTGGTCCGAGCGCAGCGCTTTTGACGAATGCGTATAAGGATCATTTGGATCGGTACGATTCGTTTGAGCATTACTTGCGTGCAAAGGAAATGATTTTTATGGAGCAGAGCGAGGAGCAATATGCTGTTCTTAATGCAGATCAGGAGATCATGGATGATATTGCAGAGGAGATTCCATCAAAAAATATCTTCTGGTTTTCTTCAAAGGAGCTTCCAGAAGGAAAACAGGGGGTTTATCGAGATGGTGATGATTTTGTGCGGGTCCGAGATGGGGAGAAGGTTGGGTTTGCGCATGCGCATGATTTGAAGCTTGAGGGTGATCACAATATTATGAATGCGCTTTCTGCATCACTTGTTGCGCATCTGTCAGGTGTTTCTGATGATGATATTCATGTGACACTCAAGGAGTTTGCGGGACTTCCAGGACGGCAAGAGATCATCGGGGAGAAAGAGGGTGTAATGTATGTCAATGACACGGCAGCGTTTTCTCCTGAGGGAGTCATGGCTGCGCTAAAGCGTTTTGGAAAAGGAGGCAACATCGTGCTTATCGCAGGAGGGGGCGCAAAGGGGCTTAGTTATGAGGAGATGGGTGAAGAGATTGGTGAGCAGTGTAAATTTGTTGCCTTGTTTGATGGGTCAGCAGCTGATGCAATTGAAGACGGAATTGGTGGCCGCGTGCCTGTTGAGCGAGTAGATTCAATGCAGCGTGCTATGGAAGTTGCTGGGGAGCATGTGGCTCTTGGGGATATTGTTCTTCTTTCGCCAGGGACATCAAGTTTCGAGTTATTTAGGAATGAATTTGATAGGGGAGAGCAGTTTCAAAAGGCATATGATGCGATTGAATCTGAGGAAAAGGATGAGGAAGTAAAATAGGAAAAAGTCAATAAAGAGCGGGTTATCCCCGCTTTTTGATTTAACAAACATGGTACAATGAAGCTGTCCAGGATGCTGGAAATTTTTTGGGGTATGTTAAAAATGCAGCGAGGAGCGTTTAGCGAATAGCGTATAGACTAATCGCTAATCGCTATACGCTAGTCGCTTTTATGACTAAACGTTTCATTCGAAAATTAGTTCCTGAGAAGGTGATTACCGCATATCACTATGCTTTGGCTCGGGTGGCTGCAGCTGCATACAATCATCCGTCTGAGAGCATGGTGGTGATTGGTGTGACTGGGACAAATGGGAAGTCTACGACCGTGCAGTTTTTGGGGAGAATGCTTGAGCAGATGGGTGAGAGTGTTGGGTGGACATCAACAGCAAGTTTGAAGGTTGGAAAGAAGGAGTGGGTGAATGATCAGAAGATGACCATGCTTGGACGCTTTCAGACGCACAAGCTTCTTTATGAGATGAAGAAGCAGAGTTGTGGGTATGCAATTGTTGAGACTTCTTCACAAGGTTTGGTTCAGCATAGGCATGTTGGTGTGCATTACGATGCTGCTGTGTTTACAAATTTGACTCCTGAACATATTGAAGCGCATGGCGGGTTTGATGCGTATAAGAGCGCAAAAGAACTTCTGTTTCGTTCTCTCAGTGCGAAAGAAAGAAAAACAATTGGTGAGAAGGAGATTGAAACTGTGAGCGTGGTGAACATTGATGATGATCATGCGTTTAGTTTTTTGGCGCATGAAGCAGATGTGAAAGCTGGGTTTGGGATTCGTGAGCATGCTGGAGATCGGTTGACTCTTGAGCTTACGAGAAATCCTGTTATTCCAGAGCAGGTTGAATTTTCTGGGGCTTGCACAACGTTTGTGCTTTCTGGTCATACGTTTCACTTCAAGCCAGTGGGCCGGTTTAATTTGTTGAATGTTCTTGCGGCAATCGCTGTGCTGCGTGCGTTTGGAAAAGGCTGGGAAGAGATTCGGGATGCGGTTGAGTCTCTTGAGGCGGTTCCAGGTCGATTGGAACGGATTGATGAAGGGCAGCCGCATACGGTGATAGTTGATTATGCGTATGAGCCTGCAGCGCTCACTGCGGTCTACGAAGCCATTGAGCTTATTCCTCATGAGAGAGTTATTCACGTGACAGGGTCGGCTGGAGGAGGGCGTGACACGGCTCGAAGAGAGATTCTTGGGCGCATGGCTGCTGAGCGGGATGATATTGCTATTGTGACAAATGAAGATCCCTACGATGAAGATCCTATGCAGATCATTCACGATGTTGCTGATGCGGCTGTGCAGGCCGGTGCGCAAGAGGATGTAAACTTGTTTAGGATTCTTGATCGGCAGGAGGCTATCGATTTTGCAATGAGCATTGCAAAGCCTGACGATCTTGTGCTGATTACTGGGAAAGGAAGTGAGCCGGTGATGGCTGTGGCAAACGGCAAGAAGATTTCTTGGGATGATAGAGAGGCGGCGCGTAAAGCTATTCATTCGAAATCATGAGTTATGCAACCTGATCGACTGATAAAATTGAAGCCGCGGGAAGAAATTCTTGAGGTTGTGCATGAATCGGCATTGCCTCAGATTCCAAAGTTTACGTTTTTTATCATTTTACTTTCACTTCCATTCTTTTTGATGTTTCCGCTTTTTCGAGAGGGAACGATTGGGGTGATCATTTTCTTTGTTTTGCTTGTGGTGGCTGTGTTTCTAATCTGGCGAGCGTTTTATGTTTGGTCTCGAACATTTCTTCTTGTAACAGACCGGCGGATTGTGGATTTCAATCAGGAGGGGCTCTATGCCCGAACGATCACAGAGGCGCGCCATTATCAGGTTGATGATGTTGCTTATCGGATTAAAGGTTTTTGGAAGACTATTTTTAGACTTGGGGAACTTGAGATAAAACTTCAGGGCAATGCTGCGGATATTGAGTTTTATTATGTTAAGCGTCCAGCGCGTATCGCTGATCTTTTGCATGATTTGCGAGACGAAAACGACGTAGACAAACAAGAATAATCATGCCGGCTCCTAGAGGAACATTTGTAGAGCGACTGATTTCATGGCGATTCCTATTCGTTCTGAATTTTGTGGTTATTGTTTTTTTGTCATTGTCTTTGGGTAAGGAGGTTGTAAGGAATAACACGATTCAATCTGAGATCAGTGCGCTTCAAGTGCAGGCTGCTGAGCTTGCGGATGAGAACAGTAATATCAGTGCGCTTCAGAGTGCGCTTCAGAGTGAGTCGTATATTGAACGTGAGGCCCGGCTCAAGCTTGGTATGAAAAAACCAGGTGAAAATGTTGTTGTTATTCAAGATGAAGAGTCTGTTGTGACAGGGGAGGGGGTTGTGGTAGACTCCAGTGACCCGCTAGGGTTTGTGATCACAGATTTATCAACAAACATGGCACTTGCAAATCCGACAAAGTGGTGGTATTACTTCTTCAACAAACAAGCTTTTGATCAAATTTCTGCCTATGAATAGCTCTCACAAGGGGGATCACAAAGAACATTCTACAACTCACAAACATACCGAAACGGAAAAGAAAAAGCCTGAAACACACAAGAAACATGATACAACCACGTCACCAAGACGGGCGTTTTTTTCTTCCCATAAGAAAAAAATCGTTATCAGTTTAGTTTTGTTTTTGGTGGCATTTGGTCTTGTGACTCGTGAAGTTTATAAACGACCGGTTTCTGATGGTTTTGTTAGGGCTGTGGCGAGTGTTATTCCGTATCCTGCGATTACACTGAATGGAACAACAGTTTCTATAAAAGAGTATTTGAATGAGTATGATGCGCTTGTCAGTTTCTTTAGCGCTGACGAGTCTGCGCCATCTGATCAGGAGTTGGAAGACGCTATTTCAGAAACACTTGTGAACAAGATTGCTGTTCGTCAGCTTGCTGATGAGTATGGGGTGGAGATTGATGAAGGGGAGGCTGAGAATTACTATCAAGGGATTTTGAGCGGGCAGGAGAGTGAGGAGGTGTTTGCTGAAGAACTTGAGGAGACCTTTGGCTGGACAACAGAAGAGTTTAAAGAAAACATTGTTGACTCCATTGTTCTTGCGCTTCAGATGCACACATTCGTTCTTGAAAATGACGAAATTCAGAAAGATCGCCAGGATGCAATGAATGCAGCCTATGCGCGCGTGCAGTCAGGTGAAGATTTTGCTCAGGTGGCAAAGGATGTTCATGCTGCGTATGATGATTCTGTTGAGAGCGACCTCGGGTACGTGAAGTTGTCATCGATTCCATCAGCATGGGCTCAGGATGTAGAAGATCTTCAGATTGGTGAGTATACAGAAATGCTTGAGCTTGAAGAGGGGTTTGCCATCTTTCTTGTAAACGACTCGATTGTTGCAGGGGAAGACACGCAGTTGCACTTGCTTGCGATCACTGTTCAAAAACAAACACTTGAAAAGATTGTGGAGGAATTTGTGGAAGCGTCTGAGCTTAAGAATTACATTGACTAGTTTTACTGAATAGAAAAACAACCCATTGTGGGTTGTTTTTTGTTATTTCTTTAAGTGCTTGTTTATCCACCAGCGTTTCATGATGGGGAGGGATCTGGTTGATAAGTAGTATCCAAGCGTTGGGATCAGGGCTCCGAGCCAGGGTTTTACCACGCCGAGCAGGAACATGACGATTGTGGCGATGATGTAGGTGATGAGGGTGATGGAGATTACGCGGAAGGTGCTTGTCTCCCAAGCTTTGTCAGCTTCTACGCGTTTATTTCGTTCTTCGATAATGTCCAATCTTTGTTCAATGTTCATATTAGGCTGCATTACGTTCTTCAGCAAAGTCCATAAAACCCATGGAGGTATAGAGCTCGTCAAAGTTCATTCCTTTTCTGATCTTTGCTCGCGCTGTGGCAGCTTTGACTGATGCATCGAATTTATTGAAGAGTTTTTCTAGGTGGGTGCGGGATTCGTCAGGGAGTGTTGCTAGTTCATCACTAAGCTTTTCTTTTCTTCCGTTTGCAAAAATTGGTTGAAATCCATTCCATCCGTCCATGCGTTTTTTGTAATATACCTTTTGCTCATCAGAAAGTTTTGCTGGATCAAGATTCCACATGTCAATGTTTTCTTCCATGAAGAGCTTATCGCCTCCATCAAGGAATGCTTTGGGTCCTGACATACCTGCCTCACCCAGGTCGGCAAGTGCGATGGCTCGGGTGATGATATCTTGTGAGGATTCTGCTGATGGCTGGACAACTGTTCCAAGATCTGGATCAAAGCCAGGAATGGTGCCTTCGATGGCATCAGCAACACGTTCCATGTCTATTTGAGTGAAAATTTCTTTTCCCGCACCCTTGTTGGCATAACGCATTGCTTCAATAGCTTTTTTCGCACTATTGATTTCATTGTCTCTTGTTTTGCGCTGACGAAGTTTTTTTCCAAATTTTGCATCATCACTTCCTTCTTTCCACTGATCATTCACTACCCATTCTTGCTTTGCATCATGGTATGCTGCAGCGATTTTAGCCAGAGCAACGTCTTTTTCGCTGACATGCCCTCCTTCAGATTGCATGGTTCTTAGTATGGTTGCAGATCGGTCAATAACATCTTGTGAGTGTTCGCGTCCGTGAAAGGTAAAGTTTTCTTCGTGAAAGTTGAAGTCAAATTCAATCTGAAGATCATCAAGAGCATCTTCAACTATTTTTTCTGTCCAAGTTGTGAGTTCTTGTTTTGCTTCTAGTGATTCTTTAAGCTCAACAACCTTTTGTTCTTGACCTTGAGGTTGTTGCTCTTGCTCTGGTGCTTTGGGGAGCTCAAAGGAGGTGTATTTTTGATTGTCTGGCGCTTGTTCACTCATACGTTCATAGGGTATCATAGAAGGCGATGAACTAGAATAAATGCATGATTCGATTTAAAAATGTTTCAAAGATGTACCACCCCAATGTTGTTGGTGTGGACAGTGTGAGTCTCCATATTAGACCTGGAGAATTTGTTTCCATTGTGGGGCAGAGCGGTACTGGGAAGTCCACGCTTGCTAAACTTTTGTTTGCAGAAGAGCGTCCATCGCATGGGAAGATTGAGATTGGTGGGTGGGATATCACTCGGATAAAAGATCGAGACGTTCCATTGCTTCGCAGGCAAATTGGTGTGGTGTTTCAGGATTACAAGCTGTTAAAGAAAAAGACTGTTCAGGAGAATATTGCGTTTGCGCTTCAGGTTGCAGGTGTAAAGCCGCGGCGTATTCGAGATGTGGTCCCGCGCGTGATTGACATTGTTGATCTTGGGGACAAGGCTAACCGTTATCCTCATCAGCTTTCTGGTGGTGAGCAGCAACGTGTGGCTATTGGGCGTGCGCTTGTGCATTCACCAAAGATTCTTGTTGCTGATGAGCCAACAGGGAATTTGGATACGCTCAATGCGCGGGAGATTATCGATCTTCTAAAACGAATCAATGAGTTTGGCACAACGGTTGTGCTTGTGACACATGATCGTGAGATTGTGAATCGACTTAAGAAACGCGTTATTTCTCTTGATGACGGTCAGGTTGTCTCTGACGTCGAAGAGGGAAGATATAAGATTTAATATGTTTGTAAGTTCATTTCGCGTTTCAAAATTTGCCTTTCAGAATTTTTGGAGAAATTTTTGGCTTTCCATTATCACAGTGAGCATGCTTTTGCTTACTCTTATCACGATCAACATTTTGCTTGTGATGAATGTGGTGACAGAGAAGGCGATTGGATTTGTTGAAGATCGGATTGAGGTTTCGGTGTATTTTCATGAGACTGCAGGTGAGGAAACGATTAATGGTGCGGTTGAGTACATGCGCAGCCTAGCGCAGGTGAGGGATGTTGAGACGATTTCAGCAGAGGAGGCGTACGAACAGTTTGTAGAACGCCATGCTCTTGATGAGGAGATTTTGGCCTCGCTTGAGGAGATTGAAGATAATCCGTTTGGGCCGACGTTGATTGTGAAGGCGAACTCGGCTGAGGATTTTGAGCTCATCTTGGACTCACTTGAAAATCCAGCGTTTGCTGATGAGATTCGAGAGAAAGATTTTTCAAATTATGAGGAGATTGTTACGCGCATTCAAGACACCACTGATAAGATTCGGGCCTTTGGTGTGGCGCTGTCGGTTGTGTTCATGCTTATTGCGATCTTGATTGTGTTTAATACGGTGCGCATAGGGATTTATATTCATCGGGAAGAGATTGGGATTATGCGGCTTGTGGGAGCCTCAAATTGGTTCATCAAGGCGCCGTTCTTCCTTGAGATGGTTCTACTTAGCATGCTTGCAGTGGGAGGAACAGTGGCGCTTATGTATCCAGTGCTTGCCATGATTGAGCCCCGGTTTAATGTTTACTTTGGAACAGAGACGGTTGGGCTTGTGGAATACTTTGCAACAAATGGGGTTATGATTTATGGGTTGGAGTTGCTTGTGCTGGTGGTGGTAACGCTTGTGTCGACGAGTTTGGCAATGAGGAGGTATTTGAAGGTGTAGATGATAACAAAACAACCGTGGAAGACGGTTGTTTTTTGTTTGTGTTGGCTAAGTGTGGGTTTTTATGATTCTGCATTTTTCGTACGTACGAGAAAATGTGTTGTGTAAAAGTATCTATATTTACGAAAAGCAAGGAAAAGAACTTTTTTGTTAAGTGCTGCACAAATTCTCGTACGTACGAGAATTTGTGTCGTTGAGTTTATTATTTTGAGTATATAAAACCCACCGATTGAACGGAGGGGGGCAGGTTTATTGTCATGTGTTCGATTAGGTTTGTCAAAAAACTTACGTTTAGAGTTGGTGGTTTGTGTGTAAACATGGAGCTGCACGCTGGAGTGAGACCATGTGGGTGGTTTTTGGCGAACAGAGATGGTCCAGCAGAGCCGGACGAAACGACTCATTCGCTCGGAATTGTCAGAGTGAGTTCTCTCGCTCACATTCCTGATGAACCAGCGAAGTTTTCTGACTGACGCTGTCCAGAAACATAAAACCGTCAGCAAAAGCTGTCGGTTTTATGTGGTTCCCGGACAGGGATTCGAACCCCGATTACCTGGACCAAAACCAGGCGTCCTGCCATTAGACGATCCGGGAGCGTAGCGAGCGGTCTAGAAAAGACGCTTGCGTATTTTCTAGGCCCGAGCGGAGCGATACGGATGCAAAGCATCCGGGAGCGCATTCCTATTCTTAAGTCATCCGCGGAGATTGTAGCATATCGTTGGGATAAATCAACGGGTTTGTGGTGTTTTTTCCATTAAACCATTGACAAAGCCCTATTTTTGTGCTAACTCAGGTCGTTCGTTAGGGTGGGATTTTCCGCTCTATAGAGATGTGGGTGATCTCGTTGGCACTTTTTCTCAGCTCGACACTCTTGTTCGTTGGGGTGATTCGATACCTTTGGTTTCGAGCCCGCTTCAACAACACCTGAGAAAGGCAGCGAACCAGCTCTTGCCAAGTTTGACTTGGTCGGCTGGACGGACCGCACCTAACGCAATTGGTGCGGTCTTCGTTTTGGTGTTGAAAATAGCCTATGGTTGACATGGTGATGTGGGTGTAGTAGCTTAGGGGCTCCGCAAGAGCAATAACTCCAAGGGGGTAAAGAGATGACGATCTCCTTTCTGGATGCTGTAAGAGGATTCCTGTACGAGCGGTTTTCTGGTCGGAATAAGGTTGAGTTGCCCAAGTGGCATCCGAGCAACTTCATGCTGCATGTGTTTGCAGTGGAGGTCACGAGTTCGGATCCGGACTTCAACCGGGACAAGTCTCAGTTTCCCATGAACTGGGGGAATACCTCGTACTTCAAGGTGGCGGTTCCTTCGAATGGGAGCGTGTCCGAGGAAGTGGCGGTTCACAAGCTTCGGAGCTGGTTTGCTCAGGGTGGGCGTGAGCTCAACCTACGGGCGCTGGACTGCACGCATGGCCCTCGGCTTTCGGACGGAGCGCTCGAGGACATCCCGCCTTCGTTTCTGGTGAAGGTCAGTGGGATCGAGGAGCTCGATCGTTCTCAGACATGCAAGCGTACGGTCTATCTCTGGGAGCTTGCCGCAGCCTAGCGCTGCACGGCCCTGGCAGCAATGTCGGGGTTTTTCTATTCATCTGTCAATAATTCCTAGTTTAGGTATTTTTCGTTTATTGAGTATTTTGAGAGATACCATATAAGTGCCGATCGGTACTTATATGGTATCTCTCAATTGACGGAAAAGCTTGTTTCATGTAGTTTTCTTTTCTCCCGTACTAAAGAAAGAGAACCCTCTTTAGCGCGCGGGGAGAGGTAATTCATGTCACTGAGAGAACTGGCTTTTCCTGACGAGGTGCTGTTCATCCGGCATGCACAGAGCCAAGGGAATGTGATGACGCGTGAAGAGCGTGCTCGCAACCCGCTGGCGAGCAATCGCTATGCTCTGACCGAGCTTGGACAAGCTCAGGCTGGGTTCACGCGGGACTGGCTTGCTGGGCATTACAGTGGGGATGCTCTCTATCGCATCTTTGCTTCGTACTACAAGCGAACCTGCGAGACTGCAGACATCTGCTTCCCGGACAGAGAGATTCGTCAGGATCCTCGTCTGGCTGAGCGAGATCGTGGAATCGAGCATGTGCTGACGCGTCAGCAGATGGCGATCCAGTTCCCGTTCGAGGCAGGTCGTCTGGCAGCGAGTGGTCCGTACCATCATCGCCCGATCGCGGGTGAGAGCTGGGCGGATATGGAGCGTCGTGTGCACGAGTTCCTGCTCATGCTGCGTCTGAAGTACGCTGGCAAGAAGATCGCTGTGGTCGGTCATGCGCACTGGCTCCTGCTTCTGCAGAAGGTGCTCGAGGGCTGGACCATCGAGCAGGTCGAGCAGATGTACCGTGACCATCAGGTCGTGGCCAATGTCTCGATCCTGCGCTATCACAACCAGACGGATTCGGAGACTGGCTGCTCCAGGCTGGTTCACAATCCTGCGATCGACTACATCACACCCTGGGAAGGTCGTCTCCCTGATGGTGCGTCCATGCCGTAGTCACACGGCCCTGGCAGCAATGTCAGGGTTTTTCTATTTCAAAGTTTTCGTTTGATTGAATTGAGAAAACATAGCTATTTATTGAGTATTTGCTATACTACAGACCACAAAAACATATGGAAAAAAGCTTGAAAACGATCTATTATTGGGGGATTTTGATGGTGCTTTTGACACCGCTTGTGGTTTTTCCACATATTTATGCTCCGTTTCAAAATGCAAAGAAGATTTCGTTCATGATTTTGGTGGAACTTTTAGTTCCCGTTTTTTTGTATCTGTATTTAAAGAATCGTCAAAAAGGCTTTTGGCGTGATCCGGTAGTTCTCAGTTTTGTTGGTTTTTTCCTTGCTCTCGTTGTTGCTTCTGCATTTGGGATTGATCCTTGGAATAGTTTTTTGGGGAATATGGATCGTGTGGGAGGTTTGTTTTTCCTTGCGCACATTTTGGTGTTTGTAGTGCTTTTACGATTTGCACACCTTCGATGGGGGAAGGAGTTCGGGCGGCACTCAATGATCGTGCTTGTTGGTGGGGCGGCTTTGGCTTCTGTGTACGCATTGTTTGAATATGTGGGGTGGCTGCCGACTATGGCTGAGCCGTATCTTCCACGCGTATCAAGTGTGTTTGGGAACCCAGCGTACTTTGCGAGCTTTCTGATCATTCCGTTTTTCATGGCGATTTATTTGGGTGTTTGTGAGAGAAAGAAGCATTTGTATTTTGGATCTGCTGGTGTGATCTTGCTTGCTATCTTGGCGTCAGGGACGCGGGCGGCGCTCATTGGGCTTGTTGCAGGTGCAGTTGTTGGTGGGTTTGTGTATGCGTTTAAGGCAGGAGATCAGAAGAAGCGACGGAAGCTTCTCAGTGGGTTTGTTGTGCTTGCTGTGCTTTGTTCAATGGCATTTGCTCTGGCTTGGACATTTGCTCCTGAGCGAAGTCTTCCGTATCGGCTTACGCATTTTTATTCAGAGACTTCATCACAAAGGTTGAGTTATTGGGCGTTTGCCTTGGAGGAGTCAAAGGATAATCTTTTGCCTGGATTAGGTTTTGATAATTATTTCAAGATTGCGGATGAGCGATACTCAGCAGAGTTGTACGAGCTCTCAGACACGTGGCCGGACAAAC
Organism: uncultured Gammaproteobacteria bacterium; assembly: GCA_964538435.1. GTDB lineage: Bacteria > Patescibacteriota > Patescibacteriia > UBA9934 > GWF2-40-263 > CAZIDX01. The sequence goes on along the minus strand of CAZIDX010000002.1, from coordinate 45,855 downwards.
CTCATAATCATTTCTTGGATTTACTGACAGCAGGCGGAATTGTTGCTTTGCTTGCTTATGCTGCATTTTTGTTCTTTCTTGTTCGTGCGTTTTGGAGAAAAGAGCGCAGTGAATGGTTCTTGGCTGCGCTTGTGGCTTATCTTGGAAATGTTTTCTTCATGTTTGAAACCGTTGGTTCTTTGATCCCATTTGCATTACTTGTCTCGCTTGCTGCTTTTCATGTTTCAGAATCAGAGAAAGACTTTGAAGAACAGAAGATGGTTGTGCCGATCAGTTCGGCGGCTGTGGTTGTGATGTTTTTCTCGGTTGTGTTTGTTGTGCTCCCGTATTATGGGGCTGTGCATGCAACGCTCAGCAGCAAGGCAATGCTTAATGAGAGTCCTCAACAAGCTGTGATTGATGCAGTGGCTTTGAATGATAAGCAAACGCTGCTTCTTGGGCCTCGGCTTATTCCTGAGACACAGTTTGATGTGCTTGTGTACGCCATGCAATCAGATGCGCAGTATGAGCATCTTGTTGGCTTGTTTGATGCAGCAGAAGAATCATTTGAGCATTTGGTGTCGCAGCGACCTTTGCGTGCTAGGCATTGGGACAAATACGCTGCGTTTTTGGCGCTCAGAGCAGCCTCTGCTGTAGAAACTGATCCTGAGTTTGAGGTGTTTACTGAGCGTTCTCTTGAGGTGTTTGATCAAGCAGAGCAACTTGCTCCTGATCGGGTTGAATGGATGGTCTCGCTTGCGCATATGTATCAGTTAAGTGGTGATACCAATCAAGCCATTGCGGTTGCAGAAGAAGCTGCAGAGAAAGCTCCGACTGATGCTGAGGCGCTAGGGATTTTGGGGCAGCTGTATTTGGATCAAGAGCGTTTTGATGAGGCGGCTGAGGTTTTATATCGCGCGCTCGATCACGAGTTTTACGATGCAGATCACACGATTGCGTTGTGGCTTATCATGAGGTTTTCAGAGAACGGGCAATCTGAAGAGTTGCTTGTATTTTTGAATCGTTTGATTGAAATACATCCTGAGGAATATCAGTTCTACGAGATTCTGGTGGGGACTTATCTTGCCTTAGGTAATGTTGAGATGGCGATTGAAACAGGCGAGTACTTGCTTGAGATATCACCAAATGAACATCCGCTCGTAGAACAGTTTTTGCAGGATTAATGAACCTATGAAGCAAAGATCTAAACACGCAATCCAGTTTTTTCTACTGATTCTCCCGTCAGTCGGTTTTTTGTGCCTGAGTTTACATTGGACGCTTGGGGTTTGGTATCCAGAGGGATTGTCAGTTGCTCAAACTTCTGCGCACATCACATTGTTTTCCGTTATCTTTGCTGTTTGGGTGGTTGCGTTGTTTGCGTTCGGTGCGTTTGATCCGTGGAGACATAAACATATTAGAGATTATGTTGGAGGGTTCTTGAATGCTTCGGCGTTTAATCTTGTGTTTGCTGTTTTGGTTTTTTATCTTCAGCCAGATCTCATCCTTACCCCTCGTCGATTTTTACTTGCTCAGTTCCTCATTGCAAGTGCATTGCTTTTTGGTTGGCTCTTTTCTCTTAGGTACTTCCTCCATCGGCATGCAGTGACGGATGTGTACTTTGTTGGCCTTAGGAAGCAGTGGAGTGAGTTAAAGGCTGATAATGAAATTAAGAGGAATCACAGCTTACATTTGAGGCAGTCAATCTCATTTGATCATGAAGATCATCGATTTGGACAAGCAAGATGTGAGCGGTCATGGTTTGTAGTCGGAGATGTTAAGGAGCTTAGCCGGAGCACGCTTGCTAGATTGCAGGAAGTTCACTCAAAAGGCGCAACGATTGTTTCGTATCCAGCATTTTATGAGGATTACTATCGTCGAGTGTCTCTAGATGACTTGAGTGACTGGTGGTTTTTGGTTCGGTCTCGAAAGGGGTTGTATGACACAGCGAAGCGTTTAGGTGATATTTGTTCTGGGCTTATCATTGGTGTGTTTTTTGTGACAACGCTTCCGTTTATTGCCGTGCTTATCAAATTGTCAGGTAAAGGGTCTGTGTTTTTCAAACAGGATCGTTACTCTTTGCAGGGGAAATCGTTTAAGCTGATCAAGTATCGATCAATGCGTACGGGGACGAGAACGGATACGTGGACAGAGAAAAATGATCCGCGGATTACCCGTATTGGATCGTTTTTACGTAAGTCGCGATTAGATGAGGTGCCGCAATGTATCAACCTTCTTAGGGGGGATATGAGTTTGGTTGGACCAAGACCAGAGCAGTCTCATTTGTGCGAGAAGCTTGCTGATCATATTCCGTTTTATAATCATCGAACAGAGATCCTTCCAGGTCTGGCGGGTTGGGCACAGCTTCATGTGTATGCATCTGACGTTGAGGATTCTCGTAGAAAATTGCAATACGACTTATACTATCTAAAGCACAGGTCACTCATGTTTGATCTGGAGATTTTGATCAAGACGGTTTTGCATGTGCTGAATTTGTCAGGACGCTAGTATGTCAAAATATACAGTGCTAGATTTTGAGGGGGTTGATGAGAAGATTGAGTCAGATCTTGGTGTTATTGTGCAGCGACTTTGTGGTGCATTTGGGAAAAATCTTGTGTCTGTTCTTTTGTGTGGTGGGTTTGGTAGAGGTGAAGGAAGTGTGATTAATAAAGATGGTGTGCTGCGACCGCATAATGATTATGATCTTTTGCTCATTACAACGTCACGTGTCTCACGAGCTGTGCTGGATGAGCTTTCAAAAGAGCTTGCAGAGAAGGTTGGGATTCGGTTTGTGGATTTGGGTGCGATTACGCGTAGTGCGTTTGGGAAAATGGATCCAAGTGTGTTTGTTTGTGACCTGAAGTCAAGTCAAGTTGTTTGGGGGGAAGATGTTCTTGGTGAAGCACCCTGCGTTGACGCAACGTTAATTGATTTGGAGGAGGCTCGAATTCAGCTTCGCAATCGACTTATTTGTTTTTTTGAGCTCACACCGGAAGCTTTTTTCAAGGAAGAGAAGCTTGAGGAATATGACAGACGTCGTTTTGTGCTTCAGATAAGTAAGGCGGTTATTGCTTCGGCTATTGGTGAGCTTATTGAGAAAGGGGAGTATGCAACTTCGTATCGGCAACAGCGGAGCAAGCATAAAGCGTTGTTTGGAACTAGGGATCTTGTTTCGCAGGCTTACGGAATCAAGCTCGGAGTGCTTGACCCGCTCGATGTTGATCATGTGCAGTTTTATCAGCAAGCGCGTTCGTTCTTTCTCGATCGGTATGAGATACTTGTTCATGATGATCCATTTAAAAAGACAACCACATCCGTTTTGAGTAAGTGTAAGAATTTGATTAAAATAGTTGTGTACAAGGAGCGTCTTGTTCCTGGTCATCAACTTCGCCGCACTGAAAGAGTTGTTGAGCTTGCGTTGCGCAATCAAAATAGAGAGGCGGTGCGTTTGGCAGAATTGTGGTTCAAGGAGTCATGTGCAGTAGATGATTCGTGCGCGCTGGCTAGGATGTGCACGCGTCTTTGGGAAACCTATCATCATTAAATATGAATGTTTCGCTCGTTATTCGAACAAAGAATGAAGCAGGAAGTCTTGAGCCTTTGCTTGAGATGACAAAGAAGCAAACGGTTCAACCTGTTGATATTGTTCTTGTGGATTCTGGGTCAACAGACAGAACGGTTGAGATTGCAAGAAGTTTTGGTTGTCACGTGATTGAGATTCCTCCAGAATCGTTTACCTTTGGGTACTCACTAAACGTTGGGCTTGAGGCTGCTAGAGGAGATGTTGCTGTTGGGATTAGCGCGCATTGTTTACCTGAGAATGATCGTTGGATTGAGGAGCTTGTGAGGCCTTTTACTGATGAGAGGGTGGCTGGAACATACGGGCAGCAGATTCCTTTTGATGATGCGGGGATTATTGAGCGAAAGGGTTTGAAGGAGGCGTATCCAGATGGGGATGCATCTTGTGACACAGGAGGTGAGTTGTTTTCCAATGCGCATAATGCTGTGCGCCTTGATGTGTGGCGGAAGATGGATTTTGATGAGGTTCTTACAGGGGCTGAAGATATTGAATGGGCAATTCGAGCTCGCGAGCGTGGTTACAAAATCGTGTATACACCAAAGAGCCGTGTGTTTCATTCTCACAGAGAGACATTGCGAGGAGTGACAAAGCGTTTTTATCGTGAGGCACTTGCGCTTGGGATGTTTGATACAGGTTTTTCTCGTTCATACGGATTGTTTGGAGCTGTGCTTCGATGGGTAAAAGCAGTGTTGTTGGATTATTTGTTTTTATTCACAAATTTTGTTTCATTTTCGTTTTTTATAAAGTGGCTAATTTTCATTCCGGTTTTTCGAGCCGGAGTATATTATGGACAACTTAGAGGAATTAAAGATGCCTGTAGGGAGAGATAAGGGTGTCTTGTTTGTTTTGTTGGATGCGTATCGTTGGGATTACATTAATCCTGAAGATTCTCCGACAATTTACAAGTTGGCTCAGACCAGCGTGTATGTGAAAAAACTTGTGTCGTCGTCTGGGTTCACACAGCGATCCGCAATTTTTACTGGTGCAGATTCAAAGACACATGGGAATTACACCATGTATATTCGTGATCCAAAAACATCGCCGTTTAAGCTGCTCCGACCTTTCACGTTTATTTTAAAAAGGATTAAGCCAGGTGGTTTTTTGTATAAAGTATCTCGGAAGTTTATCAATCAACTGCCAAAGATTTTTACTGAGTGGGCTCCGCCTGGGCGTATTCCGTCAGAGATTCTGCATCACATTTCTGTTGTTGAGGACATGACCCCGATTGATCAGGAGGGAACACTTCCACTTCGAACACTCTTTGATGAGTATCGTGCTGCAGGAATCGATTATAAATATTACATGGCTCCAGTCTCAGGTCACGACGAGCCAACCATGCACGCAGCACTTGATGAAATTCGTGCAGGAGGGCAAGTGTTTTTTGTGCAGTTTTCAGATACGGATGGGCTTGTGCATCGAGATGGTGTTGATAGCAAGACAAGGCATGATGCTGTAAAGAGCGTTGATGAGCGCGTTCGAAAACTCAAAGAAGCCATGGAGGAGAGGTTTGAGAATCCTTGGGTGGTTATTTGTGGTGATCATGGGATGGTTGATTGCACAGAGTATGTTGATGTGTGGGGAATGATTGAGAAAAAAGCGAAAGAACACAAGTTGGTGCACGGAAAGGATTACCTTATGTTTCTTGATTCAACACTGGCGCGGTTTTGGTTTTTCAAACCAAAGGCAAGACAAGTGCTTGTGCCATATCTAAAAGAGAATCTAACAGAAGGTGGAGAGTGGATTACTCAGGAATATCGAGAGGCGCGGAAGATTCCTTATAACCCTGAGTGGTATGGGGAGATGATTTGGAAGGCTGATGTGAGGACTGGGATTTTTCCAGATTATTTTCATGGTCAGGATGATAAGTACATTGGTATGCATGGGTTTGATTCAACGGATGATTCTCAAAAAGGTATTGCTGTGATTGCGAATGAGGGCATGGATCAATGTGTGGAAATCGAAGAGGGTGCGCTTGAGTCTCTCTGTGCAACCATGTGTGATCTTAACGAGCTGCCAACACCTGAAAGTGCGACAGGGAAAACATTTATTCCAAATCATGAGTAAGAAAAAGATCATTTTTGTTCTTCCTTGGGAAGCGAGTGGTGCTGCTGGAATTGAGCAGTACGCTTTGCTTTTAGCAGAGCATATTTGCAAGGCAGATTTTGATCTGTTATTTGTTGCATTGGTAAACGACGGAACACAAAGGGAATACATTGAAAAACGTTTTCCAGACACAGTTCGTGTAGAGGTTCTTCATGTGCCTCGTGCTCGAAAGGCTGTTGGAAAGCTTCGCATGATTTTGCTGAAAGAACAGGCTGATTTGATTGTGGGGGCAAGTCCGCATATTTCCACGCTTGTCTTGCTTGCTAAGTGGTCGGTGATCTCAAGAATTCCAGTTATAGCGATGAATCAGGGGTTTGATCCAGATGACAAGATGTTGCGTAGGCATGTGTGGTTTTCAAGTTGGTTTAGCCAAGCGGTTGTCCCTGTTTCAAAGGGGCTTGTGAAAATGATTGGAGATATTTGCCCGGTGGCATTGCAAAAAATTACTGTTATCTATAATCCGTTTTCTCTTGAGTTGGTTCGTGAGAAAGCTCGAAGGGATGAGCGTCGTTTTAAAGACGGAAAACATGATTTGATTTATGTTGGTCGTTTGGAGGAGGGGCAGAAGGCTATCACTACGCTTTTGCGTGCAATGAAGAGGCTTCATGAGCAGCAGCCTGGTCGGTATCGACTAAGGTTGGTGGGTGATGGTCCAGATAAGATGTATTACAAACATTGGGTACATACACATGATATTGAGCACATGGTTGAGTTTTTGGGGTGGAAAGATAACCCGTATGGATATATCGCAGCATCTGATGTGCTTGTGCTCCCAAGTCGCTTTGAGGGGTTTGGTCGCGTGCTTGTTGAGGCAATGGCGCTTGGGGTGCAGGTGGTGAGCTCTGATTGTCCTAGTGGGCCTTTTGAAATTTTGGAAGGTGGGGCGTTTGGGAAGCTTGTACTTATTGGAGATGTTGAAGGAATGACAAAAGCGATTCATCAGGCAGTTATCAATCCTGTTGACCCTGACTTGTTGAAGCAACGCGCAGACATGTTTGATGCACGCAAGATCGTTGCGCAGTTTGAGGAGGTGCTTAAAAAGACGGTATGACATTTAGTGTCACAATTCCAACCTATAAACGTGAACAAGAGCTAAGGCGCTGCATTCGTTCTATTGTGGCGCAGACGGTGGTGCCACAGGAGTTGATTGTTGTAGATGATGACGTGCTAGGGGATGAGGTGGTTGGGTGGATGAGAGATGCTTGTGCATCGGTTGGGATTGAGCTTGTCTATTTTCGGAAAGATCAGACTGATAGGCAGCGCGGATCATCTCAATCACGAAATCTTGCTTTAGAGAATGTGAGCGCCAAGGTGCTTGTTGTGCTTGATGATGACATTGTTCTTGAACCTCGATTTTTTTCATCGTTGTTTCAAGTGTGGTCAGAGCATGAGAGTGAAGAGCTTTTGGGGGTTGGGGGAGTTATTGTGAACAATCGGCGCATTGGTTTTTTTGAGCGTCTGTATCGCAGGTTTTTTTGTCTTTCATCAAAGTTTGATTGGGATGTAACTGCGGTTGGGTATCAGGTGTGGAATGATGGGGTTGGCAGTGCTCAGAAGGGCTACTATGCACATGGTGGGCTTTTTGCTTATGATGCTGAACATGTAAAACGGTTGGGTGGATTTACTGAGTTTTCACTTGGGCGCAATGCGCTTGAGGATGTGGATTTTTTTCTGCGTGCAAAGCAAGCGGGACTTCACACGGTTGTTGATCCTGGTGCGCGAGCTGTGCATGAACATTCTCCTTCAGGGAGAGAGGGTTCGTTTGAGACAGGGTATCGAGAAACAGAGAATCGACTTCACATTTATCAAGATCTAGGAAAGAAAGGGGTTTGGGGGAGATTATGGTTTTATTGGTCAACAGCAGGTTGGGTTTTAAAGACAGTGATTAGTTTGCAGTTTAAAAAAGCGTTTGGCATGCTCATGGCGTTGATTAGAGTATGAATATTTTGTACGTAATCACACAAGCAGATCATGGTGGGGCACAGACATATGTGTCTCAGTTAGTTCGTGATCAAGTTGCTCGTGGGAATAAGGTTCGTGTTGTGTGTGGGTCCGAGGGAGACTGGCTTGATGCGCAGATTCCTGTTGAGATCGATCGGTTGCCACTTGAGCGTTCCTGGAATCCATTAAAGAGTTTGCAGTTTAAAAAAGCGTTTGGTGAGTATTTGGATGCTCATGATTTTGACCTTGTGCATTTTCATAGTTCTCATACGTTTGCTGGAATACCAATTGCGAAGAAGAAGGGCGCAAAAACAATCGTTACTGTTCATGGCTTGAGTTACTTTTCTGATCAAGGGATCAAGGGGAAGGTGTACCGACCGTTTTTGTCCAAGTATTTACCTCTGAGTGATCATGTTTTGTTTGTGTGTGAAAAGGATCGGAGGGTGCTTTTGTCGTCTTTAGATATTGAGAAAGAGAAAACATCCGTTGTGCATACAGGAGTGGGGGAGATTGATTTTTTGCATCGAGATCAAGCTCGAGAGCGGCTAGGTTTGTCGCAGAGCGTAACGGTTGTTGGAAGCTTGGCTCGGTATGTTCCTGTGAAGAATCTGAGTCTGCTTATCAGCGCTTTTGCGCGAATTGGAAAACGTGATGCTGTGCTTTGCTTGATAGGGCAAGGTCCATCTGAGACAAAGCTTCGCGAGCTTGCAAAGAGTCTTGGTGTTTCTGACCGCGTGGTGTTTCGAGAGGGATCAGCCAGTGTGCTCAAGGCGCTTGATGTGTTTGCGCTCACGTCTGAGTTTGAGGGGTTTCCTTATTCACTCCTTGAGGCTGGTGCAGCAGGACTGCCTGTTGTGACTGTGGATGTTGGTGGAGTTCTTGAGATTGTTGAGCAGGGTGTTTCTGGTGTTGTGGCTGAGTCGAATCCAAGGAGTGTGGCTGAGGCGATCGGCGTGGCTATTAATCAAAGAGAACGGTTGGGGCCGAATATGCAAAAGGCGGTGAAAGAGAGGTTTTCTGAGAAGAGGCTTGTTGAGGGAGTTCATGAGGTGTATTTGCAAGTTACTGGAGCTGTGGCACAATAGAGTAAACATTAATCGAATACATATGGTTTTAGATGGTGGAAGACAAAGTTTTAATCCGTCCCCACAAGAATCTGAAGGGGCAAAGAGAGTAAGGAGACTCAATGAAGAGAAAAGAGCGAGAGATGCAGCCAGAGAAGAGGCAGCCGCTGATCGAAAAGCAGCCATTCCATCGTTTTGGTGATAGGCGTGCTGCTCAGGAAGCTGCACCTGCGCCGCAGAGAGCAAGAAAACGCGTTGATTCTATTAGAGATAGAATTCTTGGGGTTTCAGAAAGAGAGATTTCAGAAAGAGATAAGTTTGGGAAAATGCTTGATGATGCAAGAGCTGATCTCGAGAAAGCACAAGATGATTTGGCTGCTGCAGAAGAGGCAAAGGATGACCAGAAGATACTAGCCGCAAGAAGTGAGGTAAACCAATTGAATACATTAGTTGGTCGTTTAGAAAAGAAAGTAGAAAGTTACGATTAATATGCAAAAACCTACAGCATTATTTATTGGTCATTTTCAGCCGTATCATAAGGGACATCATCTTGTGATTGCTGGGATGACAAAACTTGCAGGAAAGATGGTTGTTGGAGTGATGGGGAAGAAAGAGGGAAAGGATCGGCCGTTTAGCATGGAAGAGAGAAAGGATATGATGCAACGTGCGCTGCAGGCGGATGATATTATTCCGATGTTTGATGTGAACTTTGTTGAGCTTCCTGAGTTTGAGAATACTCCGGAGTGGGTGGATCAGGTTCTTGAGCTTGTTGGTCCAGTTGATAAGCTTTGGTCAGGAGATGAAGAAATGAAGCATTTGTTTGAAGGAAAGCTTGAGGTGCAGAACATCTCTGAGGTTCCCGGAATTAAATCTTCTGAGATTCGTGAGGCTATTGGAAAAGGCGGTGATTGGGAAGATAAGGTTCCAGAGGAGGTGCTTCGTCATATCAAAGAGATTGGTGGACAAAAACGACTTTCATAGCATGTCAGTAAGAAGAGTATTAAGTTTGATTGTGCTTGCATCGATCGTTCTCGGTGCTCTTTTTGTTTCTCAGACGCTCGGGAATGGAATGCAGATGCAGCATGAGATGATGGGGCAGGAGGAGATGGATCCAGCATGTGCTGTGCATTGTTACATGGCAGCGACGGATGATGTTCAGGTGGCATCGGTGTTCATTGTGATCGTGCTTGTGGTTCTTTCGCTTGTTGTGTCTGTTCAGGTGCCGAGCATGCCAAGGTTTGAGCGACTTGTTCCTGTTGAGGTGTCTTATCGAGATCCAAGAGAGATACTGACAATTCAAAAAAGAGAATAAGACACAGATGAATTTCTCATTAATAAATCATTTGTGTTTTTTGTTATGTCAAAAAAAGAAACTATTAACTGGAAAAGAATCGGTGGAGTAGCTGTGATTGTTTGGTTCACTTGGTACATACTTGGTTCGTTTGGAGTGCTTGATTTTGCACCTACGTTTGAAAATAGCGCTGGCCTTCTTGCAATTTTTGGAATTGGTTTGGTTGCTTCGGTTTCATCGTGCACAGCTGTTCTTGCAGGACTTATTCTTGCACTCAGCGCAAGTCACGCAAAGCGTCACTCTACTGAAAAGGCTCGAGATCGACTCCGTCCACACGTGTTATTCAATCTAGGTCGTTTTATTGGTTTTGGTGTGTTTGGGGCGATTGTTGGATTTGTGGGGTCTCTTTTGGTACTGACTCCTTCGCTTAATGCGGTGTTCATTTTAGTGATTGCGGTGCTCATGCTTGGTATTGGTGTGAATCTTCTTGAACTTGTCCCGCCAGGGCGATTTCAGGTAAGTCCTCCAAAGTTCATCTCCAAGAGAATCTTGAAGCTCCAGGATTCAGATCATCCTGCGATTCCTTTTGTTTTGGGTGCGTTGTCGTTTTTCTTACCGTGTGGGTTTACTCAGTCGGTTCAGTTGTTTGCTTTGGGAACAGGAAGTCCTGCAGCAGCAGCTGTGATCATGATGGTTTTCGCGCTAGGGACAGTTCCTGCACTGTTTGGTCTTGGTGCGGTTACGTCATTTGCAAAAGGACCGGGTTTGAAAAAAATGACTCAGGTGGCAGGTGTACTCGTGCTTGTGATAGGTTTATCTCAGTTCCAGAATGGGATGACAGTGCTTGGTATTACGTTGCCAGAATCTGACGGGGCGTATGCAGCCGTGACCGAAGATCAATTTCTGCTTGTTGATGGGCGACAACTTATTCAGATGGAGGTTGCGAGTGCAGGGTATTATTCTCCAGACGTGTTAACGGTTGTTGAGGGGGTCCCGGTTGATTGGGAGATTTATGGCCCTAGGTTCATGGGGTGTTTTGATACAATCATTTCAAGAAGCTTGGGTATTGCTGAGCGGTTAACTTCAGGACACAATACCATTTCGTTTACCCCAACATCTGTAGGTCAGCATACGTTTAGCTGCTCAATGGGTATGTCAAAAGGAACAATAATTGTTTTACCGCAGGAATGATATGAAAAAAACAACATTGAAAATTAGTGGAATGCACTGTGCTTCATGTGCGGTGAATATCGAGTACGAACTTGAAAAACTAGATGGTGTTAAGCGTGCGAATGTAAATTATGCCCTTGCTCAAGCTTCAATTGAGTCATCGGATGAGTTGCAGGAAGATCGTTTGCGAAACGTTGTCACAGAAATGGGATATGGCTTGGAGGAGTTTGGAGAAGAGCGGGTTGCGGCGCAGGATCAAATTGAACGTCGTCGTGCCATTATTGCAATCATGCTCGCTTTGCCTGTGTTTGCGCTTGGTATGTTCATGATTGAGGTGCCTGGTGAAGTGATTGGTGTGGGTATGAGTGCGTGGATTCAAGGTGTACTTGCGAGTATTGTAGTACTTGGACCTGGAGCAGAGTTTCATCGAACAACATGGAAGACGCTTAAGCGCTTGAAAGCAAATATGGATACGCTGATTACCATGGGGACGTTTTCAGCGCTTGCGTTCAGTTGGTGGCAGATGTTTGGTGGAGGTGAGGTGTATTTTGAGACAGCAGCGATAATCACGGCGTTTATTTTGCTTGGAAGGTATTTTGAAGCAAGGGCAAAAGGACGTGCGGGTGCTGCGATTTCGAGGCTTTTGGAGCTTGGGGCAAAGATGGCGCATCGGTTGAGTAAAGATGGAAGTACAGAGGATGTTCCGGTTGAGCAGCTTGAGGTTGGTGATCAGGTTTTGGTGAAGCCTGGAGAAAAGATTCCGCTTGATGGGGAGGTTGTGCAAGGGGAGTCGTCTGTAGATGAGTCAATGCTTACTGGTGAGAGTGTGCCGATCACAAAGATCGTTGGTGATCAGGTTTTTGGGGCGACTGTAAATGGGCAGGGAGCGATTCAGGTTAACGTGACAGCATTGAGTGGAAACACAGTTCTTTCTCAGATTGTGAAGATGGTTGAGCAGGCGCAGCAGCAAAAGGCTCCAGTGCAAAAATTGGTTGATCAGATCTCTGGTGTGTTTGTGCCGATTGTAATCGGATTTGCAATGCTCACATTTGTGATTTGGTATCTTGTAACTGGAGATTTGAATGCATCGTTTGTTCCGGCTGTGGCTGTGCTTGTGATTGCGTGTCCGTGCGCGCTTGGGCTTGCAACACCAACAGCGATAATGGTTGGAACAGGTCGTGGGGCAAAAGAAGGGATTCTGATTAAGAGTGGGGATGCTCTTGAGAGAAACAAGCGCCTTGATGTTGTGCTCTTTGATAAGACGGGAACGTTGACAGAAGGCCGCCCTGTTGTAACGGATACAAGACTTGACAGTGAAGCGCTAGGTTTGGCTGCGGGCCTTGAGTCTTCCTCAGAGCATCCGCTTGCGCAGGCGATTGTTGTGTATGCCAAGGATCAAGGTTTGAAGATTAAGAGTGCTGATCAGGTGAAGGCAGTGGCAGGGAATGGGATTGAGGGGTTGGTGGATAGCAAGCAGGTAAGAGTGGGGAAGTCAGAATGGTTTGAGAGTGTTCAAGAGTTTCAGGAGGAAATCGAGTTATGGCGCAGTGAGGCAAAGACAGTCGTACTTGTTGAGGTTGAACGTAAAGTTGTTGGGGTGCTTGCAATTGCAGATGCACCTAAGGATCAAGCAGAGAGTTCGGTTAAGGCTCTGAAAGAGATGGGGCTTGAGGTGGTGATGGTAACTGGGGATCACAGGAATACAGCAGAGGCTGTTGCTCGTGAGATTGGAATCGATCAGATAGAAGCGGAGGTTTTGCCAGATGAAAAGCTTAAGGTTGTGAAACAGTGGCAAGCGAAGGACAAGAGAGTTGCGTTTGTTGGTGATGGGATTAATGATGCCCCAGCACTTACGCAAGCTGATCTTGGGATTGCTATGGGTACAGGGACAGATGTGGCAATTGAGGCAGGGCAGATTGTGCTTGTTGGCGGAGGGCCAGAGAAGGTGGTTGCAGGTATCAGGCTCGCGAGTGCAACGTATAGAGGAATTAAGCAAAACTTGTTCTGGGCGTTCTTCTATAATGTAGTCGCTCTTCCTCTGGCTGCAGTTGGGCTTTTAAATCCTATGATTGCGGCTGGGGCAATGGCGTTTTCTTCTGTATCTGTTGTTCTTAATTCTCTTAGAATAAAACGTGTTAATCTTTAACAAATAAGGGTTTTCTTTAAAAACGAGGTAAAACACCTCGTTTTTGGTTTGTTGCAAATAGCTTGACAAAACATTGTTTTTTGTGTAAAAAGGAAGGCCGATCTAACTTTTTTCGGTTGAACTACGCAGACAAACTCGGTTGAGCTTGGGTGAATCGCCCGGGTGAGAGTTGTTTGGAGGATCATGTCTGTTCCTGAAAGTTTCTACGGCTTGCAGCCGTATGAGGTAGATACGCTCTGTCGGTTGGTCCGAGAGACCGCCGTGATCGTGAGTGAAGGCGAGACCACTCCCACACCTGTGGTGTGGGACATGGTGCAGTCGCTCTACGCTGACGACAAGCCCTGGAGGCTCGAGCGGCGCCCCAAGCGTCGCGGTTTCCGGACGATCCACGCACCTCAGGACCCGCTCAAGGTTCTCAGTCGCGGAATCCTGCATCACGTACTGCGCCGTATCCCGGTGCACATGTGCGTGCATGGCAGCGAGCCGCGCACGAGTGTGAAGACCAATGCCCAGGTGCATGCCGGGTTCGCTCGGTCGCTCTACAACCTGGATCTCAAGGATGCCTTCCCGAACACGGACCGTGCGCGGATGATGGCGAACCTGAGACCCAAGATCGAGAGCATGCTGCTCCAGGCCACGGATCTCGACGAGGTCGAGGCCAAGCGTCTCTCTGAAGTCCTGATCGATCTGTGTGTCGTGGAAGTCCATCGCGCAGGTGGGCGTAAGTCCATTCTGCCGCAGGGCTTCCCTACGTCCACTGGTGTGCTCAACATCGTGCTCATGCCGGTCGATCGCAAGCTCTCGCGCCTCATGCGTCAGCTGAGTGAGGAGACAGGAGGGCAGTGGCGCTACAGTCGCTACGTGGATGATCTGACCATCTCCACGGATCTGGATCGGATGACCAAGGCTCAGCGTAAGCAGATCCGGGACATCATCCGCAAGGAAGGCTGGAAGATCAACAACAGCAAGACGGCCTACTGCGGTGATGCCGAGCCTGGCGACGAAGAGCGCTCCACCAAGGAGCCGGTCGTCACGGGTCTGGTGATCCATCCGGACGGAAGCCTGAGCATCCCTCGGTGGAAGCTGCACAAGTGGCGTGGCTACATGGGGCAGGTCCTGCAGATGGACGAGCTCGACAAGAAGACCCGCGAATCGGTCGTGGGCATCATCAGCTTCTGCGCCATGATCTACGATGGGGAGCCCATTCCCAACCGGGTCCTTCAGCCGTACCTGAAGGTCAAGGCCAAGTTCGGTCTTGGTGACGCGTCTCGTAGGCGAGAGCGGTACCCCGAGAGAGGGGTCGACTCGCCCTAGACAACGACCCCGACCTAGCCATGCTAGCGTCGGGGGTTTCCATGAGCTAATCAAGGATTGGTAAGCTCGTGGGAATCTCCCGCACTTCGCTTCACATCTCGAAAGAGAGTGATTCCGTATGTAGGTTGTGTGTATCGCGCGGCTGAGGAATTGCAACTAGGCGTACCTGAACATCGCTTTGCAACGACCCCGTCGTTCAGCGGTTGGTCGCGTGCGCTCCCGTCCCTTAAAAGACAGGTCGCTACAACCTTCTGACAGCGCTGCTCCTGTGCAGCGGCTCCTCGCACCGTTGTCAGAAGGCACGCGAAAGGATACTCATGCCAAAATGAGTACGTGAAGCCACGACCGGTAGTAAGATCATGACGATCTCTACCGGGCTTCTCTAAAGTTTCTTATCGATGATAGGATGCTCTTGAGAGGTCGAACGGACCTCGTAACTCCACATTCTCCGCATGGAGAAGTGGTCGCGTTTGGAGTCTGGGTGCAGCGCCCGGATGAGCGATTACTAACTAGTGACACCGAACTGCAGCGCTCTGACAATCCCTCCGAGGACGGAGTGATTGTCTGCAAGCTGACAGCACGCGACGCGCAAGCGCTTGCCTTTGGCACACGTGCTGTCCGCTCAATCGCGCTTTGTCGGGATGCTCTTGAGTAGGGCAAGTGGAGACGTTCTGGAGGTTGCGTGGCTCATACCCACAACACCTCCAGACTTCTCAAGAGTTGATACTGTCAATTCTTGAGAGGTCATACGGATCTCATCTTCCACATACCCGAAAGGGTAGCGGCTCCGTTTGTAGGCTGTGTGTGTCGCACGGCTGAGGAGAAGCAATATGAGTTACCTGTGGAGTCGCTTCGCTCTTGTGCGTCAGCCTTCGGCTTAGATGACGCACGGCGATCGACTCGAACGGACACTCCGAACCACGCTTCGCGTTCGTCTGACGACGTCGGAGTGTCCGTTCGGACGCGAACAGGGATACCTTGGCGCAAGTCAAGTTGTGGAGACGTACCGGAGGCTGTTGACAATTGGGTCGGACAATCCAAGTCAGCATGCTTCCGGGCTTCTCAAGAGTCGATACTGTCGGTTCTTGTGAAGTTGCACATACCCGGAAGGGTCCGGGACCGTTTGTAGGTTGGGTGTATCGCCTGGCTGAGGAACCGAAATTTGAGTGGCCTTGACCGTGCTCTCGCACGCCCGAAGAATCGGACGCGCTCGCAGGTCCACCTGACAACACCTGACAGCTCTTCGCGAGCTCAGGCGCTGTCAGGTGTTGTCAGGTCGTCAGCCGCACTAGGATACCAATCGTGCAACAAGAGGAGCGACCGCACAACTTGTTGCTGTTGCTGGTGTGGTCGCCCCTTAGAACCTGCTCGCTTGCATTGGTCTCCCAAACCATGCAACCCGCTGAGGCTGTGTGTACCGCACGGCTAAGGGTCTGCAATTTGACCCACGATACGAGCGCTTGTAATTCCACCCCAGAGAGAGGGGAGAAATTACAGTGATTTGACCGGACAGGCTCCGCGTGCCCGATCACATCACACGCGCAACGGATGTATGCAAGCGATCCGCCCGCAATGGGCAACGAAACGGTTGGGTGGCCGCGTTGATGTCTTCGGGCTATCGGTGCGGTCACCCAACTGATCCTTCACATAAGCTGTTAAACGATTAACGTTTTGTGCGAGGGATTTGTACTCATAGGGATTTATTCCTTGATTCTTGTTTGAGCCTGTGTGTAACGCACGGGTGAGAGAATGGAACTTGGGTGACCGGTTCCGCGCTGTAACATGCCGCCAGGGAAGGCAGCCTGTTACGAATTCTCCTGGTCTTTGACCAAGAGAATACACGCGCTTCGGATGGCATGCGGCCACTGATGCATAGTCCTTCTTTTGAGAGCTTGAGAGCGAGCTTTGAAAAGAGGGACTGTCCGTCATATGGTTTACCATCTGAAACTCGTTTGAGGTCGTGTGTAACGTACGGCTGAGAGATTCAAACATGAGCTACCTGCCCTTGCGCTGCAGTTTCCGGCGGAGTCGCCGTTGCTGCACGGGCATTCAGCAAAGCTGCATGCCCGCACGCGTTCAGGATGCGCCCTGTGCGCACGGCGGACGCCCTTTTTATCTTCGTACAGAGTCGGCTGGACCGGCTTTAGTCCTGCTCGAGGTTGCGTGTAACGCGCGACTGAGGGATCTGAACGTGATGTGCCTGCGTTCGGCGCTGCAAAAAATCCGTTGAGATTCAACTGATTTTGTGCCCGCTACGCTCATGCGCCAGGGATAATGTGCGGGAACGAACCGGTGGAAGGCGAGTGAGGGAAACTTCGCTTGCCTCCACCGGGTCTCATCAAAGTAATTCAGAGTGTGAATTGTTTTGATGAGGCCTCTGGTCTCCTGATGCGTTTCCATCGTGCACGCGATTGCATGTCTTGGATTCGTTTCAGCTCCGATACGCGGCTTGCCGTGATCCACCCTGTTTGAGGTTGCGTGAATCGCGCGGCTGAGGGTTGGAACGTTAGATACCACACGCGTCCGTACGCGAGCCACTACGGAGCAACAGCGCGCTTTCGCGCTTCATGCTGTTGCTCCGTGGCCGGGCACGCTACC
Source organism: uncultured Gammaproteobacteria bacterium (assembly GCA_964538435.1). GTDB lineage: Bacteria > Patescibacteriota > Patescibacteriia > UBA9934 > GWF2-40-263 > CAZIDX01. The sequence goes on along the minus strand of CAZIDX010000002.1, from coordinate 28,672 downwards.
GGACTGGGATAACCAGCAGCTTAGGTTGCTGCTTCGGAGAAGCTGGCGGTGCATGGGGGTAATACTCTGTGCACCGCTTCTTCCTTTAAATCACAATTTGCTTACGTTCGGACACGGGCTAAAGCCCGCGGCTACCACGTCTTTGTCATCTCGAGCGAAGCCGAGAGATCTTGAACGTACGAGATTTCTCCGCTCGTCGATACGAACTCCTCGGTCGAAATGACAACGAGGGGGGTGAGCAAGTATGTTCGGTTGGAACGAGAAAAGTATTGTGTTTTGAAGGAAGGAGGTTGGTCTTTACAACTTCCAAATGACTCAACTACTCACGGCAAGGAGGCCGTATGTCCGTTCATAAGGAACGCGAGATTGTCTTCGAGATGATCAATGATGAGCTGACACCTCGCTTTCTCGGTGGGGTGCAGCCGTTGAGGATCGAGATCCGCAACGACGGTGGGTGCTCTGACAAGATCAAGGACGGCGCTCGCTTCAGCGTGCGTGTTGTCACGATCGACGGTGCAGGGCGTAGGCCCAGGTGCATCACTGTGGACATCGTTCGTGAGCTGATCGAGGCTGCGGAGAGTCCGATGGGTGACGAGTTCTGGATCGATCCGATGCAGTTCGCGTTCATCAAGATCGATGTGGAAGAAGGGCATCACCTGTGGCTGGTTGGTCCCCGAGGGACTGGCAAGTCCACGCTCGCCGTTCTCTTGGCCAAGTACTTCGGCAATGTGCCGTACGTCAAGGTCGATGGAGCCGCCATCATCAACGCTCGAAGCGCGTTCGGTTCGGACGGGGCTCAGAAGGCCTCGACCACGTTCCGCAAGAGCGCCATGGTCAAGTTCCTCGAGCAGATCGAGGCGACGCCTGACAACGGTGGGCTTCGTGGCATCGTCCACATCGACGAGTTCTGCCGCATGAACGCTGCAGGTGAAGGTCCGTGGCATCCGCTCATGGACGACTCCCGACGCTTTGACCTGCAGACCAGTGGTGACGAAGAGACCCTCACGGTCAAGGTGCCGCGCGGTGTCATCTTTGTCCTGACCGACAACGAGCAGGGTGGCGGTCATGTCGGCGTCATGCCCATGGATGTTGCTCTGCGTGAGCGCCTCGTCCGCTACGAGCTTGGGTACCCCAAGCGAGAGTGGGAGGTTCCGTGGGTTGTCCGCAAGACCGGAATCGATGTGCGAGATGCGGATGCTATCGTGGAGGTCGCGAACTCTCTGCGTGATCTGGCCACCAAACAGAGCTTCGAGCTGGGAGGACCGTCTCCTCGTTTGACTCTGCGTGCAGGCAAGTACGTCAAGCACGGCATTGGCCGCAACTTGGCGATCAAGCATGCCATTGTCGGGTTCTACAATGGAGACGGTGTGGGCGAAGATCGGCATGTGATTAGCGAGCATCTGCGCTCGGTCGAACTCCTTCGTGACATTGCAACCTAGAGGAGAGCATGAACACTCCAGTTGGTACTCAGACGTACTACGTTACGTACAGTGATCCCAAGAGCGGGACACCGACGGCGAGTCTGGGACCACGTGTTCGAGGCAATCCCAGGTGTTTCCAAATCGATGTCGTGGTCAGCCCTGAGATGGGGTATGAGCAGATTCGCAATCTGGTGTTTGCAAGAGCTGACCAGATGTATCGCGAGTACATCGAGAAGACCTATGCGGCCACAAAGCCTACTCCACCTCCAACCCCTTCGGTGTTTGCCGAAGAAGAGGAAGAGGTCGAGTACGTGTTCACGGCTGCCCAGATCGGTCCGTTTATCGAGGCGGGTCTTGTCCGCTGGGGGCTTGCGGCTGGACGTCCAATCCGGCTCGAGCTTTCAGGGCATGGCACAGCCTCGACGGATTGTTTGAGTAGGATGACCATCAACCCAGACCCGCTCCTTCGTGGAGACATCTCGGCCTTTTACGGGCGGGGTGATCACGAGTCTGGTCACATCAGTGAGGATCGTGAGGGTACCCGCAAGGATCGTCCTCGTCGATTCTCTGATCCCGCATACGGCACCGAGCTTCTCGGGCGTGCGCGTGAAGATGATGGGGAGGTGCTCCAACATATCCTCAATCTGATCATGGATCGTCGTGTGGACTATCTGGGTGCGAAAAAGCGTCCGGGTAACGCCTTGGACATCTGGTCGCGGCTTGGAGATCTGCTTCCTGGCGAGCGTGAGCTTGCTGATGGAACAGTGGAGAAGCGGCGCAGTGGAACGTCTTTGGAGTGCAAGGAGTCGGTGTTCACGGACTTCGTGTATGCCTGCAAGAAGCACACCAAGGCGCATCACGCATGCGTGCGCAAGGCCGTAGCCATCGCAGACAAGGCGTGCAAACGGGTCAACGCGGGCACTCACAAGTACGCGATTCTCCTGACGGCTGCCAAGCGCGTGCTGTCCATCTTGCGAGCGAATGCGACCGAGCTGGATCAGCAACGTGAGCAGGAGCGCGAAGAGGCCGAAAAGGCTGAACGTGCGTTCATTGAGTTCATGCGCGCGATGATCAAGCGAGAGCTTGGTCAGAACGTGAGTCAGCAGACGTACCAGAGCTTCAGGCAGGTCATGGCGCAGCGCAATGCGAGAAATCGTCAGCGCACGCTAGGGAACCTGAGTAAGTCGTTCAAGGCAGCGACCGGAACAGGTCGGCTTCCTGCTCCTCCTCCGCCGGTTCCAGCGATGGGGCCGAGTGGAAAGGAAGGGAAGTACATTCGGGTGGAGCCTGATGCTGCAGCGTACGCCAAGGTTCTTCCTGGTGCGCGTCCGTATATCTTGGCTCTGCGCAAGGCTCTTCTGGAGTTGTCTGTTCCTCAGCATCAGGTCGTTCACGGTTTGACCGAGGGGGAGTTCGATATCCAGGCGATCGCAGCGCTTGTGACAGGCCGACCGGACTGCATGAAGGTTGATCTGTTGCATATTCTGCTGGACCTGGCCATTGCGTTCGCTCTGGATGTGAGTGGTTCCATGGGGGGAGATCCTGTGCGTCTGGGCCGTGAGCTCGGTGTGGGGTTCAACGAGGCTGTCCGCACGGCTCCACAGAGTGTTGATGGTTGGCTGCTTGCGTTCGATCACGATGTGTACGACTTTGGAAAGGTCTGCCCCAACAATGGCATTGCCAAGGAGCTTGGGGGAGGCTGGACCAATGAGGCGCTTGCGCTTCGCTACGCTGCTCAGCCGCTTGGACGCTCATCACGACGCCGTAAGGTGGTTGTGGTGGCCTGCGATGGTGGCCCCAACGATCTCAAGGCCTGCGAGCAGGAGGTGAAGAATCTCTTGAATGCTGGCATCTTGCCGATTCGTGTCTTGATCGGAGTGGATTACTCGCCAGGGACCTATCCGGTTGAGCTCTTCTTCGAGAATTGGCGCGACTTCTGCAAGAACTTCGCTCAGACCTTCGCGACCATCTTCCGGATGTCGCGTTTCTGAGCAACACGCGTGTTCAACGCACGGGCGTGGGAATCCTTCGGGAAACCCACGCTTTTTCAATTCATCTTTACTGGTCGTTGGGATTGACAAAAACGTTTTGTCGTGGCAATCTAGCGGACCACACAAGAAGTGTGAAACCTCCAAAGAAGGAGAGGACATGCCAAAGATTGGCGAACGTGATCTTCCTGTTTCCACCAGGAGGAGGGTGCAGGAGTTTCGGCAAGCGGCTTACTTGCCCTCGGCTCTTTCGTGGGGACCTGAGGTGACCATCACAGAGAATGTCTCGGTCTGGGAGAGTGAGGGTACTGGCAACAAGAAGTTGCCATGCGTGAGCTTCGAGATCGATGGGCTTCACTGGCAGTACCTGAACGTTCCTCGGTATGTAGACGGTGAGCGGTTTCTGGTTCATTGGGAGATCCTGGTTGACGAAGAGACCGGTGACGTCGCAGCAACAGCACGGCCGCTTGTGATGCCACTGTCCAAGCCTGGAATGCCCAGCGCTCGTGCTGTGAACGAATCAGCCATGGGGTGTTACACTGTTAACATCGGGCAGATTGATCCACGCGAGCTCAAGTCAGCTCTTGCGGCTCGATAGTCGCTTAGTCGTAACCAGAGATTCATAATGTTTTCTACTGACGATTACTGTGAGCTGTTTCTTGCGGGCAAGCCTGTTCCTGTGCGAATGAAGGGGGTCTTTTGCGGCCGAGTGCTTCGTGGAACTGATCCGAGCGATTTTCAAACGCTTACTGATGACCCGAATCGCAAGATCATCATGACAATGGGGCCCAAGGGGCTTTTTGCTCTGGTGGGCAGGAGCGGGCATGATGTGCTCGTTGAAATCGGGTACGAACGCGATTACATCGCGCGCAAGGTTGCGGAGGGGAATCAGTTCAAGCTGGTTGTGTTCACCTCAAAGGGGCAGGCTTGGAGAGCCACCTGGGGGAATGTGTTCAGTTTGGTTGCTGATGCGTATCCAGAGATTGCGCGAATCATCCTGCATCCGAATACGTCGGACCTGGAGTATGTGTCCTTTGAAGAGATTGAGCGTGATGCAGGGTATGCATTTTCTGAGGTCGACAAGAATGGTCTGAGTGATCCTCGGTTCATGACCGCAGAGAGGCTCCTGGCTTCTAGGTGCGAGCTCTTTCAAGTGCGTGCGTTCTTGTATCACACTGTGTATCTGCGCGAGCTTTTCACTGGAGACGGGTGGACCCGCACTCTGGAGGGAGGGCGTGGGGTGCGCGAGTACATGATGCCGAATGCACTGATCGATGACCTTAACGATGTTCGGGTGATTGACCTGGACGTACAGCTGCCTCGATAGCGATATCGGGGTTTTTCTATTCCTTTGTCGATGGCAGCTGGTTGGGTGCTAGTCGATTTGCTGAGTTGTGTATTTTGATGGATACCATATAAGTGCCGATCGGCACTTATATGGTACCTCGAGCATTGACAATAACGTGAAAAAGGCGTATTGTCTGTCCTTGTAGAAAAGCAAGAAAAGTTCTTTTGGAGGTGGATGATGAGCCTGGATCCATGTTTGATGCTCAGTGAGCGTACTCGTGTGCTGGAGCTGCATAGGCAGCCGCATCGGGTGTATATCCTTTCGACGGGTTCGGTTGGTCCGCTCCTGCAGCAGCTGTGGCAGGTTGGTGGATCGTCGAGCACGATCTTGGGCGCGCGTCTGTGCTACTCGAGAGAGGAGCTGAGCGACACGCTAGGGCACGTTTTCATCAAGGGTTCGTGCAATCACGTTGTGGCAAAGCAGATGGCTGCGGCTGCGCGTGAGAAGGCGTTGGAGCTTTGTGCCAAGGCGGACAATCCTACGGTTCCGGTGATCGGGATCGGTATCACTTCTGCGGTGGCAACTGACCATCCGCGTCGAGGTCAGGATCGTGCGTTCCTGGCTGTGGCAACGCCCAATGGTATTTGGGATGTCGAGCTCAAGCTTGGCAGCTACGGTGTGATCGCAGAGTCGGATGAGCTTCGTCCTTTGCAGGCTGAGCTGATCGATGCGGTTGCACTGAACATGATTCTCTGGGCAGCTGGAATCGAGCAGGTTCCGATCAACAGGAACTTCAAGATGTACTGCTGCGCTGACTCGCGCCAGCTCGTGGATATCGACGATGTTGGGTACGTGGTGGCGCCAGAGGTCGATGAGGTGGTTGCAGACGGTGATGAGGGGGTCTACTTCGACTCTGAGTACATGGTCGATGGCGATTGGGTCGAAGGTGATGTGCTCGACGACGTGTTCCTGCTTTTTCCCGGGAGCTTTGGGCCACTACATTACGGACATGTGGAAATGGCTGAGATGGTTCAGCGCATGACTGGTCTGAGAGTGGTCTTTCAGATCTCGAATGTGCATCCGATCAAAGGAAGGGTTCCTGAAGAAGACCTTGTACATCGTGTGCTGCAGTTCAGGTATCGTTGGCCTGTGATCGTGAGTCAGGGAGGGGCGCTGTACGTGGAAAAGGCTGAGATGTTTCCTGGGATGCCCATGCTCGTGGGTGCGGATGCGGTGATCGAGCTGCTCAATCCGGTGCACTACGAGAATGGTGAGGCTGACGTCTTCAAGGCGCTCGAACGCTTCACTGAACTCGGGACTGTGTTCTATGTGGTTGGCCGTGAGGTCAAGAAGTTCGGGAGGTTCATGACGCGCGATGACATCTCGTTCCCGCCGCGGTTCGCGCACCTGTTCCGCGACGTGTCCTGCCGCAACGACGTGAGCTCGACGCAGATTCGAGAAGCTGAGTAGAGGAGGAAGAGCGTGAGAATGAATCGGATTTTGTTCGATGTAACTCGTGGTCACGATGGATTGGAAATTGTGTCGTGCGACCTGACTCGTAGTGAGCGGGAGATCGTGGACATCTGCAAGCTTCGTGGGTACGGTGCGGACGTGTTCATTGCGTACATGGCCGAGACCTACATCAACCATGTGCACGCCAAGGAGTGGCGCGGCCAGTCAGGAACCCAGAACGGTGTGTGGGTGTCGCAGGTGATCAACCGCGCGCCCGAACACGACCAGATCTGGATCGGTGTGGTGAACACGCTCATTGAAGGGGAAGACGCTCCGATCGACAAGGTGTTCAAGGCTTGGCTCAAGGGCGAGCTGCTGATCGAGTCCTTCAGGACCTGGCCAGCCTTTCACGAGGCTCTGTCACGACGGCTCGAAAGTCGGGTTCCTCAGGCGTGAGCCAACGACCTCGCTACGGCGAGGTTTTTCAATTGAGATGGTTTGGTATAGAATGATGAGGATAAGAAGTAGCCTTTATTTTATGAGCATGAACCCAGATAGACGAGAAGGGCCTCCGGTATTTGCAATTCCAGATGGTTTTTCTTGCAACACAACGATTGCAGATAAAACAACGATTTTTGATTATGAAGCCGCTGGAATGGCAGTTCCAAAACCTGGTGAGTATGTGATGAATAACGGTGTGATTGCTGTAGCAACAACAGAAGGAAAGATTGCTGTGTGGGTGCCAAATACAGGTGAGATGCAGACAGGCGTGCAGGATGAGACTCGAACTGTGGCTGCTGATAAGGCGCTTGAGAATGCGAAGAAGATGGGGTACACAGAAGGACATTGGGGGGTGCCGACGATTCTTTAAGAGTAAAGAAAAAACTCGGAGTTGGACTCCGGGTTTTTGGATTGAAAAATCCCGCATGGTGCGGGATTGCGTGAGCGGTTAGCGGCGTTTGGATGCGGCGCGGCGCTGGATTTGGTCGGCGATCCTGTCGATCTCGTCGATGATGAACTGCAGGATATCGCCAGGCTGCCTGGGGCGCGTGACCATGGGGCCGCAGACTTCTTCCACGAACTTGATTGGTTCGACGCAGCTGATCTGGGGTGCAGGGACGTTGTCGGAGTATCCAGTCCACATACCCTTGGCCTCGAACGACTGTACGAGACCGTCGCCAGTCACGGCGTAGACGAGTCCATGTCCGCCGTCGCCGTCGGTCTCTGCGACCGTGATGTGGCGCCCGCTTACCCTGAGCATGGCCAGGGCTTCCTGTCCGTCGCTGGAAGCGAGGAAGGATTCGAGTTCGCCTGCTGCAAGAGCAAGATCTTCCTCTGGATGACCTTTTTGCTTGGCGTCTTCGCATGCCTTGGTGGCAGCTCTCCATTTTTGACTCATGACTGTCCTTTCAGGACTGGGATTCGATTTCGAGGTAGGTGATGAGATGCTCGATGTTGCGTTGGGCCGTGGGCTCCATGAACGCGAAGGTGTCGGTCAGGAAGATGGAATCGCGCTCTTGCAGGCCTCGGAGGAACTTGAGGCGATGCATGCGATACTTCTCGTCGGACATGCCTTGGAACTCGCGGCGGATCTGATTCTCGTACTGGCCCAGGCGCACGATGTCGGGCGCGGCCAGGATGGACATGTCGATGTCGATGAGGTGCTGCGTGGTAGGATCATCGCTGAGGTGGTGCTTGGTTGCTGGGATCATTTCAGCAATAATCTCGATCTCCTTTGGTAGGATTTCGAGCCACGGAGCGTCCTTGCGGAATACGAGAGCACTCTGCTCTTCGTTGTCGTGACGGCCTGGTACGTAGACACAGTCGTGGTAGAAGAAGGCAAGCGCAACGCGGTAGGCCGCAGGGATGTTGAGGAAGTGCGTGGACCAGAGGGTCAGGCCCTCGACTAGGTGCAGGATCCTGTGGTAGTGACGCCAGGGTTCGTGGTGTCGGTACAGGAGCGCGCGTAGGAATGTCTCGCACACATGAGGGTTGTTGTAGGTTCCCTTGACTCTGATGGTGCGTTCCCAGGAGCCTAGAAGGATGTGTTCCATGTGTTGACCTCGTTTCTGGTTGAGGAGCAGCCAAGGAGAGAACGTACATCAAAATAGGGGATTTGTCAATAGAATAAGGGGAAAGTGGATTATTTAACACTAGGTGTTGGACATCCGGTGTTGGACACTGGATGTTGACGTATTGCAAGGGTTTGTTATCCTTCCTTTGTACGAAAATAATGATCCCCCTCAACGGCTTTTCGTTGTTGTACCCCCTAGGACAAACAAGTCCAGGGGGCGTTTGGTATGCGGCGCGTAGCGTAGAGCGGTTCGCGATTAGACTGCTCGCTACTCGCTATGCGCTAATCGCTATAACTACGATATGAATTTTGAACTTACATCTGACTATAAACCTGCTGGTGATCAACCTAAGGCCATCAAGGAACTGACGGCTGGTCTTGGTGATGGTGTGGATGCGCAGACGCTGCTTGGTGTGACGGGTTCTGGAAAAACGTTCACCATGGCGAATATCATTCAGAATACACAGCGGCCTACGCTTGTGATCGCGCATAACAAGACACTTGCAGCGCAGCTTTGTAATGAGTTTCGTGAGTACTTTCCGGATAATGCGGTGGAGTACTTTGTGAGCTACTACGACTACTACCAGCCAGAGGCCTACTTGCCTCGCTCGGATACCTACATTGAAAAAGAGGCCATGATCAATGAGGAGATCGACCGTCTTCGGCACGCGGCCACACAGGCTCTGCTTTCGCGGCGGGACGTTATTATTGTTGCGTCGGTTTCGTGTATCTACAACTTGGGTTCGCCTGAGGAATACAAGGGGACTTGTCTTCACATTGAGAAAGGATCAAAAGATCTTGATCGGAATGCGCTTATTCACAAACTGATCGAAATGCAGTTTGAGCGTACGACTAGCGACATTGCTCGCGGGCAGTTCCGCGCGCGTGGAGATGTGATTGAGATTATGCCCATGAACGAGGAGGTGTTGTATCGTTTGATGCTTGAGGAGGACGAGATTATCTCGATCCAGGAGCTCGATCCCATGACACGTAAGGTGAATGACCAACTTGAGGATGTGTGGGTGTTTGCTGCAAAGCATTATGTGGTTGCGCCGGATAGAATGAAAAAGGCTTTGGGTGCAATTCGCCAAGAGCTTAAGTCTCGGCTTGAGTATTTTGATAAGGAAGGGGCTGTGCTTGAGGCTGAGCGGCTGAGTCGGCGCACGCGGTATGATCTTGAGCTTATTGAGAACATTGGCTACTGCAATGGGATTGAGAATTACTCGCGGTACTTTGACGGGCGTGCTCCTGGTGAAGCGCCGTTCAGTTTGCTTGAGTACTTCCCGGATGACTTTATTACGATTATTGATGAGTCTCATGTGACGGTCCCGCAGATCAGAGCGATGTATAACGGGGATCAGGCTCGAAAGACGAGTTTGATTGATCATGGGTTCCGCTTGCCGTCTGCTCGAGACAATCGTCCACTTCAGTTTGAGGAGTTTGAAAAGAAGATTGGGCAGGTGGTGTTCACTACAGCAACACCTGGGCCGTATGAAAAAGAGGTGTCAGATCAGGTCGTGGAGCAGATTATTCGTCCGACTGGGCTTGTTGATCCAAAGATCACCGTTCGTCCAGTGACGCCAGGTTCTCCAACTCCCGTCATCCTGAGCGAAGCGAAGGATCCCACCCGGACGGCAATAACAGTTCCTGGAGGGGATCCTTCGTCGCAAGCTCCTCAGGATGACGAGGGGTATGAGGGGCAGATCGAGGATCTTATCTCTGAGATTGAGAAGCGGGCGGAAAAGAATGAGCGTGTGCTTGTCACGACCTTGACCAAGAAGATGGCAGAGGATCTCACAGACTTCTTGGTGGATAAGGGGATCAAGGTGCAGTACTTGCATTCGGGTGTGCAGACGCTTGATCGCATCACGGTGCTGTCGGACCTCAGAAAGGGAGCGTATGACGTTGTGGTGGGAGTGAACCTCTTGCGTGAGGGGCTCGACTTGCCTGAGGTAACGCTCGTTGCCATTCTCGATGCTGATAAGGAAGGGTTCTTGCGCAGCGAGACTGCGATTGTGCAGACGATTGGGCGTGCAGCACGGAACGTTGATGGGGAGGTGATTCTTTATGCAGACGAGATGACAGGTTCGCTTGAGCGGGCGATTAAGGAGACGGAGCGACGTCGAAAGATTCAGCTTGCGTATAACAAGAAGAACGGCATTACGCCTAAGACGATCAGTAAAGAGATTAATGATATTCGTGAGATGCTTGGGGCTGATGGGGTGGAGACATCGATTGAAGGCGTGCTCAAGCTCGAGTTGACTGCGAGCTCGCAGGAGCTTAAGGAAGTAATCAAAGAAAAAGAATACGACATGAAGGAGGCAGCAAAGCAACTTGATTTTGAGACTGCGGCGATTCTGCGCGATGAGATTGTGCTTTTGAGCAAGGAGCTTAAGAAGAAGGAAAAGGAGAAGGTTCCTAAGAAGAAGAAAAAGAAATCATAGTTTTCTACCATGCCCGCTACCGTCCACCTCGTCATCCTGAGCGGAGCGAAGGATCCCATGCTTAGCAAGACGATCTTTCAATGAGCAGATTCGAGGTTGGCCTGGAGGGGATCCTTCGTCGCTGTGCTCCTCAGGATGACGGGGTGGGGTGGGTGAATAGATTGAAAATAACTTTTATGCAAAATAAGATAACAATCAAAGGTGCTCGTGAGCATAACCTTAAAGATATTTCGCTTGAGCTTCCTCGGAACAAGTTGATTTGTTTTACTGGGGTTTCTGGATCAGGGAAGTCGTCACTTGCTTTCGACACCATCTTTGCTGAGGGGCAGCGGCGGTATGTTGAGTCTTTGTCTGCGTATGCTCGGCAGTTTTTGGGGCAGATGGACAAGCCGGATGTGGATGAGATCGAGGGGCTTTCTCCAGCGATCTCGATTGATCAGAAGGCTCATGGGCGCAACCCTCGGTCGACAGTAGCGACGATCACCGAGATTTACGACTACCTTCGTGTGCTTTTTGCGCGCGTGGGGCAGCCTCATTGTACGGCTTGTGATGCGCCGATTCAGAAGCTCACGAACGAGGAGATGGTGGATGTGGTGTTGGAAGGTGTGGAAAGGGTAAAAGGAGTAGAAGGAGTAAGAAGAGTAAAAGGAAAGAAGGATGCGGGTTCGGTGAGAGTTCTTGCGCCGATTGTGCGCGGACGAAAAGGTGAGTACTACCAGATGCTTTATGATCTTTATAATTCTGGGTTCGCAAAAGTGAGGATTGACGGGAAGGAACATCGGCTTGATCAACCAATTAAGCTAGCGCGGTACAAGCAGCACACGATTGAGATCGTGGTAGATACGATTCCAGCTAAGTCGCTTGAGAAGCCTGGGAAGGATGAGCGGCAGCGGCTTGCGGATGCGATTGAGATCGCAGTGGATCGCGGGAATGATGTGGTAACGATTATTTATCCAGATGAGACTGAGCAGATGCTCAGTGCAAAGTTTAGCTGTCCAAAGGATGGGTTCTCGTTTCCAGAGATTGAACCTCGTCTCTTCTCGTTTAACTCTCCATACGGAGCATGTCCTGAATGTACTGGTCTTGGCACAGCCGAGCTTTTCTCTGAGGAGCTTTGTGGGCTCTGCTCTGGAGCACGACTTCGTTCTGAGGCCTTGCATGTGTGGCTTCCGGGTGAGAAGTCGATCGTGGACATCACGCGCATGGGGATTTCTGAGGCATATGAGTATTTTGAGAACATGAAACTCAATGCGCGACAGCAAAAAATTGCGGGCTCGATTCTCAAAGAGGTTCAGGATCGTTTGAAGTTCATGCTTGATGTGGGCCTCCACTACCTCACGCTTGATCGACGGGCTGGAACCCTCTCTGGAGGAGAAGCTCAGCGTATTCGTTTGGCTTCGCAGGTTGGTTCTCGGCTTGTTGGCGCGATGTATGTACTCGATGAGCCAACGATTGGGCTTCATCAGCGTGATAATGATCGTTTGATTGAGACGCTCGAGGATCTCCGCGACATTGGGAACACGGTGATTGTGGTGGAGCACGATGAGGATACGATTATGGCTTCGGATCATATGGTGGAGATCGGTCCTGGTGCTGGGAGGCATGGTGGGGAGATTGTTGATGAAGGGGCGACCGAGGATGTGGTGAAGAGCTCGAAGTCGCTCACAGCAAAGTACTTACGTGGAGAAGAGCAGATTGATATTCCAAAAGAGCGGCGTCGTGTTGGGCAGGCTGTGCTTAAGGTGAAGGGTGCAAAGCAGAACAACCTTAAGAACATCACAGCAGAGTTTCCGCTGCAGAAGTTTACGTGCGTGACAGGGGTGTCAGGTTCTGGGAAGTCGTCGCTTGCGTATGACACGTTGTACAAAGCTGTGTCTAAACGTCTTTACAACAGCAAACACACACCAGGGAAGCATGACTCGCTTCATGGTCTTGAGTATCTCGACAAAGCCATCTTGATTGATCAGGGTGCAATTGGGCGATCGTCTCGATCTAACCCTGCGACGTATACAGGGGCATGGGGGCCGATTCGTGAACTTTTTTCAGCTACGGCAGAGGCGCGGTATCGTGGGTACAAGCCAGGGCGTTTTAGTTTCAATCGTCCAGGTGGGCGGTGTGAACATTGTCAGGGGCATGGTGTAATTGCGATTGAGATGCACTTTTTGCCGACGGTGTATGTGAAATGTGATGTGTGTAAGGGGAGACGCTTTGATCGTGAGACGCTTGAGATTAAGTTCAAAGAAAAGAGTATTTATGATGTGCTTAAGATGCGGGTGGAAGAGGCTGAGCAGTTCTTCAAAGACATTCCGTCGATTCATAACAAGCTTGAGACGCTTTGTCGGGTTGGGCTTGATTATCTTCAGCTTGGACAGCCAGCGCCTACGCTGTCAGGAGGGGAGGCGCAGCGCGTGAAGCTATCGTCTGAGCTTGCAAAGAGGCAGACGGGGCGGACGCTGTACTTGCTCGATGAGCCTACAACAGGGTTACACTTTGAGGATGTGAAGAAGCTGCTTGAAGTTTTGCATTGGCTCGTGGATAAGGGGAATACAGTGATTGTGATTGAGCATAATTTGGATGTGATTAAGACTGCGGATTGGGTGATTGATCTTGGGCCAGAGGGGGGAGATTTGGGTGGAGAGATTGTGAAAGTTGGGACGCCTGAGGAGATTGCAAGGCATGCGGATAGTTATACGGGGCAGTATCTCAAGAGAGTGCTTAAGAAGACTAAGTAAGTAAAAGCAGTGTGCTTGCACTGCTTTTTGATTTGATCATTTTCTTTTTTACTTCCTTTCCTTCGCCTTTAATTGGTTGTGCTTTCGCTCGAAACCTTGCTACGGGGGCTTTGGGCGGCCACGGGGTAGTGGTTTAAAAACTCGCTGTAAATGTTTTTAAACCATAACCCCGAACGGCCGTTTGGCGACCTGGGCCTATAGGTGGGGTGGTGGAGGTTTGCGACCTTTCAGGCCGTCGAGGCCTTCAGGTCGCCATCTCCATGGAGGGTTGTGATTGAGGTGTGCTTTGAAACAAAAAGCACCCGGTGAGACGAGTCGCACTGGGTGCTTCTTGTCCCACGCGGGTGTTGCGTGGTGGTTGGTCAGTCTTCTTCGCGTCGCTTCAGAGCGCCGCAGTCGATTGACCACTTGATCGTGTTGTCTTCCTCGATGATGAATCCTCTTCGGCCCATCTTGCGGAGGGTGAGGTGGATCGGGATCGTGAAGACGATCAGGCACACTATGCCTACGACCAGGGTTGCGAGCAGGATCGGGATCATGGAGATTCCGAGCGCCAGGATTCCGACAAGGATTCCCACGATCGCGATCGCCAGAAGCCGGGCGGCAGTTCTTGCTGCTGGGCTTTCGATTTCCTTTCCGTTGAACTGGAATGATGCGGGCATCGGTCCTCCTCCTGTTGTCTTAAGCTGCGAGGGGTTTGGGGCGGCGCCAGAAGCGGCCCCATTGTGGGCGGGTGATGTAGACCTTTTGGTCGACCACCTCGGCACGGATGCCTTGGGTCTCGGGGTCGCGCCAGACTCGGATGGTGATTTCACACAGATCGTTCTTGATCCGGATCAGGTCACCTTCCTCGCTGTAGATGTAACGTCCGATTTTGTTTCGATCGCCCCATGAGTAGCACGGGTCGAGCTCGGCCTCGCAGATGCAGTCGTCGAACATGTGCTTTACGTCGAACGTGCTTCGCACGATGACTTCGAGTGTGTATGGCCGGCACATGAACCAGAGTTCAGGCCTGCACGGTTCGAACTCGAGATGGTCGGAGTCTTCGATGACCCGATACTCGATCTGCATGAGCTTGCGGCTCATATCCCAGACTTCGACGTGGCGGAAACGAGGGAAGTTGACCCATCCACTCATGACGACACCTCCTCCATGCGCATGCTGAGCTTATCGCTGTAGCTACGCGAGATGGTGAGCCGGACCCTGACCCCGCACCAATCTTGGAATTCGAGCCAGGCTTCGTGCCCAGGTGGCACGGAGAAGTCTTCGCGGTGGTACGAGTGAGCGATACGGCGGAGGCCTCGATGGTGGCAAAGCCAGGCGTCGCCATGTTTGACTGTGACTGTGAAATGGGTGGCGTGCGCGATGTGGGGGTGGTGGCGATCTTTAGGTTGAGTCACCTCCATCTCCATCACCTTTGTGCTGCCAGACCAGGTTGTAGCCGTGGTCGTTGTTCTGATTGACGTCCTCATTGTCCTCTCCCGAGGGTTGTCCCGCGAACGGGACGGTTTTTGTGTGCCGCTGAAGCGACGCTGTCGGGGGACGCTTATCCGTGAGACTTGATCAATCGAATCAATCTCTGAACAAGCAGGACGCTATGAATCTAGAGAAATTCACTAGCGTGGTATGAAAGACAGGTTTGTGCTGTTCAAAAAATGATGCATGCAAACGCTGTCAGCCAACAATACGCATAGAATGTTGACGAACAACACTATCACAAAAATGGCTTTTTGTCAATGATTTTGGGTAAAAATTAATCAAAAAACAGGGTTTGGGCCCTGTTTTTTGTTTATTGACTAGTTTGCGTCTTCGTACTCTATTCCCGAGCTTCCTTCGATCTTGTTGAAACCTTCTTCGATTTCCACATCGTCTGAGAGAGGGGTTGATGGATCTCCATCTAGGTTAAGTTCGATAAATGGAAGGTCTGGGTTGATTTCTTGAGTTTCTGTTGGAGTGTCGGTTGTTTCTTCTGCTGCTGTTGGCTCAGTGTCAGCAGTGCAGCCTGCTCCAATAAGAATGAGGGCGAGAAGAAGAATTGAAAGTGTTTTCATAGGATTTTGTTACAGTGTTTTTCTTGGGATAAGTGCAATGTATGTAGCAGAAGTAAAGCACAGGAATGCCATGATGACAAATAGGGCATTAAAGCCGAAAGATGATGCGATTAGTCCTCCGAGCACGGCTCCGATTACGGCTGTGAAGTAGCTCATGGATTCCCAGAGTGCCCATTGTTTTCCTTCCTTGTTGCGATCTAGATGTTTTGAGTATAGGGCGTCAAATGGTGGGGAGTAGACAGCTTCTCCAAAACCGATAATGACCTGTATAGCAAAGAGGGCCCAGATTGTAGAAACAGTTGTGTATAATAGGAATCCAAGACCCATGACTATGTAGCCGAAGATAATTACTCGCTCTGGATGCTTTATCTTGTCGCTCAGTTTGCCTGAGACGAGTACAGTGATGCCGGCTGCGAGTGCGAAGATTGCTCCAGTGAGAGATGCGTCCATGAGGTCGCCGCCTATCTCTTCAACAAAGAGTGCGTAGATGGGTCCGAACATTGCTCCTGCTACGAGAATGATAGCGTTTGTTGCAACGAGAATTTTGAGTGATTTGTTGTAAAGCGGTTTCTTTTTCAAAAACATACACAGATATGATACCAAACACGATCAAGATTCAGAATGGAGAGCTTCCTGATGAGCCGGGGGTGTATTTGTATTTTGATGCGCAGGGAAGGGTTTTGTATGTGGGGAAAGCAACGTCGCTTAAGAGGCGGGTGGGGTCGTATTTTAATAAGGCACATGATAGGCGGATTGAAGAGTTGGTGAGCAAGATCCGGCAGATTAAGTATATTGAAACACCGACGGTGATTGAGGCTCTGGTTTTGGAAGCGAATAAGATTAAGGAACTGAAACCGAAGTACAATATTTTACAGCGGGATGATAAGAGTTTTTTGTATCTTGTCATTACGAACGAATCTTATCCTCGACCTCAGTTTTTACGTGGGCATGATTTGAAAAAGCTTGGAATCAATCCGTTTAAACCTGTTTTAAGCGCAAAGGCAAAGAAAAAGTTTTTGCGAGTGTTCGGGCCGTATACAAGCAGTCGATCGCTTAGGATGGCGCTTGATTTGGTTCGTCGGATTGTGCCCTGGAGTGATTGTCAGCCGCCTGAAGAGACGGGAAGAGATCGACCTTGCTTTAATGCCTCGATTGGGAAGTGTTCTGGGGTGTGTGCCGGAGCCGTTGGGAAGCGGGAGTATAAGAAAGTGATCAGGCAACTAATTTTGTTTTTTGAAGGGAAGAAAAAGAAACTTGCGCGTGAGATTCAAAAAGAGATGGAGGTGGCTGCAAAGGAGCTCCGGTTCGAAGATGCGGCTGTGCTTCGGAGAAAGTTATATGCGCTTGAGCATATTCGGGATGTGGCGCTTGTTGGGAAAGATGATGTTGAGCTTCCGTATGGGGAAATAGATTCGGGGTCCCTCATTAACTTGAATGGGCGGATTGAAGCGTTCGACATCAGTAATATTTCTGGTCAGCATGCGGTTGGGTCCATGGTTGTGTTTGAGGGGGGAAGGCCTGCAAAGAGTCAGTATCGGAAGTTTAAGATCAAAACAGTGAGCGGGGCGAATGATGTGGCGATGATGGAAGAGGTGATTAGACGACGACTTCGGCGTGCGCAGATTCATCCAAATGCCTGGCCGCTTCCTGAGGTTATGGTGATTGATGGGGGTAAGCCTCAGGTGAATCGGGTGCAGGCAGTGCTTGATGAGCTTGGGGTGCATGTGCCAATCGTGGGGCTTGCAAAGGGACTTGATCGCAAGCAAGATAGATTGATTTATGATCGGGGGAATGAGGAGCTTTTACGTGTAGCTCGGCGTGGAAAGGAGTTGTTTCAGCGTGCACGAGACGAAGCGCATCGTTTTGCGGTAAAATACCATCGGACATTACGTTCAAAACATCAGCTTGGGAAACAAAGGAAAAAGAAAAGACCCTGACGTCGTGTCGGGTCTCACGTTTCCGGGAAGAGGATGTCGCGGATATGAGCCGCAGCTTGGTCTTCGCGCTCGAACACCTCGGTGCATCCGGCATTCTCCATGTTGGTACGCCATTCGGTCACACGACCAACAGCAATGATGGGTCCGCGGAAGCCTCGCTCACGGAAATGTGCTGCGAGTCCGCTGCAGGTTGCTGGAATCCGCCAGTCAATGGCACCGAAGACGATCATGTCGTAGATACTGGGGTCGATACCCTTGATGTTGCGGATTTCGTCTGGTTTGGTCACGATCACGAGATGAACGCGATCCTTGATGAGCGAGAGCGGGGTACTGAGGCTCGAGCGTGTCGCACAAATCGCAAGAACATGCTTCATCCATCCCTCCAATTGGCGAAAAGGAGGATAACATAGATTAGTATTTTATGAAATCAAAACGATCGAAAACAAATCATTTTCTTGTGGAGGTTTTGGGGTGGTTTGGTGTTGTTTGTATTCTTGGGGCATACATTCTCCTAAGCATGGGGGTTGTTGATGCAACAAGTCTTATCTATCATGTTTTGAATTTTGTTGGGGCTGCAGGGATTGTAATTGATGCTTATGTGGCAAAGGATTATCAGCCTGTTGCGTTAAATTTTGTATGGGCACTTATTGCCCTGTATGCGATTCTTAGAATCGTTATTTTGGTTGTGTAAATGAGTTTTATCATTGCGGCAACTCGTAATCTTTTTGATTCCTTATCGTTACAGGTAAGGGAGCTTGTGATTGGGTGGATGTTTCAGGTGAATTTACTTGATCAGGTTAGGGAAGTGCCACAAGAAGAAACAGATGAAGATCTGGTAAAGAAACTTCAGAAAGGCGATGATCAGGCGTTTGAAGTTTTGTATGAGCGTTACTTTGGACCGATTTTCAGTTTTACCATGAAGCGCGTCGGGCATTATCAGACTGCAGAGGATCTTGTATCAAAGGTGTTTATGAAGGCGTTTGGTGCGAGGAAGAGACTTAAGATCAACACAACGTTTAAAGCATGGGTTTACACGATCGCGTGCAATGCGATTACAGATCATTATCGCACGCACAAAAGAGAAGAGCAGGTTGAGAATCATGAGGCAAAAATTGTGGTTGAGGGAGGGGAGGCGCCGAAGATTCTGGATATTGAGATTACGCGCAGGATGCTAGAACAGACGCTGCAGAGACTTGATGCACGAGGGCGACAGGTGCTTACCATGAAGTTCTTTGGGCAGATGTCTAATAAAGAGATTGCTGTGGCATTAGGGGTAAGTGCAAGTCATGTGGGGGTAATGGTTTTTAGGGCACTTAAGCAATGTAAGGGCCATATCCCTGACGAATTTATAAGCTAAATATGGGACTTTTTTCCAAGAAAACAAAGGATTTTGAGCAAATCCGTAATGAAAACGAGGATGCTTCGTTAAAGAGAGTGTCTGAACTTTTTGTTCAGGTTTCTAACTCTACTGATGACACTCCACGCGAGGGTTTCAAAGAAGCGCTTTTGCAGCGTGTTCGAGACGCTCGTGGGAAGAAATCTATGAAGTCTATTCCAGTTTTCACACGGAGAATGGCCACAGCATTGGCCGCAGGAGGAACGACTGCAATCGTTGTGCTTATTATCTCAATGCTTGTGGTTGAACCTGTAATTAATGTTGTTCCTATTGTTTATGCTCAAGATAACTTTACTCTTACTGCTGAAGCTTCTGATAGCCTTGGAGTGGATGCAGAGACAGCTTACCTCTTGGAAAGCCTCTCTCCAGTCTCGGTTGATGAGATTGAGTCGCATCTTTCAAATAGTTTGGAAGCACCACTCACCATTTCTTCTATTGATGAATACACGCTTCGCATCGAGCTTGAAGAAGCACTCGAGAGCGATGAGGTGATTCAGTTCACTCTCGATTCTGAGATCGAGGTTGATGGGGCTACAAAGCCTCGAGTTTATCAGTGGGCGTTTCAGGCTCAGTCACAGTTTCATGTGACAACGAGCGTTCCTGGACACCAAGCTACTTCAACTCCGGTGGATACCGGAATCGAGATTACGTTTTCGCATGACAATGTGACGGTTGAGGATTTTGAGGCTGCTCTTACGATTGAGCCGGTAGTACCAGGTCGCGCAGAAAAATATCGACGCTCTCTTGTTTGGGTGCCGGACGAGCCGCTTGAGACTCAGGCTATGTATACAGTCACGATTTCCAGTGATCTTTCTCCTGATGGAAGTGATTTGAGTCTTGGGGAGGATTATGTGATCGAGTTTGAGACGGATGCTGAGGAGAGTCGCTACGCGTACTACTACCTCCAGGATTACAGTGTGTCTGTGCAGCCAGATGAGGTTGCAGAGGTTGGGTTTACGTATAATAAAAACTATTCTGATTTGGTGGAGGGGGCGGTGTTTGAACTGTATTCATTTGCATCCTCAGAAGCGTTTGAGAATGCAATGCTTTCTTCGTATCAGCAGTCATGGAGAACTTACTTCACCCCCGTGGATTTGATTGATGATGCTGATCTGGTTCATGTTGGTGATTTTGATGCGATTTTGAACAATGCAGATGATTATGGAAGTCAATCAATCAGCATGCCTGAGACTTTGGATGAGGGTCTCTACTTTGCAAAGGTTCTCATTGATGATCGCGAGCTTCCGCTTTTTATTCAATCGTCTGAGCTAGCAGCTACGATTGTTGATGCTGATAACCAGTCGCTTGTGTGGGTGCATGATGTAGCTTCTGGTGAGGCTGTGCGCGGTGCTGAGCTTGCTGTGGTTGGTTCTGATATCACTGCAACCACAAACAGTGATGGTGTTGCTATGTTTGATTCTGAGGATGATCAGGGAGTATTCCGTGTTTCAAGTGGTGATGATGTGATTTATCTCAAGGTTGATTCAGCTTGTTGTTATGGAGAATGGACCCGTCACTCTTATTATGGATCTGTTTATAACGATGATTATTGGTCGTATGTAAGCACGGATAGGGCGATGTATTTGGGTGAAGATACCGTGAGTGTGTTTGGAATGGTTGAAAATCGTTTGACTGGTGAGGTGCCGGAGACTGTCAGGGTTTGGATCGAATCCAGTCAGTGGTACAGCTATTCCGGTGGAACAGTTCTTGCTGAGACAACCGCAGATCTTACAGAAGAAGGAACATTTACAACCTCTCTTGATTTGAATGGAGTTGCAACCAATACCGGTGGTGCATCTGTTCGTGTGGCAGTTGGAGATGAAACAGTTGTTTACAAGCACATCTCGATCACTGAGTACCAGAAGCCTGTGATGAGTTTGGATGTTGAAGTTGATGAAACAGCGGTGTACGAGGGTGAAGAAGTGAATTTTTCAATCACAGGAAGTTATTTTGACGGAACACCAGCTGCTTGGCAGGAAGTGAATCTTTCCACAGCATCAGAGAGCAATGTTGTTGTTTCTCTTGATGAAAATGGTGAGTATTCAAGTAGTTATATTGCTGATAGTGGCGGAAAGTACTTCACTCGTGGATTGTATCGACGACAAAAAGTATCGGCATATACATTGACTCCAGGATCCGGTGAGATTACCGATGAGGATTATTATTATGAGTTCTCTTCAGATTTCGAGATTGAGCAGTCTGGAGAAGTTGATAATGAAGAGGGTGTTGTAAACGTGGAAGTTTATAACTTAGATATTTCTGGAATTGAGTTTACGGAGTCTTATAGTGTTTCCGCGGATGTGTATCAGACGGATTTGCGAGAAGGGGTTGAGCTCGAATACTCAATTCTTGAGTACTGGTATGAGAAAGAAGAAAACGGAACCACATATGATCCGATTAGAAAAACTGTGCATCAGAACTATAAGTACACCCGAAATGAAGAAACGCTCACAACAGGTGCGGTGACGACTGATGCAAATGGTCAGGCAACATTTACGTACACGCCAAGCCGCGAAGATGCTTATTACAAAGTAACGATTCTTGGCTCTGGAGATTTTGCTGGCTCACATGTGAGTACGAGAACTTATTACTCACCACGCAGCAGAAGTTCTTCTTATGTGGATTATTCGTTGAGGTGGAATAATTTGGACGAGGATTCGGAAGATTATTCATATCCTTTGTATTCTGTTGGAGATCAGGTGTCGCTCGAGATTGTTCAAAATCAAGAATCTTTTGAAATACCAGAGGGAAATGAATTCTTGTTCCTTCAAACGCAGCTTGGGGTTCAGGAGTATGAGATTTCGGATGATGCGATGTACACATTCGAGTTTGAAGAAGATGATGCTCCAAATGTGACTGCATACGGTGTGTTGTTCACTGAACATGGTTACATGATGGTTGGTTGGGGGTCGTATGCCTCAGGTGAGGTTGTTCGATATAAAACAACGGATAGTGAGTTAATTGTTGAGATCGAGACGGATGAGACTGAGTATGAACCAGGTAGCGAGGCAGAAATCAACGTTTCAGTTACTGATAAAGATGGGAATCCAGTAGAGTCTGATGTAAACATCAGTATTGTTGATGAGGCCTTCTTTGCGCTTATGTCAGATTTTGGTGCAGAACCTGATCCAATGGATGTGTATCAGTCGGTTTCAAGTGGTGTGCGCGGCATTGAGGCGTCACATAAGGCTTCTCCAGAGGAAATGATGGAAGGTGGTAAAGGTGGTGGAGGTGGAGATGCCCGATCTGAGTTTGTTGACACAGCAGCATTTGTGACGATACAGACAGATCGAAATGGGGTCGGTACTACGACTGTAGATTTGGCAGACAATATTACTTCGTGGCGAATTACTGCTCAGGCATACGATGGAGATGAGCGGCTTGCGGGTGTTGGGCAGAAAAACGTGAGCACAACACTTCCATTCTTTGTGCGAGCGTCTGTGCAAGAGACATATCTTGAGGGAGATGATCCGTACTTGTATGTGTACTCAGCTGGGACAGAACTTGAGCTCGGTGAAGAGGTTCGGTATGGCTTTGGGATGTCAGCGCCGGAGATTGCGCTGTCTACAACCGCTTTGGTGGGTGAAGAGGTTCGGTTCTCGCTTCCAGATCTTGCAGTGGGTGAATACAAGGTGACACTTGTTGGTGTGTATGATGATTATTCTGATGCGATCGAGCTTCCAATCACGATTCTTGACTCTCGTCTAACCAAACCCTCAGTTCAATCATTCGAAATAGGGGAGGATGTCGTGCCTGAAATTGAAGACGGCTACGCACTTGTGACGTTTGTGGATTCTGGAGCTGGTCAGTACTATTCACAACTCCGACAGTTTGATTGGTGGTATGGAGATCGAGCAGATGAGGTTGCTGCGCGTTATGCAGCGCAGATGGTTCTCAATGATGTTTTTGATGAAGGTGTTGATGTGAGTGATGTGACCATGAGCACGTATCAACCAGATGGCATGATTCGTTTGCTTGAGCATGCTGAGGAAGATCTTTCTCTCACGGCGAAGATCGCCATGCTTCAAGACACACCGTTTGACGAGATTGATATGGCAGATGGGCTAGCAGATGTTGTTGACACGGAAAACTCTGAGAACATCCTTACTATGGAAGAGCGAGCATGGGCGTATGCTGGAATGGCTGCGCTTGGAGATGTTCGACTCTCAGATATTCAACGTCTTGCTGACGAAGAACTCACTGAGAAAGAACAGCTTTTGGTGGCCCTTGCGCATTTCTTTGCTGGAGATTACGAAAATGCGAGGGTTTTGTACCGAGATCTTATGACAAATGCAGTCGATTATGAGCTTGATATGGCATATTGGCGCGCAGATAGTGATGAGGATCGCGCTGAAAACACGGTTTTGCTCGCGATTTTGGCTGCTGGTCTTCAGGAAGACGGTCAAGATGAGCTTGGAGAGTATGTGGTAACTCAATCTGCCGGTCAGACACTAATCAATGCTGAGGAGATGGTATATATCAAACTTGCGATCGAGAATACTTCTGAAGAGGTTTCTCGTGTTGCGTTTAACTACAACCTTGGAGTTGAGCATGTTGAGCTTCCAAATGGGACATCAGCGTCGTGGTATTTGAGCGCTGATCAGATTGCAAATCTTGAGCCGGTTGTTGAATCTGGGGCTGTGACTATAGTGATTGGGACTCAGATACCGCTCTCAGAGACAGATGGTGTATACGATAAGATTTCTGTGTCGCGTGAGTATTTGACAATGGGTGGTGATGAGATTGATGGAGAGATGAATGCGGACGATATCATCCAAGTTCGGATTACGTATGATGTCGATGATGGGCTTCCGGATGGTGCATACCAGATTACAGATGTGATTCCGTCAGGACTCACGCCACTTACGTCTTCGATGAAATCTTATCGAGGCAGTGATTACTGCATCAGTTATCCGATCGGAGATACTGATCAAACGGTTGCGTTTACGGTTTATGATGAGATGTATCGACACTCACGCTGTGGTGAAAACACGATCACGTATTATGCACGCGTGATGAACTCTGGAATGTTCGAGGTGGAGCCAGCAGTGATCAGATCACTTGATGATGTTTCGCTTATAAATTTTTCGGAGACAATCGAAACACTTGTGATTGGTGATTAACAAAAATTTTCACAAAAGGGCCGATCGGCCCTTTTGTGAAACAAAACAGATCCGAAAGGGTCTGTTTTGTTATCCACAGGAGAAATTCCCTGTCGAGAAAAAGCCTGATTTTACGGGAGAAAAATGGTAGGGGAGGAGTGGTTTGATTTGTTGACCCGTGTGTTGTTGTGGGGTAAAATGGGTGCAGGTGGAGAAAAGTGGGGATTGCCCGGCAGCGTTGCCGGACGATGCTCACTTTTATTTAACTAAAGTGAAATCTGCCTCACGATCACACTGGATCGTTTCTGAACTCGAAACCATTGACTCAAACGTGTTGTTGGTTAGAGGGCGCATAACAACAGTGCTCGCGAATCAACTAGGTCGCGCGTGCGATGCAATGCAACGAGTTCTGAAACGATCTCTCGAACTATGTTTATAGGCGAGTATAAACATTCTCTCGATGACAAAGGACGAATTGCGATTCCTAAAAAGTTTCGCAAGCGTCTTGCTAAAGGTGCGGTCGTGACACGAGGTCTCGACACGTCCCTCTTCCTGTTCCCCAAGGAGGAGTGGGACAAGCTAGCTGAAAAGTTAGCAAGTTTGCCCCTGGGGCAGTCCAACAGCCGAGCATTCGCCCGTCTCATGCTTGCGGGTGCAATGGATGTTTCAATGGACAAACAGGGGAGGGTCGTGTTGCCCGAGTACCTCAGGACGTACGCCACTTTAAAAAAGAAAACGATTGTTGCCGGTTTGTTTAATCGGATTGAAATTTGGGATGAGACAAAGTGGCGTGCGTATAACAAAAAACTTGAAAGCGATGCTGAGAGCGTTGCTGAAAAACTTGGTGAACTTGGTGTGTAATGGTTGGGAACCGGAGATTGGGATTCTTCTCGGGGTTTAATTGAACCTTTTCCCTGAGATGGATTCCAACCTCGGCTTCCTGAATTATCAGGAGTATTTTTAACCGCCTGATTATTAGTAGGAGGGACAAGCATATGTACAACCATATACCGGTCCTCCTCAACGAGGTGATGGAGCACCTCAAACCGGAGCCAAATCACATTCTGATAGACGGCACTGTGGGGCAGGCAGGGCATGCGCATGCGTTTTTGCAGCGCGCCCTTCCTGAAGGCCGTCTACTCGGAATTGATCGAGATGAAACAAATCTCGATATTGCGAAACAGCGTCTTGAAGAGTTTGGAGAACATGTTGTTCTTGTCCAAGACAGTTACGCAAACACAAAAACTCACGCTTATGCTCATCAATTTACTTCTGTCAACGCGATTCTCTTGGACGTTGGTTTCTCTAGTGCTCATATCGACGATCCAGACCGCGGTTTCTCTTTTGCGCTAAATGGTCCTCTTGATATGCGGTATGACCGCAGTCAAGAATTAACCGCAGAAGAAGTTGTAAATAACTGGGATGAAGATGAGCTTGCGAAAGTTATTAGACATTACGGCGAAGATAGAAATGCCGCACGTATCGCTGAGGCGATTGTGAGGCAGCGGACAATGAGTCCATTTAAACGTACTGGAGATCTTGCTGAGTGCATTAAAAAAAATGTACGGCGAACCGGCAAGATCCATCCAGCTACGAAAACGTTCCAGGCTTTGCGAATTGTTGTAAATGATGAGCTTGGTCAGCTGGAACGAGCTCTTCCTGAGCTTGTGAGTTTGCTCGCAAGCGGAGGAAGAATAGGTGTTATCAGTTTCCATTCACTTGAAGATAGAATTGTAAAACGATTCTTCAAAGAGTGTGTCGAGCTCGAGGTGATTACTAAGCGACCTGTTACAGCAACACTGGAAGAAATTCAAGAGAATCCTCGAGCACGAAGCGCAAAGCTTCGTGTGGCACAAAAGATATAATCAAATAGTTTCCATAGATCCCCCACGTCTATGAATGTCCATGCACAAACAGCTACTCAATCTTCTGCTATTGTTAAGCGACGGTCGATTCGGAAGTGGTTCGATGCAAATTCAAGAACATTAAATATTTTCTCACTCGCTCTTGTTGGTGTTCTTTGTCTAAGTTATATTTTTCAGGTGACGAATACAGTTGCAAAAGGTTATGAGCTTCGTGAGTTGGAGCTAACCATCAACGAGCTTCAGCTTGAAAATGAGATCATGGTTATTGAGGCAAGGAAGACACAGTCTTTGGAACACGTTTCGAAATCAGTGAAGATGCTCGGATTTGTTGAGGCAGGTCAGCCAGAGTATCTTGAAACAGGAGAGCCGGTGCTAGCTTTGGCAGAATAGATCTTGTGGAAGTAAAGAGGCGGGAAACCGCTTTTTTTGGTACCCTATGTTCGTAACTGATGAAGCCTAAAGGTGTAATAAGAACTGAAAAGGCATGAAAAAACCTTCTTTTGAGACATTTTATCGACAGAATATCGATCGTATTTTCAGATACGTGTTTTTTCGTGTGGGACAAAATCGAGATGTTGCAGAAGATTTGGTGTCAGAGGTGTTCATGAAAGCTTTGAAAAATTTTGATAAGTACGACCCAAAAATTTCTCAATCAGCTTGGATTTATCGGATCACACAAAATCACTTGGCAAACTATTTCCGTGACAAGAAACCTGCTGCAGATATTGAAGACGTGAAGTTTTTCCTTATTGGAGAACGCGGCGAAGAGGAAATGGTGAAGCAGGAAGAAGCAAGGATTGTTGAACAGGGGTTAGATCATTTATCTCGAGAAGAGCGTATGATTGTCACGATGAAGTATATCGAGGGGTATTCATATAAAGAGATGGCAGAAATACTTGATCGAACCGCAGATGCTCTCAAGGTTGCCTCTCATAGGGCTGTAAAAAAACTACGAACATTAATTCTTCCGAAACACGCTTATGTTTCGAATCAAAAGACAACTGAAGAAACTTCAGGGTCAAGCGACTCCAACGAAGACGTTTAAGCATCAGCTTTGGACTACGCTTTCTGCTGAACTTGAAAAAGAAGGGGTGTGTACGCACAGGCCGCAGTTTAAGTTTGCTACTGTTGGAATAGTAGCGCTTGTGCTTTTGTTTGGCACAGGAACAGGTGTTTATGCTTATGGGTCGCCAGACGTGGTTGATGGACATCCTTTGCATTTTGTGAAGTCGGGGATTGAGAGGGTTGAGGGGACGATTATGGTGACACCTGCAATGAAGGCAAAGTTTCATTCAAAGATGATGTCTCGGAGATTAGATGAAGGTGAGCGGCATCTTCAGGATCGTTACAAAGTTGAAGAGCTTTTAACTATTGCTGCTGATGAGTTGGAGTTGTCTGTTGAGGAGGTTGCACAAAAAATGGACGATCCTCAAACGCGTGTTCAGCTTCTTGAAGAATTGTCGCTGCGCAACCTGCGTTACCAAGAGTTGTCTACCCGTGTAAGAGTTAGTGATCCTGAGCCGTGTGAAGACACATTCGGGGGCATGACTCCGCTGAAAAATCGCGCGCATCAGTGGGGGTTGTCGGATCAGGAGCTAAATAGTTTGTTTCAAGGTATCTCACGCGTGGAGCCTGGAGCGAGCTGCAACTAATGAGTTAATCAATTATGATAAAAAGTAAAACCCGTTCTTTTTGGATGATTGCAAGTTTTTTCTTGCTCGCTGTGCTTATTCTTTCTCCGACCGCTTATGTCTCAGCTTGTGAAAAGAGCGAGGGTGATCGAGGTGCAGATGAACAGCAGCGCAAATCTAAGCATCCTCGATTTGGCGAGGTTGTGGAGGTAAACACAAATGATAATACCTTGCTGCTTAAAGCGCTTCATCCAAGATTTGAGGAGCTAGACGACATGTACGTACTTGTTCAATATACGGATGAGACAGTAATCAAACAGGATCGTGAGGATGCTGTGGAGGGAGATGTGGAGATTGGAGAAAAAGTTGTTGTTCGTGGCGAGTTTGTAGAATCAGACGAATACATTAGTGAAGTAACAGCTGATAAGATTCATGTTTTTGATAAGCTTCAACCAAAGAAGCTTCGGAAACATAAGTCTAAAAAAACGAACGATGGATAACAAAAAATAGCCCTTTCGGGCTATTTTTTTTGTGGATATATTTAGTTCGTGAAAGAAGGCTTTTTTGCTATAATAGAGACAATATTCGGGAGTATCGACCTTGCTCCCGGACATAATTCATTTTTTATTAATTCTTATTTTCGTATTATGGCCGAATCAAACAAATCAAGTGCATTGCACTGGATTTTAGGAGCTGCATTGCTCCTTATCGCGTTGTTTGTTGTGGTTGCTCTTGTGGGTGTAAATTCACAGGCAGACGAACTCAACTCATCAGCTGGAGTTGCAAACGCAGCTCCGACAGTGGATAGCATTTTCTTTGATGCTGCTGCACCATATCCAACAAGTCAAGGTGCTGGAGAAGTAGATGGAGTGATTGAACTTGTTTCAGGAACTGACAAGGTTATGAATATCGGTGGTGCTGTTACAGATACTAATGGTGACAGTGATATCTCAAACGTTGAGATGGTGCTTTACTCATCTGGCGCTTCTGGATCCAATGGTTGTTCTATAGACCCAAATGACTGCTACAAGATTTCATCTTGTGGTACTCAGGCTCTTGATGCAGACTCTCTCAAATACAACTGTGCTATCAACATGGCCTTCTGGACTAATTCATCAGAGGCAGGTGGTGCAGAGTCAGGAACTGACTGGACCGCTTGGGTGCAGGTTACAGACTCTCAGGGGTCTCAGAATGGCATGACAAGCACTATTGATGTTGCCACCATGCTCTCACTTAGCATGCCAGGTCCAATTGACTGGGGAACACTTGCGCAGAATGTACAGACCGTAAG
>CAZIDX010000001.1:129029-285363 GCA_964538435.1 uncultured Gammaproteobacteria bacterium | reverse complement strand
AGAGTAATCACTAGAGACTAAAAAACACCCCGGATATCCCGGGGTGTTTTGGTTGTGGACTTATTTTTTGGGTTTTTCTGCTATAATTTATTTGTGATAAGAGATTAATGAGTTTGATAATTTTTATATGTCCGATTCAAAAAATGTGCATTGGGTGTTGGGGCTTGGTCTGTTTATTCTGGCTGTGTTTGTGGTAGTTGCTCTTGTGGGTGTGAATTCGCAGGCGGATGAGATTAATTCTTCTGCTGGGGTTGCAAATGCTTCACCAACCGTTGATTCGATTTTTTTCGACACTGTTGATCAATTCCAAATTGATGCCGATGGAACTGAGGAGGCAGACGGCACGATCAGTTTAGCATCGGGTTCAGATGTTAATTTATACATTTCAGGTGTTGTGTCTGATGCTAATGGTGATAGTGATATCGTTAAGGTGGAGACGGTTTTTTATGCTCCGGACGGAACAAATGAGTTGTGTGATATGGATCCTAATGATTGTTACCAGATCAGCAGTTGTGGAACTCAAGCCAACGATAATGATTCAATTACTTACAATTGCCCAATCCTTCTTTCTTATTGGGCAAACTCAACAATGATTGGAGGAAAAAATGAGGGGGGTGATTGGACGGCTTGGGTTCAGGTACAAGATTCGTCTGGTGCAAAGGTTTTTGGAACAGACACAATTGATGTGGAGACCTTGCTTTCTCTCGGTATGCCAGGTCCTGTCAATTGGGGAACGCTTGCACAAAATACAGCAACAGACAGTGCTCAGAATGAAGATCAAATTATTACTCAGAAAGGAAATGATAAGGCTGATATCCAGGTGTATGGAACAGACATGCCTTGTTCAAACACCGGTACTATTCCAGTGGCAAACATCAAGTGGGATCTTAATGATGATGGATTTTCAACAGGAGGTACGGTGCTTTCTGGGAATCCAGGCTCGCCAGATACGATCGATATTACTATTCCATTCCAGTTGGAGCCTGGAAGCATAACAGATCTTGTTCATTGGGATGTGCAGATTCCTCAATACGATATTTCAGGAACGTGCACAGGAACCATTACCATGACCGCTGTTGCGAGTGCTGACTAATAATGCAAAGGGCAAACACTCTCGTTGATGACGAGAGTGTTTTGGTTTCTGTGGATAGTTTTACTTCGGAGCAGGTTTTTTTGCTATACTTAACGTAAATAATCGGGGGATAGACCTTGCTCCCGTCATAATCAAATAACACTGTATTATGGCCGAATCAAACAACAGTGCATTGCACTGGATATTAGGAGCAGCTTTGCTTCTGATTACACTTTTTGTGATAGTGGCTCTTGTGGGAGCAAATTCACAAGCAGATGAGCTTAACTCTTCTGCTGGGGTTGCAAATGCTTCACCAACCGTTGACTCGATCTTTTTTGACACAGGCGCAACATTTCAGACAGATGCGAATGGAACAAATGAGACAGATGAGGTTATTGAGCTCACTTCTGGTGCGAACACCACTCTAAATATCTCAGGTGTTGTTACAGATACTAATGGTGACGCTGATATCTCTAGCGTAGCAATGACATTCTGGTCACCAGAAGCAGTGAATAAGAGCTGTTCTGCAGACCCAAACAACTGCTACAAGGTAAGTAATTGTTCAACTCAAGCAAATGACGCTGATTCATTGACGTTTAACTGTGCAATCAACTTGGCTTTTTGGACAAACTCAACAAGTACGGGTGGTTTTGAAGAGGGTGGGGATTGGACAGCATCTGTTGATGTGACAGATGTTCAGTCTTCAGTTGGTTCATCTACAGATACCATTGATGTTGCAACCTTGCTTTCATTAACAATTCCAGGTCCTATTGATTGGGGGACCCTTTCACAGGGGACATCAACCGATGGAAACTCAAATGAAGATCAGACTATTACCCAGCAAGGTAATGATATTGTTGACGTTCAGGTTTCAGGAACAGCAATGCCGTGCTCAAACACTGGAACAATTCCGCTTGCAAACATTAAGTGGGAGCTTACAGATCTTGGTTTTGGGAGCGGGACGGATTTAACAGGAACCCCTAGCACAGCTCCAATTGTGATTGGTTATCAAACATCAGCAACTCCTGTAACTGATACTGTGAGTTGGAATATTCAGATTCCAAGCTATGATGTGTCAGGTACTTGTACTGGAACGATTACAATGACAGCGGTCGCTGAGGAGTCATAAGACGAAATAGAGAAACACCCCCACCTCATAGTGGGGGTGTTTTTAGTTTGTGTGGTATACTTTTTCCACAAATATGCTGAAATTTTACAATACGCTCACGCGTCAAAAAGAAGAATTTAAGCCTATAAACAAGGGAGTGGCAAGTGTTTATTCTTGTGGGCCAACGGTTTATTGGTTTGCTCATGTTGGGAACATGCGTTCGTTTTTATTGGCTGATATTTTAAGACGAATTCTTAAGCTAAATGGGTTTGATGTGAAGTCGGTGATGAATATTACAGATGTTGGGCATCTGACTGATGATGGGGATGATGGGGAAGATAAGATGCTGGTTGCCATGCGAAGGGAGGGGAAGACGGCGTATGAGATTGCTGAATTTTATGCAAGTGCATTCATGACGGATCTTGAGAAGTTGAATATTGAGCCTGCAGATGTTTATCCCCGTGCAACCGAGCATATTGTGCATCAGATCAACATGATCACTGAGCTTGAGGAAAAAGGGTTCACGTACGAGACGCATGATGGTGTGTATTTTGACACCTCAAAGCTTTCTGATTATGGGAAATTGTCAGGTCAAAAAGCAGATGAAAAAAAGGCTGGAGCGCGCGTGGAGATGGGTGGAAAGAAAAATGCAACTGATTTTGCGCTCTGGAAGTTTTCTCCGAAGGATTCAAAACGGGATATGGAATGGGAATCTCCATGGGGTGTTGGTTTTCCTGGTTGGCATCTTGAGTGTTCTGCTATGTCTGTTGAGTATCTTGGGGCTCCTTTTGATATTCATACAGGAGGTATTGATCATATCGCTGTGCATCATGAGAACGAGATTGCGCAGACACGGGGTTCAAAGGGGGTTCTGCAAGCCAATATTTGGATGCATAATGAGTTTTTGACGGTTGATGGTGGAAAGATGTCTAAATCGCTTGGAAATCTGTTTACAGTTAGTGATTTGGTTGAAAAAGGTTATGACCCGTTGGTATATCGATATTTCTTTTTGGGTGCGCACTATCGATCGATCCAGAACTTTACATTTGAAGCGCTTGATGCGGCTCGAAATGCTTTGCAGAAGATTAGGAAAACGGTTGCGGGTTGGGATGAGCCTGGAGAGGTTTCAGAGACATTTGAGACACAATTTATTGAAGCCATTAATGATGATTTGAATACTCCCCAGGCATTGGCTGTGATGTGGGAGCTTATTGATTCAAACGAGCACAGTTCAGTAAAAGCAGCAACGCTTTTAAGATTTGATGAAGTGTTTGGGCTTAATCTTGATGAGGTGGTTGCAAAGCCGGTTGATGTGCCTGATAAGGTCATGAATCTGGTGGGTGAAAGACAGAGGGTGAGAGAAGAAAAGGATTGGGCAAAATCAGACGAACTCCGCGATAAGATTGCGGTACTTGGATATGGAGTGGAGGATTTACCAGATGGTCCAAAAGTTCATGTGTTATAAGGCAAAACTGTGGGTGAATTCCTCCCACAGTTTTTTGTTTCTGTGGTAGAATTAGAGCAGTATGGCAAACAATACAGGACCAGCAAAAAAGGAGTCTCCAACACCACGGGAGACTGTTTCTGAGGTCCAGGCTTCAATTGAACAGCAATCAGCACCTGAGCAAGCTCAAGAGGTTGTTGAGGTTGGGCAAGAAGCAGAAGTTCAGCCTGAGGCTCGGGGTGAACAAGCTCAAGAAGTTCAGGATGAACAGCAGGTTGCAGATGCGCCGGTCACGACTCCTGCTGCAGCACCTGCGCCTGCACAGACATTGGAACCGGATGAACTTTCGGCTCAGATTAATGCAATCTTGGAGGAGGATCTCATGGACATGTATTTGTCCATGCCAGCGGAGAAACAAAAGCAGTTCAAGGAAAAGGGAGAAGAGACGGTTTCAAAGATTAGAGAGCTGGCATCGAGCGCGAAAGTGAATGCGAAAAAAGTTTTTCATCTGATCCGTGCGTGGCTCAAAATCATTCCTGGTGTGAATCGATTCTTTTTGGAGCAGGAGGCAAAAATTAAAACTGATAAAATTCTTCTGGTAACAGAGGAAGAGAAGAAGCGTCAACAAAATAATCTGTGAATTTGCTTCAACTCGGATTACAACCTGAAACAGAACCTGTTCGCGCTGCGGTTCAGGATGATCTTGTTGTAGCTAGGTTGATATTTATCGGACTTGGGATTGCAGTTGTTTTGGTTGCCCTCCTTTTTGTTTTGAGAATGATTCTTCGGTTCTATGCAAGGGCAAAGCAGGGGACATTTGAACGAACAACGCTTCTCATTACACTTCCTAAGTTTAGACGGCAGGAGGAAAGCGAGCGTGGTCCTCAAAAAGACTCTGTTCAGGAGGCGATTGCTGCTGCTGAGATGCTCTTCTCATCTATTGGGGGATTAAAGGCGCAAAAAGGCATAAAGCCTTGGCTCTTTGGACGTCATGATGAGCTTTCTTTTGAAATTATTGTTGAGAATAAGACCATCAAGTTTTACGTGAGTGTTCCAGTGAAGTTGCAGCAGTTTTTGGAGCAGCAGTTATCTTCAGCGTATCCTGATGCTTCTCTTGAGCCGGTTGAGGATTACAATATTTTTTCTCCGGACGGGGTGATCATTGGGAGTCATGTGGTGTATAAGCGGGAGAATGCGTTTCCGATTAAGACCTATCGGAAGCTTGATAAAGATCCGCTCAATGCCATTACTAATGTTTTGACAAAGGTCCCGGAAGAGGATGGGGCTGCGTTTCAGTTTGTGGTGCGATCTTCTTATGCTAAGTGGCGAAAGCGTGGTGTGCAGATCGCGCAGAATATGCAGCAGGGGATGAAGCTGGAGGAGGCCATGAAAGGGAAAAAGAAGTCAAAGACGGGTATTGCAGAGCTTGCTGGTTTTGGAGGTGATAAGCCAGCCGAGCCTGAGAAAGATCACAGGCTCTCTCCGCAAGAAGAGGAGATTGTTAAGGGTATTGAAGAGAAGGCAAGCAAGTCTGGTCTTGATGTTTGTGCGCGCCTTGTTGTTTGCTCTAAAACGGCGGCTTCTGCGCAGACAACCATGCAAAACATGCTTAATGCGTTTGCTCAGTACAATATTTATCAGTACGGAAATTCGTTTACAAAAGTAGTGCCACGTAATAAGAAGCGCTTGATTCGTGATTTTATCTATCGATCATTTCATGAGCGAAATACCATTGTGATGAATGCTGAGGAGCTTGCAAGTGTCTGGCATTTGCCGCTTCCTTGGACTGAGACACCGAATATTAAGTGGCTTGGTGCTCGGCGAGGTGCTGTGCCATCAATTGTTCCAAAAGGACCTGAGGATGGAGATATTGAGCTTGGGTACAATGTGTATCGAGGTGTGAAAACGCCAGTGTGGATGAAGGGTGTTGATCGGTCACGCCACATGTACCTGATTGGTAAGTCTGGTTCTGGTAAGTCTCAGACCATGGCTAAGTACATTGTGCAGGATATTCGAGCTGGGCATGGGGTTGCTTTGGTTGAGCCTCATGGAGATCTTGTTGAGCAGGTACTGGGGAATATTCCAAAAGAACGTATTGATGATGTGATCGTGTTTAATCCTTCTGATCTTGATCGGCCGTTTGGTCTCAATATGCTTGAGGTGGATGATCCGAACATGAAGGACTTTGCTGTGCAAGAGATGATCTCGATTTTCTATAAGTTGTTCCCACCTGAGATGATTGGTCCGATGTTTGAGCACCACATGCGAAATGTGATGCTTACGCTCATGTCTGATCCTGATAACCCTGGTTCGCTCATTGAGATTCCTCGCATGTTCTCTGATGAGGATTTTCAAAAAGTTTGGCGTGCGCGTTTGAAAGATCCAGTTGTGCAGTCGTATTGGGTGAATGAGATTGATAAGACGTCTGATTTCCACAAATCAGAGATGCTTGGGTATTTGATTTCAAAGGTCGGTCGTTTTGTGGAGAATGAAATGATGCGCAACATCATTGGTCAGCAAAAGTCCAGCTTTGATTTCCGTGAGGTCATGGATAAAAAGAAGATTCTGCTTTGTAACCTCTCAAAGGGTAAGACTGGAGATATGAATGCAGAGCTTTTAGGACTTATTATTGTGTCCAAGCTTCAGATGGCTGCGCTTGGGCGCGCGGATATGCCTGAGGAAGATCGACATGATTTCTTCTTGTATATTGATGAGTTCCAAAACTTTATTACGGATTCCATTGCCACGATTTTGTCTGAGGCGCGTAAATATCGTCTTAACCTCATCATTGCTCATCAATACATCAACCAGCTGGTTAAGGATGGAAAGACAGAGATTAAAGATGCTGTGTTTGGAAACGTCGGTACGCAGTATGTGGCGCGTATTGGTCCTGAGGATGTTGAGACGCTTGAAAGGATCTACTCTCCAGATTTTACTGGGTATGACCTTATCAACTCGGATAAATACACTTGGTACGTAAAAATGATTGTTGACAACTCTCAGGTGAAGCCGTTTACCATGAACTTGACTCCGGTTGGAAACGGGGATCGTGAGTTGGCTGATGCCATTAAGGAATTGTCGCGACTTAAGTATGGTCGTGATCGAACGATTGTAAATGCAGACATCATGGAACGGTCACAGCTTCTTGGGAATAAGCAGGTAGAATCTGCGCCTCCGCCTGCGGGCATGTAGTATGAACGATTTTGATCAGCAATTTGAGTTTGAGCCTGAGGCAGAGGCTCATGCACAAGAAAAAGAACAGGGGGATACCCGTGATCGTTTGGCATTGCAAATGCTTCGGCAGATTCGAGACAGTCTTAATCATGTTGTAGAGCTTCTTGAGGATGGGGATACTGCGCGGGCTACGCGCCATATGGTGGATTTTGTTTCTCAAAAGAGTGCGAACTCAGAGGCGATTGAGTCCATCACTGGCGCACGAGTTGTTGAAGGGGTGTTTGATGGGCAGAATATGATGGGATCTGATGGTGTGAGATATGTGATGAGCGTGAACTATGCGTCAAAGTCAAAGCTTGTTGAGGGAGATATTATGAAGCTTACGGTGAAAGGAGACGGCACTCATGTTTACAAGCAGATCGGGCCTGTTTCTCGACGTCGTATTATTGGGAAGCTTGTATTTGATTCATCCACAAATGAGCATGTTGTGGTCTGCGGCGATGAAGTGTATAAAGTGCTTGACGCAAGCGTGACTTATTTTAAAGGCGTGCCTGGCGATGAGGTTGTTATCTTGGTGCCAACGAGCGGCAGGGCCGTTTGGGCAGCAGTCGAAAATATTGTTAGTAAATAATTTGTTCAGTTGTGAGATTTTACATAAAAGCATTGTTCGG
Source organism: uncultured Gammaproteobacteria bacterium (assembly GCA_964538435.1). Taxonomy (GTDB): domain Bacteria; phylum Patescibacteriota; class Patescibacteriia; order UBA9934; family GWF2-40-263; genus CAZIDX01. The sequence goes on along the minus strand of CAZIDX010000001.1, from coordinate 277,894 downwards.
CGGAGCCGGGCCATCTCGCAGGATAGATGACCACCACCTCACAATGATTTTATGTAAAATCTCACAACTTGATATGGAGGAGTAATTTTCTCTCGTGAGGGGTGGAATGTAGACATTATGGCAAAGGCGATTTATAGAATTTATCGACCAAAAACATTTAAGGAGGTGAGTGGACAGGAGCATGTTGTTCGTACGGTGCAAAACCAGTACGCAGCAGAGACTGTCGCTCACGCTTATTTGTTTACAGGACCGCGCGGTGTTGGAAAAACAACGATTGCGCGACTTTTGGCCAAGCTTGTTAATTGCACAGATTCAAAAAAGTCTGAGCCTTGCAATATATGTGATGCTTGTTCTCAGGTTATGGGAGGGAATTCTTTGGATGTGTATGAGATTGATGCTGCATCGCATACGGATGTGGAGAATGTGCGAGAGAATATTATTAAGTCTGTTCGTTTTGCGCCAAATCAGCTCAAGAAAAAGGTGTACATCATTGATGAGGTACACATGCTGTCTATATCAGCGTTTAATGCGCTTCTTAAGACGCTTGAGGAGCCGCCTGAGCATGCTTTGTTTATCCTTGCGACCACTGAGATACATAAGGTTCCAGAAACGATTATAAGCCGATGTCAGCGTTTTGATTTTGGGCGTATTGAGAATCAAGAGATGGTCGAGAGGCTTCAGAGGATTGTGAAGGGCGAAGGAGTGGAGATTGATAAAGACGTGCTTGAAGAGGTTGTGAGGCATTCTGATGGTTGTGCGCGAGATGCTGAGTCATTGCTTGGGCAGGTGCTTGCTTTGGGTGAGAAAAAGATTGGACTCGATGAGGCATCGCTTGTGCTTCCAACAAGCAGTCCAGTTCAGGTGCAGGCGATTATAGCAGCGCTTGGATCGCGTGACGCGGCTGAGAGTGTGAAACTTCTTAATGAAGTTATTGATATGGGTATGGATTTACCCAATTTTGTAAGCGATGTTATTCACGAGCTTAGAGATTCGTTCATGGCAGCTGTTTCCAGTGGGTCTTCAGAGATTGTGTTTCTTGAGTACGCGCTTGGTGAGCTTATTGATGCGCAAAGTAAGGTGCGGTATGCACATATCCCTCAGTTGCCAATTGAACTTGCGCTTGTGAAGATTTGTCGTTACGGGAGTCCGCCTCCTCCAGTGGCTAAGCAGGATTTTAAGGGGCAGGGGGCTGATTCGGGTCGGGGTGAGTCGGTTGATGATGTTGAGAGTGCTGCTATCCAGACGCCAGAGGCAGAAAGTGGCCTTGGGTCGGCTGGTGGCATCTCTTCTCAAAACCAACCGGATGGTTTTGAGGAAGAGGCACCACAACAGCCGTTTGGCGACCTGGACGGCGCTGATCAGAAGATTGAATCAGTACCAACCTCCTCGGAGGATGACAATATTGTTAAGGATACGGTTTTTGATTCGGTGCCTGTGATGGATATTGATGAGGTGAAGGGGAAGTGGCCAAAGGTGTATGAGCAGATCAAGCAGTGTAATGCATCACTTCCGCTCATGATGAAGTCTTGTGAGGTAACTGGTATGAGAGGGGATCAGGTAGAGCTGGCTTTTGATTTTGATTTGTATGTCCAGACTGTTAACAAGGAAAAGAATCGGGCTCTGATCGAGAATGTGATTGAAGAGGTACTTGGGAAGAGATTGCGCGTAAGAGCGATTCCTTCCTCAAAGCGAGCTGAGAATGATGAGGTGGTTCAGGGGCTTGTAGAGGATTTTGGAGGGAGTGTGGTTTAAAGAGAAGCGGGCCTAGGCCCGTTTTTTGGTACAAGAAAGCACCTCCGAGGAGGTGCGGGTTGTGCCTGATTGCGTGTCAGGCGGTTGCGTTGGCGTGCTGGATTCGGCAGATGGCCGAGATGAGAGGTTGACCTGGAGACATGTCGCGTCTTGGTTCTTCAGCGGTGTGTTCTTCGAGGATTTCCTGTTCTAATTGATCTCGGCATGCTGGGCAGATGCCATGAGTGTCTGCGGTGGCTCCTGGAAAGGCTTCACCTAGAGGCTTGTTGCACCATGCACAAATACGTTTCAAGACGACTCCGGACGTGTGTTGAGTGCACACGAGGGTTGATTGGGTTAGCACGCGATCAGCAGTCTATCATGATCATTGCTTTGGTTCAATTGTGGACAGGTTATCTATTTATCTTGATACGTGCGATAATGGATGTGTTCGAATGTAATTCAGAAGATATTGAACATTATGCCAAGAGATGAAATGAAAAATCAGAGCTTTCGTGGATTGGGAATTGCACCTGGTCTTCTAGAGAGAATTGATACGCTAGGTTTTGTGCATCCCACCCCTATTCAGTTTAAAGCTATTCCAATTGCGACATCTGGAGAGGATGTGGTCGGAATCGCTCAGACAGGGTCGGGAAAGACGCTTGCGTTTTCCATTCCAATGCTTCAACAGATTTCTGCTACAAAAAAGATGGGGCTTGTGCTTTTGCCGACTCGTGAGCTTGCTGTGCAGGTTGAAGAGACACTTCATAAGGTTGCTGGGCCGCTTGGGCTTCGCACAGCGCTTGTGATTGGTGGGACGAATATTAATCCTCAGAAAAAGAAGCTTAGAGCAAAGCCACATGTGATTGTTGCGACGCCTGGGCGACTTATTGATCATATTGAACAGAAGAACATTTCGCTTAATCGGGTTGGAATTTTGATCCTTGATGAGGCAGATCGGATGCTTGATATGGGGTTTGCGCCGCAGCTTAAGAAGATTCTTGCTGGCGTGCCCGAGCAAAGACAGACCATGCTTTTTTCTGCAACCATGCCTGGGCAGATTACAGCGATTGCGCGACAGTATATGCAAAAACCCCTTAGGATTGAGGTGGCGCGACCAGGGACAACAGCAGACAAGGTTGATCAAGAGGTGTTTATTGTTCCGCGTAAAGAAAAAATGAGCCTGCTTGAAACACTCTTGCATGAATATAAGGGTTCAGTGCTTGTGTTTAGTCGCACAAAGTACGGAGCCAAAAAGATTGCGCGGCAGATAAGGCAGATGGGGTTTAGTGCGGATGAGATTCATTCAAATCGTACGCAGGCACAGCGTCAGAAGGCTCTGAAAGGATTTTCGTCTGGGAGGTTTAGGATTTTGGTGGCAACTGATATTGCAGCGCGTGGAATCGATGTAGATAATATTGAGCTTGTTGTGAATTTTGATCTTCCGGATCAGCTTGATGATTATGTACATCGCATTGGACGCACAGCGCGGGCTGGGCGAGAAGGAAAGGCGATTTCGTTTGCGGCTCCTGAGCAAAAGGCAGATGTGGCTGCGATTCAGAAGCTGATCAACATCACGTTGCCGATCAAATCACCAAGTGGAGAGGATTTAGATCCGATCAAGCATCATCAGTCAAAGCAGGAGGGGAAGAAGAAAAAGTTGTCAAAGGGAGGGGGAAGAAGTCGTGGGAGGAAATCAACACCAAGACGAAAGGGAAAGTCTCAGTCAAGAAATGAATCAGGAGGATCAGGTCAGAGGTCAAAGAGACGATCAGGAAACAAGAGTCAGTCAAAAAAGAGGAGAAGATAGTCTTTGTATTGACGAGAGTGAATGCTCGTGATATTCTTTTCGCGCAATTTCAATTCGATCCGTTCCCGGATCGTCTAATGGCAGGACGTCTGGTTCTGGTCCAGAAAATCGGGGTTCGAATCCCTGTCCGGGAACCAAGAAAAAACGTGTCAAAGGACGCGTTTTTTCTTTAGGCGTGTTAAACTAGTTGCGTATGAAACAGAATGAAATGCTTATTCTTAGTGCGATCGGGGTGCTTCTGATTGCAATTGGGCTCGTTTTTGCTTTTTTGAGTGAGGCTCCAGAGGAGAAGGTTGTGGAAAAACAGGGTGATGCTCAGGTTGAGGAGATTCCTGAGATTGAGCCGTTTTTGTCTCCGTTGTATTTTACATTTGTGATTCACAGTGAAGAAGATACTCACAACTGTCATGCTCCAAAAGATCAGATTCCTGATTATGACGGAGATGAAGAGCTTTTGCTGCATTACACTAAGGCGATGCGAGCGCTCGGGAAGATGGCTCAGTCGCACGGGGTAAGGATGAGTTTTGGAATGGATTGGACGTTTTCAAATGGTGTGGAGAATTTTGACTCCGAATTTTATGTTGACGTGGAAGCCATGGGGCATGAGATTGATGCGCATGCGCATGGGAGTTGTATTGAGTATGGTGAGGTGAGAGATGAGATTATTGCTGCGGGTGGCACACCAACAACAGTTGCATCAGGTATTAATGAGATGGAGATTTACGATGAGATGCAGTATTTCGATAAGTTGTATCCTCAGATAACGATTTTGTGGGGCGTGGCTTCTGCTGGGCATACAGATGGAGAGGAGATGTCGTCATGGGTGTGGAGACCTTCACAAGATGATTGGACGACGCATGATCCAGATGGAAAATATATCCACGTAGGTCATGGAGACTACATTCAAGATATTGATACGATTGAGTTGGCTGTTGAGAGCCGAAGAGAGAATGCGATAAATACATATGCTGTGTTTGCGTCTGTGCGTGAGTTCGCTCCAAGTATTGAGGATTTGGAAAGTGACTTTTCAGTGAAGCCTGGGGACTGCATGAACTGGGAGACAAAGATTGCTTGGTGGGATGCGTTTTTTAGTTATGTGGATGAGTTTGTCGATGAGGGAGAGCTTGAGTATGCTACGCTTAGTGAGATAGCAGAGGAGTTTGAGAGAGTTGAAGATCAATTAATTTTTAGTGAGACTGAGCTTCCTAGATCGTTTGAGTCAATGACAGAACGGTCTCAGGAGATTGGATATTGTTTTTAATTTGATATTTTATGGATATTAAGTTTTTGCTCTTATTACTCGTTCTTGTTCCGCTTTTAGGTGCTGGTTGTACTCCTGAGCAAATGGAAGATCCTGAGGCGACTATGGAGGTGATGGATATGCTTGAGGAGTTTGAGGAGAGGAAGTTTCGTGGGAGTTGTAACGCAATTGCAGCTAAGAGTACATGTGTAGATTATGTTGGTTCATTTTGGACCAAGGAGCAGATGGAGCTTAATTGTCAGGGGTCAGATGTGGTTTTCAATGAGACAACCTGTCCGTACTCAGAGCTTGGTGGCTGTGCTGCCACTCCTGACACAATGACAGAGACAATTGCATGGTCCTATGATTACGGTGGTCAGCCGATTAGTGCTGAGGAAGCTCGGTATCAAATGATGGCATGTAATGCGATTACGATTAGTAAGTGGGTGAGTGCTGAGGAGGCGAATAAGATTGAGAGTGAAGAGTTGTTAGAGGAGTAGAGTCGTTTGCTGTAGTGTAAAATAAAAAACAAGGCGGAGCCGGGCCATCTCACAGTATAGATGACCACCACCTTGTTTTTAATTTTACACTGTAGCTTCGCTTAAGGTTTTGTTGCGAATTCGATGATGGCTTTGGCAATGTTTTCATCTGTGACTTTTTCGAGTTCTTTGAAGCCTGGGTTGGAGTTGATTTCTAGCAGGAGTGGGCCGCGTTTCGAGCGTATGATGTCGACTCCGGCGATGTCGAGTTCGAGTGTTTGAGCGGCTTGTTCAGCGAGCTTGATTTCAGCCTCTGTGAGTTCGACTGGAGTTCCGGTGCCTCCTGTTGAGGTGTTTGCTCGGATGTCTCCCTTTGGGGCAGTCCGTTCCATGGCTGAGGTGACCTTTCCTCCGAGGACGAATACTCGAAGATCTTTTCGTTCAGCTTCTTTTATGAATTCTTCTACAATGAGTGGGTTTCCGTCTCGGATGGTGAGGTACTCGGCGATTGGGTCGAGTGTTTCTTTGTTTTCTGCGTAAAAAATGCCTTTTCCGTGGGTTCCGAATGCTACTTTCAGGATTACCGGATAACTTATTTGTTCAGCGAGAAGTGAGACTTGTGAGGCCTCTCTGGCGATTGCCCAGCGTGGGCAGGGGAGGTTGTGCTGCTCAAAAAGTACATGCTGGGTCAGTTTGTTCTTTGCCCAGCCCATGGATGGCTTGTTGTTTGTGACTTTGTGGCCTGCTTTGACGAGAAGTTGGATTGCGTATGAGCGCAGGCTTGGTTCTTCGACAAAGTTTGGTCGAGCAATGATCACATCGAGTTCTGGAAGGGGATTGTTTTCGTGGAGGATTTCAATATTAGAATCTGTGCTAGAAAAAGAAAGCTTTGGCTCGTAAAGCTTGTGGACTGTGTGACCAAGTTTTTCTCCTTCCTCAACCAAGCGATCAGCAGATGTTGATTGTTCTTGAGAAGGGTTTGAGAAGATCAGGATTCCGATGTTCATATTTTTTTGCAGCGTTTAGCGACTAGCGGTTAGCGTGTGGACTCTTTGCTATTCGCTCCACGCTACTTGCTGCAAATTATTTAGTCATGTGAGCGCGCTCTGATGCGTCTGGATGAGCAGCGTCGCGACTTGAGAGTTTGTTTAGGTCGGCATCGAGAATGTCTTGCAGGCCTTCGTGCACAATTTGTTTTGAGCTTGCGGTATGCAGCTTCATTTTGAAGGGTTTCATTTCTGGGATGCCGCGGAAGTACCAAACGAGGTGCTTGCGGAAGGTTGTGACAGCTTTTTCTCCGTAGAGCTCTGTGTGGTAGTCGAGATGTTTTTTTACAACACGCACCCGCTCTTGCATTGAGATGGGTTCTGGCTTGAGTCCTGCGAGAATTTCTTTGATTTGAGAAAATATCCACGGATTACCCAGAGCTCCGCGGGCAATCAGTACTCCGTCAGCGTCTGTTTGCTCAAGTGAGATGAAAGTCAATAAGCTCGTGTGGATATCTCCGTTGGCTAGGGTTGGAATTGAGATTCCAGCTGCCATTTCCTTGATAAGAGACCAATCTGACTCGCCAGCATAGCCTTGTTTTTTGGTTCGGCCGTGAACAGTGATAAGGTCGGCGCCGGCGGCTTCGACGATTTTCGAGAATTCAAGACATTCTGTTGGGTCACTCCACCCAGCTCGGATTTTTACAGATACTGGTACGTCTACAGCAGTTTTTACTTTTTTTATAATCTCGCTTGCACGCTCGGGTTCTTTCATGAGTGCTGCGCCGTTAAAGTCATGCACGAGTTTGTAGACTGGGCAACCCATGTTGATGTCGATTCCTTCGGGTGCGTGTGTTTCCATGATAATGCGCGCAGCCTCGGCCATGACATCAGGATTAGATCCAAAGATTTGTTGAACAAGCGGTCGCTCCTCTGGGTGGATGTCGGTCATGCCTAGGGTTTTCTCGTTGCCACGCACGATGGCTTGGGAGGAAACCATTTCTCGAAATACGATTGGTTGACCGATTCCGTTCATTTGCACACGTTGCTGCTCATCAAGTCTCATGTCTACGCCTGCAACAACATCTTTTACAACACGACAAAAAGCTGAGTCTGTCATGTCAGCCATGGGAGAAAGTGCAATAATCGGTTTTTGAATGTTTGTCCAGTTGAGGTTCATAATGACCTGAGCGTAGCGGATTTGCTGTTATTTTTCAAGTGTTTTGGTATACTTTGGGTACTATGAATAAATCGAAAACAACGAACTCCTATCTGCTCTATGTTGGTGCGGTCATTGTGGTGGTTGGTCTTATTGTTTTTGCTGTGATGCAGAAGCAGAGTGTGCCAACGATCTACAATGACTTTGCGCAATGTCTAACAGATGAGGGGTATGTGATGTATGGAGCATGGTGGTGCTCGCATTGCAAGGATCAAAAAGAAGCGTTCGGTGACGCTTTTGACAAGATTAATTACATTGAATGTTCTCCATCAGGAACAAAGGAGATGGCGCCAGAGTGTGAGGAGGCCGAGATTGAAGGGTATCCAACCTGGATCACAGGTGAGGGTGTGCACATGCAAGGCTTGATTCCGCTTGAGGTGCTTAGCGATGCAAGTGGCTGCGAGCTACCTGAGGAACATGTAAACGGACTCTAATATGAAGTGCAAAACAAAACTTTTACGAACAGTTGTGGTGCTGGCGGTGATTGGTGTGCTTGTTTCTTTGTATACGTACTTGTACAAGATTGGTGTTGTTGATGCTGATTTTTGTAATGTGAATAGCACACTTGATTGTGCGTCTGTGAATGCGAGCGAGTATTCAGAATTTCTTGGAATTCCTGTGGCGCTGCTTGGTGTGATTGGGTATGGCTTTATGGCGTTGGCTGCGTGGCTCAAGTCTCGCAATCTTACAGATAAGGGGCTTGCCTGGTTCTTGAGAGCGGTTGTGCTTGGTGGATTCTTGTTTAGCTTGTATCTAACAGGTATTGAGGCATTCGTGCTTCATGCGTGGTGCTTGCTCTGCGTTGCCTCTCAGCTCATCATGCTTGCGATTGCTGTGGTGACGTTCTTAGCTTTGTTTGATGAGTGTCCGCTTGCTTGTCCGATCAGGAAGTGTCTGAGCAAGTGCGGTGCAAGGAACAAGTGCGAGATTAAAAAAGAGTAATATGAAACTTTCTTTTCACGGTGCGGCGCGGGAGGTGACAGGATCCTGTCATTTGCTTCGTGTGCGCGACAAGGATGGTCATGAGCGCTCGCTTCTTATTGATTGCGGGATGTTTCAAGGTGGTCTGGCGGGTGATAATCGTAATCGTGAGAAGTTTGGTTTTGATCCAAAGGAGATTAATGCCGTGTTTGTGACGCATTCACATGTGGATCATACAGGACGTCTCCCAAAGCTTGTGAAAGAAGGTTTTCGTGGAAAGATTTACATGATGCAGCCATGTGTGGGGCTTTCAAAGTTGGTGCTTGAGGATGCTCACATGATTATGGAGGAGAATGCGAAAAAGGCAGGAGCGTCTGTGATCTATAGCCTTGAGGACCTGCTGACAACATTGGATTTGTTTGAGGGGGTTGGGTATCACGAGGAGATTGAGCCGTATCCGGGAATCAAGCTTGTCTTCCATGATGCTGGACATATTCTTGGCTCAGCGTTTATTACTGTTCAGGCTGAGGGGCAGACGATTGTGTTTTCAGGAGATCTTGGAAACGATAATGTTCCAATTTTGCCTGACACTGAAACGATTGATCAGGCAGATGTTGTTGTGGTTGAGTCCACGTATGGGCATCGGATTCATGAAGACAGGGAAGAGCGACGCTCTCATGTTAGGCAGGCTCTTGAGGACACGATCAAGAATAAGTCGGTGCTCATGATCCCTGCGTTTTCAATCGAGCGCACGCAGGAATTGCTTTACGAGATCAATTTGATTTTGAAAGACGAGCTCAAAACAAACATTCCGATATTCTTAGACAGTCCAATGGCAATCCGGGCAACTGAGCTTTATCGTCATGATAAGCACTACTTGCGGTTTGATGCTGATATTTTGCAAGAGGCAGATCGGGATTTTTTCAGCTTTCCCAACTTGAAAGAAACACTCAGGGTTGATGATAGTAAGTCGATTAACTACGAGCCGCCACCAAAGGTGATTATTGCTGGGTCAGGAATGATGACAGGCGGTCGGATTATGCATCATTTGATTAGATATTTGCCAGATCCAAACAACCGACTCTTGATTATTGGTTATGTTGCAAAGGGGACGATCGGTCGTCAGCTTTATGAAGGGGCAAAGAGTGTGCAAATTTTTGGTGAAGAGGTGGCTGTGAATGCAAAGATCACTGCACTTGGGTCGTTTTCTGCGCATGCGGATCAGAAGAAGTTGACGCGATGGGTACAGCCTATAAGTGATGAGAAGCTGGACAAAATCTTTGTTGTGCATGGTGATCCTGAGGCAAAGGAGGTGTTTGCAACGCATCTTAGACACAAGATTGGCTGCGAGGTGATTGTGCCGAAGTTGCATGAGAGTTTTGAGCTCTAGTCTTGCTATATTTTGAAAATTGAGGTTTAATCCGTGCCAGGAGGTGCTTGAACGGCACCTTTTGTGATACGAAAACCCCCTGGAGAGAGAATGATGGAGCCACTGCCCCCAGGTGTTGATCCTCAGACGTTCGCACTGCTTGGTGCGTTCGACCCCATGCTGTCCGAAGGTGCGCTCAAGCCTCCGGAGTTCCACACAAGCACGTTCATCGCGCGTACTGCCGAGGAGCTCGAGCATTGGTTCTGCCAGGCTTACGGGCTTGGTATGGACATGCAGAATCCTGATGGTCTGATGTACACCCGTGTGGTGAATCCGACCATCGAGATCTTCGAGAATCGGGTCGCGGTTGTCGAGGGTGGTGCTGCAGCATCGTTGTTCGCTAGCGGCATGGCTGCCATCTCGACTACGTGCTTTGCGCACTTGCGTCCTGGTGACACGCTCCTGCACAGCGAGCCGGTGTACGGCGGAACCGACTACCTGTTCAAGAAGATTCTGCCCATGTTCGGGATCAGGACGGTCGGGTTCTCTGGGCAGATCAGCGCTGTCGGGTTCGAGGCTCTGTGTGCAGAGCACAGAGGTGTGAAGATGGTGTACATGGAGAGCCCAGACAATCCCACGCTTCGGCTGGTGGATGTGCCTGGGATCTCTCAGGTTGCCAAGCAGAAGTTCGGTGATGAGTGTGTGGTGGTCGTGGACAGCACAGTACTCGGTCCGGTGCTCCAGACTGTTCTGGACATGGGTGCAGACATCGCGCTCTACTCGGCAACCAAGTCGATCGGTGGGCACAGTGACCTGATCGCAGGTCTGGCCATCGGGAGCATCGAACAGATCACTCTACTCAAGGCGTTCCGTACGATTCTGGGTACGGTGATCGGTGTGCACACGGCCTGGATGCTGCTTCGCAGTCTCGAGACTCTGCACATGCGCATCGAGTGGACTCAGGCGCGGGCGCAGCGGATCGCTCGGTTCCTGCACGAACATCCGGCAGTGGACAAGGTCTACTACCCTGGGTTCGAGCAGGATGAGGAGCAGATGCGGCGTTTCAAGGAGCAGTGTCGTGGCGGTGGGTCGCTCATGTCCTTCACGGTCAAGGGTGGCAAGGAAGACATCTTCAGGGTGCTCAACAGGCTGAAGATTGCCCGTCTGGCTGTGAGTCTGGGTGGGACAATCACGCTGGCTGAGGCACCTGCCTGGCACACACACTCGGATGTGTCCAATGAGGACCAGGAGCGCATCGGGATCACCGAGAACATGATCCGGCTCTCGGTCGGAGCCGAGGCGGAGAAGGATCTGATCTGGGATCTGGGGCAAGCCCTGGACTCGATCGAGATCAAGGTGGCCTAGGCCACCAACGGAGCGTATCGGTAATACGGTACGCTTTTCTAATTCAACATCCAGTGTTGGGCATCCAGTGTTGGACACTGGGTGTTGGTTTGACGGATTTGCGGGTTTTGGTATGGTCGTTATCTGTGAATGTTGCTAGGAGGTGAAGCGCGATGGATGGTTCAATGATTCGGGTGGGTCCTATGGACTGGGATGAGTTGCTCTATGAATTCAGTGTGAGAGGGCTTGATTTTGAGGTTGTGTTGAAGCTCGGTCCGATCATGCTGTTTCGAGGTCCCATGGGTGCCATGGTTCGAGTGGGTGACTCTGTGCTTTTTCGTCCGGAGTGGGTGGCGTATCGGGGAATGGTTGATGCGCGGCCTCACATCATCAAGTCTGGTGATGGGCTCAATTCTCCGCTGGTTCCGCTCTGTGACAGCACTCCGCATCGACTCGAGGATGAATCAATTCTCATCGTGGTTGGTGACACGCCATCGTTCAAGCTCCATGCTCCTGGAGAGAACATCACACCCGCCGATGCGTTCGGCGGCTCTGCTCAGGCGTAAGTCTGGGTTTTTCTTTTCTTGACGTTTTGTTGAGGATTTGGCATGATCTTGTGGTTGCTAAGCACATGAGGTGCTTGGGGGCACGCAACGTCCGGCTGTTGAGAACTCGATTGGGGAAATTGCATGTACGGACAGGTTTTCGTCATCATGGATCCGAAGGCTGTTGGGATGGATCCGAGCAAATGTCAGATGCCAACCAGCGGGCGCAAGGATCTTCCGCTTGGGGAGTTTCGTGAGCAGCTCGAGCAGAGCAAGGTTCCTTGGCTCATGCCGGTGAACAAGTTCCGTGAGGGGGACACGATCATGCGCAGGCACGATGGTACGCTGTGTGCGCGTCTGGACCTGGCGATCGATCCGACCTGCGATCAGCTGTTCGTGGAGAGCAAGTTCGAGGGTGTTCCGGTGCGCGACGTGCAGCTCGAGAGCTGGGTCACGGTGTATCGCACTGACGAGAAGGCCCTCAAGCCTGGGACCTGGAAGAGCGATGATGGCAGGGTGGGGGCTGTGATCTCGACCAGTCCCACCAAGGACGATTCCAGGCGCATGAACATCCGTGTGCATGCCAAGGATCTGCCGAGTGCGCGCAAGGCACTGATCGGTGTGCTCGAGGGCAGATATCGTTCGCAAATGCCCTGGGTCACCTGATCTAGGCACGGACCTCGACTTCGGTCGGGGTTTTCTAATTGACGAGCTAGAATATTTATGCGAGGGTTTATCTGAACCCTATCTAGGAGAGAGATATGAACCGGGGACTCCTGATGATCATGATGGGCGTGATTCTGCTCTACGGCTGCGCGACGGTCGAGCAGGAAGAAGAGGAGCAGCTGCCTCTTGGGTGTGAGGAGCCCAAGAATGCCAGCTGGGAGCGTTACTGTGCTCACTACAACGATCCTGCACCGACCTGTGCGGGCCAAGAGGATCTCACTGAGTCCGAAGAGGCGGAGTGCATGCAAGAGTATCGGGAGTGGGTCGAACTCACTGACCATCCCAACCGTGATCCGTACATTTTCCCGTATCCATGGGAGCGACCGTCGTACACAGGCCCTGGATTCACCATCATCATGTGACGAGCGATCCACGCAGGGTCGCTTTTCTGATTCAAAGTCTAACTTTGGACGTCTAGCTTTGGATGTTAGACTTTAATCTCGACTAAATACCAGTTTTCAGGTAGGATTGTGGCGACTATGACTGAACGAATTCCACAAGAAAAGATTAGAAATTTTTGCATTATTGCGCATATTGATCATGGTAAGTCGACCCTTTCGGATCGGCTTCTTGAAGTTACGGGTGCTGTAGACAAGCGGAAGATGAAGGAGCAGATTTTGGACTCAATGGAGCTTGAGCGTGAGAAAGGGATTACGATTAAGCTTGCTCCGGCTCGGATGGAGCATGATGGGTTCACTTTGAACCTTATCGACACGCCTGGGCATGTGGACTTTAATTATGAAGTGTCACGTTCGCTTGCTGCGGTTGAGGGTGCGATTTTGCTTGTTGACTCTACTCAGGGTGTGCAGGCTCAGACGATTGGGAATCTTTACTTAGCGCTTGAGGAGAATCTCGAGATCATTCCGGTTCTTAACAAGATTGACTTGCCTGCGTCTGATGTTGAGGCTCGGTCAGAGGAGCTTGTGCAGCTTATTGGCTGTGAGCGCGATGAGATTTTGGCTGTGAGCGGGAAGACAGGTGAAGGTGTGCCAGAGCTTTTGGATGAGATTGTGAAACGCATTCCAGCTCCAAAGGGACAGGAAGCGGTTTCAGCGCGCGCACTTATTTTTGATTCGTTTTATGATGATTATCGTGGAGTGATGGCGTATGTTCGTGTGATGGATGGTGTGCTTGAAAAAGGAAAGAAGATGAAGATGATGGCAACACGAGGAGACGCTCAGGTGCTTGAGACAGGTGCGGTGACGCCAGGTGGGCTTAAGGCTACGCCAGTGCTTGGTACTGGGCAGATTGGATATGTTGTGACTGGGCTCAAGGATATCAGTGCTTGTCGCGTGGGTGATACGATTACAAATGTTGTTGAGAATGAACCTGAGGCACTTTCTGGATACAAGGAGGTTAAGCCAATGGTGTTTGCGGGTATTTTTCCACAGGAAGGTGATGACTTTCATCGTTTACGCGAGGCGATCGAGCGATTAAAACTGAATGACTCTGCGCTTGTGTATGAGTCAGAGCACTCGCCTGCGCTTGGGTATGGATTTAGGTGCGGTTTGCTTGGAATGCTTCATCTTGAGATTTTAAAAGAGCGGCTTGAGCGAGAGTTCAACATTGATCTTGTTGTTACAGTTCCTTCTGTTGCGTATGAGATTTACTTGCGCAATGGAGAGCATCGGATGATCAAGAGTCCGCTTGAACTTCCTGATCCGTCACATGTTGACCATATTGATGAGCCGTGGGTGAAGGTTGATATTGTTGCTCCTTCTGAGTATGTGGGGGCTGTGATGCAGCTTGTACAGGAGCGGCGTGGTGTATATCAGAATACGGAATATTTGGCTGGGGATCGTGCGATTTTGCATTATGAAATCCCACTCTCAATGATCATTGTTGATTTTTACGACAAGCTGAAAGGGGTGACCTCAGGGTATGCATCACTGAATTACGAAATCATTGATTATCGGACTGCTGATGTTGTTCGGATGGATATTTTGGTAGCTGAAGATCCTGTGGATTCGTTTTCAACTCTTGTTTATCGTGATGAAGCAGCAAAAGCTGGTCGGCGGATTGTGAAGTCACTTAAAGAAAATATTCCTCGTCAAAACTTTGTTATTAAGCTGCAGGCTGCGATTGGTGGTAAGATAGTTGCTAGTGAGCGAATCTCTGCAGTTCGAAAGGATGTTACCGCTGGATTGTATGGTGGAGATGTTACGCGAAAGCGAAAGCTTTTGGAGAAGCAAAAGAAGGGGAAGGCTAAGATGGCGGCGATGGGTAGAGGTAAGGTTAATATTCCTACGGATGCGTATCTTAAGGTCTTGAAAAGAGATCAGTAATGCGCTTGAGTTCGAAATGCTGCGTGAATATTCCACTCGGCGGAGCCGGGCCGTCGCGCAGTATAGACGACCACCACCTCGCGAAATATTCACGCAGCATTTCGTACGGTATTTGGTCAATAATGCGGCGATCCATCATGGTAAGTAACAATCCCATCGTCTTGATGGGAGAAGAAAGATTTTTATGAAACGTTCAAAGAAGGTTCGTATGTTCTGGACTGTGGTTGGGATCATGGTGATTCTGAGCATGGTTGGGTTTAGTTTCTTGGTTGGATTTAGTGTTTAGGGAGCGAGTAGCGTATAGCGAATAGTGAGAAGCCTCCTCGCTAGCCGCTAAACGCTAAACGCTTTTCGGTGGATAAACGATGGATCATTGCAGATCCGATCACAAAAGATGTTCAAGATCAGTTCCCGGAGTTAGATCCGGTTGTTTTGCAAATGCTTTGGAATCGTGAAGTGAAGACGCAGGAGGAGATCGATGTGTTTTTGAGCCCGGACTGGAGTCGTGATGTGTACAGTCCGGATTTGTTTTTGCACATGAAAGAGGGGGTTAAGCGGACATTTGATGCGCTAGAGAATAATGAGGTGATCACTGTGCATGGGGACTATGACGCTGATGGTGTTTGTGGTTCAACGGTTTTGCTCACTACGCTTCGGGATATTTGCAGGAAGATGGGGTTTGATGAGCAGAAGTTGAATGTGTATATCCCGCATCGTGAAAAAGAGGGCTATGGCATGTCTGTGGCAACGATTGAGCATTTGAAAGAGCATGAGGAAACCGGTCTTGTTATTACTGTGGATTGTGGAATTAGCAATAAGGATGCCGTTGATCGAGCAAAGGAGCTAGGGATTGATACAATTATTTGTGATCATCACGCCATGCCAAAGGAGTTACCTGATCAGGCGATTTTGATTCATCCGCTTGTGCCTGGTGAGACATTTCCGAATAAAAAGCTGTGTGGAACTGGAGTGGCGTATAAGTTTGCGGCTGCGATGATACATGAGGCGCGAGAGCGGGGAGCGGATTTTCCGGTTGGATACAACAAGTGGCTTCTTGATTTGGTGGCGATTGCGACTGTGACAGATATTGTTCCGATCGTTGGTGAGAATCGAGTGCTCGAGAAGTATGGTCTTCTTGTGCTCAACAAGACTCGGCGGGTTGGTTTGAAAAAATTGATTGAGATTACTGGTGCCAAGATGGGGGAACTTGATACGGTTTCCATTGGGTATCAGATTGGGCCGCGCTTGAATGCTGCTGGACGAATGAATCATGCAACAGAAGCACTTAATTTGATGATTGAGGAAGACGAGGTGAAGGCTACAGAGCTTGCTATGCGGCTCAATCAAACAAACACAGAGCGACAAAAAGCCTCTCAAAAGATGTACGAGGAAGCCAAACAAATGGTGGGAGAGCTTGGAGATCGCAGGATTATTGTTGTTGCAGGTGAGGGGTGGAATCCTGGGTTGGTTGGGCTTGTGGCTGGAAAGCTGTTGTCGGATTTTAGTGTGCCAGTGTTTGCTGTGGGGAAAGATGGAGATCGGTATGTTGGTTCTGGTCGCAGTGTTGATGGTTTTGATGTGACGCAGGCATTGCATGCGGCTAGTGAGTATTTGGATAAGTTTGGTGGGCATCCGCAGGCATGTGGGTTTTCAACAAGCGGCATGGATCGGTTTAAAAAAGCTGTTGAGGCAATGGAGATGTTTGCAGCTGAGAAAATCACAGATGAAATGCTTATTCCATCATTGTCGATTGATGCCTGCATGGAGTTTAGTCAGATCGATTGGTCTCTCTACGAGTCGCTCGAGGCGTTTCGGCCGTTTGGTTGCGGAAATAAACAGCCGATTTTTTGCACAAAACAGGTTCGTGTTGTGTCGTTCTCTGCTGTAGGAAAAGAAGGAGCGCACTTGAAGCTGCGTCTTCAGTCTGGTGATGGTAAAATAATGAATGCAATAGCGTTTCGTTTTGGGTATTGGGCAGAAGATCTTGAGCTTGGTAGTGAGATCGATGTGGCCTATGAGGTTACGCTTAATGAATGGAACGGAAATCGCGAACTTCAGTTGCGTCTTGTTGATTTAATAAAAACAAAATAACTATGAACGTACGGATTTATACTGATGGAGGCTCTCGTGGGAATCCAGGTCCTGCTGCGGCTGGGGCTGTAATTTATGCTCTTGAGGATGAGGTTGAAGGTAAGGTGCTTGCTGAGGTGATGAAGTTTTTGGGTGAAGACACAAATAATCAGGCAGAGTATACGGCGATTGTGATTGCGCTTGAGAAAGCTGCGGAGCTTGGGGTGAAGAGGGTTGAGCTGAGGCTTGATTCAGAGCTTGCGACCAAGCAACTTAATGGAGAATACAAAGTTAAGGATCACGAGATTGCAAAGCGGTTCTTGGAGGTAAAGAATTTGATGCATCAGTTTGAACGCGTGACATTCACTCATGTTCGTCGAGAACAAAATAAAGAAGCAGATGCGCTTGTGAACAAGTGTTTGGATGAGAATACCTAAACGTGTTTTTTCTGCTATAATGAGTTCATATGGGACTATTTGGAGGTAAGAAATCAAACAGTTTTCTTGGGGTGGATATTGGTGCAAGCAGCATCAAGGTTGTTGAACTTGCTCAGGAAAAAGGTCGCGCAAAGCTCATGACGTATGGTTATGCTGAACTTCCGCCAGGAGTGGCAGGTGGTTCATTTTTTGATCAGCCAAAAAAGACAGGTGAGCTTTTGTCGAGCGTGATGAAGTCTTCAAATGTCAAAGCAACGCAGGCAATGTCTGCGCTTCCGACAACGGATGTTTTTTCAACTATTTTATCGCTTCCAAAAGTGAAGGATAAAAAACAGCGTGACGCTGTTATTGATGCCGAGCTTGGAAAGCTCACGCCACTTCCTCTTTCAGAGATGATCACACAGAGGATTTTTATGGATGAGGATAAGAAGGCTGCAAAGGAGGATGCAAAAGCAAAAAAGAAAAAGAAAGAAGAGCAGGGGGAGCCTGAAGAAAAGAAATCAGAAACAGATGATAAGCATTTTCGAGTGCTTGTGACAGGGTCAGCAAAATCGTTTGTTCAAAAGTATATTGAGGTTTTCAAGTCTGCGAAGGTGGATTTGCAGGCACTTGATACGGAGTCGTTTGCCTTGATTCGATCTCTGATTGGAAAAGATCGCAGTGCGGTTATGATTATTGATTTTGGATCTGAGCGCACGAATATCATGATTGTTGAGAAGGGAGTTCCGTTTGTGACGCGAAGTGTTGGTTTGGGAGGGAATAATGTGACTCAGTATCTTGTGAATCAAATGCAGCTTCCTGAGATGGAGGCTGAACGCATGAAGCGTGATCTTGGCACGATGGGGACAGCTGTTTCTGATTTGCCTGGTGGTTTGCCAAAGATTCTTGAGCCTGTGATGCAGCCGCTTGTGAACGAGATTCGATATGCAATACAGTTGTTTGCAAAGATGGAGCTTACAGAGACTGATACGGTTGATAAGATTGTGTTAACGGGCGGTTCATCTCATTTGCCGCGTGTTCCAGAATATCTGGCAGAGGTTTTGAACATTAACTGTTATCGAGGTGATCCTTGGGCGCGCGTTGTGTATCCAAAGGATCTGGAAAGCGTTTTAGAAGAGATAGGGCCTCGAATGAGTGTTGCCATTGGGCTTGCTATGCGCGACATGAACTAGTATGAGCAAACAAACACTGCTAATTGTAGATGAGGATGCATATCATGCAGGTGTTTTTGCTAGTCGCTTTGAAAAAGCTGGGTGGAAGGTGCGTGTAGCTGAGACGATTGAGGATGCTGGCAGACAGTTGGAGAAAGGTGTGCCAGATGCAGTGATTTTTGATCCGGATGGTATTGATGAGGCGCTTGAGTTTTTCAGTGGGTTAAGAACTGATGCTCAGACTATGAAAAGTGTGTTGACGGTGCTAACTAAGCTAGGAGACAGAGAAACCGTTCGAGCTGCAGAGGAGGTAGGAGCAGATGGGTATTTTTTCAAAGGACATTTTTTTCCTTCAGAAGCTATAAAAAAACTTCAGCGTCTCGTTGATGAGAGACGTGATGAGTAGAATGTATGAAAAACAAAAAAGGATTTACATTAGTTGAACTGCTTGTGGTGATTGCTGTGATTGCCCTGATTGGCGTGTTTGCAGCTGTGGCCGTAAACAGTGCGCGATCAAAACAGCGGGATGCAACACGTCTTTCAAATGTGCGACAAATGCAGTCAGCACTGGAAGATCATTTCAATGAATATAACCAATATCCAGACGGAGAACTTCTTCCGCTTGGAGATTCTGCTTTGAGTGCATGTTTGGGGTCTGGTGGATTTGCAGCAAGTTGCAGTGGAGACACAAGTGTATTCATGAGAATTGTACCAAGTGCTTTTGATAAAGGTTTGGATGGCATTGTTACGTGTGGAGAACCTGCGCAGCAGGCGTTTTGCTACACCCAGCTTGAGGAAGGTGAGTCCTATGTGATTCACTTTGAGCTTGAGAATGGTCTTGCGAGTGTTGGAATGCAGACGGGGGTGAATTGCGCGACACCTGAGGGGATGGAGGCTGGAGTTTGTCAGGATTAGCATGGAAGTCATTCTTGTTATCATTTTAGGAATTTGTATCGGCAGCTTTGTAAATGCTGCCGTTTTTCGTGTAAGGGAGGGGGATCCTGTTGTGAATGCACGATCAAAATGTAGGTCTTGTGAAGTGCCGATTGGGGCAAAAGATTTGATTCCAATTGTAAGTTATTTGCGGTTGAAGGGGCGGTGTAGAAATTGTAAAGATGTAATTTCGTGGCAGTATCCCGTGGTTGAAGTGGTGATGGGGCTGCTCTTTGCGCTTGCGTTTTTGCACGCAGATTCACTCCTTATTTTTGTTCGAGACGCAACGTTTTTAACGTATCTTGTCATTATTTTTGTGTATGATCTGCGGTGGATGCTTATCCTTGATAAGTTTACGATTCCTGCAATGATTATTGCGATTTTGTTCAATCTTTGGATAGGGGCTGTACCTCCACTCACTCTTATTCTTGGGGGACTAGTCCTTGCTGCGTTTTTTCACATTCAGTTCGTGGTTTCAAAAGGGACTTGGGTTGGAGGAGGTGACATTAGGATGGGGGCACTCATGGGGTTTATGCTTGGGCTTGGATATGGTTTAACGGCATTGTTTCTTGCTTATGTCATGGGTGCGATTGTTGGAGCTGCTCTTATCTTGGCCAAGAAGGGGAATCGCAAGACTCCGATTCCGTTTGGAACATTTTTGGCTGTGGCAACTGCTATTGTGATATTTGTTGGGCCTGAGATGGTGAAGTGGTACCTTTCACTTTTTGTTTAAGTCAGAAACTCGTTTTTTGAAGCGAGTTTTTTGATTGACTATTTTGTTTGATCCTGTATGATCAGGTTCGCACTCGAAGAACCAGGGAGGGTTCATGCGATACGTGTTTTCAGTGTTTCTTCTCATGATGATCACATTGCTGGTCCAGCCGTCAGCATATGCTCAGGACGAGGCCAAATGTTGGTGGGAGGTTCCATCTGCAATTCAGGCTGAAGGGGTTAGCATCGAGGATGGTAGAGCTGGGTCTTGCAGGATTCGGTGGGGAGGCTGGAAGAGTCGTTTGTTCACTTATCATCTGCATGTCTATGGCATCCACGACAACGAAGTGTTCTACGTCGGTGGTGATAAGGATGGGCGACAAGTGTTCGGTCATGGGCGTGAGCTTGCGGAACCATTTCAGTCCATCTGGTACAACCCCGTCGTTGTAAATGGCAAGATCTTCTATGCGGCTACGAATGGCTATGTTGGTACTGAGTACCAGAATACTATTGTGTATGGTGGGCGTGTGTACACCTATGGTGTGCTCGGTGGGATTCCGCAAAGCGGGCCTGTGATCTGGAATGATGAGCCGGTCATGGTCGTTCGTCTGCATGATGAGTCATGGGCTGTGTTCGTGGGTGATTCTCGGGATGAGCGTTCGTTCCCTTCGGTTTCTCGTTGGGGTGCAAGAGAGCCCAGCATCTGGCAAGTTCGTATCAAGGACGGTAAACTCGTCTATACTGCCATTGATGAGACTGGTCTGGTTCTCAACTACGAGTGGGGAAAGCAGTAGTAGGCTTTCTCACAAGATCGCGCAGACGGCGCGATCTTTTCAGTTGGATGGGGTTGACAATAGCGAGCGTTCGTGGTCCCATTGAATCAGAAAATACACCCTCCCCCTGAATGCAAGATTGTTTGCAGTCAGGGTTTTTGTTTAAGCAAAGGAGGTATGAAACGCAAGAATAATTCGAAAAGAAAGGTTTTTCAAAAAGAAGGAAAAAGTGATTTGACTCAAAATCCTCACCATGGTGAGAGTTTTGATCCAATCACAGAAACGCTTCGGTATATGGCAAATGAGGCGGTAGTTGTGGATGAGTTGTTTGAATTGTGGAGAATGAGGAAGGGGATAGGATATGATCCTGAATGGGATCGAATTTGTAGTGAGGCTAGAGAGAAAAGGAGACAAAAACAACGAGTGATAAGATTGAGAGAGAAAGAAATGATAAAGATTGAAAAGAAAGAAGGTAAGATGCTTGCTAGGCTCAGTCAAGAGGGGGAGCGAGAATTATTGAAAAGAACAATGAAAGAGAGACCGAGACTTGGGTTCGATCAGGAGTGTCTTGTTGTGTATGATTTTCCCACAACAGCACGAGCTGGACGCGACGCGTTTAGAAATTTCTTGAAACAGTCAGGTTTTGAGCAAGTGCAAAAAAGTGTGTGGAAATCAACGAGAGATGTTTTCAAGGATGTTTTAGGATTTGTTGAAAAAGCCAATATTCATGATTGGGTGAAGATTTATATCGCTCGTTTGCCGTGACTCAAGACTGTCACCATGGTGAGGGTTTTGAGTCATGGGTTTGTTGCTGGTGTTGTTGTCTTGATTTGAGAAAGGTGTTGTAAAATGGTAAAATTGTAGCCGATTATGGATAAAAAAGAGGCGAAAAATCGTATTGATAAGCTTAGGAGGGTTATTGCTGAGCATCGATACAACTATCATGTCCTGGACAAAGAAACGATGTCTGAGGCGGCTTTGGATTCGCTAAAGCATGAGCTCTACGGGCTTGAACAGCAGTTTCCTGAGTATGTTACTCCAGATTCTCCTACGCAGCGGGTTGGTGGTGAGCCTCTTGAGAAGTTTGAGAAGATAACACATCAGCAGAGGATGCTTTCAATGGAAGATGTGTTTACACAGGATGAGTTTGAGGCATGGCAGCGTCGTCTTGAAAAAGTTGGGGAGCAAAAGATTCAAGAATTTTTTTGCATGCCAAAGCTTGATGGTCTTGCGCTTTCGATTGTGTATGAGAATGGATATCTTGCTCACGCGGCCACTCGAGGAAATGGGAAGGTTGGGGAGGATGTGACGCAGAATGTGAAAACGATCGACTCTGTGCCACTTCGTCTTGTTGGTGATGTGCCAGAGCGTGTGGAGGTTCGTGGAGAGGCGTACATTCCAGAAAAAGATTTTCAGGCACTTAATAGCAGAATGAGGGATCGTGGGAAGAGTGAGTTTGCAAATCCGCGGAATGCGGCTGCAGGTTCGCTTCGACAGCTTGATTCTGTTATCACGGCTGGGCGTGGGCTTGCGTTTGTTGCTTGGGAGCTTGTTGCAGATTTTGGTCAGCAAACGGCTGTGGAGGCTGCTGAGGTGATGAGGCGAATTGGATTTCGTTCCGTTCCTGAGTCGAAGTTGTGTTCCAGTGTGAGTGAGGTCGAGAAGCATTGGCAGGATCTGCAGGACATGAGAGACGATTTGGGTTACTGGATTGATGGTATGGTTGTTCGTGTGGATCGTAATAGCCTTTTTGCAGATCTTGGAGTGGTTGGAAAAACTCCTCGAGGATTGGTTGCTTGGAAGTTTCCGGCAGAGGAGGCTGCTACCGTGATCAAGGAAATTAAGTGGACGGTTGGTCGCACTGGAGCTCTTACGCCGGTTGCTGTGGTGGAACCTACCTGGATTGGTGGCACGACCGTTCAGCATGCATCACTTCATAATGCTGACGAGATTCAGCGTCTTGACGTTCGTGTAGGAGATACGGCTGTGCTTTACAAGGCTGGTGACATTATTCCAAAGATTAAAGAGGTTGTGCTTGGGCTTCGGCCGGTTGAAACAGAGAAGGTTGAGATTCCGGGTGTGTGTCCTGTTTGTGATGGTGATGTGGAGCGACGAGCGGGTGAGGTGGTGCTTTATTGCATGAACCCAAATTGCTTTGTTCAGGATCGTGAGGCAATTTTGCATGCAGCACGTGCGTTTGAGATTGATGGGATTGGTCCGCAGACGATCGCGGCTCTTCTTGAGAAGGGGATTGTTACAAGTCCTGCTGATTTGTTTTCACTCAAGCCGGCTGATATGAAAGGTCTTGAGGGGTTTGGTGAGATTTCACAAAACAAACTTGTTGATGAAATTCAGAATCGGAAAACAATCACGCTTCCACGATTTATTCTTTCGCTTGGAATTAGAAATGTGGGTGAGCAGACAGCAATTGATTTAGCAGAGCATTTTTCCACGCTTGAGTCGATTATGATGGCGGGTATGGAGGATTTAGAGCAGGTAGAAGGTGTTGGTGGTGTGGTTGCAGAGAGTGTGTTTGATTTTTTTGCTAAGCCTGTGAATCAAAAATTGATTGAGGATTATAAAAGGCATGGGGTTATTATCGATGCTCAGTTTGCTTCGAGCGCTGTTCGACCATTGGCAGGATCAATATTTGTGGTGACAGGTTCGCTTGAGAAGATGAGTAGGGAAGAAGCAAAACAGGCGATTCGTGAGGCTGGTGGAAAGGTGTCTAGTAGCGTTAGTAAAAAGACGGATTTTGTGGTGGTTGGAGTAGATCCTGGGTCAAAAGCTCAGAAAGCAGAGGAGCTTGGTGTGCGCATCTTGTCTGAGGACGAATTCCTCGTTATGATGGGAGAGAAATAAACAGTATGGCATTATCAAAAGAAGAGGTTATTCATATTGCGAAACTTGCTCGGTTGCATCTTGAGGAAGAGCAGGTGGCAGAGTATCAGGAGCAGCTCAGCTCCATTTTGGATTACGTAAAAAAGCTTCAGTCGCTTGATACAACTGATGTTGCAGAAATGCAGCATGTGGCTGATCTTGAGAATGTTTTGCGTGAGGATGTGGAAGTTGGGTGCGGGGATGATGTGCGTAATCAGGCGCTTGAGAACTTTTCAAATAAACAAGATGATCTGCTTGAAGTACAGGCTGTCTTTGAGAATAGATCAGTTTAGTTTATGGATGTATCAACAATGACAATAAAAGATATCAAAGAGGCAATTGCAAGCAAAAAAGCTACAGCCGAGGAGATTGTGAAGGCCTGCCTTGATCGTATCGAAGAGAATAAGGAACTCAATGCATTTATTGAAGTTGCAGGAGATGCTTTGGATCAAGCAAGGGAAATCGATAAGCGTTTGGCAAATGGAGAGGATGTTGGTGTGCTTGGAGGGGTGCCAATTGCACTCAAGGATAATATGCTTGTGCAAGGTTGGAAAACAACTGGTGGATCGATGGTTCTTGAGGGGCATAGGAGTGCGTATGACTCAACCGTTGCAAAGCGGCTCAAGGCAGCTGGAGCGATTTTGATCGGGCGCACGAACATGGACGAGTTTGCTATGGGGTCTTCAACAGAAACGTCTCACTACGGTCCGACAAAAAATCCTTGGGACCTTGAGAAGGTTCCTGGAGGGTCAAGTGGGGGAAGTGCTGTAGCTGTGGCTGCTGGGCTTGTTCCTGTTGCGCTCGGTTCTGATACAGGTGGATCAATTCGTCAGCCTGCAAGTTTGTGTGGTGTGACAGGTTTGAAACCTACATACGGGCGTGTTTCTCGCTACGGACTCATGGCTTTAGCATCGAGTTTTGATCAGATTGGACCATTCGCTCACAGCGTGGAAGATGCTGCTCTTGTGATGGAGGTGATTGAGGGGAGAGATGGGCAGGATGCGACATCAGTTGAGCTAAAAGACACTACAGTCCCAGAGCTTCTTGGAAAGGATGTAAAAGGCTTGAAAATTGGGATTCCAAAAGAGTATTTTGTTGATGAAATGGATTCGGGGATCAAGAAGCTTGTGATGGACGCTGTGAGTGAGTTTGAAAAAGCAGGTGCTCAAGTGAAGGAGATTTCTTTGCCGCATGCAGAATACGCGCTTGCAACGTATTACATTGTGATGCCGGCTGAGGCGAGTTCAAACCTTGGTCGCTATGATGGTCTTAGGTTTGGGTATCATTCGTGTGGCGAGAATTTGATTGAGACTTATGAGCGAACACGTGGAGAGGGATTTGGAAAAGAGGTGCAACGTCGAATCATGCTAGGATCCTACACACTTTCTGCTGGGTATTATGATGCTTATTACCGCAAGGCCTTGCAGGTGCGAACACTCTTGAAACAAGATTTTGATGAAGCTTTGAAGCAAGTGGATCTTATTATCACACCAACAAGTCCGTCGGTTGCTTGGGGGCTTGGAGAGAAGTTTAATGACCCGATTACGATGTACCTTTCTGATATCTATACGATCACAGCAAACCTTGTATCTGTGCCAGCAATGTCGATTCCTTGTGGGTTCGTTCATGATTTGCCAGTAGGACTTCATTTAGCTGCAAAGCATTTTGATGAGTATCAGCTGTATCGCGCTGGAGCGTTTTATCAGTCTGTGACAGATTGGCACAAGAGGATGCCTGAGTTGTAAGCACATGATCCCGTATTTTCAATTCACATCGATAACATTAGGCCCTGTCACGATTCACGTGTGGGGTCTTTTGGTAGCGCTTGGTGTGATTGCAGGAGCATGGGCTGCTGCGCGTCTTGCTCGTGAGCGAAATCAGGATGAGAAACTTGTTTGGGATGCGGTGCTTTGGATTATTGTGGGGGCAATGGTTGGTGGAAGACTCATGCATGTGGTGTATGATCCTGGTGTGTATCTTGAGAATCCGATTGAGCTTCTGCATGTCTGGCATGGAGGTCTTTCTGTGATGGGTGGTTTCTTGGGAGCCTCGCTGGTTGGGGTTTGGTACCTCAGAAAGAAGAAGGTGAGTGTTCGAGAGTATGCGGACACGCTCTTATTTGGGCTTCCACTTGGTTTGTTTGTTGGTCGGATTGGATGCTTTTTGATTCATGATCATCCAGGCGCGCTTACAGATGTGTTCTTTGCGGTTCAGTATCCAGGTGGAGCGCGGCTTGATCATGGAATGCTGCTTTCGATTAACGGACTTGTTTTGTTTCTCGTGTTCCTTTGGCTCAGAAAGAGACAGGTGGCATACGGGGTTTACACGACCGTATTCTTGATTTGGTACGGCGCTGTGCGATTCGCACTCGACTTTTTCCGTGCAACTGATGGCGCGATTGTTGATACGCGATATCTTGGATTGACTCCTGCGCAATACGTTTCAATTGCAATGGTGGTTTGGGGTGTGTGGCTGTGGAAAAAACAGAGAAAGACTGTCGAAAAATAGTTGACAGAGAAGAGCAAAGAAAATACCCTTAGAAAAGGGTGTTTTTGATTATTTCTTATTTATGTCGAAGAAAATTACACTAAATGCACGGACTTTGGAGCTTATTGGCCTCAAAGAAAAAGATATGCAGGTTTATACAGCTTTGCTTGAGCTTGGAACAGCACCGCTTCGCAGGATTGCAGAGGAAGCAGGGCTTAATCGAGGGACTGCGTATGATGCACTTAAGCATCTATTAGATGCTGGGCTTGTGAGTTATGTTGATGCAAAGACTCATCGTTATTTTACTGCTGAGGATCCGCAAAAACTTTCTGGTCTTGCAACGCGGCGAGAGGTTGCTGTGCAAGAAGCTCGTGAGAAGATTCGTGAGGTGATCCCTGATTTGCAGCTAGTCCTTGGACGGAGCAAGCATCGACCAAGTGTGAGGTATTACGAGGGATCAAGTGGTGTTCGAGAGATTCTTGAGGATGTGCTTAAGGTTTGTGAATCATCTGAAGAGAAACGATTTCGGATTTATTCTTCTGAAGGTGTTCGTGGTTTGATTGCAAGTGCGTGGCCAGGGTTCATTAAAAAACGGATTCGCCAAGGTGTGGGTGTTCGCACGATCTCGATTGGGAAAGGTGGACGCACGTATGGGCTTGATGAGCGTAAGTGGCTTACTGAAGATGAGGCAGCGCCGTCGTATGTATTTATGTATCCTGGAAAGACGGCATTTGTGTCTGTTGATGAGCGGAGGGAGTTGTTTGGGGTGATTATTGAAGACGAGGCGATTGCCACGACTCAGCAGATGGTGTTTGATGCGATGTGGAGATTTTTGTAAGGTAGTATTATTTAATAAGGCTTTGATATTGTTTTATGATCGAAGGTCAAGAAAAGTTTATTCCAGAGGAAGCGGCTATTGAGGTTGTTTTTGATGAAAATGAGGAGGGTAGTGAAGTTGAGGTTTCTAATAAGCCCCCAACAAAAGAAGAGGTTTATGTTAAACCAAGAAAAGAAAGAGAGAACATTGTATTTGATACTGATGGAGGGACGGCGGTTGTCGTGAAAAAAGAACGTTATTTGGCAAGCGGGCAGTATGGAGCGATTTATGAAGCTGATCTTGAGGTGCCGGGTAAGGAGGGTAGAGCAAAGGAGTATAAAGGTGTCATTAAAGATTATTCTGAGGGGACTCTATTTAGGAGATAGACCTGAGATTCGGCGAAATGCAGCAAAGCGTGCTGTTGAAACACATCAAAAACTAAAAGATATTGGTATACCGGTATTTAATACTTATAGACTGGAAAAGAATGCACCGCGTGTTCTTATGACAAATGGAAATTCAAACGAAACAGTTTTGGTGAATGTGTGGAATGAAGGCACAGAGAGTGTTGAGGATTTTGGTCAGGAGCGAATTGAAGAAGTTAAGAATTTTCAAGAATGGATAGATGGTTTATTTGAGATTGCTGTAAAGTCAGCTGAGAACGGGGTTAATCTTGATGATGATTGTGCTTTTTTTATTCTTACGAAAGATACAGGTGAGGTGGACACAATTATTGGAGATTTAGATAGAGTTTCGGTTTATGGAGGAAGTGAAAGGCAGGTAGAAGTGTTAAGCAAATTAAATCTTGAAAAATCTAGTGATACTCTTGTAATGTCTGCGATAAGGTTTTTGCAAAACAATGTTAAACTTGAAAATGTTGACAGTCAGGTGAAAGAGTTGGTCCGACGTTTAAGGGAGTTTGATCAAGAAAATAACATTCATCGAATATAACAATAAATCAAAAACGGGAGTTGATCCCGTTTTTTTATTATCCAAATAAGTTTCCCCAGAACCCGCTCTTGTCGTCTGTTTTTTGCTGTGGTTTTGATTGTGGTGCGTTCTTGAGCCCCTTAACAAACTGCTTGATGCGGTGCATTTCTTTTTCTACAAGAGGTCCTTCGTATTCGCCTGCATGCGCTGAGGTGCCTGAGTAGCTTGCTTCTTTTTGATCGAGGTGAAGGTTGACCTGCATGCCTCCGTCTTTATCTTCTGCATAGACATGGTAGCGAGGGAATCGATCGCCTCCAGCACGTTTTGTGTAGCTGATTTGTCCGGCTCGGGTGCGCTGCTCGGCATAGCCTAGGCGCCTGAGAATATTTCTTGTGTGATCTGGAAGTGGTCCTGGGAAAAATGTTTTCATAATTATTTGAAAAGGATTTCGAACAAACTTTTCTTTTTCGGAGGTTTTTTAAAAGAAGTTTTTTTTCGAGAGACTGACTGGTTGATTTTGCCGATTTTTGATTCACCTTTGAATTCTTCGAAGATTCGTTTCATTTCGTTTCTTACACGACTTCCAGAATAGGCCCACTCTTTGTCGTGATTTCCTTTGTGTTTGATTGGGTCAAACTGGTCAAAGTGGAGATCAATTTCTAAGCCTTCTTTCGTGTTTTCGGTGTAGGCGTGGAATCTAGGAAAAGGGATGTCATGCAAGGGTCTGTGAAAGCAGGCGCGCCCAGCTTCTGTGCAATGCCGAACATAGCCAACGCTTTTCATAAGGTTGTTTGGTGTGTCTTTTATGGGTTTTGCAAGCACACGTTTCATACCTTTATTTTAGAATCTCTTAAAAAAAGACAAGCGTCAAGCGCTTGTGTGGGTGGCTTGAGTTTTGTTTTTAGAAAAGTGTGTACAGTTGAGAGCCTAAAGAAAGAAGTCCCGCGAAGATTATCATAGATAAAACAACTAGGTGGAAGCTTTTTTGTTTTGTTTTGTGTTCGAAAACAACACCCAATAGGCTGCCGATAAATACAACTGGAATCATGATCGCTACGGACATGAGGATGTCAGGAGAAAAATATCCTCCTGTTCCAAAGAAGAGCACGGCTGTGAGGCTTAGGAAGAGTGTGCTGATAACCATGTCAGCGTGAAAGTCATCTTTTTTTTCTCCTGCACCTTCGAGGTAGCTTGCAAGGAAGGGGCCTGCAAGAGATGAGGCTCCGTGGATGGCACCGCTAAAGAATCCAACGATTGTTCTGTGATTTGCGTTGTCAGGAATGCGGGATAGTTTCTTTGTGATGATGAGAACGCCAACTGTTGTAATGAGAATGCTTACGATGAGCCCGATAACGTGAGATGGAAGAAGGTCAACAACGTAGAAGCCGAATGGAACTCCGATCACACCTCCAATAACAAGCGGTGAGACGCGTTTTATGTGAGCGTGTCCTCGCGTAGACGGTAGGAGCGTTGCTTCAATGACAAATGCAAGACCCAGGATGAGAGGGATGGCTGTTTCTGGTGGGAGAAAGAGGAGGAGGAGCGGGAGTGCGAGCAGTCCAAACCCAAAACCTGTAGCACCTTTAATAAACGACACGATCAGGAAGATGATTCCTACAAAGATGAGGGTTGAGAGTTCGAACATAGTTATTGGTACAGGATGACACCAAACACAATAAGAAGGTCAATGATGATCCAGATGATGTTGCTGAGAATGATGACGCGTTCTTTGTGTGCGATGCCGTAGGCAAGCCAAATGAAGGTCACGATCGTGTATGAGAGCCAGGTGAGCAAAGAGATGCCTGCTACGTTTTGATCAACCCAGATGATCCAAAGTTGATCTAGTGTCATTGCTGGGCTGAAAATTGCTGCAAAATAAATGAGCTTATCAATCACAGGATGATCAGCTCGTTTTTCGGTCCTCCTGTGTTTGTGATGAAGAGCAGGTGTGCGACTTGGCATACTGCATTAAGTATAGCAGATTTGGTGGTTCATGTGTTGACAAAATAGGGTGGATATTGTATATTTATCCCTCGATCCACGAGAAACAACAAGGAAGGAGGAGCCATGCGGGAGCTGGTTCTGGTGATCGGAATGGTGTTGGCAGCGATGCTGCCGGCGAGTGTGATGGGTGTGACCGCAGAAGCTGAGCTCAAGGAGCGTGAGGCGGATCTGAGCATCACGTACGACCTGCTCATGAACGGTCGGCTCACCGAGCTGGACAACATGGAACGGTTCGAGTGCTTGCAGCTGCGCATCCTGCGCAACGCGGTGTACGCGCGGCACGGGTTCGCGTTCACGAACGAATGGGTGCTCGAGCACTTCATCGGTGAGGAGCGCTACCAGCGCGACGAGTCCGTGACGTCCGAGACGGTCGAACAGCTCATGTCGCCCAACGACCATGCTGCGGTGAAGGCGATCCTCGCGGCCGAGGAGCATCACAAGTGCACGGCCTTCTGGGATCAGTTCGAGTATGAGCCCATGGGAGACAGCGCGCTTCCCCTCGAGGACTGCGAGTGCGAGACCGAGGTGCCCGAGGAGCGCGAGTTCGTGATCGTGGCTCTGTACGAGAGCATCGAGTCCGAACACCCCCACTTCGTGTTCGAGGCCACGCCTCTGGCCCTGATGGACTGGGTGGCTGATGGCAACAAGCTCGAGGTCGAGTGGCTCGCGCCGCTGACGTACGAGGAGCTGCACCTGGTCTACAACGGCATCCTGGCGCGGCACGGCTACACGTTCGAGTCGCCCGAGGTGGCCCAGTTCTACCTCAACCACATGGCCGGCTATGTGCCCAACGACCGGGTCAACAAGGACACGATCGGCAAGGTCCTGGTCAACGTGGACAAGCTCAACTTGCTTCGTCTCAAGCGCGCCGCGCGCGAGGCTGGGTACGAGGAGTTGGTCACGGATCTGTAGATCCAGAGTGTTCGGACGCACCGAGCACAACGAACCCTGAGTCTCCGGACGAGGGGTTTTTCAATTAGAAAACCCGCCGTCGCTCTGGCGAGCTATGGCGGGGGGTGGCATGGCTTGCGTGGGTCATGCCGCGGGTGGGGAGTCTGAGTGGGTTTTTGGGGCTGGGAAGCGCTTGAAGAGCTTTGGCCAGATGGGTTCTGCACTCACGATCTTTTTGGTGATTCGGCCTGTGCTGTAGTAGACAGGGATCTCATCACCGGTCTTGATGCGTGGGTAGAGCACGCTCGTTACGGAGGTTTCCGCAGGCTTTTCGTTGATGATGACTTCGAGGATGTGCTTGTCAGGCACTTCGACTTCGAAGTCGTGTGGAACATCGTGCTCGTAGTCCCAGTCAGTCACTTGTTTGACATGGGCTGGGATGATTCTCTTGCCAGTGACTTTGGCGTTGGTCTTGATGGTCGGGCGCTTGTATCCATCGGCCTTGTTGAAGAGCCACAGGAACGCTTTGAGGCACATGTACGCGATGAGGCCCCAGACCAGGGTTGAGATGGCGACCATGAAGATGTTATCGAGCAGCCTCATGTTCTTCTCCTACGCCGCGGTCTGGTAGAGTTCTTGGGGTTTGAGCTCGTGGGAGAATCGCGTGATGTAGTAGAGAGCTTCCACCACTTGGCCTTCCTCGACGGATTCGTAGAGGTGTTGCGCTACAGAGATTGATCCTTGCAGAGGCACTGAACCTTTGACCATGATGGTGATATACCAATGGTCTGGAATGTTGACACGGATCATCTCCACAGTTCCATCTGACGAGTTGAAGTCAGGTACGAGTTGAGGGTGTGCAGCAATGAAGGTCTTGCTGATGATGACGGCCGGACCGCGGATGGCCGGGCGGTTGTATTCGTTGAGCTCGGTGTAGATCCAGTAGATCAGGAACGAGATGCCGCCCAGGATGCCTGCATAGATGAGCAGGGCCATGAACGTGCCAAGGGGCCAGTCGACCAGGAACTCGATGAACAAGACGGATTTGAGAATTTCCACGATTCCTCCCAGTGTTTCACGACTAGATTTAGCCTTGTTTGGGGAGATTTGTCAATCCAAAACCCTCCGTCGCTGTAGCTCTGGCGGGCAAGACTTCCATTTGGGAGTTCTTTGTTTTATATGAGTTTTAGGATTTCCTCCCAGGAAAAAACGCGGGTTACGCCGTCTGGGAGAGAGTTTGATTGGTTCCAGGGCTGGTCCATGAGGAGAACGTGTCGTTTCCCATTCAGACACTCTTTTGCATAGTCGATATTGTCCTCGATGTGGAGCTCTGCACCAAATCGGTCGCACACATCTCCTTTTGAAATTGCTTCACAACCATCAGCCCAATGGTTGGTAAATACCACCTCTTGAAAACAGTCTGGGAAGTGTCTGTTGAGCCAAGACAAGGTTTCCTTTTCCATGGTTTCAGGTCTTGCGGTTACAACAAAAAGTGAATGGTTCTGTTTGAGTGTTTGAATTGCTTCTTGCGCGCCGTCAACAGGTTTGATGTTTGTGTAAAAGTCGGATTTTGAAAAGTCAGCAACTTTCTTTATGGCTTGTTCTCGAGTGCCGCCCCAGGTCTCCCAAAAATAGTAAGATTTGAATTGATCAGCAACGAGATTGGTTTTATAGGTGTGATTGTGATAGTCGATTACTCCCTGCAGGAACTGGGCTAACACTTCGTCGATGTCGATTGCAATGTTCATAGTGATTTGATTTTATCAAATTCTACCTGATTTTGTTTGATGGCTTCATTGATGCCAATGTTTTCAATCCAGTCGCGGATTTCCTGATCTTCTGTTTCTGCTCCTTTAAGTGCAAGTTTGAACATGGTGTGCAGACAGCGGGCAGCAGGGCGAGAGCGGATGATTACTGCGAAGAGTTCGTTGAGTGAGATGATGGAGACATTGTCTTCGTAGACGTAAAAACCAATGGGGTGATACTTGTCTAGATTCACAAATCTGGTTTTGCGAAGATGTTTTTCGTCGTTGCTCCAACATTCTTTGAGTGAGGCTGGGGAGGCTGGGAGGATGCCGTTCCCACCAATGCGATTTCGGGCACGCATTTTATAGTAGCCGGGAAAGAGTTTGGGGAATGCATCGAGCTCTGATTGAATGTCGCCGTACCCGACAAGTTCAGTGCCTGGGTGCCTGAGAATGTCTTGGAAGGCTGCCTTGACTCCATCTTTGCCATCGAGGTATTCAATTTGTGGCTTTTTGCTCGGGAGTTGATACATTGTGTCAAGTTCTGCCGCAAGGCGTCCGGCTTTTTCTTCAAGGTTTTCAAGTTCGCGGCGTTGTTTTTTGATGCTGATTTGAAGAAGGGAAGGGTCGGCATCAAACATAAAGGTGTTACGTTTCTTGTGCCGTGACACAAAACCCTTTGATGCGAGCCAGTTGAGGTCATCAAGCACTGAGCTTTTGGGACGATCTAGTTTTCTTGCTACTTTTGCAGCGCCAGTTACACCTTCATGTAGCAGGGCAAGGTAAACCTCGCTTACGCGCGCGGACATTCCAAGCTCTTTGAGTTTCTTGGAGTAATGGCGGAATGTTTGCATATGATGGTTGGTTTGAGGGGGTGAAAAGCAAAAATGGTGAAATTATTTCGTAGGTACGAAGTGGATTCAGATATCTAACGACGGGATTCCCCGTTGTTTTTTACGCTAGCATGAGTGCTAAAATCTAGCAATCCACAACAATAAAACGGATATGATTGTTAGTTTTTGTGGTCTTGATAGATTGGTAATGAGAGAGAAGACAGCCCAAAAAGCAGCAAAAGCTGCAAAGGAGAGAAGAATGGGTGTGTGTGGATGTGCGTGTGGATGCAAAAAGTGCATCGGTGGTCAGATTCCCAGCAACTACGGGAGCAAGCGTTGTTCGTGCAACGACTCGAAGGCTCATAAGGCCATGGAACGCCGTGGTCGGATCGAGTCGAATACCAGGATCGCAAAGCAGCAGGCTGCTGATCGTCGGAAAAAGCCTGGCATCATCGATGCTGTGGTCGACGCGTTCCTCAAGTAGCTATCCTGCTCAGTCTCACGTATACGGCGTGAGGCTTTTCCAATAGAATGAACTCATTAATTCTTTCAGGGTGTGTATGTGGGTGTCGGGATTGTGTTGCTGGTTTGGTTCCCTTTGGGGGGTGGTGGCTTGTGTTATTGCACGAACAATGGATGGTATGAAGATATGAATGAAAAAACAAAAAGAACCTCAAGATGTTTAAGGTTCTTTTTTTGGCGGAGAGGACAGGATTCGAACCTGCGTGAGCTTTCACTCAACACGCTTTCCAAGCGTGCGCCTTAAACCACTCGGCCACCTCTCCATATTTACGCGTGAAACTATACAGAAGAAACACTTTCTCTGCAATAAGAAAAAGAGCCGTGGGGCTCTTTTTTAGTTTGTTTATTCCTCTTCAGCTTTCTCTAGTGCCTTGTCGACTTTTTCTAGAATGTCGGTTTGCTTTTTTCTGATCTCTGCGGCTTTTTCTGCTTTCTTTTTATCTGCTTCTAGTTCCTTATCCTCTTCTTCGATGGCTTTATCAGCAACGGCTCGTTTTACGTAGAGGTTCATGAATGAGAATACGATCATGCTGGCGAAGACGATGCTGATTGCGTTGATGAGGAAGAGGATGAATGAGCTGGTGATCATGTTCCAGTTGAAGTTGGCGATTCCGATTCCTGTTACAGCAAGTGGAGGGATGATTGCGACTGAGATCGCTACTCCAGGGAGAGTGGCACTTAGTTGTGGTTTGATCAGTGCAAATGATGCTGCGAAACCAGCGATGACTGCGATTGCAATATAGACAATCGAGACTTCTGTTCGAGCCAGGATTTCACCATTCATTGCTGTTCCAAGGTCTACTTGTGTTGCAAACAGGAGTGTGACGACGGCAGCGGCTGGGATGGACCAAAGCAAGGCTTTTCCGATTGTGATGAGCGAGCGCATCATGAGCTTGGAGTCTGCCATGACAACCCCGAGTGAGACACCGAGGATTGGTGAGAGAAGTGGGGCGATCAGCATGGACCCTATGATTACGGCTGAGCTATCAATGAGAAGCCCAAACGCTGCCATGAGAACAGAAAGCACGGTCATGAGAAAGAATTCGTCGCGCGGTGTGCTTTCATCAATGAGACGTTTGATTGCGTCGCTCTTGTCTTTTTCTGTGAGCGTACTAAAGAGTGTTGTGGCCATAGCGGTTATCCCCGTATTTATTATCAGTTGCACGTCCCTATGATATAATTTCTTGCGTATGTTGACAAACATTATTCTCGTGATCGTCGGTTTCTTCCTGCTCATCCGTGGAGCCGATTATTTTGTTGCAGGTTCTGCATCGCTTGCGCGCAAGATGGGTGTGCCAGCGCTCATTGTTGGTTTGACGATTATCTCGATTGGAACGTCAGCGCCAGAGCTTTTTGTGAACATCATTGCGGCAACGCAGGGATCAACGGATTTGTCGATTGGAAACGTTTTGGGAAGTAACTTTGCTGACATCTTGCTAGGGCTTGGAATCGCTGCGATCATTGTGCCACTGAGCTTGAAGAGTGCGACGGTTTGGAAAGAGATTCCGTTTTCACTTTTGGGAGCACTCATGATTCTTGTGTTCGGGAGCGATTACTTTTTAGATGGAACTCTTCCAAATGCGATCACTCGAGCAGAAGGTATCGCACTGTTTAGCTTCTTCCTCATTTTCTTGGTGTATACGTTTGGTGTGAAAAAGTCTGGAGAGCAG
Organism: uncultured Gammaproteobacteria bacterium; assembly: GCA_964538435.1. Lineage (GTDB taxonomy): Bacteria > Patescibacteriota > Patescibacteriia > UBA9934 > GWF2-40-263 > CAZIDX01. The sequence goes on along the minus strand of CAZIDX010000001.1, from coordinate 242,385 downwards.
CCGCAGGAGCATATTCCAACCATGGGAACATGGAGGATGTTTGGCTCGATCTTTGGTGGAATTGCTGCGCTTGCGATCGGTGGTTATCTTACTGTTGAAGCAGCGGTTGGGATTGCGGCAGGGGTTGGTATGTCAGAAAATTTGATTGGACTTACAGTTGTTGCAGCAGGAACGTCTTTGCCTGAGATTGTAACAGCGATTTCTGCTGCAAAGAAAAAGCATGTTGATTTGGTTGTGGGTGGAATTGTTGGAACGATTATTTTCAACTCATTGTTTGTTCTTGGGGCAACTGCGATTGTGAATCCTCTTCCATTTAAAAACGATAGTATTATGGATGCCGTCGCTGTGATGGTTGTGACGGTGCTTTTGCTTGCTATTTTGTTGCAATCTGAAAAGAAACATGAGATTGGTAAGCGAACTGGCGCCTTGTTTATTCTGCTTTATATTGCATATATCGTTTTCGCGGTAGTTCGTGGGTAGTTTAAAAAGCGGGGATTGGACCCCGTTTTTGGATTGGGTTAAAGTGTGCGTACATGGATCCGAAAGATGAAATTAAAGACAAGATCGATATTGCGGAGCTGATTGCTGAGTATTTGACACTCAAGCCATCTGGGACGCATTCGTTTAAGGGGCTTTGTCCGTTTCATGCGGAAAAGACTCCTTCTTTTCATGTTTCAACAGATAAGCAGATCTGGCATTGCTTTGGGTGCGGTGAGGGTGGTGACTGCTACAGTTTTGTGCAGCGCATGGAAGGTATGAGTTTTCCAGAAGCGCTTATTCATCTTGGGAAAAAGGTTGGGGTGGAGGTGAAGCGGTTTAGCACAACCGAAGGGAATCAAAAACAGCGGCTGCTTGCCATGCATGAGCTTGCTGAGAAGTTTTATTGCAAAGTACTTTCAGATTCAGATGGTTCAAAGCAGGCAAGGGCGTATGTTGAGGGGCGTGGAATGAGTGAAGAGCTTTTGGTGACATTTGGGATTGGGTACGCGCCAGATGAGTGGGATCGGCTTTGCAAACTTTTGCTTAAGCGCGGCTATTCAGAGTCTGAGATTGTGGTTGCTGGGCTTGGGATGAAAAAGAAGAGAGGAACGGGAGTGATCGATCGGTTTAGGAATCGGATTATGATTCCGCTTCGAGATCATCATGGCAATACGGTTGGGTTTACAGGAAGAGCCATGCCAGGGGATGACAAGGCAGGACCTAAGTACATGAACTCGCCTCAGACACCGATTTATAATAAGAGTCAGTTGGTGTATGGCCTTGATCTTGCCAAGCAGCCAGCAAAGCATGCTGGGTTTATTATCGTGACAGAAGGCAACCTTGATGTTGTTGCATCGCACAAGGCAGATGTGAAGCATATTGTTGCAAGCTCAGGCACGGCATTAACTGAAGATCAGCTCACGCTGCTCAAGCGTTACACAGAGACGATTGTGTTTGCGTTTGACTCTGATGCGGCTGGGTTTGCAGCAGCAAAGAAAGGGATGTCGCTTGCGCGTGGTTTGGGATTGGATATTCGGGCTGCGATTTTGCCAGATGATGTAAAAGATCCAGATGAGCTTGTGCAAAAAGATGCAAGCGCGTGGAAGCAGCTGACAGAAGCGTCTGTGCCAATCATGGAGTTTTTGATTTCGCATGTGACAAAGGGTAAAGACTTGTCGAGCGTTGATGATAAGCGAGCGGTTGGAAAAGAGCTTTTACCTGCAATAAGTGAGGTGCAGGATGTTGTTGAGCGGGAGCATTGGCTGCAAATCGTCTCGGATCTTTTAAAGGTTGATATTAAGGCGCTTCGGGAATCTATTTCTCCAAAAAAGACAGTGAAACAAGCTCAAACAAAGGCAAAGAAGCCTGAGGTTGAAAAGATGAGCAAGGAGAAGAGGATTCAGCTTCTTGTGTTTGGGTACGTATTAACTACTGAAGATAGGGAGATTTTGGAGAGAACAAAGGATTATCGTCCGTCAAGCGATCTGTGGATAACGCTTTACAAGATGCTCGAAGAAGAGTATGATTTTGCTAGCAATTCAGCACAGAAATCAATATTTTCGCGAGTCCGCAACAAGGTAGAAGGCCGCCAAGATCGAGATCAACTTTTGTCGATCGTCGATACATCATCACTTTTGGCCGAACAAACCTTTGCTGAACTATCGCGCATACAGGTGCTGGAACAACTCGACAATTTATTTGTTGTGCTTGATCGCAACAAGACAAAACTTCGACGTGCAGAGCTTGCGCGTCAACTTCGACAAGCAGAAGCGGCGGGAGATAAGGACGCTGTTGCTGCATTATTAAAACAGCTCGAGCAATAGCTGAGGACTTTGCTTCGGGCCAATGCCTCGACCCAAATAGGCGTCGGGAAGAATATTTGCGTTATGCCAAAGACACCTACGAAGAAAAAGACTACCGCAAAAAAAGCTGCACCAAAGAAAAAAGCAGTAAAAAAGAAAGCAGCAAAAACAACAAAGAAAGCTGCGCCAAAGAAAGTGAAGAAAGCGCGAAAGCCGCGATACAAACGATCAGCTCCGCCTTCATACGAGATCCTTGATAACTTGATTGCCAAAGGGCAGCGCCGTGGATACATCACAGAGAATGAAATCTTGTTTACGTTTGTTGAGGTGGAGGACTATGTTGATTTGTTTGAGGAGTTTCTAGAAGAGTTGGATCGTGTTGGAGTTCACTTTGTTGAGCTCAAGGAGGGGATTCTTGGACGAGACAAGGAACGTGATGAAGTGTATGACAAGATTCGTCTTTCAGATGAGGCGCGTCGCTCAGAGCTTCCAGAGATCACCCAGGATTCAATTCAGATGTACTTGCGCGAGATTGGAAAAATTCCGCTTCTTACTGCAGAGCAGGAAGTTGGTCTAGCAAAGCGAAAGGAGCGAAACGAAAAAGAAGCAGAGCGACGACTTATTGAGGCCAACCTTCGATTGGTTGTGTCGATTGCAAAGAAATTTGTAGGAAAGTCCATGTCACTTTTGGATCTTATCCAAGAGGGAAATGTGGGGCTCTTCCGTGCAGTGAAAAAGTTTGAGTACAGAAAGGGTTATAAGTTCTCTACGTATGCGACTTGGTGGATTCGTCAGGCGATTACGCGTGCGCTTGCTGATCAGTCTCGAACCATTCGTATTCCAGTGCACATGGTTGAGACGATTAATAAGTTTCAACAGATTGAGCGTCAGCTTATTCAGGACCTGGGTCGTGAGCCTCTTCCAGAAGAGATTGCTGCTGAGATGGGGCAGCCAGTAGATAAAGTTCGTCACATCAGAAAGATTTCGCAAGACACAGTTTCGCTTGAGACAAGTGTTGGAGACGATGATGAAGATTCAAAGCTTCAGGACTTTATCGAGGATGTAAAGACAATTTCACCTGACAGGAGTGCTGGACGAGAGCTTTTACGCAACTATGTGCTTGAGTCCATGGAGGGCTTGACTCCACGTGAGCAGAAGATTCTGGAAATGCGCTTTGGGCTGACAGACGGGGTAAGTCATACGCTCGAGGAAGTTGGTCGGGAGTTTGATGTGACTCGTGAGCGTATTCGTCAGATTGAGGCAAAGGCGCTTGAGAAGATTCAAGCGAATCCACTTATTGAGAAGCTTAGAGATTATTAATCAAAATGTATGAAGTTTCGAATCGTGCAAAAAGAGCATATTTATGCTGTAGAGCGAGATGAGCCGGGGAGCTTGTCTGAACCTGTTCAGACAAAGGGGCGAGAGGAGGTTATCTGGAGTGGAGAGTGTAAGAGTCGAGATGAAATCGAATTTGACAGGATTCCTCGTCCGTTTGGAGATTATGAAGGGACTCCGAGTGAGGGGAACTGTGATTATAATTACAGTCTGGAAGTGGAGGAAGAAGAAGGTTGGAAATTTGTTGATGCAATTGAGGCAAATATGGAGGTTGAGCTGGATGAGGATACAGAAGGGGATGAGGCTTCAGAAGGTAGAAGAGTTTGGTAAAAAGAGAAAACAGGCCATTACGGTCTGTTTTTTGTTGGTAGTGGATTTAGGTTGGCGGGGGCCGGGTCGTTACTTGTAGCATTCTCATTTTATATCTGAGTGTAATAGGTTGTATGGTGGCACTTTTTGTAACACAAATACATATTTAGTGAATACTAAATTAATTTTTTTGATATAAACGTATGAAAAAGTGAAATGCTACAAGTAACGACCCGGCCCCTTAGTGTATGAAGATCTATTAGTGTTAAGTATTAGGAATTATTGGATAATGTTGGATAATGATAGGTGGGGGACGGTCAGGTGAATACGTGAGGACTTGATTGACAGTGGATTTGGGTTGTGACAGGATGGGGGCTCCTGACAAACAGGGGTGAGCTGGAGGAAACGGATGCAAAAGTACGTCGCGATTGTGTTGGGTGTGATCCTGGTGGCTGCGTTGGTGCTGGTGACGAGCATGGATCGTGCGGCAAGCACTCTTCCGAGTCCAGATCTGATTGTGCTCGTGCAGACAGAAGAGGGCCATACGGTTTTTCTCGTGGACGAGAACGGTGAGAATCCGGTTCAACTGACCGGCAACGAGGTTCTGGGTCTTGCGTCAATCGCCGAAGAGGTCTGGCGCAATGACCAGAGTGCGTACGAGCCTCTGAGCATCGCTGGTCTCTACCTGATGGCTGGTGAAGAGTTTCCGAGTGCGTATAGCCGCTACGAGTCTTTTGCCAGAGACCTGATCGACTCGGACATCAAGAACGATGACTTGTACATCGTTGTGTACGCCATGACCTGGGATCATTGGTACGCGACGCAGACGCCTCATCTAGTTCCGGCTCTGGAGATGCTCTACGATTTGGGGCGGACTCGGATTCGGCTTGCAGGATTCAATCCAGCGAGTCGTTACCGAGACAGCGAGGAGGTCAATGCTCCGTACGATCCGTTTGTGTGCACCAGTCTTTCAAACCAGATCATGATGGTTGGGATGCTCGGAGACCTTCTGGGTATGCACGACCGCAAGATCTGGATGATGCATGGCGGTGATGCTGCTCTGTCGTGCTACATGTGCGGGGGCGTGCCGGATGGCACATACGATCCCCAGATGGCCTGGATGCTGTATCATGGCGGCCAGATGGAGGTCGAGGCTCAGGCTGCAGCGGTTTCCATGGGGAATGCAGCGCTCACAGCGGCTGTTGGGACGACACCGGTCGAACTCAATGCGTGTCAGGAGCAGTTCGTTCAGGAGCTCCAGGTGTCTGGAAGTGACGAGGAGCTCGTTGATGAGGCAGTGCTCTGGTATGCACTGTCGGGCATGAACGACCGTTCGCTGGTCATGCTCCTGAACCAGGGAGCGGAGTACGCTGACGAGATCGGACAGTTTGATGTGGCAAGCTACATCCGTAGCTACACTGACCCCGCAGACCTCGGGGATTCAACCGAGACCTGGGAGCCGCCACAAGCAGAGTGGCTTCGCTCCAACACGGTGGACCTGTAGGTTCACACGCAAGAGACCCCCTGGTCTCTTTTCTGTTTGAAAACAAAGACGCACCCGGTAGGAAGCGGATGCGTCCTTGTCGGGTGCGTAGCGGTTGTGGATCAGTGCTGGAGCAGGTGATCCGGATCGAGGTGCTTGGCCAGACCTTCGAGGAAGGGGCCGAGGTCCTTGAGATACTTGGCGAAGTAGTCGCTGGCGCCGGGGAAGCCGACGCGGGTAGAGATGCTGCCACCCGTCATGGTGCCCACCATCATGTTTCTATCACTTTGTTCACCGATCAGGTGTGCGAAGTGCACCAAGTGGTCGTCTTCGAGTGTGTACTGCGAACCTCCGTTGTCGCCTTTGAGGTCGAAGGTGAGGATGGTGTAAGCTTCGCGAGCGTTCTTGCCATAGCGGACGACCTGACGGCAAGGCATGACCAGGCCGAGCTTGGCGACCGGGTATCCATCGCGGTGGGTTCCGACGCGCAGGGTGACAGCGATCAGCTCCAGGTCGGATCCCCAGCGACCGAAGATGTTGCTGCCCTGGGGTTGCATGCAGCTGCATCCCGGAGCCATCTCGTTCTTGAACACGAGCGTGGCTTCGGTGAAGGCAAAGTTGTAATCGCTCTCGAGCGAGATGGAGGGGTCCAGAATCCTGATGAGGCCCTTGTCTTCGATCTTGGCCAGGGCGAGCAGGCCTCGGACAGCCGGCTCGATGGCGTTCGCGAACTCGTGCATGTGACGCTTGGCGATCATCTCGGCGAGATGAGCTTCGGCTGCATCTTTTCCCTTGTGATCGAGAGTTGATGTGTAGAAGCTGTCATCACTGGAGCGTAGGGACTGTGCGTATTCTTCGACCCGCGAGCGCATGTATCCGCGCTTGAGCCAGTTTTCGAGCAGTTTCGCTGCGGTTTCGGATGGCATGATGCCTCCCAGGTTAGGTCCAGAATGTTGCTTTCTGTGAGTCTGAAGCAAGTGATAACACACAGAATAACGGCACTTGTCAATATTTCAGTATGTTTTTGATTGACAATGGAGTGTTTTTGGGGTAGTTTTGCGTGTACGTCAAAATGTACGAACACTGGAGGGAACGTGGAAGCGAAGCCTGGTAGTTGGAAGGCATGGCTCGGGCTTGGGGTGTTCGCGGTGATTGCCTTTGTGGTGATTAGCTGGGATCCAAGCTATGAGAGCAATGATTACGCTGATGACGATGGTTCGGTGCAGGAGGAGCAGCTTGAAACAGAGCTGTATGAGCCTGAGCCTTTGGCGCCACCCTTGAACGAGCTCGAGCGAGCACGTAAGTACACTGAGCAGTGGCGACAAGGCGAGTACTACAGCGAGTCCACCATGGTGAGCAACTGGATCCGTGCGGTCCAGAACGATCCGGATCTTTTCGATGAAGCCAGCGGGGTTTTTTCGGAGATTCAGGATGTGGCAGACCGAAGCACAGATCATCTGACCATCATGCGAGCTTACGTGGATCTCATTCCCGTGCACCACGCTGCGATCGATCAGTACCTCGACACGTTCGATGTCTGGCTCAAGGCAGCTGGAGCTGAAGCTCAAGCAGGGGCCGGGGTTCATGATCCCGAGGATGCGTTCTGGATTTTCCGCCGAGCGTGGGATGCCAGTGGGGGTGACGAGAAGCTTCTGCCCAAGGCTCAGGAGTACGAACAGTTTTTCGAGGTCGTGATCGAGAAAGAAGACGGCTTTGATCCCAAGGTTCGATACACAGACGAGTATATGATGCAGCTCGCGCATGCAGATGTGCAGGATCCGTTCTGGTGTTCAATGCTTGCAGAACGGCTCGATCATCTCATGTGGCTCTCTGAGGTGCTTGGACACACGGTCAAGCAACGGCAGTGGAAAACGCATCTAGCTGACTACTTCATGACGCTGCACATCTGTGAGGATGGGCATCCGCGTCCAGAGCCGCACCGTTCGTACAGTATGTATCGTGAGCTTGGGATGGAAGAAGATGCACAAAATGCCGCCTGGGAGGTGGTGAGCGACGCAGCCAACACGTTCGTGTTTGGGGGAAATCCGTATGCGCCGTGGCTGGATCTTCCCAAGCCGTGCAACCCACATCAACTGGCCCGGCTTTTTCTGTGGTATCCACGGACAGGGCTGAGTGCAGACGAGCAGACGCAGGAACTCTACGCGTTTGCGAAGTCAATGGAAGAGGTTGGTTACAGCGACGCAGCGCTCAAGCTCTATGACGCGCTCGATGAATACGATGAAGTGGCACGGCTCTCACTGGTTGTGCAGGAGAATCCTAGGCCGGAAGGCCAGGCGGCTCTCGAACACTTCTTCATGCGTTTGGAACAGGCAGAGGCCAACAAGTATCCGCCAGCACCTTGACGCAACGCGCTCCTGGGAGTAATCTCGGGAGCTTTCTTATTGGGCTGAAAATTGGTTCGTGATATAATATGTTTGTTATGAAATTACCGAAAATTTTGAAAAAGTGGTGGCTTTGGGTCATCGTGACTATTGTGATACTCATTGGAGGATCCTTCTTGTTTTCTGGGGGAGATGATGTCTCGTATGTGACTGAGAGGATTGAAAGCAGCGCTCTGACACAAACGGTTGATAGCAGTGGTGAAGCCATTTCTGTTGATGAAGTTGATCTGTCTTTTGATCTGTCTGGAACCTTGGATCAGGTTCTTGTTTCAGTTGGAGATACTGTTGAGCCAGACACGCTTCTTGCTGTCTTGGATACCACTGAGCTTATTGCAGATGTGCAGAGCGCGTACCAGGCTGTGCAGGTTGCGCAGGCGAATCTTGAGCTCATGCAGGCTGGTTCAACAGGTGAGGCGATTGATGTGGCTTCATCAGCTGTTCAGATCTATCAGGCTATGCTTGACTCGGCAAATATTGATTACAGTACCGCTGAGGCGCTACTTCCTTTGATTGAGACTCAATATGATGCGGACGTAGATGCTGCGCGTGTTGCTCATGAGAGTGCGCAGGATGATTATGATCAAACAACGGTTTCAAACAGTCAGACATTATCTGATGCCTATGGAGATCTCTTGAGTTCTGCTTGGGCAGCTGTGATTGAGGCTCGAAGTGGACTTGCGACTGCGGATGAGGTGTTGGGGGTGCGGGCTGGGTATTCGAATGATGATTATGAGAGCGTGCTTTCAGCAACAAATAAAGAAGCTTATACAAATGCAAAGGCTGCGTTTTACACTGCAGAGGAGAGTCGGGATGCGGCTGAAGTTGCGATTGCAAATCTTACGTATAGTTCTAGTCAGTCATTGATTTACTCTGCAGCTGGGCTTGCAGAGACGGCTGTGAATGATGCTGCTCGCGTGCTTCTTTACACAAGGCAAGTGGTTGACGCCACACCAACAGCAAGTAATTTTACTGCTGCAGAGCGATCAACACTTGCTTCTGGAATTGATACAGCGCGTGCGTACGTGCAAGCTGATCAGGCTGCACTTGAGAACAGTTTCCAAACACTTGAGACGGCCATTGATACGACAAACGCTGCTATTGAAGATGCATCGAATGCACTTACTCAGGCTCAGTCGGCTTATACCTCCGCTCAGGCGGTTCGTGATTATCAGGTGATTACTGCAACACAGAATCTTTCTTCTGCTCAGGCTTCAGTTGCAATTCGCACTGCAGAGCTTGCACAGTCAGAGGCCAATCTTGCTCAGACAGAAGCTGATCCACGAGAGGTTGACTTGGCCTCGTATGAAGCAGAGGTTGCTCGCGCTCAGGCAACCTATTCGTCTGCGCTGGCGCGGCTTGATAATGCCGAGATTCGATCCCCAATCTCTGGGCGTGTAACAGATGTGTCATATGATGTTGGTGAACAGGTTGTGGCAGCAACGCCGATTATTGTGGTTCAGACGACAGATGAGCAGTTTGAGATTTTAGCTGATATTTCAGAGTCAGATATCACAAAGGTAAAGCTTAGTGATCCTGTTGTAATCACGTTTGATGCGTTTGGCGATGATGTGAAGTTTGATGCATTTGTTGGAAAGATTGATCCTGCAGAAAAACTCGTAGAAGGTGTTGTTTACTACGAAATTACGGTTTACCTCGATGATGCAGAGGATTCGCTTAGCTTGCGCCCAGGTCTTTCAGCTGATCTTGAAATTCTTACAGACAGTCGAAGTGATGTGTTCTCATTGCCGCAGCGTGCTGTGCTTGAGGACGAGGAAGGACAGTATGTGCGCGTGCTTCGCAATGGAGAGCCTGAGCGTGTTGAAGTTACAACTGGCTTGAAGGCTGATATGGGACGCGTGGAAATCATTACTGGCCTTGAGGAGGGAGACGAGATTGTTATTCGAGAAATCGATGTCTAATCCACTTATTCAACTCAAAGACATTAAGCGTCATTATGTAAATGGCGATGTGGTCACGCGCGCACTCCGCGGCGTGACTTTTGATATTGAGGAGGGGGAGTTTGTGGCGATTATGGGGCCGTCAGGATCAGGAAAGTCGACTTTAATGCATATTATTGGATTTTTGGATCAACATACGCATGGGACATACTTGTTTGAAGGAAAAGATATTGGTGAGTACGAAGATGACGATTTGGCAATTTTGCGTCGTAACAAGGTTGGGTTTGTGTTTCAGGCGTTTAACTTGCTTACAAAATCTACCGTGCTTACAAATGTCATGCTTCCAGTTGTGTATGCGGGTGTGTCAAAACGTGATCGTAAGGAAAGGGCAATGAAGGCGATTGAGGCGGTTGCAATGGAGCATCGTGCTGGGCATTACTCAAATCAGCTTTCAGGTGGGGAAAAACAACGTGTGGCCATCGCACGCGCACTTGTGAATGATCCTTCTGTTATTTTTGCTGATGAGCCGACTGGGAATCTAGACACAAAAACAGGCGAGCAGGTGCTTGAGCTTTTAGCAGAGTTAAACAATCAAGGGCACACGATCGTGATGGTGACTCATGAAGAAGAGGCGGCTGAGTATGCTGGGCGAATTATTCGCTTGCGAGACGGTTTGCTTGAATCAGATACAAGTAACGGAACAAAGCGACGAGGGGGATATAAAAAGTAAGTATGAATTACAGAGACCTATTTGGAACAGCTGGAGAATCTCTTCTGCGGACAAAGTCCCGCTCTCTTTTGACGGTTTTGGGTATTGTGATTGGAATTGCTGCTGTGATTTTAATGCTTGCTATCGGTCGCGGTGCAGAGAGTTTGATTTTGTCGCAAGTGACTGATCTTGGATCAGATCTTGTGTTTGTTGAGCCTGCAAGTGGTGATCCAATGGCTGGTCCGCCAAATCCATTTATTGAGCAGTCAATAACAAATGATGACCTTGAGGCAATGAAGGAATCGGATTTTTTTGATGTTGTTTCTCCTGCAATTATGACTTCTGTTGCTGTGAGTCATGGTGAGTTTAGTGATTATGCTCAGATCGAAGGAACAGATGAAGTGTATCTTGGGGTGTTTCCTGCAGACCTTAAGTATGGAAGATTTTTAGAAAAGTCAGACATTGATTCTTATGAAAAAGTAGCAGTGCTTGGGGTAGAAATTGCAGAAGATTTTTTTGGTGAGCAGGATCCTGTTGGAGAAAAGATTAAGATTAAGAGCACAACGTTTCGAGTGATTGGTGTGTTTGAGAAACAGGGGAGTCGGTTTTTTCAAAATTTAGATAAACGCATCTCGATTCCGTATACAACCATGCAGCGTGATGTGCTTGGGGTTGATTATATTAACTACATTGCCGCGGTGGCAGTCGGGAATGTGGAAGAGGCAAAGGAAGAGCTTCGGTGGATTATGCGTGAGATGCATGAGATTGACAATCCAGAAGGTGATCCGGCAAAAGACAACTTTTTTGTGAGCTCGCAAGAGGATGCCACAGAGATTATTGGGGTTGTGGGTTCTGTGCTTTCGATTCTTTTGTCTTCGATTGCTGCCATTTCTTTGATTGTGGGTGGAATTGGAATTATGAATATCATGCTCGTGTCTGTGACAGAGCGTACGCGTGAGATCGGTCTTCGCAAGGCTGTTGGGGCAACACATAGTGAGATTATGAAACAGTTTTTGATAGAGTCAGTTCTTTTGACAATGGTTGGTGGTTTGGTGGGTGTTTTAATGGGAGCGGCTACATCGATAGGGATTGGGTGGATTGTAAAGAGCTTTTTCTTGGATGGATGGATGATTTCCGTGCCGCCAAACGCAATCTTTTTGGCTTTTGTTGTTTCAACAATTGTTGGGCTTGTGTTTGGGATTTACCCGGCTCGTAGCGCAGCAAAGCTCAATCCGATTGAGGCGCTCAGGTACGAATAAGGTTATTGAGTATTAGAAAACCCCGCACTGCGTTTCAGTGTGGGGTGTTTTGGTTGCGGCTACATTCCGCCGCCTCCGTAGGAGTAGTCGGAGCTGAAGGCCCACCCGTACTTCCGCCTGTGTCGCGCGTCTGCGTTGTCTGCCTTGAGCGTGCGCTCTCGGCGCATGGTGAGAAGGGCGATGATTGAGTCTGAGAAGAAAGCTCCGCGATGCGTGAGCCTGATCTCTTCGTCTGTGATCTTCACCAGGCCAGCGTGCTCGAGCACCTCCATCTTTTGGCGGTAGACACGCACAGGATCGCGACCAGTGAGGCTCATCATGAGGTGTCGGTCGACTTGCAGGAGTGCAAGCGAACGGGTCATGTGGTGCAGCAGCAGGTCCTCGCGCGATTCGTACGCGTGGTGCTTGTCGTAGGGGATCTGGTTCTCAGTGGCACGAAGCTGGTTGTTCATGTACGGTTCTGCGCCGTAGTGATTCATCCACTTCTGGCTAGGAATGGATCGTCCTGATCCCTTGAAGATGGTCAGTGCCCTGGGGCCGAACCCGAGCGCGTCGTAGCGCCAGGTTTGGAAGCCAGCCTCTTCGTAGCGGAAGCCTCTTCCGGCTTCGAGAACGTCTCTGCGTTCGAAGTTCGAGAGGGTTGTCTGGACGTAGCCAGCATGATTCAGGATTTCAACGACTGACCGCCAGTTCTGGAAGGCTTCTTCGCCCACGGGGAGAGAAGCGAGTTTCTCGGGGTCTTGAGACCATGGGGTCTTGAGGTATGAGCGGAGCACCAGGTTGTAGATGCAGATCTGATCCAGACCGATCTGGATGGCTTTGCGGACATCGTTGAGCATCTGATCCTGGGTTTGGCCCGGGCGGTTGATGATGATGTCGCCGGATACGGTCATCCCGCGCTGATGAGCCTCATAAACTGCTTTTCGTACGGTGCTTTCATCTCCGAAGTGGGAGCGACCCATCTCTTCGATCTCTGCTGCGTTGAAGGTCTGGATTCCCATGGAGATACGTCTGTGCGCGAACTCAGTAGCCATCAGCCGGTCGAGAACCTCGAGCCCGCGACGACCAATGAAGTACACAGGAACACCCTCAAGTGAGACTTCTGAGCGTCGAAGCTCGAAGTTGTCTTCCAGGGTGGTGACCAGATGGCTGAACAAATCCGGTGGGGTCAGGTTGGCAGTACTCCCACCGAAGTAGAGTGCGTGCACCTCGTGACCTTTGATTCCCATCAGTTCGACTCGACGTCGGATCTCTTCTGCCACAATGGGAACTGTGGCGCGAAGTTGGCTCATGACGAGCTTTTCGTGAGGGAATGTGCAGAAGCCGCAGGCTTCAACGCGGGGGTTGCACATGGAGTGCGGGAGTACGCACACGATCAGTTCGGAGTCCTTGTCCATGAGCGAGGGTCGCTCAGACCATCTATCTCCTGGATCAGCTTCTTCGTCTGCTTCGAGCATCAGGTGGGGTCTGGGGAATCCGTCCAGGAGACGGTAGCCTTGAACTTTCGCCATTTGCGAGCCGAGCTGCATCAAAAGCTCTTGGTTGGGCTCGGGGATGACGTCGGTTTGGAGTGACATTGTCACCTCTCTCCATGCGCTAAAGAGGGTCCTCTTTCTTTAGTGCGGGAGAGAGAAAACTATCGAAAATGGGTTTTTTTGTCAAGTATTGATTAAGAGTGCAACCTTTTTGCTATACTTGCGATATAGTTAGTGCAAGGTCGAACGCATGTTCGAGTGCAATTGGAGGACAGGCTCGCGGTATTTCCCCCGAGAACCGCGGGTCTGATACCCCTCGTACTAGACGGCTTACCCCGTATTAACAACTAATAACCAACCCGTGCGGGTATGGAAAATGAACAGGAGGTGATTGCCCATGCTCAAAATGATCCAGAGGCGTTTGGTCGGCTGTACGATGAGTACTACCAACCAGTCTTTGGTTATATGTACAACCGCACGGGCAATGCAGAGGTTGCAAAGGACTTAACAAGCGAGACGTTCTTTCAGGCTTTGAAAAATTTGAACAAGTACAAGCCCCAGAAAGGCAAGAAGTTTAAATCGTGGTTGTTCGCCATTGCTGTGGCAAGGGTGGGTGATTACTACAGGAAAAGATCAAAGATTTTTGAGGTCACAACAGATGAGGCGCCAGAGATTGTTGGAAGGGAAGAGTTCAGGCCTGATATCGCGTTTCGAATGGGGGAGGATGCGGATGAGCTTCAGGAGCAGGTGTCCTTGCTTGCCAGGGTGATGAAGCAGCTCAATCAAAAACAGCAAAATATTCTTACGCTCAGGTACTTCTCACACATGTCGGTTCCAGAAATTGCAAATGTGATGAAAATGAAGGAAGGGACAGTAAAGTCTCATATTCATAGATCGATCAAGAAGCTGCAGGTACTCATGTTGGAAGATGAGGAAGCAAAAAAAGAAGTTGTTGAAGGAAAGAAGGTAATCAGACAAACATCCGCCACTTAACTTACATATGACACATAAAAAGGTTCAAATTGAAGAATTGCTTGAGCGTATGGGTGAAGAGATGCATGAGGATACTGTGCATCGCTATGAGCTCCGTCGGGCATTGCTTCGCTCTAAACATTTTGAGTCGTCTAGGCAAAAGTCTCGTTGGGATTTTGTGTTTACGTACTCAGCTCCGCTTGTTGCAGGGACGGTTATGGTGGGAGTCTTTGTCTTTATGGCAACAACACTGGCTCCGACTCAGCAAATCGAGTCGCAGCCAAGCAGTGCTGGTGCGAACATTGTTTTAGAAGCCATTCCAGCTCCTGAGGTTGCAAGTGTGGATGTTGGGACAGTGCCTGCGTCAGATTTCATGAGTGATCCAGATGCTCCTCTAGTTGCGCTTGCAGACTTTGCTGAAGCTGCTCAAGAGCAGGTTGTGAAGTTTGTGCCGATTTCTCCTCAGGGTGTCATTTTAGTTCGATAAAAAAACACCGCCGTTGGCGGGACAAGCAAGCCTTGATTCGGCTGTTGACCTCACCAAAAGGTGGGGTTTTTTGTTTGCCTTGCGTTTCGAGATTGGGGTTGCTAAACTATTAATGACTCCCAGTGCTAATTTGGGCAAACAAATGGCTTATAGCTTAGAACTGCTTCAGACGTGTCTGTAGCATGAGAGCTACGCGGCAAGTCCTTATGGGCCAAGCTCATCGGAGGCGACGGATTGGTAATTGCTGAACCGAACGTTTCTGAAATGCGTCCCGCGCAGCGGGATGTCCGACTTCCCTTAGCCAAGTTAGCGCAACGGAGTCCTCACCTACAAGGCCCCTTCCTCGTGAAGGCGGTCTTGTTTTTGGGCCTCCCCTCGATTGTAGCCACCAGCTGTTCCATCAGAACGAACGACCCTGTGACATGGAATCGCAGGGTCGTAGTTCTTGTTTAAAATATTTCCAACAGCACGGTAGGCTTGCGGGCGTCCAGCAGCTTTTGCAACTTCTTTGTAGGTCAAGGTTCGACCTTTTGGGATTGCGCGGACGATTTCGTAAACGCGCTTTTTAAACTCGGTCATGATAGCCCGTTTTTTACAAAGCATTCAACGTATTCTTGATCGCTATGCAGGATGTGGCCGATCCACCAGTCTTCAAGGAACGAGAGTAGACTGAGCATGAATGCGGTCATGCCGTCTGCTGGTGTTTCTTCGAGTATGTGCATGAAGGTGAGGACTTTTTCTCGATAGGCCTCATGTGTTTTTGTGTGGGCTTCAGTGTCTTCGTAGTTGAACTCGTCAAAGTATTTTTCCTCTGTAGAAAAGTGTGTGTCAGCGTATGTTTGCATTTCAGCAAGGATGTCGTGAACAGTTGTTTCCATCTCATTTGCAAGCATTGCGTCGTAGAGCTGGTTGATGAGTGTGATGATTTTTTTGTGTTGGTTGTCGATTTCTTCGACTTTAACACTGTAGGAATCTTCCCACTGAAGTCGTTTCGGTTGATTCATAGTTATAACGTTAATATGTTTCCATGTTTGGCAATTAAACCATCTGTTATTAAGCGGTTGATCATGGACAGAAGCCATGTTTCGTCTTTGATTATATCAAATGTTGGGTCAATGTGCGGACCGATTTTGTTGATCTGCACAGAGTTCTGTTCGCGGAGGAGTTTGAGAATTCTGCCTCTGTAGATGCGGTCTGGGTAGCGCTTGCCTGTATGTTTACGCTCGTTTTGTTTCTTTGTAAGACGCTCAGGTTTTATTTTGCCAGAAAGGAATGCCTTTGCTGACTTGCAGTCATTTTTTAGCGGGCATGCGTTGCAGAGTGGTTGTTTTTTGCAGATTGAGGTTGAGAGGTCAAAGATGGCCTGTGGGACATCATAATAAGCCCCTCTGCGGGGTAGAAATGCGTCTGAAACGGCTTTTATGCGAAAATCGTCCCGAAGTCCAGGAAAAGGGCGTCCAAGCAACAGGCGGCCGATTACGCGTCTGATGTTGGTGTCGATGGGGAGTGTGCGTTTTTGTTGTGCAAAGGCGCTGATTGCTGCGGCAGTGTATGGACCGATTCCCTTAATGCTCATCCAGGCTTCTTCTGTGAGCGGGGTGCCGTATTTCTTGATGTGGATGGCGATGTCGCGCAGTGCAAGAGCTCGGCGATTGTAGCCGAGCCCTGCCCATGCATGAATAACATCTGCATTTGATGCTTTGGCAAGCCACTTCCAGTTTGGAAAACGCTTGAGCCATTCTTTGTAGTAGATGATCACTCGGTTTACTTGAGTTTGCTGGAGCATGATCTCGCTAACAAGGATACGATAAGGATCACGGGTCTTTCTCCATGGCAAGTCTCGGCCGTGTGTTTTGTACCAACGCAGAAGTTTTGCTGCTGGGGTCATGCTACTGAGTTCGTGTGTAGGTGTATGTTACAGGCACATGCGATGCGGTCATGATAAGCGTGCTCCAATCGTCTGGCATGGTGTAGGTGTAGAGCACAGCTCCTTCGATCATGGCGGTTGGGTTTGCTGCTCCTGTTCCAAGCGACATGTTTGTGACTTGAGTGACCGTTGTTTCTGCGGCTTCGCATGTTGATGTGACACTGCCTTCTGTTTTTGCAATGTCTAGATAGTTGGTGGTGATTGGTGGGTCTGATGTATCGACTTCTGATGAAGCGTAATGATATCCTCGTGTGGATCCGTCAAAGAAACAAGATTCTTCTGGAACGGTTGGGCTTGTGTATTGTTCGGTTGAGTAGTCTGTGTTAAATGAGCCCCAATCGATTTCAAGGGTGTGGCCTGAGAAGCTCATGACAGCTCCAGAGATAGTGATGGATTCAAGCTGCCAGGTTCCAATGAGGGCTTCGTCGTTTCCATCTGAGTCAATGCAGCTGTCGTGTGCTGTTGTGGTTACGCAGTCGTTGTATTCTGGCATGCTATCTAGATCTACGTCAGCGTCGGTTGTGTCCGTGAGAGAGTCGGTGATTGCTGGAACACATCCAGCTCCGGTAAACAAAAGAACAAAGAGAAAAAGTGATACGTGTTTCATACGTTTAGACAACACCTGCGTCTTGCAGGATCTTGTAATGGTCTGGTGAAAAGCGTTTGAGGTACTCGATGAGTTTGCCAGTGGCTGGGGTGGTATCGATTCCGATTTCTTTAGCAAATGCGTTGATTTCATCTAGAGCTTGTTGTTTTTGATCGTCTGAATCAACCATGCGCTCTATTTCGACGACTGTGTAGTCGAAATCACAGGAATCGAAATCAATTCGAAAGAGTCCTTGTTTGTAACTTCGTCGACTTACAACATATTCAGAGAATGGGAGATATCCATTTGTCTCGAGATCTGTTTCGAGATTTCCAGTGTATGCAATTCCGAGAGTCTCAGCGATTTGAGCTTCGTCTTCTATCTCGTCATACATGTACACACCAGAGAATCCTGCAGGTTGAAGTTTGTGGGCACGCTTTTTCAGTTCAAATCTTCCATTGCGTTTTCTCAGCCAGTTAAAATCTTTTGTCAGATGGAAATCGTCTTGATCAAAATAGATGTCATGGTTTGTGTATTCACCCATGAATTCTGCGCCATCAATAAGCTTGGCCTCTTGATCTGGGTCGAGACGGAATTTCTTTTCAACTTCGATCATAGGCTAGAACCAGGCTAGGCCGCTTCCTAGGATGTAGATGGCTACGAGCACCATGATTACTCCGCAGATTTTTGCGTACTTTTCTGACTGTAGGAATCCTGAGAATTTTAGGAGTGGCTTTGGAGCGACTGCAAGGAAGATTCCCTTAAGGAGGGCCAGCCAACCAAAGAGGCTGATGATGGCTTGCCAGGTTGTGTCCCAGACATTGTGAGTAAGCACGATTGCCATTCCAGCAACGAGTGCCATTGCTGAGGCCCAGAACATGATTCCAGGATTTTTTTCAAAGTCCTTCATCATGTGGTTAATGTCTTTGGCTCGCACAAAAACGGCAATACCCATCACAAGGTAGGTAAACCCGATGAGTTGAGCTAGGAAAATTGAGGTTTCCATATGTTTTTTTGTTAATAATTCTAATTAAAGTGTATTCCTCCAGAGTGTTCATTGCAAGGTGGGTTTGATAGAATGTCTGTGTATGAAAAAACAATGGATTAAGAATCGGAAAATGCTTGGCACAACCAAGATGCGGCGCGATGCCATGGCGATTTTGGAGGCTGGACTTGATGCAGTTGATACGCAAAAGGCGGTGCTTGGGCAATTGAAGCTTTCGAGGGGGATCTTGTCAATTGGGAGGAAAACGTACGATTTGAAAAAATTTAATCGTGTATTGGTGGTTGGGATTGGAAAAGCATCAGGGCAGGCTGCTATGGCGCTTGAGAAGGTTTTGGGAGATCGGATTACAGATGGGATTGTGGTTGATGTGAAGCGTGTTAAGCTTAAGAGGATTCGATCGGTAGCAGGAACACATCCGCTTCCGAGTAAAAAGAACATCAGGGCCACTGGAGAGATCATGGGGCTTTTGAAGGGTTTGGATTCGAAAGATTTGCTCATCACGATCATTTCTGGTGGTGGGAGTGCACTCTTGTGCATGCCTCACAGCCTTGAGTGTGATCAGATGCAGGCGGTAAGTCGTGAGCTCATGAAAAAAGGTGCTGACATTCACGAGCTCAATACAGTTCGCAAGCATCTAAGCGATATCAAGGGAGGGCAGTTTGCTCAGATGGCTCATCCAGCAAAGGTTTTGAGCCTTGTGTTTTCTGATGTGCCAGGAGACGATCTATCCATGATTGCTTCAGGGCCGACCGTGCTCGACAAGACAACGGTTGTTGATGCTAAGAAGGTTTTGAGAAAGTACAAGATGTCTGTGAAGGGGCTTCATGAGACTCCCAAAGATTCTAAGTCGTTTCGACATGTGTACAACGTGATCTTGGTGAGCAACTCGATTGCAACTACTGCCATGGCGGAGAAGGCAA
Organism: uncultured Gammaproteobacteria bacterium; assembly: GCA_964538435.1. Classification (GTDB taxonomy): domain Bacteria; phylum Patescibacteriota; class Patescibacteriia; order UBA9934; family GWF2-40-263; genus CAZIDX01. Next base: position 223,335 of record CAZIDX010000001.1, on the reverse strand, counting down.
AGAAGCTTGGTTACACGTCAACGATTCTTACAAATGAACTCGAAGGTGAAGCTAGGGAGGTTGGTGAGTTCTTGGCAAAGAATACACACGCCGGAGAGGCTGTCATAGCCGCAGGAGAGACAACGGTGACTGTGCTTAGACCAGGAAAGGGTGGAAGGAATCAAGAAGTGGCGATTGGGGCGCTTGATCACCTCGAAGAGAAACACTTGGTTGCGTCGCTTAACTCAGATGGAATCGATCATACGTCGATTGCAGGTGGGTTTGCGGATGAGGAGACGCTTTTTAGGGCTGAGAAGAAAGGTTTGAGTGCGGCCAAGGCGCTTGAGATGAATCAGTCTCACGATTTTCTTGTGGGAACCAGGTCTCACATTCGGACCGGTATGACAGGGATCAATATTTCTGATTTAATGTTGTCAATTAGGAAAAAGTGATATGGCTAAAGGAGATAATCCAGGGTACGTTCCGCCAGAAAAAAGGCTTACACCTCATGATCGGGCTGTGCTTAGTGCTGCGGAAGAAGCTTTGCATTGGATTAAGGTGAGGGAGTTTGAACGTGATATTTCAGCGATCTCAAGGGCGTTGAAAAACGCAGGATTGAGAAACAATGCAGATACTCGAGATCAGGTTTGGGATGCGCTGCGTGAACTTCCTGAGTGGAAAGAGATGAAGATAAAGGAAAAAGAAGACAAGGAACACAGGAAAGCACTTGATGAGATTCGTGCCGAAGAGCATGTGAAACAGGCGTACGCGCATCAGATGAGTCATCCTCGAGAAACGTGGGACAATGCATATGACCCACTTGATGAAGAGGACGAAGATTAGTATGCGTGTACCGAAACGACGTCGAGAGGAGCTTAAGAAGCTGAAAAAGCAAGACAATTATTTGACTAAGAGCAAGATCGCGAGAATGAAGGATGAGATTGATCGGCTTAAGGCAGAGATGCCTGAGGCGCGGGCAGAGGTGCAGAGGACTGGAGAGATGGGGGATTTTTCTGAGAATGCTGCGTATCAGATGGCTAAGGCAAAGCTCAGAAGGATGCTTAATCGGATTACAGTTCTTGAGGAGAAACTTAAGGTCGCAATCCCAATCGATGAAGGTCTTGGTGAGGACGGGAAGATTGGTTTGGGAGCGCGCGTGAGGCTCGAGAGTGAGGGGCGAGAGTTTATGTATGAGATTGTGGGGGAGCAGGAGGCAGAGCCAATGCGAGGAAGGATTTCGTACTTGTCTCCGCTTGGGAAGGAGTTGATTGGGAAGGTGGTGGGAGATGAGGTGGAGATCGAGAATGAGGTGAGTAAGAAGATGTTTAAAGTGATTGATGCAAATTAAAATGACGACATTTCTTCACCATGGTGAATAAATGTTGTTGTGGATAAGCTGAACTTTTCTCTAAAATTAGCAAAAGCGGATATATACAAAAACTCACCATGGTGAGTTTTTTGTGTTACTTAATTGCTGTTTAGTTTTTGAGTTTAACTGCGGTGCCGTAGGCCATGAGTTCGGCTGCGCCGGACATGACTTGGGAGGTTGTGAAGCGTACACCAATGACAGCATCGGCTCCCATTCGTTCTGCGTCTTCGATCATGCGGGCGATGGCTTGCTCTCGGGATTGCGTCATCATTTCCATGTACTCCTTGATCTCGCCTCCGACAATGGTGCGTAGACCTGCGATAATGTCTTTTCCTACATGCTTTGCTCGGATGGTGTTGCCGCGTGCGATGCCGAAGGTTTTTTCAATCTCGCGACCTGGAACATCAAAGGTTGTGGTCATTATCATATGGTTTGGCTTTTTGTGAATCTTTGAAACGTTCGGCTACTAGAGCGCCTATCAGGACAAGAAATCCAATGGTGAGTGCTCCTAAGCTGATCTTTACAAGAAAAGGCACTTCAGGATCTGACCAGAGCTCTAGACCTGCTTCGTAGAGACCGAAAGCGATTAGCATTAAGGAGCCCAGAGCCAGGAGGCCAAGGCCGATGATTTTTGGTGTGCTCATATATTAGGCTGAAAAGGCGCCATGTGAGTGAAGGATCCAGCCGATGAGGAGAACGAGTACTAGATAGTAGCTTGTCCAGCCCTTTGCAGCAGGGAAGTAACGACTGAAAATGCGAAGATGTTTGTTCCACCACTTCTCACCGCCACCCCATGACAAAAGATTGGCGCCGATTGCGTCGATGAGGAGGAGGAAGAAGAGGATGGTTTCGAATGAGTAGGTCATATACACCAGAATAACATTTCTTCTGATACAATAGGAGGGTATGTTTCAAGTTGTTATCATTTTGGCTTTGCTTGGTGGGTTGTTCTTGCCAAACGAGACGGTTCTCTTGGCTCCATTTGCGACAATTTTTCTTCAGGTGATTTTCTTTTTGACGAGCTTGAAGATTGATATTAAGAAGGTTTGGAAGGAGATTGATAATGTGTATGAGCTCATTATTCCTGTGGTGGCGATCCTGATTGTTTTTCCTGCGATTGTTTATCTTGTTGCTTCGCTTGCCGCGCCGTCGCTTGCTATTGGACTGCTTCTTTTGGCAGCCATGCCGATTGGGATGACAGCGCCACTGCTTGTTGAGGTGCTTGGTGGGAAGGTTGGGATGGCTCTTGTGCTGACAGTTATCACATCGCTCTTGGCACCGTTTTCGATTCCGTTGGTTGTGGGGTTTTTGCAAGCACGGCTGTGACTGTGAGTGCTGGTGGGATGTTTGTGAGTTTGGCAAAGGTGATCTTGGTTCCGTTTGTGCTTGCGCAGATCGTTCGTCATTTTTGGAACAAGCAGATCAGGTTTTTGTATCCAAGGTTTAAGCCTATGTCGATCATCTTGCTCGGATTGCTTATCGCTGGTGTTGTGGCACGTCAGGCAGAAACGATTTTGGATGGGATTGGAACTACGATCGGATATCAGATTATTGTGCTGACAGTGTTTATTGCTGTCTCGCTCTTGCTCGGGTACTTTTTACTCTTCAAAGAATCTTGTAAGGATCGGGTGACGATTTCTGCTTGCTTTACGTTCATGAATTTTACGCTGGCAATTTATTTGGCTGGTGAGTTTTTTGTAGATCCAAATGTTGTTTTGGCCGCAGTGCTTGTTATTTTCCCATGGTCTCTTGCTCTACCTCCTTATAAGTGGCTTATTCGGCGATTTGTGTGTAAAATTGGATAAACTATACTATGACTCTATTACAAATCATTCTTGCCACGTCAGTCATTGCCTCATTTTCGCTTATCGGCTTGGCTGTGCTTTTGAAAGTAAGGAAACATTTTCATGATGGGTTGCTTGGTTTTGTTGCTTTAGCAGCTGGGACCATGCTTGGATCAGCTTTTTTGCACCTGCTTCCCGAAGCAGTTGAGATGAGTAATCATGGAGAGATTAGTCTGTATTCTGTGATGGCGCTTACGCTTGTCGCGTTTGTTGGCTCTTATCTTTTCGAGCAATATTTTTCTTGGCATAGTTGCCATCATAATCCAGAGACCTGCGATCATGAAAAGCCGTACGCAAACTTGGTGATCTTTAGTGATGCGATTCATAATTTCATTGATGGTCTCATAATTGCTGCGGCGTTTATCGTGTCGCCTGCGCTTGGAATCACAACAGCAGTAGCAGTTGCGCTTCATGAGATTCCACAGGAGCTTGGTGATTTTGCAGTGCTAATTCATAGCGGATGGAAAGTAAAAAAGGCAGCACTGGCAAACGCCGGAGCCGCACTTACTGTCGTTCTGGGAGGGGTTGTTGGGTATTATTTGACTCAAACCTTTGAAATGGCAGCGCCAATCATGCTCCCGATTGCTGCTGGAGGATTCATTTACATTGCTGCAGCTGATCTGTTACCAGAGCTTAAGCACCAGGTTGACAGGAAGAAACTTTCACTAAATGTGTTTATTTTCTTGCTTGGAATCGCAATTATGGTTGTGGCGTCTATGACTCATAGTCATGAGGCTCACGGACATGATCATGGGGCTCATGAGCACGAATACGAGCAAGAGGTTGAGGGGCATGAACATGCTGATGAGTTTGAGGTTCATGTGCATGAAGATGAGCACGATGATCACGACCATGATCACGACGAGCATACACACTAGAAAAGCAAAACTCGAGGATGAGCCTCGAGTTTTTTGATTATTCGGTTGTTGTTCCGTCGAAGTGCTCTTCTTGCTCGTCTGCCTTGGTCGCGTGCACAGTGCCGTCCATGTGCTCTGGTGGTGAGTAGACGCTGTAGAGCTTAAGCTCGGTCTCGCCTGTGTTGATGACGTTGTGGTTCATGCCGGCTGGGATCACGATTGCTGATCCGTCTTCGAGTGCATGCTCCACGCCGTCGAGAACTGCTTTTCCGGTTCCTGCTTCGATGCGGATGAACTGATCGAGATCGTGAACCTCCATTCCGATTTCGTCACCAGGTTGGATGTTCATGAGCACGAGTTGGCTGTTTTTGTCGGTGTAGAGAACACGGCGGTAGTCTGTATTTTCGATTGTGGCGGATTCTAGATTTGTAATGTATCCCTTCATACTTTTTAGATTAGGGGATTAGTAGATAATTATTCGTCTATACTGGTTACGCGTTTCATGGTTGCGGTAATTGTTACATCTGCAAGCGCCATGCCATTGAGGTCAACATTCTCTCGAGTTGTTGTTTCGGTTGTCTCTTCCCAGATGTCAATTTGCCATTGTTCTTGATAAAGAGGGAGAACGAGCTGTGTGAGTAGGGCTGGGTCAGGGGATGTGGCTGGGATACCTTCGCACTGGCGAGTGACCATGAAAGATTCTCCCATTGGAAGATTTGAGGCGTGAAATTTGAAGACATCCAAATCCTCGTCATCGTCTGTTGGTGCGAGTGTTGCTGTTACATCCAGATCTCGAGTTTTCCAAGCGTCTTCTTCCGGAGTTCCAACACAAGGGGTGGCATTGCCTGATGCATAGTGTCTGTAATCCGTGAGTTGCCAGGAAGCCTCCTGATGCATTGGGTCACCACCTCCAGGAGCAAACCAGAAATCCATCATAAATGCTGCAGAACCGATGTATGTTGAGATGTCCGATGAGATTGCAGGGTTTGGAGTTATTTCAACATCGACTGTAACAGAAACTTTTTTGTAATCATTCCAGACAAGCTCGTCGCCAATTTGTGGTTCAGAAGTTCCTCCACATCCCATCAGGAATAATGGAAGGATGAGTAAGGCAAAGATTTGTTTGAGTTTCATAAAGATTGTTATTACGCGAGTATTCTAGCATGACAATTCCAGCGGGTATAGTATCAGAAAACCACCCTTTGCGCTGATGCATTAGGTGGTAGGTAGCGGCCCGGCGTTGGGCTGCTAGTACACGAGGAAGGCAAGCCCTCCTCCGCACAGGAAGACCCCGCAGATTGCCGCGATCTTCGCGAGCGGGGTGTTGTGGTTGAGGCGTCGATTGATGAAGAGCCTCGCGATCGAGGCCCCTCCGACGACCAGCATGGGGATTCCCAGGGATCCCTGGAAATCACTGATGATCATGTATGCGCCGATGAGCGCACCCACGAGCATCAGGATGCTGCACAGCAGGCCAGAGAAGGCCAGGTCGGATTGCTTTTGCGTGCGGGTCTCGGTCACGATGAACCTCCGGTCTTGAACTAAAGATACTAAATCAAAAACCGCTTTTTGTCAAGCGGTCCTTGCTTATTTTGTTGATTGTTTCCAAGCCTCAATCATGTCTCTCCCGTTCTGGAAAGCTGTGTTTTCAGGGATTTTGCTTGGATCGAACCATTTGAGCTCAGCTATATCGTCTTGTGGTTTCTCAGTTCCGTCAATGATTTTTGCCAAATACGCGATGTTGAGGGTTGGGATTTTTTCCTCGCTGTAGAGATCTGTGAATATTCCAAGATATGAGGTGATTTTTACGTTGTAGCCTGTTTCTTCTTTTGCTTCACGGATGGCACCAGCCTCAGGATCTTCTCCTGGCTCGAGGAATCCACCGATTACGTCCCAGTGATCCTTCATTGGCTCTCCAGCGCGCTTACCAAGCAATATTTGTCCCTGATCGTTGACGATTACTGTGCTGGCTGTGGGTTTTGAGTTTTGCCAGAATGTTCGTCCGCATGTATTGCAAAAGAGATGTGTTTGCGTTGTGTCTTCGTAAGCAGCTCCGCAGTATGGGCAAAAGAGATAGTTCATAGCTATTCAACTTCAGCGAATCCTACAACGTAGTTCTTGCCCCAGTGTTTAGCACATTTTGGGCAGGTGGTGTAGAAGAAGTAGGTTTTTTTGAGTTTGCGGTTGTGGCCAGCGACATGCTCTTCGAGTTCTTTGTGCCAGTTTCGCATGTTCTTGTATGGGCCTTCAAAAACTTTGGCAAGGAAGTTTCCTGAGAGGCGAACATGCTCATATCCTGGGATTTCTTTTGTGACAGCAAAGAAATGCTCGGCTCGCCAAGGAGATGGATCGTGCGAGAGGATCATGTAACTGTCAGTTGGAGAGGCTTCGTGCTTTTGCATGTCAGAACAAGCTTTCATGAACACACCTTTCATGTTGAGGGGGATGTGCAAGAAGCTTTTTGTTTTGACTTTGAGGAAAAGCTTGTTATCGAGGACGATTTCTTTGTTGTCCCAGGCAAGGGGCTGGAATTTTGGACAGCATCCAGTTTCGGACATGTCCATGTTCATGGTTGGGATGTTGTTGACTAACATAGGTTTGTGTTAAGGGTTAGTCGGGATCAGTTAGAGTATATCAGAAAACCCCGCAAGGCGGGGTTAGTATCCGAGGAGGTAACCTCGGACGTCGTTGAGGTCGCCGAAGATTCGTGCGCGCGCGTCTGTCAGGCGAGAGAGCCAGTCGATTTCGTAGCCTGGCGTCATGTCGTTGACGATCAGGATGACCTCGCAGCCCAGGAGGAAGGGGAGGGCCAGGTCGAGTTCGAAGATGTCGCCGATGACGCAGATCTCGGACCAGTCCAGCTCGTTCTGTCTGCGAAGGAAGTTCAGCAGCTCGTAGTACTTGCTGCGGCGCGGGTAGATCCAGCGGTGATCGTCGGTTTCTTCGAGCAGTTGGATGCGCTCGGGGATGCGAGCGGGATCGTCTCCGATGAAGAATTTCTGGGCATTTGCGCAAAGCGGAATGCTGCCAGAGTTCATGCCCATGACTTCGAGTTTGTGCTGAACGCTCTTGGTCCGTGCATTGGTCACGATGCAGGTGTCGAGGTCGCTGCTCTGGGTGAGTGCGGTGAGAAGCTCGACAGCGCCTAGACGAGGCACGACATCGGTTTTGGCGTAGCTGGCCCTGAACATCATCTCGAGCAGGTTGGCTCGGTCGCGCGAGTCTGTGAACAGCCCTTCGCGGTCGAAGATCATGCCAGCAATCGTCTGCATGCGCAGGTACGGGTCCACGATGGCAGGTGCCACCATGATTCCACCCTTTTTCACACCGTGCTTGTGCGGGTGCTCATGGATCTGCTGCGACATGCCGTCGAAGAGTGCGTAGAAGGTCCCGGTGTCCAGGCCAGTGAGGTGCAGGAGCATCTCGGTGTAGCTCTCGATGAAGGGGAGGCCTTCGGCTTCAGCGTCGGTCATGGTGCCGTCGAAGTCAGTGACAACGAGTTTGATGGGCATCTGGTGTTCTCCAGGGGGTTGTTTTGCCGTGGTTTGTTTAACATGAAGGAGTAAAAACTTCAAGAGTTTGCATGTGGATTTAGACCCTTGCGCGTGGTGTTGGTTTTTGCTATACTCTCCTCGTTCTTTGAGAAAAGAATAGATTCGGGGGTTCCGCCAGAGGCGGACTGACCTTCGGTCAGAGCTTTGTGGCAGAGCAACTTCCGCCAAAGGCGGACCCGCCTCCGGCGGGGGCTGTATGAAGAAATATTCGGTCTACGTCTTGCGTAGTACAAAAAACAACAAAAGATACGTTGGTTTTACAAGCAGGGATGTTAATGTACGATTGCATGAACACCTAACTGGTACAAATCAATGGACTAGACAAAATGGGCCATTTAGTTTAATCCATGTAGAAGAGTATCAAACAAAGTCTGAAGCCATGAAAAGAGAGAGGTTTCTCAAATGTGTGCAAGGAAGGAAATGGCTAGACGAAAACGTTCGGGGGTAGCTCAGTGGCAGAGCAACTGGCTGTTAACCAGTGGGTCGTGGGTTCGAACCCCACCCCCCGAGCCAACAAAAAATCACAGCATTGCTGTGGTTTTTTGTTTGAAGTGAGTGGTGTCTGATCTGTTATAATTTCCCTTGTATGAAAAAATATCTTTTTGCAGTCTTTGTTATAAGTTTGTTTTTTACGTCAGGTGGTTTTGTACATGCTCAGTCGAGTCAGGAGGTTTTGAAGTTGTGCTATGGGGTCAGGTCTATATATGAGGATGTGTTACAATCAACCATATGGCAAGACCACTGAGAGTTGAATATCCTGGAGCCCTCTATCATGTGATGTCTAGAGGTAATGGCTATCAAAATATTTACAAAGAAGACAAGGATCGTCTTCTTTTTCTTGAAATGATTCAGGATGCTGTTGAACTACACAATCTCATCGTTCATGCATATTGTTTGATGGACAACCATTACCACTTACTTATCGAGACCCCTGATGGAAATCTCTCAAAAGCTATGCGTGACATTAATGGAAACTACACGCAATCTTTTAACGCACGACACAAAACAGTCGGACATTTGATGCAAGGACGCTACAAGGCATTCGTTATAGAAAAAGACACCTATCTTCTAGCTGTTTCTCGATATATTGTCTTGAACCCGGTTCGCGATTCTCTCTGCGACCATCCCAAAAAATGGAAGTGGAGTAGTTACCAACACACAGCAGGAACGAGTAAATGTCCTGAGTGGTTGCACACAGATTGGATACTAAGTTTATTTGGAGATGAGAGAAAAGAAGCACAGAAACAGTATAGAAAGTTTGTGATGGATGGTATTGCTGCGGATAATCCATATAATGATCTCACGAATGGATTTATACTTGGGTCTCCTCAGTATGTTCATTGGATTTGGGAGAATCATACAAACGGCTCTGAACAGCTCAAAGAGTATCCAAGAGAACAACGAATTGTTGGCAGACCCACACTTGATGAAATATTTGAAGGGGTTTCATCAAAACAAGAACGAGATAATGCTATCAAGTTTGCAAGGTTTAGATGTGGATATTTGAGTACTGAAATTGCGAAACATCTCGGGCTTCACTGTTCAACAATCGGACAGATATCGAGAAAGTAGCATCATATATAGACCTGACCCTTTTACAACGAATTGTTGGCAGACCCACACTTGATGAAATATTTGAAGGGGTTTCATCAAAACAAGAACGAGATAATGCTATCAAGTTTGCAAGGTTTAGATGTGGATATTTGAGTACTGAAATTGCGAAACATCTCGGGCTTCACTGTTCAACAATCGGACAGATATCTAGAAAGTAGTATCATATATAGACCTGACCCTTTTACCCTTTTCAAGAAAAAGATTGATAAAGCACGCGAAGAATATGAACAATCAAAAATTGATTATCGGAATTTGAAGTTGTTGATTGCTTTGGGAACTGAGGTTCAGAAAGCGTCTATTAAACAAGGGTCCTATCTTGCTTTTCATTTTGATCACAAGGATGAGAATGATGCTTTTGTGGCTTTGCAGAGAATTTCTGATCTTTTGTCTGATCCTAATAACACTCAAACCCAAGAGGAGAATTTGAAACTTGCAAAAACGGCAATGCAAATCATTGATGTTTATGAGGAGCGGGTTTTTGAAAGTGTGCTTACACAACAGGAGGTTGTTGCTTCACTGTTGTTGCGAATAGAGTCATTTTTGAAGAAAATTGATTTCAAAAAATTGCATAAGTATAGCCAAGAAGATTCCATTAAAGTTTTAGGTGCTAACTTTAGCGAGTGGAATGGTTTGGTTAATCAACTACAGGATGCAAGAAAGGATGCCGCAACTGCCCTTGAAGAGAATCTTGCAATTGAAAGAATCATTCCAGCAATTGTTGTAGACAATGATGGGGTAATGCCCAAACAAATTTCCGCAACAGAAATGAAGTTGAGAGTGGATAGAGCAACTCGATTGTTAGAACAGTCATCAAAAAAAGAATCTGAATTGCTCCAACGCATCTCAGAATTAGCAGAGGGTCTTTTTGGTAAACCTGAAGAGTACATGAACAATGTTGCATCTCCAGAACAAGCCGATGCCACCACAGCACATCCAGTTTCTCAGAATCCACTGCAAGGCAAGGTTTGGTTTAGATTCTTAAAGGTGCTGTATGTCGTTGCTCTTGTGCTAACATTGTTGTTGGGATGGGCCCTTTACCTTGATGATCCTGAAATAGGTTCTTGGTTTATTGTGGTAACGGTTGCGGTATTTTTTGCAATCTCTAAAGTTTTCTATTACATAGTTTTAGGTAAAACTTCTTGGAAAAAGTGATATGACAACAATACATTTTGAAATTCACTGCAAGGAAGAAAATAAGGCAGCTTTTCTTTTTGAAACGTCTGGTGACAGTGCTCAGGAAAATCAAAGAGGCGCAATTCTTGCTTTCCTATTATTTACTTTGAGACAGTTTTCGAATCTTAAAGGAAATCCAACGATGCAATATCTTTCTATGGCTTTGAATGAGCTTTCGGAACAGGGTTCAGAATATTTTCCAGAAGATGCAATCAATAATTTACTTGAATTTTCACGAACAGAAAAAAAGAATTTTGTTGGTGATATATCTTTTGATCCAGATCGGGATCACATGAACTTTCAGATGAAAGCAAATGGTTTCGGGTTGTTTGCAACAGGAGTTGATACTTACACAATGTGGTCAGTTTTGTTGATGGCTTTGTTTTTCTTGAAAAAGTTTACCGATGCAGACTTTGAGAAGAAGTTTATGAAAGCGGTCGAGTTGTGTTCGGGTGCGATGATAACGGAGCAAGTCAGTCTCACTAATCAGAATAGTGTTGCTGCTAGTATCTTGTCTGAATTGGGGCTTTTGTAAATAAGCATCTAGAATATGAAAAGAGTTATACAAGATGAGTTGGAATGGAAGACATTTGGTCCGAACGAGCCTTTTGTGGTCGATATTGATGTGGTTGGGTACTTTATAAATTTATACGAACGATATTTCGATGCGTTTGTTAATGCAAAAAATATTGGATTGTCGGCACAGGAATTACGTGCAAAAATTTCAGAAGAGCCAATTGTTGATAGGGGTAGCGGTGAGTTTTCTGTTCTGAAACAAAAGCTTGAAGATGAGTTTAATATCGTTAGACCGTATTATTTCGAATACAAAGGTAAGATTTACTTATTCCGAAGGACCTTAAAGTATGGTGTGTCAGAGGTTATATACGAGCTAGATAATTCTGACATGATTGAAGTTCTGGAGCAGAGTATGGATTGGTCGTTTATGGAAAAAAGGAAAAGAAACAAATTTAAGGAGGTCTTTGAAAATATCACCACGGGAAAACAATAAAATCGAGAAGGTTTGTGATAAATTATACTCCGGCCACGAGGTCGGTTTTATCTACTATTATTACTTATGGAGTTAGACCAAGAGGATAATGGCTGGAGATATAAGCAAAATCTTGAAAGTGTAAATAACGATTTTACAAGCGCTTTAGGTGGAAGGTTTTTATTGAAGGACGAAAAGAATGCTTATTTCATCATGAACAATCATAGGTTGGCTTATGGTGTTTGGAAAAGATTTCTGATGACAAAGTCGTGTGGTAACAGAATAATCCTTCTGCACATTGATGCGCATCCTGATGCTGTTATTGATAAAGACATGCTTCACTATTTGCCTAAGGAATTATCTGAAATAGATCATTTTGAAAACGAGTGGTTGCAATTCGAAAATTTCATTTATCCTTTTCTTTATGAGTGTGGGGAGGGCGCAAAAATATTTACGTTGTGTCGTCAGAGTCAGGTGCGTGGGGTTTTCAACAAAGATTGTAAATTGAATTTTAAGTTTGAAAATTTTGTTGATCAAGAGTCGTTTTGTAAAAGTGTGATGGGTATTTCTAGCAAGTCTATTCTTTTTCTTGATATTGATATTGATTATTTTTATCCTTCGGACGAAGGTGATTCTATTGTGAGTGATGTTGAAATAAAGACTTTTTTAAACCATCTATTTACTTCATTACCAAAGAGGCCAGATATAATAATAGTAGCCACCTCTCCTTCGTGTTATCACGTTGATGAAAATGATGTTCCTGACGACAAGTCGAGGGCCGAGTATGTCTTACCTTTTGTTGAAAGAATTCAAGCTGTTGTAAGAGAGGAGATTGAGATGTTCTTTGAAATTTGAGTTCTAACATCCTCCACAATTCGGAGCCAAGAGGAACGAACGTCATCAATAGCGTTCGTTTTTCTTTTTGTGATAAAATTGAGATAGAAAAAGTCCGTAGTCCGACCTGACCCCTTTTTGCAAATAAAATCCTACCAAAGCACAATATGAATGAAGATACTTTTGCAGAGTATTTTTTGTCTGTCCAAAGAGAGTTTGATACAGGCCAAGCAACGGAACATAGCTACCGTCCAATGCTAAAGAGCCTCATTGAAAATTTAGACAAGAATATTTCTGCAGTTAATGAACCTAAGCGTCAGGAGTGTGGGGCACCAGACTTCATTCTTACAAAAAAAGAGGTTCCGATTGGCTATATTGAGGCTAAGGATGTTGGCACTGCTCTTGATGATGTCGAGAACAGTGATCAAATAAAAAGATATCTTGAAAGTTTAGATAATCTAGTTTTAACAGATTATTTAGACTTTCGTTTTTTTGTTAATGGAGAAAAAGTTGATCAAGTGTGCGTTGGTACAAAAGAGAAGAATAAAATCATCTTTGATCATAAGGAAGTTGAGCGCTTCCAGCACTTGTTAACTGATTTCATTTCATATAATGGTCAGACGATCAAATCCGCATCCAGGCTGGTAAAAGCCATGGCTGGAAAAGCAAGGTTGATGAAAGATGTGATCACAAAAGCACTAAATTCAGAAGAAGAAGAGTCTAATCTGCGAAGCGAGCTTCAAGCTTTTCGAAATGTGCTGATTCATGACATGAAAGAAGATGAGTTTGCTGACATGTACGCTCAGACAATTGCATACGGCCTCTTTGCAGCTCGCTTGCATGATCCAACACTTGATACTTTTAGTCGACAAGAAGCAGCTGAACTCTTACCAAAAACAAATCCTTTTTTACGCAAGTTGTTTAACACTGTCGCTGGTCCTGATCTAGATGATCGTATCGTTTGGATTGTGGATGCGCTTGCAGATGTATTCCGGGCTGCGGATGTGAAAAAGATTTTGGAGAGCTTCCATTCTGAGAGTAAGCGATTAGATCCTTTCATTCATTTCTATGAGACTTTTCTTTCTGAGTTTAACCCTGAACTGCGCAAATCTCGTGGGGTATGGTATACGCCGGAGCCGGTTGTTCAATTCATTGTTCGGGCGATTGACGATATTCTAAAAGATGAATTCAATCTGGAAAAAGGTCTGGCTGATACAAGCATGACTACTGTTGAGGTTGATGCACAGATGGCAGATGGTCGATACAAGGATGGAAAACGAAGGATCGAAAAAGAAGTGCATCGAGTACAAATTCTAGATCCAGCCACTGGAACAGGAACTTTTTTGGCAGAAATTGTTCGTAAGATACACTCAAACTTCGAAGGGCAGGAAGGTATTTGGGACAGTTATGTGAATGAACATTTATTACCTCGAATCCACGGTTTTGAACTTCTGATGGCACCTTATGCCATGTGTCATTTAAAGCTTGATTTATTGCTTACTGAATTTGGTTATAGACAAAAGAAAAATACCAACGAACGTCTTGGTGTCTATTTGACTAATAGTTTGGAAGAGGCACATCCTGATACAAATACATTATTTTCTTCCTGGCTTAGTAACGAAGCAAATGCCGCGAATAAGGTTAAAAAAGAGACTCCAGTAGTGGTCATACTTGGTAATCCTCCTTATAGTGGTGAGTCAAAAAATAAGGGTGACTTCATCATGGGTCTGATGGAAGCATATAAGAAGGAGCCTGGTGGAATAGAAAAATTACGTGAACGAAATCCAAAATGGATCAATGATGACTATGTGAAGTTCATGCGATTTTCAGAATACATGATCGAACAGAGCGGAGAGGGGGTTCTTGGATTTGTTACAAATCATGGTTACCTGGATAACCCAACTTTTCGAGGTATGCGTTGGCATCTACTTACGACCTTCGACAAAATATATATAGTTGACCTACATGGTAATTCTCAAAGAAATGAGACTGCACCAGATGGAGGAAAAGATGAGAATGTCTTCGATATTAAGCAAGGGGTTTCAATCATTTTGGCAATAAAAAATGGTAGAAAAACAAGTGAGCTGGCAGAGATACTTCATGCTGACTTTTATGGAAAACGAAACGAGAAGTATAACGATCTCATGAATAATGATATTAGATCCATCAACTGGGTTACTTTAAATAATCAAGCGCCTAATTACCCATTCGTTAGATGTGATTTTCAAGCAATGGAAAAGTATGAGGAAGGTTTTTATCTAAACATTCTGTTTCCAATAAATTCGGTTGGGATTGTGACATCAAGAGATGCATTCGTTATTGATTTTGATAAAGAACAATTACAAGTAAGAATAGAGGAATTTCTAACACTTGATCCCATAATAGCTAAGAATAAATATAATCTCCGTGAAAATAAGAGCTGGAAGATAGCGCAAGCGCAACAGCATTCATACGACTCAGAAAATATTAAACAGATTTCGTATAGACCGTTCGATAACCGACACATCTATTACAGTCCAGATTTTATTGAAAGAGACAGAGGGAGTGTAATGCGAAACATGCTGACAGGTAACAACTTGGCTCTTGCAAGCGCGCGAAGTAATAAGAGTGGCAGGCCAGATCATTTTTTTGTTAGCAGTCTGATAACTGAGGCGAAGTTTGCTGAACGCACGACACAGTCGGCGATTTTTCCACTGTATACATATGATGATAAATCAAATCAAACGTCATTTGGGACTAATGAAAATCAATACCGAAATCCGAATTTAGATCAAGATATCGTGAGTAAAATAGAACGGTCAACCGGGTTGAGATTCAGTTTTGATGCTACCACAATCAATGATACAGAAGGTGATGTTTTTTCACCGCTTGATGTATTTGATTATGTATACGCGATTTTGTATTCACCTTCATACCGAAAAAAATATGTAAAATTTTTGAGCACAAACTTTCCTTGCATCCCGTATCCTGACACAGCCGAGCGGTTTGTAGAATTGATCAAACTAGGTGGAGAATTGCGTAACTATCACCTTTTGAATCATAAAGCTTCCGATAAGCCCAAAACAGAGTTTCCGTTTTCTGGATCGAATACAATTGAGAAAAGTTATCCTAAATTTGATGCAGGAAAGGTGTACATCAACAAAACGCAGTATTTTGATAAAGTTCCTGAAAATACTTGGGACTTTCACATAGGTGGATACAAGCCTGCACAGAGATGGTTGAAAAATCGATGCGGGTGCAGGTTGACTTTTGACGACATTCTCCACTGGCAAAAAATCATCGTCGCTTTGACAAATACTGAGCGTATCATGAGAGAGATTGATGATGTTTGGAAACCTGAATGATATGCACATCACAAAGACTGACTATCTTGAATACACCTATTGCAGGAAGAATCTTTGGCTGAAGAAGCATAAGCCAGAGCTTTTTGATGGGGTAGAACTTTCTGAGTTTGAGAAGAAGATTATTGAAGAAGGAAACCTTGCGGATGAAGCTGCAAGAGGTCTGTTTCCTGATGGTGTCTTGGTTGAGATTGTTGGTCCTAATGCAGTGCCGTTTACAGAGAGTCTTCTTGAAACAAAAACACACACCATTTTTCAGGGTGCATTTTTGCATGATGAGTTTTTTGTTCAGGCTGACGTTTTGCGCTTTAACGAAGTGTTAGGTGGTTGGGAGTTGTATGAGGTTAAGGCGACCAATGATGTTAAGCGTGTTGTGCCTCATCATCATGTAAATGATCTTGCGTTTCAGAAGACTGTTATTGAAGGCTGTGGTGTGAAGATAGTTAAGTCGGGCGTCATTCATCTTAATAGTGAGTATCGAATGCTTACGAAGGTTAATTATGACGACTTGTTTATCATTGCTGATTTAACCGATGAAGTGCTTGGTGCCGAGGAAGAGGTACAAGCTCAAATGAGTGATTTGAAAGCCTATTTACACGATCCAGAAGAGAAAGGATGTCAGTGTTTGTATCGTGGCCGCAATGCGCAATGTACGACGTTTGTTTACTCGAATCCTGACGTTCCTGAGTATTCGGTTCATGACATCAATCGTATTGGTGGGAGCAAGAAGTTGTTTTATGACTGGATTGATCGTGGTATCTACGCATTTGAGGATATAGATAACCCTGAGAAGCTCACAGGGGCGAAATTAGCCCAATACAACGCCTATATGGCTGGTAAGCCTCTCATTGACCATGAGGCTATTAAGGAAGCGTTAGACGAGCTTGTGTTTCCAATTCACTTCTTTGATTATGAGGGTTATTCGTCTGCAATTCCTCGGTTCAGCGGCTTTGGTGCTTATGAACAAGTGCCGTTCCAGTATTCGCTACATGTGTTGCATGAAGACGGAACAATGGAGCATAAAGAGTTTTTGATTACTGAGCCAACAAAAGATTTGACCCTGCCGCTCATTGAGCAGATGAGAAAAGATTTTGATGACAAGGGTTCTGTTATCTCTTGGTATAAGTCGTACGAATCGCAGCGAAACAATAAGCTCGCAGAGCTGCATCCAGAACACACTGACTTCCTTGAGGGCATGAATGACCGCATGTTTGATCTCATGCATATCTTCTCAAAAAACATGTATGTTGATGCAAAGTTTATGGGGAGTGCGAGTATCAAGAAGGTGTTACCAGTCCTTGTGCCAGAGCTGACTTACAAAGCATTGAATGTGCAGAAGGGTGACCAAGCAGTTGAGCGATGGGAAAAGATGATTGATCCAGAGACTTCTCAAAAAGAAAAAAACCAGATCGCCAAAGACCTACTCGAATACTGTAAGCTGGACACGTTGGCAATGGTTGAAATATATAGAAGACTGCTTAGCTTGGTATGAGTGGCCTATGGCTCAAGAGTTATCAAGAAATGATTTAATAACTGAACCCTATAAAGATTGTCCTTCATGCAAGAGCAAAACATCTTTTGGTGTTTTGATTATTATTTCAGGTGACAATTATTACACAAGAGAATGTGTGAAATGTCATTATCAGAATCGTATCAGCCTGCCAGATCTGTTTAAGCAGGTTATTTATTTAGATCAATTTGTAATCAGTAATCTGATAAAGCTACTTGATTCTACGCACCCAAGTCATGAGCGAATAAAAAGAGACCCATTTTGGCACGATCTATTTGTTGCTTTAGAGAGGGCTTCTAAATCACAAGTGATCGTTTGTCCAGACAGCTTTTTTCATAAGGATGAGTCAAGCTTTGGTGGCATTGATTTTCAGGTGGCAAAAAAGTTATACGAACATTTTTCTGGTGGGAAAACATTGTTTCCAGCGCACGTCATTGAAGAACAACAAGTGCGACAGCACTTTGCTTGCTGGCTAGATGGGAAACATGCAATATTTGAACTTGACCCTCAAAATATTTCATTTAGAGATTTACATACTTGGGAGATCGGCATGAGGATTTCGGTGGGTTTTTCACAACAAGCTGAGGAGATTGATAACCTGAAAAAAGTAAATACTTCCACAGAACAACAGTTGGCAAATATCTGGAAGCGGTGGCAGTCTGAAGAAATGTCTTTCGAGGATAGGGTTAGAGAAGAGGTTCTCGGTTTCGGAAAAGGTGTATTGACTTCAACAAGGGCCTTTGTTCAAAGAAGAGAAAACGCAACATTGAGGGCAGTTTCTGATCCAACCTTTCAATTTGAAATAAACGATATCTTGCCACCACCCGCTTTTTCTTTGCTCAGTAAACTTATACAAAGTGCAATTGAAAAAGGTGTCGATCAAACAAAAGTTTTGGATATCATTCATAAGTACCTCAATGACGCCGATTCTCTGTTAGATGTGCCTTATCTTAAAATTAACTCAGTAATGTTTGCGGGATTGGCTCGATCAGCTCGTTTGGGAGAAAAGAAGGCACCAAAATCTACTGCAGATATGCAATTTATTTCTAGTTACTTGCCATATTGTGACGCTATGTTCGTTGACAAGCAATCGGCTAGAGTTTTGAAAGAGTTGCCAAAAGGCACTCGAAAACAATTTCGTATTGGTGAATATGACACACGATTTTTTACTTTAAATGATCGTGATAAATTTATCAGTTATTTAAACGATCTCGTGAATGGATTGTCACAAGAACACATTGATATCTTGAAGGATATAAATGGTGAAAATTATGATCAGCCATACTGGTCAGTCCTCGAAAGTTAGTTAGAATATCAGCAGTGGCAGAAATTTGCGTTTGTAAATTGAGTTACTATTGAGTGAAATTTCTTCCAATCCACGGTTCTGAACTCGTTTACTATTCGGAGCCAACAAAAAATCACAGCTTGCTGTGGTTTTTTGTTTGGTTGGGCGAGAGTTTGTGTATGGGGCTATGGGGTCAGGTCTATATGCGGATGTGTTACAATCAACCGTTCTGAACCCGTTCAGTATTCGGAGCCAGCAGAAGACATCTGATTACAGGTGTTTTTGTTTAAGTGAGTGGTGTCTGATCTGTTATAATTTCTCTTGTATGAAAAAATATCTTTTTGCAGTCTTTGTTATAAGTTTGTTTTTTGCGTCAGGTGGTTTTGTGCATGCTCAGTCTAGTCAGGAGGTTCGTGCGAGTGTGAGCTCGATTGATTTTGTGGAAGAGATTGATGACGGTGCGCATGCAACTTTTACTGCGGTTGATGATGAGGGTGTGAGCTATGTAGTGGACGGTAGTGAATCGCTGCTTGGTGATGCGCGGTATGATTTGGAGGTGGGGCAAGAGGTTTTGTTGCAAGTTATTGTCTATCCTGATGATACGGTGCAAGTGTTTCTTGTCGATGTTGTAAGGACGCCTTCGCTTCTTTGGATCGTTTTGTTTTTTGCAGTGCTTGTTGTTTTGGTTGGCAGAAAGAGAGGTCTTACATCGCTTGTCGGTCTTGCTGTTACCTGTGCGATCTTGTTTGGTGTTATCGTTCCTCAGATTCTTAATGGTGTTGATCCTGTGCTTATCACAGTCATCGGATCAGCTATGATTTTGCTTATAAACCTTCCATTGACACATGGTTTCAACAAAAGAACTGTTTACGCGTATTTCAGTACGATCATCGGTTTGTGCTTTGCATGGTTTTTTTCAGCTTTCTTTGTGTATTTTTCTCGACTCTCTGGGTTGGGTTCGGAGGAAGCTTCTTTATTGTTTTTGACCACTGATGCCATTGAGCTTCCATCGGGATTGTTGTTGGCTGGAATCATCTTGGGTGCGGTTGGTGTGTTGGATGATATTGCTATTACACAAACAGAAACTGTTTTCGAGCTTCACGAGACAAATCCAAAGCTTACATCTAGGGAGCTTTACAAAAAGGCTATGTCTGTTGGAAGACATCATATTGCTTCTGTAGTGAATACTCTTGTCTTGGCTTATTCAGGTGTAGCTCTCCCTATTTTTCTCCTTTTTGCACTTCGAGATGATATCGGAATTATACGATTGTTGAACGAAGAGATTATTGCTGAGGAAATTATACGTACCATTGCAGGTACGAGCACGCTTGTTCTGTTGGTCCCGATTGCAACATGGTTTGCGACAAGGGTATATTCTGCACAAGGTCCTAAGTAAGTGAATTCAGTATTAGCTGGTGAAGTGGGCGCAAGGCGGCCCCCGGTCACCTTCAAAGCGTACCTGTTCGAGAAGGTCGAGTAACCTACACGCTGAATCCTTCAGCTATCGAAATCATCACGTTGTGTTACGCCGAACAATGTGGTGATTTTTCAATTTGCGAGTCGTTTCTTGTTTACGTTGATTCTTGACAAAACTTTCGAAATACGCTTTAATCGTCTAGCCGCGAGGCAATCAACTGTCACGAGAAAGGAAACTCAAACCGTTGAATGTCTGGTCAGAACCAGTCATTTAACATCGGAGAAGCAGTGAAGCTCCTTCTGACACTGATGTTGATTCTCACGATTCCGGTGTATGCCGGGTCGTGTGACGACTGCGAGACCTGTGCTGAGAAGCATGAGGAATGCAAGACCCACTGCGAGGAGATCGGCTTACCGAACTACTTCTCTCAGTGCAGCTCTTGGAACGGGTGCGTTGTCGCGCATTCGTGCGAGTGCAGGTCCTGGACCTACGTCACAGAAACCGCCGAAGGCGATGACTACTCCTACGAGTAGCAACCCCGAACCCCTGAGAACCTCATGAAGTTCCTTCTGTCTTTCGCTGTTCTTCTGTCTTCCTTCGCGCAGGCGGGTGCGACCGTCACGCATGACGGTGTCACGCTCGAGCTGTGCCCGGACCTCGTCTTCGATGGTGGGGAAACCAGTCTGGTCTTCGAGACCTGGGAAGAGGTCATCCCTGTGCTGGATCGGCCTGACAACACCAAGGTGCTCGAGAGCTCCTGGTCCCCGATGACCTGTGCGGTCAACGAGATGGGCGACCTCACGATCTTGATCGACCTGCCGCGGGAGATGTTCCCGCTCGAGGATGTTCCTGCTGTGGCGACCTGCTCGGCCACGGACCACAAGGGTAAGCAGCACGTGCTCGAGGTCGGGCTGGATCTGCTCGATGCCTCGGACATGGCCTGCTGGCCTCGTGCTGGCACGTGGCATGGGAACGAGAGCACGGTCATCTACACTGCGCCCGGCCATGACGGGTCGCTGGTCCTGCCTCTGCTGCCGGGCTACGACTTCGAGGACGGCACCTACGCCGCGAAGCTCAAGAGCGGAACCGAGTTCCCGGGTGTCACCTGCGAGGTACACAACGATGGTCAGCACATGACCGTCTACTACGCAGATCCCAGTTCGGACGAAGGCTACTGCCCGGTCCCGGATGGTGACAAGGGTGTGGCCAAGATTCCGTTCGAGATCGCAGTCGTGGACGGCTAAGGCCTAGACGACAACGCGCCAGTCTCACTTGTGGGGCTGGTTTTCTAATTTCATTTTTTTCTTATCTGTATTATTCTTCAGTCATGCCAATACACAATTTTTACAAACCAATCGGGTGGTCTCCGCTTGATGTGATTAATAAATTCAAGGAAATGCAACCTGAACTGGCAGATGACCCCATTACATATGCTGGCCGGCTAGATCCTATGGCAGAGGGGGTTTTGATTTTGCTTTCAGGTGAAGAGCGGTATGAAAAGGAATCGTTTCAAAAGATGAGTAAGGTTTACGAAGCAACGTTTTTGCTTGGTGTTGAATCCGATACGTATGACTGTCTTGGTTTGATTAAGAGAGGATCAGCCTCGTCCGAGATTACTAAGGATAGGATTAGTTCGTTCTTGCTCGGAATTCATAATCTTCCGTTCCCACCGTATTCTTCATATCGAGTAAAAGGAAAGCCTCTTCACTGCTGGGTGAAGGAGGGTAGACTTGATGAGGTTAAGGTTCCTGTAAAAGAAATGAGGGTGCTTGGTGTGGAGGGGGTTAGGATTTACAATGAGGATGTCGAGGAGATCAAAAAGAATGTTCTTGATCGAGCGTCTCGAGTGCGGGGAGGCTTTAGACAAGACGAGATCATCGAGCTCTGGGAGGATTTTGATTTTGATAACGACTCTGTGCAACTCATTGGCTGTACTCTAACTGTTACGTCTGGGACGTATATCAGAGCGCTTGCTCATGAGATGGGAGGAGAATTTGGTTGCGGCTGTGCGCTTTATTCGCTTAAGCGAGTGAGTGTTGGTGATTACATGCTGAGTGAGTCTGCTATACTGGTTTAGTGACACGTCAATGTTCAAGATAAAGCTGTTTTTCGGCTATTTTTTATTGATTACATGCGTGATCGGTAGAAAAACTCGTTGTTTTGTGTTAAGACTGGGCGCGTATTGAGGTTTGATTATTAAGAAACGGGTATGAAAAGAATCAATTTGTTTAATGCGACAAAGAAATTCCGGTGGGGATTTGAAAAAGAGTGTCCGAAAAGGGGGATTGAGCTCAGCAGGGCACGAACGCGATTCATGATTCTTCACCTTAAAGACGGTGAGGACGCGAGGTTTGTTTCAGAAAATGAGTTGTTTGATCTGCGGGGTGCGCTGAATTTTTTTCAGATGCGAGGTTACGAAGCGTTATTGCCTAGCATGATGGTGAAGTATTGCGAGAATAACAACATCTACTTTAATGATCCTGTTAACAAGGAACACACGAAGAGCGTGGGGAAGATGATGCAGATGTTTATGATGCATATGAATGACCTGCCAATTCCTGAGACGTTGCTTGTTAATAGTTTTGCATACGAATCAAACAAGGAATACATTTTGAAAAACATTTCCTTTCCGCTTGTGCTGAAAGCAGATGGAAATAGGGGAAGGGCAGTTTGGAAGATCGATAATCTGGAAGAGCTTGATGAGAGACTTCTTTTATCCGAAGAGAAGAAGCGTGAGGTTATTGAATCAAAAGAAATTGAAACATACTTGTTACAGGAATACATCCCAAACACTCATGACTTCCGTGTGTCTATGTTTGAGGGGGAGGTGCTTGGGGTGATTAAGCGTTCTTCAAAAGATGGTTTCTACAACAACTATTGCAAGGGTGCTGATTGGGAGTTTTCTGAGGTTACGGATGAAGAAGCAGAGCTCTGTAGGAAGGCGTGCGCGGCTTGTGGGGTAGATCTTTCCGGAGTCGACTTTGTGCGTACGGAAGACGGAATCAAGTTCTTTGAAGCAAATAAATCACCGATGCTGAATAAGGATTATTCAGAGGTGGTGGTGAGGATGCTGGATGAAAAATATTTTTGATGATTCGGCACGCAGGATGTGCAAAATAAAAAACCAAGGCGGAACCGGGTCTAGCGCTAACAAGGCGACCACCACCTTGGTTTTTTATTTTGCACATCCTGCGTGCCTTATTTGAGGGTAGAAGATGGATTACAAAACACCGAATCGAATCGGTGTTTTTTGCTATTTGATTTTGAAGCTGGTTTTTCCTATGACTTGGCCTCGAGGGGTTTTGACGTAGACGCGCCATTTGCCAGGCTGGAAGGTTGTGATGTAGGAGTAGCCACGGTAGCCGTCTTTGCGGCCTCCCACGATTGAGTAGTTCAGTTCGTTGATGGTTTTCCAACCAGAGTTTGAGAGGTATTGCCACTCGTGGGTGATTGAGGTGTTGAGATCAACTGGTGCGTAGATAGATGCGAACACATACACACGCCCGCCTGGGTTTGCTGCGATGGTTGTGCCTGGAAGAAGCCAGCTGGTGAATGTTTCATCTTCGCGAGTGAGAATATAATCGTTTCCAACGCGCTCAACTGAGTTGTAAACTCCGATTTCGGTCAGAGAGAGTGGGGTCGGGGGAATTAGGTTGAGAAAGTACGCGCCATTGAAAAGAATGAAGATTGAAATGATTGGAATGAAGATGTTTGGTTTGAGTTGTTTGAGATCAGGTCGGAGTCGATATAAAACTTTCAGGAAAACAAAGATGATGATTAGGCTTGAGGCACCTGCGAGAACAAAGATTAGTGAGGATATTGAGTTAAAAACAAAAGGTAGGGCGACAGCTAGCGTGGCGATAAGTGTGAAATAGAAAACGCTGAGCTGAACGATGGGTTTGAGGTAGTGTTCTCGCAGCACTTCGTTTGAAACCATGAGTGCGAGCAGAATAATGATGAGCAGCCATGAGTGTGTGAAGCTTCCTGAGAACCAGTAGAAGACTAGGCTTGCAGAGAGCAGTGCTCCAAAGATGAATTGCACGATGAGTGGCGCGATAAGGCGCAGGCGGGATCGGAAGTTTGCAGTTGCAATGAGAGGTTTTGATGCATCATAGTGATGCATGTAAAGAAGAAGCAGGCTGGCCACAATAGTGTAGCAACCAAGTATAGTGAAGGCTGTTGAGACCTCGATTGATCTAAAGGTGACAAAATCAGCGATTGTTCCAAGCAAAAGCATGAGCGGCACAAACATTCGCTCATGTTTTTGGTAAAACCGTTTTGTTTTGCGGAATTGGAAGTAGTCCTTTATTCGCTTCATTGCTTTCTTTTAACTAGAAACACCGCACCGATTATTAACAGGATTCCGATTATTGAGATTTTTAGGATTGAGCTGATATTGATTTCATCTGTATTTGATTGTAAGTCTTCTTCCAGATTTACCACAGGTGTTTCATCACAAACCGAATCAGCTTCGATGAGCACATAACCTTCAGGGCACTCACGATCAACAGTTACGGTCCATCCATCTGGCAGGTGGCAGGTGCTGTATTCATCGCCCATGAAAAATTCCGCACAAGTGAGATTGGTCTCGTTGATTCCGAATTCTGTCATTCGGGGAACTGCATGAGTGGTCTTGGTTGATAGCAGTAATCCACCTCCAAGACAGAAAAGCAGCAGGAGAAGTGAGAAATATCGCATAGAGTTATTTGTCCTTACCTTTCTTTTTGAAAAATGAAACGATTGCCATAATCACAGCAAATAGAGCAAGATAGACAAAAATACCGCCGATTTTTTGCCAGCTTTCAAAACTTAAAATGCTTCCAGCAACAGCAAAGAGAACAACAGCAATTAGGAGCCACATTTTTACCGGGTGGTTTTTGATATCCGTTGATTCGTCGTCCTTGATTGGCTTGAGGTAGTATGTTGTTGTAATGACCTCGTTTTTTTCTTTTTCTTGTTTATCGACAACCTCGTAATGGATAACTTGATTATCAAGCTCTGTTAATGTTGCTGAGAAAGTATCTCCAATGTTTAACGTTTCAGATCCTTCCATGTCTTTGGTTTTGTTTCCGTCTTTGTCTTGAAAAACGAGTTTTTGTATGTGTTTTTTCATAGACTGTTATAAATATGGTTTATGGGCACATTATAGCAAATATTTTAGAGAAATTTGTTTGTTCTTGTGATATACTTTTTGTATATGAATAGCCAAACTTTTGAACGTTTAGGTGTCTTGATTTGCATTTTGGTTGTGTTTGCATTTGCTGCGGTGGCATATGCAGCTGATCCTTTGGGTGTGAAAAGTGTCCTTGATCAATCTGGAGATGTATCTAGTTCAAGCGATGTTGCAGGGGTACGGTGTGACATTGAGAATGAGGGCTTTTTGTATGATTTGCAGGGGGTAGCGGTTACTCATGATGAAGGGAACATGTATTTTGATTGGATTTTTGAAAATAAGGAATCGGTCGGTGAGTGCCACGATGTTTCATTTTGGGCTGGGATTGATGTTGATCAGGACGAGGTGGTCGATTATAGAGCGGTGTTCACTCAAAACGATTGTGAGATAATCGTGAATGAGAGCATTCTTTACTTGGCAAGCGATGAAAGTTGGCCACCAGAGGCTTTGTATGGTTTTGAGTCTGATGATTATGCTGTGGAAGGAAACGTTTTTGTTCTTTCAGTTCCACGCGAACAGATTGCGGATATTGACTCAGGTGAGGTTGAGGATAATGTCATGAATGTGCAAATGGGCGTTGGGGACGAAGAGACTAGTTGCAATGATGTCGTTGAGATGTTTACGTACTCGTTTCATAGTGGGGTAACTTCAGCGGGTTTTGTTTTCGAGAACAATATGAAAATGATTCTAATAATCATTCTCGTCTTGCTTGTGATAGCAGCAGGGATTTTCGTGCTTCGTGCTAAGAAATTAAAAATGAAATAATATGTCTGCAAAAGTTACATGCTCTAATTGCAAAGAAGAGGTTCCTGCAGACCAAGCGATTATTAGAAGAGCGCAAATGTATGGTTCAGAGGCTGTGTACGAAGAAAAAATTCTGTGTTTTCCCTGCAAAAAGAGGATAACAAAGGCTTCTTGGGTGCTTGTGGTGCTTATTTTACTGTTTGTTCCGTTTGTGATGTTTTATTTACCGAATAGTTATGATTTGAGCGCAGGTGCGATTACAGGAATTACAGTAGGCGGAGTTCTTTTGCTTATTGTGGTTTTTAAAATGATGTGTAGGCCGAGTAAATAATTGAATGGTATTTTTGAAAAACTCGTAGTGCTTACTGCGAGTTTTTCGTTCTAAATTTGAGAAGTGTGATAAGAGCAATAATTGATCCTGTGTTTTCCAAGCCTTCCTCAAGAGCATTTAGAATGCGATAGGTAATATTGTTATCAAAGTTATTGGCTTGCCAGTATGCACCGGAGATCATCTCGACTCCGATTGCACCCAGAACAAATAGGGTGGCTGCGAGGAATAGAAGATTGCGTGTTGATTTTGGTAGGGAGAAAAAGAATCTCCAGTAGATAGCTGTGAAGAGAATGATCAGAATGGAGACCGGGATGATCCAGGCGAAAAAGAATGGCCCGCTTGAGATGCTCAGCATTGCTTGCATGGGTTCGATGAGGCGTTCGTGGATGGCGAGGAGCTCATCTAGGCTTAGGTAGGCAAAGATTGCAGAAAGTGAAAACCAGGCCAGCTTGTGAGTTTGTTTTTTGAGAGCGATTGTCAGGAATGCTCCTGAGATGCTTGCAAGGAGCAGGGTTGCAAAGAACGTTGGGAGGGTGTATTCGAGATCCATGCTTAAGAGCGCGACGAGTGTTGTGACGTCCTTTTCAGTAAAAAGCTCTAGAGAGTGAATGAGCAGATGTGCGGCAATGAAGAGGGTGTTTATGCCAAGCAGGGCAATGAGAAGCTTTTTACTCGAGTGTTTCATAGGTGCTTTGGTTATTGATCTTAAAATAGCATGAAAATTGGTATACTGTCTTGTAAGCTATATGTTTGATATTTTTCGAAAAACTCCCCATGTCGAGAATGGTCGAGACGTGGTGCAAGAGCGTGAGATAGAGCGTTCTGCTGCGAAACGACCAGATAAGCGCGTGCTTGTGTCTGAGGCTTTTGCAATTGATAAAGCTGAGTCTGAGAGGAAGATGGCAGATATCAAGGATCGACTTTCTGATGATGGGGATGTGCCCGCATTAGAAAGGGAGCTTGATTTGATAAAAGAAGACAACGAGCTTGCAAGGTTGGTGGAAGAGATTTTTGAAAATGGAAATCATGAGGTGCTACGTGAAAAGTCTGCTTTGCAAGTAGATGAAATGAGACAACTGTATTTTGATGGAGTCACTCTTTTGAGGCCAGGGGAGTTTTTGAGAAAACGAAAGAAGCTTAAGTTGTTTCAAAAGTTTGTTCGAGGGTTAACTCCAGTACGCGCAGACAAAAATGATTTTGATGAATTTTTGAGCCCTGATCAAACTGGCGAGGTTTCCAGTTATGGTGTTATGGACACGCTTATTCATGCGGAAGAGTTTGTGTATGGTTCGTTTGGAGAAATTCCTCATTTTATAGCTGGTGGGAAAAGTCAGAAAGAGTTGATAAAGAATGGTATTGAAGGGCGATCTCAGATAGTAATGAATGATGTAAATAATGTAAGAGCAAGAGCTGAAAGGGGTGAGTCGTTCATGAAAAAATACGTAACAAACCTTTTTGATTATCAGAACGGTCAAGAGATTTTGGCTTTGTACTTTGCAATCGTGTTTGAGTCTCCAGATCAGGTGACGGATATGCTTGGGCGCGGTGTTGGACCGGATGTGGCTCAGCGATGGGATGATTGGCCGCAACTGCATTATCGTAGTAGGGATTTTGTCGCAGATTCCAATGAAGCGTATCAGGAACAGGAAGAGCGAGAGAAGGAGTTGACGCGTCTTTTTGATGAGCGCATGAAAGATGTTCTTGCGAAAACAGGGATAGAGCCTCCTCTGAGTCTTGAGCTTAGGATCCGTGGAGGTGTCCGGGTGGTAAAAAAGGAGGGTTGAGAGATTGACTTTGGAGGAGTAGAATACTTACATCTAAATCTTGTAATACATACAAATATGTCTGAATTAGGAACGGAGGGATATCAGCCCCCTGCTGATGAGTGGGTGCGAGAACCATGGCCACTTGATAGTTATTTTGGAAAAAATGAGAATGTTCCTACTACCTTACGAGAACGGCTAGCTGAGGTGATTGAGCTTTTAAACAAAGATAAGGATGAGGGATGGGCAGATGAAACGGCAGATGCAATTTTTCAGCAAATCAACTCTGCGTTTGAAGCTGATGAGAGTGAGAGAGAGGATTGGGTCAACAAATTAGAAGGACATCTACCCCATCTTGATCGCATGTCAAGTGATGTTGTTTCAGAAACAAATCCACATATTGATGGTCCAGGAGAGATTGTTGAGATTCTTGCCAGATTAAAAACGCTCGTACATGAAGCTGTGGCAGAATTGAGAGCATAGAACTATGGCTGGCGAAGGTGAAAGGAGTCGACTGTCAGTGGAATCAAAGGATAAATTAGTGGTTAGTGCTGAGACAGTATCTGGATCTGAGATTATTGATATGGTTTATCAAGGTGAGCCAATGCCTCAGGATGAAAGGTTTGGTAGCGGACGGGACAATGGTGTGTTTAGGTATTTTGATATTGGAAAGGTGTTAAGACGTAGGGAAAAGCTGTTCTATCCTTTGGTTAGAGAGGGGGAAGTTGTTGTGGGGCTGGCTGAGCTTGAAGAGAGTCCGTATCGTGAGAACACATATTGGATTTCGTTTATGTCGATTGATCCAAAGTTTCAAGAAAAGGGATATTCGAAGAGGCTTGTTGAGGAGACGATGCGGTTTGCGAAGGAGAGGGGGATAATTGTGCAAAGATCAACGTATACTGAGCAGGGAGAAGAGCGGTTGAAACATAATCTTGAAGGGATGGCAGAGGAAGCAGGGGTGGAGTTGGTTGATTGATCAAGCTTGAGCGAATAGCATTTTTGAATTAGAAAACGCCTCACCGGGAAACGGTGGGGCGTTGTGGTTCGAGAGTGCGGCTACTTTTCATCGGCATTCCTGAGGAAGCCGAAGTAGATGGTTGTGTCGTCGATCTCGAAGTCGCCCAGCACTGAGGCGAGAAGTGATTCATCCGACGTCACATGGAACATCGGCCTTCCGTCTTCAGGGTAGGCGGCGTGCGTTTCGCCCGCCTTGATCATCTTTTCAGCGATCGTGCGGGCGTCATCCAAGACACCCTCAGCAGGTTGGAACATGCCGTCCTCCGCTTCTGTTTGGGTTGATGGAGCTGTATTGTTTACCATAGGGTTGAAATTTTGTCAATATTATTTGGATGCACGTCGATCCATCCATTCCTTTAGACGCTGTTTTTCGTCTCGTAGTTTTTTTAGATCGTCGTTTTCCAGGGCTTTTCTTGAACCCAAATCCTTATCACGCGTAAAATTTGAATCACCGAAATCAATAAGATATGGCGCTCCGGTTTCTCGATCAATCATGATGTTTCTGAGTGCAATGTCGCCGTGAATGATTCCTTTTTTGTGCATTGCAATGATGTAACTTCTGAGTCGGCTGAAGAAGTCGTCTATGTCAAAATTTTCTGGCAGTTCATCTCTAATTCCAAGGGTTGTTTGACCTTCAACAATTCTTTGCATGGTCATGGCATGCAGTTCTTCCATGACAATTCCACGCATGACATCGGATTTAAATGCAAACAAAGGTTTTGGTGTGCGAACACCATCGACTTCCAAGTTTCGAAGAGTATTCATGAATTTTAATTCTTTCTTTATGAGAGCTGATGTTCTGTTCGCTATTACAGAATCAATTGTTCTGTTTTTGAATAGTCTTTCGTTGTTTTGTCTTGCATCAGTGCTCATCTGCTTAATACATAGGTTGCGGTTTTCGCTTCGAAACGAATACACCAGACCATCTTTTCCATTACCAAGCAGTCCGGCTGGAATGCTGACAGCCGCTCTAATCTCACGACCTAATTGATTAATTGTTTCTTGACGAAGATTATATTCTGGATGCTTCCAGGTAATCTCGATTTGTTCTTGAATTTCTTTTCTTTTTTCAATAATTTTTTTCAATTGCTCAAGTGCAGAGGCGAACGTAATAACATCATCGTCAGCTTTTTTTTTCAGTCTGAGGACGACGTGGTGATTTTGCATTGTTGTTTCGAGGGATTCATAAAGAGCATAAAACTCGTCCATGATTTCAAGTTCTGTCTTAGCTTCAGGGGGCTGAGCCTGCTGCTCTTCAGGTTGTGGTTGGTTCATTGGTGGGGCTTCCTGAGGTGTTATGTTTCTTGTTTCTTTTGTCATATGTCATTGATTTTACTTTTTTGTATGCAATATGCAAGTGGATAAAAACATGACCCGCAGCTGGTAAGGCTGCGGGTCCGTTGTTTTCGGCGCGTGATTGCCGATGTCTAGGCACTCATGCCCAGTTCGTTGAGCAGGTCGATGCCGTCGTTCGTGCCGTCGTCCTGTGAGATGCGGACGATGTTGCGGCGGGTGATGAGGATGCTGGGTGGGAACTCCTGCACCATGTCATCCACGAGCGTGGGGGTCTGTTCGGGGCGGGCGATCTTGAGCTCGAAGCGCAGACGGCCTGAGCGGAACTCGGTGAGGTGTCGCTCCATGTACCGCAGTGCCATGCCGTCGTTGGGTATTGCGGAGCTGGGGGCGTAGCAGGCGCGGATGTAGAAGATGCCGCCCTCGTCCGTGTTCCAGTACTTGGAGGCCCATTGGGCAGACTCGTCGGTGAGAGGAGTCATCTCGATCGTGAACGCGCGTGCGTTCTTCTGCTTGGTGGTCGTGCTTTGACCTCGGAAGATACGGATGCTCAGGAGTCGAGCGAAGAACTGATTCATGTTTCTGCTCCTTTCGGGAAACAGTGGTGAGGAATAGTGCCACAAAATGAGGGTTTTGTCAATACGCTCACTGTAGTACTGAAATAAGTTCCCTCGGCGGAGCCGGGCCGTCTCGCAGAATAGACGACCACCACCTTGTTTTTTGTGAGGGAAAAGAAAAGCAACGGAGATCCGTTGCTAGCGGCGAGAGGATGCGGCCTGGATGCGTGATGCGGCTGCTGACATGGTGCGCGCAGCTTCTTGGAAACGCATAGAGGCAGCGTCGTTGATTTGTGCAGCTTCAAGGTTTCGTACAGATGCGGCGTCGTTGGCTCTTGCTGCTTCGTACATTTTGGTGGCAGAAGCAGAGAACTCTCTGATTGTGCCGGAGAATGATTCAGTAATGCGCTCCATGCGAGAAACAAGGAGTGAGGCGTCGCGTACAGCCTGTTCTAGGCGTTCAACAAGTTTTTCATCCATTAGACCTCCATATTTTGAGAATATGGGGTAAGACAAAATGTGTCAAACAAAAACAGGCGCGAGGCCTGCTTTTTTTGTTTACTTTGTCATCCAGGTTGAGCCTGGGGTTGTGGTGCACAGGAGTTCTGAGAGTACTATTGAGTCACTGCTTACTGGATCACTGCCGTAGTTGTAGTACCAAGAGGTGAGGCTACTGTTTTCTCCCATGATTATACTACATCCTCCAAGCGCGTCAGATGGACAGGATGCTGTTGAGAAACGTTCCTCTGATACACAGTGAAGTTTCATTTCAGTTTCATCCCATTCTCCAAGATATTCTGTGCAGATAGATGTTTCTGTAATACTGTCGCAGCTTCCTTGAGATGCTCCGGTGTTTGTTGAAACAGTCTCAGAGTTTGCGAGATCATTGAGTAAGTCCTGCTCGTTTGTGTCGACTTTAGTATTATCTTGAACTTCTTGGAGAAGTTCATCGAGCTCTCGTTGTGTAGCTTCTAACTCCTGACTCATCTGTTCTGCTTGCGCGGTCAGTTCTTCGAGTTGGGTCTCGGTAGTTTCTGTGATGGTTGGTTCAGGGTTTGAGCAGCCAGAAAGAATCAGGGTTGATGAGATTAACATCAGAAAAAGTAGAAAATGTTTCATATGGTAGAAGTATACCGTTCGTCTGCAAAGCAGGAAACCTATTTTAGTTCTTTTTCCCAACAATCGTATAGCCGATTCCTATGATGCTAAGTGGCAACAGCATTTCAAGTACGGGTTCGAAAAAGGCCAGAATTCGATCAAGAGTTGGCCAGGGTGTGCCTGGGATAACTCGATAACGAGACGATTCGACGATCTTGAAATTTGATTGGTCCATGAGTTTTTTAATTGTTGAAAGAGGTACAACCATTTCGTCTGTCATTTGGTACCTGCCAAGCGTTTTTTTGACTCCTGTCATGCAGTCATGGCTTTTTAGTTTTGCTAATATGAGAGGGTTGGAGCCATTTGGTTCACTAACGACGACAATGCCGTTGGGGGTGAGAAATTTTGAAACAGTTGGAAAGAAACTTCCTCTTTGTTCCTCAATGATGTGGTGAAACGTTTCCATTATAAACACAAGGTCAAAGGCTTTGGTTGGTTGGTACGTAAAGACGCTCTCTTCAATGAATTCGACGTTCTTTGCTCTCCATTCCTTTGACCTCTGATTTGCAAGAGATATGAATATTGGATCGATATCAATTCCTGTGACCTCAACTGCGCCTTGTGCTCGGAAAAGAAATGCTTCGGTTCCTAATCCGCTACCAACAATCAATACGCGTTTTCCTTTTGCTAGATCCAGGGCTTGTTGTAGCCTTTTTTTGTAGAAGCGGAGCCTGAGTGCAGAAAAAGAATCAAATGCACGATAGTAAAAAAAGAACTTTTGTTTGAATTCTTGAGGATAGAGATTTTCAAAATTCTTTTTTTCAAATGCAATGTTTGAATAGATTTTTTTGATCACCTCTGTTAGTGAGCGTGTTTTTTTCAGTTTTTTAATGGGTGCTATTCGTTTGGGCATAGTGTGAAGTATTCAACTGTGATGGTATCACGAACAACAAGCTTTTTGTAGAACTATTTACAAAAAAACAGAGTATTGCTAGGGTTTGGGCGCAATGAAAGGAGGCGACATGCTTCTTGAAGATGTTGGTGTGCCTCAGGAGGTACGTGTTCCTGGTCAACCTTCCATTACCAAATGGGATTTGGACACGGTTCGTCTGCGAATGAATTTTCGCTTGAGACCAGACGCGTTCCCACCTCGTATGTACGTTGTGGAATCGGCGCCTGGAGAGGTGTTCTTCCATCGTATGGTCATGGGACGTGATCGAATTCGTGCTGCAAAGCACCTGATACGCAGCATGATTTGGGCGGTGGGTGATGAACTCCGTGATCTCAGCGGCAACTTCGCGCAATGGGTTCCGCTCAACGGGGGTCTGTACTTTCGCGCGTGGAAGGGGATGGCTGATCTCTTTGATGAGCACAACATCCTTCCCTTGCAAACGTCCTTTATGGAGGCGGGGCGCAGGGAAGTGTCGCCCGGTGTGTGGAAGGCGGTGGTGAGGGATTCTCACAAGGGCTACTTCTTTGCCGAGAATATCATCATTGCCGAAGGGGCAATGGCGTCCGGGTCGACTGGTGAGGCAATGGTCGAATTCATTGCTCAGAAGGCGCAGGAGGAAGGTGGGCGCATGCCTGCGCGAATCATTCTCTTTGTGGCTGCTGGGTCGTGGCAGGGCGTTGCTCGGACCTGGGAGTCCTGCAAGAAGCACGGTATGGACTTGATGGTGGTTCTATCACAGGCCATCTTCCACGTGACTGAGGAGAAGGGGCCTTCTTCAGGAAAGACGTTCACAGATCTTTGCTTGCTTCATGAGCAGACAATCGCTTCTGAGCGTTACGCTCAGGTGGCTGAGGAGGTCTGGCAGGGCAAGGAGGGATGTGTGGTCGGAGACGTGGGTCAGAGTTTCGTTGAGACGCGTGAGTATACGTTGCTCACCATGAACGAGCTTTTCGCGCCTACCATGCTGGGACTTGATCCAGCCCGAGTGGATCAGGGGCCGAGCAACATAGATGTGAGGGCTGTGCTCAGTGAATGTCCATTTCTTCTCGAGCCTCTTCCCACCGAGGAGAGTGAGATACGAGACCAGCTTCGAGCAGTGAAGCGAGCTCTGATACGACATCAGAGACAGATTCACTGGGGTTGAAACGAGCCCCTGCTTTGGCGGGGGTTTTCTATTTGTTATTGTTGAAGTGGTAAAATTGAATGGTATGAATACTGATCAACTTGGAATGTTGTTTTCAAATGAAAATGATGTTAGGCATACTTGGGTTCAGGTACATCACTATACGATTGATCGTGGATCAAAGTACGCTGTATCTGGAGGAAGAGTGGAAAGCGACAGGGGGTTAAAAGATTTTCTCGCTCTTATGAAAACAAATAAGAAGTACGCAAAAGCAACGCATAATATGTTTGCGGCGCGTTATGTTCAAGATGGTTCAGTTGTTGAAAGGAAGGGGGATGATGGTGAAACAGGTGCGAGTATGATTATTTTGCGTGCGCTGCGAAAAGCAAATCTTGTGAATGTTTGTGTAGTGGTGACGCGTTGGTATGGTGGGGTCCATCTGGGTTCTGATCGGTTTCGGCATATCCAGCAGGGTGTTGATCTGATCATGAAACAACTTGGCAAATAAAAAACCGGCCTGAGCCGGTTTTTTGATTATTCTTCTGCTAGGATTTGTTCCATGAACCAATCGACGCTTTCTTGATGCTGATCTCCAAGTTCAAGCAGTCGCTCTGCGGTTTCAATTGCTTTTTCTATGTCGCCCATAACATGATATGTGGAAGCGAGGCTGGCGTAGAATTGAGGGTCTTCTGGATATTCCTCGATTAAAATTTCAAACAAGAAGGCTGTGGTCTCATAGAGTTTATTGCTCGTGTAATATCCCGTCATTGCAAAAACTAGGTCCTTGTACGATGTTGTTTCTGGGTTTTGTTCGGCTTTTTCTCTGAGATAGGCTAAGCCCTCATCTCGCATATCGATACTGAAGTATGCGAGGCCGATCTGAGCCCACACCCCCGGAATTTCTTTTCGGTTTGGAACTAAGGCTTTTAGCTTATCAAGTTTCTCAATCCACTCTTCGATCTGTGGCTCTAATTTCATGTATCGATAAGCGGGAATTTCTGAAGCAATATATTCGTACAGAAATGCTGCGCGTTCAGGGTGGAGCTCGATGGTTCGATCGTATTGTTCGATCATTGTTTCAAGAAGTGCTGTTTGTTGTTCAGCACTAAACTCAGAGAATATGAATGCTGTCGTGAGGATTGATTTGGTGGTTGAGGCTGCAATATTTGAATCGAACTCAAATCCATGCGAGCCAAATTCTTGAGTCAGTTGAATTGAGCGATTCATGTCTGTCATCTGCAGGTCGGCTGCTTTATCAATCTTGTAGAGATCTAAAAGAATAGGTCGGAGAATACAGAAGATGAGAGTGAGTGATCCAACAAGGAGGAGTGCAGGTAGCACCTTTTTTGTCCATGCTGGAAGTTTGCCGTTTTTGTGTTCGCGTTTCGCAGCGCGTTCTGTGTAAAGAGCAAGAGCCAAAAGAACTGAAAAAGTAATCCAGCTTGCGACCGTATCAAACAAGAAGACAGATTGTGCTATGTATCCCGCAAGAGCCGCAAGGAGCACGCTCGAATCTGTGTGTGAAAATTTGTTTTGTTTTGAGGATGAGCAAAATGATTTTGCCATGAATCCTAGGAGAAGCAGGTAAAGAATGAATACGAAAATTCCACCAGTAGATAGGATTTCTAGGAGTTGGTTGTGAGGCTTGTCAGGCCAAATGTTTGAGTATTGATATTGTTCTGGATTGAAGTTTGATTCCGCGATTTGATAGTAGTTTTCATAACCACGTCCAAGCCACGGCTCTTCCTTAAATCCTTCCCAGGCTACTCCCCAAAGCACAAGGCGTTCTGATGAGGTTTCTGTAGCAAAGTGTGTGAGTCGGTAGGCAAGTGAGCCTTCTGTTGAGTTGTGGTAGGTGATTGCAAAAGCAAATCCGGCAATAAGTGCGATAAGGATACTTGCAGAGACAAGTTTTTTTCTCAACCCTTTTTTCTTTTCTTTGATTGTGCGTGCAATGAGTCCAACGATTAGTCCCACAGCAATACCAACAAGGGCTCCGCGTGCACCTGAGGCGAACACGCCCCCCAGGATAATGATTGCCAGGATTTGATTGAGCCAAATGGTTTTCTTTGTACTCCCGTGAAGAGAGGCGAGTACTGCAAAGAAGAATGGGATGGTTAAGAATGAGCCAAACAATGTTGGGTTTCCAAATACGCTTGATGCACGCGGTAGGAACGCGGGTGCATAGGTTGGTATGATTCCAAAGTATTCCAGTGTGCCATAGAGCGCTGCCATACCTCCAACGAGAGAGATGGTTGTAAGAATGGTTTTGTAGCCCTTTTTCCCGTACCACTTGAGAAGAAGAACGAGATAAAGTACGTATGCGATAATGTGTATGTGCAAGAAATGACCAGTGAACCTCATTCCGTTACTCCAAAAACTGTTATGGAAATCCATCCCAAAGAGACTTGAAACAACATACATGAGCAGGAACCCCAGGAAGAGTAGGAGGACAGGACTTTTTAGGTTAGGGCAGTCCTTTGGGTTTTTGAGGAGGTGGTATGCGTATAGTGGGAAGGAGAGTTCAACAATGAGACAAAAGATAAGGAATGTTGCTGACTGGTTACCCATCCAGAGCATGGGGAACATTGAAAGTGGCGTAAACAATGCGAGTATTGATAGGATCAGCAGCAGTTTTGGGTGCTTCTTTGTTTTTTCTGTCATAGTTTTTGTCTTTGATAAGCTCTGCGCATGTTATCAGGTTGAGTTTGATTGCAAAAGTGTGATTGTGAGTTTTTTGGTTATATTCTATTTGTGGATAAGTTTTGGTGCTTGAATTGGGTAAGATAAAGGAAACTAAGTATTTTCAACAAATGATATGAGGGCAAAAAGTAAAATATCGCGGTATGTGAATATGGCGTTTTTGTTTGTGTTTGTTTTTGCACAAACAACTGGCATTGCATCAGCCGAGATTAATGATGTCGATCCTGAAACTGTTTTTTCTCAGACGGGAGTGGTGAACGTGAGGCATGGTTGGGTAAATGTTGAGTTTGATGATGTTTTTGATGCAATTCCAGTAGTGTTTGCAGAAATACAGACTGAGAACGGGGGTCAGGATGTCCAGGTGGATATTCGAAATGTGAGCACAACAAGTTTTGAGATTCGTCTTGAGGAGGATAAAGGCAAACAAAAGAATTGGCTTGATGGGTGGCATTATTATGAAGATGTGAGCTGGTTTGCTGTAGATCCTAGTCAGGTTCCTGGGGGTGTTGGTGTTGAGGTTGGAATAACAAATTTTAGACAAGCCTCTTGGTCTGATTCAAGCAGTTTGAGTTTTGTGGAGAGTTTTAGCTCGGATCCGCGAATGTTCTTCGAGGTTCAGACCGAGAACGGGGGACATACAGTCCGTGCTGATTTGCTTGCTTTGAGCGAGGGTGGGGCAACGCTTCGACTTGAAGAAGATCCTGGTCCTGATATGAGTGGTTGGGATACCTGGCATACGTATGAGGATGTTGCATATCTTGCAATCGATCCAGTCGTTGATTTGTCTGCTTATGGAATACTGACAAATGATGTGAGTCTTGATCATGTTTGGGCAACAGTTTGCTTTGCTGAGGATTGTGGTGAGGTGTATGAGGAGGTGCCAAATGTGTTGGTGAGTCTTCAAAGCGAGAATGAGTCTGATACTGTCCGTGTAGATATCAAAGATGTAACTACGAGTGGGTTCACAGCACAGCTTGAAGAGCTCACGCATGCTGGTTGGGACAATGTGCATGCAGCAGAGACTGTTTCATGGCTTGCGCTTGGGGCGCTTGTTGTTGTCCCAGAACCTGAGCCAGAACCTGAGCCAGAGTATGATGCAAGTTTGTATTCAGTTGCGCTTGTAGAAACATCTAGCAGTGGTGTGGCACCGATCGAGAGTATTTTGAATAATGAAGGATACTCTGTGACTCGACTTTCTCGTTCACAAGTTGAGGCAGGAATTTCCGTTGATGATTACGATTTGCTTGTTTATCCAGGTGGAGAAGATGCAGTTACAGAAGTAATGGGTAATAGTGCTATTCAATCTGCTGTGCAGTCGTTTGTAAGCGATGGTGGTGGGTTCATTGGGGTGTGCGGTGGTGCAATTGCTGGGGCTCAGAGCATGACGCTTCTTGATTACTACAGTCTAAGTTTTAACATGCTTGGGGTTGGGCTTGGTGTGACTGCAATTTACGACACAGGCTGGACAAGCTATATAGGAGGCAGTTATAACCCAGATCTAATGATTGTTGTGGAGCATGAGATCTTGGGTGATTATGTATCTGGAGATCTTATGACCATGGCGTATCGTGGTGGCCCAGTATTTGAGGTGAGTGGTGATGCGCAGGTCCTTGCAACGTATACGGTGGATTTTGATGGTTCATATTCCGCTAGTGGTGAAGGTGCAATCGTGACCAGTGAGTATGGGGAAGGAAAGACGGTTTTGTTTGCGCTACATCCCGAGTTTCTAAGTGAAACTAACTTTCTTCTTGAGAATGCGGCACAGTGGGTGAATGACGGATTTGAATAGGTAAATGAGCGCAAAAAAGGGGTGTTTTCTTGACAAAATCTTGACAATCTGGCAGGCTTAGACCATGTCTTATCCAAGAAGTACTCCAACAATTACCATCGTCGGAACGCATGGAATGAATCTAGGCCGATATCTGAAAGAATACCTGTTAACAAAGGGTATTAAGTCTTATGCTGTGGGAATGCATTTGAAGAATCAAAGCACAAGACTAAGGATTAAGCATGCAGATACGATCATTTGTATGCATGCGGATATCCAGGTCGAGGTTGAGAAAAAGGTGAATCTTTCGAAGAAACAAGTCATTTGCCTCAGCATCGATGATACGCTTACAGTTGGACCTGATCGATCGCTTACTGGAGATTTGTGGCTCGAGCATCATGAGACGGTTGTGTATCCAGAAATTGAAAAGCAGATCAACAAGCATTTGAAGAAACTCGTTCGATAAAAGAAGCATCCTCGCAAAGAGGGTGTTTTTGGTTCCTTGACAGAATGTTGGAAATCAGATAGTTTTCAGCGGTTATTCTTACAGGACTTATCTAGTCGGCACATTCGCTTGATCTCAAAAGAGACCATGGGTTGTATCAGCGAAGTACTTCCTGCTTAAAACACTTATGGGATATTTCAAGCGAGGCCACAAACAAGGTGGCCAGAGCCGTGGTGGTTCACGCCGTGGTGGGTCAGATTGGAACAAGGGTTCTGATCAAAAGATTAATTACAAGACGCGTTGTGCTGATTGTGGAAATGATTGCACAGTTCCGTTTCGACCAAACGGGAGCAAGCCGGTACTTTGTCGAGATTGTTTTGGAGGAGGAGATCGCCGATCGTCAGGCGGTCGGTCTTTCAACAAGCCTTCATTCGATCGACGACCAGCAGCCGGTCCTGATGTGAAAAAGGATCTCAAGCGGATTGAGGAGAAGGTTGATGAGATCTTGTCTCTGCTCAAAGGTGGATTCACTGTTGAGACTGAGGGAGATGCAGACGAGACAATTTCATTTGATGAATAGAAATAAAAACACCCTGGCTAAGCTGGGGTGTTTTTGGTTTGGGTGTCTTGAAACTAATTTCTTAGTTCAGATAGTTTGTTTGCGAAATTAACAAGCGCTCCTTCGCCAAACTCTTCATCAAATTTGTCAGAGAGGATCTTGACACCGTCTGTTGTCAGCGCTGCGTCAATATACATCTGTGGAGGTATTTTTCCGAACGTCTCACTTACCTCAGTGATGTAATCCGCATATGGTGATCTGAGAATATTTGTTTTTCCTTTATCAAGGCCGCCCAGAGTTTTTTTCCCTTTAGTGACATGGTCCGAGACAATTGCGAAGGTCATGAGTTCTGTCACGGCTTCATTTAGTCCAATACCACCCGGGCTTGTGACTGAAAACGGGGAGGTTCCGGTAAATTTGAGGGAATTGGTTGAGACTGAATGAGAGAGTTCGTGCACAGCTGTTATGTATACACTCCATTCATCGGCTTTTGAGAAGTGGGAAGGGATGGGGATGTCAATGGAAGATCCTTTGTAAAGACCAGCCGTTTGTCCGTGTTCTGGATTATCTAGCGCATAAACAAGGGTGTCTTTCAGGTGGACAGGTCTATCTGCAGCTGTTCGGATTTCTTGAAGGGCAGGTTCGTCAAGGTTGGCTTGTGCAATAAGAAATTGCATGACATCACCCCTTGCTTGAGCAACCGCGCTTTCAAACAGTTTTGGGAAGACTTCCTTTTGAAGCCAGGCGGCTTTTTTAAGTTCAGTACCTAGGTAGGGTTTTAGTTTCTGTAGCAGTTCAGAGCGTCGAGCGTCGTTAGGAGGTTTTTCCAGTTCATCTCGAAGTTGCATTGCTACGCCTTTTCCTTCTTCTGCAAGTTGAAGATTTCGTTGGTACAAGAAACCTTGTTCGATCTCCTTGTCAACAGGTATTTCGCCATCAACTTTTCTTCCACTGAGCTCATCCAGGATTGTGTGAACAGAATAACGAGTTTCTGATCCTGGTTGTGATCCGTGAACTATGAGATCAAATTTTACTAAATTTGCTCTTTCCAAATCTCCAATTTCTGGACCAAAGAGTTCTTGCGCTTCGGTTTGACTGGAGATTGCAGATAATTCAATCTTTTCTTCTTTTGGTGATTCTGAAAATGGAATCTCATCTTTTTTCCCTGATTTCCAGAGAGATCTCAATCCTTCTGGGCTTTGTGGTGACATAGAGTGGTATTGGTTGTTATAAGAACAGTATAAAAGAAACACCCACCGTCGCATAGGGTTGGTGGGTGCTTGTCTTTGTTTTGTTGGTTTAAAAGTCGAAGTACCACTCGTTGTTCATGTCATCGATGAAATAGCAGGCGTAGGCGATCATGCTTTATTTCTTGACTTTTCGTCAGATTCTGGTATATTTTTTCTCCGCTCATGACGAGTGGTGAAAAGAACATGAGGTTCACATGCGAGCATTGTTGCTTGTCTCTGCAAGCTGCCTTTTCAACTGTACGCCGCGTGATGAGGATAAGTTCCTCTACGATACGGGGAGTGATCTGGCCTGTTCGGCTGAGTTCTTCGACCTTCCAGGTGAGGACTACACCCGTTACGACGAAGCGGTTTTTCATGGGAAGACGCGGGGTTACGACACCTCGCTCTTCTACGATTTCCACATGGCGATCATCAATCACACGCTCGACATGGAGGGGATGTTCGGGCTCTGGATCTACCATGGTGATCAGACCTATCTGAGCGCCATGGGCACGATCGAGGGGTTCAGCTTCGGCGACTATGACGCTGGCATTGGTGCTGCCTACGAGTTCGACAACTACACCTGGTGCGAGGATGGGTCGTTCGTGGGGGAGGTGAGCCTGGCGACTCATGACTTTCTGCTGATCGCGTTCTGTCGAGGGGCTGTTGGTCGTGAAGAGTTCTGGGTGGCGTACGATGAGGATCGCGAGTGGGAGATGTGTGACTTCTGGCTCCTGGACGGCGAGTACAGCTCGAGTATGAGCCTGCAGGAACATGTGGCCACGATGTCACGTCATGCCCATGGGAAGTTTAGTCGTGCGATGTAGTCTTCTGCTTCTGTTGGTGGGTTGCGTTGTGCAGCCTGTTGACAAGGAGCTTGCTGAGGACGTGCTTCAGACCGAGTGTCATACGAGCTTTTTCGATGCCTTTCAGGGTGAAGACATTGAGTACTCTGACCGCGTGATCTTCATCACCACAACCGATCCAGAACTCTTTGATGGTTCTGTGAGCGGTTGGCTCGATGTTGAGCCAGAGATCGAGATCGAGAGCATGTTGCTCCTACGTGTCGATGATGACGAGTTGTTTCTCGATGCTGAAGGAGTGTTCGACTCCTACGAATCGAGCATGACCGATGATCACTTTTTCACGTTCAACGGAGGTCACTTCTGGTGCGAGAATGGAACCTTCGTGGGTTCCATGCAATCGCCACCGCCGCTGTTTCGCGATATCCTTATGATCGGGGATGTGCGCAGAGCAGAGGCAGGAGAGGACTGGGAGTACTTTGGGTCAACAAACGTTCGGGCTCAGATCATGGATCTGTGGATTTTGGACGGGGTGTACGATCCTTTGAACACATTAGATGAACACATCGAAGAGCTGCCACTGTTTGCAACGGGAACGTTCAACAGGGCCTGGTAGCTACGCGCCGCCTTTGACGTAAGTCTGGGCGGTTTTCTGTTTGTTTGAAATAGAAAACCCTACCGATTAGGGCAGGGTGATTGCGTCCCAGTCGGTGCGTACGACATGGGAGAGGAAGCGGCCGAGCTGGGGGGCACGGGCCTTGGCTGCGGCCTGGATCTGTTCGTGGATGGGGAGATCGTGGTCGTCCGTGACGATGAAGGCTGGGAGGACCTCGTACTCGGGCTCGTCCGAGTCGTTGGTCATCATCTCGAGGGCGAGGAGTCGCAGCTCGGGATCGAGGGACATGCCCACAGACTTGATGCCCCACTGGTCCCAGAGGTTGCGCTCGGCAGCGCCTCCGAAGCCGGGGCCAGGAACCACGATGTGCTGACCGTAGAGGTCGGGCTTGAGATCGGCTTCACGCGCGGCCTGCCTGAACAGCAGGGCGAGGTGCGTTCGGTCGATGTTGAATTCGGCGTGGTTGTCCCAGATCAGGTGCTCGCCCATGACGAACTCGCCAGCGTTGCCGTCCAGGTAGGTCTGAGGGAGGTGAGCTGAGATGAGGCCGACCGGCTTGACGACCATGCCAGCCTTGGTCTTGTGGCCGACACCACCGACTGAGCTGGTGGGCACGATCTTGCGACCGTCTCCCATCAGAGCTAGGAAGACCGCGAACCACTTGCGGAGGATGGACTCGCTTGCGCAGCGCGCAGCGCGGTCCTGGTACATGTGCACGCGACCGTGGCTGAGCACAACCTCTCGCCCATGCCATGTGCCGAGCAGGAAGCAGTTCGGATGACCGGCGCCAGTGCCAGGATCGATGCCGACCTCGCTGAAGTGAATGACTTCTTCGATCTTGAGACCGAGTCCGTTGAGCACGTCAGGATCAGACCAGCCTGTGCCCAGGATGAGCCCCATGGCATTGGATCCAGTGGGATCGGTTCCGTGTGCCTTGAGGATTTTGATTCCTTCTTCTCTGAGTCGTCCCATGCGCGAAGACCTCCTGTCTTGGTTTGGGCAGATGGGCATTCTAGCGGTTTTTGATGGAGTGTCAACTTCAAAATGTCAGTTTTCTTTAGAATTGGCGGATTATTGGTAAAATATCATACTTATTGCTTGACAAAACTACCGTTTTATGGTAGTTTTTCTTGTTTCCAAGCTTCCTGAAACAACAAGCCGTGGAGGGCATCAGATGGACATTACCATCACTTTCCTCTCGCATATGGTTACGTTCACGCAGACCATGCTCTACCTCGGGCTCATGGGCCTGACAACGTTCATGGGCGCCGTGTTCATGTTCCGCAACATCAAGCAGGTGCACGAGTCGACTCAGTTGTTCCTCAAGAACAAGGGAGAGACCAAGCTGCCTGACGGTGTGTTCTCTGGCTACGGCTGGATCTACTCCACCGTGTTCTACGCGATCACTGCGATTCTCTTCGGGGTCGGTGTGTGGGGGATGGACCTGATCAGCTTCCTACAAGGCCTCGTGGTCATCGTGCTGAGCTTCACGGCTCAGGCTGCGCTGCAGGGAACCGGTGGACTGCTCAAGCGTGGCTGGAAATGGCTCTCGCTCAAGTTCGCCCCGCTTCGCCGGCTGCGTATGCTCTCGGTTCGTGGTGCTGTGCGTCGCGGTATCGAGCAGATTCGCAAGGCCGCACCCGAGGCCGGGATGGTAGCTGGTTCGATCAGTGACCGCATCGAGTGGCTCGTGGGCACCTGCCTCCCGTCCTACATTGAGGACGAAGCAAAGCTGGCAGTGGCCGTGCACGAGCTGAGTAAGATCGTGAAGCGGTACGAAGGAGACGATTCGGAATACGCGGTCAAGATCCGTGCCGAGTACGAGGCTGTGAAGGCCAAGTACGAGCAGCGGGTCGCGCAGATTCGTAGCACGCCAGCGTTCCTGGACTACATCCTGG
Source organism: uncultured Gammaproteobacteria bacterium (assembly GCA_964538435.1). Classification (GTDB taxonomy): domain Bacteria; phylum Patescibacteriota; class Patescibacteriia; order UBA9934; family GWF2-40-263; genus CAZIDX01. Next base: position 179,498 of record CAZIDX010000001.1, on the reverse strand, counting down.
CCGGCATCTTCGCGAGCAGCGTGGATGAAGGCCGGATGGATGAGCTCAAGGCCAAGCTCGACAGCATGGCCGAGGAGTTCGAGGAGGACCGAGCAAGTAAGCGTAAGGCCGAGCGTTCTCTCGATGACGCGCTCGCACGCACTGCTGCCGAGGCCAAGCGACGCGCTGGTCAGCAGGCGACCGCGGCCTAGCAACGCGACCCACCGTCGCTCTGACGAGCTATGGCGGGCAAGCTGGCTCTACGCCAGACGGACACACCTCTTCGGGGGTGTGTCTTCTCTTTTAAGAAATGTTTATTTCTTAGCTTTTTGGCAGATAGACATGAGGGCTAGTAGAATTGGCTTGGCAAATGGTATACCATTGGAACATTGAGATTAATGTGAACTTTTATGATGAAGAAATCTTGGCTATCTGCGCTTTTGATCATTGTGATCGTGGTTGCTGGAATAGCTTTTTTTGTTGCAAGACAGGCTCCAGATGATGATGGGGGTGTGGTGAGCGATGACACAACGCGAGATATTGTGATTGATGACTCTCAGGATCGTGAAGAAGCTGAGAATGCGATTGATCTGCGATTGCCATCTGAGAGTGCTGATGGCGGAACGCTTGCTGTGCGGATGTATGTGCCTGAGAATCCTCGCTACGAGGAGGGTGCTCCGGTTGTTGTGTGGGTGCCAGGGGGATACGAGGAAAAAGGGATTAATCATGACTTCCCACCGACTGTTGATGATGTGATGGTGCTTACGTTCATTTTTCCAGGGGTGACAGATGAGTGGTCTGGGTTTAGCTCAGACGGGGTGTATGACTGGCGTGGAGAGGATTGCATTCGCGCGCTTGCAGACGTGATCAAGTTCGCTGCGGGTGAGCTCGAGGATGAGGATGGGAATACGATTGATGATTTGTCTCCTGTGCCTGTGCTTCATGACAACATTGGAGCGATTGGTGTTTCAAATGGGGGGAACTTGCCTGTGGCTGCTGCAGCGCTGCATGGGGACGAGTTTGATGAGAATCTTCGTTACATTGTTCAGTGGGAGACGCCTGTATCGAGTCAGATTGCAAACCGGGACTTTGGGCGTGTGTGGGTGAAGGAAGGTGGTCCAAAGAATGATTACTACAACGAGCGGTATGCTGGATATGGTGATACTATGCTATCTGTCAGTTATGACGACCTGACTTACGACCCTGAGCAAGAATGGCACCCTGTGTTTCATGATGGAGATGGGGATGGGGTGTACACGACAGGGAACTATTATGGAACAAGTGTGCAGGGACCGGACGCGAATGTGGATGGAGTGACTTCGCTTGATGAGGATTTTCCGCTTGATGGGTATCAAGGTGGAGAGAATGGTGAGTTGTGGTTTTTCTCACGGCCAGTGACAAGGGCTATGGAAGAGAATGATATTTTTGGTGAGTATGGTTGGCCAGAGGATATTGCTACGGTTGAGCAGTCAGAGGCGTATTGGGATTTGAGAGAGTCTGTGTATTTGTATGATGATGCAATTGCAAATATTCCTGGACTCGAAGCAATGGTTTTGGCTGGAGAGGTGGATCATGTACAGACGAATCCGGAGAAACCTCACTTGCGAATGGCGTTTGAGGGGTGGCTGACAAATGGTGTGAGCTGGGTGACTATAAATCCGAGTAAGGCGTTTGTTGTTGAGGCTTACCCTGGTTATTCTCACCGAGAGGATTTGCCTAGGAACACAGCAAACAAGCCGCCTGCTGACTGGTCAGATGCTGCGAGTTATACATTTCCAGAGGATATCGAGACAGCTGCATATCAACTCGCTGGTGTATATCAAATGATGGATCGCGCTCAAAAATAGAAACAAAAAATGCCCCTTGTGGGGCATTTTGCTATCGGATTTATTCGTTTACTTTATGCATGAAGAATTCGGGGATCATTTCAAGTGCAAGCTCAACAGGTTCTTCGTTTTTTTGTGTAGGTGGTTTGTTTTGAACAAAAACTTTTTTGTCTGGATTGAAAGTTAATTTCCATTCAACACCTCTTTCACCACCAAACTCTGTTGCTACAATAAACCATGGAGGACTGTTTTTGTATCCGAATGAAGCTGTGCGGAAGTATACGCCCGGTATATCATCAACCTGTTTAATATAAGAGAAAAACGCTTCACTTGTAGCACTCAAATGTGAATCAACGTCTTCATCAACCTCATCTCCGTTGAGGTGTTTTCTTACGATGTCGAGCTCTCGATTTACGATTTGTTGAGCTTCTGCCTCATCCATTTCTGAGATCATTTTTTCAAAAGAATCTATGTCAAGTTGGAAATTTGGTACAGAAGGACCTCGCTCACTTGTTACATGAGTCCCTTGTATAAACATGGGGTTATCCGTTGGTCTTGGTGTGCCAAATGGGCGGTCAAGCGGGTCAGCACCGAAGATTTCTTTGAACAACTTAATATCTACTTGTTTAATTTCTGGTCTCACTTGGTCATACTCATCACGTGTACGGACTTGTACGAGTTTTGCCAAATCATACGATGCAAGCGAAACATGAGAATAAACATCGTTCTTCCCGTAGATCTTTTGTATAGCAGCGAGTTTGCGCATGAGTTCTTCGTATTTTTTTACTTCCTCAGCAAATTCTGGAGACTCCATTGTTTCGAGGATTTGTTTTGCTGATCTTTTTTTCCAATCATTCTGTTCGCCCCTTGCAGGCGTTTCTATTATCTCTCTCAAATGTTCGATTCGCTCTAGTTGTTGTTCGTTTAATTGGTGTTTTGGCTCCTGTTTGTCCATGATTTCATGGAAAGGAACGCCTGAGTCGCCTTTAAACATAGATTGAAAAGATGATGGTTTATATGTACGTATTATTTCGTTTTTATCAGTATTTGTCTACTCAAAAATACAAAGTGCTATACTGGAGTGCGTATGCAAACAATGAGAGAAAAAGCCTGGGAGCTTGTAGAGAAGAATTTGCAGGATCAAAACAATCGAATGCATTCTCGTGAAAGTGAAGTTGTGATGCGTGAGCTTGCTAAGGAGCTTGGAGAGAACGAGGAAGAGTGGGGAATTGCTGGGCTCTTGCATGACCTTGATTGGGAGCAGACGCAGGAGAATCATGAGCAGCATGGACTTCGGGTGCTTGAGATTCTAAAAGAAGAGGGGTTCGAGGTTTCTGCGGAGATGGCGCATGCGATTTCGTCTCATAATGAGAATTTCACGGGTGTGAAGCGTGAAAGTCGGCTTGATTATGCTCTAGCTGCTGGTGAGAGTGTCACTGGGCTTATTTACGCGTACGCACTCATGCGACCACAGAATCTTGAGGGTATGAAGCCGAGCTCACTTAACAAAAAGTTTAAAACAAATCACTTTGCTGCAAATGTGTCACGAGAGTTTATCGCGGACATTGAGAAGATCGGTATGGAGCGATCTAAGTTTTTCGAGGTCACGATTCGGGCGATGCAAAGCATCTCTGACGAAATTGAACTATGAGCTGGAAAGATAAGTACAAAATGATCGTTTCAGTCTACTTGATCATGATTGATGATCAGGGGCGGTTTTTGGCTCTACGGAGGCAGAACACAGGGTACAAAGATAACGAGCTTGGACTTCCAGCTGGGCATGTTGATGGTGGGGAGAGTGTCTTTCGCGCGATGCAGCGCGAGGCTATGGAGGAGGTTGGTGTAAAAGTTAAAGTTGAGCATCTTGATTGCAAGCATGTGCTGCATCGGCATTGTGGAGATCATGAGCGGATTGATTGCTTCTTTCATTGCTCAGATTGGGAGGGGGAGCCACAAAATACTGAGCCTGAGAAGTGTAGTGAGCTTGTGTGGTGTTCGGTAGATGATTATCCGCATGATTTTATTGATTATTACCAACATGTTTTTGATGAGGTTGAAAAAGGAAGTTTGGTAAGCGCGATTGATTTTGAGTAGATCGACATAATAAAAACACCCTCGTTGTTGCGAGAGTGTTTTTTGTTTATCGAATTGATGTGTAGCCTCCTGGGACGCCGTTTTTTGAGAGGACGATTTGCCAGAGTTGATTGCTTCTTGATCTGAATGAGCCAGCGCAGGCTAGGAGGTAATACTTCCACATGCGGTAGAAACGCTCGTCGTAGTCGTCTTTTAGCTCGTCCCAGTGTGTGTCAAAGTTGGTAAACCAGGCCATGAGTGTTTTGTCGTAGTCTGGGCCAAAGTTGTGTACGTCCTCGATGAGGAAGTGTTCTTCTGCGGCTTGAGTGAGCTGGGCAAGCGATGGGAGCATTGAGTTTGGGAAGATGTACTTCTCAATCCATGGGTCTGTTGTGCGGCCTGAGTGTCGTGATCCAATGGTGTGGAGAAGGAAGAGGCCGTCGTCTTTGAGGCAGCGTGCTGCAACTTTCATGTAGGTCTTATAGTTTTTGTATCCAACGTGTTCTACCATCCCTAGTGAGACAATGTGGTCGAATGTCTCATCAACCTCACGGTAGTCTTGAAGGCGCAGGTCGACTGGTAGACCCTTACAACGTTCTTTTGCTAGAGCAAGTTGTTCTTTTGAGACTGTGATTCCTGTGACATGTGCGCCGTAGTTTTCTGCAGCAAATTTTGCAAAGCTTCCCCAGCCGCAACCAATGTCGAGCACTCGATCTCCAGGCTTGAGTCCAATCTTGCGGCAAACGAGATCGAGTTTTTGTTCTTGCGCGACGTCTAGTGAGTCTGTGTCTTTGAAGTATCCGCAGGTGTAGACAAGGTTTTTGTCGAGCATTAGATTGTAAAGTTTATTGCCTGCGTCGTAGTGGGCTTTTCCAATGTGAAAAGATCGTGATCCTTTTTGCCTGTTGATGAGGATGGAAGCGAGTGTGAGCGCAACAGTAGGCCAGTTGGATTTGAGGCGCTTGCGTACGTTGTGGCTCATGATGCGATTGATAAGCTCGTCGATTTGATCACACTCCCACCAGCCGTCCATGTAGCTCTCTCCAAAGCCAAGAGATCCTTTGGTGAGAACGCGTTTGTAAAAACGGTCATTGGTCACCTGGATGTCCCAGGGATTTGAGCCGTTGATTTTGATTCCTGTACCATCGAGAAGTTTGTCGATGTTTTTTTGGATGTTTTGAGACATAATAATCACATTCTCTCGTTTTTTTGTGAGTTTGTCTAATGTCAAATTATGAGAAAACCCGGTTCTCAGAGAGAAGCGGGTCGTTTTGTTCTAGCGGGCTTCTCGCATGCCCACCTTCCAGTGGTGCATGAGAATCAACCAGGCCAGATCTTCGAGCCAGGGATACATGTTCAGTCGTCCACACTCGATCAGAGGGGCGATCTCGGAACGGTTGTTGTGCGGGATCGTGTTCATAGCAAGAACGCGATCCACGGGTGAGTCCGCGAACATGAAGCGTTGTGGAGCCGGGTCGCTGAACACGGCATGAATGACAGCGGCCCACACGGAGTCGACCTTGTACATGTCCCTGAGAAGCGTGGCCATGTTCATGATGCTGCCACCGGTGTCGATCTCGTCGTCGCACATGATAACCAGAGATCCCTCGAGATTCTCCAGGTCTCCTTGCATTCCCACGAGCGTGGACTTGCCTGTGAGCATGTCTCGCCGCTTGATTGCGACCACGATGGGAATTTCGATGTCCAGGGACTTCTGCACCTTGAGAATGGCGGGCTCGAATCGAGCGACAGCGCTGTTGTCTGGGAATGCCAGGGCAATGCGCTTGTTCTGCTCGAGAGCGTCCGTAATGGTGGGGCGAAGCAGGCGCCGGGTCAAGAAGATCGGGGTGATGAACCCAGAGTCTCCGGCCATAGTGAGCTGGACGCTGTGCGGGTCAGCACAGACCACACGACAGAGTAGGCAGTCCTTACCATTGGGGTGCATGGAAGCCATCTTGAACCAGTTGATCACCATGGGTGGAGTGGTCAGACGCACCTCAGCTTCGTCCTTGTCGGATCGGCTGAGTGGAAAATACCCAGTCACCAGCATGATGCGCGATGCGCGATGTGCTGCCAGGTGGTTGAGTACCCAGAGTGTTTCCATGATCATGTCGTTTGTGCCAGGACCCGAGGTCACTACGACGATGTCATGACCACCGACATGTTGCTTGCGCAGGCGGACATCAGGTTCGCCGTTTGCGAAGCGCTTGATCTCGGGGCGGACGATGTCCACGGGGGTGTGTGGGGTCTTCCCTCCATCGTTGCCACTCTTGGTTTCGATGAGGTCCTTGACGGTGTTGATGAGAGCCTCGTACCCGCGCAGTCCAACGAGTGTGAGACCACCATGTTGGTTGAATTCTCCAGACATCATGGTATCTCCAGAGGGTTTGCTTTTGCTGTCCGCTTAGACCTTGCTACTACGGCTCGTTTCTGTCAACGGTTGGTTGTTGATATAATGAATTTACTATGTGTTTTTCTGCAGCAGCGAGTTTTACAGCAAGTGCCGTGCTTGGGGCGGCTGGTGTTCACACCATGAGTCGGTCCAGAACAAAACAAGACGTGATCCTTGCGACAATACCGTTCATTTTCGCCTTCCAACAGTTTTTTGAAGGGTTGGTATGGGTGCTACCGGCGTATACCTGGCACAGTTTGGTGGCGGCGTATATGTTTTTGTTCTTTGCATTTTTGTTTTGGCCGCTCTATATCCCACTGGCGTGTTACATGCATGAGATAAATAAGAAGAGAAAAAAGATTCTCAAGGTGTTTGTGTTTTTTGGGTTGGTTGGTTCATTGTATTTACTTATCTCGCTTTTTATCAATCCTCTTGAAGTAGTTGAGGTTGGTGGCAGCATTCAATACAGAATCGATATCCCATTTGAGACGATTGGGATTGCGATCTATATTGCTGGAACGGTTGGATCGTTTCTCATAGCTACTCATCCATTCTTGAAGTTATTTGGTGTGCTTACTGGTATAGCTGCGTGGGTGTCTTGGACGTTTTATACTCTCACATTTACCTCAGTGTGGTGTTTTTTCTGTGCGCTGCTCAGTGTCGTGATTTGGGCGCATATCTTAAAACCTCATTGGTCTGATTTAACATTGAAAGTCATTAAGTGACACTTGACAAAAATGCAGATCCCGGGTAAGTCCGGGATTTTGTTATACTCGGCGTGTATGGATCTCTTTGAACACAAAAGGCAACAACGTCGGGAGCGTGCGGCTCCGCTTGCGGATCGGATGCGACCTCGTACTTTTGATGAGTATGCAGGGCAGCAGCATTTGATTGCTCCTGGGAAGGTTTTGCGCAGGCTGATCGACAGTGATCAGATTCCGTCCATGATGTTTTGGGGTCCGCCCGGGACTGGGAAGACGACTTTGGCGCAGATCATAGCAGATGCGACCGGGGCTCATTTTGTGAAGTTTAGTGCAGTTGAGGGAAGCGTGAAGGATGTTCGGCGGATTGTGGCTGAGGCGATTGATCGGGATAAGTATCGACAGCAACCAACGATTTTGTTTATTGATGAGATTCATCGGTTTAACAAGTTGCAGCAGGATGCGTTTTTGCCTCATGTGGAGGATGGAACGATTACGCTCATTGGAGCAACAACTGAGAACCCATCGTTTGAAGTGAATGCCGCGCTTTTGTCTCGATGTCGAGTGTTTGTTTTGAATGCGCTTGAGCCTGAGGATATCGAGAGGCTTATTCGCAGAGCCGCTGAGGATCGGGATATGGGGCTTGGACGGTTGGAGATCACGGTTGATGATGAGACAGTGAGATACTTGTCTATTATGGCTAATGGAGACGCCAGGACGGCTCTAAATGCCCTTGAGATGGCTGTTAAGGCGTTTGATGGTGACGGGAAGGTTGTGGTGGATAAAGAGTCTGTGGAGGAAGCTTTGCAACGGACACATCTTTTGTACGATAGAGGAGGGGAGGAGCACTACAATATTATTTCAGCGCTGCACAAATCAATGCGTGGAAACAATGCTGATGCATCACTTTATTGGCTTGGGCGGATGCTGGAGGGTGGAGAAGATCCACTTTATGTTGCGCGACGGCTTGTGCGTTTTGCCTCAGAAGACATTGGGCTTGCTGATCCGCGTGCGCTTGAGCAAGCTGTTGCTGCGTATCAGGCTTGTCACTTTATTGGGATGCCTGAGTGCAATGTGATTTTGGCGCAGGCTGTTGCGTATTTGGCGCAGGCAAAGAAGAGCAATGCGCTCTACAGTGGGTATATGCGTGTGCAGCAGGATGTGCAGGAAACTCAGAATGATCCTGTTCCTCTTCATCTACGTAATGCACCCACAAAACTTATGAAGAATTTGGGTTATGGAAAGGGGTATAAATACACACCAAGGTTTGCTCCCGAAGATGCTCATCAAGAGTATTTGCCAAAGAGGCTAAAAAAACGCCGATATCTTAGCGAAGATTCGTAACCGTATTGTCATTTTTGTGTATTTGCGTTTATAATTGGGCACTGAATGAAGACATTATGACAAAGAAAGCTTTTACAATTAGTGGAATCGTCGGTCTTGCAGCCTTGCTCTTGGTTGTGGGATTTGGATGCTCGCGTGGCGCTGATGTTGTTACAACAGATGCTTCAGGTGAGGTTGTGATTGATCGTGATGCGATTTTGCTTGATGCAAAGGAAAATGGGCTAATCATGGGGGACGATGAGTCAGAATTCATGAAGGAAGCCATTATTGACAGTGTGAGTGAGCCTGTGGGTGATCTTGCTGCTGCTCTTGAGCAGGATTTTAGCAACTGGAGCTCTGCAGCACTTGCTGATGTGACAGGTGGTGGAAGTTATGGATTGGCGCATGCAATATTTGCAGATGGAAAATACTCACTTGTTGTTGAGATGGGAAATCTACCTGTGCCAGGTGAAGGGTATTTTTACGAAGGATGGGTGGTTAGGCGCGGAGATGCGTTTAGTGCAATCAGCACAGGAAAGGCTGAGTTGGTAAATGATGTCTATGTGAATGTGTTCATGTCACCTACAGATTATTCAGATCATGATTTCTACGTACTGACTCTTGAGCCAGATGATGGTGATCCGGCGCCTGATGAGCATATCCTTGAAGGAACTCTTAAATAATCAAAAACTCTCCGGAAGTCCGGAGAGTTTTTTGTTTGATTAAACTTCTGAGTGGTAGAGCGCGTATATCATCAGGTATGTACCATCATCGAGTTGCACTACGGTTGCATCTGTTACTGCTGTTCCGTTTTCGGAAGGTTCTATTCGGAGACCGTCAACTGAGTACCAGTCTGATCCGTTTTCAGTGCGCATGGAGCGCATTTCCATTGTGTCAGGATCGATTAGGAGCATGTGGTACTTGTCTTCCACCCAATAGCCATTGAGTGGGTAGTGAGGTGTGCCGTTTGGTGGGAAGGCGGTCATTCCTGTGTATTGCAGGCGGTCGCTTTGCTCGCCTTCGAACAAGATGATTTCTGTTGCGTCTGCACCTTGAATGTATTGTTTCCACGCTCCGTTAAAGACGGTTGTTGTTGCGTCTGCAAAAAGCTGTTCGTCATCTCCTCCAACAGCTGCTTTGTAGGTGAATGTGATTCCGTCTGTGCTGTCGGCGTAGAAGACGGCAGTTTCTGATCCGTTGAGAGCATTGAAGAACATGCGGATGGTGCCGTCATCGAGGAGAACAACGTCTGGATTAAGTGCGTCAGTTACGTACTTGTCAATGAATGTGAGGTGGTGATGTGTCCAGGTCTTTCCATTGTCTTCTGAGATGGCTAGAGCTGTTTTGTTGAGTTCTCTTCCAACGAGCCAGCCTGAGTAGTAGAGATAGATCTTTCCGTCTTTGATGATTGCGTCAGGTGCATGTGCTTGATCAGCAACCCAGCCATCGTTTGGTACGAAGTTGAGTCCGTCATATGAAATCGCTGTCATAAGAGATTTCTGATGAGCTGTTTGCCCGGGGAGTGTGTCAGACGGCTCTGCAACAAGTGATTCAACAGGTGAAAATATTGAAGAATCGGTTTCAGCAGGTGTCGGTGATTGGTTGAATCCACAACCGGATACGACGAGCGCTAGTCCTCCTAGGATAAGTGCAAGTTTTGTAGATTTCATAGATATCCGAAAACCGCGATTAGCTCGCGGTTTTATCAGTTCCTTTAGTGATACGAATCGCCTTTTTTCGGCGGTTGTTTGCGAGCTGTGTCTTTCGATCAGCTTTCCATTTGTCACGGATTTGCTTTCTTTTTCCTGGCATAATGAGGTTTGTTGATTGTTCAGCAAGGGAAGAATAGAGAAAAACTGGCATTTTGTCAACCTCTGTCGCCGTGAATAATGTCTGAGCAGGTGTGGGCGATTTGATCCATTCGTTTGGCAGAAAGACCGGTTTTGCTGCGGAGTTGGTCAAGATCAAAGCTTTCTAGGTCGCGACAGAGCATGAGGTCGGCTTTTGCTAGTGCTTCTATCTCTTTCTTTGTGAGGTCTTTCATGACGGTAATAGGGTAGAGGGTTTGCTGATCAACCATGCTGGCAAAGGTGCGCTCTCGGGGGTGGTTCCAGCCGATAAGCATCATGTTTTTGCAGTGTCCGTATTTGAGAGATTGATCAGTAAAGCGTGCATTGGTGACGATCCAGGCTTCGTCAAAGTGCTGGCAGAGACCAACGTTTGAGCCGTCTACGAGATCAAGGAAGCGCGCCCAGGTGGCAAGTGTGTCTTTGACAGCGACTGTTCCGCGGAAATCGTGGCGGAACTTTGCTTCGATAAAGGCTGTGCGTCCGTCTTTTTCTGCTGTAACGTCTACCTCGTGTTTTACGCAGGCGCCCTGGAGTTCGTGCGGAGTCTCGGCTTTGTAACCGTATGCATTGAGGATTGAGGCGACGTATTTTTCAAAGTTGTATCCAGCTGGACCAAGGTTGCGGATGGCGTCACGAAGATTGAGTCTGGCTGCTGCCCAGGGTTTGCGCTGCTCAAGCTCGAAATGAACCATCTGAGCAATTTGCGAGGTTTTCATCTTGTGCTTGATTTTCGGTTGAATTACGCGAAGCACTTCCTGGATGGTTTTTTTGTCGGTTCCAGCACGTTGAAGGGTTGCGGCAAGTTTGTTTTTTTCAAATGGAACAACCTGCCCGTTTCCTTTTGTGATGAGAAGTTTTTTGGCTGTCATACGATGCTTAGTATAGCATGCAGGCTCGATTTCGGTTACAATATGTGCGTATGGAGAGCATGGAACTTTTGCAAATCATTGATGCAAACTCAATTCTGTTTGGGGCTGCGCTGATTCTATTTGGATCAGCTTTTACGCTCAGTACACTCATGAGCAAACGCACACATGTTGTGCGTGGGCTTGAAGCTGTGCTTTTGCTTATCTTGTTTGTGATGATTGGGATTCTGGCGATTGAGTTTACAGGCGCTGCTGGACCAGCTTATACCTTTGGTGAATTTGCAGAACTTTCAGAGCTTCTTGCTACACATCGTTGGCTCTTGTTCCAGCTGCCAGTGCTGCTTACGATCATGTCTTTGATTGTTCTTGTTGTGTATCGAGATCACATTGTTGAGAAGCATGCGCGTAGTTATCGATCTGTTGTGAGTGTGTCGATTGCTGTGAGTTTTGCATGCATGCTCATGATTGCTTTTGAAAGCCTTGTTTAATATGTTTGGATTATTTAAATCTCGGGTACATGAATCAGTTGCCATTGCAGCTGTGTTTGCGGCTAGTGTAACCATGCATATTGCTTGGATTGTGAATTTGGTTGTGCATCGCAGTGAGATGGCTTGGGAGTGGTTTTTACTCTCAGAGGAGATTGGGCCGATTTCTGGGATGTATACTAAGACGTTTTTGTCATTTTTTGGGATCTTTCTTGTGGCTTGGCTCTTTTGGCGAGGGCGGGATTGCTCTCATTGGCGATTGCGTGTGTTTTGGTTTTTTGTGATGTCAATCATTATTTTCTTGTTTATGACACTGCCAATCATTTATGAGTTTAGGGTTGGTTGATCTTGAAGAAGATTCTCGATACAGTACACGGCGTTAAGTCGTGTTTTTTGAAACTATGGAAATCAATGTACAAAAGGGTGCCGTTCTTGAACAAAAATGTGATGTGCTTGTGGTTGGTGCGTTTGAGGGAGAGAAAGAGCCTAAGGGTGTTTTTGAGCAAGTGAATCTTGGCGTAGATGGCTGGCTTGCAAAGCATATGAAACAGGATCAGTTCAAGGCAAAGCTTGGAGCGATTTATTTGTCACGAGCGTTTGCACAGATTCCTGCAACGCGCGTTCTTGTTGTTGGGCTTGGAAAGAGAAAGGAATTGAGCGCAGAGACGGTCCGGGCAGCAGCTGGGAGCGTGCTGAATGCGATTAAGAGCTTGAAAGTGAAAACGGTTGCAATGGATCTCATCGGCCTTGATCAAGAGATTGCTGCGCATGATTGTGCGCAAGCGATTTGTGAGGGGTTCATGCTAGCGAATTATGAATTTGTTGAGTACAAGAAAGCGAAAGGCAAGGCACCTGCGAGCGTGACACTTGTGACAGAAGATGGACGCTTGGTGCGCGCGATCGATCGAGGAATCGAAGACGGGCGTATTGGGGCGGTTGGGACCATGCTTGCTCGTGACCTTGTGAACACGCCTGGGCGAGATATGTGTCCTGATAAGCTTGTGGAAGAGGCACGGAAGATTGCAAAGGGAAAGGGAGAGATTAAGATCAAGGTCTTTGATAAGGAACGTCTTGAGCGCATGGGAGCCGGAGGGATTCTTGGTGTGGGGCAGGGTTCTGAGAAGCCGGTTTATCTTGTTCACATGATTTACAAACCAAAGGTTGTAACAAAGAAAAAGGTTTGTTTGGTTGGGAAGGCTGTTACGTTTGACTCTGGTGGGTTGTCACTCAAGCCATCAAAGTCAATGACAAGCATGAAGGCTGATATGGCTGGGAGTGCTGCTGTGCTTGGATTGTTTCGTGTGATTGATCAGGTTGCACCAAAGTGTGAAGTGCATGGTATTTTTGCCCCAGTTGAAAATATGCCTTCAGGGAGCGCGATTCGTCCAGATGATGTCTTGCGCATGATGAATAAGAAAACGGTTGAGGTGTTAAATACTGATGCTGAGGGGCGCCTTACGCTCGCAGATATGCTTGTGTACGCTGAGAAGCTGAAGCCGGATTTCATTGTTGACCTTGCTACGCTTACGGGTGCTTGTGTTGTGGCTCTTGGTGAGGAAATTTCTGCGGTTATGAGCGATGATGAGAAGTTGTCAGAGAAAATCTTGGGAAGCGCAAAGACATCCGGTGAAAAAATGTGGCCTCTTCCGCTTGAGAAGAATTATGCAGCGCTGATTAAGTCTGAGATCGCAGATGTAAAGAATCTTGGAAATGGTTGGGGAGGTGCGATAACGGCAGGGCTCTTCTTGAGTAATTTTGTTGAGAAGACGCCGTGGGCTCATATTGATATTGCTGGGCCAGGGTTCGCAGATCGTGCTTATAACTCGTATACTAAGAAAGGAGCAACCGGACACGGAGTTCGCATGCTCATTGAACTTCTTAAAAACGTTTAACCATGCTTATGACTGTTACTGTCTATTCAACTCCAACCTGCCCGTTTTGCATTCAGGTGAAGGAGTTTCTAAATGAAAAGAATGTTGAGTTTGCGGATGTTGATGTGAGCACAGATCAAGAAAAAGCCCAGGAGATGATTCACAAGTCTGGTCAGATGGGGGTGCCGGTGATTGAGGTTGGTGAAGAGCTTGTGGTGGGGTTTGATAAGGCAAAGCTTGAGGAATTACTTGAATTGTAGTTGGTGAATTTTGTTCGTACCTACGAAATAAATTCACCAAAATTGAAAGAGACGACCCAAGGGGGTCGTCTTTCGATTCCGTCATTGTGACTCGGTTGCCTATTTAGAAACACACTCCAGAGGAATCCGTTTTTCAATAAATACAACGTTCAGCCACGCGCCTCCGGGCGCTAGTCGTCGCTCGAGGAGCTCGAGCGTCCGGAGAAGAAAATGGCGCCGATGGCGACCATTGCGATTCCTCCGTACAGGTACAGCGAGTTGAACTCGCTCAGGCTCTCCATGGATGGGGAGCCGCTGTGCATGACGAGCCAGGAGCCGCCGCACAGTAGGACGGTCTTCAGTGCGAAGCTGAAGACGCACAGCGCGGCGAGTCCGAATCCTCCCAGTGAGCCGATCAAGCCACCGAGAATGGCTCCGCCGAGTCGTCCGAGTGTTGCTCCGGTTGCGAAACCTCCGACAGATCCCGTGGTGAGGATCGTGATGATCCCGATCACCAGGAAGACGGCGCCGACGCACTGCCACACCACGTACCACCAGAAGAGCAGGGTGCTCGTGGTGATCATGGCCTCGGGCGGGTGTCCGGTGATAGCCAGGAACATGAATCCGATGACAGCGAGGATGAGTCCGAACATAGTCTAGGTCCCTTCTGCGGATCTGTTGACCAGGTTGCATCGAGGCTTGCTTCCTGGCGAACCCAGGCAGCAGATTTCGATGGTGTGTTCGATGTTGTCCGTGTCTGTGCCGATCAGCTTGAAACCGGCGTCGTCGACCTGCTCGCATCCCAGGTCGCCCTGGGGGTTGGTGCGGTAGCTCTCGATGAGCCGCACGTTGGTGTAGTCGAGTTCGTCCTCGACCCACTCGATCGCGTTGATGTCGGTAACCATTTGGCTCTTGGCCGCGGGCAGCGCCTTCTTACCGATGACGAAGAAGATGATGAGTCCGACGACGATGGCCAGGATGATCCCGACGATTGCGAGTACGATCATGAGTTCGATCAAGGTGAAGCCCCTTCTCTCGCTCTTGACCTTTCTGAGGTGTGACCTCAGCTCTCCTAACATCCTCATTTTCCTTTCCCTTAGCAGGATAGCTAAGAGAACGAATATACATTTTTTTGGTGTTATTGTCAAGGGTTCTTGACGATAACACTTGAAAAATAATTAGAAAACGACCCCGAGAGGTCGTCTTTCGTGTTGTCTAGTCGTCCAGGTGGGTGAAGGCTTTGCGATTCATGGTTACTCCTTGGTCTAGATCGCTGTGGAGATCATCCAGCTTGCGCAGGCGATCATCATGGCGATTCCGAACAGTCCACCCACCAGGGCCAGTGCTTGGACCTGGGTCATACCCTTGCGATTCATTCGCTTCCTCCTTTGACTCGTCATGAGTCAGGAAAGGGAGAATATGTTGGAAAAGCAGTTGTGTCAAGAGCAAGTCTTTTCATATATGTGACGATCGACGTGTATATGAAATGGTCTAGAAATCGAAAACGACCTCCCAGGGGAAGGTCGTCTCGTGCTGAGCTGTGCGTAAGCTCATGAGGGCATCAGCGCGATGCAGAAGACAATCAGCACCATGAAGAAGAGTGCGATTGGACAGATCCAGGCTGTTGTCTCGTTTGTGATTGACAGACCGGCGGTTGCGGCCAGTACTAGTGATGTGAGGCAAAGTCTTGTCTCAGTCCTTGTGATTTCTGAGGTGGTCATTGCGAGGTCTTTCTTTTCTGAACACCATCGTCCATACAAGATGTAGCTTACACGATTATTGAAAGCAAGCAAAAAACCGCCGTTGGGCGGTTTTTATGGGCATTGAGTTGTTTACGCCTTTCCGAGTGTGTCGTCTCCTTCGGTCCATCCGACTGGGCAGAGCTCGCCGGTTTGTAGGGCTTTAAGAACGCGGAGGGTTTCGTCTACGCTTCGGCCTACGCCTAGGTCGTGGTAGAGGGCGTAGCGGAGGACTCCTTCTGGATCGATGATGAATGTTCCTCGTGTTGAGATTCCTTCGTTTTCGATGAGTACGTTGTAGTCCCAGCTCATGTCATGGTTCATGTCTGCAAAGAGAGGGAACTTGAGATCACCGAGGTCTTTGAGCCAGGCTTTGTGTGAGTGCACGGAGTCTGTTGATCCGCCGAGTACTTCTGCGTTTAGTGCCTGGAACTCGTCGTAGCGCTTTGAGAATCCTGTGATCTCAGTTGGGCAGACGAATGTGAAGTCAAGTGGGTAAAAGAAGAGAACGAGCCACTTTCCTTTGTAGTCATCGAGCTTTGCTCGGCTGAATTCTCCTCCAGCAACGGCTGTTTCTACATCAAAGTTTGGGGCTGGTTTTCCTACGCGTGCAGGGTGTTGCATTTCGCACATGTTTTGGCAGCATGCTTCCATAGTTTTTCTATTAGTGATAATAAGTAAATCAATGCTTGCATGATAGTTCAGTTAGAACTAGAGTCAAGTGTATAAGTATATCGATTTTTCTTGAAATTCGTTGCGAATATGAGCAGACCAGCCACATATAGCGTCCTCTTGCTGGCCTTGGTGATCATGGGTGGGATTTGGTATTTCCAGCATCAGTATTATCGATCGCCGGTTCCTGAAGAGGTTGTGCTTGATGAGAATGGTCAGGTTGTGGAGATTGATCCGCGCGCTGAGCGGGAGACTGACGGGGTCCGACATTCAATCAACTTGGATGAGATTCAGGTTGGGAATCCGCGTGTTGATGGGATTCCATCGATCGATGATCCGAGTTTTGAAGGTGTGTACTCAGCTGATTTGTATTTAGATGATAATGGGGAGGGGATTGTGGTTGAGGTGGGAGGACTCGCTCGGTTTTATCCGTTCCAGATTTTGGTGTGGCATGAGATTGTGAATGACACATTCGTTGGAGAAGATTTGCTTGTGACGTTTTGTCCGCTCTGTTACACCGGAATTGTGTATGAGCGAGAGGTTGATGGGGAGGCGCTGGAGTTTGGTGTGTCAGGAAAGGTTTGGAATAGCAACTTGCTTATGTATGATCGCGCTAGTGAATCGTATTGGAGCCAGGCTTTGGGGGAAGCGGTTGTTGGTGAGAAGACAGGGGCAGAGCTAGCGGTGCATCCGTTTTTGATCATGAGTTGGGATGCGTTTAAGGGTTCATATCCTGGTGGGCAGGTGCTTTCACGTGATACTGGATTTGATCGGGATTATACGCAGGATCCGTATGGTTCTGATGGATATTATGAATCGGCCGATGTGTGGTTCACGCTTTCAAACGAGGATGGACGTATGCATGCCAAGGAGTTCGTTTTCGGGTATGATGGAGAACATGGAGCCAAGGCTTATTCTGAGCGCATGATTCAAGAGTCGGGTGTGATTCATGATGGAGATCTGCTTGTTGTATGGGATGATGAGATTGAGAGCGTGCGTGCTTTTTCACGTGTGGTAGATGGAAAGACGTTGGAGTTTGAAAAGACCGAAGATTTTCTCAAAGACTCTGCAACGAGCTCGCTTTGGAACTTTCAAGGAGAGGCTGTGAGTGGGGATTATCGAGGAATTAAGCTTGCGCCAGTTACACTCAAAGGTTCGTTCTGGTTCAGTTGGGCAGCCAGCTATCCGGAAACTGAAATTTATTAATTGTATCTTGTTTGGGTTCTTTGTTGAGTCCGAGCTACTGTGCAATCATTCCACACGGCGGAGCCGGGCCGTCTCGCAGGATAGACGACCACCACCTTGTGTAATGCTTGCACAGCAGCTCGGACGATCTGGTGTCCAAACGTTTAAAAATAGAAATATGGAATTACTTGGATTTTTGGTCCCGGTTATAATTATCTACTTGATTACGACCATTCGTGTTGTGTATGAGTATCAGCGCGGTGTTGTGTTTTTGCTTGGTAAGTACACGAGTACGTACAATCCAGGGCTAAAGCTTGTGTTCTGGCCGTTTCAGAGCATGCGAAAAGTTGATATTCGTGTGAAGGCGGTTGATGTTCCTGATCAGGAGGCGATTACGAAAGATAATATTTCTGCACGGATTAACGCAGTGATTTATTACAAGGTAAAAGATGCTGCGCGGGCAGTGATTGAGGTTGAGCATTATCGACATGCTGTGAGTCAGCTGGCACAGACAACCATGCGTAACGTTGTTGGTGAGATGGATCTGGATCAACTTTTAACTCAGAGACAGCAGGCATCGGATAAGATTAAGGAGATCGTGGACACACTCACAGATCCGTGGGGAATTCAAGTTGACAACGTTGAGCTTAAAGACATTACGCTTCCAGAGGAGATGAAGCGCACAATGGCTAAGCAGGCTGAGGCAGAGCGTGAGCGACGTGCGGTTGTGATTAAGGCCATGGGAGAGGTTGAGGCTTCAAAGAATCTCTCTGATGCTGCGAACATGCTTTCAGCTGCTCCAGGCGCGCTTCATCTTCGGACACTGAGCACCCTAAACGATCTTTCATCTGATCAATCAAACACGGTTGTGTTTGCCGTACCGCTGGAGATCTTGCGTGCGTTTGAAAAGATGACGAACAAATAATTATGTTAGGAACGTTGCAGGTTGTTGCAACACCCATTGGAAATTTGGAGGACATGAGCGAGCGGGCAAAAACCACGCTCGCTTCTGCTGATCTCATTCTTTGTGAGGACACAAGAGTCACGGGGAAGCTGCTTAAGGCCTATGAGATTGGCACGAAGACCATGTCCTATCATCAACACTCGGGTGGTGCAAAAGTGAAAAAGATTGCTGGGCTGATTGAGGCTGGAAAAAACTTGGCTTTGGTTACTGATGCTGGGTCACCTTGCATTTCAGATCCTGGTGGGAAGTTGGTTGAGGAGCTTTTGAAGATGTTCCCAGAGCTTGTGGTGGTTCCGATTCCTGGCGCGTCTGCTGCAATCGCTGCTCTGACGGCGTCAGGGTTTCCTGCAGACAATTTTGTGTTTCTCGGTTTTCCTCCACACAAGAAAGGTCGCATGACGTTCTTTGATAAGCTGGTTGAGGAGAAGAAGACGATTGTTTTTTATGAGAGTACGCATCGGATCATGAAGGCGCTTGATGAGATTGGGCAGAGGATGCCTGAGAGGCCGGTTATGGTCGGTCGGGAGCTGACAAAGATGTATGAAACGATTTATCGAGGAAATGCCGCTGAGGTGACAGAAAAACTCGAATCGACTAGTATTAAAGGCGAATTCGTAATTGTAATCAGAGCTCTATGAGCAAAAACTTCTACATCACAACAACATTGCCATACGTAAACGCAAAGCCTCATATTGGGTTTGCGCTTGAGATTATTCAGGCGGATGCTGTTGCTCGATACTATAGATCAAAGGGGCAGGAGGTGATCTTCAATACTGGAACAGACGAGCATGGGCAGAAGATTTTTGAAAAGGCCAAGCTTGAGGGTAAGGATACGCAAGCGTATGTGGATGAGTTTGCGGCCAAGTTTGATGAGCTTAAAAGTTTGCTGAATTTGAGTTACACAAATTTTGCTCGGACGAGTGATTCTGAGCATAAAAAAGCTGCGCAGGAATTTTGGAAGCGCTGTCACGACAACGGTGACATTTACAAGGATCGCTATCAGGTGAAGTACTGCGTTGGGTGTGAGCTTGCTAAGACGGATTCTGAGCTGGAGGACAATGCTTGTCCTGTGCATCCAAATCTTGAGCTTGAACTTCGGGACGAGGAGAATTATTTTTTCAAATGGTCAAACTATCAGGACAAGCTTCTTGATTTGTACAAGGAGCGAACAGATTTTGTTGTGCCTGCAAACCGTTTAAAAGAGATTTCAAACTTTGTTGAGTCAGGGCTTGAGGACTTCAGTATTTCTCGTCTGAAGGAAAAGATGCCCTGGGGTATTCCTGTGCCTGGGGACGAAGACCATGTGATGTATGTGTGGTTTGATGCGCTCATCAACTATATTTCAACGCTTGGGTGGCCAAATGAGAGCGGCCAGTTTGCTGATGCTTGGCCTGGTGTTCAGGTGGCGGGGAAAGATAATCTTAGGCAGCAATCTGCTATGTGGCAGGCCATGCTTATGTCGGCTGGTATTGAGCCATCAAAGCAGATATTTATTCATGGCTTTATCAATGCAGATGGCCAGAAGATGAGTAAAAGTCTTGGGAATGTTGTTGATCCTTTTGAGGAGGTGGAAGAGTTTGGAACAGATGCGCTCAGATATTATCTGCTTCGTGAGATTCCGCCGTGTGAGGATGGGGACTACTCTCGTGAGCGTATGGAGCTGCGGTATGCTGAGCTTGCGAATCAGCTTGGAAATCTTGTGTCTCGCGTTGCTGCAATGTCGAATAAGTATTTTGAGGGAGAGCTCAATGCAGTTGAGGTTGATTGGAGTGAGAAAGAAGCGGAGCTTGATGTACTCATGAAGCAGTTTGATTTTAAGAGATACATCGACAAGGTGTTTGAGGTTGTCTCAGACGCAAACGAGACAATCGATAAGAAGGCGCCGTTTAAGCTCGTAAAAACTGATGAGGAAGCCGCTAAGCAGGTGCTGTCAGAGGTGGCAGATCAGATTAGGTTTGTGGGGCATGCATTGCTTCCGATTATTCCACAGGCAGCAGAAGAGATTTTGCAGCGCTATGGTAAAGTTGTAGAGAAAGGGGAGGCTTTGTTCCCTCGTAGAGACTAATTATATGGCTTTTATAGACATGGTGCTTGGAGTCTTTGTTGGAGCGTTTGTGCTCTTTGGATTCTGGTTTGGGTTTATTCACACAATCGGATCTTTGGTTGGAACATTCGTGGGAACGATCTTTGCGACTCGGCTCATTGATCCTGTTTCAGAGTTGTTTGCTTTTATCGGAATGGACAGCGGGATTGGGAAAGTGATTTTGTTTATCCTCTTGTTTTTGCTCATCACAAGGCTTGTTGGTCTTGTGTTTTGGCTGCTCGGAAAGATCTTCGGGTTTGTGAAGCATATACCGTTTGCGAAGTCTGCAAATCGTTTACTTGGTGGTTTGTTTGGATTTATTGAAGGGGTGATTGTTGTTGGTGTGGTGGCGTACTATGCTATGCAAATCTTGCCTGAGGACACATTGCTCACTTGGCTTGAGTCTTCTGCTGTTGCTGAGTATTTGATTGGTGCTGTGAGTGTGCTTCAGTTTATGATGCCTGAGAGCT
Organism: uncultured Gammaproteobacteria bacterium; assembly: GCA_964538435.1. Lineage (GTDB taxonomy): Bacteria > Patescibacteriota > Patescibacteriia > UBA9934 > GWF2-40-263 > CAZIDX01. The sequence goes on along the minus strand of CAZIDX010000001.1, from coordinate 158,780 downwards.
GGAGGATTGTTATGATCTGGCTTGTGTAATTATGAAGATGATCGATTCGCATTGTCACGTGCATTTTAATGCGTTCCGTGATGACATGGACGAGGTGATCAAAAGGGCCCTGGACAAAGGGGTCTTTATGATTACTGTGGGGACGCAAAAGGATACAAGCGCAAACGGTCTTGAGGTGGCTTCAAGGCATTATGGAATGTGGGCCACGGTTGGACTTCATCCCAATCATTTGATTGAGCAGTCGTTTTGGGATGAGGAAGAGATTGCGCCAGAGGAGCAGGCGACACCAAAGATTCATACTCGCTCAGAACGATTTGATATTGATGTGTATCGTGAGCTGGCAAAGCATCCTAAGTGTGTTGCGATCGGTGAGGTTGGGCTAGATTGGTATCGAGTTCCAGAAGGTGTAGATCTTGATGAGATGAAGCGTGTGCAGGAGGAGAATGTGAGATTGCATTTTGATTTAGCAACTGAAATGGATTTGCCTGTAATCATTCATTGTCGTGATGCGTATGATGAGCAGGCTGAGCTTATTGAGGAGTATGTAAATGCTGGGAAGCTTGGTCGGCGTGGGGTGATGCATTGTTATGGCGGGACTGAGGGGCAGGTGCAGCGGTTTTTGGATCTTGGTTTCATGATTGGGTTCACTGGGATTGTGACGTTTCCTGGGAAAAAGAAAGAGGTTGATGAGAGGGGGTTTAGTCCTATTCAGCGTATTGTCAAAGCTGTGCCGCTTGATCGAATCTTGATTGAGACGGATTCTCCGTACATTACGCCTGTGCCATATCGGGGGAAAAGGAATGAGCCTGTGTATGTTCGAGAGGTTGCTGAGATGATTGCTAAGTTGAAACGGCAGGAACTTGAGGAGGTTTGGGAGCAGACGGCAAAGAATACTATGGATCTGTTTCGGCTATCAGTTTAACAATAAGACCGGCTCTGTGCCGGTTTTTTCTTTTTGTTTCCTTTCCTTTTAATTGGTTGCGCCTTTGCTTGAACCTTGCTCGGATCTTTCTATGGGGGCTTGGGGTGGCCACGAGGTGTTGTGAGAAAAATAACGAGGCGGAGCCGGGCCGTCTCGCAGGATAGACGACCACCACCTCGTGATTTTTCTCACAACACCTCGAACGGCCGTTTGGCGTCCTGGGCCTATAGGTGGGGTAGTGGGGGCTGCGACCTGGCGGGGCGTTGAGCCCCTTAGGTCGCCATCTCCATGGGGGTTGTGCTTGTGTTTGTGCTTGTGGTTGCGGTTGTGTGTGTGGTTTTGGTTGGGAAATAGAAAAGGCGCCGGGAGGGCCTGGGAGACACGTTCGTCTTCCAGGTCCTCACCGGGCCTTTCGTCACCGATTTGGTGTCGGTGGTGTAGCGCGCTAGGCGCTGGGCTAAGCACTCTCTTCGGCCAGCTTCTTGGCCTTGGCCTTGGCGCGGCGCTCGCGGGCGAGACGGTTCTTGCGCTCGCGAGGGGTCTCCTCGGCCGGGGCCTCGGAGTCGCTGGCGGCCTTCTGATTGCCACCGTCCTTGGGCGTGTTGGAGCCACCCTCGGAGCCCTGATCCGCGGAGCCGGAACCGTTGGTGGGCTCCGGGGCGGGCTTGGGCTTGGGCTTGGGGGCCATCTTGAGGTCGGCGGCCTTGGCCAGGCTCATGAGGACCTTGTAGCGCACGCGGCGGTGCAGCTCGGAGCCCCAGCTGAACTCGTCCCAGTTCTGGGTCTTGGCGACCCAGGTGGCCAGGATGCAGGCACCCTCGCGCTGGAACGCGGCCTCGCGAAGCTTGGTGCCGTCCAGTTCGCCGAGGAGCGTCACCAGTTCGGGCTTGTCGCGGTGACCGGGCATGATCAGCTTGCCGGCGATCAGGTTGATCTCCTCGTTGAGCTGAGTCTCGACCTGCTCGACCGCGGAGTCAGCGATGAAGCGCATGGGGCCACTGGCCTGTGCCTTGTGGTGGCCGGGCTCGAGACCCGAGGACTCGACCGCCTGCATGTACAGGGGGTTGGTCTGGTCCTGGGGGCCGCGCAGGAGCTTGTTCTTGAGCTTGCGCAGAGCACGGCCGGTCATGGCCGTCTCCATGGTCAGGCCCAGGGCCGTGAGCGCGTTGAACTCGAGGTCGTCCAAGCTCAGGTCCTGTGCGACCAGGTTGCCCATGTGGCGCTTCTCACCCTTGTAGATGGCCTTGACCACACCGCTCTGCTCCTGGATGCGGAACACGCAGGGGACGCAGCCGGTCTTGCCACCGGGCAGGTCGTACTCGACCGGGGTCTCGGTCTTGTGCGTGATCGGGGTCACGACCTTACCGAAGAGGTGGGTCAGGACCTGACCATCCGGGCTGGGGATGACCACGTTGGCTTCGCCGTTGAGCTTGCGCTTGAGCGCATCGCGGAGCTTGTCCGCGCTCTTGTTGTACCACACCGGGGTGTAGGGGTTGCCGCGCGGGGTGAAGACCAGGTGGCGCTTGTTGCCACGCAGGTTGTTCGCGATCGGCTCGATCACGAAGAGCTTGCGGGTGGCGTGCTGGCGATCCGGGTGCTCGACCAGGGTCTTCCAGGCATCCAGTAGGAACGGACGCGCCAGGCCCAGGGGAACGGCCACGGGCGGCGGGGCCTTCTTGCCCTTCTTGATCGGGGGCTGGAAGAAGATGCAGGGCATCTTGCCGGTGGAGGTCCAGGTGTGCACGGCCGGCTTGTAGCCGTCGGTGCCGGGCTCACCCTGGGCATCCTTGGCCTTGATGCGCTGCACGTACGGGATGAACCCGGACAGGCCGTCGCACACGAAGGCGGGGCGGACCGAGGTCTCCACGAGGTTGCCGTCCTTGCCGGGCAGCATGGCCTCGGCGCGCAGACCCATGGTCTTGCAGGGGTCTACGAAGGGGATGCCCTTCTCGTTGAAGGAGATGGTGAAGCCGGAGGCGTTCGCGCCCGGGACCGGACGGAAGTCGACCTCGTCGCGGATCGGCAGCTTGTCGTTCTTGGGGTCCATGATCATGCGCGCACGAACACGCTTGATGGCCTTGCCGCGGTTGCGATTGAAGTCGGGTTCCTGATGAGCCATGAGCAGGACGATGTCGTCGACGATGGCGATGAAACGCCCGGTGCTGGAGTCGCGAACGAGTGGGTTCTGAGTTGCCATGTTTGACCTCCTTAGGGTCGGGTGCAGCGCTCCGAGAGACACGCTGATTGAGGGTTGGGAAACAGTCTCGGCAGAAATGTCTATAAAGACACTTTTGCCAAGACTGTTTTTGGTAAAAAGGACGACTTGGGCATGTTAGTGCCAGAGGCGCAGAATACCAGAAAATGGAGATTTTGTCAACCGTGATTGGCATATATGTTGAGAGTTAACAACATTTAGTAAGATAACAAGCAAATCTTGTCTCATTTTGTTGACAAAAGGGTCAATTTGTGTTATCTTGCACGGTTGCCCAAGTCGTCCTTGATGACGATTTTGGCTGTCAAACCACACACAACGGAGGGCCCAATGGCCGAATACAGCTTCGAAGATGCCCTTCAGGCTTTGTTTGGGGATGATCCCGACATTGCTACTGAGGAGCATGTCGACACCTATCTCGATGACGAGGATGGGATCGACGGTGAGGACATGGCTGAGGCATTGGGTGTTGCGGAGGCATGGAACGAGTCCATGGATTTCCACGACAATCCGGCCGAGTACATCAAGGCTCATGCAGATGACCCCCGTATTGATTTGTGGGGGAAGTTGCGTGCGGCTGAGCAGGAGGGTGAAGAAGAGGAGGAACCGGAGCCGAAACCGGAGCCGGAGCCCGAACCTGAGCCGACAGAACCACCCGACGAAGAGAGTAAGGATGAGCCAGAGGCCGGAGACGGTGATGGTTCAGACGAGGAAGTAGATGATCCGTTTGGTGGCACTGACGCGGACATGATGCACGATGCCGAGCCGGTCAAGCGGGTAGATCTTTTCGAAGGTCTGGATCTGAGTTCGGTGAGAGACAGAAAGGTGGTGTCTGACGAGCCCGAACCTGAGCCGGAGCCCGAACCTGTGCCGGAGCCCGAGCCGAAACCGGAGCCGGAGCCGAAACCGAAACCGAAACCGGAGCCGGAGCCCGAACCTGAGCCGAAGCCGAAGCCGGAGCCGGAAAGAAAGCCTGGTTCGCGCAGGCACGGTGACGGTGATGATCACGTTGCTGGGACGGCTCCGCCGGTTCGCAAACGCGCCATCACGGACCGCGCAAAAGCCGTGCTTCGTACACCTCGGTGGAGGCGTTTGTATCAGGATCTGCTGGTCGCAGTTCGCTGGTCGCGTAACCGCAGTCCTGCGCTGGCTCAGCAAGGTGCAGACCGACTCGAACAGTGGAAGGTGTATGCTAACCTCTACCGCGACGGGAAATCGGGTAGCGGCCAGCCGGACATTGACTTCGGCGAGATGCTCTATCGATGCGTTGAGGAGCTCGAATTGGGTCGTGACCGATCAGACCCTGATTGGTTCCAGGCCAACTTCGTGACCGGATTCTACTCGGAGTCGGAAAACGAAGACAACTAGACCTCCAGCAGGTCAACGAGACGCCCGGTGGGTTCTCTGGCACGCAGCCAGCAGGAACTCACTAGGGCGTCTTTCGTTTTTGGTGTTTTGACGCGGTATTTTAGGTTTTCAAGAAGAGTCTAGACGGAACCCTTGACAGATAGCGAGTTTTGAAGCAGTTAAAATTGCTACCATATTGATACCACTTAAGGTCCGATCGGCACTCATATGACCTCTAACAAAGAAACAAAAAGAAGAATTCAATATCTTTCAAGAGCATCAGATATTTTGATGCAACTCAATCATTCGACAGATTTATTGTTTGAAAACCTTCATCAGCCAGGATTGGCTTTTAGGTACGGCTTGGAGGGTGCGATTGAAATACGAAATGCAAGAGAAAAACAACTGCAGAGACGGGAGCTAAGAAGGCTTGAGAAAAAGAAGATGGTTAAGATTAATAAAATTGCCGATAAGTATGAAATAACTTTAACTGATCTAGGGAGACTGGAGGCTCTCAAGCTCGAGATTTGTGCTGCTGAAGAATTGTCCGAAGAAGAAGATTGTGTGGTGGTTTTCGATATTCCAGAATCAAAAAGAGGTTTACGAAAAAATATACGTGAATTTCTTAAGGAGGCTGGTTTTTTCTGTATTCAGAGAAGTGTATGGGTATCGAGGTTTGATGCAGGAGATGCATTGTCACAATTCTTTGAAGGTGTTGGAAATCAAGATTGGGTCCGTGTGTATACAGCAAAAAGACATTGATACCATTTAAGTGCCGATCGGACCTTAAGTGGTATCTTTGGGAAGTGGTCGTGGTTGAGGTTTTTGTTGGTTAGGGGTTTGGTGAGGGTGTTTTAAAAATGAAAAATCAGGGTTGACCGAATTGTGAAGTGAAGTTATACTATGGGCGAAAATTCGTTTTTTTAGCTAATTATGGTTGTCTGGTGATCTGGAAACCGATGGAAAATGACCAATCGGTTAACGAAATGACCAGACGACCCAAACTACATGGATGACGACACGATTAGGGCCACTTTTATCCACAAGGCCCAAAGACATTACATTGTCCTCAGACATATATAAGGGTTGTTTTTGTTTGTAAAAATTATCTATGAGCACTCAAACTATTGCGAACATTCAGAAAGAAGAAGAGGCAGCTGAGAAAGCGATTGCTAAGGCTTTGGAAAAAGCAAAGAAAGCAAAGGCTGATCTTGATCATAAGTACCAGGAAGAGTTTGATAAATTGTCCGAAACTCTTGGTGGTGATCGGAAAAAAGCTTCTGAGAAGGTGCAGACAGAAGTTGCTGCGCAAAAAGATGTCATGGTGAAGCAGCTTAAGTCAGATGTGGATCAGATTGCTAAGGGAGCTGATGACAAGGTGAAGAAAGCTAAGGATCTTGTAATCAAACAGTTCAAAGCCTATGTCAGTCAGTAAGATGGCGAAGATTCAGCTTACTGTTGTAAAAGATACGTTTGATGACGTAATTAATGTTTTGCATACGAGCGGTGCTGTTGAGGTGGAGACTATTGGAAGTGAAGATGTTGTGCTCTACAAGCCAGACTCAAATGCTGAGTATTGGCAGACAAATACGAAATTTGCTCTTGATCTGCTCAATGAGATGGTTGTGCCAGAGAAGCAGTCGTTTATACAAAAGCTTCAGAGTGGTCGCACTGAAATTGATGAGAAGGGGATTGAGAAGCTGCTCAAGACTTTTGAGTATAAAAAGATCATCAAAACACTTGAGGATCTTGATAAGGATTACAATGCTGTAAAGAATACGATCAGTCAGGATAAGAAGGAAAAGAAGTTCTTGCAGGAGTGGAAGGCTTTGCCACAAATCGAAGGTCTTGATCGAAAGTATGTCATGTTCCTTGTGGGGACTGTGCCTGTAACTCGTTATCAGGAGTTCGTTGAGGAGTGGGATAAGCTAAAGCTTACGGAGCTTGTACGCGTAGACGAGAGCAACAAGGAGGTGAAAGTGGTTCTTAGCTACGCAAAGGATCTAGACGAGAAAGTAAGTACGGTGTTTGAGGAGTTTGATTTTAAAACCGTAGAGTTTGAGCTAGAAGAGGGGGTGAGTATTGAAAAACGAATCAAGCAGCTTGAGAAAGCAATTGAAGTAGATACAAAGAAACTTGCGACGGCAAAGAAGGATATTCAAAAGTTTGGATCTGAGATTAAGAATTTCGAAGTCTTGTACGACTATTTGACTTGGAAGAAAGAGCAGGACGAGGCTGCAAAGAAGGCTTTGGCCACAAAACAAACCGTGAGTCTATTGGGATGGGTTCCTGATCATCAGCTTGAAGATATTGAGAAAGAGATTAAGGGCATTACCAGTCAATACGTTATTGATCAAGTAGAGGTTGATGAAGAGGAAAATGTTCCTGTGGTTTTGAAAAACAAAGCCATTGTGACTCCATTTGAGTCAGTAACAGAAATTTACGGAGCCCCGCAATCAGATGAGCCAGACCCAACGATTTACCTCGCACCGTTCTTTATTCTCTACTTTGGGCTTTGTTTGACAGATGCTGGATACGGATTGCTTCTAGCGATTCTCTCGTATGCTGCGCTGAAGATCATGAAGCCAAGGGGTGGAGCAAAGAAGCTTATCAACTTAATGCTTCTTGGAGGTATTGCAACCTTCATTATCGGGGCATTGTTCGGTGGATGGTTCGGTGTCGTGATTGCAGACTTGCCAGAAGGACAGATTAAGGATTTCGTCATGTCTGTACGACTGATCGATCCGGTTGAGAACCCAATGAACGTGCTGGTCCTGTCATTTATTCTGGGTTACATCCAGATGCTTGCAGGAAATGTGGTGAACATGGTTTGGAAGATTAAGCATGGCGCTGCAAAGGAGGGGCTTATGACCGGTGGAATGTGGACATTATTCCTACTCATCATTGGACTCTGGATTGCGACCGCAGCCGGTGTGCTTCCAGAGAGTATGGGTGAGCCTGCAAAGTATCTCTTGTTTGCAGGAATTGGAGCCATGATTCTGACGCAGGGCTATGAAAAGAAGAGCTTGATTGGAAAGTTGTTTGGTGGAGTAGCGAGCCTTTATGGGCTTGTGGGATACCTCTCAGATATTCTCTCGTATTCACGTCTTCTGGCGCTAGGTCTGTCTACTGGAATTATTGCTATGGTTGTTAATCTGGTTGCAGATCTCTTTGCAGGAATGGTGCCGTATGTTGGATGGCTCGTCTGGATTCTGATCATTGTTGGAGGGCATCTGTTCAACCTGGCCATCAACGTTCTTGGAGCCTTTATCCACTCAGGACGTCTTCAGTATGTTGAGTACTTTCCGAAATTCCTTGTGGGTGGAGGGCGTAAGTTTAAACCTTTAGTCAAAACGACGAAGTACATTTCGTCACCTGAACAAATCTAATCACTAATCATAAACGTTAATCGTTATTCAAAACTATGGAAATGGGAATTGCACTCGCGGTATTTGGTGCCGCTCTCGCCGTTGGTCTTGCAGGAGCTGGTTCAGCACTCGGAATGGGGGCTGCTGGTCAAGCTGCAAGCGGTGTTGTGTCTGAAGATCCAGACAAGTTCGGTAAAGCTCTTCTTCTTGAAGCGCTTCCTGGTACGCAGGGAATTTATGGATTCTTGGCTGCCATCATGATCCTTCAGAAGATCGGTCTTCTCGGAGGAGAAATCGCAACCATCTCAACTTCAGTTGGTTGGCAGATTTTCTTTGCAGCACTTCCAATCGCAATTACTGGTCTTGTTTCTGGACTTCTTCAGGGGCGTGTATCAGCTGCGGGTATGGGGGTTGTAGCTAAGAAGCCAGGTGAGTCTGGTAAGGCAATCATTCTTTCAGCGATGGTTGAGACCTATGCTGTGCTTGGACTTCTTATCACCATCTTGCTTGTTACTAGTATTGCAGTCTAAAAGCTATGGCTTTTGACGATATTCAACAGTACATCAAGGACAAGGCTGCCGATGAAATCAAAGTCATTGAGAAGCGTTCTTCAGATGAACTAGCCGCTCTTGAAAAAGAGTGGAAAGTTCGTTTAGGTGAAGAAAAGGAGCGTCTTCTTAAAGATATTGAACGGTACACTGACTCAAAGCTTGCTCAGGCTAAGTTTAAGATTCGTGAAAAAGTAAACGCGAAGCTTCTTGGTACAAAACAGGCTCAGCTTGACAGTGTGTATGCAGATGCTCTTGAGGAAGTTGCAAAGCTTCCTAAGGGTGAGTATGAAGCCTTGCTTGAGACGTTGCTCTCGTCAATCAAGGACGAGGAAGGGGAGCTCCTTACATCAAAAGAGCGTCATGCTGAACTTGCGGCAGCTGCGAAAAAGGCAGGTTGTAAAGCAAGTATTTCTACTGACGCGATTGAGACAGTGGGTGGGTTTGTCTTTCAGAGTAAGTCGATTGATCGCGACTTCCGTTTTGAAACCATTATGGAACGGGTTCGTGAGCAATCGCTCATTGAGGTTTATCAATCCATGTTTAACGCATAATCCATGTCACGCGATAATTACATCTACGTCAGTTCCAAGATTCGCTCCCTAGAGAAACATCTTTTGAGCGATGCGGACATGACACGTGTGATCGATGCAAAAACGCCTGATATTGCGTTTAAGGCTTTTAATAGTCTTGACTATGCGGGTGAGCTTCTTGATTTGGAAGCAAAGGATTACCGCGTTGCCATGAGCCGAAAGATGAGCCGACTCAAGAAAGTGTTTGAGCAGACGATTCCTGAACCAAAGCTCATGCGACTTTTGTTCCTTGAACGAGATTTTTACAACATCAAGATACTGTTTAAAGAAAAAGTTTCTGGTGAGAATTATGAGGACCACCTTGAGACAGCGCCTGGTCTTATCCCGATTGATCAGCTTCGACGATATATTGTTGAGGATCTTGGTGCTGAGATTGATGAAAAAGTAAAGAGAGACATTGACGAGCTTAAGCAAGAGATTGGAGAAGAGGTTGATGCAGAGCGAATTGAAAATCTTGTTGACCAGAAGCTCAATCACATTGAGCACTCAATCGCAAAGAAGATTGGCAATCAATTTATTATTGATTTGTACAAGTACTTTGCTGACAAAAACAATATCAAGCTATTGCTTCGCGGAAAGAGACTTGGAAAGAGTTCTGCGTGGGTCAAGGAACGTTTAAACAGTTATGGGAATATCTCATTACATGTTTTTATGGCTCATGTTGATTCTGCGGATGAAGCAGAATTTGTAGGTCAGCTTAGAAATTACTTTCCGCCGATGCTTGATGAGCACATTGAGGACTACATGAAGGATAGGGAGATCTGGAGACTGTCTCGGGGAATCAATAATGTGATCATTGATCATCTCAAGAAGGCTAAGCTTATTGGGTATGGGCCTGAAGTGGTGGTTGCGTATTACTTTGGAAAGAAATTTGCGATCAAGAATCTGAGCACAATCATGGCATTGAAGTTTGGTGAGATTGAGCCTTCAGAGATTCGAAAGCATCTTGTAGATACGTACTAATATGGCAGAGCAAAACTACAAAATTGGTGTCATTGGAAGTGAGGAAGCCATCATGGGGTTTATTCCTCTTGGTGTGGCTTGCTTGCCAATCAAGGAAGAGAGTGAAATTGATGAGATCATCAAGACACTCAAATCAGACCAATTTGCAGCAGTATTCATTACCGAGGAGTGGGCCACGCGTGTGCGCTCAAGCCTTGATGAAGCATTTAAAAACGAAGCACTTCCAGCGCTTGTGACTGTTCCGTCTCCGCAAGGGGCAACAAAGGACGGTTTGGCAAACTTGAAAAAGATTGTTGAGCAGGCGATTGGAAGCGATATTCTATTCAACAATTAATTTATGGCGAAAGAACACAACGGAGTTATCATCAAGGTTTCTGGACCACTTGTGGTTGCCGCTGAAATGACCAACGCGCGAATGTTCGACGTGGTTAAAATCGGTGAGCACAAGCTTGTGGGTGAAATCATCAAACTCCAGGGTGACACGGCATCCATTCAGGTGTACGAGGATACAGCTGGTCTCAAACCAGGTGACCCAGTACTTATGACAGGAATGCCTCTCTCTGTAGAGCTTGGGCCCGGAATCTTGAAATCAATTTATGACGGTGTTCAGCGCCCTCTTGAGTCGATCGAACGCATCGCTCAGTCTCCTTACATTACAAAAGGAATTGAGGCGCCTGGACTTGACCGTGAAAAGAAATGGGACTTTAAGGCCCTTATGAGCGATGGTGAGCCAGTGCATCCTGGTGATGTTATCGGAACCGTTCAAGAAACCGATCTTATTGAGCACAAAATCATGGTGCCGCCTGGAGTGGAGGGAACGATCACCGGAGTAAAGAGTGGTTCATACACTGTGGAAGAAGTGATCGGGAAGGTTGGAGATGTTGAGATTCAAATGATGCAGAAATGGCCGATTCGAAAGCCACGACCGTACAAGGAAAAGGTTTTGCCTAAGACTCCGCTTGTGACTGGGCAGCGCATTTTGGACACATTCTTCCCACTGGTTAAAGGTGGAGCAGCATGTATTCCTGGACCGTTTGGAGCAGGAAAGACCGTGACGCAGCAGTCGCTTGCTAAGCATTGTGATGCTGACATCATCATCTACATTGGTTGTGGTGAGCGTGGAAACGAGATGACAGACGTGTTGGTTGAGTTCCCGGAGCTTATTGACCCGAAGTCAGGAAAGCCACTCATGGAACGAACATCCATGATCGCAAACACATCAAACATGCCTGTGGCAGCGCGTGAGGCGTCTGTGTACACAGGAATTACTTTGGCAGAGTATTACCGAGACATGGGCTACAATGTGGCTCTTATGGCTGACTCAACTTCACGATGGGCTGAGGCGCTTCGTGAGATCTCTGGACGACTAGAGGAGATGCCTGGTGAGGAGGGATACCCAGCGTACTTGGGTTCACGAACAGCTGCGTTCTACGAGCGTGCTGGTGCTGTGAACTGTCTTGGAGAAGATGATCGCAAGGGGTCACTTTCTGTTATTGGTGCGGTGAGTCCTCCTGGTGGAGACCTTTCAGAGCCTGTTACACAGAACACGCTTCGTGTGACAAAGGTGTTCTGGGGGCTTGACTCTGGGCTTGCTAACCGACGTCACTTCCCAGCGATTCATTGGCTCAACAGTTACTCTCTTTACACGGATAACATTGAAGAGTACGCGAGAGCGAACTTTGGAAATGATTGGCCTGAAATGCGAATGGAAGCAATGGGAATTCTTCAGGAAGAGTCCAGTTTGCAGGAGATTGTAAAGCTTGTTGGTCTTGATGCGCTCTCTGCAAAGGAGCAGGTTGTGCTTGATACTGCCAAGTCAATTCGTGAGGACTACTTGCAGCAGTTTGCGTTTGATGATGTTGATGGATACACACCTCCTGCACGGATGTACCTCATGCTAAAGGCTATTATGACCTTCCATGAGAATGCTACTCAGGCTGTAGAGAAGGATGTAAAAGTAAAAGACCTTTCGGAGCTTCCGTTTAAGGATGAGATTGCAAAAGCAAAACTAGAGACAGACGAGGACAAGCTTAAAGGACTTGCAAAGACAGCAGCAGATCAGATTAAGAATTTAATCTCTGCGCAATAATATGGAAAAACGATACAAGACAATCAAGGAGGTCCAGGGACCACTTGTGATCGTGGATGGCATTACAGATGTCATGTACGAAGAAATTGTAGAGGTGGAGCTTGGTGATGGAGAAAAGCGACGAGGTCGTGTTCTTGAGATCACAGACAAGCACGCGGTTGTGCAGATGTTTGAGGGAACATCAGGGATTGACGTGGACAATGCAACAGCAACATTCCTTGGGAAGACACTTCAGATCGGTGTGTCAACAGACATGCTTGGACGAGTGTTCTCAGGAGTGGCTGATCCAAAGGATGGTATGCCTGCTGTGATTCCAGAGAAGTATTTGGATATCAACGGTGCTCCAATCAACCCGTACTCACGTGAGCTTCCAGAGGACTTTTACCAGACTGGTATTTCAACCATTGATGGGCTTAACACACTTGTGCGTGGACAGAAACTTCCACTCTTCTCAGGTGCTGGACTTCCACATAATGAGATTGCCGCGCAGATTGCGCGTCAGGCAAAGGTTGTTTCTGATGCTGGTGGTGATGATGAGGATTTCTGTGTGATTTTTGGTGCGATGGGTGTGACGTTTGAGGAGTCTGAGTTTTTTATCAATGAGTTCAAGAAAACAGGGGCGATTGAGCGATCAGTGCTTTTTATCAACCTAGCTGATGATCCAGTGGTTGAACGAATCACACTTCCACGAATGGCGCTCACAACAGCAGAGTACCTTGCGTTTGAAAAAGGCAAGCATGTACTCGTGATTTTGACAGACCTTACCAACTACTGTGAGGCACTTCGAGAAGTTGGTGCGGCTCGTAAGGAGATTCCTGGACGACGTGGTTATCCTGGATATCTCTACACGGACCTTTCAACTATCTACGAACGAGCAGGAAAGATTCGCGGACGAAAAGGATCAGTAACACAGATTCCGATCTTGACCATGCCAGAAGACGATAAGACTCACCCAATCCCTGACCTTACGGGTTACATTACAGAGGGGCAGGTGGTTGTTTCTCGAGAGCTTTACCGAAAGGGTATTTATCCATGTATTGATCCACTTCCATCTCTTTCACGACTTGCGTCAAAGGGTATTGGAGAAGGAAAGACACGTGATGACCACTCAGGTGTTGCTAACCAGCTCTTTGCTGGATATGCGACAGGTAAAGAGGCTCGTGAGCTTGCGGTGATTCTTGGTGAGTCAGCTCTTAGTGATGCTGAACGTGCATACATCAAGTTTGCTGAAGCGTTTGAAAAGGAGTTTATCACTCAAGGAAAGGATGATGATCGGTCAATTGAAGAGACTCTTGAAATCGCTTGGAAGCTTTTCACTATCTTGCCAAAACGTGAGCTCAAGAGGCTCAAAGAGCATCATATTGAGAAGTATCTTCCTAAGAAAGAAGACAAGTCAGATAACGAATAATCCTTATGGCAAATGCCTTAGGAGTCAATCCAACACGACAAGAATTGCTGCTTCTTAAGCGCAAGCTGAAGACCTCTCAGCGAGGTTATAAGCTACTTAAGGACAAGCGTGATGGTCTCATGAAACAGTTCATGGAGATTATTCGTGAAGCAAAGACCCTCAGGGAAACCGTTGAAGATCAGCTTGCTGTGGGGTTTCGTGCATTCTTGTTTGCATCTGCTAAGACACCTCCATCTGTGCTAAAGAGCGCGTTCCTCTTGCCGAGCATGAAGACATACCTCAGTGCAGAGGTGAAGAACGTGATGAGTGTAGAGGTGCCTCAGTTTGAGTACAAACAGGAAGGTGACTTTCTTTCGTATGGATTCAGCTTTACAAGTTCAGAGCTTGATGTTGCGTTGCAGAATTTCTCAGAGTCACTTGAGAGCATGGTGAGGCTCGCAGAGGTTGAGCACAGCGCAAAGCTTCTTGCAGAGGAGATTGAGAAGACTCGGCGGCGTGTGAATGCGCTAGAGTATGTGTACATCCCTCGGATGAAGGAAACCATCAAGTTCATTCAGAACAAACTTGCAGAGCAGGAGCGTGGAACCATTATCACGCTTATGAAGGTGAAAGATATGATTGAGGAGGCAGAGCAAGCAAAAGCCTAGGCTGAGATTGACGCCAGTTAGCAGGTAATGCGAGTATCTCACTCGGCGGAGCCGGGCCATCTCGAAGTATAGATGACCACCACCTCGTGAAATTCTCACATTACCTCCTAACTGGTTTGAGATGATAGCTTGCTTGTGGGGTGGATAGAGATTATAAGAAACCGGTCGAGAGGCCGGTTTTGTGATACAATTTGGGAAGTATGTGTGCTTTTGAATTAGATCAAGCAAAATTAGCTGAGGTGCAGGAGCCGCAGCCTGAGGCTCTTGATATTGAGAGTGATGATGTTCCGATTGAGATTAAGCAACAAGCAATGGAGACAGCACTCACTCAGATTCGTGATGCGCTTCAGGATATTCCTGATTATGTTGTGTTTGCTAGCACAGCTAGATTTTTGCAGGGCATGAAAAGGGATATTGATTCATTGAAAGAGGTTTTTCCTGGTGATCTAGACGTTGCTGTTGAGAGCCTTGATTCTCTTAATGAAATCAGGAGACGTTTGAGAAATATTCCTGGAGTCAAATTTGCGAACAAGGGGCGTTATAAGCGGTACAAGGGTGAAGAGGTAAGAAGGCTTGGTGGGGTTTTGCAGGTTGAGGTGCAGGGGGCGGATGGGCCGGTGAAGGTTGATTACCCATTTGAGTTTTTTTACAAATCAATCATGGTGGATCCTCAAGCGTTTCAAAGACGCAAGGATACAGCATTTGGATTCAAAGTATTGACATTGCAGGAGCTCAGGAAACAATACGATCGCAACCTCAGGCATGAATCGCGAGTTTTTAGGAACACAAAGGAGGTAGCAGAATTTTTATTGGACCCAAGCGTTGAAGAGAAAATTTGGAAGCACTTGGCAGGCAAAGAAGATGTAGGTGAGGACTCAGAGGAGATGAGTGGTGAGCAGATACTGGATTTCATTGGGTTGAAAGATAGGCAAGCTGAAATTTTTTATGGAAAAAGAGATCAGATTGAAGCCGATGGTGGAAGTGAGGATAATCTTGTTAAGGCAACATCAATTTTACTCAGTGGATTCAAGACAAAAATTGAAAAACGCATTGAGAGCATGCAGGCAATTGACAAGGAGCTTAATTAAAAAACCAGCCGCAAGGCCGGTTTTTTTGTTTATTTCTTTCGGTTGACCCACCAGTCGTCTGTCTTGTCTGCAAACCACCAGCGGTCAGAGTCGGTCTCCACGATTCGCTTTCCAAGCATTTTAGCTTCTTCGCTTTTGAGTCGTTCAAGTGCGCTTGGAATCCAGGTCTTGGCGCGTTCGTTGCCAATGTCGAGTTGCTCCTTGAGCGAAAGAATCAGTTCAATGTTGTCTGCATCTTTGGCAAGAATTGATTCCTTTGTTTCTCGATCTTCATACTCGTCAATTAGGCCCTTCATATGATCGCCAAAGGGTAGGGAAGAAGTAAGGTCCTCATGTGCCTTGTCCTCTAGACGTTCTGTGTACATCTGGTGAACGTAGTTGAGGTCAGAGATGCGTGATTCTGATACGTCATGGAACAGGCAGAGTTGTACTACCTTTCCTACATCAACGTCTCCTGCGAGTTGGGCGAGGCAGTATCCTACAAACGATGCGCGGTTGATGTGTTCTGCTACGCTTTGCTCTCCGCTTCCCAGGAAAAAGAATCCGCTTCGTGGGGTGTGAGCGAGCATTCCGGTTTCGAATAGAAAATCGACTACTGAGTCGAGTTTTTTGTTTTCCATATGTTTTTCCATGCGAGGAGACACAAGTATAGCCTAAAGGTTGACATCATGTCTAATGTTTATTAAGTTTTAGCTCCGCTAGCAAAGGAGGTCCCATGCTGGTGAGTTGTCCGATCGAGCTGACTCCGGGGCGACACCCGGATCATGCCAAGGAGGGTGAGGACGCCTGGGTGCGCCGACTTCTCGGTATCCCTGAGGCTGATGACGCGGTTCTGCTGTCCTTGAACGGACAGCTGGCGTCTGTCAAGGTGAATGGTCGTCTGGATCGTGTCTCGATCAATGAACACCGCGCTGCTGCGATTCGGTCCTGGATGCTCGTGAGGTTCGAGCGCATGGGGCTGTTCGGAGCTGTGACCGTGATCGCGAACGCATCACTCGACTCGGTTCTGCTGCAGAAGAAGGATCACAAGCACCCCAACCCGGAATGTCGCGGTCGATTCTCTCTGTTCGGTGGAACGCGTCAAGCTGCGGAAGGTGGTCCTCTCGCTGGTACCCGTGAACTCTACGAGGAGATCCGTGATCCGATCATCGTGGACGAGATCGTGGCGTGTGTGGATGCAGATGCTGGCGGTGAGTTCCCACTGGCGGGTGTGCAATGGCCTGGGCAGTACAAGTGCTACTTGAGCGTGGCTGTAGCCCCCACGGACGAGAAGTTCGAGGAGTGGGCGCGAGCGCTTATGCATGCGAGTGCGTTGGCCGAATCCAATCCTGCTTGCTTGCGGGAAGAAGGTCTCATGCGCGCGCTTCAGGATGAGCGCGACAACATCGGAAGCCGATTCGTGGCTTCACATAATGTTCTGATCGAGAATGCTCTCGGTCTGGGCTACTGAGAAACGACCGGGTCTGAAAGGACTCGGTTTTCAATTTGCGTAATAGAAAACCCCGGACTCTAACGAGTGCGGGGTTGTGCGTCTATTCGTCCCACCAAACACGGACGCGCACGTAGCGCAGTGCTGGCTTTCCGAATGTGATGACGTCGCGTTGGCGCAGCTTGGCGACCTGGTTTGGTCGCAGGGCTCTGTTGTCAGGTGATCCTGAGCGCCGTATCCAGGTCGTGATCTGATCGGGCTGATGCCGAATCGCTGGAACACTCTCGTCCATGAGCAGGGTGGCCTGCAGGCGAGAGATGATCACATGACCTCCCAGTGCGTGATCTCGAATGAGGTCTAGGAAATCGACCTCAGGCTGGTAGGGTGTCCGTTTTCCTCTGGTGCGTCGTCCTACGCGCAGCTCGCCCCGAGTGAGATGCTCGAGGGGAAAGTGCTGGAGATGTGTTCCTGGCGGGAAGTCCGTTCCATCGACATGTGTCACATCGATGTAGAACTGGGGACCCGGTCCAGGCTCGAGTCTTGCCAGCTTGCCGTTGCGCGGGGCCGGCAGCTGGATAGGCTCCTCTGCAAGCTCAGCGCTCTGTTGACCTGCATCTGTCTTGACGAAGATGTGGCCGTCATCCAGACACATGGGGGTGCCTTTGGGATAAGTGGTCCCACACTCCGGGCAGGTGAGCGCACTCATGGTTGGCTGTCCGAGTCGCGGTTGTGCAGAACACCGATCTCCTCGGTGAAGCACATGGAGGTGTAGCCGCCGGTCATGGTGTGCGCCTCGCGGTGGAGGCCAGTGCGATCGTGACCAGCCACTGACATCTGGTGCAAGGTCTGCATGTCGGTGGCAGCTCTCATGTTGCCGGTTGCCTGGTAGAGCTGGGCAGCACGTTCGTACTCCTCACGCTTGGCAGCGCGGGCAGCTGACATTTCCTGGTAGACCCGGAGGACTTCAGGGTTGTAGCTGGAGACCTGGCTGGAATCATCAGCGACGGTGACCTGTGCACTGACGCGCTCGCTGAAGTGCAGGAGACCACGTGAGAGCTGACGACCCTCGAGCTTGAACTCGATGAGGTCGAGGACGCCACAGCCAACGCGTGGAACTTCCATCTCGATGAGAAGCTGCTGACCACGGAAGTGATCGAGGCAGCCAATAGCATCGTGGAACTCACCGCGGGTGAAGTAGTCACGCGGCAAGGGCTTGTTCTGGTCGGTTTCGTCGCGGTTGGGCAGCTCCTGCTGACTGGGGCAGAAGTGAAGCACCTTGGTGATCTGGCCGAACTTGGCCTGACCGCTGATCTTGAGGCCCTCGATGGCGATTCCGCGATGGAATGCGAGCTCACCTTGAAGGTGAGCTTCGAAGCCAGTCATGTCCAGAACGTGCTTGCAGAACGAACCGTGGCCGATGCGAGCCTGGAGCTGCTGGAGCAGCTCGAAGTCGTAGTCCACACCGGTTCCGTAGATGAGCCAGGGGATGCCGAGCTTACGGGAACGATCAGCGAGCTCGAGGAGTCGCTGGTGATCTCTGCGGACGTTCGGGTGGCTCTGACCGTCGGTGAGGAGGATCAGGCGCGTGGGGACCTTGTCGTGCGTCTGCGGTGCAAGAGCCAGGCGTACGCCGCTGGAGATCTCTGTACTGTTACCCGTCTCCATGGAAGCGAGCCTGCGCAACATCGTGTTGATTCGCGCAGAGGTCATGCGGTCCAGGGAGACATCCACTCGACCCTTGTCGTCGAAGCTGCAGAGCATGGCCTGATCGATGGCGCCTAGGTTGCGGACGAGCGCGGAGACAGCCGTCTTGGCAGCCTCGAGTCGGGACATGTGAGCATGGCCGATTGAGCTCGACATGGAACCGGATCGGTCGATGACCATTCGGTAGTCGAGTGCGCGGTCTGTGTTGCGAGGTGTGTTCGCAGGCTCGACCTTGAGCAGGATCGAAACGCGTCGTGTGTCCTGGTCGATCGTGTGTTGACCCAGGACGATCTGCACATCCAGGAATTGGTCCTGTCGTGCGGGGGGTTGGTGTGACATCGATACCTTCCTTTCAGCCAAAATCGGCCATTAAGGATTACCTTGTTTTTAAGCTTTTGTCAAGGGTTTTGTCTTGTTTTTTGACAACAATCAGCACTTTTTAAATATGATATGATAGTTGCGATATGAATACACAAGATTTGCTTGAAATGCTCAATGAAGAGCAAAAAGATGCAGTGGTCCACAAGGAAGGGCCGCTGATGATTGTTGCTGGTGCAGGAACAGGGAAGACAATGGTTGTTACACGCAGGATTGCATGGCTTATTGATCAGGGGCTTGTGAAGCCTGAGCAGATTCTTGCTTTAACGTTCACAGACAAGGCGGCAGCAGAAATGGAGGAGCGGGTGGATATGCTTTTGCCTTATGGGTACGTTGATTTGCAGATCTCGACCTTTCATTCTTTTTGTGAGCGGCTGCTTAGAGAGTTTGGAGTGGAGATTGGTCTGCCAACAGATTTTCAGCTTGCAAACGAACTTGATGCCTGGCTTTTGGCAAGACAGAATTTTGATCGATTTGAGCTTGATCATTACAGGCCGCTTGGTAACCCTACGAAGTATATTCGTTCAATGCTTACTCACTTCTCGCGCTTGAAGGACATGGGCATGGACCCTGAAGCCTATCTGGCCTTTGTGGAAGAGCAGAGAGCAGATTTGGATGCTGCACAGGCCTCTGAGGAGATGACAGCAGAGATAAAGCGACTCGATGAATTAGCGCGGGCGTATCATACGTATCAATCAATCTTGCTTGAGAATGACTCGCTTGATTTTGGTGACTTGATTCTTTACGCGCTCCAACTTCTTAGTAAGAGACCTGGGGTTCTGGCAGAGGTTCAAAGGCGGTATCCATATGTGTTGGTGGATGAGTTTCAGGACACAAACGATGCTCAGTATAGGTTGGTAAAAGCTATTGCCAAGCCTGGGAACAACATTACGGTTGTGGGGGATGATGATCAGTCTATTTATAAATTTCGAGGAGCGTCGCTTGCAAACATTTTGCGCTTTGAGCAGGATTATCCGGACACAAAGAAGGTTGTGCTTACTAGCAACTATCGCTCCGTGCAAACGATTCTTGATCATGCACATGGGTTTATTCAGAATAATAATCCGAATCGACTTGAGGCAAGTTCTGAAGGGAAGCTTTCGAAGAAATTGCGTGCTCACAGAGAAGGTGAGGGGGTGATTGAGCATATCCATGCAGAGAGATTGGAGGATGAGGTGCGTATGGTGGCGGAAAAGATCCTCGATCTTAAAGAGTTAAACTCAGAACTTGTGTGGAATGATTTTGCTGTGCTTGTGCGTTCAAATAGCGCTGGAACGGATTTTGCACAGACGCTTGAGAGGCACAAGATTCCGTATCAGTTTCTTGCGCTCAGAGGGCTTTACACAAAGCCTGTTGTGCTTGATGTGATGGCGTTTATGCGTGTGGTGAATGATCCATACGAGAGTTCTAGTGTGTATCGAATACTCTCGATGGAGATGCTTGAGATTGATGAGACGACTATTATTGAGCTTAATCATCTTGCTCGTAGGAAAGGTAAGAGTCTTTTTGAAGCCATTGAACTTTCTCAGTCATTGCTAGAGCTTGATCCTGAACAATCAACCACACTTCACAATCTTGCAGAGATGATTCGTGGGTTCCAAAAAGAGGCTCGGGGGAGGAATGTGAGCGAGTTGTTTATTCATATTTTGAAAATCTCAGGGTACCTTGAATGGATGAATGGTCTTGGTGAGCGAGAGAAGCTAGAAGGTTTTGGGTTTTTGCAACAGATGTATCAACGACTTAAATCTTTTGAGAGAAGGCATGAGCATCCGGTTTTGCATCACTTTCTCGAGGAGTTTGCACATGAGCGTGATGCGGGCGAGGAAGGTTCGTTGAATATCGATCTTGATGCAGGGCCTGACATGGTTCGTATCATGACTGTACATGCGGCAAAGGGGCTGGAGTTTAAGCATGTGTTTGTTGTGAATCTTGTTGATCAACGTTTTCCAACAAGAAGGAAGTCAGATGCTATTCCAGTGTCAGAAGGACTTGCTGGTCCTTCTGACGAGGCTGGAGATCATATTGAAGAAGAAAGACGGTTGTTCTATGTTGCAATGACAAGGGCAAAGGATGGTCTTTACATGACATCGGCAAGTGATTACGGAGGAGTCCGAAAACGGAAGCTTTCAAAATTTTTGCATGAGCTTGGGTATGAGATCGGCGAAGATGGAGCTTCGGTGAAGGAGCTTGAGATTTTTGACGAAGATAAGGGGGTCAGTGAAACGAACGATGATGTGCAGATTCCTGTTCCAAAGCAATTTTCCTTCACACAGCTTGCGGCTTTTAAGACTTGTCCACTTCAGTACAAGTTTGCTCATGTTTTGAAGGTGCCTGTTTTTGGAAAATGGACTTTTTCGTTCGGGAAGACAATGCACAACACGTTACAACGGTTTTTCACGGTGTGGCTTGAGAGAACCGGACAACAGCAGGCAAGTCTGTTTGGTGGTGCGTCAAGTGGAGATGAAGTCGTACCAGTGGAACTTGATGAGCTCTTAGAGATGTACGAGTTGTGTTGGCAGGATGAGTGGTATGTGAATGACACTCAACGAGAAGAGTATCGGGCA
Source organism: uncultured Gammaproteobacteria bacterium (assembly GCA_964538435.1). GTDB lineage: Bacteria > Patescibacteriota > Patescibacteriia > UBA9934 > GWF2-40-263 > CAZIDX01. The sequence continues at coordinate 137,520 of CAZIDX010000001.1, read as the reverse complement.
AAGGGGAAAAAGTCGCTCAGGTCTTTTTACAAGGATTTGAGCACGAATATGCCGAAGCCTGTAAGTGTCGAGCAGGGATTTACGCTTAAGTTTGGGGATATTGTTTTGAAGGGGCGCATTGATCGAATCGATGTATTTGAAGACGGTGTTGAAATTGTTGATTACAAGACTGGAAGTCCAAAAACGGAAAAGAAGATGTCAAAGGAGGACAAGGAGCAACTTTATCTGTATCAACTTGCTGCGCGTGATGTGCTGGGACTTAATCCAAAAAAACTTACGTTTCATTATCTTGAAGATAACTCTCGCGTTTCGTTTTTGGCTTCAGATGATGATCTTGTAAATCTGCAGGAACGCATTCTTGAACGTGTTGAAAAGATCAGAAAATCATCATTTCAGGCTACGCCAGGTTTTAGTTGTAAGTTTTGTGACTTTGCGGATATTTGTGAGTTCAGGCAGAAGTAGTAGAATGGGTATATGGGATTTTCACAAATGGACAACCTTCTTTCAGGTGCTGTAAAACGAGCGAACATCGGTCGACAACTTACAGCATCGTTTATTGTTGCTACTGCAAACGAAAAACTGAAACAGGTTTTGCCTGCTGGTGGGGAAGGGGATGCAAGAGCGGAGATGTTTGCAAAGGGGAAGCTTACGATTGGTGGAAAGAGCGGTGTGGTGTGTGAGTTCTTAAAGGAGCGAGAGACAGCCTTATTCGCTTTGATCGATGAGAAGCTTGGTCAGGGTGTGGTGCAGCGTATTTCTTATCGTGTGATAAAAGATCGTCAGGTATGACATTTAGAATGTTTCTAATCATTATGTCAGTTGCCAGTGTTGCCGCTTGGATAGGTTGGTTAGTTGTGTTAAATGGTGTGGATCCTACACGATCTGGTGGATTGGGGTTATGGCTCTTTTATTTGAGTCTAGCAATTGCGCTTGTTGGATCGTTGTCGGTGATTGGGGTGCTTATTCGCCTGTGGACAAAGCAAGATGGGTTAGTAGCCGTGCTTAGCATGAGGTCGTTCAGGCATGCGCTCCTACTATCAACAATTTTCATTGCCGCACTCGTATTTCTTGGAAAAGGCATGCTTCGATGGTGGATTATGGTTGGAATCGTTCTTATTGTGTCAATTGTTGAGCTCATTTTTTTGACATCAAGAAAACGCAATACTTGAGCACAAAAATAGATCAACGGTCGCTTGCTGTGGCCTTGCAACTCGGGTAAAATCATGGGGACTTAAGGTCTCTTTTTTGGTTAGCGTTGTTATGCTCAATAAACTCTTCGGACATTTTTCAAAGGACTTAGGAATTGATCTTGGAACATCAAATACACTTGTCTATTCATCAGACGGGGGAATTGTGATTAATGAACCTTCGATTGTTGCGGTCAACATGCGTACTGATCAGATTCTTGCGGTTGGGAAGGATGCAAAGAATATGCTTGGAAAAACTCCGCCGCATATTCAGACAACGAAGCCCCTAAGCAAGGGTGTAATTTCTGATTTTGAAGTAACTGAAAAAATGCTCAAGTATTTTATTGATAAAGTGCATTCAGAATCATTTACCATTGTACCTAGGCCAACGGTGGTTGTGGGGGTACCGCTTGAAACAACAGAGGTTGAGAGAAAAGCGATTGAAGATGCTGCGCTCTCTGCAGGTGCGCGCAAGGTTCATCTTGTAGAAAATCCAATGCTCGCTGCGCTCGGGGCAAGACTTCCACTTTCTGATTCGCTTGGAATGATGGTGGTTGATATTGGTGGAGGTACAACAGAGATCGCTGTGATGTCTCTTGCTGGTGTTGTAACATGGAAGTCTCTTAATACAGCAGGTGACGAGCTGAATAAGAATATTATTCAATATGCACGTGAAGTGTTTAATTTGCTTTTGGGTGAGCGTAAGGCTGAGCGAATCAAAATGAGAATTGGAAGCGCGATTGAACAAGACGAGCCGCTTGAGATTGAGATGCGTGGAAGAGACTTGCTCACGGGTCTTCCGAAGGAGATCATTGTTAATGATTCGCAGATCAGGGAAGCGACTGAACGTTCAGTGCGTGCGATTGTTGCAAATGTTAAAGCAACACTTGAGGCAACGCCACCGGAATTGGTTGCAGATATTTATGAGAGAGGGATTGTCCTAACAGGAGGCACTTCTCTTTTGCGGGGAATCGATAAGTTAATTGCAAGACAGGCTGCGATCCCGGTGCGTGTTGCTGATGATCCTTTGACATCGGTTGTGAGGGGTGCAGGTCTGCTTCTTGAGGATCCTGAACTTCTGAAGGATATTAGCTTGCCATCAGCGAGCGAAGGGGGGATTATTTAGCCTATGTTGAAACAGCTCATTCGTGCTGTCTCTGAAAAACGACGAATTTTTGTTCCAATAATTCTCGTGTTGTTGATGGTTGTTGTATTGACTGGAAGTTTTTCAAAGGCAACTGCCTTCATTCAAAGACCGCTTACGCAGGTTGGGACCAACATTTTTCGTTGGGCCTATTTTTCTTTTGGCAGCCCAAACCTTAGTACTGATGAGCTTGAGCAATTGATTGTAGAACGTGACTATTTTGCTCTAACTGCAGCGAATATTGAAAAACTGGAAGATGAAAACGCCGAACTCCGCGCGCTTTTGGGCTTTCATCAGCGTGTAGATGACAGGCTTTTGCCAGCATCAATTATTAGTAGAAGTTCTGTTTCTGAGGTAGATAGATTTTTACTTGACGTGGGATCAAGTGATGGTGTTAGAAAGGGGTTGCCTGTAGTTGTTGGTGATGGGATCATTGTTGGAAAAATATCCTCAGTCACACCGGAGAGTTCAACCGTCACGGGGATTACTCACAATGAGTCTGCAACAGCTGTTTCTCTGTTAAATGAAAACAGGACAATTGGCTTAATCGAGGGGCAGGGGACAAGTTTGCTAAACATGCTCTACATTCCTCAAGATGAGGATATGGAAGTAAACAATCTTGTTGTGACCTCTGGTTTAGAAGAAGGTATTCCTGGAGGATTGCTAGTTGGGATTGTAAATGCGATTCAGTCAGAGCCGCAGAATCCATTCAAGCAAGCAATCGTCGAGCCGCTTACAGATTCTCGTCGACACACATTAGTGTTTGTTGTAATCGATGAATCTCTATGACAAGAATGATTGTCGTTCTGTCGGCGTTCCTCGTTGCTTATTTTCTTGAAAGTAGCTTGATTACCTCTTTGCCAGAACCTTTTGCTTTTTTCCCTCTTGTTATTACCTTGTCGGTATATCTTATCCAGAGATTTGGCTTGGTTGTTGTTGCGTGGTGGTTTGTTTTGGAAGGTTTCTTTTTAGATTTTCACGGTCTTTCATTGGTGCCATTTAATATCTTGGCATTTATCGGTGGTGCAATTATTGTTGTGACTGCATTTAGATCACTTTTTTCAAACAGATCTTTTTATGGAGTCATGGCGACAACCATTACGACAATTATCGGGATTTCATCGATTGAACTAGTTATCTATTTCATTGCGTCTTTTTTCAGTGGTCCAAGCGCGTCACTGCTAGGCTTGTTTGAGTTTTTCGTTTGGAGGGTTGCACTTGCTGGTGTTTCGCTTTTTTTCATTTATCCAATTTCAGAGTGGGTTTTAAATGTGTTTAATGTCCGACCAGAAAAAGCCTTTCCAAGATCATGATTTTCAAACGAAAGAAACAATCAAGGATATTTGTGCTCCAAGATGATCAGTCTGCTGGGTCGACTTATGATAAGACACATGCAACGTTTTTAGATCATCTAGATGCGTTCGATTCTTCCCATCCCGGATCAAGAACATCTTATTTGGGGCCAACCTTTTTAAAATCACGAGTAAAGACATTCTTGGTTTTACTTGCTGCAATCTTTGCGTTGTTCTTGATAAGATCTGCTCATTTACAAATTTTTCAAGGGGAATCCTTTGCGGCATTGGCTGAGAATAACCGACAGCGCACTGAACATATTGTTCCGGGAAGAGGGGAAGTTTTAGATCGATGGGGTGAGGTAATCGCCACCAATGAGCCGTTGTTTACGGTTACTATGACAATTGCTGACATTCCAGATGATGACACAGAAAGAGCTGCGGCGATTGAGCGTGTTGCGGATTTGTCTGGCTTGCAGCCAACTGATATCGATCTTCTTATTTCAGAATATTCAAGTCGTTTGTATGAGCCCATTCCAATCAAGGAGCATGTGCCATATGAGCTTGCAATGCGCTTGGCCATTGAGGTTGTAAATATTCCTGGTTTTGATCTTCAGACAGGAACAAAGCGTGTTTATGACCTCTCAGCGCAGTCTTTGTCACATATTCTAGGTTACACAGGTCTTATTAGCGCGAGGGAATTAGATGCTCATGATGAATATCGGCCTGTTGATGAGATTGGGAAGACAGGGATCGAACAATCTTTTGAGTCGCTGCTCAGGGGGCAACCTGGAAAGATTGTTTATGAGGTAAATGCCAGTGGAACAAAACAATCAATTCATTCTAAAACAGATTCGGTTTCAGGTGCTGATATTTCTTTGGGTATTGATCTAAGTTTTCAAAAGTTTATTGAACAATCCTTGCAGGATACTCTTGATGTGACAGGAGCTACAAAGGGTTCGGTTGTTGCGATTGACCCACAGACCGGGGCCGTAAGAGCTCTTGTTAGTTTGCCTTCGTATGATTCGAATTTGTTTATTGGTGGTATTGATCAAGAAACATATACCGAGCTTTTGGAAGATGAGGATCAACCTCTTTTTCATAGAGCGATCTCTGGTGAATACCCATCAGGCTCCACTTTCAAGCCCTTTGTTGCATATGCAGCATTAGCAGAGGGGGTTGTAGGTGAATACACTTCGTTTTTATCAACGGGTGGCTTATCGATCAGTAGTTGGTTTTTTCCGGATTGGCGACCTGGCGGTCATGGGATTACAGATGCAAGGAAAGCGATCTCAGATTCTGTGAATACCTACTTTTATATTGTCGGTGGTGGTTTTGATACTACAAAAGGTTTGGGGGTTGCGCGCATTAATGAATACGCATCACGGTTTGGGTTTGGGGCAGAGACAGGTATAGATTTACCAGGTGAAAATGATGGATTTCTTCCGACAAAAGACTGGAAGGAGGAAATCAAGGGCGAGCGTTGGTATGTTGGTGACACCTATCACTTAGCGATTGGTCAGGGGGATTTTCTCACGACTCCTCTTCAGATGGCTGTTGCAACAGCAGCTATTGCAAATGGTGGGCATTATTTTGAGCCGTACTTAGTTGAGGCAGTTGATGGTTACGGATCGTTTGATCTTTCAAAAGGGGAGCTGACTCCGATTGAAAATTTGGATGAGTACTCGATGATGGTTGTCCGTCAGGGAATGCGTCAGACGGTGACTCAGGGAAGTGCCATATCGCTTTCAACACTCACTGAAACTTCAGCAGGAAAAACAGGGACAGCACAGACACCTGGAGATAGGCCTTATCATTCTTGGTTTACAGGTTTTGCCCCCTATGAAGACCCTTCGCTAGCTATTGCCGTACTTGTTGAGGAGGGTGGGGAAAGTAATGATGCTGCAGTGCCTCTTGCTAGGCAAATTCTTGAATGGTGGTTTTTGTTCGGTCAGTTGTAGTGAGACCGGTGTTGACCTTGACAAGAAGGAGAAAGTCGCTTAGAGTTATTAAACACTCGTGGACTAACCGCGAGTGACATTTGTTTCATTATGCCAACCTATATTTCTAAAGAAGGCCTCGAGGATCTCAAAACAGAAATTCAAAGACGAAGAGTTGAGGATCGAAAACAGATTGCCGAGGATATTTCTCAAGCAAAAGAGCTCGGAGATCTTTCCGAGAATTTCGAATATCAAGATGCAAAAGAGCGCCAAGGTCTTAACGAAGCAAGAATTGTTCAGCTTGAAGGAATGATTATGGATGCTGTACTTGTTGAGCAATCAAGTGGAAATGATGAAATTTCCTTAGGGACACGTTTTGTTGTGGAAGTGAATGGGGTTGAAAAAACATACTCAATGGTAGGTTCAACTGAGGCAGATCCTATTCAAGGAAAAATCAGCAATGAAGCACCGATTGGAATGGCTTTTTTGGGTGCAAGGGAAGGGGATGAGGTAACGGTTGACGCTCCATCAGGTGAGATTCAGTACAAGATCCTCAAGATTGAGTAGTCTTTGACAAATCAGCTTGAAATCGGTTAAAATACGGCATATTTGCTGTATTTTTTTACTATGACGAATGAAGAAAAAGATCGGTTAGCTCGCCTTGAAAAAATAAGAGAGGCTGGCGTTAATCCATATCCTTCAAAAGTAACAAGAACCCACATGGTTAGTGAGTTCCTTGGTAGTTTTGATGCGCTTGAAACATCAGGGGAAGACGTTTCACTTGTAGGTCGTGTGCGTCTTTTGCGAAAGCATGGAGGGCTTACGTTTTTGCAACTGCAAGATGAAAGTGGGATGGTGCAGCTTGCGCTAAAAAGGGATGACGTTGGTGAAGAGGAGTATCAAAAATTTCATGATTTTGTTGATGTTGGTGATTTCTTGAATGCAACAGGAACCACTTTTGTCACAAAGAAAGGTGAGCAATCATTGCTTGTCTTAAGTTATGATATTGCCTCGAAAACAATCTTGCCGCTTCCTGAGAAATGGCATGGGATTAGTGATGTGGAGACCCGATTTAGAAAACGCTATCTCGATCTCATCATGAATGATGAAGTAAAGGAGCGCATGTTGGCTCGTACAAGGATCATTGCATCTATGCGAAGGTTGTTGGATGGCAAGGGTTTTATTGAGGTGGAAACGCCTACTCTGCAACCTGTGTATGGTGGGGGATTTGCACGACCGTTTGTAACGCATCACAATGCGCTGGATGCAGATTTCTATCTTCGAATTTCTGACGAGATGTATCTGAAGCGATTGCTTGTAGGTGGTTTTGAAAAGGTTTATGAAATCACAAAGGTGTTCAGGAATGAGGGGATCGACAGGGATCACAATCCAGAGTTCACAATGTTTGAAGCACAGGTTGCTTATGAGAATTACGAATATGGAATGGATTTGTTTGAAGAGCTCTTTGAAGAAGCGTCATTGGCAGCTTCGGGTTCAACATCGATTGACCATGGAGATGTTGTGATTGAATTGAAGCGTCCATGGAAGCGTGTGCGACTCATTGACGCGGTTAAAGAAATTGGCGGGCTTAAAGCTGAAACTTGGGATGATCTCGATGGTGCAAGGGTGGCATTAAAAGAGGTTCTCAACAAGAAATTTCATGAAGACATTGATAAGACCACGACAACAGGAGGGCTTATGGCACTCGCGTTTGAAGAGCTTGTTGAGGAAAAGCTTGTGCAGCCGACAATGGTTTACGATTATCCTGTTGAGGTTTCACCTCTTGCCAAGAGGTCTGAGGATCCAAGATTCACTGAGCGTTTTGAAGCTTTTGCTTTGGGAAGTGAAATCGGAAACAACTACTCAGAGTTGAATGATCCAGTTGATCTTGAGCAGCGATTTGTCGAGGAAAAAGATCGAGAGAAGGCAGGTTTTGACGAAGCACATCAAACAGACTTTGATTACCTTGAAGCTATTAAGCATGGTATGCCACCGGCATGTGGGCTTGGAATTGGTGTTGATAGAATGATTATGCTCCTTACTGGGGCAAAAAATATCAAGGAAGTCATTGCATTCCCAACACTTAGACCTGAAGCGCGTGAGGAATAATATGGGTCGAAGAGTGCTGGTGTTTGGGACATTTGACCAACTTCACTCAGGGCACAAGTTTCTTCTCAGGTCTGCTAAGACTCGAGGTGATTATTTGATTGTCGGAGTAGCGCTCGACGAACATGTGCAGACACTGAAAGACAAGCGGCCCATGTTGAATCAGGAGCGCAGAAGAAGAGCGATAGAATCTATTGGAGTTGTTGATGAGGCTGTGTTATGTGATGAGGAATTAGGCAGCTTTGAGATCTTGGGTATCACAAAACCCGATGTTATCGTTCTTGGGCATGATCAATATGATCTTGAGCAGTCGTTGATAGAGTGGATGAGTCAGAACCAGGCCTATATTCCAATGGTGAAATCAAAGAAATTGTAAGAGGCAAACATGCAAAAACACAGAACATGGGTGGAAATCAATGAACGCGCCATTACCCACAACATCGAGACTTTGCGTTCAATGTTGGAGGGTGAAGCGCGTTTTTGTGCTGTTTTGAAAGCAAATGCATACGGTCATGGGCTTCTTGAGGTTGCTCGAATTGCTGGACGATCTGGGGTTGATGCGTTTGCGGTAGATACTATTGATGAAGCCTTGTTGCTCAGAAAAGATTTTCCTTCAGCGCTAATTATCGTACTTGGATATACGCTTTTTGATAGGTATTTGGATGCCATTGAGCAGTCAATTCATCTTACGCTTTACGACAAAGAGGGGATTAGACATGCAGAGTCTGTGGCTCAGAAGCGTGCGAAGTCCATTCATGTTCACATCAAACTTGAGACTGGAACCCATCGTCAAGGTGTTATGCCAGACGATCTTTCTGATAT
>CAZIDX010000001.1:0-128929 GCA_964538435.1 uncultured Gammaproteobacteria bacterium | reverse complement strand
CGCTGTGACCTTAGGCCAGCCCTGACTTGGAAAACACGCATTGCCCAGATCAAAACAGTGGCTATGGGCTCGCCAGTTGGGTATGGGCTTTCAGAGGTTATGAAGCGATCAGGAAGGATTGCTATCATTCCTGTAGGCTATTGGGATGGGTATGATAGAAGCCTTTCTTCTGTTGGAGAGGTGCTTGTTAAAGGGTATCGGTGTAAGATTATTGGTAGGGTGTGCATGAATATGTGCATGATTGACGTTTCGTCTGTGCCGAGCCTTGAAAAAGAAGATGAGGTCATTTTGCTTGGCAGGGCTGGTCGTCATATTGTGAGTGCTGATCATATTTCAAAACACACCGGAACAATTCCTTATGAAGTGTTAGCCAGAATTAATCCTCTTATTCCTCGCATTACAACGTCAGGAACGTCACAAGATGAGTAAACGAAGCCATTTCAAGCGCGTTGCAAGAAAGAAGTATCAATCGAAGACACAGAAACAAAAGAATCCTTACTTTCAGAACAAACGCAAAATTCCACTGAAACCTCTCTTAGCAGCAGTTGGTTGTTTGGCTTTTCTTGTTGCTGGGATTCTTTTTTTGTTGGGTAGTCAGCGGTTCGTCATTAATAACATTACGATTTCTGGACTTGAGCATATTGACCCCGTAGAACTTGAGCCAATCATTGCTGACTATCTTGATGACTCAGCTTTGTTGTTTTGGAGTAAGTCAAACATGTTCTTGTTTAAGACAGATGAGCTTTCAAATGCTATTTCAACGAGGTTTACTTTTGCTGACGTGTCTGTTTCATCATCTGGAAACGATTTACATTTAGCGATCACAGAGCGTACTGCAAATCTTCTTTGGGTGATAGGGGAGGCGTATTTTGTGGCTGACCTTGAGGGGGTTCTTGTAAGGCAACTGTCAGCAAGTGAGGCGGAAATTGTTCAATCCAGTGATAGTGATGGAAGCCTGATAGGGGACTTGCCTATTTTTACAGACAAAAATGAAATCGACGCTCAAATCGGAGATTTTGTCTTAACGGATACAGAGGTGAAAGGGGTATTCTTGTTCCATGAACACCTTGAGCTACTGAATATTGATTTCACTCATACCATTTTTGATCGTCTGGCAGGGAAGTGGGTGAGTGTTGAAACCAGACAGGGTTACTCAATTCTGTTTGATCCTACAGCAAGTGTTGAGGACCAATCAGTTAGACTGCAGTCGTTGATCTCATCTCTTGAAAAGGAGGTGGACGAGCTTGAGTATATTGATTTACGATTTGGAGAGCATGTGTATTATAAATAGATTGTGTCGTAAAATAGTTTGCAAGATATAGGGTGGGTGAAGGAGGGAAGTGTCAAAAAGAGCAGAATTTGCTATTTCAAAATTGCGCTGTGCTGTTTTGAGAGGTATCAGGATACCTGTAGATTCCACACGTTTAGGTCGATAGATAGATTTTGTTTGCTCATGGGTACCAGCTCATGAGAAAACGTTAGAGAGCAATTTTGAGTCTTAAATATGGGCCAAAACGTTGGTTGAGAAATTTGGTAGGATGATGTGATGATGGAAAAGAAGGTGCCACCAAACGTTATATAGTATGTGTGGAGGCATTAATATGGCATGAAACGTGTTAAAGCAAAACGTATAATGTCGCATAAGATATATTGTGCGACACAATAATAATGCAGGCGTTCTCAGATCCTCTTCCCTGCTTAGTGTCTGAAAATCTCGAAAAAGAAATTGGATTGGTAGTTGCATGTTTTATAGGTTGCGTGAGTTGATAAATTGATCAAACTAAAAACAGAGTTGATGCTCTGTTTTTATATTTTTCAAGGGTACTTCCCTACCCCAGCAGTAAGGCCATTGATGTCGATGGTTCAAAAAATCCTGTGAGGTAAACGAGGAGTAGCAGAATTGCTCCTATGATAAACATTGTGAAGCCAAGGGCAATAAGCGACATGATTACTGGGTCGTCCCCTGCTGTTCCTTTCAGGATCCAAATTGAGACGCTTAAAAATGCGACCAAAGGGATGACGACGAATGCCCAGCCGAAAAATTTTAGAATAAACTCTAACATATTAGTATGACATCAAGTAGTTCAATGGGTTTGTTGGGATACCATTTTTTCTCACTTCAAAGTGAAGATGCGGCCCTGTGCTAAGGCCGGTGCTTCCGATGGCTCCTAGCGACTGTCCCCTGGTGACAAAATCACCTGACGTAACATCCATTCTGGACATGTGGGCGTAGAGAGTTGCAACACCGTTTGTGTGAATGACCATGACGTAATTTCCGTAAAGCCTTCCTGTTTTTGCCCATGCAACATATCCAGGTGCAGCACATTCAATGGTGGTTCCTGTTGGGGCTGGTAGGTCGATTCCTGAGTGTTCAAAGAGGTGTCTGTAAGGGTATGTTGGGTCGTGGTAATACGCTGAAATGCCTCTGATCGTTGGGTTGACCGGCCAGGAAAGAATCGAGCTGTCACCAATCTCATCATTGGCATTAAGTTTTCCTTCAATCTCGGCTTGCAGAAGAGTGATTTGCTGATTGATGAAAGCCTCCTCTTCTTCCAGTTGATTCAACAGGTTTTGGAACTCAGCTTCAGATTCTTGCACTTCCTGCACAAGAAGTTCTTTTGAGGCGATTTCTTGCTCTAGAAGATTCATTTCATCTTGCAGCTCTTCTTCGAGCACAAGGAGTCTGTCTCGTTTTTCTTGTTCAATTTGTTTGCTTTCAAGAAGATCCAGTCTTGCTGTTTTTGCGCTGTCTACTGCCGTGCTGAGGTCATTTGTTACTGTTTCAAGTCGTTCAATTTCATCGAATAATTCTGCGATTGAGTCTGTTCCTAGAAGGGTTTGCAGAGGAAGGTCGTTATCGAGAACTTGGATTTCTTGTAGCACGTCAGCAATCATTCCCTGCTCTTTTTCCAGTTGTGTTTGAAGTTCGGTGATTTCAGACGAAATGATGCTGATCTCTGCGTTCACAAGATCGATTTCCTCGTTTGTTACTTCGATGTCAAGTGTTGTTTTTGCTGCTCTGTTTTCAAGAAGATCAATCTCAACAGCAAGACTAACCTCTTCGCCTTGCTTTTCCTCGATCTGTTGCTGATAAACACTGATCTGTCTATTTAGCTGATTGATGCTGTCTCGTTTTGAGTTGATGCTGTCATTTAACTGGTTGATTTCATCTGAAATATCTTCAGCAAAGACAAACCCACCGCTTAGCTGCATTGAACAAGCGATAATGAGCGAAAGGATGACAAGCTTTTTTAACATTATAATGTGTTTATTGCTGACTGAATGCGTTTTAGAGCTTCTTCTTTTCCGAAAATCCAAAGCAGCTCAAATGGACTTGGAGATTTCTTTGATCCAGAAAGTGCAACGCGGAGTGGCCAAAGTACGTTTCCGTTTTGCAGGTCGCTGCTACTAATATACTCCTTTACAGCACCTTCGATCAATTCAATTGTTTCAAAGGTTTGATCTGGTGCTTTTGTGAGGAGTTCTTTGAGGGCGGTTAACTGGGCGAGTGCATCTTCAGCATCACTCTTTTTCCAGACGAGAATCCCCTCTTCGTAGGTAGGGTCATTTTGATACATTGCAACCTTTTCAACAAGATCAAACACAACGTTCAACCGCTGTTTTTCAACCTCGATAATTTTAAGAAGTTTTTCGTTCTCGATTTCAATCCCCTTCCCTTCAAGCATCTTTGCAAGCCTTGAATTGTCTGCGACCTTGATGTATTGACCGTTCATCCAGTCGAGTTTGGTCACATCAAAGACAGCTCCGCTCTTGTTGATCTTGCTTAGATCAAAGCCACTGATAAGCTCATCAACTGTATAGATTTCCTGATCTCCAGACGGGTTGAATCCGAGGAGGGCAACAAAATTGATGAGAGCTTCAGGCAGGTAACCCTTTTTCAGGTAGTCCTCAACAGCCACATCGCCTTGTCGTTTTGAGAGTTTGGATTTGTCTGGATTTAGGATAAGCGGCAGATGTGCATATACAGGTCTTGGAAAATCAAAAGCTTCGTAGAGAAGGATGTGTTTTGGGACGGAGGAGATCCACTCTTCTCCTCGTATGATGTGTGTGACCTTCATGAGGTGGTCATCAACAACCACTGCTAGGTGATACGTTGGGAACCCATCAGATTTCATGAGTACCTGATCGTCGATTTCGGTGCTTGGGATTTTTATTGTTCCTCGAATTGCATCTTCGAAAACGGTTTCTCCTTCAGGGATTTTTAGTCGAAGAACATGCTCTTCTCCTGCATCCAGTTTTTGTTTCACCTCCTCATCAGACAGCTTTAAACAAGTGCGGTCGTATTTTGTAGGAAGCTTTGCAGCTTGTTGGCGTTGCCTAACTTCATCGAGCCGTTCTTTTGTGCAAAAGCAATGATAGGCATGTTTTGAGTCGAGAAGTTTTTGTGCATGCTCTCGATAAATGTCAGTTCTTTGCGATTGGATGTAGGGACCGTTTTCGCCTTTATCAATCACCTTGCCGTCTTCTAGTGCAGGACCTTCGTCATATGGAAGTCCAACCGCGTTAAAGATAGTCAGCAAGCCTTCCATTGCGCCTTCAACAAATCTGGTGCGGTCTGTGTCTTCGATGCGAAGGAGAAAAGTCCCCTTGTGTTTTTTTGCGAAAAGATAACTGTATAAAGCTGTTCGCAGAGATCCAACGTGGAGGTAACCAGTTGGAGATGGTGCCATTCTTGTTTTTACATTCATAGTCCTCGTAATTGTCTAATAACTTCTGGGAAGACGTTCATGCACGCCTTTAAAAACCTCCTTTGCTTGATGGTTTCAATGCAGATGATGCATGGGAACACCAAAGATGCGTTGATGATTCTTTTGATGCGTTTGGGTTCGAGTAATACGCGCCAGATCCACTCCAGGCCTAGTCTGCGCATCCATTTTGGTGCACGTCGCTTCTGCTCTGAGATCATATCCAATGCACCGCCGATTCCAATCATGACTTTCACTCCGTATCCACCTCGCTTTACCGCGTCCATGAAGGCTTCTTGTTTCCCCTGCCCCAATGCAACTGCGATCACGTCAGGAAGTTCTGCCTCAATTAATTCCTGAACAACGATTGGTATGATCAGTTGCTTTCCATCGTAATCGATGTGTCCAGGGTTTGAGGTGATGATCTTTAGCTCAGGATGGCGTTTCTTTATTTTGAGTGCAGCTTTATCAGCGGATTGTGGAGCGCCGCCAAGGAGCAGCATTTTATGAGATGTACTCTCGCAGACCTTTGCGATTTTTTGGACAAGATCAACACCGGTTAATCTGTGAGACAGTCGTCTGTCTGAAAGCGCAGAGACGGCATATCTGATAGATACGCTGTCAGCAACGGCCATGTCGGCTTCTTGAAGGCGTTTGAGAAACAGTGGGTCTTTTCTGGACTGGAGTACAAATTCAGCATTTGGGGTGACAATGATTCTTGATTCCCCTCCTGAGAGCCAGGATCTGATTCTATCCAAAACCTGAGTTTCTGAGAAATCATCGATATTTACTCCAAGAACTCTGTGATGCATAAATTTGATCGCATTGATCATGCAGATTTTACCAAATTTTGTGGAAAAACCACAGGGTTAATGTTGACAAAGCCGCTTTAGCACTCTATACTAGAGAGTGCTAATTATCACTTTTCTTATGATGCCAAATAACTTTACACATAAATCCCAAGAAGCGCTTCAAAGTGCACATAGTATTGCTCAGGAGCATGGTCAGCAGGCCCTTGAGCCTATTCATCTTTTAGCTTCTTTGCTTGCACAAGACGACGGTGTTGTTGGTGCTGTGATTGACAAGATCACCCCAAAGCGAAGCGAGCTTCGAGGCGAAGTCGATTCCATTCTTGATTCCCTTCCCTCTACTGGAAAGGCGAAATCTGTTGGTGGAGTGGCTCAGATGTTTTTAAGTCAGCAGATGGCAACTGTGCTTTCAAACGCTCACAAAAAGACAAAACTTTTTGGTGATGAGTTCATCTCAACCGAGCATTTGCTTTTAGGGCTTCTCACAAACAAAGCCATCAATCGATTGCTTCTTGGTTACGAAGTGACTGAGGAGACGGTAATGAATTCGCTTAAAGAGATTAGAGGAAATCAAAAAGTTGATTCCCCTGAGCCTGAGTCGCGATACCAAGCGCTTGAGAAGTATGGTTTTGATTTGACTGAGGCTGCACGCAACGGCGAGCTTGATCCGATCATTGGTCGTGATGCTGAGATTCGTCGTGTGATGCAAGTCATCTCTCGGCGCACAAAGAACAACCCGGTTCTCATTGGTGAGGCTGGTGTTGGTAAGACGGCTGTTGTGGAAGGACTGGCGCAGCGTATTGCTGCTGGTGATGTTCCTGAGTCTCTTGTTGACAAGGCTGTGATCTCACTTGATATCGGTTCGATGGTTGCTGGCACAAAGTACCGCGGTGAGTTTGAGGATCGTTTGAAGGCAGTGATCAAGGAAATTGAGGACTCAAACGGACAGATGATTATGTTCATTGATGAGCTACACACGCTCGTTGGAACTGGAACAACCGAAGGTGGCTCACTCGATGCATCAAACATGCTCAAGCCTGCGCTTGCTCGTGGGAAGCTGCGTGCGATTGGTGCTACGACTTTGAAAGAATATCAAAAGTATATTGAAAAGGATCCTGCTCTTGAACGTCGGTTCCAACCTGTTGTTGTAGAGGAGCCGAGCGTAGCTGACACAATCGCGATTCTTCGCGGGATCAAGGAAAAGTATGAGGTGCACCATGGTGTGCGGATTTCCGACCCTGCGATTGTTTCTGCGGCTGAGCTTTCACATCGATACATCACAGATCGGAACTTGCCAGACAAGGCTGTTGACCTTGTGGACGAGGCTGGAGCAGCGCTTCGCATGCAGATTGACTCAATGCCTGAGGAGCTAGATCTTCTCAAACGCGATCTGATGCGATTTGAAATTGAGCAAAAGGCTCTTGAAAAAGAGGATGATAAGCACTCAAAGGGGCGTCTTAAGGAGATTGAATTGCAGATCGCTGATCTTCGTGAAAAGACTTCTGCTCTTGAGGGGCGTTGGCAGAATGAAAAGGAAAAGATTTCTAAGATCCAGGAACTTAACTCTGAGATTGAGAAGCTGCGTGCTGAGGCAGAGATTGAAGAGCGGCGCGGTGATCTTGAAAAGGTTGCTGAGATTCGCTACTCAATGATTCCCGAAAAGGAGCAGGCTGTTTACGCAGCGCAGGAAGAGCTTGTTGAGCTTCAGAAAGAGCGAGGGCTTTTGAAAGAAGTTATTGAAGAGGAAGACGTTGCAAACATCATTTCAAGATGGACACATATTCCAGTGAAAAAGATGCTTGAGTCTGAGATGGATAAACTCGCCTGTATGGAAGACAATCTTGCAAAGAGGGTTGTTGGGCAGGAAGAGGCTATTGTATCGATCTCAAACGCTCTGAGGCGCTCTCGTGCCGGTATTGGTGAGAAGAACCGACCGATTGGCTCATTTATGTTCCTTGGACCGACTGGAGTAGGAAAGACCGAGCTTGCTCGCGCACTTGCTGAGTTCATGTTTGACGACGAGGCCGCCATGGTGCGACTCGATATGTCTGAGTACATGGAAAAGCATGCCGTTTCAAAGATGATCGGATCCCCTCCTGGATACATTGGGTACGACGAAGGTGGTCAGCTCACAGAGATTGTTCGACGCAAGCCGTACTCAGTACTCTTGTTTGACGAGATTGAGAAAGCGCATCCTGATACGTTTAACGTGCTCCTGCAGATTTTGGATGAAGGGCATCTTACTGATGCAAAGGGACGCAAGGTGAATTTCAAGAACACTGTGATCATCATGACCAGCAACATTGGTTCTGACATGATTCTCAGTGCTGACACAACGATGAGCTCAATGGGGTTTGCAGACTCTGATATGAATGAACACGAGGATACAGAAGCACAGGTCCGCAACATGCTCAAGGATCACTTCAGACCTGAGTTCCTCAATCGCGTCGATGACGTCGTGGTATTCCACGCGCTCTCACGAGAGCACATCGCAAACATTGTTGAACTGCAGATTGAAAAGGTGTCTGATCGATTAAAAGAAGAACGCGACATTGAGCTGACCGTAAGCCCAGCTGCAAAGCAGATCCTCGCAGACCAGGGGTTTGATCCAAACTTTGGAGCAAGACCGCTCATGCGTGTGATCCAAACTTTGATCCTGGACCCTCTGGCAATGAAGATTGTGAGAGGTGAGGTGCATGAGGGGTCAACGATTGCGATAGGTGCCAGAAAGGATGAGATTACGTTTACAGAGAAGAAGGGAAAGAAATAGGAATGTAAAAAGCAGGTGTAAGCCTGCTTTTTTGTTTACTGAAGACCTGCCCTGAGGTATAATTTGTCCATATGAAAAAGCTCTCGATTGGGCTTCTTTTGCTCACAATTATCCTTGGATCTTTTACGCCAGGGTTGGAGGTATTTGCTAATGAGGATGTTACTTTTAATCCTCATTATTTAGTTTCAGATGAGGAGATGCTTGACTATGGTTCTATGAGCCTGGAGGATGTTCAGCGGTTTTTGGAGCGGGGGTACTTGGCTGAGTATGAGGATGTGGATTTGGATGGTGTTGTGAGGAGTGCAGCTGAGATTATTTGGAATGCTTCGCAGAGTTATGGGATTAGCAGCGAGTTTTTGCTTGTGCTCTTGCAGCGTGAGCAGAGTTTGGTAGAAGATGATTCCCCTACAGAAAAGCAGCTTGCTTGGGCTATGGGGTATGCGGTTTGTGATGATTGTTCTATGGATGATCCTCGGATTCAGAAATTTAAGGGGTTTGCTAATCAGGTGCATTATGCAGCGGCTCGGATTCGTGAGTCTTATCTTACTGACCTTATGAGTCGTGGGTATACGGAGACGGGTGTTGGGCCTGGGATTGAGATTGAGATTGATGGGACTACTGTTGTGCCTGTGAACTATGCGACTTCTTCACTTTATACTTACACTCCTCACCTTCATGGTAATGAGAACTTTGTTCGCATCTGGAACGATTGGTTTGTACGGACGTTTTTGAATGGTTCGCTCTTGCAGGACACGACTACTGGTGGGGTCTGGCTTATTCAGCACGGTGCTCGTAGGGCTATCACCTCTCAGGCTGCGTTTTACAGTCGGTTCAATGCAAACCTTGTAATCCCTACTTCAACTACGGAGATTGAGAAGTATCCTGAGGGAGATCCTATTAGTTTTCCCAACTACTCATTGCTTCGCTCGCCTACTGGTGCTGTGTACTTGATTGTTGATGATGAGCGGCGTGGGTTTACTTCTCAGGAGGCGTTTAGGGCGATTGGATATTCTCCAGATGAGATTGTTGATGTGACATGGGATGACTTGCTTGTTTATGTGGAGGGTGAATCGATCTCGGTTGACTCAGTGTATCCGCAAGGGACGTTGCTACAGAGCAAGACAACTGGTGGGATTGTGTATGCTGAGAATGGTGTGAAGTATGCGATTCATTCTAAGGAAATTTTGCAGAATCGGTACGGAGATCTTATGATCGTAAAGGTTGATGATGAAGATCTTGATTCTTATGAAAACGGCGGTGACATTAAGTTTGCTGATGGTAGTTTAATTGCCGTTACAGGCTCACCTGATATTTTTGTAGTCTCAGATGGAAATCGGCATCACATCACTGATGAGGAAACCTTTGCCACATTTGGCTGGTCCTTTGATCAGGTTGTGTGGACCAATGAACGGTCAGTGCTGCTTCATCCATTGGGCGCCTCTCTCTCTGTTCAGGACGAAGGTGAGGAAATTAATGTAACTGCGTACTGACATGATTGTTTTCTCAGGTGTTGTCCCCCATTCCCCGCTTCTGCTTACGACTATTGGAAAAGACAACCAGGCAAAACTGAAGAAGACCCTTGATGCCATCAACGAGATTGCTGAGAATCTTTATGTTTCGAATCCGGACACGATCGTATTAATCTCTTCGCATGAGACGCAGCATGAACATGCTTTTTCAATCAATTTGAGTGATTATTTTCAAACTGACTTTACTGAGTTTGGGGATCTGTCTACAGCTGAGACGTTTCTACCGGACAGAGAACTGATCTCAAGCATCAGGCGCAGGGGGCGAGATGTGGATGTTCCTGTAACCCTTGATTCGTCACAGAAGCTTAATTTTGGATCAGGTGTTCCTCTTGAGCTTCTTGCATCAAACTTCAAGGATATTCAGGTAGTACCCATTTCATACAGCGGGCTTTCAACAAAGGATCATCTTGCGTTTGGTGCG
The DNA here is from genome assembly GCA_964538435.1 of uncultured Gammaproteobacteria bacterium. Lineage (GTDB taxonomy): Bacteria > Patescibacteriota > Patescibacteriia > UBA9934 > GWF2-40-263 > CAZIDX01. The sequence goes on along the minus strand of CAZIDX010000001.1, from coordinate 118,694 downwards.
ATGCTGAAGGATGTTTTTGCTCACACAAATAAGCGCATTGCCGTGATTGCCTCAGGTGATTTAGCGCATTGTCATATTTCTGATGCGCCTGGTGGTTTCCATCCAGATGCAAAAACGTTTGATGATGAGATTGTTCGTGCCGTAAAAGATCTGTCTCGATCAACGCTTTTAAACGTTGAGGAGTCTGTGCGAATGAATGCAAAGGCTTGTGTGTACGAGCAGCTTGTTATCCTGTTTGGAATACTTGAAAAGCAACAGCTTCGACCAGAGCTATTGTCATATGAAGCTCCGTTTGGTGTTGGGTACTTGGTAGCACAGTTTCATCTATGATCGCTGAAGTTTACCCTTTGCAACGCATGCCTCGTGCAATGAAATCGTTTGATTACAAAATCCCGGATGGGATGAGTGTTAAACGAGGTTCATTGGTGAGTATAAGCTTGAGGAGAAAAGAGGTTTGGGGTGTTGTCAGACGGCTCAAGGAAAAACCTGAGCGCGGGATACGGCTGCAGCCGCTACTGGGTGTTAACAATGCAATTTCGTTAAGGGAGGTGGAACTCTCTTTTTTTGAATATCTTGCAAAGCAGCTTGTTCAATCTGTCTCATCGATTCTTTACGTTGCAATACCCACACCTCCAAAAAGAAAGGCTAAAGAGAATGATGAGCCGCAGGAAAAGCAGAGGCCGATCACACTACCGAAGAATGAGACAGAGATTCTGACGAGATTGTTTAAGCGTCTTGTAAATCAACGTGAGTGCATTGTTCAGATTCCAGATTTTAGGCGCATGGCAGTGCTTCTTGCCGCCTATCTTACACATCAGAAGGGTGGTGTTTGCGTGATTGCTCCTACGGTAAGAGAAGCGAGACTACTTGAAGTGCAGCTCGCCTCATTCAAGCCCATTGTTCTTACTGGAGACGAGTCGAATAATGAGCGGTTTGTGCGATATGAAAAAGCCAGAAAGCAGAAAGACCCTTTTGTGATCGGGACAAAAACGGCTGCTCTCATGCTTGATGCGCGCATAAATTCGTATTTTGTTTTCAACAGCTCGGACAGTAATCATAGGCAGCAGGATAGAAACCCTCGTTTTGACGTGCGCTCAATGCTTTGGGAATTTCATGAACGCACACAAGCTAATATCTATTTTTTTGATGCTTTGCCGCGAGCCATAGATACTCATAGGTTTCCAGAATCAGGTCGGTTGGAGTGGAGTACATCGCAACCTGTCTTGCTTGTTGATATGAACATTGAGCGACAGGAATCATCAAACGCTTTTCTTTCTTCCCGGGCAGAGGGTCAGGTGCAACGGGAAATGGAGCTTGGTAGTAGAGTGTTGTTTGTCTTGAATCGCAAAGGCGCATCTTCAGGCCTTGTCTGCAAGTCATGCAGTGAAAGGGTTGTTTGTAATGTGTGCAATAGCCAGACAAAGGCTTTGGACCATGTCATGCATTGTGCTAGGTGTCAGCAAGACTCCCCTATTCCACGTCAATGTTTCTATTGCAAAGGAACAGATCTGAAACATTTAGCTATTGGTGTTAGGGGTTTGGCCAGGCTTTTACAAGAAAGATATTCAGGTGCGTCTATTGGGACTCTTTCTAAGGATGATCATTCGGATGTTCAATCTCAAATTCTTATTAGCACTAACTATTTTCTTGAAACGGATCATGGTGCATTAAAGACGGGTTCGTTTGGGCTTGTTGTGTTAGTTGATGCAGACACGTCTCTGTATTCCACACATGTGAATGCGAAAGAAAAAGCTTTACATAACGCCTGTGTTTGGAGAGGGGTTGCACTTTCGATGAGATCGGATTTTATGGTTCAAACGTCGCATGTTGATTTCTTTTCTTCATTCTTGTCAGATTCAAGCCGGCTTTTATCTGAAGAGCTGCTCATAAGGCAACGTTACGACCTTCCTCCTTTTTCGACTCTTATCACTATTGAAAATCGGGAAGATGATGCAAGAAAGGCTGATATAGGGATTCATGCCCTCATGAGGAAACTCCAATCAGTTGAACATACCAGTGTCACAGAATCCACCTCAAAGACGGGTTCACCCGTGCTAAAGGTGCGTACACAGCGTGAGATTGCACAGCATCTCATTTCCATCTTCACAGAATTGCCAGACCACTATATCATTGACATACAAGGTCTTTTGTGAGAATCTAGGAAACCTATGACAGCACGAACTGTAATCACTGATCCAAACAATGAGCTTCGAAAGAAGTCAGATTTTGTTCACCCTGAAGAGATTGACTCAAGAGAGGTTCGTGAGTTGATCCAGGATCTCAAGGAGACCATGAGGTATGAGAATGGGATTGGTATTGCTGCACCTCAAATTGGAGTTCACAAACAGATTATTATTGTTGCAACAGGCAATGAACCACAGGTGTTCATTAATCCAAAGGTTGTTAAGAAATCGTTTAGAAAGATTACATCTGAAGAAGGATGTTTGTCTGTTCCTGATGTGTTTGGTCTTGTGAAGAGGCCGCGGTCAGTAGAGATAGAGGCCTTTAGTGAGAGCGGTGAGGAAATTGTTGTAAAGGCTGAGGGGATGTCTAGCATCATCCTTCAACACGAAATCGATCATCTTCACGGCATTTTGTTTATTGATAAAGTTAGGAAGTACACATCACCACCGCGCATGTAGTATGAACATCGTTTTCTTTGGAACACCAGCGTTTGCTACTCCATTTTTGCAAGGACTTATCGACGACCCTGACACAGAGGTCGTCGCTGTTGTTTGCCAGCCTGACAAGCCGTCTGGACGAGGCAGGAACTTGATTCCTCCTGCTGTGAAGGTGCTTGCTCAGGAAAATAGTATTACTGTTTTGCAGCCAAAAAGTTTGAAGTCTGATGCGGTGAAGCCTAGACTTGAGTCTATTGGTGCTGACGTGTTTGTTGTGGTTGCCTACGGAAAACTTATCCCGCAGGCGGTGCTTGATATCCCTCGGCTTGGTTGTGTGAATGTTCACCCTTCCCTGCTCCCCAGGTATCGGGGACCTTCTCCAATGCAGTGGGCTATTCGGCAAGGCGACGCGCAAACAGGTGTGAGTATTATGCTGCTGGATGATGGAATGGATACTGGACCCTTGCTCTCATCTGCTGCAATTACTTTGGATCAGGGTGAGACCTATCTAAGTCTTGTTGAGAAAGTACATGCTGTTGGGCCAAACCTTCTACTTCAAACCCTTCGTGAATATAGCAGGGGTGCTATTTCACCTTCTCCTCAAGGTGATGAGAATGTGAGTGTCACGCGACTTTTGACCAGAGACGATGGGCTGATTGACTGGAACGAATCGGCTGAATCAATCTACAGGAAGATGCGTGCATATTCACCATGGCCCTCTGCATGGTGTGTGTGGAAGCGCGATGATGGTAGTGAGATCAGGCTCAAGTTTCTAAAGGTGTCAGTCAGTGATATTCAGGCAGAGATTGGTTGTGTGAGAAACGAAGAGGGTGCATTAATTGTCGGTTGTGGTAAGGGGGTTCTTGAGATTCATGAGCTGCAACCAGAAGGCAAGCCAAAAATGAAGGCTGAAGCCTTCATGAATGGATATCAGGACTTTGTTGGATCAAAACTATGAATTTGTCTTAGAGGCAACAGCAGGGATTGATCGTTGCTTCATTTTTTTCACAGTCTGAGAAGCTGCAATTGCAGCTTTTTTCATTTTCTTTTCTGGAATGAATGGGATGCAAAATAGAATGAATCCAAGACCAATTGGGTGGTTCAGGTATGGTGAGAAGAAGTGCGTGACTGTCAAAAAGACAAGACCTGAGACAAGGCCGACACTCATCCATTGATGCTCAGTTCTTTCGGTAAGAAGCATCTTGGCTGTCATGAAAAGCAAGTATGCAAATGCAATTGGTGCGATCACACCCATTTTTAGCCAGATCTCTAACCATCCCCACTCCATGGCAACCACTGACCACTCTCCAGACGGATTGATTTCACGTGCGCGCGGATCGTCTGTTGTGAATGTAACAATGCTTCCAAAACCAGCACCTTCAATAGGGTTTGATTTTATTGATTCAATCATTGGGTCAAGTAGGTTCCAGCGGCTGGATATTGCTGCATCATCGCTTGAGCTGGCGCGTTGTGAGAATGCAAAGGCAAGATCAGAGCTGCTAAGGCTTTGGTTGGGGATCGGAAACAGAGCTACAGCGATCACAATACATGCACCAAGAATGGAAAACATTACGAAACGAAGAGTGTTTTTGCTTATGGTTTTGAGCTTAGGTTTTCGTGCTGCAATCAATAGAACAGCAAGCGCAATCAGTGATACTGCAAAGCCAAGCCAAAATGAACGAGACAGGCTGAGGATTACCACACTGAGAGCTGCGCTTGATAGCCCCCAGATCAATGCGGGGGTCTTCTTTTGTTTTGTAAGCAGAGCAAGTATTGGCAGAAGGAGTGCCACAACAAAGAACTGTGATTGTTGGAATACTCTGTAAAATCCTCCGCCAAGATCTGTGATTTCGGCAATGCGCAGATCGCGTAGGAAGACGTAGCTGTTGTAGATAACATGCTCACCAAAATGAGAGAAGATGTAGAGCGTGATAAGTGACACAGCAATATTCCACACGGCTCCCGCAACCAAAATCTGTATGAGCATTTTTTTCTTTGTGTTTGTCCAGTTTATCGACAGGATTGGCAGCAGGTAAAGCAGAAAAAGGTAGGCGTTACCGTCTGAGAAAGCTTCGGCAAATCCATTCCTTATGAAACCAAACAGGAATCCAATGAGTACAGCTGCTGCTGCTGGCAGGAATATGAATAGTCGCTTATCCCGTAGGTCTAACTTGAGCCTTTGTTGGAAGAGCTGGAGAATGAAAGCAAGCATTACAGCTGCAAAAATTACCATTCTTAGCGAAACAGAAAATCCTGCGATTTCTATGTTGAGCAGCTGCCCATGCGCATTGGAAAATAGTTCTAGAAGAGCAAGACTTATTCCAAATTCAATGTTTGCCATTGAGACCCCAAGAGCAGCGCATGCAATCACAGCAATCAGGAAAGCATCAAATCCTAAGAAATATCCTATTGCAGCAGCAATATTCAGGCAGAGAATAACGATAAGTCCGGAAACGAATTGTTTTCCAAAAAATTGCTTGATCATATGGGCTTTACCAATGCGGCAACAACACTAAACAGATAGAAAATAGGTTCACAGATTGTGAAGAATGCACCGACAGCGATACCGTGGTGCTTCTTCAGATAGCGCCTAACACTCTTTCGTAGCACGGCCTGTTTTTTGATTGTAGGCACCCGATCAAAGCTGCTCCCCTTCTTGTGTTTTGCTGAAATGTCTGAGAAATATCTTACGCGCCAACCGGCATCAACAGCCTGCTTGCAATAATCCACCTCTTCATACCAAATAAAGAACCCATCATCGAGGAGACCGATCTGATCAATAAGCTTGCGTCTTATGCAAAAGAATGCTCCCATGACCTGATCCACATCAGTAGAAGAAAGGTAGTCAAAATCTTTCATGAGCCACCGTCTAAATGGCTTGAGATTTGGAAAGACATGATTCCATTTGAGAAGGAGCAGGAGTTGATCGATTGGTGTTGGGAATGACCACACGCAGTCTTGTTGTGAGCCATCGAGATTTTTTAGTGAAACACCTCCGATTCCAACCTCTGGATTTTGATCCATTTTCTGTTCAATCCGTGAGAGTGCATTGCCTGTAAATACAATATCTGGATTGATAAGGACAACGTAATCTCCTGTTGTCTCCTTAATGGCTAGATTGCAACCCCCAGCAAAACCCAGATTTGTTTCTGACTCTATAACGTTGACCCTTGGGTAAAGACCTTTGAGTTCATCCAGGTTATCGCATGAGCCGTTCTCCACAACAAACACCTCGATTTCATCATGGCTGTGATATTCAAAAAGAGACTCAAGCATGTTGAGCGTGTAATCGATTGTTTTGTAGTTGACTGTGACAACTGAAATCATAGATGGTGTTTTTTTCTGATCACTTCCCTAGCCTCTTCGTATTTTTGTATTCGCTTTGGTTTCCATCCAATGAGTCTCCAAGGTATTTTGTAGGCAAACGAGGGTAACCAGCTTGAGATATTTAATCGACTGCGTTCTTGCCTGATGGTGTAGAGAATTTCATTAACAAAGACTCCTTTGTGCTCCTGTTCTAACATGGTGAGCCACAGATCCCAATCTTGGAACTTTTTTATTGAAAGATCAAATCCTGGAAAGTGCTCACGACGAATAAGTGCTGAGGTGTGAATGAAATTCATTCTTTTTAGCCTATCCGCATTAAAAGGGCCGCACTTGAATAGTTTTGAGCCCCACATGAAGCTAGCATACGCGTATGAGGCCTCAGAATGCGTTTTTAGCGCGTTTTCAAGCCTTTCTAGCATATTTGCTCGTGCAACGATATCGGCGTCACAAAAGAGCAAAAGATCGCCTGATGATTTTTTGTATCCAGCCATCCGAGCCGACTGCGGCCCTGCATTTTCTTGTCTAATGTATTGAATCTGATCTTTACTATCGGTCAGAACCTGTTCGGTTCCATCGGTTGAACCATCATCAACCACAATGATTTCATCTGGACTTCTTGATTGTGTAACCAAAGACTCTACACAATCTAGAATTGTTTTCGCGTGCTGGTATGTTGGGATGATTACGGAAATCTTCACAAGTAAGGAATGAGTTTTGAAAATTGTTTTTCGCAAGAGAATTCCTCGATCGTTCGTTTGCGAGCAGCATTGCCTAGCTGGTGTCTGTACTCGACATTTGTGGCAAGGAGAAGGATCTGCTGTGCAAGCTGATCAGGATCGTCTGGGTTAACAAGAAGGCCGGTCTGGTTGTGAATGACCGCCTCGTTTACGCCTGGGATGTTAGATGTAATTGAGGGTGTTGAATGCAGAGCTGCCTCAAGGAAGACCAGACCAAACCCTTCTTTGTCTACTGGATCATCAGAGACAGGAAGAAGGAATACATCAGAGCTTGAATACAGCACATGAAGCTGAGCTTCTGAAACATCGCCGTAGAACTTCACAAAGCCATCGAGCCCAAGTTCATGAACCATGCTTTTAAGTGTTGTTTGCATGGGGCCTGTTCCGACAATGTGGTACTTGAATGATGGGATCCTACCGCTTCGCTTTAGAGATGCTAGTGCATTGAGCACTCTTGTGTGCCCTTTTCTCTCAACGAGCCTGCTCACGGACAAGAACATAATATGATCGTTGTATTCATCAACGGCTGGTTCTTCGAGAACTGCTGGAACAGATGGGTGAACGACAAGGGCCCCAACACCGAAATCTCGGTTTATCTCGTCGGCAAGCGCTTGTGAGTTTGTGACCACCAACTTTGCTTTTACCATTACTTGCTTAGCAAGTTTTTTCTTTTTCAGACTCTTTCCTGCCAATCGAATATCCATACCGTGCACAAACAAAATGTAAGGTACTCCGGCAAACATCGCCGCACTGCCAAACGGAAGCACATGGCTTGTGAGAAACGTGTCGTAGTCGTTTTTGATCGATTTTAGATATCTCGTCACCTTCCACCATTTTGGCCACATGACTTTGTAGAGCAAAGGCATGCGGTAGATTGGATAGGGTTCGTTTTGATCAAACGATTGCCAGTTTGGGTCGATGTCAGCGAGTACAGTGATGTTATTTGAAAACACTCGTGCAAGAGAGGAGAGATAGGTTGCAACACCTCCTCTTTTTGGTGGAAAGTCCGGTGTTATTAACAGTAATTTTGTATTATCCTCCATATCAACGTTTAATCAATTTTTTGACAAGCTGCACGTCCGAGCTCTTTATTGCGCCTAGCAACCAGAGCGCAGCTAGATAAACAAGTGCAGAAATTGGAATGACTGTGATCCAACCGACAACAGGTTTAAGAACAAGTGTTGCAGCAAGCATACATCCTCCGCTTAAGACGATTGGGCTGAGGATTTTTAGAAACTGTGTGTGAGTGAAGCTTGGAATGATTTTGTTTATGAAATAGTAACCAGCACCAAATAAGAAAGTGAAACTCACAAGTGCAGCAATAGCTGCCCCTATAAGACCGATTCTTGGGATGAGCAGGAAGTTGAGGATAATGTTGATCACCATAGTTGCACCCATGATGGCCGTTTTTGTTGATTGTCTGTTCGCGGCGTTTAGCAGTGAGCCGATTGGGAAATCAAGGAACAACGGAATGAGAGCAAAGATGAGGATTTGCAGGACAGGTGTTGCTGGAGCGTAGCTGTCTCCGGCAAGCAAAACAGCCTCTGGGGCAATCGCCCACAAACCGAATGCAATTGGAATAACCAGGATCGCCATGTACCACATCCCCTTTTCCATCATTTGGTTGACCCTAAATTCATCCTTGCCGATATTGGCGCTGATTCCAGGATAGAGCGCCGCAATGAAGGCCATTGGCAGGAATTGGAATGCGTATGTGAATTTATAGGCAACAGAGTAGTACCCAAGCTCCACGGTGCCCAAAAATTTAGAGATGAATATGCTGTCAATGTATGAGTATACTTTTACAAACACAGCCGCGAGCGCAAATGGAAGCGCTGTTTTGAGCAAGATCTTTGTGCTGTCTCCTTCGAATGTTGGTAAAAGTATGCCAGCACCCAATTTCTGCACAACCTTTGTAGCAGAGACTGCAACATTTACAAATGATGTGAGCATGAGTGCTATAACAAGAAGGTAAAGTGAGGGGTACAACCAAAGCACGAGCGCACCAGCTGTCACTGAAGCAATTTGCCCACCGAGCACACCCAGAGCCTCATACTGAAGATTTTGCATTCCGCGTAGCGCTCCATAGAACAATAAATGAAGTGCGTCAAAGAACAGATTTACGCTAGCCAGCAGAATGAGTTGAATTACAAGAGTGTCATAACCCAGACTCAAGCTGACAATGTTTGCAGCGAACACTGCAATAACCATGAAAAACAGTTTTGCTCCCAAAGCTCCTTTAAGTAGCTGCTTGGCTTGATCAGGTGCTTTTGCGATTTCCCTGATGACGACCTGTGTGATGCCAAAGTCTGCTACAACAGAGAAAATCATGATGAATGAAACAACAAGAAAATAGGTTCCTGTACTTTCTGGTTGCATGACTCGTGCAAGAAACAAAAAGTAGACAAAAGCGATAACCTTTTGTCCGATGGCTGCCGTTGTTAGATAAAACGTATTTCTTGCTAGAAGTGAGCTCACAGTGAGCTTATTGTACCTGATTTTTGGGGCTTTTCAAATAGAAAAGATGAGCTTGTCAGGCTCATCTATGTGAGCGGCTTGATTGCGTCAGCCGCGAGTTCTTCGAGCATGGACAGATCGCCCATGACCGTGAGGTTTGCGGGGTCTGCAGAGCGGTAGTCCATGAGCTCTCTGAGCTCTTCACCACCCATTCTTGTTCGGTCGCTTTCCTCCAGGCGATACCCTTGACTAGCCAGCTTCGCGGCCACTTCAGGTTCTGCGAACGTTGCTTTCCAAAGACTCCAGAGAGCAGGTTTGAAATGCCTGTCCACGATCTTTGTGAGAGCGTCCTTGTTGCCTGAGACCCACTCGTCGGTTGGTGGGATCATGGGAGCATCGATGTAGTTGCCCTCACCCCATATCTGCACACCGGCCCCCATCCAAGGAGGAAGCCACGTGGGCATGTGGATCGGCCATGGGAAAGGCGCTGAACTGGCTTTGACACGTTCGTTGTGCCGGAGCGCTCGCATGCGCTTTTGGCGAAGTCCGTCCAGGGAGGTTGCGACGAAGTCGAAGTGTGGCAGCCCATCACGATCTTGCCAGAACACGACCAGGAGCATGGTTCCCTCGTAGTGAGGTCGAAGTCGGGACAGCTCCTTGTGCGCCAACTGCATCATGTCAGTGATGTCGCTTGTGGCAGGAAGTGGCTCGCCGAGACCAAATGCAGGTGGCGGATCTGTGGGGCCGATCTGCTTTACCCGAGCGAGTGATCGCTTGAGCAGATTGGGATCGTAGGGCTCCAGAACAAGCTGCCAGTGGTCTGTCACCAGCTTCATGGACATGGCAGCTTCTTGCAGTGTGATGATGCTCCTGACACCCACTGCCGCAGGGATGTCATGGGGACCACCGATAAGTCGAACACGACCGATATCGTCGGGCAGCAATGACTCAGGAAGCGCGAACTCTCTCCGGTTCATAGCGCCCCGCTTTGCCTGGTCGCCGATTGAGAGCCTGTGACGATGCGGCGTATTTGCGGCCATTGAGGCAGCTATCATGTTTCTCTCCTCATCCACCGGAACAGCCCGGTGGATGAAGTTAATCATAGTCAAACCTGCCCGTCAACGAGGTTTGAAAACCAAAAACACCCTGCAATTGCAAGGTGTTTTTTGAAAATTTTATCGCTTTGACCACTGTGGTGCACGTCGAGCTGATTTCTTTCCGAATTTTTTCCTCTCACGAACACGAGCGTCACGTGTAAGAAGTCCATTTTTCTTCAAAACAGCGCGGAATTCTGGGTTGAAATCAATGAGCGCGCGTGCAATCCCCATTCGAATAGCATCTGCTTGACCATGGACACCACCACCTTTCACTAGCACTGTGATGTCAAACATTTCATCAGTTGATGTGAGTGTTAGTGGGAGCATTGTTGACTGTTGAAGCAGTGCAATTGGGATGTATTCCTTAAAATCTCGCTCATTCACTGTGATTTTTCCGCTTCCACCCTGGAACATTCGCACTCGTGCTACTGCTCCTTTTCGGCGCCCAACGGTTTCAATGTATGTATTTGCTTCTGTCATACTAGCTCTTTACAACCAATCGCTTCATGCGCTCGGTTCGCTGCTTATTCTTTGGGAGCATGCGTGAAACGGCCTTTCTCAAAACCTCTGCTGGGTCACTTTCCCAAACATCCTTCATGGCTGTTGTCTTAAGACCACCAGCATAACCACTGTGTCGGTAATACTTTTTTTGCTCAAGCTTTTTGCCAGTAATCTTCATTTTTGCAGCATTGATAACCTGAACATGGTCGCCAGCATCAATGTTTGGCTGAAAACTTGGTTTGTGCTTTCCGATAAGCAAAGTGGCCACCTCAGTTGCAAGTCGGCCTGGTGCTTTTCCTTCAGCGTCGATTGTGTGAATGTCTCGTGCAATTTCCATACTAAACAAGTTCAATTTGAACCATATCAGCCCCATCGTTCTTTCGGTGTCCGATCTTTACGATTCGGGTGTAACCACCAGGACGGGTTGCGTATCGTGGTCCAAGCACCTCAAGGAGTTTGTTTACAGCTAGATCTGTGTAGAAAAACTTCATCAGCTTTCGTCGAGACGCAAGTGAGTTGGTTTTTGCTGTTGTGATCGCTTTTTCCACGAGAGGCTTTACTGCCTTTGCCTTAGCTTCTGTTGTTTTCACGCGTTCATGCAAGACAATGCTTGAAGCGAGATTGCGAAGCATGGCTTCCCGAGGAGCTTTCTTTCGATCTAGAATTTTTCCTTTCTTTCGATGACGCATAGTTTATTCTTCTGTTTCCTCCTGGGGTTCTTCGGTAGATACATCTTCAACAACTGGCTCTTCAGAAACCCCTGGCATTGGCTCGAAAGTTTCTGCAGGGTTTTGAGCAAGTAGATTGAAGTGGTTAATCAATACTTGAACTGACTCATGAACAGCGTCCTCTGGAGTGATCGTTCCATCTGTTTCAATGTTCATGATTAGGCGATCATAGTTAGTGATGTCTCCAACACGTGTGTCTTCTACTCGGTATCCAACGTTTCGGATTGGTGAGAAGAGAGCATCAATACTGATCGTTCCAAGGTCATTTGACTCGTTTACACGTTCTTCTGTTGAGCTGTAACCTCGTCCGCGCTTTACCGTGATTTGCATGTCCATTGTTCCGTCGTCTGCTGTGATTGTAGCCAATGGAAGCTCAGGGTTTACGACTTCTACATCAGCATTTGGCTGAATATCTGCTGCTGTTACTGTTTTCTTTCCGCTGGCAGTTAGATTAAGAACAACTGGTTCGTCGCTAAAGACCTTCAAACGAAGGGATTTGAGATTAAGAATAATCTCGAGTGCGTCCTCCTTAATGTTCTCGATCGGCTGAAACTCGTGGTTCACACCTTTGATCTTCACAGCTGTAACGGCTGCTCCAGGCAATGAAGAAAGGAGTACGCGTCGTAGTGCGTTTCCAAGGGTTGTTCCGTATCCGTGAAAGCAAGGCTCTACAATGAGGATGCCTTCGTTTGGACGGTCTGACGCCTCAAAACGAATTGATGATGGAAGGAGAATGTTTTCCATAGACGCAAAAGGTTATCGGGAGTAGAACTCCACAATGAGCGTAGGGTCGAAAGGCTGATCAAGATCATCTCCTTCTGGGATCGATGTGATCTTTCCAGAGAGGGTCTTGTTGTCTCGTGACAACCACTTTGGAAGTGGGTTTTGATTCATTGTTTCAGGAATCGCCTTCACGAGCTTTGAGTCTTTCTTTGATTCTTTTATGGTGATCTCGTCGCCGATTTTTACAGAAAATGATGGGATATCAACCTTTGTTCCGTTTACGAGGAAGAAGCCGTGGTTTACCATCTGTCGTGCCATTCGTCGGGTTTTTGCGTATCCTAGTCGGTGAACAACGTTATCCAAACGAAGCTCAAGCATTTGCACGAGCACTGTTCCAGTGTTCCCTTCTTTTCGGGTTGCTTTTTCAAAATAGTTGCGGAACTGTCGCTCCATAACACCGTAAATTGCACGAGCTTTCTGCTTCTCTCGAAGCTGCTCGCCGTATGCAGAAATTCGACGTCGGTAGGCGTTCTTTGGACCGTGGATCCCTGGTGGGTATGGTCGTTTTCGAACAACATGCTCTTTTCCGAGAGCAATTCCTAGTCGTCGTGACAGTTTTACAATTGGAGTGGTCATTCTAGCCATATCTAGACGCGTCGAGGCTTACGTGCACGGCATCCATTGTGCGGAAGCGGTGTTACATCTTTGATTGATAGTACGTGGAATCCGTTAGCATTGAGTGCTCGAACTGCAGAGTCTCGTCCTGATCCAACACCCTTTACAAATACACTGAGCTCTTTTAGGCCAGACTCCTTAACTCGTTCAGCTGCTGCTTTAACAATTACGCTTGCAGCATATGGTGTTGATTTCTTTGGACCTTTAAATCCACAGTTACCAGCACTTGACCATGCAAGTGTGTTTCCGTTCAAATCAGTGAAGGTTACGATGGTGTTGTTGTAGGTTGCTTGGATATAAGCACAACCCTGCGACACCTGCCGCATTGCCTTTTTCTTTGATCGAGATTTTTGCTTCGTTGCTGCCATAGTGAGTATTAGGTCTTGGTGAGTGCTCGTCGTCCACTTCCAGCTGTTCGCCGGGTGTTTCCACGAACGGTTCGAGAGTTTGATTTGGTTCGCTGCCCTCGTGAAGGAAGTCCTTTGCTGTGGCGGGTTCCTCGGTATGAGCCGATTTCTTTGTGGCGCTTGATGCTTGAAAGCACGTCGCGCCTGAGATCACCTTCGAGGCGGAATGTTTTTTCCAAAATTGTTCGGATCGCGTTTACTTGATCGTCTTTCAGGTCTTTTGTTCGAATGTTCTCATCAACTTGTGCTTGGGCCAAAACCTTTGAAGAGATTTTTGGTCCTACACCATAAATATACGTGAGTGCGATCACGATTCGTTTGTTTGATGGAATATTTACTCCAGCAATACGTGCCATAGATTATCCTTGACGTTGCTTATGTCGTGGGTTCTTGCAAATCACATGAACCCTACCTTTTCGGCGGATCACTTTGCAGTCGCGACAAATTTTCTTAGCTGATGCTCGTACTTTCATAATGTATAAACGCCACCGAAGACGCTTCGATGACGTATCTCAATATCGATAGACGACACGACCCTTTGTTAGGTCGTATGGACTGATCTCTAACTTTACATGGTCACCTGGAAGAATCCTGATTCTGAATTTGCGCATCTTTCCAGAAAGATGACCGATAATAGTTTGACCGTTTTCGAGTGTAATTTTGAAGTTCGCAGATGGAAGAAGCTCTTCCACAGTCCCCCTCATCTCGATAAAGTCTTTTGTGCCTTTGCTCATAATAATCGACGGAATACTAGCATCTTTTAGCGAAAAAAGCAAGGCCATACTCAACTTTCGAGGCGCCGGTATTTTACTGATGTGCGCAGTAAATGTCAAGCGTTTGGCCGTGGATAAGAGTATCCGTCTTTTTTTGCCTTAAATTAGTTGATTTCTTATTCAAGAATCGCCTTGATTCTCCTGATTCCAGCAGAGGCTGATTCTTCTTTTTTGATTTTGAACGTTCCCAGATCGCTTAAGGAGGCTACATGCGGCCCTCCACAGACCTCCACGCTAAAGACATTACCTTCATTCTCATCCCCAATGAAATATACTTTGATCTGATCTCCTAATGATGCGTATTTGTCCTCGAAAAGCCCAATTGCGCCGGCTGATTTAGCTTCTTCGAGCGTCATCATCTTCTGAGTGACAGGCAAGTCTTTTTCAATCTGAGTGTTTACAATCTCTTCAACCTTTTGTTTTTGCTCATCTGTCATCTTTTCTGGATGAGAGAAATCAAATCGAAGTCGTTTTGGAGTGATGTTTGAACCTCTTTGCATTACATGCTCACCGAGCACATTCCTCAATGCTTGATGCATGAGGTGAGTGGCGGTATGCAGCGCAACCGTCTCCTTTGAGTGGTCTGCGAGCCCGCCAGTAAATTTTTGAGCTGATCCAGCACGCGAGAGCTCCTTGTGCTGATCAAACTCTTTCTTAAACACCTCGCGATCCACCTCAAGTCCTTTTTCTTGCACCATCTCTTCTGTTAGCTCAAGCGGGAACCCGTACGTTGAATAAAGGATGAATGCATCCTTTCCTGAGATCCCCTCTCCTGTCTTAAACATTTTTTCAAACTCTTTTTCTCCCTTTGTGATTGTTTTCCGAAATTTTTCTTCCTCGCGAGCTAGTTCATCCATAATTTGGTTTCTCTTGGTGGCGTCTCCTATTCCTTCATAGCATGCGGCGTACTCATCTAGTAGATGTGGCGCAATGTGATCTAGAAAGTTTTCAGTAATTCCTAATTGCCCACCAAAACGAATGGCGCGCCTGATGAGACGCCTTGTGAAGTAACCCTGGTCCTTGTTTGATGGAATGGCACCATCAGCAATGAGAAACATGCTGGCTCTGATGTGATCGAGGATCACTCTAAAGGCAAATTGGTGTTCTGAGGAGTACTGTTTTCCTGAGAGCCACTCAAGTGAAGTGCGTGTTTTTTCAAACACATTAAGCAGAAAGATGTCTGGCTCGCCGTTTGCAGCTGCCGTGATTCTCTCCAACCCGCCTCCAAAATCAACATTTTTGTTTGGCAGTGATTCAAATCCGGTTTCCGTTTTTATGTATTCCATGAAGACACTGTTTCCAATCTCCAGGAAGCGTCCGCAGTCGCAATTAACATGGCAGGGCTGGTCTGAAAACTCGGACTTCTCATGCAACCCCAGATCTTCGCCAAAATCCCAAAAGATTTCACTGTCAGGTCCACCTGGCTCACCTGCTGGCATCTTTTCTGGTGTACCTGATCGGGACCACCAGTTTTTTGTTTCATCGTAGTAAAAGATTCTTCCACCTTGCATCCCATCACGCTCTGCAAAATCAATATCTTTTGCATCAAGACCTTTTTCTGCAAACATTTTTTTCCAAAGCTCAACAGATTCAGTGTCGCGCTCTATTCCAAGATCCTCATTTCCACGAAAGGTTGTTACGTAGATGTTTTCAGGATTGAGACCGACCTCTTCTGTTAACCAGGTAAACACCCAGGGAATCTGTTCTTGCTTGAAGTAGTCGCCAAGCGACCAGTTTCCCAGCATTTCAAAAAACGTTGTATGCCTATTGTCGCCTACTTCATCAATATCTTGAGAACGAAAGCATTTCTGTGCATCTGTGAGTCGATTCCCTTTTGGGTGATCTTCTCCAAGAAGAAATGAAACAATCGGTTGCATCCCAGACCCTGTAAACAGCGTTGTTGGGTCGTTTTCTGGCAACAAAGAGGCCGACGGAATCACGGCGTGATCCTGTTTTTTGAAGTAATCAAGGTAGGATTGTCTTATTTCATGAATGCTTTTCATAGTTTGTGCATCTTAGGAAAAGTTGGCCTTCTCGTCTAGTTGGTGTTCTCAGAAAGTGCTTCTTCTGGCCTTGAACGTCTAAGCACCTTTCGTTGCAGGGCAGAAGCAATGCCTTCGAGCTCTTTACTCTTGAGCGCGTGAGAAATTGCAACGTACACAAGCAGCCCCGAACCTCCAGCAAGGAATCCTTGTGTAAACACACCCATGAAGGTGTCTAGAGAGATGATTGAGACAGCCACAGGCTTGAGGACCTGCATCACAACCGCACCTAAGACACCGGCAGCTAGCATTTTCGAAAAGGCGTGCAGAATCCCAAGCTCGTCTAGGGTTCCCAAGCGCTGTCGGAGTGAAACCCAGAGGATCGATGCGTTAACGAGACTTGCAAGTGAATACGCCATTCCAAGACCAATGACACCATAGCTATCAACGAAGAGAAACGCACTGATGATTCCTACGACTGCTCCTATGATCGCTGCTGTGAGTGGTGTAATCGTGTCGTGAATAGCAAAGTAAGCGCGTGCAAGTATGAATACTAACGCTTGTGGAATAAATGTAAGTGCAAAGAATGCAAGGGTGTCAGCTGTTGCAATTGTCGCAGCCCAATCAAAGGCCCCAGCACCTACTACAACACGAACGATCTGTGCGCGAAGCACGAGGAAAAGTGTCATGAGCGGAATCATCAGAAAGAGAACCTGTCTGATCGTCGTTGAGAGCGTCTTAACAAAATCTTCCATGTGTTCTTTGCTGGCGTGCGTAGAGAGTGTTGGAAAGACCGCAACAGCAAATGAGATACCGACAATTCCAACTGCAAAGAACTGAATATTGTAAGCAAACTGGAACACTGTAACACTTCCAGCAACAAGTGTTGTGGCAAGAATGGCAAGGATTAAGAAAAGGATTTGTGAAGTGGCTATGCCGAGCAGTCTTGGGCCTGTGAGCTTTATGAGTTTTCGTGTACATGCATCTTTGAGGCCACAACTGAATTTGTAGGCATAACCAAGGTTGCGAACTCCAATGAGCTGGATCAGCAGGTGAAGAAAAGCACCGAAAACAACCCCCCAAGCAAGCCCAATCGCCCCCATCCAATCAACAAAGAATACGGCACCAATAATAATTCCGACGTTGTAGAAAATTGGGGCAAGCGAATACAAAAAGAAACGCTTCATGCTTTGCAGCACAGACCCAAAGACCATTGAAACTGTCAGGATGAGCTGTGCGAAAACCATGATGCGCATAAACTGCGCAACGAGCTGTTGTTTGTATTCAGGGAAACCTGGTGCAACAAGAGCAGCGAAAGGCTCAGAAAACGCGAAGAGGATTAATACGATGGCAAGCATGGCAATTGCCAGCACATGCATGATGTTGTTTGTAAATTGCCACGCAGCTTTTTTGGAGATGTGTTTGTGATACTGATCGATAAAGATCGGTACAAAACTAGCTGAGAGTGCGCCGACTACAATCAAGCTAAACAAAAAGTCTGGGATTTTGAATGCAGCGTAATACACATCGAGTGTATCCCCTGCCCCAAATTCCCCAGCTAGAATGCGATCACGAATCAGGCCGACAATTCGGCTTACAAAAGAAAGAACGCCGACGATGGTTGCTGCGCCGACGATCGACTTTGCCTCTTTATTGAAAAATTTAATCATCGAGTTCTTCGATTACAGAGATTTTTACTGCCTTCTTCTTTTTTGGTTTCTTTGGCGCTCGCTTGGGTTCAATGCTTTCATCGTCTTCATCCCAATCTTCTTCGGCTTCCTTGGCCATATGCGCTTGCACTGCCTTTCGCTCATTTAAGACCATGGAAACGATCACGCCAATACCAACGATCATTAGAATTCCGAGCCCAATGACTGCAAGTAGAACAAGATTGTTTTCCAGCGTGAAGAATGGAACAAGGATCGTGATTGATTCATCTGAGATCTCGCCGTCTGAGCTTGTTATTGTGAGTGTTGCTTCGTAGGCACCTGCGGCCTGGTAAACATGCTCAACTTCTAATTTCGACGAAGTTACGCCGTCACCAAAATCCCACTCATAAGAGAACTGATTAGATTCAGGGCCAAGCACTTCAAAATTGAATGTGTTCCATTGCTTTCGCTCGTAACGAAACAGAGCATTTGGTGAGAGTGTGATTTTCACATTCTCAATTCCAGACTCGTCCTCAGGCTCATCTACGACCTCTTCACCAACCAAACCAGACTCCCGTAGATCGTCTGCAACCTCTTCTGCAAGCTTGCTCAGCAGTGAGTCTTCGGTCACTTTCTCTTCAACAGGTTCTGGTTCTGGCTCTGGTTCTGGGTCAGGGATGATTTGAGTACGTGTGGGGTCGGTTGGATAAGCGTCATCTGGGTCGTCTGTGCCGTCTTCGTCTGTGTCAGGATTTGTTGTGTCTGTTCCAAGCTCATCTTCAACACTGTCTGCCAAGCCATCGTTGTCATCATCGTCGTCGCATGCATCACCCAGACCATCTCCGTCACTATCAAGTTGGTCTGCATTTGCTGTGGCTGGGCAGTTGTCAGCATCATTGGCTACTCCGTCTCGATCATCATCAAAAACTGGTTCGTACATTGCGGTAACTGTTGTATTGTTGTCGGGATTCACATCTTCAGGATCAGTTCCGCGAATCTCAGCTCTGAGATTGAATGAGCTTGAGGGCACAACAAAATCTACGTAAACCTCTTCTGCATTTCCTCCTGAGAGCACAGAGATTACTTGAGAGTCACCAATCGATACTGATCCTTGGAAGAACGTGACGTAACCTGACACGTCTTGGTCTCCAACGTTGTATATCGACGCGTAAATACGTACCGTGTCTCCTGCAATCAGTGATTCAGTGGAGAAACGCACGTCGTTTTGATTGATACTCAGGTCAGCTCCTGCATGCGCTGCAAATGGCGCAACGAGCAGCATGAGTGTGATGAGAATTCGCTTCATACAATGTTTGCTGAGTCACCAGAGTGAATCCAGTGCTCTGCCGCTTCATCTTTTGTTAGATGAAATTCCAACGTATATGTTGGATGAACTCGCACGACAACCTGATCAATTGTTGCGTTTCCGATTTCCTTTACTGCGAGTGAAATAATGTCGTGATGAGACAGTCCGAGGTGCTCTGCTGTTTGCGGAGCGCAGTGCAAGTGCCTCACAGGAATAATGACTGAACTTTTTGAGAGCACTTCACCGGCTGGACCGATGAGTTTGCAGGAGCCAGATCGAGTAACGTCTCCTGAGATTCTTGTACTTGTTTTAATACCTAGTGCAAACGCATCACTTGCGGACAGTTCAACCTGGGTTTCAGTGCGGTCTGGTCCCAGCACGCTTACGTGTTCAAATCTTCCATTGGGACCAACGACTTGAACGGTTTGTGCGTATACAACCTGCCCCTTTTGATTGATTGAACGAACAGGGGTCAGTTCAACATCACCAAAAAGAGCTTTCCTGTCAGCTTCAGATAGATGTACGTGACGATGTTGGACAACAATGGGAATTTGCATACTACCAATCTCGCCTTTTTACGATTGCTACCACAACGATTGCCATGCCAATAAATCCAATTCCGTACAGGAATGTGATAAAGGGTGCACTGTTTGCAAATGGCAGCCATGGCACATTCATGCCGTAGAATCCAGCAATCAAGGTTGGGAGCATGAGCGAGGCTGACAAAATAGTGAGCAATGTGATGATCTCGTTTGTCTTGTGAGAAAGCAATGCTTCGTTTACATCAAATAGTCCGTCAATGATCAACTTGAGGTTGTCAGCAGTGAGCCAGATGGTGTCGAGAACGTCTTGCAGGTCATCAAAGTAGAGCAGGTTGTCTTCCTTGATGAAGACCCTCTTTGTGCTCATGAGACTGGTGAGCATGCGCCTTTGCGGATCAATGATATGTCGCATGAAGAGCACATTTCGTCTTACATGTGCCAGGTCAACCGTGACCGTTTTTTCATGGCGCGACTCGATCGCTTCTTCTAGTCGAGTTACCTCTGTTGTGAGCGTGCCTACGATAGAGAGTGCATTGCGGAACACCTCCATGAGAATGCGGTACATGAGGTAGGCTGGGCCTTTGCTCATGATGGAGTTTCTGAACTTTGCGCTTTTGTTCATGCGCTCAAAAAATGCATCAAGTGCTGAGATTGGCCAGTGCGAGAGCGTTACGATCCCATCCTTGTGAAGGAAGATATAAAGCTCTTCCCCGTGAACATGCTTTTTCTCGTTTTTGAGTGTTGGGATGTGAAACACAAAAAAGATGTAGTGCTTATACGGATCCATCTTTGAGATCGGTGTTTCAGAGCGAATGTCGTCGTAGTCAAGATGATGGAAACGAAAATCCCCCTGCAGTTCCTCCAGGTCGCGCTCTGACACTTTGCTGATATTATGCCAGGCGATTTGTTTTGCTTTCACGGAATCAATTCCCATGTTTGTCTTTTTCCTTTTTGTGACCAAATGTGTAATTGAATCGGTTGTGCTTAATTGGTCCGATAAACGCTATATGAAGCTCCGCTAGCAGATACTTCACTGCGATATTGATCCTTCCGTCACGATCCATGCGGCGGATTGATACAGGGATCTTTGTGCTCTTGAGGATTCCAAACTTTCCGACCTTACCGAGCCTTTGTGCGTACTCATGATCTTCACAGAATGGAATCTCACTATCAAATCCATCTATCTTGTCGTGTGCTTCTTTACGCACAAACATGCAAAATCCAGGTGCATGTGGGAAGACCGAACCCCATGCACGTGAGTAGACGTTGTAGGCTTTATGCAAGAAGTGGTCGATGTAACGGTCTGAGAGCGGAAACACATCACAGGTTGCGAGATCAAGTTTTCTCTTTGTCATCTCTTTCACTGACTTTTCCAGAAATTCTGGGTCGCGCAATTCTACATCTGCATCCAAAAAGAGAATGAGCTCTGTGCTTGCATGTGCTGCACCGTTGTTTCTTCCCTGCACCACTGTTCCACCTTCAACAATCGTCGCTCCAAACGACTTTGCAATCTCCTTTGTGCTGTCTTTTGACGGACCATCTGCCACGATGACTTCATCTGGCTGCAGTGTCTGTCGCTTTATAGATTCAAGAAGGACGGGAAGGGCTTCTTCCTCGTCAAGGGTGGGGATCACAATGCTGAGCATATAGCCTTATTTTAGCGCGAATCTGAAGTGAGAGCAAACAGTGCAACCCCTGTTGCAACAGACACGTTTAGGGACTTTTTGTGACCCTTGGTGGGGATAAATACAATCCTGTCACACAACCTTCTTGTTTGCTCGTCGGTTCCCTCGACCTCGTTTCCCAAAATGAGCACTAATTTCTGATTATCGATTGGAGTGCCAAGAGGTTCTGCCCCTGGAACATTGTCGAGCGCAAGAATCTTGTAACCATCCTTTTTGAGTGTTTTGATAACGGCATCCACATCCTCAACCGACTCCCAAGGTAGCGTGTGCTCGGCCTTAAGAGAAACCTTTGCAATCTCTTTTCTTGGTGGAGCGCCGGTGTAGCCAGTGAGGAAGAGCTTCTCAACCCCAAAGGCGTTTGCACTACGAAAGATGGAGCCGACGTTGTGGAGCGAGCGGATATTGTGAGCGATTACAATCATACCTTGATATTTTAGCAAAAATACGGTAGTGTTCGGACGATTTATGCAAACACTCTGCCCAAACAAAGAAATCTGCGGCTCTTGCAGCTGGTCTCATATCCCGTATGAGAAGCAACTTCAGCAAAAGCTTTCGGATATTAATGGATCTTTTGCTCTCAAAGAGCTTGATTTGAAATGTGAGAGCATTCTCCCCTCTCCTGTGAGAGCACACTACCGTAATCGCATGGACTTTGTCATTGATTTTGAAGGACGAGTTGGAATGCGGATGAAGGGAAAGTGGTGGAAGGTTATTGATGGACACACCTGCTTTTTAGGCAGTGAGGAAATCGAAAGGATCTTTCATGTGGTTCGTGCATGGACTCAGGAAGCTGGTCTTTCGTTTTTCGATCGTAAAGCACATCATGGTCTTCTGCGTTATGCAGTGATCAGAACCGCGCGAGGCGGCGAAGCGATGCTCAATATTGTAACCAGTGTTCCTGCAAACTCAGACGAAGAGACTTTGCTGCGAGGTGAACTTGCAAAGCTTGTGGAACAGACAGGTGTGAGCACGCTCATTTGGTCGCAGAACAGTACAGTTGGAGACGTTTCTTTTGGTGATATTCTCGAGACTATCCATGGCGATGGTGTGATTCATGAAACCATTGGTGGTTCTACGTATCGGATTAGCCCGAATGCTTTCTTTCAAACCAATCCTGATGGCGCTGAGCTCCTTCTTGATACGGTTGATGAGTTTTGCGGAGATCTTTCTGTGAAAACCTTACTTGATCTCTTTTGCGGAACTGGATTCTTCTCGATCGCTCTGGCTGGGCGTGCAAAGAAAACGATTGGCGTAGAGCTTGTAGAAGATGCGATTGCTGATGCAAAGAAGAATGCAAAGGCGAATGGTGTTGACGCTGAATACCACTCAGCCAAGACTGAAGATTTTGATTGGAAGCAGTTTGATGCAGACATTGTGATCCTGGACCCACCTCGAAGCGGGATGCACGACCGTGCACTCAAGGATGTCATGGATGCTGCGCCAGTGGAGATTGTTTATGTTTCGTGTAACTACAAAAACTTTGCTCGGGAGATGGTAGAATTACAAAAGCTTTATCAAATTAACAACATGCGTGCGATTGATATGTTCCCGCACACTCCGCATGTTGAGCTGGTTGCACATTTAGTGCGCCGATAACCTCAATTTCTATGAAATCAGGATTCGCTGTCATGATTGGACGATCTAATGTTGGAAAGTCCACGCTCATGAATACAATGGTCGGCTCAAAGGTCGCCATTACAACTCCAAAGCCGCAAACAACTCGCCTGCCTATTCAAGGAATTCTTTCTCGAGAAGAGGGTCAGATTGTTTTTGTGGACACTCCAGGAGTGCTGAAAGGTGCTAAAGATCTGCTTTCAAAGAGGCTCTCTGACGCTGTGAAGGCATCTCTTGTTGATGTTGATGTGATTGCGTACATTGTCGATCCCACTCGAGACATTGGAGATGAAGAAAAATCTGTGATCCGCATGATTAAGGACGTGAAATGCCCAAAGATTTTGGTCATCAATAAGATCGACCTTCAAAAGAAACCTTTTATTGATTTCTACAGAGATCTTGGTGAGGACTTTGATCATGTTGTTGAAGTCTCAGCTCTTCGCGGCACAAACACATTGAAACTTATTGATACCATCCTAGAGCTGCTCCCTGAGGGCGAGGCGTACTACCCAGAAGGCCAACTCACAAGCATGCCGAACAAGTTCTGGCTTGCAGAGCTCATTCGAGAGAAGCTGTTCCTCCGGTTGCGCCAGGAGGTTCCGTACACTACGCATGTGGAAGTTTCTGAGGTTGAGAAGCGTGAGAATGGCATGATGTACATTGCTGCCACGATCTTCACCACTGATGACCGGTACAAGCGAATGATTATTGGGCAAGGTGGTCGTGGAATCAAAGAGATTGGGCAAAGCACGCGCAAAGAACTCGAGCTTGTGATGCAAGCGAAAGTTTTCTTGGATATGGAAGTGGAAGTTGATCCACATTGGATGGTTCGGTTTGAATAAGATGCGTCCTCAAAGATTAAACAAAAATACAACCCATTGTCGGAACCGGGCAGCCTATATCGCATGGGCTACCACCAACAATGGGTTGTATTTTTGTTTAATCTTTTTTGGTTGCTGGTGGGGTGGGGTGTATTGACAGCTTGCTTTGTCTGTGGCAAAACGTTCAGAACGCGTGGAGGCACGCAGAAGGGACGCGCATGACTACTGACCTGCTCAGTGGCGAACAGCTTTGGGAAGCACTTCGGGAAGAAGAGCTCTTCCAATCTATGTTTCCTGAGCCCAACAAAGAAGCTTGGGTGGCGTTGTGTGATGCAATCGCCTCAACTTTTGCTCCTCACCTGTCGAGCAGTATTAGTGCAGAGAGTTTTATCAAGACAAAGCACGCTGCACTCATGTTCTTGATCGAGGGCGAATGGATTCCCAGGTGCTACCTGCACCCACATCTGCCTGATGAGGTCGACAAGATAGCAGCTAGGGCATATCACGTAACTACTCTCGAGATTGGTTGTATGGCTCTGATTTCGCAAGCGAATGTGCTTCATGATGCACTCACGAACCACAGAGACATGCTTGACCTCGATGAGGATAACCTGCGCTACTTCCTGAAATGCCCAGGTGGAGGAAGTTTCTCGTCTGTGGCAATGCAGAGATGGGAGCAAGGAAACATGACCATCCGGGACCTGCTCCTGATCCAGCCAAGCCTGTTCCTGATTCCGATCCGATAGGATCAACGAACACTGTCTTGCGGCGGTGTTTTCTTATTGACGTGGACTGTGTGTCATGTTAAAAATCTTGACAAGGAGAAAGGGGTGGTCGTAGTGGACACCGATACTTTGACTGGCGAGCGGGTCTGGGAGAGACTTGCTGATGACCCTCGATTTGTGAACTTCATCGCACCTGAGACGCGGGATGCTTGGAGGCAATTCTGCAACAGGCTCTGTCAGCTGACGGAAACGCACCAGAGACTTCCGCTGGATGGACGCACGCTTGTGTTCCTGCGGCGTGAGGTGGTGGTTTCCATCAGGAATGACTGGCTCAGGCAGCTCTGCAGCACTGAGGATCACAACCACATGGAGATGCTCCTGGATGCCGAGTTCAGGCGCCTGTGCGGGCAGCTCGACCTCATCAGCCAGCTTCAAGACTGGGAACCGCTGCACGATGAGATCTTCCTGGCTGACGAGGAAGATGGCGGCCTCTCATTCGAGGCTGCAGAGCACTGGCGAAAGCACGGCATGACCGTTGCGGAGCTCCTACTCATGCAACCAAGCGCCCTGATCGCCATGGGCTAGCCGAACACGTCGGCAACGGCACCGTCTACGGACGGTGTTTTCAATTACAAAACCCCGATACTACGATCAGGGCGGGCTGTCTACTGTGCCGTTTTTTTGTATCTGAATTTTGTTCGTAGGTACGAAGTGAATTCATTATATCGATTCCGTTTCTTCGCTTACGACTGAGTTTATCTTTATGATCTCATACCCTGAGAAACTACTAGCTATGTTTGTTGGGTTGAAGGCTTGAACAGTTCCTTGGGCTAATGGACTGAGTTTTATCTCTAGAATGATTGGATTGTTTGGGTTGGCAAGAATGGTGTAGGTCGCAAACTTATTTTCGGCTTCGATGGTGCGGACTTTAGTGCGAACATTGTTAACCGTGAGTGTGTAGGTCCCCCAGTCACCATCGGCGTTGACGGTTGTAATATCTAGCAAAGCATCAGTTGTCTCTTCTGTATCACCCCCCTCCTCTGATCCTGGAAACAAGCCTTTAAACTGATCAACGAGGTTTTGCATGGTCTCTGCTGCGTTTTCTGCTTGCATGACTGACTCGTCAAAGAGACCTAGACTGATTGATGTAGCGCGTGTATTTACGAGTTCGTTGTATTGATCGGCAGAAAGCCAAATGAGTGATGAGTCTTGCACGCCCGCATCGCCTTCTGGCCAATACTCAGGGAGTGTGAGGCGCTGTGCGTTTGAGAGTGATTCGCTTGCGAGTGAGCCGCTTTTCACAACTTCTTCGTATTGCGGTTCAGGTGGATCTGGGATCTCAACTCCGATTGGGGTTTCTGCATATTCCTGCTCGTAGGCGTAGATGGCTGCTTTTGATGCGTCTGTTTCAACCTCGGAGGTAACAGACCAGCTCAGGGTGACTGAGGCAGCTGTGGACCAACTTGTTAGATCAACCTCCCATTCGTTTTCTTCACTCCCAAGCCACTCAACGATTGCTCCGCCAACACCAAAAACGGTTGGGCGAACGATAATCTCTGCGCCTGTTTGAAGTGAAAGTGCGCTTGCAGCCTCTTCAGCCGAGAGTGATGAGGTTTGTGTGCAGCCAATGCCGGCAAAAACGATTAGGCACAGCAGGCTGAGGGTTAGGATGTTTTTCATAGGCAAGCTTTGATTTCTACGTTACAATCTTATCATAACCTGGATTGCATATGACCAAAAAACATTTACCCATTGTTCTGTCAGGATTGATCATTGCTATTATTTTTGGACTTCTCATCGTGCAACGCTTTGTTGTTGAACCTCGGCTGGATGTTGTTGTGATGCAGATTGATGGAGCTTCTGATTATCAGATTGGCAGTGAGTTTAAGCGCGGAGCGTATGTTGACACGGCCTATACTTGGCTTGAGCTAAAGATTGGAGAAGATATTCATGTGTATCTAGCGGAAAATACTCGTCTGGAGCTTGAGGATTTGAGCGAGGATGGGCCGACGATTCGGATTATTCGCGGACGAATCGTGGTTGAGGCTGGAGGTACGCCGGTGTGGATAACTACGAATCAGACTGAAAACGTTGTTGAAAATGGCTCTGCTTCTGTTGTGAACTACAATTTTCTTGAGTCTGTGCATGTGATTCCAATCGAAGGTTCCGTGCAGACAACACTTAAATTTTCCAATGAATACATGCTTCTTCCTGTGCCTATTGAGATCACGGAAGGACATAATCCTGGATATTCAACGATTGACGCTGATTTGAATGCGAGTTCTGCTGCTGAGTTTTACGATTGGGCGCAAGCAAATTGACACAAATACCAATATTGATAAGATCAAGGCCGTCAACAGACGGCTTTTTCGATCCCTGTGGATCACAGGAGGAACTGTGCACTTTCCCATCTCCCACGTCACGAACCTGTACGACGCTCTTACCCTGATCGATTCAGGTGTCCCGCAGATCATTTCTCGGGTTCCGACCCCAGACCTCTTTGACTTCGCGGGCATGGTCCGTGGCGGTGTGTACGACTTTTGTGGCACCCTGATCACGGACAGTCAGTGGCGGGCGTTCGAGGCGCTCATGTCTGACGAGTCCAAGCGGCTCGGCAAGGAGGCCATCGACTGGTACCACACGACTCGCAACAACGGCAATGCCCCGGACGATCTGGAGAATGAGGACTGGCTGCTGGGTGCGATCATGGAGGAGAACATCGCTGCCGTCGATGCGGCACTGGCCCTTCTGCCGATCATGCGAGCGGAAAAGGACGGTGTCCTCATTGCAGACGTGATCAAGGCTGGTGCTGAGCTGGCACCTCGAGAGGGTGCGTACGAGCTCATGGATACGGTAGGCCCTGCACTGATCTGCAGCTTCGGCATCGAGCAGATGATTCGTGGCTGGCAGGAGCGCTACGATGTGGCGTGCCCTGTGGCCGCCATTCGTCTGGGTGTGGATGAACAGATGCGGGTCAAGGCCTGCAACATGAACTTGGTCCTGCCCATGACCAAGGCGCTGGCTGCAGCACGTTGGCGCGAGCTCTCTGACCTTCATCCTGAGCAAGTGTTGAGCATCGGCGACACCATCTTCGACACGAACATGATGCATCCGGACGGATTCAATGTCCTGATCATCCCTCCGGGTGAGGTCGACAAGAAGGTCGCTGCCTTCCGCGAGGGCCAGCTCGGCCACATGTGGGAGAAGCTCACCATGGTGCTATTCGATGACGACCTCGCCACACTCGCTGATCTGGTCGAGATGGGGCGAACCCGTCTCGGTGGCTAGACGAACGTAAAAGAGACCCTGAAAGGTCTCTTTTCTAATTGGTTTGTTTATTTCTGGTGCAAGATTTCTTTGTAGTAGCTCCCGTCAGCATTTCTGACTTCGTAGCTCCAGACTCCCCCATCACCTTCTCGTTCCTTTATGTCTCTGAGGTATTCATGTACACCCCACTCTTCATTGTTTACAACCACACGCCAGACATCATCAATTTGAGCGCGGTAAACAAATGTATCATCGTTGATCCATTGAAGTTCGTCAATATAGTCGTATTCCTGGCTGTTGCCCAGGTCTGAGAGCACGATGAACTTTTCCGGATCAGAGCCAGTGTTGTTGCGTAGGATGTAGTGGTTGTTGTTTGGGCTGAATGAAAAGAGTTTGAAATCTCTTCCGCAGCTGTAGTGTTCGTTTGCAACTTTGTTAAGAACGAGCTGGTACCCGTGATAGTTGTTTGGACATCCACTCTGTCGAGATGGTTTTGTGTCTACAAAATATGTAAGCATTGAACGATCCGGACTCATGCGCATGCGCCAAATGTATGGGTATGGACCGTCGTAGAGCTCGTCTCCTGAGTGAATCACAAGCCCACCTGGTCGGGTGCCTGAGCCTGAGATGGTTAACAGTTCACCTGTTTCTGGATTTTGAGCTACATCTCCATATACGAGAGCGTAACCTGGATACGGTTCGATCAAGCGGTTGTTAAATACGATCTTTGTCCCGATTTGTAGGAGTCGTGGATCTGATAAATATTCTGTGACATGTTTATTTGATCTAGCCATTACATTCACTGCGAGTGTTTTCCACTGAGCTCCGTCACCGTAAAATCTTTCTGAGATTCCCCAGAGCGTGTCTCCTGATTTTACTGTGTAGCACACATAGTCATCCGTCCAGATTGAACTCCATTCTTGTGGTGCGTTACAGACATTTACTTCATCTGCTGAAAATTTGTGATATGCCGCATCTACTGATCCAGCCATGACGACACCAGCAGCAACAAGTATGCAGATCATTATTGTTTTGTTGAATTTCATACTATTCGATTATTCCTCCTCCGATTACTGTTTCGCCGTCGTAAAACACGATTGATTGTCCTGGAGTGATGGCTCGTTGCGGTTCTTTAAACTCGACTGTGACCTGTGTGTCTGAGATCGAGGTGATTGTGCATTCTTGTAGTGGTTGTCTGTAGCGGATGCGGCATAAGCAGTTTCTTGGAGTGCTTACTCTCTCGAACCAGTTGAGATCCTTTGCTGTGAGCTCGCTCTTGAAGAGCGAAGGGTGGAAGTTGCTTGTGACTACGAGCTCTTTTGTTTCTGGTCGTTTTTCTACGACATAGTACGGGGTCCCTCCACCGATGTTTAGGCCGTGGCGTTGTCCTATGGTGTAGAAGTTGATTCCTTCGTGGGTTCCTAGGATGTCGCCTTCTGTTGTGACAACGTTGCCTGGGTCTTTTGGAAGGCGGGCTTGGAGGAACTCACGCATGTCGACTTCGCCTACGAAGCAGATGCCTACGCTGTCCTTTTTGTCTGCTACGGTGAGACTCAGTTCTTCTGCTTTCTTGCGTACGTCTGGTTTGTCCATGTTACCGATCGGGAACAGAATGCGAGGCACAACTTCTGGGTTTACTGCCCAGAGGAAGTAGGTTTGATCTTTGTTTTTGTCAGCGCCGGCTGTGAGGCGTCCATTGATGTTCTGGGCGTAGTGTCCTGTTGCCACGTACTCACAGTCGAGTCTGTCGGCCTCCTGCATAAAGCGCTTGAACTTGATGAACTTGTTGCACATGACGTCAGGATTCGGTGTGCGGCCGGCCTCAAACTCTTTAAACATGTTTTCAACGACGTCGCGCCTGTAATCTTCTTCAAAGTCGAATGTTACGAACGTAATTCCGAGTTTTGCTGCTACGCGTGCTGCGTCGCGTCGCTCATCTTTCCATCCGCATTCCTCAAACTCTTCTCCGACTGCATCAGGGTTTGCGCCTGCTGGCGCACATACTGATCCGGACCAGTTTTTCATGAAGGCACCGATCACCTCGTACCCAGCTTCCAAAAGCAAAGCAGCAGACACTGAGGAGTCCACACCACCTGACATTCCAAGGAGAACTTTTTTCTTTAACATAGCGAGGTAATCTATGGGTTTGACGGTTTTTTGTCAATCAGTTAGAGTTTTTCCGTCCCTGCAACCACAAGAGAGGCCACATGCTGCAGAGGGAATTCTTCATTCTTCTCATCGAGAAGAACAAGGACCGAGAGACCAAGCTCATGCACCAGATCGCAGGCTGCATGCCTGAAGGTATGAAGCCTGACATCCGGTGGCACCGTCACATGCGCGATGGTCTGCGCATGCTCGTCGATCGCAACTGCGCGTACGACTTCGACATGGTGGTGATCAGCGAAGGTCAGGAAGCAGACCAGCTCTGCGCTGTCCTGGACATCCTCAGGATCCGCACCGAGGTCTGCCAGATCCCGCAGGCCGAGGAAGACGAGGAGTTGTCGCTGGAT
This sequence comes from uncultured Gammaproteobacteria bacterium, assembly GCA_964538435.1. Lineage (GTDB taxonomy): Bacteria > Patescibacteriota > Patescibacteriia > UBA9934 > GWF2-40-263 > CAZIDX01. The sequence continues at coordinate 88,547 of CAZIDX010000001.1, read as the reverse complement.
CTAATCCAGCTGCGAGCGCACGAGTCAGCAGAGATCCGCGCCTAGAGCGCAACGCACGAGTCCCTGAAACGGGACTCTTTCTATTTGGAAAATTTATCAAAATCTTCGCGGTGGACAAAGAAGTCTGTGAAGCGAAGTTTTTCATTGTATTTTTGCAGGAGGTCTGAGTACTCAAACATTGGGATGAGTTCGTAGCCGCTGAGTGTTTTCTTGCGCACATAGATGAGCGCCTTTTCTCGCGGAATCTCACCTAGATGTGAGAGTTCGTTTGCAACAGAGTGCGTGAACCAGCGAATATTTTTCTCGTTGCAGGTCTGTTTAAGTTTCTCTAACTCGTCCATGTCTTTTTCGTCCAGATCCCTGAACCTGAGGATGCGCTTGGCTGCGATGCGGTTCATGAGGTGGTGTGAAAAATAGTTTTTCTCATCTTTTGCGGCTTCAAAGAGCTTCTCAATCACAACCCCGTCTCGAAGGGCGGCATACTCTTCTGGATCGATTGGAATAGTAAGCTCGATCTCATTCTTAATCGCTTGCTCAAGATAGTGTGTGAAACCAGATTTGGTTTTGTGAAAGTACACCTGGTCGATCATGTGGTAACGCGCAAGCAGGAGGTCTTCGAATGCACGGACTCCGTTTTCTGAGATTGTGAATACAAGCGATCCATTCTCCTTCTCCCCCACCCCGATTGAGGAAATGAGCCAGTCGATGTCGAATGTTCCGTATGCGACTCCGCAGTAATATGAGTCTCGAAGCAGGTAGTCCATGCGGTCAGCATCCACTTCGCCAGAAATCAAACCTTTGAGCGCTCTTTGCAGGCTTGGGAGACGCTCTATGAGCTCTAAAAACCACTCTGACGGCTCAATATCGCTGTGCATGAGAGAACAGACATCTTGCGCGAAATCAGGCTTGAGAACACCCTCCTTTGCCATTTGGTTAATGAGGAGGACGCTGTAATCTTCGTGCACGGCCTGGCGGTCAGCAGGACCTGTCTTCCACCATGACCAGTCCATTGGCAGTTCGTTCAGATTCGGGAAAAGTACTTCAGAGGCATGGGAGAATGGCCCGTGACCGATGTCGTGGAGCAGTCCAGCCATTCGAATACGCACACGCAGTGCTTCAACCTCATCTTGACTCAGCCGCTCTTTGAGAACACTTGAGTCAGAGACAACGCGCGCAAACAATCGGCCTGCAACATGCATGGCGCCGAGTGAATGTGTAAAGCGGTCGTGGAGAGCACCTGGGTAGACAAGCGACTGCAAAAAGCCAAGCTGAGAGATGAATCTGAGCCGCTGCACATAGCGATGATCAATGATGGATCGCTCGAAATGCGAGAATGCAATGCGTGAGTGAATAGGGTCACGAAGTTCAAATTTTGCCATAGATCAAAACTTTACAATTTTTCTCTTCCGTTGTCATCTAAACTTACCATCACCTAACCTCGTCATCCTGAGCGGAGCGAAGGATTCCCTTCAGGAAGACCTTAAAGCTGCTCATTGAAGGTTTTCTTGCTTAGTATGGGATCCTTCCTACCGCCTTCGGCGGGGTCAGGATGACGAGGTGGGCGGAAGAGTTGGTGAATATTTAAACAAAAAACCGCGGTGGTCCGCGGTTTACAGAACAAGAAGGAGAAGACCAAGGAGTATCCGGAAGACCGCCAGCTCTGAAAATGTGTAGCGCTTTAGGAACGCAAGCAGGACCTTGATCGTAAGGAATGCTGTGAAAAACGCAGCTGCAGCACCAACAATGATTGGGAGGATACTGATTGCCACCCCCTGCTGAAAGACATCCAGAAACTTCAATGCTCCAGCTGCTGCAATGGTTGGGATGCCAAGCAGAAACGAGAACCTTGCTGCTTGCTCTCGTTTTAGACCTGAGAGAAGGCCGGCTGTGATGGTGATTCCTGAGCGTGAGGTTCCTGGAATGAGTGCAATTACCTGAGCTAGACCAATCATGAGCGAGCGTTTCCACCCTACGGCTGTGAGGTCTTTTTGATGGAGCCTGGAAAAACGATCTGCAAGGTAAAGCACGACTCCCCAGATAATAAATGACCAGGCAACAACTTGTAGCGATCGAGTTGAGGCTTCGATGAGATCGCTGGCGAGAAAACCAACAATTACCACTGGAACGGTAGCGAGCGCGACCCAGTAACCAACCTTGTTCCATTTTTTGTTTGTGAAAATCAGTTTTACCTCTGGCAATAGTGCGAACACAACCGCTGCAAGAGTTGCTAGATGGAGCCAGGCGTCAAATGCCAGGCTTTGCACCTCCCAACCAAATATTTCTGGCACCAAAATTAAGAATCCCGAACTTGAGATCGGGAGGAATTCTGTTACACCTTGTACGAGCCCCAACGTCAGGGCTTGAATGAGGTCCATGAATTGGATTCTTAATCAAACTGGATGCTTTGTCCAGGTTTGAGCTTGCCGCTTACGTGATCTTCTGTTTTTTGCTTTTGAAACTGCTTTGGTGTTGGCGGCCGCTTGGTTTTATCCTGTTCTGGCTTGTCCTGCTTGTCTGCTTTTGGAGGTTCAGGTTTGTTTTCGTTTTTTTTCGGCTGCTCAGGGTTTTGACCAGGCTTCTTTTTCCTTCGTCTCTTTCTCTTTTTCTTTTTTGGAGCATCTTGAGGTTTTGGATCCTCTTGTTTTGGTTGCTCCTCTGTCTTCGGTTTTTGTTCTTCTTTTTTCTTTGGAGGAATCACTTTGTATTTTGGCCGATCCTCCTGAACCGGTTTCTTTGGTTTTTCCTCTAGCTTTTTTAGACCGACCGTTTCTTCTTCTTTTGGTTTGTCTTCTTTTTTGTGCTCGGGCTTTGGTTGTTTTGGAGCTTCTGGCTTCTTCTCTGGCTCTGGAGCTTTTTCTTGTTTTGGTGGTTTTGGTTTTTCCTTCTCAGCTCTTGCCTTTTCTTTTGCTTTTTCTTCTCGCTCTTTAATCTCTGCAGGAAGGACAACCTTTAGCTTAGGACGGTCTTCTTTTGCTGGCTTGGTCTCCAGCTTTTTCAAACTAATTGATGGTTCTTCTGGCTTTGCTTCAACCACCTGGCCCTCTGAAGGCTTTGGCGGCTTTGGCTTGTCAGCAGACTTGCCTTTCTTTCCTTTTTTGTTGTTCTTTCGCTCCTCACGAACAATGGTGATGCAGTCGTCACAGTAAATAGCACGAGAACGATCTAGCTCTACCGGAAGCACAATGTCTGTGTTGCAGCGTGTGCAGTTGTATTCGTGCCGAGGTTTGTTTGCGCTCTTTGCTGCTTTCTTTTTCTCTGCAGCTTCTGCATACATCTCTTCATCCGTTTGTTTTCCAAGCCCGCTCCAATCGAGAACATTCTTTTCAATGTGTGCACGAGGCTCAGCATAGCGCTCACGTCCAATTCTAATCACCTTTTCTGATGAGTGTGTTACTTGAGCAATTGGCGGGAGCGTGACCGCTGAAAACGGCTGGCTTGTCACACCATCAATCAATAGTTTGAGGTAGATGTTGAATTTTGGAAGATTGATAATGTCTTCTGGCAGAAACCTAGGTGTAAACTCGGTTTCCATGTACATGGCATCTGCTGCTCCAACACGAAAGGCAAGAATGGTTCCAACGTTACCAAACACAGCATCGCGAACTTCTTCTGTGAGCTGAGCAATGTACTGGTGAGCCATGGTTAGGCAAAGGCGATACTTACGCGCCTCAGACAAAATGGACGCAAAAGATTCAACAGCAAAGTTTTGGAACTCATCCACGTAGAGATAAAAGTCTTTGCGCTCCTTTTCTGGTACATCCACACGCTCCATGGCTGCGAGCTGAATTTTTGTAATAAGCAACCCACCCAGGAGCCTGGAGTTATCTTCACCAATACGCCCTTTTGACAGGTTGATGATGAAAATCTTTTCAGAATCCATGATGTCACGGATGTCGATTGTGGACTTAACCTGCGCAACCACGTTTCGGATCACACCCGCAGACAAGAACTGACCGATCTTGTTTTGAATGGCGGCTGTGGCTTCTGTGGCGTATTTCTCTGACCAGCTAGCGAACTCCTTTACCCAGAATTGTTTTACAACCGGATCTTTAATGTTTCCAACCATTCGCTTTCTAAATTCCGCATCAGACATCATTCGGTTGATTCCAAGCATTGTTTGGCCTGGATTGTCCAGGAGCGCAAGGATAGTGTTGTTGAGAATGTATTCCATTCGCGATGACCACATTCCTTCCCAAATCTTGGCGAACACTGCCATCATTCCAGAAGCAACTAAGTGCTTATGCCTTTCTGTAACAGCTTCGAGAATATTAAATCCTACAGGATATTCTAAATCAGCTGGGTTGAAATACACTACGTCATTGATGCGCCAGCTTGGAATGAAGTCAATAAGTTTTTCTGCAGTGTCTCCGTGAGGATCAACATAACAACAACCATGACCCGCATAGATATCAGACAAGATGAAGTTTTCCATCAATGTCGTCTTACCCATACCGGTCTTTCCGATCACGTAGATATGCCTACGCCTATCGTCGGTTTTGATTCCGAACTTGGTGAGCTGATTGCGGAAGTTGGTCTTTCCAAAATACGTCACCTCGTTCTCATGGTCGTGATGCATTGTCATACTGGAAGGTTTGGTGGGACAAATGTTTCATCATCGTCCTTGAGTTCTTCTTGGCTTTCTTTGTCGGTCGGAGCCTTTACCTCAGGGAGTACGCTTTCTTCAAATGCAAGAGGGTCTTTTTCAGGTTCTGGTTCAGGTGGCTCTGGGATATCGATTGTTGTTTCAGGTTCTGGTTGCTCTGTGCTTGTTGGTGCGATTGTTGAAGGAAGTGTTTCTGGCAACGGACCATCCTCTAGACTCGCTCCTGGGAGATCCACAGGCGGCTCACCCATCACTGAATCAGCTGTGGCAATGCCGGCTGAATATTCTTGCTGATCTTGCCCAGCCCCAGGCAGATCCAACCCCTCGTCTGCTGTGGTGGGTTTGTATCCAGGAAGTGTGTCTTCTAGATCTGTGATGGGAAGACCAACCGGAGGCTCGGCACGCTTGGCCTCTGCCTTCTTAACGAGCGGTGCTTTAATGTGGACCGCAGGGAAATGCCAAAGCGTTGCCAATTCCTCAACGTTCATCCACATGTTGTGTGCGCCAATTCCCCATGAGCGTGAGCAATATGCCTTCATGAGTGTGTTTTGGCGTTTTGTATAGCTCCATTTCATCCAGAAATAATCATCTTTTGGAACTGAAGCAATATGCAGACCAAAACGATTGAAGTTGAGGTGTGCGTACTGGTTCATGATCCCCTTTACCATTGCTGTGCGCTCAATCTTTACATAGGAGTTGTGCTTTGCAACGTAAAGAATGCGGATTTTTACTCCGTGCCCAACCTTTGTTGATTTTTGTAAAATGGCTTTTGCCTCCTCGATTTGGGGCAATGTCAGCTTGAAAACTTTCCAAGGGTCTTCTTCTCCGTTTGCTGCATCACCAAACAGCAGTCCGCTTAAATCTACATCTATACCTTCTTTAAGAAGCTCGTTTGGCCAAGACATGAGCGATTCGGCTCCAGCAGCAATCTTGCTCTTTTTTGGCTTTGGGACATCCCCGTAAATAGCCTTAACGTGATTCACACCTGCATCCTTCCAGCTATTTGTTGAAGGTTGGACAATAATCTGAATCCAAAAATGCTCCCCTGCTTTCATTTTTGCCATTTGCTCGAGCATGTAGGCCAAGGGGTCTTTTAGTTCTGCAGACAACCGATCTTCAAAATCAACATAGGTCCGAAGTGGGTACATGGACGGTTTGTCAAACGTAATTTCCCCTCCCCACATTTCATGTGTTTCGTTTGGAAAGGTTTTTGGAAATTGTTCAGTGTAGTCCTCAACTTCTGTGATCTCTGCATCAGGATAGTGTGCGTAGATACCAGCTTCAATAACATCTCGGAATCGTGTTTGGAACCTGATTAGAAATTGGATATAGCCTTCTGTGGAAACAATCTCAAATGAAAAATTTGGATTTAATTTTCCGTAGAGCCATTTTTCTTTGAATGTGATCGAAGACTTACATGCGTACAGAGATGCAAAAAGGTTCTCAAGTGCCTTTGGTGACTGCTCTGTCATTGCAGGAACATCGATAGCAAGCACCATGTACTTAAGCCTGGCCACATGCCCAGCCTGTCTGTAACCAAGCCAAACCAGCGTGAAGCCCCAGACAAGCGTGACTGCAATCGGGATCCAACCAAACCAGATCAGGATATCAAAAAGAATCGCATCGATAGGTTGTGCGAAGTATGATGTTGCTGCGGCAGCTGTTCCTGTTGCATCCGATACAATCGGAATACCCAACAATGGAATCATAGGCATGGGATTGATAAGACAAGTATATCAAAAAACTGGGTCGAAACCCAGTTTTTTATCCAGATATTATTTTTTGCCTGCGAGCTCCCACTCGACCAGAGCTGGACTTGCCAGAAATAGTGACGAGTAGGTACCGATCGCGATTCCAATTATGAGCGCGAGTGCGAAGGGTTGCGTGCTATCACCTCCGAAAAGGAAGATCGCAGCTAGCGCAAGTAATGTGGTGACAGATGTGTTGAGTGAGCGCATGAGTGTTTCCTTGATGCTCATTTCAACGGTGTCTTCGAATGTATCTGCGGCACGGCGAAGGAGGTTTTCTCGCGTCCTGTCAAAAACTACAACTGTGTCGTTGATTGAGTAACCTAGAATGGTTAGCGTTGCCGCCACGAAGGCTGTCCCAATCTCCCACCCAAAGAAGTAACCAAGGAGAGAGAACGCACCAACCGTGATGATTACGTCATGGAATGCTGTCATGATTGTGAGGGCTCCATACTTCCACGAAGCAACAGGTTCAGTAACCTTGCGGAATGCCCATGCGACATAGAGTCCGATGAGAAGCAGTGTGAGTGCCACCCCCATGAGCGCAGTTCTGCGAAGCTCGTCACCGATCACTGGCCCAATGGAGTCAAAACGCATCTCCTCAACTTCTCCATGCGCCTCTGAAAGCGATGTGAGGATTGTTTGATGCTCGTCTTCTGAAAGACTGTCTGTTCGAATAATGACACCATGCTCTCCCGTTGTCTGCACGGCTACGTCTGTATACCCCGCTGATGCTAGCGTGCTTCGAACCTCATCAACAACTGGTGCGGCTTCAAATTCAACCTCGAGCAAGCTTCCGCCAGTAAAGTCGATTCCGAATCTGAGTCCTAGCAGCGTGACAACAATGATGCTTCCAGCAACGAAGACGCCTGATAGAACGAACCACTTTTTGCGGTTTTCTACGATGTTCATACGCATATTAGTCTCGTTTCTTTAACCCGAATAAGGCTGGTTTGCGAATTGCCTTCCAATCCAAGAGGGATTTGAGGTATACGCGTGTAACCGTAATTGCTGTGAACATTGAGAGGATCACACCAATTGATAGCGTGAGTGCGAACCCTCGGATAAAGCTTGAGCTAAACCAGTATAGAACTCCAGCAGCAATGAGTGTTGTGATGTTTCCGTCTCGAATAGCTGTCCAGGCGCGAGCAAAAGCTTCGTCAAGTGATGAGACAAAATCTCGACCTGAGGCAAACTCTTCTTTGAGACGCTCGATAATGAGCACGTTTGCATCAACAGCAATTCCGAGTGAAAGAACAAGTCCAGCGATTCCAGCCAGTGTGATTGTCACATCAAAGAGTCGGTACGCAGCCATGTTGAGGAATGCGAACATGAGGAGCGCAGCAACAGCAACTAGGCCTGGAAGTCGGTACATGGCAACCATGTAGATTGCCACGAGCAGGAAGCCAAATAGCGCTGCATTGATGCTCTTTTCAAGTGAGATGGCACCCAGTGTTGGTCCAATTGTCTGTTGTGAGAGCAGGTTTACAGGAACTGGAAGCGCACCTGCGTTTAGACGCTGAGCCAAGAGCTTTGCCTCGTCTACTGTGAAATCTCCAGTGATAATCGCCTTTCCTCCGTAGATTGCCTGCTGAACTGTTGGTGTTGAGATTGGTTGTCCATCGAGGAAGATCGCAATTGGCTCTCCAACATGCGCTTCTGTCAGCTCCCCAAACAAGTCTCCACCTTCGCTGTTAAAGTTGAGTGCCACGTATGGCATTCCTGTGTTCATATCAAATTCCACACCAGCACGCTCAAGGTACTTTCCAGAAAGCTCGGTGTTCTCCCATGGTGAAACTTCTGGGATCACGTCATAGATATCTGTAAGCGGCATTACGATTCGCTGAATTGTGTATGCCGGCGTAGATCGCTCTGATGTTTTGTAGATGATGTGGTAACCAAATTCTGTCTCAATCACGTCTGAGATCCCACCAACTTCGAGCGCGGTTGCTGCAACAGCAAATGGTGTTACGAACATGTCAGCTGATGCCCAGCCAAGAGATCCTCCAATCGGCCCTGAAGGACCGGTTGAATACTCCATGGCTTTTTCAGCAAAGTTCTCAACCGTAAGCTCATCTTTGAGACTACTCATCTGTGTGTGAGCTTCGATTTGTGGAAGTCCGGTTTCACATCCTATTGCCCCTTCGTAACAAACCAAAATGTGAGAAAGCTCCATTTGAGCCTGCTCGGTTGTTTCAACCAGCTTGAAAATGTTAATACCATCTTCAGTCTCATGCAGACTACTGTGAACCTGTCCGTCCCACATGTAGTTCTCTTCTGCGAGAATCAGAAAATCAGAGAAGTGGGAGTCTCCTGTGATTCCTTCAATCACACCTTTTCGCTCCTCTTTGTCAACTTCGATACTAAACTCGCTCACGAGTGCATCAAAATCTTCGTATGCCAGCGCGCGACTAAGCACAGCTTGTGCATCTGCACGTTCGGTTTCGTTTGCTGTTTCCACTTGAGCTAATTCTTCTTCTGTTGGATCACGTTCAAGCTCTTGACCCGGCTCTTTGAACTCAAGTACTGGGGTCTCACCAATAAGTGAGATAGCCTCGTTTACATCAAGAACTCCAGCGAGTTCGATGATGACACGATAGGTGCCACCTGTGGTTGTTGTTTGCACAACAGGCTCAGACACACCAAACGCGTTCACACGACGCTCAATAACATCCTTTACTCCCTCAAGGGCTTCAAGACGATCGTCTTCCGGGATCTCTGCCATGTCTGCTTCATAGATGAGATGTGTTCCACCTTGCAGATCAAGACCGAGCCGGAAATCCTCCTCCTCTAGTGTTGGTGGAAGCCAACCTGTTGCTGACTCAACAGAGTGAGCTGCTCCATTCCATACACCCGGGAAGTCATATCCCGCGAAAACGAATGTAGACAAAAGAAGTAAAATTGCGGCGATTTTCACGCCTGTTGTCTTCTTTGGCTTTTTTTCGTTCTTTTTCTTCACTTTCCAAGTTTGCATACAAAATCATGTTTCTGATGCGAATAACGGCCACAGTGTAAGGGATTTTGTGCTTATTCGCAAGTGCATATATGTATTGAATAATTGACAAAAACCTTAGAATTTAGGAGTATTGTTCTCTGGAGGGACAAATGAACAAGAAGTTCGACCCATGTGGCTGGGTTTACGGCCACCGGCGCGCAGGCGCTGTTGTGATGGATCCTGCATTTGAGCATCTGGATCCAGATGATCATCTACAGCTTGTCACTACGCTGATGACAGGTGGGGGCAAAGCATTTGGACTGGAGCTGTGCAAGCGAATTGCGCGACTCTCTGACAAGATCTCGGTGCCCAAGTGGCGTTGGATCCAACTTTCTGAAGTCATGCATCAGGACATGGGCCAGTTCATTGCTGGTATCCCGTGGGCGCAGGACCAAAACGAAGTTCTCATTGTGCGCAGCAGTGCACATGACGAAGACTGGCTCTCGGCTGACAGCGGCGTTCACCCTTCCCACAAGGTTAAGATTCCGAATCTGCGCGGCCAGCTCATCGAATCGATCCATGCCCGCATCCCCATCGTACTGCAACAGCATGTGACGGGTGTTGGGGTGGTGGTTGATATCGCATGGAGCGATATCCTCGAGCAGGTTGTCGTCCGTATTTCCTGCGGACGAGAATTTTGCCCGAGCGGTATCCGAAAGTTTACAAGTGCAACCATGGATCATGAGGGGCCTACTACCGTACTGGACACAGATGGGAATACTCTTGTCGAGCTCCAACGAGGTGAGGTGCTGGTTGAGAATCCTGTTACCCTGCCCTGGTCCGATCTTGCGCAAGAACTTCCTCGTGTGATTGAGAATGGGATCGGATCCAAGTTCGGTGTTCAGCTCGAACTCGTGATTCACCCTGATCAGCCTGATGATTGGCACTTGGTGCAGATCCGACCAACTCCTGGGCGCATGCAGATGCGCGAGGAAATGCCAGAGTCATCGAATGCAACCCTCATTGCAACAAGTGCAGCCATCAGCGGTGCTTTTGTACACAAGGGTCAGGCACGCATTCTCTCGTCTACTGAGAACCAGTGGCTCATGAGCACGTGGATGCAGTCGTCAGTTGATGATGAGATCGACCTGGATGTTGACGAAGCGTTCCTGAACGGTACTTCGATCTTTGTATGGGAAGAGCAACCTCACTTGGATTGGGGCCCGATGCAGATGCTGACTCTTTACCGTCTTGGTGCAGTGGGCCAGATCACGTGTAACGCGATCACGCGTAACAGCTCACACAGTGCCATCCAGCGCAGGATCGACAACATTAAGGCCGAGCAGGAACTGATCCATAACTGTGTCCTCATCGGACTTCGCGACGAACAACACGCCCGGCTCCTGGCGCTTCTAAGGAAGGGTCCAATGGATCTCGAGCTTGTCTCAGACGGTCTGGTCGCCCAGATTCGTCTCCCCAACTAGCCCGTCGGTTTTGACCTGACGGGTGTTTCTATTTTGGTGTGTTTTCGTGTAAAATTGAAGCAATAATATGGCTACACAAAAAGAAATCCAAGAGGCTTGGGATGAGTTTCAAGCGACCATGAAAGAACTGAAGCACGAGCAGCTCAAGGCGCTTTCTATGTTTGAAAGGCGCATTAGTGATGTTGCTGCCCGAAAAGTGAAATGCATGTTAACCGATGAGGAATATGACAATGAATAGAGAGGACAAACGCGACAACCAGAAAGCAGGTGCTGAGTCTGAACCATTGTCTAATGAGGAGCTGGATGATCGGTATGAGCCAGTCCCTGGTGAACTTGCAGAGCAGGCTGAAGGCCATGTGGAAGATTTTGTTGCAAGCGGAGAACAGATGACATCTGAGATAGCAGAAAACCTTGGAGAGGAACCTGACGAGACACTGCGAGAGAAGCTCGCTAGTCTTGCGCAGAGAGCCGAAGAAGCAATGGACCAGATGCTGGAAACAATCGGGCTTGGTGATCCAAAGAAGATTGCACACAGATTGTCTGTGTCTGGAGAGAAGCCTGACTACAAGCAAGTCAAGATGTTTGTTGATGCCATTGCCAAGGATCCAAGCAGTGCAGGCGAGTTTTTAAGCTTGATTGATGGAAACGCTTTAACGCCTGAGACTCACGATAAGCTTATTGATACTTTGGTGGACCACAATCTTCCCCAAGTAAGACATCACTTTGACGGTCTTGCGCTCACATCAGATCAGCAGGAACGATTTTTCAAACGTGTGGTTGACATGGATCAAGGCGATCCTCTTGCATCGGGCATGCGTGAATTTTGCGCATCGAAACTTCGTCTTGATCATGTGTTCGTAGGAAGGACCGCTCTTCAAAGCGAATTGAAAGCTGCGCTTTGTTTTGACAATGAAAAGGGAGAATGGATTGGTGAGAAGGGCGATTTTCTCAATCCTGTTGTATTTGAACATGCTTCTGATGAGGCAAGGCAGAGCATGCTTGAGAAGCTTATGGCATTGAGCCCAGACGAATTGAGAGAAGCTGTCTATGACGACCGTGGCCGTGATGTAAAGATGAGTGCGCAGCAAAAAGAAATGCTCGCAACATCTGCATTTGAGCATGGTCTTCCCGGGTTGATTCTTATGCTTGGAACGAATGCTGACTTTGATAGAGAAACAAGAATAAACGCTTTGAATGAACTTGCTGCTGTTGCCGAGGAGGATGCTCCAATCAACTCTCTTTATATCTACGAATCATCCGTGCGACCGGCAAGCATCACTCTTGAAGATGAAGTGCAGATCGCTCTTTCACATGGAAACCCTCTTGTTCTCAAGACATCAGCACTGAGGACAAAAGAACATATCAAGGCTTTCGCTATTGCCTTTTGTGAATCAAAACCAGAAGCTCTTGCAATTCCAGAAGTTGGTCCTCCTCTTCTTGAAAACGTTCAAAAAATGATCCAATTTCGAGAATTATCAGCAGGTGACACTGCAGATATTGTATTGAAACTGAAAGACCATGCAGATGTTGAGGGAGCTGAGTGGCTTGACCGAGATAAGTTCAGGGACAGCAGAGCATGGATGTTAACCAGAGAGCCGTTTTACTTGGCCACCTTCTCCGGGGAAAGAGCTGATGAGTTTGCGCAGAGACTTCTTGAACAAGATGAAGTCACACTTGTGTATGAAATGCACACTTTTGATGCTGTTGATCTGAATCCGGAAACAAGACAGCGTTATGCACTTACAGCTGCTGAGTATGGAAATGTGAAAGAGGTTCAACGAATAATTGATCCAGATTTTCTTGAGCTGCTTGATCCGGAATTGCGCAATCAAATTAAAGATCTTCTGATAGGAAGGATCGATACTCACACAGAACTGATTGGGATTCTTGTGGAGAAGAATGCTTTTCAAGGTCCAAACTTTGAATTATCTAAAGATGATGTTCAGCAGATCGTTGAGACGGTGAAGGTGCATGTAGACCCAACAACAAGTGATGGTGTGTATGCATTCACTCAACTTTTGAAGTATCATGCTGATTTCATAGATCAAGTTGGAGTGCAGGCGCTTGCTGATTCCCTTACTCAGAAGGCTGGGACAGAGGTGCTTCTTGGATATGGAGGGCTCTTTGATCAAGCTGGGGTGAAGATTGATTACAACGCGCTTATAGATTCCGCGCTAGAGAAAGGCCGATTCCAGCAGATCATGTTTCATCGTGAGCACTTTGAGGCTGAGGGTGTTCGACCTGATCTTTTTGAAGCTTATGCACGAATTGAACAATCACCTTCGGCTTCACTTCAAAAGGTAAAAGACTCTGTCATAGCAGCTATTCACAGAACAGAAAAACCCCTTGAGACTGTTGAAGAGATTGAAGCAATTTTTGTTCGCAACAATCTTCCTGAGTTTGGAAAACACCTGAAAGTCTTTGAAATAATCTATCTTCGTGATCAGAGCACTCTAGATAGACGTCTTGATGATGGCCCCGTTGTTTCACTTGAAGATGTGAGCACCAGGGGCATGAGAATGGTTGCTTATCGAGAGCTCACACGTGTAAATATTGAATCAAACAACGACTCTCTAAGAACCTATCTTGAAAGTATACGAGATGCTCGGGATGTTATTCAAAAATTTGAACAAGTCGGACTTGAGGGCATGAATGAAGAGGAACAGAAGAGGTTTTCTCGTTTCTGCGAAAAGATGTCTACAGCTCATGAGGTGTCCATGCTTGGAAAAATTGACGAAGAACCATTTACAATGAATGAGGAAGGCCTTGCCACAACCTTCAAGCAACTTTTGGAGAGCATGCAGGTTAAAGAGGGGCAGAGTTTGGTTGATAGGTACGAGGAAATGTTTGCAAAGCCTGTTGGGTATGAATCGGTCGATCAAGTTCTTGATCGGATGGATCAGGTGAAGGCAGGTGCTAACGAGCGTGGTAGGGCTTTAGCAGAAGAAATTCGCTCAGGTGAATTTACGCCTCAGAGCGGAGACCAGTTTAAAGGGGTTAACGAGCAGTTCTTCAGAAATGTGTTGAGAGGAGGTTCTGTTTCAATGGAGTTTCTTGGAGCATCTAGCGAGAATGATATGACCCCGTTTAATACTGACTTTGTTGAAGTTCGATCTGATCTTCGTGAAGCAGAAGAGTGGGTTCAGGGCTATGGACCTGTGTACTTCTACAGCAGGGACAGAGGTCAGTTTATCCGCACAAGTGATGATGGTGAGCAGATGCCTTTGTTTGGAAGAGAGGCTCGCAAACGAGAAGGAAAATATGAGCTCCTGGTTTCAGATCAACTTACCTCTCTTAGGCGCGACGGTTCAATGGTGCCAACAAAAGGAACTGAAAGGCATACGGGTGTGACTGTAGGTCTCCCCTCTTCTGAGTTTGATGCCGTGGTGCTTGGTGATGAATTTGATCAAAGCCATCTTCAGAGTCTACAAATTGATGTTGCTACGAATGGTTGGTACATGCCGATCATAAACCTTGATGGAGAGCTCTTGTTTACACCTGAGCAATATGACCAGATGCGTGAGAAGTTTCTTGCAGGTATTGAGAGTCTGAATGGGCCTGAATTTGATCTTGCACGAGCAGAGGCAGATGAATTTCACAACAACGCTGTTGAGGAATTGCTTAGAGCAAAGCAAGAAGACAAGGAAGCAACAAGGGTTGCTTGTGAGACTGTGCGTGCACTTGTGGCAGATACGTTCACATCCCTTGGAATTGAATGGAGGGTGGATCACGAAGCCACTATAGCGGGTGCGGAGTTGCATGAGACTGGGTCATCCACTCGCTTTACAAACCGACCTAAGGACTATGACTTTGACTTTGCAATCCGACTTGATCCTGCAGATTACGCTCGCAGAGACGAGCTTCTTGATGCGTTTATCGTAAAACTGGAGGCTCTGGGTGGAACAGATAACGGATCCCATGATATTCAACTCCGTTTTGGAGACATTTCGGTTCCAGGTTTGGATATTCCTGTGGGGATCGATATTGCATTCGTTCAAAAGTCTGAGCACGAAGAATACTCATCTCATTTTGGTGTGCAAGATCGACTCAATGTCATTCGCGAGAAGTATGGGGAAGAAGCTTTTGAGAGGACGGTAACAAATGTTGTGTTTGCAAAAATGACACTTACTGAAGCTGGTTGCTACAAAAAGGGTGACTATGGCCAGGGCGGTCTTGGAGGGATTGGTGTAGAGAACTGGATTCTCTCAAATGGTGGAGATTTTCTTACTGCCGCACAGAGTTTTGTGGAAACCGCATTCAGTAATGGCGAGGATCTGATGCCGTTTAGTGAATTCCGTGCGGCGTATCCAATCATTGACCCAGGAATAGATCTTAAGTCTGGCACACACGACAACTTCATCGATAACATGACAGGTGAAGGATACGAGAAGATGGCAAATGCTCTGAAAGAATACATAGCAGAGCACGCAATCTAGTCAAAAAAAAAGTGACCACAAAGGTGCTCACTTTTTTATTTTGCTCTCATAAAGAGCTCGAGAGGGTGTGCAATTTTTGTTCGTACCTACGAAAAAGAATCACCTTTTTTTGTGTGAGAGTTCGTTATGTTAGGAGTATGAGCAGATCGTCTGGTCCTAGCCAGAGCAGAAGTCCGACTTGAATGAGGATCATGAGGCCGACAAAGAACTGGAATGAGATTTTGTGGGTTTTGTGACGGAAGAGATACATGCCCGCAAGCATACCTGCTGAGCCGCCGAGGAGGGTCATTGCGTAGAAAACGACCTCTGGAGTGCGTTGACCTCCTGTAGTGGACTGGAGTTTGTCAAAGCCCATTACGAGAAAGGTTGCTAGGTTTGTAGCGAGCAGGATTGGGTAGATTGGATTCTCCCAGCCGAACACATAACCAAAACCGACCACCCCCAATACTGCCAGTATGCCCCATATTACGAGTGCGTCTTTGTGATAGTGACTCATGTTAGATCTCAGTGATTGATCGAAGCCCGATCTCGCCTACGTGAGTGTTTTCTCCCAGACCTATAACAAATGCCATAGTCTTTGCTGTCTCTGTTGGATCGAGAGCCTCTGAAAGGTCTCGCGAGTGACCAGAGGTGTCAAAAAGGCCGGTGTCCATCACACCAGGATACACAGCGGTCACGCGCACACCATCTGCTTGCACGTCTTTTTGAAGACAGCCAGTGAAGCCTCGGACTCCCCACTTTGATGCGTAGTACACGGTGCGATCGCCTTTTACTCCGAGTCCAGCTTGGGAGATGATGTTAAAGATCATTCCTGCTTTTTGCTTTTTCATCTGCGGGAGCGCGGCGCGGCACATGAGCATGGTTCCGTTGAGGTTGATGTCAACAACAAGCTTGAGTCGCTCTGGTGAGCAGTCTTCAAGTTGACCCTCTTCCCAGATTCCTGCGCAGTTGATGAGAACATCGAGTGAGCCGTGCTTTTCCACAACCTCTGCCACTGCTTTTTCAACCTGCTCTGCATCAGTCACGTTTGCAACCACATAGTCGCAACCGAGCTCTTCGGCTGCCGGCTTTGCTTCTTCTTCGATATGGGAGAGGATAATAACTTTGTTGTCTGGAACAAGCAGCTTAGCTGTCTCCTTCCCAAGCCCTGAACTCCCTCCGGTGATAAGAATTACTTTGCTCATAAATTTGTAAACGTTAGTTTCTCTCGGATTTTATCTCCAACGAACTGAGTCACCTCCCAACTAGGACTACTGTAAACACCGATGGCTTCTTGGTTGTTACCAGCAACATAGTTTTTTGTGTGCCACTCAATCTTCTGATGGATTGCAGACATGAGCCTCTCTTCTTCATTTGGGTCAAGATCAATGAAGTTTCCCATGTTCTTTGCGATTTCGTCAGGCTTGCTGAGGTAATCGACTGCAGCTTCAACATAGTCCCAGCGGAAGTCTTGGGCTTCCATTTCGGCCTTTATTGAATCAGTGTCGAGTTCACCGACTTTGTATTCAAACTTTGGTGCCCATCTCTCTCTTTCTTCTGGGTTCATAGATTAGTTTCGTTTAACTCTTATTATGTAAGCTTATCATCTTTGTCGATGAAAAACCTTCCACAGAAGGTCTAAAAACCTCTACTTTGCTTACGATAATTATACAACCTTTCAGTAAATCCACCATCTTGAAGGAATGTTTTTTGGAGCGCACCCAACTGTCGGTCAAGTAAATAGGTTGATTGTTTAATTAGGCAGATTGCTGTGTTTGCAGCTTTGGACGGGTCTGATAGATAGGTCGAATAGGTCCTATATGACCTATTTTCCACATATGCGAGTGAGCGCACATTCTGTGCGTCATCACAATCCTTTTTCCACTGCTCAACCCCTCTCTGCCTTAAATAATCTTCGTAATCTAACAACAACTCCTCCAAACTTCCACGAGCAACATTCACCAGCTTCATCTCACTCT
This sequence comes from uncultured Gammaproteobacteria bacterium, assembly GCA_964538435.1. Lineage (GTDB taxonomy): Bacteria > Patescibacteriota > Patescibacteriia > UBA9934 > GWF2-40-263 > CAZIDX01. Next base: position 71,383 of record CAZIDX010000001.1, on the reverse strand, counting down.
TTTTTGATGTTCCTGACACCTGACATCCCTCTGCGATGTTCTGTCGACCTGATCTTGCTGCATGGATCATTTGATCTTTCATTCTCCAATCTGAAATATACTTTTCGCAAAAATGTACAGTAAAATCATAAACAATCGTTGCGCTCTGAAATGACTTTAGATTGCGATATCCACCTTGATTTGTAATTAGCTTATCCTCCATAGGTCTTGAGGGTCCTATTGGACCTATATAAAACAAAATCCCCGAATTAGGGGATTGTGTAATTATTGCAGCATGTGTCTTAGGTGGTGTCAATATCAGTTTTGTGGATAATCACCCATGACATTTCTTATACTTCTTTCCTGATCCGCATGGGCATGGCTCGTTGCGACCTACTTTTGGCGCGGCTTTCCCTGCTCCTCCTGTGCTTGCTTGGCGCTGTTTTTGGTCTGAGGTTTTTCTTGCGCCTGACATTTGGACTCCGGCTCGGGTGAGGAGTGAGGAGTTGAGTTCTTTTTGTACTTTTACGTCAACTGCGTGCTTTGCGTACTTGAAGAAGCTGTGTGTGATCTCGTGGTTGATTGATCCTAGGAGGTTCTGGAAGATGTTGAATCCTTCTTTTTTGTATGCAATGAGCGGGTCGCGCTGTCCGTAGCTTTGCAGACCGATTCCTGTTCTGAGTGCGCGCATGGCTGCTAGGTGGTCGACCCAGAGCATGTCGATTGCTCGGAGGACGACTCCGCGCTCGATGTTTTGTACGTCAGCTCGATCTGAGAAGATGTTGTCGAGCTTGTCGTAGTTTTCGTTTACAAACTCCATAACCTTTTCAATGATCTTTGTGCGACCAACAGCTACGTCAAGCTTGTTTTCAGCGGCTTCGAGACCGAGATTGCGGATTTCTTCTTTGTTTTCGTCTGTGAGGAAGATGACGGTTTGTGCTGTCTCGATGATTTCCTCGATGTTCCAGTCGTGCTTTTTCTCGTCTTCTTTTGTCTCGCCCTCAAGATGAACAGGGGCCTCGGTTGGGCTTGTGTGGAAGAGGACAACCTGCTCCATCTCTCCTTCGATGATGTCGAGCACGCGCTGCCGGAGTGTTTCTGGGTCCTGGTCAAAACGCTCCATAATCTCCTGACGGCGGGCGTAGATAACCTCACGATGCTTGTTGAGCACATCGTCGTACTCGAGCAGGTGTTTACGTGCGTCAAAGTGATGCCCCTCAACTCGAGTCTGAGCCTTTTCGATTGATCCTGTGATCATCTTGTTTTCGATTGGCATTTCATCTGGAATCCCGAGCTTATCCATCATTCCCTTTGCACGATCTGATCCAAAGATGCGCATGAGACCGTCTTCCATTGAGAGATAGAACTGGGTTTCACCTGGGTCTCCTTGTCGACCAGAACGCCCACGGAGCTGATTGTCGATTCGGCGCGAGTCATGACGTTCAGTACCAATCACAAAGAGTCCACCGAGTTTCTTGATTTCTTCTTCTGATTCTTTTGTGCCTGGATTTCCACCAAGTTTGATGTCTACTCCGCGACCCGCCATGTTGGTTGCTACTGTGATCGCACCCTTTGCTCCAGCTTGAGCAATGATTTCTGCCTCGCGCGCGTGGTTTTTCGCATTGAGCACCTCGTGCTTAACCCCGGCTTTTGTGAGCAGCACGTGCACCATCTCGTTTTTCTCAACTGAGGCTGTACCAATAAGTACTGGCTGTCCTTTTTCCTGAAGCTGCTTTACCTCGTTTACGAGCGCCATGTACTTCCCTCGCTCGTTTTTGAAAACCTTGTCGCCGCGATCTAGTCGCGCGATTGGCTTGTTTGTTGGGATTTCAACGACTTCTAGATTGTAAATGCTTGCAAACTCTTCTGCTTCTGTTGCGGCCGTACCTGTCATACCAGAAAGTTTGTTGTACATTCGGAAGAGGTTTTGGAATGTGATGGTCGCCAGCGTCTGACTCTCTCGCTTGATCTCAACACCCTCTTTTGCCTCAATGGCCTGGTGGATCCCTTCAGAGAACCGCCGTCCTGGCATAAGACGACCTGTGAACTCATCCACGATCATGACCTGACCGTCTTGTACAACATAATGCACGTCACGCTCGTAGTTTGCGTGCGCGCGAAGAGCTGTGTCAGCGTAGCGCTGGTAGATTCCTTGCTCAACCGCGTAGAGATTAGCAATCCCGAGCTCTTGTTCGATCCTTTCGATCCCAGCGTCCGTGAGCGTTGAAGTGCGCATTTTTTCGTCAACATTGAAGTGCTCGTTTTCTGTAAGCCCCTGTACAATCTGTGAGAAACGAGCATAAAGCTCGCCGGACTTTTCAGCAGGAGCAGAAATGATAAGTGGTGTGCGCGCCTCGTCGATGAGGATTGAGTCGATTTCGTCGATGATGGCGTAGTTGAGCTCGCGCATCACGGTTTCCTTCACAGTTGGTGCCATGTTGTCGCGCAAGTAGTCGAACCCAAACTGGTTGTTGGTTCCGTAGGTGATGTCTGCGTTGTAGGCCTCGTCTCGCTCGACTGGGCGAAGGAAATCTTCGCGGATATGAAACGAGTCTGCAGCTGCAGCTTCGGCATCAGTCTGGTTTGCGTGCTCAAACGCTGGGTCGTAGAGGAATCCGCCTTGCTGCTGGATACATGCTGTTGAGAGTCCGAGGAAATGAAAAACCTGCCCCATCCATACGGTGTCACGGCGAGCCAAGTAATCGTTCACTGTAATCAAATGACAGCCACGGCCGTCCAGTGCGTTTGTGTAAAGCGCAAGGGTGGAGGTCAACGTTTTTCCCTCACCTGTTCTCATCTCAGCAATCTGTCCTCGATGCAATGCAAGCCCACCAATGAGCTGCACATCATAGTGACGTTGTCCAAGGGTCCGCTTTGCAGCTTCGCGCACAACAGCAAAAGCCTCGTGCACAAAGTCATCAATCGTCTCTCCTTCTTTGAGACGTTTCTTATACTCAACCGTTTTGGCCTTGAGATCGTCGTCTGAAAAGCCTTCAAACTTGCTTTCAAGCGCGTTGATCTTGTCTACATCCACCTGCAGATTGGCCAACATTTTCTTATTTGGGTCTCCAAAAAGGAGTTTTAACACTTTGCTCATACGGAGCGCATTATGGCCTGTAATCGAGTAAAAATCAAGTCTTTCAATCAAAAAGACAGGTCATTGCCTGCCTTTTTCAATTTATTCCTTTCCTGGACGTCCGCCGCGTTGGGCTTTGTCCTTGAGAAGATTCTTGTAGTCTGTGAGTTGTCGCTTGATTGAGTCGCGGACGCGGTCGATGGTCACGTAGAGATCTTCTCCCTCTTCTACAGCCCGCATGTCCTTGCCTGGCACATGGAGCTGGAACTCTGCTCTGAAATACGGGCCTTTTGCATGGGCTTTTGTAGATTTTCCTACTTCAACTCTGAGCTCGTCTGCTGGGTCAAACTCTGCGCACAATTTTCTAAGGCTATCTACTCTGCTTTCTATGTGGTTTTTGATAGCGTCAGTGAGATCCATGTTTGTCCCCTTCATTTGGATGATGCGCATAAATGTATCAAATCAAGTGAATAATTAGTGCAGACCTAGAAGCCTATGTACTGCACTTCCTCCTCTAATAGAATACCATATTCATCTCTTGCTCTGGTCTTGATAAGTGCAATGAGCTGCACAATCTGGTCAGCTGTTGCTGCACCTCTGTTCACAAGGAAATTTCCGTGCACACCTGAGACTTGAGCATCACCGACGGCCTTGCCCTTGAGATCAAGCTGGTCGATGAGCCAGCCGACAGATAGCTGCCGGCTTGCACTCATCTCTGATGGTATATCGAGTTTTTTGGATAAGCGTTGCAAATCTTCTTCGGTCACAGCTGCGTTTTTGAACATGCATCCGGCTGAACCTGCATCAAAGGGTTGTGCTTTTTTTCGACGCATGAGTTGATCGTCCAGTTCTGCTTTAAGCTCGGTCACATCTCCGTTTTTAAGCTTAAAGGATGCTGCGAGGATGATGTCTTCATTGTGCTTGAACATTGAGTCGCGGTAGCCAAACTCGATTTGGTGGCGATCAAGTGTTTTGACCTTGCCATCACGCAGAACCTCAACGCTTGTAATAGAATCTTTTGTTTCACCGCCAAAGCAGCCTGCATTGCCACGCACGGCCCCACCGATTGTTCCTGGGAGTGTGATCATCCAGGAGAGACCTTTGAGCCCATGGTTGGCTGTTGCGCGCGCCAGAGCTGACGAGAGCACACCAGACTCTGCCCGAACTTCTTTTCCTCGAATCTCGTATGAGCGCATTCCAATTTTGATTGCGATTCCGTCAAACCCTTGATCATTTACCAGCATGTTTGATCCTCCTCCAAAGACAAAAAACTTCTGCATCTCTTTGTTTGCTACATCGAGCACAGCTGTTAGCTCGTCAACTGACCGCACTTCGACAAAGTATTTTGCTGGGCCTCCAATGCGAAAATTTACATGCTTTGAAAGCGGTTCGTCTTCTTTGAACCGAGAACCAACGCTGCTTTCAAGTTGCTGCTTAATGGTCATAGATTTACTAGTTTTCTGGCCAGATTATCAATATCCCCTGCCCCCATCACAACCAACACGTCATCTTTTGTAAGAATTTCTTTGAGTTTTTCCTCTGCCTGGACGTGGTCGCTTACATACACCACATGACTCTGTGCTACAGCCTTGACCAAATCCTTTGAGCTTACGTCGTGATCTTCGTTTCGTCCTGCAACATCATAAATCTCGGTCACGATCGTTTGATCTGCAAGTCCAATCACATCCACAAATCGATCAAAGAGTTCATTTGTGCGATTGTGTTGGTGCGGCTCAAAGCAGAGCACGACACGCTTGTCTGGGAAGAACTCTCTTGCTGATTCAATTGTTCCTTTGATGGCTGTTGGGTGATGACCGTAATCAGAGACAACTTCTGCACCCTGGAATGTTCCCACGCGTTCAAAACGCCTCCAGATGCCATGGAAGTTTGCGAGCGACTGTTGACACATCTCAAATGGCACCCCTAGCTCCATGGCTGCGGCAATGGCTGCGGCTGCGTTCATCATATTGAACTCACCTGGGATTGGCAGATCCACTTCATGAATATAGTGACCGTCTTGAACAAATGACATCATGAATGATTGTAGGCCTTCTTTGATTCTACGCTCTCCCACAACATACTCGGCGTCATTTTCTTTTCCGTAACTTGCTCCACGAGGGTACTCAAGTTCCATTGAGTATTTATCTGAGACACTGTGAATCACAGATCCTTTTGCCTTGAGTTTGTTTACAAATTCCTGGAAGGTGTCTTTGATGTGATCAATATCGCGGTAAAAATCTAAATGATCTTCTTCAATGTTTGTTAGCACGATCATTTCTGGATCTAGGTGGAGCATGTGTGCTCTGTACTCACAACCTTCAACAACAAAAAATCGGCTGTTGCCAAGCCGCAAATTTCCATCGTTAAAATCAGGGACAAGTGAACCCACAAGAACCGTTGGATCATAACCAGCATCTACAAGAATCTTTCCCAGCATGGCTGTGGTTGTGCTCTTTCCATTTGTGCCTGTGACAACGATGGTTGAGTAGTGCTCAGAGATCTCTCCAAGCATTTCTGGGTAGGATCGCTCTCGTGCGCCTAGTTCACGCGCTCTGAGACGCTCAGGATTGTCTTCTGGAACAGCTGGAGAGTAAACAAGAAGCTCGGTGCCCTCTGGGACATTTTGAGCCTCGTGCCCGATGGTGATCGTCATTCCACGCTCCTTGAGATCTTGCATGATCTGTGAATCAACAAGATCTGAACCTGACACACAGGAGTCTGCATGCAAGAACCATTTTGCAAGTGCGGACATGCCGATTCCACCGATTCCAACCAGATGAATGTGCTTACACATCTTTTGCATAACAGCTGTAGAATAGCAGTTTTCACGAATTTTTCAAGGTATTAGAAAAGCGGTTAGGTACTCGTATTCCCTACCGCTTGAGGTCGTAGTTGTCCTCCCATCGCATCACATACGATGCCATCACCGTGTTGTAGACGATGGCCCCGTCTGGATCTTGATGCAGATTCCAGGCATGTGGGACAGCGTCATGTGGCCGCATTCCGATGATCGGATGGTCTGCGAGGCCGTCTGAGAGGATCATGGCCGTGATCACCCCCTTGTCGGAGATGAGCAGACTGCGCACGGTTTTCCCAGCAGAGATCTCGCGAACCTGCTTGGTTGTCACCACGCGTTGCTTGCCATGCCGCGTACCATCACCCCCTTCGGAAATGACAGCAGCGAAGTGCTTGCCTGAGGGTGCCCAGAAGACATCCTCGTGGTTCATGGTGAACGAACCTTCGTACACAACCTGATCTCCCAGCTGGAGTCTGCGCAGCATCCCATCGGGGGTTCGCACACGCACCAGGAGGGCGATAGATTGCTCACCAGGGGCATTCCAGGCGGCTTCGATCTCGCCGTGGAGAACACCAGAATCGACTGTGTCGTCCTGGGCACCCTTGCCGAACTCACGAAGCCATGAACCGTACTCGGAGCGCCCTGCCAGGACGAACCGACCTTGGAGGCTCAGAAGTTGGATGATCCGTTCTTCCTTGCCTGCTGGGGCAATGGTGAACTCTGAGATCACACCAGCTGGGCTTACGCGATAGGCGTAGGTACCGTCACCAAGCGTCTCGAGCACAAGCAGGCTTCCATCCTGAAGGGCGGTGACCTGTGCGCTTGGCTGAACCATCCAGCAACCACGACGGTTGATGAATGTGATCTGCTCTGGGTTGTCTCGGCTTGTTCCTGAGAACACACCTCCGTTGGGCCCACCATGGATCGCTGCGAGCTTGTCGAGCTCTGCGACCTTGTTGGCCAGTTGAGGAAGAAGGAGCCAGATCCCTGGCCGCATACTGCCTTCTGCACATCCCCACACGAGCGCGGAGTGCGAGCCGGCAAGCAGAATGCGGGTTGGGGTCTTGTGCCCGGCTGCATCGACCTTGTGAAAGGTGATGCTAGGAAGGTCTGCACCTGTATGCATGACAACGCTTCCACCAGACGCTTCTGGCACCACTGCTGCCACCTGATGACCGTCACTGCTCACTGCGAGCTGATCCCCGGCGATCAACCTAGTCAACTGCTGCATGTCGGGTTCTTCAGGTAGGCGTAGCAGGTATCGAGCAGACCCTCGCATGAGGCCTGAGTCTAGCTCGAGAGGAATCCGGGAGGTCACATCTGTATACATCTGGACCTCCTAAGTCCACACACACGATGAAGCAACGTGGTTGACGTAACTTAGCCATATTTTCCCAGGTTGTCAATAGCAATGGGGCCACGTAGAATGTACATACTAAGTATTTCACTAATATCTGCTTCGTATGTTGTAGCTGATGAAAAATACAGGAATAGACGCGTTTCATTCAACGCAGGCTGAAGCCTGCGGCTACTAGCATTTAATATGATCAGTACATACGATCCACAACTTAGCGAAGCGATGCAGCGGGAACTAACTCGCCAACAAGAAGGACTGGAGCTTATTCCGTCTGAAAACTTTGTTTCTTCTGCTGTGCTGGAAGCCCTGGGATCTGTTGCTACGAATAAGTACTCTGAAGGCTATCCTGGTAAACGTTATTATGGTGGATGCCAAGAGATTGATGTGATGGAGAATCTTGCTATTGAGCGTGCAAAGGAGCTCTTTGGTGCAGAGCATGTGAATGTCCAGCCTCTTTCTGGTGCTCCAGCCAATCTTGCTGCCTATGTTGCACTTGTTGAGCCTGGAGAGACGATTTTAGGAATGGACCTCTCCCACGGTGGGCATCTTACGCATGGGCACCCTGTCACGTTCATGAGTAAGATCTGGAACTTTGTGCGGTACAAGACAACAACAGAAGGACTCATTGATTACAACGACATTGAGGCAAAGGCTCGTGAACATAAGCCAAAGCTCATCTTGGTTGGCTACAGTGCGTACTCACGAGAGATTGATTACGAGCGGATTAAGCGAATCGCTGATGAGGTTGGTGCGCTTACCATGGCTGATATGGCTCACATTGCTGGATTGATCGCTGGAGGTGAGATGAACAACCCGGTTCCCATCTTTGACATTGTGACAACCACCACACACAAGACCCTGCGAGGTCCACGAGGTGGAATGATTCTTTGCAAGAAAAAACATCGTAAGGCCGTAAACAAGGCCGTATTCCCTGGGCTGCAAGGCGGCCCGCATGAGAATGTGATTGCTGCAAAGGCGGTTGCGTTTAAAGAAGCGCTTGAGCCGAGTTTCAAGGAATATGCGCGCCAGATCAAAGCAAATGCCAAAACACTTGAGAATGCATTTCGATCTCTTGATTACAACCTGATGTTTGGCGGAACTGATAACCACCTCTTACTGATTGATGTGACGCCAAAGGGTGTGACTGGAAAACAAGCAGAGGAAGCACTTGATAGGGCTGGAATTACTGTGAACAAGAACGCGATTCCAGATGATGAGCGTGGGCCTATGGATCCGTCAGGGATCAGACTGGGAACGCCGGCGATTACCACTCGTGGAATGAAAGAGGGTGAGATGAAGAAGATTGCTGCGTGGATTGATGAGGTGATTGAAAACCATGAGGAAGATGCTGTACTTGAGCGTATTCACGAGGAAGTGAAAGAGCTGGCGCTGGAGTTTCCTCTGTATCCTGATCTGAAGTACTAGAAACCAAAAACCAGGCTCAGGGCCTGGTTTTCTGATTGGAAAAACCCCGTCCTGGTGGACGAGGCGTGCAGTCTAGAGCTGGTCGCGGTTCTCGGTGAGGAACGCAGCGAGCTTGCGGAATGCGATTCCGCGGTGGCTGAGCTCGTTCTTGAGCTCGTCAGTCATCTGGGAGAAGGTCTGCTTGTGACCTTCTGGCCTGAAGATGATGTCGTAGGGCAGCTTGGGTTTGTGACCTCCATCGACAGGGGCCAGGAGGATCTCGCCCTTTGCTTCGCCGCGGAACACCCACTCACGCCCGTCTGGAGCCACGAGCGCTGCAACCGAGACGAACTGAGCTTGGCGCTCTGCTTCGGGCACGCCCTTGAGCTGGTTGAGCGTGTGCTCGACAACGCCTGTGCCAGGAGCTTCCATCTGGGCCCAGCGAGCCGAGAAGACTCCGGGGCGACCTTTGAGTGCGTCGATGCAGATGCCGGAATCGTCAGCTACGGCCCACTTGCCTGTGAGCTCAGCGGCTTCACGAGCCTTCTTGAGCGCATTACCCTTGAAGGTGTCTTGATCCTCCACGGTGTCGTGATCGATACCGAGATCCTCGAGTGATAGGATGCTGATTCCCAGGTCTCCAAGGATCTGTCGCATCTCCTCGGTTTTGCCTGGATTGTGCGTTGCAAATACGAGTTCTTTCATACTTCTCCCTCAGTGAGCAATGGATAATGACTGAAAGTGTGGTTTTTGTCAAGATTGAGGGGTAAAACCTTGACACATCCCCTTGCGGGGCCTATTGTAACCCACCCCGAAGGGATACAAAAGGAGGACGTCGTGACGACACAAACGAGAGACTATGGGGTCGACTTGAACTCGTACAACATCGGCACGATCTTCAAGGAGATCCTGCGACGCGCTGCACGTACAGCCCACATCATGCGAAGGCACGCCAAGGTGAGCATCAAGGGTATCAAGGCTGATGGTCACACTGACAAGGTCACAGACATCGACGAAGACGTCCAGGACGATGTGGTCGAAGACCTGCAGAATCAGTTCAAGTTGTTCGGCATCATTGCTGAGGAGAGCAAGATCAAGGGACAGCCCCTCATCATCCCGTGCACGCATCCGACACTGGACATCTGGGTCGTGATCGATCCAATCGATGGGACGAGCGCCTATGTACGTCGTCAATCGCACGGTATCGGTAGCATGGGTGCAATCATCTGCAACGATGAGATCATCTGTGTGTGTATCTACGACATCATGACCCGGGAGTGCTACTTCTACCGACCGGACTCTGACAAAGTCTGGCGGATCGAGGACGACATTCCGGAGCGGATGGTCATCGACACGGATCTATGCCTGATCGACCAACGTCTGCACTTGCGCGAAATGCCTCACAAGCTCTCGTATATGGTGCAGTCCATGGTGGATGAAGGCCTGTTCGATGAAACGCATGTCGACGGGAACTCCATCGGCATTTCCATGGCGCAACTGTGGAAGGGTGAGCGCGGAGGCTATGTGCTCTCGGCTGGTGGCGAGACCCCCTGGGACAGCAACCCGATCATTGGGATGAGCCTCAAGCTGGGGTTCGAGTTCTGGATGATCGATGTCCAGAACCAATGCTTCGCTCTGATGGACCCCAAGCCGGTTCGAGAGAGGTACGAGAGGGACTACGAGATCCTGGTCATTCACTCCTCCAGACGACCTGAACTGGAGACCTGGTGCACGGCGCTGGGCTACGGATTCGAAACCTAGACTGCAACGACCCCGTTTTTCTTCGGAAGGACGGGTTTTCTAATTGCGACTTTTTTTCGTACGTACGAAAAAAAGTCATACTTGTTTCAGCGAAAAGCTGAGGGTGTGTGAAGAGTAGAATGTAATTTTAGTTCGTACGTACGAAATTTTGTTACATAGTCTCTATAACAGAAAAGACGGCAGCTTGCGCTTACCGTCCGTGTGAGGCTAGGCCTCGAGCGTGAGGTTCGAGCTCTGGATGTGACCGCGTGGAATGAGCCAGCGGCGGGTCACGATCTCGTAGTTGAGGACGCCCAGCAGGCCGCCGGCAAGAGCGCCGATGAGCACGGATCCGGTGAAGTACCCGATTCCAGCCCCGATGGCAGCGTCCGTTCCGCAGATGAGACGGACGTCCGAGTGGATCTCGAGGATGAGGAAGATGGTGGTATCTCGCACGAAGCGAGCGACCGCCGGGATTGCGTCGCAAACCACCCAAGGGATGACCCCGAAGATGATTTCCCCACCAATCTCCCAGACCGCAATAAGGACTTGGAGCACCAGTGCGATCACAAGCCCATAGACGACGGTCCCACAGCAGACAGGGGCACTGAAGAAGAAGATGAACATGAGATCATTCATGTCTCTGCCCCATCCAGGCTCAGGACGATCCAGGAATCCTCCCAACACCCAGTAGGCGCCTGCCAGAAGACCTGAGACAATCCACCAGGCAAGAGCGACTTTCCAGTGCCCTTCATCTGAGAACGCGTAGCACATGATTCCCAGGGCCCAGGTTGCCCCCACAATGCAGACTGCTCCTGCCTTGAGCGTCTTCCAGTAGAAACTCTTTGACGGTCGCAGCCGGGCCAGGTTCTTGAGGTAGGACCTGATCGATGCGCGGCGGAGCGCGCTGATGACGGTCTTGTACTCGAACGAGAGGTAGCCTGTGAGACCACCGATGAGCAGCCCGATCCACCACAGGTACGGGTGGAGTGAGAGCGCGATGGCTGCGCCAACGCCTGCACCAAGGGTGCTGGCGAAGAAGATTTTGAAGGCTCGATGCATCTTGCTGCCTTCCAACCCGTCTTGGGTTGTGTTTGAGGAAACTTCGAGCAGATTAAAATGACCATTTTTGCTTGATTTGTCAAGGCCCAACATTGAACAAAACCTTTATCCATGCTAGTATTTTGGCGTTATGGCACATGTTTTAGATGGCAAGGCAATTGCCAAGACAATTCGTGAAAAAGTTGCGATTCGCGTGGCTAATCTGCCGAACCCGCCTGGACTGGCGGTTATTTTGGTAGGAGATGATCCGGCATCGCATAAGTATGTTGAGTTAAAACGTATTGCCTGCGAGGAAGCTGGAATTGGATTTGATTTGAATTTGTATGAAGCTAGTGTGGATGAGCAGGTCATTATCGATAAAGTGCGCGAGCTCAATACTAGCGAGGAGGTCACAGGCATTCTTGTGCAACTCCCCCTCCCCAACCAAGATGCAAATAAAGTGATCCCTGAGATCGACCCACTTAAAGATGTTGATGGGTTTCACAGAGAGAATGTGGAGAAGCTCAAGCGTGGTGAGTTTTCGATTGTCTCTGCGACTGCGCTTGGTGTGATGAAACTGATCCAGGTTGCTGCGCTTGGCAGTGAGTACCCAAAGACGGCAACTGTTGTTGCGTCTCCTCTTTTTGCAGAGCCGCTTGAGATCATGCTCAGACAGGAGAAGGCAAAGGTGGTTGTTACTCAAGCCGAAGATCCTGATTTGATTGAAAAGACTCGCGATGCTGATGTGATTGTTGTTGCTGAGGGGATCCCAGGGCTTATAAAAGCAGAGCATGTGAAGCCTGGAGCAATTGTGATTGATGTTGGAACCACAAAGCGTGATGATCATCTTGAGGGCGATGTTGACTTTGACTCAGTTGAGCCTGTTGCAAGTGCTTTGACCCCTGTTCCAGGAGGTGTGGGGCCCATGACTGTGGCTATGCTGCTTGTAAACATTCTCAAAGCTTATTCGCTTCAAAACGCTTGACACCAAACGTTTCTTTGTGTAGGTTGATGTGTCTGCATCCCAAGGGATGTGGGCAGAAACCCCGCACAAAACGGATGAGGAGGAAGAGGGTGGTCCAGATCCAGACAGAACTCGGTGAGATGCAGGCACGCGTCTTCATCGAGCGAGGAGAGCAAGCGCTCGGCATCGTGATCGAGCAGAACGGACAGGTCATCGGATGCAACCGCTTCGATGAGCAGTACATCAACGATGTGCTCGTGAGCGTGCGTCAGTGGCTCAACAACTTCCAGCTCTGCTGGGGTGAGAAGGGCAAGCTCGTGAGACTCGTGCGCGAGGAGCACACAACTCTTCGTCAGATCCGCCGTGAAGGTGTCTCACCTTCGGTGGGGTGGCTCGGCAGCGAGATGCTGAGGACACTACCGGAGACTCCGGGATTCTGCGCACTGGCCTGATCAGCCAAACGAAAAACGACCGGCCTCCACGGAGACCGGTCTTTCTTATTGATTATTTTCTGAACTGTTTTTCTAGCGCTGATGGCTCTTCTTTTAAAGCTCGGGCGATTTCGTCTGTTGATCTGTGGGCGGCTGTTGCTCCGACAATGATACCAACAATGTAGAGCCAGTGCGGTACGATCATGCTCCATGTGAATCCTTGTTTCCATGCAACCCCCCACACAGGCTCAAGGAGCGCGATTACAAGCACGTAATACAGAGCTGTCCAGCCGATTGCTGTGATAAACCTTGCTTGCCAATCGTTATGGGCTTTTCTGAAGTAGAGATAGGCAGCGGCCAGCGCAACAATTGGGTGAAAGATTTTTATGGCAACAAAGAAGATTCCGCTTTCTGTGATTTGAAATCCTGTAATCAGAAAGGTCATTCCTACGTAAGAAACCAGAAAGTACAGCAGGAAGTAGATGAACCATCTTTTTGTGATGTATGTTCCCTCCATAATTTTCTATAACAAATTTATGATTGCATCAGAGATCTGCCAGACAACTCCGCAGGCAAACAGAGTAATGATCGCCCATGTGAGAAATGATGGGAAGTTGATGCAATGATGATCTCTGCAGATTTTTGATCGTTTTAGGTTCCAGTATGAGAGTGCAATCAGGATACCGATTCCGCCTCCGAACACTCCACCAATAAACCCAACAAGCGAGATAAACTCCCTTACCCCAAGAAGGAACAACACGATCGGAACGATGGCAACAAGAAACCATGAGGTATTGTGCTTGAGCTTGAAATCAAACTTAAACGTATCCAAGAGCTCGATTCCGATAATGAGAAAGATGGACAGAATTGTGATTGATCCGAGCAGTAGCGTTAGCACTTTGAATCCTCCTCCAAAAAACGGAACGAGTCCATCAAAAGCTGTTTGTGATGTCTCAGGACCTGTTACCCCCACAACAGCAAGCGCAAAGCCTGTGTAAAGCAGAAGGATGATAGCCATGGCAATCATGATGGAGAGGCCCAAGTACTTGCGGCCGAGCTTTTTACCAAGCACATCTGCCATTTCTGGCACAATCCCCACCCCGGCAGCCGAGAAGAGAATCACTCCGTATGGAACAAAGGATTTGGAAATATCCATGGTGAAGTAGTGCTCTGGTGTGATCTCGGTTGTGCTAGCAAGGATAATGAACACGAACAAGAAAAGTAGTGCGATCACGATAGGGACCTCTATCTTTGAGGCGAATTTCAAGCCCTGAGATATGAGAGCAACGCCGATTACCCAAACAGCGATTGAGTAGACAATTTCTGGGCCACCAAGAATTGGCTCAAGGAGAATATGAAGGAATCTTCCCCCAACAATCATGTACGCAATCATTGCACCCCAAATACCGATTGCCATGGCACTTAGGGCAACCCATCGCCACTTTTTGCCCACATGGGTTCCCACAAGACCAACGAGCCTTTGTTTTCCAGGCGTTTGAAGACACACTTCTGCAAACATGAGCTGCAGGAAGGTCAAAAGCGTGACAATGATGAGCAATTCGAGCATTCCAATAGCAACACCGCTCTGGGAAAATGCGTATGGAAGACCCAAAACTCCGACCCCAACGATGGCGCCGATCATCATTCCGATTGATCTAAGGAACTTAATGTTCGGATGAATCATGGTTTTCCTCCTGTTCTCCCCAATTATACCACAACCCGGGCTTGATTTGGGGCGTAGTAGTGCTAAGATGCCACAGACTTATGGCAAATGAATCTCGCATCCCTCCACAGAACCTTGAGGCTGAACAATCAGCGCTTTGCTGTCTTTTGATTGACAAGCAGTCCATGATCAAGATCGCGGACAAGGTTCGCTCAGATGATTTCTATCGTGACTCACATGAGAAGATCTTTGAGACCATGATTGAGCTTTACGAACGGCATGATCCGATTGACATCCTCTCGCTTGGAAATCGACTTGAAGAAAAAGGTTGGCTCCAGCAAGTTGGTGGGCGTGCGTACCTCGTTGAACTCTCGAATGTTGTACCTACTTCGGCCAACGTCGTTCACTACGCAGAGATCATCCAAAAGAAAGCGACGCTTAGACGACTTCTTTCTGCTGCGTCTGATATCACAACCATGGGTTATGATGAGGACGAAGAGATTGATGTCACACTTGATCGCGCTGAGCGGTCGCTGTTTGAAGTGAGTGAGAAGTTTAACAAGAACACCTTTGTTTCAATACGGTCTGTTTTGGATGGAGCGTTTGATCGCATTGACGAGCTTCATCGTGATCGTGGGAAAATGCGTGGTGTGCCGACTGGGTTTACTGATCTTGATGCGCTCCTGGCAGGGTTGCAAAAGTCTGACCTTGTCATTTTGGCAGCCCGACCTTCTGTTGGTAAAACTTCGCTTGCGCTAGACATTATGCGTCATGTGGGCGTTGCTCAAAAAGCTCCTGTTGGATTCTTCTCTCTGGAAATGAGTAAAGAACAGCTTGTTGACCGCATGATTTGTGCCCAGGCTAATGTTGATTTGTGGAAGCTGCGCACAGGACGACTCTCTGATCGCGACGATGATTTCCCTCGCATCGGTCAGGCGCTTGGTGAACTTTCAGAGGCCCCTATCTTCATTGATGACAGCGCGAACCTGAATATCATGCAGCTGAGAACTAAGGCTAGGCGACTAAAAACAGAACATGGGCTGGGGCTCATCATGATTGACTACCTCCAGCTGATGGAAGGCCGCTCAAACAAGAGTGACAACCGTGTGCAGGAGGTGTCTGAGATTTCTCGTGGTCTTAAGCAGATTGCTAAGGAGCTTGATGTGCCTGTGTTCGCTCTGGCTCAGCTCTCCCGTGCTGTGGAGCAGAACAAACCTGCAATCCCTCGCCTCTCTCATCTTCGAGACTCTGGTTCGATTGAGCAGGATGCTGACGTTGTTCTCTTTATTTATCGTAAGGGTGCTGATAAAAACTATCGTCCTGAAGACATTCCGCCTGAAGAGCAGAATGTCACTGAGATCCACATTGGAAAGCATCGTAATGGACCAACTGGAATGCTTAGACTGTACTTTGACAAGAAACGTGCGTCATTTCAAAACTTACAAAAAGGCTTCACTCCTCAAACCCCTCCAGCTTCTGAGCAAGACAGCTCTGGCTTTGCTCCGCTGGCACAACCAAATGCTCCAATGGCGCCGCCGCCGGTTGATCCAAACCCATCTGGCAAGGAGACTCCTCCGGTTGATGAAGCACCCGAGGCTAAGGTATGATGTAGCCCGTGATAATCAATTCAAAAAACTATGTTCAACAAACTCAAAAACATCAAGGATCTCAAGAAACAAGGCAAGGAAATGCAAAATGAACTTGCAACGGTTATTCATGAAGGCTCTGCTATGTGGGGCAAGGTAAAGATTGTTGTGAATGGAAACCGTGAGATCGTTGACGTGACTATTGACCCAGAAGCCCTCAAGGACGCTGAAAAGCTCGGTGCTGCGATTAAGGATGCGTTTAAGGACGCTACAGGCATGAAGTTCCAGATGAAGCTTGCAAAGAAGATGCAGGACATGGGTGGGATGGATATGCTCAAGGGGCTTGGAGGCTAACCTGGCAACATGCGCCGCTTTCCTGAACCAATTGCGAATTTAGTTGCTGCGTTTGCGCGGCTACCCGGCGTGGGGCCCAAAACGGCCCTGCGCTATGTTTTCTATCTACTCAAGCAACCAAAGCATGACCTGGAAGTCATGGCGCGGGCGCTGCGTGAGCTTGGTGAGAAGATTGGTGTGTGTCCAAAGTGTTTTACTTACACTGAGCATGAGCTGTGCGAGATCTGCACTGATCCAAAACGTGACGAGTCTGTGCTGTGCGTGGTTGAGGAGTCGCGTGACATTGCAACGATAGAATCAACAGATGCGTACAGAGGTTGTTACCACGTACTGGGCGGCAACCTGAACCCAATCGAGGGAATCACGCCGGATGTGATTAGGATCCGTGAGCTTAGAGATCGACTGGAGAAGAATCCGGAGATTAAGGAGGTCATCTTGGCTCTCTCCCCGACTGCTCATGGTGAGACAACGATTATGTACCTGACGAAATTGTTTGCCCCGCTTGATGTCTCGTTCACACGTCTTGCTCGAGGACTGCCCATGGGAGCGACACTGGAGTTTGCAGATGAGGTTACGCTGGGAGACGCGCTTAAGCATAGAAAGAAGAGTTAAAACACCGCAAAAAGTGCGGTGTTTTAGTTTGGAGTCTTGACAGAACCGGTTTTGTTGGGTAACGTTTTTGAATACAGAAAGGCGGTGGACGCATGGAACGATTCATCGATTGGCTAGAAGACGTGCCTGTCATCGGCACCCTCCTGGTCTCGCAGATCATGGCGGTTGCAATGGCGCTGGGAGCTAGCTTTCCTCACATCAGAGTGCACAAGGTTCACGAGGGTGAGAAGGGCCATGTGATCGAGGTGTGGTACAAAAATGGCAACCAGTGGGGAAACCATGGGCTGCCGGACAGCTACATCTCGATCGCTGATGAGGGTGGAAGAGCTGTTCTGATAGAACTCAACACGAGCAGCTTTCTCATCGGCAGAGATCACAAACCTGCTGGACTGTGGGTGATGTTCCTGATGGGCCTACCTACTGTGATTCTGCTCAGCCCGATCATTCTGCTGATCAACATCGTGCTCTGGGCATGGCAGCTGATCTACAAGATGAACCGGCAGATGCTGGTCACCTTCCTGATTCTCCGCAACCAGATGAACCACAGGGACCGTCAAGCTCTCATGCTTGCGTTCCAAAACGCCTCACGCGGCGTGTGGTCAAGGGAGATTCACAGTGTTGGTGTGTCACTACACCACGGCACAGGGATCCTCAACATCTGACGCAAAGGACCCCCGGGTCCTTTTTCGATTTAAAAAACCACCCGGGATAGCCTCGAGTGGTTTTTCCTTTACATAATTTCGATCGTTCTAAATTCGATGAGATTGCCTTGAACGGGATATTGGCGCCAGAGGCGTACTTAAACGTACGTCGACAATCCAACAGGGTCCTGTGAGAGGCAAGCTCGCGAATTTTGGACGATCACTGGATGAATCCTCCTGCTTGGATGTCCCAGAGCTTCTTGTAGATGCTGTTTTTCTTTCGCAGAAGTTGCTTGTGTGAGCCTGTGTCTGTTACCTGACCGTTGTCGATCTCTACGATTCTGTCCATCTTCATGATGGTTGAGAGTCGGTGAGCGATCACGATCGTGGTCTTGTTCTTCATCAGGTCTTCGAGCGCTGACTGGATGAGCGCTTCTGACTCTGAGTCCAGGCTGGATGTTGCCTCGTCGAGCACGAGGATTGGTGCGTCCTTGAGCACTGCGCGTGCGATTGCGATGCGCTGGCGTTCTCCGCCGGAGAGCTTGACTCCGCGTTCACCTACGAATGTTTCGTAGCCGTCTGGAAGCTCTTCGATGAACTCGTGCGCGTGCGCCCTCTTGGCTGCCTCGACAACCTCTTCATCCGTTGCACCCCTTCGGCCGTAGCGAATGTTGTCCATGATTGATCGGTGGAACAAGATTGGCTCTTGTGGCACAAGGGCGATCTGCTCTCGCAGGCTTTCCTGCGTGACCTTGGCGATGTTCTGGTTGCCTACGTAGATCTTTCCGCGCTCTACGTCGTAGAAGCGGAAGAGGAGCTTTGTCACCGTAGACTTACCAGCACCAGACGGCCCAACGAGCGCGATCTTTTCACCTGGCTTGATCTGAAGGTTGAAGCCCTTGAGCACGCGCCTTGTCTTCTGGAAGCTGAAGTAGACATTCTTAAACTCAATGCGACCGGTTTGCACGTCGAGCTTCTTTGCGCTTCGCACATCCTGGATCTCGAGAGGTTCTTCAAGGATCTCTACAATCTCGTCTGCATCTGCCAGTGCTTCGTAGGTGTGTCGAATGGCTCGACCAATGTCCCAGAGCACCATGAAGAAACTGATGAGATATGCCTGGATGAGCGCAAAGTCACCAATGGTGAGCAGACCTTGCTGGTAGTACCTGACAGCGTAGTACATCATGACAAACTCAATGAGTGTCATGAGCAGCGCCTGTGAGGCATCCATGATTTCTGCGATATTCCATGTAAAGGTGCGTGCGCGCCTGAGTCGCTCTGTTACTTCTTTGTAGAGTCCTTTTTCATGCGCGTGACCAGTGAAGAGTTTCACGGTCGTTGAGTTGCTAATGGAATCCGCAAGGACTCCTGTTGTTTCTGAATCGATCTTTGCCTTTTCAAAGTCGTACTTTGTCTTCCAGGTTGCGTACATGATGTTGAATGCAAGATAGAAGATTACCCAGGCTAGCAACATGATTGCAAGCAGAGGGCTCCGCATCCAGATCACCACGAGCGACCCGACAATCGTTACAAACAACGGAATGAAGACGAACTGCATCTGATCGGCTAGGACCTCAAACGAGCGACTGAGTCGATTCACTTTACGAACAAGTGAGCCAGTGAAGCTGTTTGAGAAGAATCGATAAGAATGATTGTGGATATACTCATGAGCCGTCTGAATCAAATCTGTCATTACTCGTGGCTGGAACCAGTTGTTCACAAACGAGAGTGTTCGCCATGACAGCCAACCGACAAACCTTAGCCCCAGCATCAAGACCAAAGTGCCGATAAGCAAGCCTGGCAATTCTTCAGCGGTCGATGGAATCACTCCACCAAGCAGGTCAAAGAACCTCTTGATAAAGAGCGGCATGATGATGACGTCTGCAATCTTTGCCACGATCACCAAGATCGTGATAATCGTCACCTGAAGCGTGTAAGGCCGAACATGCTTCCAAAGCACCCTCATGATTGCTTTTGTATTGATTTTTGATTTCATAGTTTTGTCTCTCCATTTTGTTACAAGAAAGAAAAACACCGCTATTAAGCGGTGATCTTTTCAATCTTGATCTTGGTGAATGGCTGCCGATGACCAACGTTACGTCTGTAACGTGATTTCGGTTTATACTTGATAATCGGGATCTTTTTTCCTCGACCCTGCTCAAGTACGGTTGCCATTACCTTTGCACCGCTTACGGTTGGTGTTCCAACCTTTGTTGTTGTTCCTTCTTCATCTGAAACCAGAAGTACCTCAAAATTGAGTGTTGCCCCAACATCATCTGAGATCTTTTCAATCTTAAGAACCTGTCCTTCTCGGACAATGTACTGCTTCCCTCCTGTTTCAATTACTGCTAGTGATGCCATAGATTTTCACACGCGGTTCCTGTGCTTTTGCCAGTGTACCTGCGATAAATTAATGATACGCGAGGGAGTTTACTCGCCTGGGAAGCTTATGTCAAGTTTCTGGCCTGTGTTGAGACCCAAATCCTCTGCTTTTCCTGCTTTTAGCTCTAATACCATGTTTGCGGGCATTTCTGGTGCGTGGAGCGTCTCTGGGGGCTCTTCAGGCTCTAAATTTGGCTTGATATCCACAATCACCCCTTCCAGGATCCATATGATGTCTAGGCCAAATTCCATGTCTTTCATCCAATAATTGTGAAAATCGATATCAGGATGGATAAAGAGCATGCCGTCGATTCCTCCCATACTTGAACGATTTGAAAGTCCTGTTTGGCGCTCTGGATAGGTTCGGGCTACTTCAACTTCTAGCTCAACGCCGCCGCCTGTTGTAATAGTTGCGATTTCGACAGGAATCTTACCGAAGTTGTTCCAGAGATAAATGGCTGTGAGAATGCTTACAAGCACAAAGAGTGTTGTGAGCAAAAAGATGACATGCTTGCTATGAGTGGTCATATCGTTCTTTGTGGATGAAAAAGAGAATAGCTGCGAGCATCATCACGCAGAGAATCACAAGCGCGACGAGCTTTTCTTTACTCTGCAAGAAGAGTGCGGTCACTCCGAATGCTGATGCTATGAATACGTACAAATACACAATGGCTCGCTGGCTGAGTCCAAGGTCATAGAGTCTGTGATGAAGATGCTTTCTATCACCTTTGAATGCTTGTTTGACTCCTCCTGTTTTCATTCGCCTGAGCACGACCCAGATAACATCCAGAAGTGGGATTCCGAGTACGAGTAGTGCGGTTGCGAGCTTGCCTCCGGAAATCACCGCGAGCACACCGAGCAGGAATCCGACAAACGTACTTCCCCCCTCACCAAGAAAGATGGTTGCAGGATGAAAGTTCCAGAAAAGAAATCCCATAAACGCTCCCAGAGAGATGGCGCTGAGCAGAGCTACATCAGGCTGGTAGTAGGCAACAGAAAGCGAGAGGAGCATGACCATGATGACCCCTACCGAACTGACTGAGGTTGCAAGGCCATCTAGACCATCTAGGAACTTTGTTGTGTACATGACCACCATGAGCCAGATGAAGACGAGGATGTTTGATTGCCATGACTCGAGAATCAGAACGTCTCCAAATGGATTTGAAAGTTTGTCGACCTCTACTCCAAACAAGATTACTGTCAGAGATGCAAGCACAGGAGCGACAATTGCGAACTTTGGAGGCAGATCAAAACGATCATCAAGATACCCGCCAATCATGAGAATGAATCCTCCCAGCAGCACTCCAAGGTAGTGCACATGTGTGATCTCCCCGCCTGTGAGCGCGTCTGATGTTGCAAGGAGCACGATCAAGACAATGAACACAGACAAAAAGATTGCAAGGCCGCCCAGCCTGGCAATCGGTTGTTTATGGAGGCGCCTGTTGTCTTTTGGGACATCAACTGCACCTTTTCGCAAAGCAAGTTGTTTTACAAAAACCGTGGCAATTGCAGACAAACAGAATGCAACAACTCCCCAGATCACAAGAATGTTCATAATTCCTTACCTTTTTCAATACGGATAGACCCCCCAGGCTGAAGCACGATTGTATCACGTCTTTGTACTTTTCCTTGCAAAAGCGCATCTGCAATGGCGGTATCGACTTCATTTTGCACAACGCGCCTGAGTGGTCGTGCACCAAACTTTGGATCAAATCCCTTTTCTGCAAGCTCTTTCACTGCCTGAGACTCAGCTCGGAAAAAGATTCCCTTTGGCTCAAGTCTGCTTGCAACCTTTCCGACCATGAGTCCAGCGATCTGGATCACATCTTCCATGGTGAGTGGCTTGAATACAATAATGCCGTCAAAGCGGTTGAGGAACTCTGGTCGATAGATTCCTTTGAGCTCTTCTTCGAGCAAGTGGGTCTTGATGGATTCGAGCTCGTCTCCCCTTCCAACCGCATCTTGAATGTAGGCTGTTCCTGCGTTTGAGGTTGATATGAGGATCGTGTTTGTGAAGTCGATTGTGCGTCCGGCTGCGTCAGTGAGGCGTCCGTCGTCAAAGACCTGGAGGAATACGTTGAGAATGTCTGGATGGGCTTTTTCTAGCTCGTCGAGGAGCACGATTGAGAACGGTTTCTTGCGAACCGCTTCTGTTAGCAATCCGCCGTCGCGAGACCCAGGAACGCCGATGAGTCGGTTGATGCTGGACTGCTCTTGATACTCTGACATGTCGAGTCTGATCATGGCTGCCTCATTTCCAAAGTAAGCCTCTGCAACGGTCTTTGCGAGCTCGGTCTTACCAACACCGGTTGATCCCAGGAACAAGAATGTGGCGATTGGCCTGTCTTGGGCGCGCAGCTCTGCGCGCGCTCGCCTGAGTGCTGCTGCTACAGCCGTTACGGCATCGTCCTGCCCGATCACGCGACCATGCATGCGCTCTGCCAGGTTTAGAAGTGCGTCTTTTTCGTCTCGGTTCACGCTCTCGGTTGGGACTCCTGTTTTTTCTGTAACGATCTTTGCTATGTCTTCTCCGGTGATGAGAGCGTCCTCGCCACGTGTTTTAGAAACAAGTTGAGCGGCTTCACGTGCGACGGTGATGGCTTTCTTTGGTAGATAGGTCTCGTGCATGTAGCGGTCTGTGAGCTCCACAGCCTTTTCTACAGCACTGTAAGCAAAGACAACCTTGTGCTCGTATTCGATTCCACCGATTTTTGACTCAAGCATCTGAATGGCTTCGGATTGGTCTGGTTCGTTTACATCAACTTTTTCAAACACCCGCCCCAAGATGGAACGCTCAATGCTGGATACATAGGCTTGCGGCGATGTGGTTGCGATTGTGAAAGTACCTGTGCGGCGCAAAAAGTCTACAAATGTTGAGGCAAGGTCTGCTGTTTGATCTCCTCCGGAGGAGATCCCGGTCATTTGCTCGATGTCTGTGACCGCTAGGATGATGTTGCGGGACTTGGAAACCTCGATAAAGAGCTGTAAAAGCCTTTCTTGAGCATCCGATGGGTTCACGCCAGAGATGAGGTGTGGAATTGAAAGGCGTACAAGCCGCTTGTCCTGGAGCACCTTTGGCACACGCTCTTCAACCATAAGTTGTGCGATTCCTCCAAGTAATGTCGTGCGACCAACACCTTCTGAACCTACGAGCACTGCGCTTTGCCTTCCGCCTTCGATAATGCGGAATACTTCTTCTAACTCACGCTTGCGTCCGATAAGCATTGGTAGATGACCGTTCACTGCAGCTGTTGTGAGGTCTTCTGAGAACGCATCGAGGATTGGAGTTGCAACTGAGGTCATGGCGCGGTTCATTGCGCCGGTTGGTTTGTACGCAGCGGCTTTTCGGAAGCGCGCGTACTGATTGCGCATGCGCTCGTGGATTCTTATCCACTCAGCCATGTTTGCAAACTGATCTTTATCGACCCCCAGGTCAAGCATGAGATCCTGTAGGAACTCATCACTCTCGTAGGCGGCTACCAAGATTTCGAGCGATGGCACGCTGTCGAGCCGCTCTTTGACTGTGTTGGCGAATGCTTGAAGTAGGATCTTTTCTGCAGCCTCTCCAACTTGAGTCTGATCTGCGCGCTGACGCGTTTCAAGACGACGTCCAACTGGGTCCTGCACCTGGTCGAAACGTAGACCAAGCCGCCCAAAAAAAACTGAAGCATCTAGGCTCTCGAGTGTACCCACAAAGAAATGAATTGGTTCGAGCTGGGCGTGCTTGAACTTTGATGCAAGGGCATATGCGCGCTCAACTGACTCGCGAGCCTCAGCGTTGAATAGCTCTGCAATATTGTTTGGGCTTCCTGAGAATGCTTCTGGGTTGCCAATTGTATCTTTTTCACCAAGTCGAGGGATAAGAACTTTGTTTGAAAGAAGCTTTGCTTGCTGCATGAACAAAAAGCAGCCACCCAGCAAAGCCAATAGGAGCAAAAAGACTGGAAGGGAGCCGCCAAGCCATGTGCTTGCTGCAAGTGCATATGTGAGGCCCCTGAGAAAAAACAAGAAAAACGCCAGTAGGAGCAGGAGAACAGAAAAACCAAACACAATGCCACCAATCACCTTGCCGGCTTTTGTTTTTGCAGTGCGCCTTAGAATATCGTCTTCTTTGAGCGATTCAATCCAAGCGTAGGCCTTGTCTTTGATTGTGAGTTTTAGTTGAGCCATATCAAAGCACCAAGCCGATTAGATGGCTTGCAATGCCAATGAGCAAGACAGGGAGACCGAGAACATACAATGCGAGCAGGAACAGAGAGAAGATACTAAGCGCAGCAACCCCAATGGATCGCACAACAATCATAAAGAGGCGCACACCAAAACTAATGGCCCGGCCTGTGAATCCCGTTTCGCCATACATGGGCACAAACAGGTTCTTTGCCCATACATCAAGCTCGAAAAAACGTACAGATCCTTTGATTGATTTACCTGTCCAGCCCAGCACGAGCGATAGTCCGGTGGTGTACCACCAAATCGGAAGAGAGACGAACTCCTTGAGGCCGTCTTTGACTACGTACTGCGCGACTAGAGATGCCGCTGGTTTGTTCATAACAGATCTATTTTAGCATATTCAAAGACCCCGCATACGCGGGGCCTGTGGGTTGTTTTTCGATTTTCCATACTCACTTTTGTCATCCTGACGACAAGGTTGCGAGGAGGAAGGATCTCCTGATTCATAATTCAGATGACAGATCCATCCAATTAGGATTTATTGTTTCAACTAGTTTGTTCTTTTTCTCTCGTTTCCAACCTTTTATCTCTTTTTCCCTCTCGATAGCAGCCAAGATGTCACTTGTTGATTCGGCGAAGACGAGTTTTGTACATTTATATTTCTTTGTGAACCCATCAATGGTGCCCTTTTTGTGTTGCCTAACCCTGCTTGTAATACAGTTCGTCACACCAGTATAAAGCACGGCATTGTTTTTGTTTGCCATCATGTAGACGAAATATTCTTTGCTCATATGCTCAAAGATTAGGAGATCCTTCCCACCGCCTTTGGCGGGGTCAGGATGACAAAAAATAAGACGGTGATTCTATTTAATTGAGCTCCTTAGATTCTTCATCAGCGTTAGGTAGAATCGCATGTTGTGGATGCTGGAAAGTCTGAGTGCGAGGATTTCGTTTACTGAGAAGAGGTGTCTTACGTAGGCTCGCGAGTAGTTTTTGCATGTGTAGCAGTCGCAGTGTTGGTCGATGGCTGATTCGTCGAGTGCAAACTCTTGTTTTGTTATACGGAGTTGTGAGTAGAACATTCCGTCTGGTTTGAGCCCAACATACTTCTCCCACTCGATCTCCTTAGGGTCTTGATTCCAGACGAAGAGCGTTCCGTGACGGGCGTTGCGGGATGGGAGCACGCAATCGAACATGTCTACGCCCATGTGTACGTATGTGACGATTTCTTCGGGCATGCCTCCACCCATAAAGTATCGCGACTTGTCCTCTGGGAGGAGTTTGCACACAGCTTCTACGATTCTGTAGGCATCTTCACGCGGTTCACCTACTGAGAGGCCGCCGATTGCGTAGCCGTCGAATCCGATCTCTATTAGGCCTTTTACAGATTCTGCACGTAGGTCTTCGTGCGTTCCACCCTGGACGATGCCAAAGAGTTTTTGCTCAGGATTAACTGATTCTTTGCATCGCTTTGCCCATCGCAGGGATCGCTCCATGGCTTCTTTGTATCGAGATCGATCTGAGTCTCCTGCTGCAACGTCGTCAAACTGCATAACGATGTCGGATCCGATTGCTGACTGCATCTGCATTGAGAGCTCTGGAGTGAGATTGATGCGCGAACCGTCGATGTGAGACTGGAAGGTTACGCCTTGCTCAGTCGTTTTGTTCATTTTTGAAAGTGAGAACACCTGGTAACCACCTGAGTCTGTGAGGATTGGACCGTTCCAGTTCATTAGCTTGTGGAGTCCACCGAGTTCTTTCATGTTCTCTAGGCCTGGGCGGAGCATGAGATGGTAAGTGTTTGAAAGAAGAATCTGTGCACCCAAGTCTTTCATATCCAAACTTGAGAGCGTCTTTACAGCTCCCTTGGTGGCGATTGGCATGAAGAACGGAGTTTGGATGACTCCGTGCGTGGTTTCTAACTCTCCGCGGCGGGCAGAGTCTTTTGTGTTTTTTAGAGAATACATTTGATTCTTGACAATTTCAGTGCTTTTTGATAATTTCATTGTCCGCAAGAAGCGGTGAAGGAGACCAAAGATGGCTCAAGAGTCTACCCGCACATCAGATCACACGGTCCTGCGCTTCGGAGGCAAGGCCTTGCTGCTCAGCTTGGCCAAAGAACACCTGATCGGAGACGCGTCCGTGAAGATAGTTCGACTCCCTCCTGTGGAACGCCGATCTGGTGAAGATCGAGCAGGATGGATGCTTCGCGCATTTCTGCACCCGCGCGTTCGCCTGGTCTACTCCGGGTCCGAGGCCGATGTTGTCTCGTCGATCAAGAGCAGGGACTACTTCATGCGCCGCTACTTGACCGGCTTCCCGGTCTAGCAACTTGCTCTGCACGCAGCAGAGCTTTTCTTATTCCTTCAAATCAAGCTCTTCGAGGAGCTTTTTTTGTTTTCGAGAAAGTTTTTTTGGTGTAAGGACGGTTGCGGTTACGTAGTGATCTCCTCGACCGCGGCGTGATGGCACACCTTTTCCTTTGAGGCGAAAGACGGTTCCTGATTGAGTGCCGTGTGGGATGTCGAGTTCTACTTTGCCATCCACAGTCTCAACATCGACTATTGTTCCGAGCGCTGCTTGAGTAAATCCAATCTTTGCTTCTGAGTAGATGTGAAATCCTTCGCGGTCGAATCGTTTGTCTGAGCGGACATGCAATCGTACAAACAAGTCTCCGTTTTTCCCTCCTTTGATTGCTTCACCTTCTTCTCGTATCCGGAGCGTGTTTCCATGATCGACTCCGGCTGGGATCGTGATGGTGCTGGTTTCTTTTTTGCTTTCGATTCCGCCGCCATGACATGTTGTGCAGGATTTCTTTGGAGTCTCCCCTGTCCCCTGACACTTATCGCAGGTTACTTTGCTCTGTACGGTTCCAAGAATCGTTCGATGCGCTTTTGTGACCACACCATGACCTGAGCACTCTGAGCAGGTTTCCATCCCTGAGCCTGGCTCTGCCCCGTTTCCTGAGCAACGCTCACAGCTAGTGTTTTTCGTGAGAGTGATTTCTTTTTCTACACCAAAGACAGCTTCTTTAAAATCTAGATCAATATCGATTTGAATATCTTGCCCGCGACGCTCCCTAGAACGGCGTGAGCGTCCTCCCCCAAAAATATCTCCAAAGATGTCTCCAAAGTCATGTGCTCCTTGGAAGCCTGAAAAGTCGAAGCCTCCAAAACCTTGTCCGCCACCGAATCCACCAGCACCTGCTCCACTAAAAGCATCTGATCCAAACTGATCGTAGGTCTGGCGCTTTTTGTCGTCCTTGAGCACCTGGTACGCCTCGTTTGCTTCCTTAAACTTCTCTTCATCTCCTCCATCCTTGTCAGGGTGATATTGATGAGCTTTTTTCCTAAAAGCACGCTTGATTTCATCTTTCGAAGCGTTCTTATCGATTCCTAGAATGTTGTAGTAGTCCTTACTCATAGAAAGATGCTGACATTTCTTCACCATGGTGAGAAAATGTCAGCACTTTTCTCAGGGCAAGGCTTGAATTGGTTGACAAAATGGGGGTTTTGTGGTGAATTGACAAGTCTTTTTTGGGTGCTGGCAATCAACATCCTTAGCGAGACTTCCTGGAGACGTAATGAAAGTAACCTTGATTACCTGGTGTGCAAAGCCTTTCGAGGTGAAGCGCATCATCCTGGACATGAACCTGCCTGAGTCGGCCGCGATCGCAGCGGAGGCTGCGAGACTCGGACTCGCATTGGGGTTCGAGAGCAATGACGAATCTCCTTGCGACGGAGATCTCTGGATCGGTCGCAGCCCGGAAGGTGGCTGGGGCAACTGGCCAGATGTGTGCGAGGGTGCCGGTTGGGCACGATCGTCCGAGGCTCCTGTGGTCTTGGAGACGCTTCGCGAGGCGCAGCACTTCGAGATCTTCTGCGAGTTCCTCCCTGGCAAGGGTCCCGAGTGGTGCGCGGACGGTGCGCTGCCGATCAATGGAGTCCATTTGGTCTTCTCTGACTTCCCTCGCAGCACCCTCAACCACATCCTCAGATTCGTGACCATGGCAAGAAAGACCTACCCTGGCCTGCAGGACCGTGACATCCATCTGGCAAGTGTCCGCACCGAGGGTGGTCGAATCCTGTACGGTATCGGCTTCATGGTCGCAGGTGTGTACGACCGGTGCCCTGGCGGTTTCACCGAGATCGATGAGCTGAAGCACGAGTTCTGATCAAACGCGATCGGAACAACGACCCCGCCAATGCTTTACGCAACGGCGGGTGTTTCTTTTTATGAGGATCTGGTATATTTGAGATGTATGGAACTTGAAGACAAAATTATCAACAAGCTCGTTGAAATGGACGAGAAGATCGATCGCATGCAGTCCATCATGGCAACAAAGGCTGATCTTGAACCGATTTATGATGCATTGGATCAACAAGGTCAGATTCTTCAACGTCTTGATCAGGAGCGGTTGTTTACACTCGAGAGAATCAAGAGAATCGAGGCAGATGTTGAGAACATGAAAGCTGTCCTCAAGATTGCTTAGCAACCAGAGCAGGCACAGAGCCTGCTTTTTGATTTCTCAAAACCTTTCTTGAGGATCT
This sequence comes from uncultured Gammaproteobacteria bacterium, assembly GCA_964538435.1. Taxonomy (GTDB): domain Bacteria; phylum Patescibacteriota; class Patescibacteriia; order UBA9934; family GWF2-40-263; genus CAZIDX01. The sequence continues at coordinate 42,636 of CAZIDX010000001.1, read as the reverse complement.
CTGCTGCGTGTGGCCAGATAAAGTGGTAATCCTCGATTTCATCTTCTGTGATCCATTTATAGCTTGCGTGCTCGTCTGAGAGCATAACCTCTTCTTGATCGGTTGAGATGAAGCGTGTGACAGAGCACACCGGAGTCTTTTTCACTCCTGCGTACCAGATGGCTGTGTCGAGGAGTTCTCCAACTTCGAACTTATCGAGCCCGATCTCTTCTTTAAGCTCGCGCCGGAATGCTGGCTCAGCTTCTTCTTCTTTATCAATGCGACCACCTGGAATGAGCCAGCGACCTGGATTCGCTGCGTCCTCGAGAATGAGAACCTTGCTATCTTTGATCCAGACAGCCACCTGGCTAACCGTAAATTTTTCGTAGTTTGGCATAGATATTGTTTAACTCTCTCGCCACCACCGTCATCCCGAAGGAGTTTGTGATGACTGAGGGATCCCCTGCTCTTACATTTCGAACGACAGGTCGCTCCAGTTGGGGTTAATAGAATTTACTAATTCATTCTTTTTGTTTCTGTTCCATCCTTTGATTTCTTTCTCACGCTCGATTGCAGACATTGCATCTGGTGTGCTTTCAACGAACACAAGCTTTGTGCATTTATACTTTTTTGTGAACCCCTTCACTTTGCCTTCTTTATGTTCTTCAACTCTACGAATTAGATCGTTCGTGACTCCTGTGTAAAGCACAGTGTTGTGGGTATTCGTCATCATGTATGCAAAATATTCTCGGTCCATACGTTTTTCTTGCTACGAGGGGGATCCTTCCCACCGCCTACGGCGGGGTCAGGATGACGTGGTGTGGTGAAAGTTTGACGAGATGAATCAGAGACCAAACTAGTCAGCATTCAAGAAACCACAATGCGGTTGAGTGTGTTTGCACCCAACCGCGTTTGTTTTTTGTTTACTCTGAGTCTTTCTCTTTGAATTCAGCATCAATCGGCTCGTCTTCTTTTTTCTCTTCAGATCCTGCTTCACCTTCTGCTCCTTGAGCTCCGGCTGCTTCTTGCTCTGCTTGGTACATCTTTGCGCCAACCTTTTGTGCAGACTCTGTTAGTTCATCTGCTGCTTTCTTGATTGCTTCGTGGTCGTCGCCATCCTTTACAGCCTTGAGCGCCTCGATCTTTTCTTCTACCTCTTTTCGCTCTTCGTCGGTGATTTTGTCTCCGGCGTCACTCAGCATTTTCTCTGAGGTGTGGATCATTGTATTTGCTAGGTTCTGGTGCTCGACTTGTTCTTTTCGCTTTGCGTCCTCTTCTGCATGTGACTCTGCTTCTTGCTTCATCTTTTCCACTTCTTCGTCAGAGAGTCCGGTTGAGCCTTGGATGGTGATATTCTGGCTCTTTCCACTTGCCTTGTCAGTGGCTGAGACGTTGAGGATTCCGTTTGCGTCTACGTCGAACTTTACTTCCACCTGTGGGACGCCTCTTGGGGCCATTGGAAGACCTGAGAGGATGAATCGTCCGAGAGTCTTGTTGCCGTCTGCCATTTCACGCTCTCCTTGGAGGACGTGGATTTCTACGGTTGTCTGGTTGTCAGCAGCGGTTGAGAAGATTTGAGTTTTTGAGGATGGGATGGTTGTGTTTCGCTCGATGAGCTTAGTCATCACACCTCCGAGTGTTTCGATTCCAACTGAAAGTGGGGTGACGTCAAGTAGGAGCACGTCTTTTACGTCTCCTTGGAACACACCAGCTTGTACAGCTGCACCGAGTGCAACTACCTCGTCTGGGTTCATGCTTACGTTTGGCTTTTTACCGAAGAAGTCTTCGACAGCCTTTTGCACGATTGGCATGCGGGTCATACCACCCACCATGATCACCTCTTCGATTTCGTCCTTTGTGAAGCCTGCGTCTTTGAGTGCTGCCTTTACTGGCTCGAGGGTCTTTTGCACAAGATCTCCGCAAAGCTCTTCGAGTTTTGAGCGGGTCATTGTGATCACAAGGTGCTTTGGACCGTTTTCGTCTGATGTGATGAATGGTTGGTTGATTTCTGTTTGCTGAGCTGTTGAGAGCTCGATCTTTGCCTTTTCTGCTGCGTCCTTGATGCGTTGGAGCGCGAGTGGATCTTTTTGCAAGTCTACTCCCTCTGTCTTTTTGAACTCTTCGAGAATCCAGTCAATGATCACACGATCAAAGTCGTCTCCACCAAGATGTGTGTCTCCGTTTGTTGACTTCACTTCAACTGTGTCTTCTGCTACGTCGAGCACAGACACATCAAAGGTTCCACCACCTAGGTCGTACACGACGATCTGCTGGCCTTTCTTTTTGTCAAAACCGTAGGCAAGAGCCGCAGCAGTTGGCTCGTTGATGACGCGGCGGACTTTGAGTCCAGCGATTTCACCAGCAACCTTTGTTGCTGCGCGCTGTGAGTCGTCAAAGTATGCTGGAACAGTGATCACAGCCTCTTCGATGGTCTCACCGAGTCGTTCTTCTGCGTCTGCCTTGAGCTTTTGCAAGATCATGGCTGAGACTTCCTCTGGTGTGTATTCCTTGTCTTGCATTTTGATGGCAACACCCTCTCCACGCTGAACGATCTCGTAAGGCATGACGTTTTTGTCGTGCTTTACCTCTTCGTCATTCCAACGTCGCCCAATGAGGCGCTTGATAGAAAAGAGTGTGTCTTTTGGGTTTGTGATGGCTTGGCGCTTGGCTGCAAGTCCTGCAATGCGCTCACCGCTTTTTGAGACAGCCACAACCGATGGGGTTGTGCGTGCTCCTTCTTTGTTTTCAAGGACCTTTGGCTGACCACCTTCGATGACGGTCATGCATGAGTTTGTTGTACCAAGGTCAATTCCTAGAATCTTAGGCATAGCTTGTTTAACGTTATTCAGTAGTTGTTAATTGATTGATTATTGTTTTTGCTGGACGGATGATTTTTTCTCCTAGTTTCCATCCGCGCAATTGAATCTCTAAAATTTCTTGGTCGAGCTTATCGTCTTCTGTTCGCTCGCCGATTGCTTCGTGCAGGTTGGGGTCAAATATTTCTCCGACCTCACCTGAGGGCTCGATACCTTGCGTTGTAAGCACGCTCTCGAGCTGGCCGCGCACATGCGTGATGCCTGCGATCCAATTTTTGACTTCTGGCTCGAGATTCTCTGGAACAAACTTTACAGCTTGGTCAAAATTATCTAGCACAGTGATGATTTCGTGTGCCATGTCTTCTTTGACATGCTTTCTGATCTGCTCACGTTCTTTAATGAGGTCCTTTTTGAGATTATCGTAGTCAGCCATTGCTCGTTTCCAGCCGTCTAAGTGCTCTTTGCACTTTTCACATTCTTGAGCTTGCTGTTTTTTCTTTTTCTCTTTTTTTTCTTTTGGTTTTTTTTCTTTAGGCATAGAGTTCGCTAATGAGATCTTTTGCTCGCGTTACGAGTGCGAGGTTGCGTTCATAGTCCATTCTAAGTGGGCCTACGATTCCTACGATCCCGTGCTCTTGGTCGGTTAGTTCGTATTTGGTTACGATCGCGGCCATTTGGCTTCCGAACGGATTGCTTGATCCGATGAGGATTTGTGGCTCGTCTGGGATCGTGTTATAGATTTTGCGAATGACTTCGTCGAACTGGTCGATGGTTTCTGAGAGTGCATGCATGTGCGCAAGTTCTCTGAAGTCCGGTTTTTGAAAAAGATTTGAGACTCCGACGTAGTAGCTCCAGCGCTGGTCAAAGGCGATGATGGCTGTCTCTCCTGAAACTTCTGAGAGTCTACGCGCCACGTTCTTGATAGAGGTTTTCCGATCGTCGTTTTTTTGCGGAACGTTTGCGAGCGGCTTTCCTTTGAGTACAAACTGTTTGTCGCGTAGATGCTTGAGGTAGTACTCGTAGGCCTTCTCTGTTGGCTCGCGCCCTGCTGATGTGTGCGGCGCCCGTAGGTAGCCTTCCTTTTCAAGCCAAGCCATTTCATTGCGGATGGTGGCTGGTGAGCAGCCGATGTTGTAGCTATCGCCCAAGTACTTTGAACCAACCGGCTCGGCCGTCTTGATGTAATCCTCGATTACGAGCTTTAAAATGAGTTCAGTTCTTGCGCTAAGCATATAAACAAATTAGCACTCCCTATTATAGAGTGCTAATTATTTCTGTCAATACGTTGTTTTCCCTATTTTTCGATACCTATCTGCTCTTCTGCTCTTGTCAGGCGCATCTGATCAGCCTCATGTGTTTGAACAAGCCGCTTTCGCTCTTCAGCGGCAATGTCATTGAGTTTGTCTGTTGGGATCTGAGCATCAAAGTAAGCAAGTTTCATTTGGCTGCATCTGAGCTTGTGAAGCGCTTCGTGACGACGTGCTTCGAGAAGTTGTTTTTCGAGAACCTCTCGCCTCAGCGCAGGGACGTTTGAGGCTTCTAGCTGCGCCTCGATTTCGCGTCGCAACATGTGGTAGTTGCGCACCTCAAGTTCATGCATGCGAATTTTTTGTTTTAACTCATGCACGGAAACAACCTCTTGCTGAACAGCTTTTTCGCGTCTGCCTTCTGGCACTGAGTACACGACTGCTGCAATGGGTTTTGCTTCTGAGCGACCTCGAGGATGTGCGGTGCCTGTTTGGTTGTCGCCCATCTGTTGTAATTCTTTTTCCGCTCCAGCGTCATCAAATACATCTTCCTGAAAAACCGCTTCTATCTCGGATTGCAGAGTATTTTTATGAAGACCATCATTTGTAATCAAGATCTTGTCACCGGGATGTACGTCATAGGCAATAATTTGCTCAGGATGCTCTGCACCTGAAGTGATGGAGATAGCTTGATCTCGCATACCAAACATTTGCTGCTTCACCCTGTCTAATCCAGAGGGATCTACAGCCTGATCAATCTGCTCGTACTCATCTTCTGTGAGAAATCCTGACTCAACCTGTTGCCTGAGTCCAGTTTGATCTTTTGTGAGTTGGTAGATGGAATCACCGCGCACGAGATATGCACGCGCATCACCCACATGACCTATATACATTCTTTTTTGTCCACCAGGAAGGTCGACCATTTTTGCTGCAGTGGTTTTTACAGACATCCTTTCGAGCCCGTCGATAAACGACACCTGCTTATCAAGCTCGTCTCTTACTCGCAGGAATGCTTCTTTGAGCCTGGTCCTTACATGTGTATCAACAAGATGGACTTGATGGTCTTGCGACTGATCTGTCTGGCTCAGATTCTGAATCTCGTTGTCCAAGCTTTTACCTAGCATGCTTCCAAAAACTCCTTCAGCGATCCTGGCCGAGATTGCTCCCATTTGCTCATCCTCGCTTTGCGCGACCATGAAGATACCTTCGCGAGGACAATTGAGCTTGCTGGTCTGTAAAGGCAATCGCTTTTCAGAACCCAGCTCTTTTCTTGCAGCAATTGGCTCATGACCCACATTCATGTTCTCCCGTTTCTCGTTGTTTCGTACAGCCTCAAGAGCAGGGCGATCTGGCGCTCTGCTTGATCTATCAAATTTTCGTGCCGTTGAGTGTTGTCTCATAAAACTAGTATATCAAAAAATCCTGCCACTGTGACAGGATTTTTACTTGCTGCTGAGGATAGTTTTTTGAAGTGCGCTCCAGGATCTTTTTGCTGTCTTTTTCTCAGACAGAATTTCTGAGAACTTTGTTCCGCTGAGCACGCTTGGAACAATGACGTATGTTGCACCCAGGTTGTAACATGTTTCTGCATCACTGCGCTTATGAACAGACACAACAACTACTCCTTTGTAATTTCTTGATTTGAGATATGTGAGAAGTGCGGTACTTATAACAACATCTGGCACTGTAGACACAATCAGACGTGCGCGGTCAGCTTTTACTTCCTCCAAAAAGTTCTCATCACCGGCATCGCCATAAATCGCTGGGAGTCCCTCTTCTGCAAGCGAACGGATCACCATTGGGTCAAAGTCAACAATTGTATATGAGCGGCGCAGACCTTGAATGGTTGGTAGGAGCATGGCTCCTGAGCGATGGTAACCAATCATGAGTACGTCTGTTGGCTTGTGATTCTGAAGCTGCTCGATATCAAGTGTTTTCTTTGGCTCAAGCGGACGCATGGCCCATTTGATTTTCTCGTAAAAGAGTTCGTTGTGCTCGATTAAGAATGAGCTTACGGCAATGGTTACGATTCCGATGGCTGTTGCTAGCGCAAGCACAGACTCATCAAGATGTCCGATGCTGATTCCAGCTGCGATTACAATAAAGGAGAACTCGGAGATCTGTGCCATGGATGTTCCCGAGAGGAAGCCTGTGCGCGGGTGATATCCAAGTGCACGCATGATCACCATGACAATGAACGGCTTTGCAACAAGAATGACAATACTGAAAATAATTGTTGGGAAGAGCAGTGAGGTAATGGAATCGATTCCCAGCCGTGTTCCTAGAACGATAAAGAACATGATGAGGAAGAAATCGCGGAGCGGACGGATGCGCGCGTTAATTTCGCGGTAGTAGACTGTACTTGAGAGCGTGATACCTGCAATGAGCGCACCGAGTTCCATTCCGAATCCTAGGAGAACAAGCAGGCCTGCAATGAGGAAGCACCAGGCGATTGAGAAGATGAATAGGAGCTCTTGGGATTTTGCAACGTAGGAGAGCACTTGCGGAACCACTTTTACAGAGATGACCCAAAGAACCGGAATCAGTATAAATGCTTTAAGAAGCGTGAGTACAACAACTTGCTCAAGTGAAGCTCCGCCAGTAAAGGCACCGAGGCCGAGCAAGATGATCATGGCAATAAAGTCTTGAACCAGGAGGAAACCAACACTGATACGGCCGTAGAGTGAATCCAGGTCCTCTTTATCCATGAGGAGCTTTACAATCACAATTGTGCTGGAGAAGGCAAACGCAATAGCAAGGTAGAGGCTGGTGATTGGATCCAGACCAAGGGCAATACCAACAACCCAACCTATCCCACCTGAGAACAATACTTGTCCAACACCAGTAACCGCAGCGATACCTCCGACATCTTTTGCATTGCGCCAGTCCAGACCAAGACCTACGGTAAACAACAAAAACGCCACTCCGATCTCGGACATGACGTCAAAAACTGAATGATTATGTGTGAGCGCAAGAAGTCCTGGACCAACAATCACACCTGTAAGAATGTAGGCAATGATGATGGGCTGTTTGAAACGATAAACCAGCATCGAGATTGCTGCCGCGATGATGAGGACGATTCCTATTTCAAAAAACAGTTCCTCCAACATAGAAAGTTGTTTTTAGTATAGCATTGACGACTCGTTCATTCCATGACAGTATGGGGATACATGATGAATCAACTTCACAACTCATATTATTACGCACTGCATTCCGCTGTGCGTAGTTTGAGTTAGGTTCATCTTGTAAACCAACCCAAGAGCAAACGCCGGCGGAAGCCGGTTGTTTTGTTTGACATCCCGCACAGGCACTCTCTGGGCTTGTGGGGCCCCAACGACTTGTCGATGTGCGCCTTGCACACCTCCGGCGTCGTTTTCCCCACGCACCCAGATAGCACACTGTCCTGAATGTCAATAATCTGATGGAGTGAAAAATGAACTTTCAGATCATCATGTCGGATCGCATCCCTGCACTGATCCCGAATTGGGATACTCAACTGGCTGGCTTGACCCAGAAGGTCTGGACGAATCACAAGACTGGGCAGACCATGTTCCCCCACTCTACTCTCAACAAAGTGGAGACCTGGAGGACTGAGATCCTCACTGGCTGGATCGAGAACACGATCTTCTCGTGGGTGATCGTGGACGAGCGGTTGCGCATCTGTGCGCATGTGGCTCTGATCCAGCTTGAGAGCGGTCTGTGGGAGCTGGGGCGCCTGATGTCGGATCCTGATCGCAGATTCACGGGTGGGATCAAGGCTCTGGTCATGGCTCGCATGAACTTCCTGCGCGCTGCTGGCATCCAAGCGTTCACTGAGGCCACCCAAGGACACTCCAAGGCTTCGTTCCTGGCGCGCTTTGCTGGCATGAAGTTTGCGGGCATTGCTCCCAAGGTGATGGTGGATGGGATTCACTGGGACATCTTGTTTTGGGACACCGAGCGTAGCGAACATTTTGTGCCTCGTAAGGGTATTCTGGCTGATCCGCTTGGCAACGAGATTCTGTGTACACCTGAGCACAGAGCGTTCCTGCGTCGGATCGAGCCGATCATCACGACTGAGCGCGGTGGCAGATTTCCTCCCAAGGGGTTCCATGTGCTCCCTGAAGTTGAACCCATCGTACGGGAGATCATTCGACTCAACCTGGATTCGAGCTCACATATCTCGATGAGGGTTTGACAGCACTCATTTTGTTGTCGATAATAGGGTCCCACATGGAGGATTCTATGAGTTACGGATCTCGACGTATGAGTGCGCTCGAGCTCCTGCTCAGCGCAATCGGAATCGCTCTTGCAGCATGGCTTCTGACCGAGGCTTATCTCGCAATCACTGTGGTGCTTGGTGAACGCCCTGCCCCTGAGCAAACCACCTCTCTTTCCGAAGACTACGAACTCCACGCTCCGTAGTCACCTCGAACCCGCAGTCTTACAACAGATTAGCGGGTTTTCTAATTGGGCTGAATACTCTTTGGGGATACCATATAAGGTCCGATCGGCCCTTATATGGTATCCCTTGGTTGACAAATGATGGTTTTTTGACTATTCCCCACCACTTGCTTCTGACGACCGGTTTTCTATTTGGCTTTTCAAAAAGAAAACCGACTTGTTGCAAAGCCGATTTGTAACTTCTGTCAGCCGACAGAAGTTCGTCTCTCCAGGTAATGTTCAACGTGGTCCACGGCGATTGCCCTGGATAGTGGCATGGGTGCTGTCACGCCCCTGTACCACCTGTTTGCAGTTCCTACATGAACTCGGCAAATGTCAGCGACCTGTTCTACGCTTAGCCCCCCCTTTCATCGATGTAGGTTTTTATTCTAGCTTGAAACTCAGAAACTGAAAGGTACTCCTTCTGGTCAGTCATAACCTACCTTTCTATGAAATGACTTCCCTCTTAACTAATTGAACTCTACCCCCAATGATTGCGGGTCGTCAAATTGGCTTGACAAACTTCTTTTAAAGTACTAAGTTCGACACTTCCGAAAACCTTCAGAACCTCAGGTTTTTCGGTTGTGTCCCCTCGCCCAGGAGGCTACGATGCTGATCAAATTCCTGCTTTTCGCGGCATTTGTTCTACTCGTGGTGGGGGTCGTGACACAGATCACGCTCCCCGTGTTTCGGAACGAACGGATCTTTCCGATCCTTCGACGTAGGGCTGCCAAGCCCCTGACCCCGCAGGAACGTCTCGAGCAGATGAGGCTGGACCTGGCTGATGCTCATACTGAAGCTGAGGTCGCGCGCTTGGAAGCCGAGATCGAGGAACTCCTCGATGACATCCATCAGGAACAGGCTCGTGCGCACCGTGCGCGCAGCAGGGTTCCTGGAACTTCTGCTCGTGGGAGTCGTTCCCGCAAGCAGCAACCCCGGTCAACAGACCACTAACCCTTTCCATAGGGAGAAAGGATGGCACGCAGAAACCCGATTGGCTCCGTCGTCAAGGCTGTGGTGGGAATCCTCACCGCACTGGCGATCCTGGGAGGCACCATCTCGATCTTCACGGCGTGGGAACGCGTCGGTGCAGACGAGATCGTGATCGAACAGGACCCGTTCGATGGCGAGCTGCACTTCTGGACCGAGCCTGGTCTCTACTTCACCCGTTGGGGTGGCACCGAGACCTACCTGAAGTCCTCGCAGTACTGGTTCACCAAGGACCCTGAGACTGGCGACGGCACGGATCAGTCGATCCCTGTTCGCTTCAACGATGGTGGTACTGCCACTATCTCAGGTTCGCTCCGCTTCGAGCTTCCGCTCAACGAGGAAGCTCTGCGCAAGCTGCACACCAAGTACGGTTCGCAGCACGCGATCGAGCGAGACCTGCTCGGACAGGTGGTGAACAAGGCGGTCTTCATGTCTGGCCCGCTCATGAGCTCCAAGGAGAGCTACGCGGACCGACGCACCGAGCTGATCCAGATCGTCGGTGATCAGGTCAGCAACGGTGTGTACCGCACCCGCACGCGAAGCGTGAAGGAGACGGATTCGCTCACCGGAGAAGAACGAGTGATCAACCTCGTGGAACTCGTGGAGAACGAGAGTGGCGGCTACATGCGCCAGGAAGACTCTCCCTTGACCGAGTTCCAGATCCGCGCCTTCAACTTCACGGTCAACAGCATCGACTACGACCCCAAGGTCGAGGAGCAGATCCAGCGTCAGCAGGACGCGACCATGGAAGTCCAGTCCGCGATCGCGGATGCGCTCAAGGCCGACCAGCAGGCCAAGACCGTAGCCAAGCAAGGTGAGGCCGAGGCCGCCCGTGCCAAGTGGCAGCAGGAGGTCCTCAAGGCCAAGGCTGTCACCGAGGCCGAGCAGAAGAAGGAAGTCGCGCAGCTCGAGATGGAAGCAGCCGAGTTCTACAAGGCCGAGCAGATCTTGCGCGGTGAAGGCGATGCCGAGCGCAAGCGTCTGACCATGAAGGCCGACGGCGCGCTCGAGCAGAAGCTCGCAGCGTGGGTCCAGGTCAACGGTCTGTACGCTGCCGAGATCGGCAAGCAGCGCTGGGTGCCGGAAGTCATGATGGGTGGTGACCCCACCGTGTCTGGCTCCGCGGCCACGGACATGATCCAGCTCCTCACGGTGCAGACCGCCCGTGACCTGGGTCTGGACATGAGCATCGAAGAAGGAGGTCGGTGATGGAAGAAGGACTCATCGGAACCGCTCAGATCATCAGCATCCTCAGCGAGGTCATCAGCCTGATCGGCATCATCGCGGTCCTGCTGATCTTCCGCGAGCTGATCAAGCGCGGCATCGCCATGGCTGTTGCCGAGTACCTGCTGCGCCACTGCAGCACGGAGATGCGCCTGCAGCTCGTGCGCTGGTTCGCCAACGGACCGGCTGTGCTCGAAGAGCTCGAGGAGCTCAACGACCGCATGAAGGAGCAGCAACAGCTCCTGGACGAACGACAAGAGCGTTAGAGTACTTGAGCTGCGGACCAGCTGGTCCGGTGTCTGAAGTGCATTAACGGTCACGACCCGTCAATACTCAGTTGAGTGTAGACGGGTTTTCTAATTGGGCTGAATACTCTTTGGGGATACCATATAAGGTCCGATCGGCACTTATATGGTATCCCCTGGTTGACAAATGATGGTTTTTTGACTATTATTGTCTCTTGCTTCTGACCCTGGAGGGAATCATGAACAAGAGCCGTAGCGGCTTGACGCTGATCGAGTTGATGGTCGTGTGTGCAATCGTGGGCCTGCTGGCAGCGATCGTGATCCCGAACTTCATTGCGATGCAAGAGAGACCCAAGAACGACAATGTCAATCATGGACTGAGCACGGAAGATCGCTATCCCACGGCTGGTGATGCACTCGTGACCATGACGAACGCGGGGTATCTCTCCCCGATCATAACCAAGGACTGGGGTCATGACCTCAGGAACAGTGATTGTGCGTGTCGTGACCTGCGTGCGTACGAAGTCACAGCCTCGGACTCTCACGAGGAGGAGCACAACTTCCTAGTGTGCTGCCGAGGCACTGGCACACACAAGGCTTGCATCATCCTTTTCAAGAGATGAGCGAGTAGAGAAAGCCGAGATATTCGACAACGACCCCGCCGCTGGTGGGGTTTTCTGATTCTTGACAAAACTGCATCTTCTGCGTAATGTCGTTGTCTGGAGAAAGGAGAGCCTTCAATGAGATTCCTGAGAGGATTCGGTGTTGGTGAGATCATGATCGTGCTGTTCATCATCGCGATTGCAATCGTCATGTACGTCGCACATCAATACAATGAGAAGTGGAACAGCGCGCATGAGCCTGCTCAGGTCGAGGAGACCTCCGAGGTCAGCCGATGAGTAGCGAGCGCGCATTCACCCTGATCGAGCTGATGGTCGTCATCGCCATGATCGGCATCATTGCTGCTATTGCGATCCCGAGCTTCATTGCCATGCGCGAGCGTGCCATGGGGCTTGAGGATGGTGAGCAGACAGTTGTGAACACGAGAAAGATCACGGAGCAGGATGCCATCGAAGCGGTGGAGGCAGTCGGCTACTTCGACGCTTGGGTTGCTCACACCTGGACCACTGAGGAGGCAAAGCAGCTTGGATGCAAGCGCTGTGAGCAGGCAGGCTACACCGTGCGCGCATTCGATGTGCGTGAGAAGGAGCAGCCGTTCCTGGTGTGTTGCCACAGACTCAATGGCGAGAAGTATTGTTCGGCGACAATCAGGGTGCTTGCGCATGAACACTAAACTCGCCTGGGTTCGCAAGAACTGGGATTTCCTGGTGGCAGCGGCAGTGGTCGCGCTACTCCCCTGGTACTTCGCTCGCTCTATGCATACTCATTTCAAACACTGGCATCAAGCGCAGGAGTCTGCCAGCGAGCTCGAAGACCTCTCCTACGACACTGGCCTGACGCAAGACGGCGTTGGCTAGCAGACCTCACTCCGGTGGGGTTTTTCGATTGAGCATTTTTGTTATTCATGGACATCTTTTGGGTTGACAAAAGACGGTTTTCTTGCTATTATCGTATGTCCCACAAATGTCTCTTGTCTCTTGGAGCGATGTGCTGAGTTTCGGCGGATTACCCCAAGGGATGAGGTGACCATGCAAACGTCATCCGACTCAGGGCTTAGTCAGCTCTGCGGCCCCTGGATCTAACCAACGATCCATATGCGAAGCCTCTTTATGCTCGTGATGACATTGCTGGTCCTTCAACTCTTCTTCCCGCTCCTTGCGGGCCAGCTTGAGACGTCACTTCTATCAGTACTCAACCTGATTGAAGTGATTGCCTCAGATTTCGCTGCCGGGGGTCTTACCCTTGGAGCGTAACGTCACGGACTCAGCCACTCGGCTGAGTTTTCCTTTTGACTTTTTTATGCAAGAGACTTAAGGTCAATACCTGAATCAAGACTGGAGGCGCTAATGCTCGTTCTGATCACTGGACTGGGGAATGTTGGGAAGAGTTCGTTTCGACGACACCTTGCCAAGACACTCCATGCGCAGCGGCACAAGGTTGTGCAAGTGGACGTGGATGGGTACTCAAGGGAGAGGAATCCTGCTGACACTTACCTAGCCGATCCCAGATACATCGATCCGGCTGATGTGGATACGATCTGGCTCATCGAGGACATCCACGCATTCGGCAGCAAGGCGCTCATGCAACTCGATGAATACAACCTCATCTTCTACGTCCACGCACCTGCTCTTACACACTTGCGGTTCTGGGTGTCCCGTGGTCTGCACTGGATGAGCCGTGGTGTGTATGACTGGCAGCCTGACCGAGGCTTTCGAGGAACACGGAAGTCTTGGGACTTGAAAAACGTTCCTGGGGTCTACAGGGTGATCCGGAGGGCCTGGGGCCAGAGACACTTGGAGGAAGGTGACTACACACAGCTTGGGCATGCACGGACTCGAGTTGTGATCGTGGAAGCTACGTATACAAAAAAAGGGCCCGTGTTCTACGAGTCCTTTCTGGAATATTTTCCGGAAACACTTGCGCACACCTGAGGGATTGGGTGTGTTTTCTATTTCCCTACCAAGTTCATAGTGTCGTAGGCGAATTTTTTGTCTTCTGGGTCTTCTGTCATTTCTGCGAAGCGGACGATGAATGACATGGCGCGCTCGAGCAGGGCAAAACGCAGTGCGTCCATGAGCACGTCTTTTTCTTCTGATGTGAGTTTGCGCACGGACTCATATCCGCTCAGGAATGCCTCAAATCTTTCTTCGCTGAATTCCTCCCAATCTCCGTAAAAGCACCATCCGCGAATCGCTTGCCCCACATCTAGGATGAGTGGACCGTGGTACATGCGGTCAAAGTCGATCACACCGACGATCTCATCATCCTTCCAGAGCACATGTCGCTTTCCAAGGTCTTCGTGAAGCATGCCGGTTGGCAGATTGCTTCCGAACTCCATATTCTCAAACTCTTTTTCAATTCGAGCTTTTACGCCAAGCGGCATGATCTCGGCCTTTTCTTTGAGAAACTGCTTGGCATTTTCTAGATCCCAGCGATGTTTGCGTTCGTGCTTTGTTTGATAGTCCTGCGTGATTGCATGAATCTTTCCAAGCAGCTCCCCTACTTTTTTTACATCCTCAACGCTTGGATCATTTTTGTATTCACCCTCAATGTGATTTCTCAGATAGCCAAAAGCGTTTTCATGCGAGAACACACGTTGGTTGTCATTGTTTTGAACAGCAGACTCAACTGGAATTCCCTTTTCCTTGAGCAAATCAAGCACCTCGATCTCAGCGTGCACCTCCTCTTCTGTTCTGTGACGAGGTCCACCTGAGGGGTTGAATCTTAGGAAGTAGCGCCCTTGGTCAGATTCAATATCAAAAAGAACGTTCCCGCTTGATGGAACGTCCTTAACCTGCTTGATGTTTCCAAGCATGAATGTGTCTAGAATGTGTTTGATCCTTTTCATATCACCGCTGTGGTCGCTTAGTCTCTAGTTCGAGCCTTGCCTCGCAGAAGTCTCCAGCTTCAGATCGAAGCTCGTTGTAGAATGAAAACGATTCTAGGCTGACAAAGTACGGGAGTGCGTTGAACTCGTCCTGCCAAATGCGCGCTGCCTCTTCGAAATCAACGTAAACGATTTTCCCAGCGTCTCGAAGTGGCGCAAGCTCATCAAGGAAATCTGAAATTCCATCTGCGGTGTTCACTGGCTCGCCACCCCCCTCTGTAACAGTCTCAGTGTCACGCATGTGAACCGACACGGTGTACATAAACTTTTCTCCGGTCACAAGACCAGTTGGCAGCTCACTGCTTTCGATTTTTTCAACGAGCTCTTTGATGTATGCACCATCCTCTGCCCAAACTGTTGCTCCGCTGGCATGGTGTGTGCCAATAACCGTTGTGTCGTGAGGATACCCTTCACCAATGTAGACAATGTCGTTGTTTGGGTAATGATTATAGAAACTATCCTCGTTCCCCGGCTTCCAGACTCCAATGCTGTAGTCATCAAAATAATGCCCACCCATTCCCGGATCTGAGAGAATCTCTGGCTTCCACTTGGCTTCTGAATAGTCTTCACCATACACATAGCCATCAGGCTGCAGATCGATTTGCTCATGCCAGCTCATGTAGTCGAGGAATCCGTAAAGCTCACGCCCGCATTCAACATGCGTGAGTCCGCCGATCACAGGTGTTGCATCCACTCCCAGGAATTCCTCCATGATAAAGGCGATGTCTGCGTAGTTATTCGTGTGCGCATGTGGATCAAAATGCACACCCAGCGTTTCTAGGTACTCAAGTACGTTTTTGTTCGCATCCCCTGAGAGCTCGTAGGTGGCCTTAAACCCTGGATCAAACTCGTACTCAACCATTGCTTCGACAACTGGCTGATCCGTCTGCCAGTTCCACTCGATTCCGTATTCTGCAATGACTTCTGAGCGGTGAATGAGATCCTCGCGATAGCTGTAATACTTGTCTGGAGAGTTTACTTTGTACTCCCATGAGTCTTCATTGTGTGAGTAAAGCGTCACGTACACCGGAGCATTGCCGTCGTAGACAAGCTCGTCTTCACTGTAATCAAGGCCGGCTGGTGAGGCGATGTTTGCACGACTGGTCTCATCGCTGACAGAGACTTCATCTTCCGTCTGAATATCCAACTCGTCTTGAACGACCTCTTCTTGATCTGGGGCTACGTAAGCCAGATATGCCCAAGTGCCAAAAGCAGCAAGAAGCGCAGCGAGCAAAACGATCATTGTAACGAGAACTTTCGTGTTTTTGTTGTTTTCTTCTTCCATATTGTTATTTGATTCATCATAACAACGATTGGAAGTTTTTGGAAACGAAAGAACCGAGCCTCAGAGAGACTCGGTTCCGTGAACCCCTAGCGTTGGGGTTACTCGTTGATGGGTGAGACAGCTCCGGAGCCGTCGTAGTAGAAGCCGAAGCCGACGAGGCCCAGGCTACTGCAACCGTCCGAGACACCACCGAAGTCGTAGCAGTGCCCATCGAAGAACATGTCGCACACGTCTTCGACCGGCCGGATCCAGTCGTTGCAATCGCTGGTGTCGACCGAGCTTGCGCCGTCGGCACCGATCGTGCTGACCAGACCGTAGTCGAACCGGCCTGTGCTGCTGGATTCGTGACAGGCAGCGCTGACACTCACACCACTGACACTGATGACGGTCTGCGCGATGGTGCGGCTGGAGCTCAGGCTCGTGATGGAACTTGAGTCCTGGTAAATCAGGTCCTCGTAGGCCCAAGCGGGCTCGTACAAGTTCTCGGTGATGACGCAGACTTCCTGGCGACCGTCACCGTCGCTGTCATCGATCTGGTAGGGGTCGACAGCGTTGACGAAGCCGTCGCTGTCCTCGTCCTGACAGTCCCAGTCCGCGGAGTCGATGTTGCCGTCGCAGTTGCCGTCCACACCGTCTGAGCAGCCCCCGACCTCGTACAGGTAGTTCGGGGAGTCGGGGTCGAGCACGAACTCGTACTCGTAGCCAGCTGGGTTGGCGTCGGCGTCTGAGTCGTCGCAGTCGGTCGAGTCGATGACGTAGCCGCTGGGCTGCGAACAGTCCAGTGTGATCGAGCTTGAATCACCGTAACCATCGCCATCGGCATCGGCGTACCAGGTGTCGGGGTTGTCAGCGGTCCCGTCACAGTCGTCATCGATGCCGTTCCCACAGTCTTCAGCGACCCCGGGATTGACGTCCGAGCTCGAGTCGTCGCAGTCGGTTGCGTCTCCTACGTAGCCTGAGGGCACGGTACAGGCCGCGAGCGTGCTGGTCGAGTCACCGTAGCCATCGGCGTCGGTGTCTGCGTACCAAGTGCTGACGTCCACTGCATCGGGTTCATCGACACTGCTGTCGCAGTCGTTGTCCACACCATCGCAGTACTCGTCGGCACCTGGGTAGATGCTTGCGTCGGAATCGTCGCAGTCAGAGGTGTCAGTGGTGTAGCCAGACGGTGCGGAGCAGTCTTCGGTGGTGCTGGTGGCATCACCGTAGCTGTCACCGTCGCTGTCTGCGTAGAAGGTGGAGGTTACCCCTTCGTCCACGCTGCCGTTGCAGTCGTTGTCTGCGTGGTCGCACACCTCGGTTCCACCTGGGAAGCTGGTCGCATCCGAGTCGTCACAGTCGGTGTTGTCGCTGACGTAGCCGCTGGGAGCCGAGCAGGCTTCGATGGTGCTGGTGGCATCGCCGTAGCCATCGGCGTCGGTGTCTGCGTACCAGGTCACATCCAGACCTTCATCCACGTCCGTGTCGCAGTCGTTGTCTACTTCGTCACAAACCTCGGTGGCTCCGGGGTACGTGTTCGCGTCGGTGTCGTTGCAGTCAGTGTCATCTGAGACATAGCCGCTGGGAGCGCTACAGCCAAGTACAGACATTGCCGGGTCGCCATAGCTGTCGGAATCGGTATCCGCGTACCAGGTGGCTGCGTCCACAGCATCTGACTCGTCGGCAGTGCCGTCGCAGTCGTTGTCCACGCCGTCGCAGTACTCGTCCGCACCGGGGTTGGTGGAGTCGACGGTGTCGTCGCAATCGCTCGAGTCCGAGACGTAACCGCTGGGCTGGTCGCAGGCCAGATCCATGGAGTAGGCATCGCCGTATCCGTCGGAATCTGTGTCCGCGTACCAGGTCAGAACGTCGAGGGCATCGTCTTCGTCCAGGTCGCCGTCGCAGTCGGTGTCCACACCGTCGCAGTGCTCGTCTGCACCAGGGTAGATGGTCGCGTCGAGATCGTCGCAGTCGGTGCCATCCGTGACGTAGCCGCTGACAGACTCGCAGGACGTGATCGTTGAGCCCGCATCGCCGTAGCCATCACCATCGGTGTCGGCATACAGAGTGTCGGGGTCATCGGCAGTTCCGTCGCAGTCGTCGTCGATGCCGTTGCCGCAGTCCTCGCGCTCACCAGGGTTGATGGCGCTGTTGTAGTCGTCGCAGTCGTTGTCGTTAGCGACATAACCGGTGGGGGCCTCGCAACCCACATCTGTGGTGGTCTCGTCGCCGTAGCCATCACCATCGCGATCGGCGTACCAGGTCAGAGTCGTGCTCATGTCCAGGTTGCCGTCAGTGTCGTCGGTGAAACCGTCGCAGTCGTTGTCGATGCCGTCGCAGACTTCGATCTCGTTGGGGTTGATGGCCGAGTTGGCGTCGTCGCAGTCGGTGTCCACACTCACGTAGCCCTCGAGCTCGTAGCAGGACTCGATCTCGCCATCTTCATCACCGAAGCCGTCGTTGTCCTCGTCCGGATACCAGGCCTGGCTGAGCCCCTCGTCCACAGCTCCGTCACAGTTGTCGTCGAAGGAATTGCAGATCTCGGTCATGCCAGGGTTGGCATCTGGGTTGGTATCGTCGCAGTCCCCAGGGAACTCGACGTAGCCGTGGGGTGCCCCGCAGGCCTCGAGGATGTTCAGATCATCGCCGTAGCCGTCGCCATCACCATCGAAGTACCAGGTGAGTGTGACATGCTCGTCGATGTAACCGTCGCAGTCGTTGTCGATGCCGTCGCAGACTTCGGTGGCGCCAGGGTAGATGGATGCGTCATGATCGTCGCAGTCTTGATCCTCAGGTACACCGTCCTCATCGGAGTCGACAGGTTCGGTGTTGTGCGGATCTTCGAGACCAGTGTCGAACTCGACCTTCCCGAAGTCACAACCGGACATTCCCAGTGTAAGCAACAGCAGTCCAGTACAGCTCAGCATTCCATTCTGAGACATGAAGTCTCCTTGTGATGAACAGGAAGCGCAAAAAGCGCATGGGAGGTTGTTCGTTTCAGGCGTAATACCTGTTCGGTGACAACCCGTGCAAAGCCTCCATTGAGCACGAGCGACCACAAAACAAAAACTCCCTGCAAAAACCTCTGAGCTGTTGTTGTTCATGAGGGAACATGGAGTGTTTCTATGCAATTTTTGGCTGCGATAGTTGCCTTGGTATTGGGTAAAGAAGATTGGAGAATACTCGATTTTCGCCATTTTGTCAATGTTATCGGTCCAGGCAAAATCAAAAACACCCGTTTTATGGGGTGTTTTATCTTTGAATTTTAATTTGCCATTTTTACTCCAGAGGCGCTATCTGATGAGCCGTCCCCGTTGTTCGTTGCTGTTCCGTCTGCTTCCCATCCTCCCCAGTAATCTTCCCATCCTGCTGTGAGGTCCAGGCTTAGGCTGCCGTCAGTGGATTCGAGTTGGAAATCATATCCTCCGGCGTGGTGGTATGTGTAGAAACGCTCTTCGCTTGGCGCACCCTCGTAGACACCTGGATACTTCTCCCACACAACTTCACACAGACCGTTTGGTGCGCAGCGAAGCTCTTCGAATCGCTCCTGTCCGTTCACAGTGAAGTTGAGCATCCACTCACCTGCAATCTCGAGTACTCTGTCGATCTCACCAGTCTTGATTGCTGTCCAAGGCCAGGATGATCCTGATGTGTCAATGAGCGATCCGCTCATACTCGTCTCGCTTGTGAATGTGCCGGTGAACGGTTGGACGGATCCTCCTGCGAATCTGAGTGTGCTTTCATCAACCATTTCCCATGAACCTGTATCGTTTGCTCCGTAGTTAATGTGTTGCGTGCCGGCTCCATATGCTGTTGCAGAGCCAAAGAGCCCTTGCGCGGTTCCATCGTCAAAGAGAGCGAGGTTTGAATCGATCTCCCCTTCTCCAGGCACGACAATTTTAAAGGTCCAGTAACCAGGAGCATGCGCTTCGTACCCCGAGGCCTGATCGAGGTCAGCCTCCTCATAGAGACCCGCCTCTTCGACCTGAGGTTCTTGTACCTCCTCCTGAGTTTCTTCTTGCCCTGCACAACCAGCTCCGGCAAAGACGAGCAGAGCGAGCAAGAGAATGGCGAGAGTGTTTTTCATAAGATTGAGTTTACGATTCTAAAATATGCTGCACGCGGCCGACTTCTCCTGTGTCGAGACGGACTTTGATTCCGCGTGGATGATTAGCTTTATTGGTCAGTAAATCCTTTACAAGGCCCTGTGTCAACTGTCCGGTCTTTTGATGATGCTTTTGGACGATTGCCACGTACAGGCCAGGATAGATGTTTTTACGTTTTGTGTTTGGCATAGTCAGATATGTATACAAAAATGATAACAGATTTGTTTCATTTGTGCCTGCAAGCCTTGACAAAAGCTCGAAATTCGCCTATGGTCGGGTGAAGCCATGAAGGGAGATTCCTATGAGAATCGAACGGTTGGAGGGGGCTGAGGCGCTTCCTTTGGAGCTGTGTGTGCACAAGCGACCGCATTTCCAAAACGTGTTTGGGCCGTACTTTGAAACCATGCTCGCGGCTAGCCCGCTTCTTGGTAAGGACGAGTGCACGCTCGTGTGCTACAAGGGCGACCAGGTTGTTGGTTGGGTGCAGTACACGCTGAGCATGTACCACCTGACGTTCCGCAACTTCACTGTGATCCCGCTGTACCGTGGCCGCGGTATTGCTCGTCGGCTCATGGCAGAGCTGCGAGACATCGCCGCGAACCATCACCACGATCTGGTCAAGAGCGGAGAGAAGCCGGACGACATCCACCTCATGTACCTGAAGAGCATGATCTACCTGGATGCTGACAGGGATGCTGAGCCGTTTGCGTTTGGGAAGTTCCTGCGCAAGATGGGTTTTCAGGCGCATGCGTACAATCGGCGCGAGATCACGAACGAGGAGCGCACTGCGTGCGATGTCTACCTCGCCCTGTACCCTAACCACATCGACGACCTCAAAGTCTTCAAGATGCTGGTCGTGGACGATGATGTTTGTCTCGACAACCTGACATGCGCTGAGCTTGTCAAGCTGAGCCCTGCACAGCTCAGGGTCGTGCGGGAGGGCCTGAGGGTCAAGCTTGGCAACTTCGAGCGCAGTGGTCGAGTCAGCTACCGCTACGACATCTGTCCGATCTGCAAGGCGATGGGCAGCAGCGAGCAAGATGACAGCGCTTGCCGTCAATGCTACATCTACAGAACCTGCATGGCACCTTTCCGGGAGCATGCGCGGTTCAAGGAGGACTACCAGGTGTCTGCGCGGTACTTCCAGGCCATGCAAGACTTCTTGGACAGCTATCACGGAGCAGCGTAGAGCTGCTCTTTTCTAATACTCCACCGAAGGCCCTCGGACTTCAGCTCGAAGCTTTTTGTTTAGGCACATATGCGACGATCGACGCATATGTGCCTAAGACCTCGACAAAAGTACTTACCTTAGCTAAAACTCCGTAACCGGGTTACGTTTTGTTACGTTTTTACGTGTTTGAAAATGAAAACCCCCTTTTGGGGGGGTCAGAGTGTCGTGCTCTGGTTAGTCGAGTTCGTCTTGATCCTCGACCTGAAGGTGGGCGTATTGATTTGTCAATAGTTTGGAGATGAGGGTGTGGATTCGTTTTTTGACAAAACGTGAAAACGACGTTAGACTCAATTTACGAATTGCGTAGGAAGAACGCGGCCGCAGGCCGTTTTTTTGTTTGCTTATATTTTTCTATGGAGAAACTTTTGAAAGATCATTTTGGTTATGATGAGTTTCGTCCTTTGCAGAAGGAGGTTATTGATACAGTTCTCTCTGGCAAGGACGCTTTTGTTTTGATGCCGACTGGAGGTGGTAAGTCTTTGTGTTTTCAGCTACCGGCTCTGATGCTTCCTGGAATCACGCTCGTGGTCTCCCCTCTTATTGCTCTGATGAAGGACCAGGTGGATGCGCTCTGTGCCAACGGGATCTCTGCTGCGTTTTTGAATAGCTCGCTTACGAAAATGGAGCGGGAGGCTGTGAAGAAGAAAGCAGTTTCTGGTGAGCTGAAGATTTTGTATCTTGCTCCTGAGCGTGTGAATGCATTTGGGTTTACTGAGTTTCTTGAGTCTCTTGAGGTGAGTCTACTTGCCATTGATGAGGCACATTGTATTTCTGAGTGGGGGCATGATTTTAGACCTGAGTATCGCAACCTGAGCATGCTGCGCCGCAGAGTCTCAGGCGCTCCGGTGATTGCGCTTACAGCCACAGCAACGCCGATTGTGCGGAAGGATATTTTGGATCAGCTCAGCATTAAAAAAGGTGAGGTTTTTGTTTCCAGTTTTAACCGAGAAAACCTTCATTACAGTGTGAGGCCAAAGCTTAATACATTTACTGAGCTTGCAAAGCTGCTCAAGTCTCGCAAGGGAGAGTCGATTATTGTGTATTGCTTTTCGCGGAAGGACACCGAGGACACAGCTCGCAGACTCTCGAATGTTGGGCTTAAGGCTGCTGCGTATCATGCTGGGCTTCCTAAGAAAGAGCGTGTGCGTGTGCAGGATCGGTTTATTCGAGATGAGACTGAGATTATTGTTGCGACGATTGCGTTTGGAATGGGAATCGATAAGCCTGATGTGCGACTTGTTGTGCATATGGATCTTCCAAAGACGATTGAGAGTTACTATCAGGAAACGGGCCGTGCTGGGCGCGACGGACTGCCGAGTGATTGCGTTTTGTTTTACTCGTATGGCGATCGGCGTAAGCAGGAGTACTTTATCAATCACATCGACAGTGAGCATGAAAAGATGACGGCCTTGCGTAAGCTCGATGACGTTGTTGAGTACTGCCAGAACGAGGTCTGCAGACGCTTTTATCTGCTCATGTATTTTGGCGAACAAGATGCAGCCACAGAGTGCGAGACATGTGATAACTGTGCTCAGGCGCCTGTTGAGGAAGCTGTTGCTACAGAAATCTCTCAGATGATTATCTCAGCGATTCTCAAAACAGGAGAACGCTTTGGTGCTGCGCATGTTTGTGATGTGCTCCATGGGTCCAAGAGAAAGCGTCTGCTCGAGCTCGGGCATGACAAACTCTCTGTCCACGGTATTGCAAAGGAAATTCCTACGGGCGCGCTGCGTGAGTATGCGCATGCACTGAAGAAGCGCGGGTATCTGGAGCTAAGCACGGGAGAGTATCCGACGCTTAGTGTGAGTGCGAAAGGAAAGCGTGCTCTGACGAATAAGGAAGCTATTCATCTCCCTGTGACAACGGTTGCACAGACCCCTGCGAAAAAGACAAAGCTAAGTAAAGTAAAGACGAACCTTGATTACGATCTTGAGGCATTTGAAAAACTCCGTGCGCTGCGTAAAGAGATCGCAGACGAGCAGAATGTTCCCCCGTTCGTCATCTTTGGCGACCGCACACTGCACCAAATGGCGTACTACTTCCCTTCTAGCATGGAAGCCTTTTCAAATCTCTTTGGTGTTGGAAAGCAAAAAGTAGAGGCGTTTGGAAAAGCGTTCTTGGAGTGCATTGCGGCGTATATAGATGAGAACAATGTGGAGGAGATTCCTGTTCCTGAAAAGAAAGCAACGAGGATTAGTAGCAGACCGACTCGAAGCAGTAGCACGCTCGAGGAGACTAAAGCCTTGTTTGAAAAGAAGATGTCGATTATGCAGGTTGCGGACGAACGCAAGCTGAGCAAAGGCACAATCATTCAGCATCTTGAAAAACTGGTGAGGGCTGGAGAGCTTGAGGATATTGAGCATCTGAAGCCGCACAAGGAGGCGTTTGATGCGATGGTGGCTGGGTTCAAGGCGTCTGGGGGGACGTCGATTACTGCGGTGTATCATCAGCTTGGGGAGAGGTACAGGTATGATGAGCTTAGGTTGGTAAGGTTGTTTTTGTAGGGACCCCACGGGGAATATTGTGTTGGATGCCAACACAATATTGCGTTTGTTCGCTCGGTGATAAATGAAAGTCTTAGAACCGATACCGACTATCATTTATCACTCTCGCTCTCTCACGCATCGAACCCGCGAGGTTCTCATCCTCCGATCGGGTACCAATAAAAACGCCCACCTTTCAGGTGAGCGTTTTTATTGGTGACCCCACGGGGAATCGAACCCCGATTTCCAGGATGAGAACCTGGCGTCCTGACCGTTAGACGATGGGGCCGCATGTTTGGGCCCCTATCGCGCTTAGCGGAATGGGGCCGTATCAAACGGCGGGAAAAATATATCATACTCTACTTTTTCAATCAAGCCTTTCAAAACAATATTGACCGTTTAAGAAGTTTCAAAATCACGTCAATGGTGAGGGTTATGAAACCTCACCAAACAAAAATATTGAGAATAATGAAATATGTGACTCAAAACTCTCACTATGGTGAGGGTTTTGAAACAGTTGTTGGGTTATCGCAAGCCTCTCTTTCGAGAGTCTTTTCTGATTCCAGGTATCTTGACAAGCAGGCTGCAAACTGCTTAACTCTGTTCGTTACATGCAAGTAGCAGAAGGGTGGATGCGTGACATCTACACTCACGTTCAAGCAAGAACTGATCGCTCAGCTCAAGAGCACTTCGCTGCTCAAGCGGATCGGTGCTGTTGCTCTGATACTGGTTACATTGCTTGTCCTGCACCTTGATGCAGTGACCACGCACGACCCAGCGGGTAAATCGATTCTGGCGGGATTCCTCGTGCTCATGCTGTGCATCTTTGCTATCAACATCGCGGGTGAGCTCCTGGCCGGTCTGTACCTCGCCAGACGCAGCCGCTCACCAAGAGAAGAAAGGAGGGGGTAGATATGTTCCCCGGAACCACATGGACCTGCCATATCTGTGGCGAAGAAAGGCCGGATGCGTTCATCTCGGTCTACAAGAGCAAGGCAAAACTCTGCGGAGTAGATGTCGACCAGAACGTTCGTTACTGCAATGACCGCGCTGAGTGCATCTCTGGCGCGCCGCTGCACAGCTTCTTTCCTGCAACCCAGGAGAAGGAAGCCAACTAAGACCCCGACCCACTAGGCGGGGTTTTTCAAATAGAATACCGTTTGGTATTGCCAAGCGGTTTTCTTATTTGTAGAGTCTAAGTATATGAAACCAAAGATACTGCTCGGAGTCACAGGGTCGGTTGCTGCAATTAAGACTCCTGAGCTTGTGAGGCAATTAAGCGAGATTGGTGAAGTAAAGGTCACAGCGACAGAGTCGGCCTTACATTTCTTTAAGCTCGAGGATGTTGAGGTGCCTGTCTTGCGTGATAAAGACGAGTGGGGTGAGAGCTATGAGCGAGGTCAGGAGATTCCTCATATCGAGCTTGGGAAGTGGGCGGATGTGCTTGTGATTGCTCCACTGAGTGCGGATACGCTTGCAAAGCTTGCGCACGGACGGTGCAACAATCTGCTCACCTGCCTTGTGCGCGCATGGAACCGAGAGAAGCCCGTGCTTCTTGCTCCAGCAATGAACACAAACATGTGGGAGCACCCTGCAACCGCAGAGCATCTAGAGAAGCTTGGGCAGTGGCACAGGCTCCAGACTATCAATCCAATTGAAAAGAGTCTTGCTTGTGGTGATGTTGGGATGGGTGCAATGGCAGAGGTTGGGGAGATTTGTGAGGTTGTAAAAACGTGCGAATTTCATCAGCTGTGTTAACATGTTCTCATATGAAAAACATACTTGTCACAGGCATCTCAAGAGGGATAGGAAAAGCTGCTGCTGAAACTCTTATCAAAGAAGGCTACTTCGTGCATGGTGTTTACAACACAAACGAAAATGAAGCCTTGCAGATGAAAAAGGAACTAGAGAATCTTGAGATCTATCAATGCAACTTTTCAGATCGCGAGAATACACTTCGTCTCATTTCAGATTTACACAACGTTGAGCTTCACGGAATTGTGAACTGCGCGGGTGTGTTTGTTGACATCGACTTCGATGCATTTGAAATGTCTGACTGGGAGAAAACGTTTGAGGTGAATCTGCATGCGCCCCTACTCCTTATTGATGGTCTGAAAGGTAACATTCAAAAAGGTGGATCGATTGTAAACATTACCAGCACAGACGCCTTTACAGGCGCCATCTCAGGACTTGCCTACTCTGCGAGCAAAGCTGCTCTCACAAACCTTTCTATGAGTATGGCGAATATTCTTTCGTCAAAAGGCATCAGAACAAACAATATTGCTCCTGGTTGGATCGGAGATGGGATGCAGTCGCCACAAGAATTACTAGACGAAGCAAAGTCGTTTAACCCACTGGGTAGACTCGGTGACTATAAAGACATCGCCAATATTGTTAGCTTCCTTTTGTCTGACAAATCTGCTTTTGTAAACGGCACAACCATCACAGCTGATGGCGGTGACAGTGCCACAAACTACCTTCTGAAAATGGAAAGCGAGCTTTAGCTGTTATTGATCAGTAAACAAATCATCGGCTTTAGTCGGTGGTTTTTGAATTGAAAAACTCCGCCGTTTGCGGAGTTGCTGTGTACTAGGCCTGCTTCCTCTTTCCAGTGAACGCGGCCCAGCAGACGAGCGCATTGCCGGGGAAGCCGACTAGGATTGGGTTGATGAGCCTGGGCCAGTCTTCTGCGAGCACCTCGACCGAGATCGAGACAGCCATGACCTGGAAGATGAAGCTGACAGCTGCGAGCCCCCATGGGAAGGGGTCGTCCTCGAACTTCTTGGCGCGCAGGTCACGAATCGTTGGGACGAAGGACATCAGCAGTGCGACCTGCAGGATCACATTGACCACGACCCCACCGAGCCACACCCAGGCGACCAGGCAGAATGCTGTCACTGCCATGGCGAAGATGTCGAACGACTTGATCTTGCCGAACGTACTCTTGCGCCAGCCCAGTGTCGTGTTCACGATAAGGCCGACAGAGATGATGGTTGGCACTACGAGCAGATGCAGCTCGCCGTCCACAGTCGAGTAGTACGTGACGTTCTGCACGAGCAGGCCAACCGTGGCGATCAGCCAGGTCGACAGGTTCATGCCGATGTCAGCGTAGAGGATGTTGCGGATGTAGATCAGGAGCACCGCGATCATGATGCCCCCTGCGATTCCAGCCAGCAGTAGTTCCATCGCGTTCTCCTTTTGCAAGCTGTTGGCTCAGAATATTAGTGGAAAATCCTTTTTTTGTCAAGATTGGTGAGCAAACAGAAACCCGCCGTCGCTGTTCGAGCTATGGCGGGCATGGCCGTTCGTCTCGTGTGACGAACGACTCGTGTGTACCCCCTCACACCTTGCGATGTTGGGTGTTTTGTTTTGTCTCTTGGACCGTGATCACATCGAGGCTGGCATGCGTGATCACTGCTGCCAGGAAGCCACCGATTGGGGCAACCCACAGGTACTTCAGCTCTCCGATGCATAGGAGCATGATCCCGTAGACGATCGTGTTGGCAACGAAGATCATGATGCAGAACCATCGCCTGTGCTCGCTGGTCACTGCTGAGCACCCGTTGTGTTCTGAGACCCTCGCGTGAGACCTTGGTAGGCGCTCAGGAGTGCGTAGCAGGCGATCCCTGCGAGCAGGCCGAGCAACACCGACAACCTCCCATCGATCCCGTAGTGCAGCATGTTGATCAGACCAATGGTACAGACCACGAAAAGACTCCATCCGAACTTGTATCGGTGCGTCACAATCCCACCTTTTCTCTTGCTGTGGTTGCAAGAACGTAAGTTTTCTTTATTTGAAACGTTTTGTCAATGTTTTTTCTCAAAATCAACAAATGGACGTTCGATGTACATAACATGACTAGGTTGACTTCTTTTATGGACGTTCGATGTTGAGCTTGAGATGTTGAGCTTGAACAAAACACCCCGCACGCGAGCGAAACGGAGTGTTTCGTCTCACGAGCGGGGCTCGTGGGGACGCCTGACGTTGGAAGTCAGACGTTGGAAGTCAGACTTTGGAAGTCAGACGTTGGAAGTCAGACGTTGGTCTAGCAGTAGGGATCCTTCGGGTCCCAGCCGTGGCCGAGTCGCAGCCAGGCCTCACCGGTCCTGGTGTTATACTCGCCATGGAAGGCGATTCCGGTATGGGACTCGATGAACTCGTAGCGGATGCGCATGGTTCGATCGATACGATGGAGGTCGCAACGAACGATTGCCCCCTGCACGAACTCCTCGGTATTGACACTTGTGCCCGTGATCGGATCGAAAAGACCGATCTTTCCGAAGAGCCCGATTGCCGAGAGGTACAACTCGAGAAGCCTGTCTTCCAAGACGGGTGGGTTACCCAGGCAGTTCATGATGTTCCACGGACTCAGCCCTGAGTCCACGCTCACCTTGGTGATGCGAGGGTGATATCCCCAACGACGACGTGCGTACTCACCACTGGTGCCAGGCTGCTTGAACCTGAGAACTGCCTCGAATCCCCGGCGGTGGTTTGTGTCGTAACTTCGAACGATCAGGTATTCGGGATCCCCAGCTCTTCCGGTACCCACCATTCGCTGTAGCACGAATGTGCAGTAGTCGGGGTCGAAGCTGCCGTCCTTGAGGCGGAGCGGTGCATAGGACACTACACAGCCGACGAACCGCTCTTTGCGCGATCGCTTGTTCAGCTCGTCGACGATGCCCTCGAGCTTGACACTCACGACCCGGAGCTGACCGTGTACGTACGGCTCCGCGATTCCGAGGAGCAGGTCCATCTTGCTGGGACCGTCTGTGGGTTTGAACTTCTGCGAAGGACCTCTGAGGCGAATACGGTCGGACATCCATCCGATCCTTTCTGTGACAGGATTTGTGCTGCCACTCACGTTCCCCCCGCCGATGGCGGGGACCACCTGTGCATCCACACAGGAATTCATCTCGCAGCGAATCTGCGAGGAAAGTTTTGTTCGGTTGAACTGATGGACCGTACACGATTTTTGGGTTTTGTCAATAGGAAGGGTTAGAAGGAGTAACTCGCAAATAGAAAGAGTAGTAGGGTTAGAAGGAATCGCAAATACGAATCCTCATACTCCTACTACTCTTTTTAATCCTTCTATTTGAACGTTACTCCTCATCCTCCACCCACTTCCCATATTGCCTGACCAGGAGCTCCTTTGCTCTGAGTGGCTCAGCCATGATGTCTTTTACCACCTTTTCCATGCGAGACGATTGTGATCCTTTCACTAGCACGATGTCACCCTTTTTGATGTGCGCATCCATCCAACGACCGGCTTCTACTGCGTGTTCAAAGTGTTCGCATTTGTCTTCTGGGATTCCTGCCTCGATGGCGCCGTAGCGGATGTCTCTTGCTTTTTCTCCAACAGTCACGAGCACATCGACACCAACCTCTGCGCACTTGAGCCCGATCATTCTATGCTCTTGCTCTGAGTCTGCACCAAGCTCCCCCATCACACCAAGCACAGCGATTCGTCTTGCTATCTCCACTGGCTTGAACTCATGCAGGACATTGAGCCCAGCCTCCATGGAAGCAGGTGCTGCATTGTAGCTTGAGTCAATGATGAGTGATCCTTTGATTCCTGGAACAGGGTTCATGCGCCCAGGCTCGAGCTCTGACTTTGCAAGCCCCTTTGTGATCTCGTCTGGATCTAGCCCTAGGTGCCATCCGATAGTAATGGCTGGGAGCACAGCGTGGGCGGCGGTCCTGCCGAGTAGGTTGATGAGGCGAACTGGGAGCTGTGTTTTTTCAGTGACGGCGGTGAAGCGAACCTCGGAGAGTGTCTCGCCAGGCTCAAAAGAGAAGTCTTCTCGCGTGGCAAGCTCATAATCAGTTGCGCGTACGTCTGCGTTCTGAGCAAACCCATACGTAATCGCAGGTGCGTTTGCGTGATTGCTTGCGCCAAGGACGCGTGGATCATCTGCGTTGAGCACAACCATTCCACCCTCTTTTGTTCGCTCGAGCAAGACAGCTTTCTCTTCGATGAGCTCTTCCACTGACCTGAAGTTCTCAGCGTGCACTGGAGAGATGCGTGTGAATACTGCAATGTCAGGCTCAGCAATGTCGCACAGGTAAGCCATATCGCCTGGATGATCTACAGCGTATTCGAGCACAAACACTTCTGGCACGTCTTCAATCTTTTTTGTGAGCACCCTGAGCCAACCCAGCACTGAGCGTCCAGGTGATTTCTCACCAAGAATCGTCAGCGGCAAACCGAGTTCGTTGTTGTAGTTGTCAATGGTTGTGCGCACGCGATACTTTTCTCCCAGAACCTGAGCGATCACATTACGCGCAGACGTCTTTCCAACAGAACCTGTCACTCCAATCACCATCGGCTTGTGCTTTGCAATGAGTTTTTGTGCCTTTTTCTTAAGTTGTGCCTGGATAAACGCTTTCATATTCATGTGAGTTTAGATACTGCTCGTTGACTTGTTTCTTGCTGAGAGTGGGATCCTTCGCTTCCTGCCTACCGGCAGGCAGGCGCTCAGGATGACGTGGTGAGCGGTTTTATTCTAGTGTGCGAACTGGAGGGATCTCAAAGTACTGTAGCAGAAACTCTGCAATCTCCCCAAAGAGCGGGGCGGCCGTGGATTCTGCCCAGACTACGTCTTTTGGATTATCAATACGAACCACCATTGCAAAACGAGGGTCTTCAACTGGCCCAAAGCCAGCAAAAGAACCAATGGTGTTGTCCTCGTCGTAACCGACCGCGTCTGATCGAGCCACCTGGGCGGTTCCTGTCTTTCCTGCAATGTAATACCCCTCAACACCAGCACGAGAACCATGACCATGTTCAATCACAGACACAAGCATGGCAGCGAGCGTGCGAGAGGTTGATGATTGAATGACTTGCGCCAGGTCTTGAGATGTTCGTTTTTCTACGGTTCCGTCTGGATTGTGCACCTCATCAACAATAAGCGGTTTTTTGAGCACGCCTCCATTTGCGATTGCTGCGTAGGCCATGGCGATCTGGAGTGGTGTGACTGTGATCCCCTGTCCGTAACTTGCGGTTGCGGCGTAGATCTCTGCGCCAATGTCGAGAGAACTGATGGTTCCAATTGCCTCTGTATCAAGTTCGATGCCTGTAGACTCCCCAAAACCAAACGTCTTTACGTACTCCACAAAGGTATCCATGCCGGTTTCGCGCATGGAAAAAATCATTCCTGTGTTAACGGAGTCTTCTAGAACCTGAGTCATATTCACCTCGCCATACACCTTGTCTTCTGCGTTTCTAATTGGATAATCCCAACCATCAACCATTTCATATCCAAGATCTGTGTACAGCGTTGTTGGAGTTACAGCCTCAACATCAAGTGCTGCCCCCATGGTGAGAGGCTTGAAAATCGAACCTGGTTCGTAGGCGTTAAAAATGGCTGGGTTGTTAAACTGATCAATGCTGTCCACTTGGCCGTATGCGTTTGGATCATAGTCTGGAGCTCCACACATCCCAAGAATGTGCCCCGTTGACGGCTCGATGATCACCACGCTTCCACCATCAGCACCATGCTTCTCCACGGCCTCGTTTAAGAGCGAGCAAGCCTTGTACTGCACGGTCCTATCGAGTGTTAGCACGATATCAACACCATCTTGCGCTGGCTCATACACACGATCTGCCACAGCAATGAGCCTACCTGCAATGTCTCGTTCTGAGAGAAGATATCCTGCTTCACCTGAGAGCTCCTCGTTAAAATATCCTTCGATGCCGTATTTTCCAGAGAGCGAACCGTCTTCGTTTGAGCCTACAAACCCGAGCACATGCCCGCTCATCTCAGCCTCTGGATAGAGCCTGGAAGCTTCTCTGACATAGAAAATGCCTGGCAACTCAAGCGCAAGCACCTCGTCAAGCATGTCCTCTTCGACTTTTCTCATGACTGGCTCGTATGGATCGTCTTCTTGCTCAAGTCTGGCTTCGAGCGCTTCAATTTTTTCTTCATCCCAATCAAAGATATCCCCCAAGTCTTCTGCGGTTCCGTCTGGATCTTCCACGAGCCGAGGGTCTGCGTAGATGAATGCTAGTTTTTGATTGGTTGCAACGGGAACCAATGTTTCATCCTTGTAATCATGCACGTACACTGTACCTCTGACTGGAATCAGCTCCTCAAAGAGTTCGTGCTGCCCACTTGCAAGCGCATCATAAAAATCATGCTGGACCACCTGGAGGATAAACAGCTTGAGAACAATCACCGAAACAAATAAGATCGCTCCAATGCGCAAAACTTCCAGACGGGTGTCTGGATTTGATTTGCGCGATGGGCGCCAAGCTCGTTTTCGTTTTTTTGCTGTCATTCTATCTCTCTAGCCCGAATCCGAATAATGACCCGGTTCCTCGTGGATTATGCCCTTTGCGCACCTCGTCGCCGTCTGTTACCCCATCACCATCTGTGTCAGGGTCGTTTGGATTGGTGCCGTAGAACGCCTCAAGAACATTGCTAAGCCCATCCTCATCTTGGTCGGTTGATTCCTCCACCTCCTCTACTGGCAGCCTTGCTGTTTCATCTGTTACTAGCACCTTGTTTACCCCTCCCAGTGTGAGCGCTTCTGAATCTGGCAGGTCAGCAAACACTGACCTGAGTACTTGCTCAAAAAGGAGTGGGTCATTGGGCTCGTCAATGTCGAATGGTTCGTTGAAGTCCTCAAACTCTACCTTGATGTCAACTGGGATTAGGTCATTTGTTTCTGGATCTGAGAAGGCGCCAGCGGCTTGTAGTTTATAAAGATAATGATCCTGTGTGCCGATCCAGAACCTGAATGTTAATCGCTTAATCTGCTCGGCCTGCTTGGCCACAAGCTCTCGTTCGTCTTCTGTTGGGTCTCGCCCTTGCTTTGCGCGCACAATGTCACGCAGGAAGGCTTCTACAACATCTGGGTCAAACGTTGCATCAATTATTCTTGTGTTTGCATTCCCTACGATCTGTGTGAGTCCACTTGCTTGGGCGATGAAAACATCTGTTGAGGAAAGCAGGTAACGGAGGCGCGCGAATACGTCTGGGGTCCAGGATATTTTCTGTTCACTCAAAGCGATTGGAAGCTCAAGACCCGGTAGCACAGCCCCCCAGGAGAGCAGCTCATCTTGAGCGAATGCAATCCAGGTTTGCTCTTGATCAAACGACACGCCGTCTACGCTTGGGCCTGGAGGTGTGTATGTGAGGTAGCTTGCATCCTCTAGCATTCGGAATTCGCCTGAGAGGTCTGAGTACGAATTATCCGCCCCCATGTGCACAACCCGAAACTGTGTTGCGTGCTGGAGATTAGCCTCATCATCAATGCTTATCTGGCCTGTTGTGTAGAGTGTTGTGTTTATGCGCTCACTGCCTTCTCCGCGCGTCCAGCTAAAGCCTGAGTCTTGCCTCACTGTCTCGAGGCTGGCCATTGCTATCATCATTTTACGTACTTCAAGATCAGGATCCAGCTGCATGAGCACGATATATGTGGCTGCTGTGACAGAAAGCACAACCACCACACCCAGAACGATGAATGAGATCGCTTTTTTCATGAGAATATCAAAATAGAGACGGCATTTTGCCATCTCTATTTTAGCAAGATTTTCGTTTGTCTGAAACCTACAGCTCGTTTAGATCATCTTCTGAAACCGTGCGGCCAACATAGGCACCTGCTTCACCTGTATTCTCGTTGCTGACAATGCGCAGCACACCCCCATCCTTTGCTTCGTAGTCCATGTACAAGTAGGTGTCGTCTGGCTCGGTTATGACGTCGCCCTCTACCTCTGTCACCACACCTGTGTCTTTGTAGTGGAATTCGTACTCTTTTCCTTGGTAAAGAATCCCCTCTTCGTCTGGCTCGATTTCTTCATCAAGTTTTTCAAACAAGAAAAGCTCTTCTTCCTCTGGTGCGACTGAGAGAATGCGCTCGTCTTCATCAAAGAGCCAGACAAGCTCGTCACCGCCATCAAATGTGATTGTAGATCGTCCAATGAGCGTGAGTGGCTCGTTGGAGACTCGAACGGTTTCACCGATCTCGAGTTTAAAAAGTGTTTGGATATCCATACTCCTCCTAAGGATTAATAGAAATGAATGCTTCGAAACGGATTATACACAAGGTATTTTTTTTGTAAACAAAGAGATTTCCCCAGGGTCGAATCCATAAAAAGCATCCATTTTTGTGTGTTTTTTGGCTCCAGAGGTTGACAAAAGTACCATTTTGTGGTATTTTTCGTCGTCTGACCGCTGCGTCAGAACCGTTTTTAAAGCGGAAATCCTGTACGCCGCCACGACTTGGCCGCGTCAACCAATGGAGTGAATGATGTCCGACATGACCGTCCGAACGATCGGAGGACTGAACGTTCTTGCGCACTGGGAGGACTTCCTCGCCGAGCTGCGAGCGATGAACGTCGAGACCGACGGCGTGGGTCACATCGCCACCATCGAGAAGCCGCCCCGACACAAGGGCAACGACCCCACGATCCAGGAACTGTTCTACGCCGAGGACCTGGGCCCCTGCATCATCGAGATCCC
The DNA here is from genome assembly GCA_964538435.1 of uncultured Gammaproteobacteria bacterium. Lineage (GTDB taxonomy): Bacteria > Patescibacteriota > Patescibacteriia > UBA9934 > GWF2-40-263 > CAZIDX01. The sequence goes on along the minus strand of CAZIDX010000001.1, from coordinate 8,657 downwards.
CAAGGGTGCGGAGCACACGCCCGTGACCGACTCCCCCATCGGCGAGTACCATCACGTGCGCCTGGGCGACCGCTGCAGCGGCATCAGCGTGCACCTGCGCGGCCCCAAGGGCGATGACGCCCTGATCGTCGCTGGCCGGGTCAAGGTCGGTGTGCGCACCGTGCACATCAAGGACGCGGACACGCGCCAGGATCCCCACTTCAAGGTCTGGAAGAACTACATGTTCTTCCTGGATGTCTTCCCGCTCGAGGAAGGTGATCCCAAGCCCAAGCAGCGCATCGTGCTCAAGGATCCCGCTGGCATGATGTACTCGCGGCCGGCTCCGCTCATGTTCGGCGGCGAGTCCCGCACCTTCGCGACCCGCAGCCTGGACTGGAACCCGGTCAGCGGCAAGGGCATCAACCTCGACATGCGCGTGCGCGAGATCCTGACCAATGCCGACCTGGCCGATGGTGAGGATGTCGTTCACCAGGACAGCGGCGGCAGCGCCAGCATGAGTGATCTGCTGCGCGGCAGCGGCCTGCAGCTCGTGGTGAACAACCAGGAGCCGGCACAGGCCTAGCTCCCTGACGCGACGCACGAAACGTCGCGACGAAGCACCCTCCTTCCCTTTCCCTTGCTTGGGGACTGGAACGGAGGGTGTCTTCTTTTTGGCTGCGGGTGGGGGTTTTGTCAGAGTAGCCTCAGGGACGAATTCTTTGTTCGATCCCGCAAGCGGGATTCTCACAAAAATTGTCCCCTGCGGCCTTGATAGCGTTTCCAAATCCTCACGTTTGTGTCGAGTAAGGTGGCGATGATTCGTTTCAGTGCTATAATCAATCCATATGTTATATGTTTTTGCTGGGATTGGCTTGGTTCTCCTGGCCTCGCTTGCGTATGCAGCGGCTTCTGGGGCGCCTTGGGTGCCTACCAGGAAGCAAGATCTTGATCGGATACATAAATTACTCAAGCTTAAGGATGGTGAGAAGTTCGTTGAGCTTGGGTGTGGGAATGGGCGTGTATGTCGACATTTGGCTCAGAAGAATCCCGGAGTCGCAGTGCATGGCGTTGAGCTTTCTCTACTGCAATATCTTGTTGCAGCCCTGCAAGCATCAGCAACGCGTTCTCGAGCTCGATATCGATTTGGGAATGTGTTTGGTAAGAACTTGAATGAATATGATGCGGTGTACATGTTTCTGATGCCTGAGACATATGAAAAGATTGAGTCAAAGCTTCGCTCAGAGCTCAAACCTGGAACTAGGGTTATCAGCTATGTCTGGCCGATCCCTGAATGGGAGGCTGAAGAGATAAGCAAAGCCGCGGGGCAACTTGATCTCTATTTGTATACAATTAAATAGATTCTCGGTGGATACCATATAAGGTCCGATCGGCACTTAAATGGTATCCACCTGTTCAATTAGAAAACGCAGGGCTCAGGCGAGCTCTGCGTTTGCGTTTGCGCGTTGAGACGTGCTGATCAGGCCGTTGGAACCTCGATCAGGTCGGTCTCGTGATTGTAGTGCGGATCGCCAAGGTAGGCATCCAGCCTTGCGCGCAGCTCATCGAAGTCTTGCGTACGGTTGAACTGATCCAGGGCCGCAACCATGCGCTCGTTGCCAGGCTGCAGGAAGGAACCTCCTTCGCAGGCAAGCCCCTCGTCGTCGAGCCCGACAAACACACTCACCCCCTTGTCCTCGGCGTAGAGAACCGCGCGCGCGACATCACTCAGGCGTGGCGGTGTGAACCTGCCGGCCTTGAATTCGGTCTCGAGCTTGGTTTCCTTGGCCGCGAAGGTGGGGTTGAGATGGAGGTTCATCCGGATCGCATGCTTGGCGACCAGACCAGACATGAAGTCGATCATGTCCTTGACGTCCTGGACCGCCTCTTCGTCGGTCATGCTCTCGTGGGGCTTCTGCAGGAAGTAGCACTTGATGCGGAAGCGTAGCATGTCCTCACACAAGAGCGAGAGCCGTTCGGCCAGTCGCTCGAGGCTGTTGGGCTTCTCGCGCAGATGCATCCCCTTGCCGAGCCTGGAGTTGCGGATTGAGTCGTTGTAGGCCTCGACCCCGATCCCGAACTCGAGCACAGTCACGGTGTCACCGCCAGCCATGGCATGGCCGAGTAGCACAATCTCTTCATCCTCGACGTAGCAGATGCGGGTCTCCAGGCACATGCTAGCCATGTTCGGGAAGTTGTACTCACCCTGAGCGATCAGGTCCATGAGCGCGAGCTGGTCGAACGTGCGTTGGTCCAGGATGGAGCCTTGGTTGGAGATGATCAGCTTCTGGATCTCGTCCAGGCGCGGCACCACGTCCGGGTGGGTCATCACGTACCTGGTCTGATTCATTACGTGACGGAAGTTCACCTCGCGCAGCGTGGATGTACCAGGCAGACGGCAGAAGGTGCATCCGTTGAAGACGCATGGAAGTGTGCGGTACACAATGAAGAGCACCAGACCTTCCACGGACTCTTGGAAGAAGAACATGATGGGCTCGTCGAGCGAGCTCTCATCGTCGTACTCGTAGAACTTCCCCGCCTTCCTGGCGTTTCGAAGAATCGTGCGGCACAGGCGGGCGTGCATGGTGGGCATTGTTTCACTCCGGTCCTGGTAGTTGGTCACACGTGCAGGATTTCCCCTGCGCTGCGTGTTGAAATGGGTCCGTCAGTCGTTGACGAACCCTGGTGTTCAAGCGGCGAGTGCGCGCTTGTGCATGTGGATCTCCTTCATCCACCCCTTCTTCAGCTCCTCGACATCCGCACGCGACAGGTCCTTGCCGCCGGGCAGCAGGCTTTTGCGTGTGCAGTTGACCAGAGCGTAGAGCTCCTGGACTCGGCGCTCGGTCTGGATGTCAGCTGAGAGCTGTTCTTCTAGGATCTCGAGAGCGTCCTTGAAGGTGAGATCATTGCCTGTGAGCTCGACCTGAGCATCCAGCTCTTCTCGAAGTGCAGCGAACTGCGCGGCCGAGAAACCCTTGGTTGCTTCTTCGATTCGGATCCATTCTGCGCTCCCCTGCTTAGGAAGCTTGCAGTAGCCCTTGAGCGCCCAGTTGATGAACGCAATGCGATCGTCGCCGGTCGGGTCCAGGATCGGGATGATCAGGTTGCCAACGCGCCCGGGGCGACGGATGTCTGCGGATAGGTTCTGCACGCGGGCCGTCATCAGGATCCAGATCACCTTGCCCTTGAGGCGCGGGTCTGACATCCAGGACTGGATCTTGCCGGTGAGCCTGCGCTCGGTGGCGTGTACGTCCTGTCCGACTCCGCCGAACACGGTGTCGGCTTCGTCCACGAAGATCGCGACCTTGGACAGACTGTAGAGCACGCGCTCGAGCCGCTCCATGATCACATCCGTACCTCCGAACCACTTGCTGCGGAGGTTCTTGAGGATCAGGACCGGCATACCCAGTTCGGCAGCCACAGCCTCGAAGATGAAGGTCTTGCCTGCACCGATAGGGCCTGAGACAGCAATGCCGCTGAGAGCGCTCTTGCCGGTTGAGAGCATGCGCGGGATCACGGTCTCGCGCAGGAAGCGGATCACGTCTGCGTTTCCGACCAGATCCTTGAGGTGGTGGTGTGGCCGATGGAACTCGACCGTACCCTCACCCAGCTGCGCGATGATGTACGCCTCGACATGGTCAGTGACGTCGCTCTTCTCGAGCTTGCGATCCTCGTAGGTGGCACCCACGAGCATCTGGCGCAGGGCGTGCAAGTTCAGGCCTGCTGAGTAGGCAGCCAGTACTTCCTGTGTGCCCCAGAGCTTGATCTTGCGATCCTTGGGTTGCATGGCGTTGAACCATCGGATGTAGTGTGCACGCTCGTGCTCCAGAGGAGCGTTCACAGCCACACGAAGAACCTGCGGGAGCTTGCTGACACGACCGTTGATCTGGCTGGCAGACTCAGCGATCATGACCACTGCGTCTTCGCCGTTCATGAACCCAGGGTCCGTGAACCACTCCCGACAGATCACCATGCGCCGACGATCCTTGTCGCTCATGCGCGTGATCTCCCCTTCGGGAATGATCAGGTCCGCATCCTCGAGCAGGATCACGATCCGATGATTACGGATCGGGTTGTCCTTGTGTTCCCAGCGGGAGATCTGGCAGAACTTGCGCAGAATGCGCAGGGCCTGAGACGGGTCCTTGTGGGCTCGAGTGAGCAGCTCGTTGAACTGCGACGCGACCTGTTCTTCGGCCTCCTTGGGATCGACCAGGATGTCGGCCTTCATGTTCTCCTGCCAGAGCTCCTCTGTCCGGAACTTGAGCCAAGCTTCGCGCAACAGCGTGCGGTCTTCCTTGGACATGAACTGGATCGGGCCACCCAGCTCGTAGACGAGCAGGATGGTATTGGCCACGTTCCCCCACCTCGGACGCAAGTAGTCGAGCATGGTGACGTACTTGCCTTCCTTGTGCAGGATCTCGTTGGTCTTCGGATCCCTGCCTGAATGCTCGGGCTTCAGGTAGAAGTAGTCCCCCACGTTGCCGTGGAGAATGATGCTCTGCGACTGCCCGGACATGAACATCCTGGCAGTCTGACGTCGGAACTCGTAGTCGAGATGACGGAATTTCATCGCGTCTATCCTCCGTTTGTAGATTGGTCATCGTTCTCGGATTTCCCCGAGTCTGATGTAGAAAGAGCGAGGCTTTGTGGGCCTCGCTCTCGTTCGAGCTGAGCTCGTTTTGTTTGTCCTAGCGCGATGCCAGGACCCCTTCGACCCGCCCGGCCTTGACGTCGTCCCAGAAGGTGACGTACTCGGTAGGGTCGAGGTTCGGGCTTTCGAACATGGCCCGGAAGATCTCTTGGGCCTGCTCGATGATCTTGGTGTCCTGCAGCGGGTCGCTGGAGATGTAGACCGGAGCCGGCTTGTCGTAGATCACGGTTGCACCGCGCTCGCCGCCGTTCCAGTTCTTCCCAAGCGCGATCACACGGTCACCCACGTGCACAGCCTCTTCGAGCGAGTGGGTCACCATCAGGATGGTCACCTTGCCGTAGAGGTCCAGCAACAGGCGGCGCGCGTCATTGCGCGTTTCCTCGTCGAGCGCTCCGAAGGGCTCGTCGAGCAGCAGGATCTGGGGATCCATGATCAGGGATCGGGCAATGGCCACGCGCTGGCGCTTCCCACCCGAGAGCTGGTGCGGGTACTTGTGAGCGTGCTCACCCAGACCGAGCTCGGTGAGGAGCTTCATGGCCTTGCCCTGATGCTCGCGTCGCAGCTGGCGCCACGAACCCGTGATCCAGCCCAGCCAGCGGCCAGGAATGGACGTCTCGTGCAGCATGGGCCCGAGCGTCACGTTCCTCAGCGCGGTCAGGTGCGGGTACAGGCTGTAGTTCTGGTAGACCATACCGCGGTCAGGACCGTGCGTCTGCACATGGGTCTTGGACCCGTCCTGGACCGTGTAGATCAGACCCGTGGAAGGCCGATGTGTGCCCACGATCATGTTGAGGAGCGTGGACTTGCCGCAGCCGGACGCACCGACCAGGGCCACAATCTGCCCAGTTCCGATCTCGAGGTTGATGTCGGTCAGAACTCGGGTGCTTCCGAAGGACTTGCTGACGTTCTGGCATTCGAGTGCCACGCAGGCGCCTTGCTCATGAGTAGTCATGGCTAGTCCTCCTTGGTGTACCAAGGACACAGCAGGCGCTGCATCTGGTTGAAGAAGAGCTGGATGATGATTCCCAGGAACCCGAGGTACATCAGGTACGGGAAGATCACATCCATGCGCGCGGACCGGTAGAGCCGCATGAAGCGGTACCCGAATCCGGAGCTGCCTGCCACCCACTCGGTGGCGACCAGCAGGATCAGTGCCAGACCGATCGATGCGCGAACCGCAGCGATGATCTGAGGCATGCACTGCCGAAGCAGAATGGTCCAGATGATCTCGCTGGACGACGCTCCCAGGGTCTTGGCGCTGTAGATGTGGTCGTTGTGGACCTCACTGACTGCCTGGTGAACCCGGGTAGCGATGATGGGCAGGATACCGAAGATGATCGCGGCGTTGTACATCTTGAACGCAAATCCGAACAGGGTCAGGAAGACCACCATGGCAGCGTTCGGGACGATGTTGCCCATGAAGCTCAGGATCTTGCTGAAGAACGAGTCCGCAGCAACGTACACACCGGTGTAGAGACCGATGAGGGTCCCGATGAGCGAGGCGGTTGCCACAGCTGGGATCAGTCGCGAGAACGAGGCGATCGAGTCCATCCAGATCATGTGCTCCCCGTTGCGTGGGTCCGTGATCATCTTGCCAAAGCCCTTGAAGAGCTCGGTCCAGGTCGGGATGGTGGTGTTGTCGCCGAAGTACGCGATGTAGGTGTACACGCTGAGGATCGTGAGGATCGCCAGCGCGAAGAACATGTGCTCCTGCCACTTGGGAAGCGGTTCCCGCATGGTAGTCATCTGACGCAAGGCTTTGCGCCAGCCGTTTTCTCGCTGCATCTCAGCCTCCATTTTCTTCTCATTGGTTGACGAGACGAAGTGTCTCATCCTCCAGTGGAAAGCCTGCAGCCAGCGAACTAGCTGCAGGAGTTGATCACGCGTGTGCGATCAGGAAGCTCGTCCTAGTGGACGAACGAGGTGTCGAAGCGCAGGACCGCGTCCGGAGCCTCTGCCTTGGTGCCCCAGCTGTACGGGACGTCGCTGGCCGCGCCGATCAGGTCGTGCTCGAGACTGAAGTCGACCACGTACTTCATGTTGGCACGCATCTCGTTCGAGTCCAGGATCGCATGGTCCTTGGACGGGGCCGACAGCGGGCTCAGGGTCATGGCCTTCTGGATGTAGCCGGTCTCCACGTCGTTGAAGTTGACGGAGATGGCTCGGTAGGTCTCACCCTGCTGGGTGGGACTGGCCACGCGGGAGGCCATGGCATCCATGGCCGCGGCCAGGGCCTTGACACCCTCGACGCCGCCCGGGCGCTCGAGCACGGACTGCCCGACCACCATCATGTCGGTGATCTCGTAGCGGTCCAGGGCCTCGGAGTTGCACAGGTCGATGACGTCGTTGGCGCTGTTCTCGTCGCCGTTGCGACCGTCCAGGACGATGAAGGTCTCGGGAGACCAGCCACCGAAGGCCTGCAGGTTGGGATCCTGCTTGCCGGCGAACAGGGGCGCGCCGGTCACGGGATCCAGGTTCTCGAACACGTAGCTCTTGTCGTACTGGTCCATGGTGCCGTTCAGGGCGTTGCAGCGCCAGAACAGGTACTGGGTCACGGAGAGCTCGGCGCCCTTGACCGGCACGCCGGCGAGGCCGGCCCAGTTGCCGATGGCCTTCTCGACCAGGATCTTGTCCGCGCCGTTGGACCACGAGGTCGGGAACACGGCCACGGTGGCGTCGCCCACGCCCTTCTTGCGCTCGAAGGCCACGGCCATGGCGTCGGTGTTGGTGATGGTGACCGCGTCGGCCGCGCCTGCGGCGTAGACACCGAAGCTGGGCACGTAGTCCAGGCGCTCCAGGACCACGTCAACGCCGTGCTCGACCTCGAACTTGCCCTGCCAGCCATCGCGGATGTCGATGTAGTGGAAGGCGTCGGCGGAGGCGAGGGTGGACCAGGAGGTGTAGAAGCTCCAGGCGAGCTTGAAGTCCGGGGTGCCGTCGGCGGCCTTGACCGGGGTGAACAGGACCTCGGCGGGCGCCGCGGCGGTGTTCGTGGAGTCGTTGGCGACGGGCGGGTTCTCGACCTCGACGTTGCACGCGGACATCAGCAGGCCGAAGGCCATCAGGGTGATCAGGGAGTGACGCATGGAGTGTCTCCTTCTCGGGGTTAGTCGCTTACCCGCGACCGAGGGTTTGAAGTCTTTCCCAAGTTTCCTTTTCTTGGAATTGACAGGTTGGGTTTCACTCGTTGTGGATTTCCCCACTCTGAGCGTTGAAATGTGGAGTGAGGGTTGAATCTCACTCCACGCGTATCACGTTTCCAGACGCGCTAGTCGTCCAGGGCACCGAAGTCGATGGACCCGGAGTCCTTGGCCTTGTCGGTCGCGGGCTTGGTGGGCCCGGCCTCGACCGCGGCGTCGGCGTCGAGTTCGGCGAAGAAACTGTCCGCGACTCCGGCACTGGCCGCAGCGGCGTCCAGCTCGTCCTCGATCGCACCGGTGTCGGTGCCAGCCATGGCGCTCGAGATCTCGGCGCGGGCCTGGGCCCGGTCACGAGCATCGTAGACCCCGGAGAGATCGACCTGGTCCTCGTTGGTGGAGAGGCCGGCCAGCATCTCGTTCATCTTGGTCTCTTCGCGCGCGCTGATCAGGTCAGCCACGACGATACCCTTGTCGTCCACGTACTTCTTGAGCTCGCGCTTGAGACCCTCGAGGCGACGCAGGTGCGTGTCGATCTTGCCCTGGAAGGTCTTGATCGACTGCTCGAGCGCAGCGATCTCCTTCGTGAGGGTGCTGACCTTGCCGGTCTGCTCCTCGAGCGCACCCATCCACTTGATGAACTCGGTGTCGGCCTGGGCCTTGGCCCGGTCACCACCCAGCGCTTCGAGGCGCTGCTTGGCCTTGTTCTTGGCACCCTGCTGGCGACGCTGGGCGGTCTCGAGCTGCTCGCGCTTGCGGATGAGCTCGGACTCCTTCTTCTTCTGCAACACCTTGATGTTGCTGATGGCGTCCATGAACTCCTTGACCTGGGCCTTCTTCTTCTCGATGGCTTCGTCGAACTTCTTCCCAGCTTCGTCAACCTGTCCCTGTTG